>NZ_JAEKGC010000004.1 GCF_016405885.1 Arthrobacter sp. MSA 4-2 | reverse complement strand
TTGGCGTAGACAGCCACCGAAACGGCGGGGACGTTGTACTGCTCCGCGAGGGTGGCTAGGCGTTCGTCGATCCAGTGGCCGATATCTGCGAGATTTGTCATGCGGTTCAGTGTAGGTTCGCCAAGCAATGGAAATTTCGGTCCATTCGACTGATTTCCACCTATATTTTGTTTGTTCGTACAAGGCGCGAATGGCCGAATGGGAATTGCTCGATTGGGACTATAAGTAAAAGGTGTGTGAGGGTCCGAGGAACGGTTGAAAACTCCGCCATGTACAGCCGGTGAGAGGCTGCTCAGCGGCACGTACCCGCCGCGGTGCATGGGTTAAGCATCTTGTGATCCGTCGCCGGCTGTCAGGACGGAGCGTCCTGACAGCCGGCGACGGATGGGTGCCCTGTCGTTGATGCGGCCGGGGTTACTTGGCCAGGAAGGGCAGCAGGATCTCGTTGATCTCCGCTCCGTGCGTCCAGAGCATGCCGTGCGGCGCGTCCTCGATCTCGACGTACTCCGCGGCGGGCAGGCGCTTGTTGAACTCCCGGGCGGTGGCGTCGATCGGGAGGATGCGGTCGTCGGTGCCGTGGACGATCAGAGCCGGAACGGTGACCTTCTCAATGTCTGCGCGGAAGTCGGTGAGCCACGAGTCGACGACGGCGAAGGAGGCGTACCAGGACGCGCCGGAGGCCACGTTCCAGGCGTTGCGCAGGGCTTCCTCGCTCAGGCGGTTGCCGAGGAAGTTGTCCGTGTTGAAGAAGTCGTTGTAGAAGTTCGTGAACCAGGCGTACCGGTCCTCGGTGGCGGCGGTGCGGATACCGTCGAAGACGGTGGAGGGAACGCCGGTGGGGTTGTCGTCGGTCTGGAGCAGGAACGGCTCCAGGGATGCGAGGAACGCGGCCTTCGCGACCCGGGCTTCCCCGTAGGTGCCGATGTAGCGGCCCACCTCACCGCTGCCCATCGAGAAGCCGACCAGGACGACGTCGTTGAGGTCCAGGGTTTCAAGGACGGTATTGAGGTCGGCGGCGAAGGTGTCGTAGTCATAGCCTGTGGTGGGCTTGCTCGACTTGCCGAACCCGCGGCGGTCATAGGTGATGACCCGGTACCCGGCGTTCAGGAGGGCGGCTGACTGCTTCTCCCACGAGCCGCCGTCCAGCGGGTAGCCGTGGATCAGCACAACCGGCTGTCCCGTCCCATGGTCCTCGTAGTAAAGCTCGATATCGGTGCTGTTCTCGGTGCCGACTTTGATAAAGCCCATGTCCTACTTCCTTGTTTGATGTGAGAGAGGGGTCTTCCTCTCTTGGCGTTTGCATCGTCTCATCGACAATTCGCCCAGCAAACGATCAGACGAATTTTACGTTTTATGACCGCCCGCGTGCGGATGGTGGAAGGAACGCCCTTCGCACACCTTTCGACGGTTGAGAGGACGAAGCACAATGATCGAACATGCTGGGTACTATCTTTCCGGGAGGGTCAGTGAATGAGTTGAACCTGGGACAGAACACGCCGCGGAGCAGGTTTGAGGCACGGGCGGGCGGTCATTACGTTGGTCAGGCCGCTTACGTGGATGACGACGGCGATCATCGTATTTTCTTCCATACGGCGGTGATCGATGAGTATGCGGGGCAGGGAATCGCGGGGACGTTGGCTGAGTACGCGCTCAGCAAGACGGTCGCCGGGGGGAAAATCATCGTTCCTGTGTGTCCGTACATCAAGAGTTACCTCGCCCGTCATCCCGAGTATGTGCCCGACGTTCTGGAGCCGACGGAACCGCTCCTTAGATTTCTGGACGGCGTGCTGCAGTCCCGGAAACGGTCCGCTGCGCCGAAGGGACATGATTGACTCTGGGGACCGGGGAGCGCCGTCGGTTTGGCAGGTGAGCCGATACGGGATCCGCGGTATGCGCGCCAAAACCTCCTTACCGAACAGCCACGAAGGGTACCCGATTGATGCCAGATTCTCAGCACCCCCCGAGCCGACACACGACCCCGGCGGGTCTGCGTGCTCTGTTCCTCAATTGCACACTCAAACGCAGTCCCGAGCTGAGTCACACCTCCGGTCTCATCGATAAGAGTGCGGACATCATGCGCGCGAATGGGGTGGAGGTGAACATCTTACGACCGGTTGACCTCGACATTGCGACCGGCGTTTACCCCGACATGACGGAACGGGGGTGGGACCATGACGACTGGCCGACTGTCGCCGCTGAAGTGATGCGGGCCGACATCCTCGTTGTTGCCGGGCCTATCTGGCTCGGCGACAACAGTTCGATCACTAAGCGGATCATCGAACGCCTCTACTCGATGTCGGGTGTGACGCAGGCCAATGGTCAGTTCCTGTACTACGGGAAAACGGCCGGGGCACTGCTGACCGGGAATGAGGACGGCGTTAAGCACTGTGCAATGAACCTCCTTTACAGCCTCCAGCACGTCGGCTTCTCCATCCCGCCTGCCGCCGATGCAGGATGGATCGGGGAAGCCGGTCCAGGACCGAGTTACCTCGACCCAGGCTCGGGCGGACCGGAGAACAACTTCACGAACCGCAATACCACCTTCATGACCTGGAATCTGCTTCACATGGCGGACATGCTGCGGCGCAATAACGGTATTCCTGCCTGGGGGAATCTCCCCGGGGAATGGAGAGACCGCGATCGTTCCAAGTCGCATCCCAACCCTGAATACCGCTGATCAAACCGGGGGGCGGGCCGGGGGTAACAGAGAAATCAACTCCGCTCCGACACCTATTCTTGGAGCCATGGCACTATCACGAAAGCCGCTTCCCGCCGCACGGGTCTCGGACGAATCCCACCGTGTGACCACCTTCGAGCTTTTCTTTGACCTGGTCTTCGTCTTCGCCTTCACCCGGGTCACGGGTTTCATGGCGCACGAGCATTCCTTCCTCGGGGTCCTGCAGGGGATGATTATCCTGACCCTGCTCTGGTGGTCCTGGGCGTCGTTCTCCTGGCTCTCCAACCAGACCCATGTCGATGAGGGCCTCATGCGGCTGGGGTTGTCCGTCGTCATGATCGTCATGTTCCTCGCCGCCCTGGCCATCCCGGAGGCTTTCCATGACCTCGAGGGCGGCCTCAGCGGCCCCGTGGTGCTGGCGTTGTCCTACGTTGTCGTCCGCGTCCTGCACCTGAGCCTGTACGCCTATGCGGCGGGAGATGACGAGCCACTGCGCCGGCAGATCGCCAAGACCGCCGGTGGAGTGGTGCTCGGTTCGGCGCTGATCGTGACCGGGGCCGTGGTCGGAGGTCCCGCGCAGACCTGGTTCTGGCTTGCCGGCGTCGGCGTGGACGCTGCAATCACCTACCTCACCTCCAGACATGGGAACTGGCGGGTGCACTCGGCGGCACACTGGACCGAACGCTACGGACTCATCGTTATCCTGGCCCTGGGTGAATCGATCGTGGCGACCGGCGTCGGCGCCTCCCAGGAGCCCGTGAGCACCCCGATCCTGATCGGCGCCGTCTTCGGGGTGGGCCTGTCCATCTGCCTGTGGTGGCTTCACTTCGATGTCACCGCCATCGCCGCCGAGCACCGGTTCGCCGCGCTGCGCGGAGCCGAACGAGCCGCAGCCGCCGTCGACGCCTACACCTACCTGCACCTGCCTATGGTCGCCGGGATCGTCCTGTCAGCACTCGGGGTGGAAGACGTCCTGGCGCACGTCTACGAGACAGGGCCCTTCGGCGCCCTAGGCGCCTTCGCCCTCTTTGGCGGCGCGGCCCTGTACCTGCTGGGCAGCGCCGGATTCTGGCGGCGGATCGGCGGCGGATGGAACAGGTTGCGGCTCGGCGGCGCCGCTGTCCTCCTGGCCCTGATCCCCGCCGCGGCCCAGATCCCCCCGCTGGCCGCCCTGGTCCTGGTATCCGCCACAGCCGCCGCCCTCGTCGCCCTCGAGACTCTCCTGTACCGCCGGACTCGACACGCCATACGCTCGGGGCACTGACGGGAATCAGCTTCCGCACTCCGAAACCGGGTCAGCATCTTGACGCCAAGGCTCTCGAGGACGACCTGAAGTAGACCCGGTGGCCGTGCTGCTCGCTGTTGTGCCGCAGCAGTCCGGGGCCCGCCGCTGCAGCCGCGGCCCGGGTCGGTGTACTGACGATGGGAGGAAGCTCCCACAGTTAGCATTAAGATCATGGCCAACTCATCAGGCGTCCCCGCCGCCGATAAGCGCTCCCTTCCTGGACTGATAAGGGCAAGGACCTCGCCGGCATTCACCGAGCCGCCTGCACGCGCCGGCCTGACCCGGGCGTCCTGGGTAGGAGATCGTCTTCGTTCATGGGCCATCGTTCTGCCGTCCTCGTTCGTTCTGGGCGCACTCACATCGCTGGGACAAACCTATTTGCCGGAGTCGCTTCATTCGTTGGCGAACTCCGCCGGCGGGTGGTCGGCCATGGCGTTCGCGCTGGTGTGGCTTTCACGGAGCAGGTACCTGAGCGGAATTGTTCTCGGGGTTGCTTCCTTCTACCTCCTCAACGTCGGGTACGCAGTGATGTCCGACCTTCGCGGATATGTTTGGTCACTAAGCCTGAGTAACTTTTTCGTCCTCATGAGTTTCGTCGCTGGGCCTCCCATTGGTCTGGCCGCGGCCTGGATGCGCAGCCGGTCCACGTGGGTGGTTGCCATAGCGAGCTCAGCGTTGCCCGCAGTGCTGATAGGTGAGGGAATCTACGGCTTGACCGTTGTGGCTGAAACGACCAGCCCTGTGTACTGGATTACCTCAATCGCATCTGGAGTAGCGTTCCTGGCCGCAGTGAGCTTTATCCGGCTCCGCTCGTTCGCTCCGACAGCCCTGAGCGTCGGCTTGACCGTCATCGGCGCAGCCGCTTTCCTCCAGATCTACTGAGCCGACGGTTCACCCGGATAGGAACCAGCTCATCGGGAACCGTGTGACCACAGCGATGCCGGCACCCCTTCTGGAAATCCCGCTCGAGGTCCCTCGGTAGATCCCTGCCAGCGGGCACTCTCGCCGTGCCGAAACTCCTTCAGGGGGACGGTCAAGCGGTGGACCAAAGGGAAGGCGAAAGCGCATCGCAATGGGGCAGTTACACGGTTACGCAGGGAATTTAACGTGAGCCGCGGAGGTCTGTTGCAGACGACCGAGCTGAGCCTGACTCGCGAAGCCTTTCGCTACGAGATCGAATAGCAGCGCTAGGCTGTGATGTTGTTCGCCAGTTCGTGCTTCTCCTGAGTGACCTCCACCGGCAGGTTTGGCCTGACATTGTTGTCAAACCAGGCGTCGTGCTGCGTGGCCGCCTCCCAAATCTCCACAACGGTCATTCCGCCTTCGCTCTCATAGGCGTAGTGGGCGTTGAAGCCGGGGGCCGCAATGAGTTTGTCCCTGAGAGCGGCGGCGATGCCTTCATACTGTTCCCGGGTCAGCCCGGGCACAAAATTTTGGACCAGAACAGTCATGGCGGACTCCTTTTGAGGCGACTGCCGGCCGGGCGGAGGGATCCGCGGACAGAGCCGGCACAGCCGAAGCCTACGCCGGTAGCGACGGCTGCGACAGGGCTCGATGGTGCCCCGGGGGCTGCGCTGACACCGTCGTGCACAGGGTCACAATCAGCATCATTTTGACCAGGCGCGGTCGCAAGAGCGCATCGCCGCTAAGGACACGTGTTGTTCACAGCGATCGCAAAAGGTCTCAGGGAGATCAGGAACTACACGTTGGAGCGGAACTCAACCACGGTCAGTAGACAATAAACCTCTGCTTGCAGGGCGCTCGAGGCTAACCCTCACTTCTGATGTGACCGGACCGCAGCGCGTGATTGTACCGCTCCGGGATCAGATCAGCAGGCGTTGACATTGGTACCCGATCTCCGCTCCTGCGCCCTGCCGCCGAGCGGCCGCGACAATACCGCCATGGTGGCACCGCCTCAAGAGGACGTCCAGTAACTTTCGTTCACCCTCAAATTCGATGCGGAGCTTCGGGGAACTCTTGGGAGAGGAATCCCCTCCCATACGAAAACTCAAACTCCGCCAGGTCGCTCTCGCGGGCTCGCTTACAGTTCACGGGTCCTACCGCGCATCGGCGTCGGTTTAAGCAGTGCCGTTTCGTGCCCACCGTCGAGGAGCGCCCCGGCACGGCGGCGGTGCTCGTTCAAGGTATTGGGGTCCATGTTCTCAAGCAGGGAGAGGATCATCCGCATGCGTGGGTTCGCTCCCAGGACCGCGCGGTGATCCTCGATGAACGTCCAATACAGACCATCCCAGTTTGCCATCCATTCCCCCGCGGGGAGGTCTGACATCTTCCGCAGGTAGTTGCTGCCCGACACATAGGGTTTCGTGGTGATCTCCTCCCCCGCAGCGAACTGGCTCATCGCATAGACGTTCGGGACCATCACCCAGTCGTACGCGTCGATGAACAGCTCCATGAACCACTCGTATACCCGGTCGGGATGGATGCGCAGCAGGGACATCGCGTTGCCGAGCACCATCAGTCGCTCGATGTGGTGGGCGTACCCGGTGGCGAGCACGCGGGAGATGACCATGTCTACGGGGGCCAGTCCGGTGCTCGCATCCCACCACCCGTCCCCGAGTGCGTTCTGGTGCCCGAGGTGGTTCGAAGTCCGCATCTGCCGGCCGCTGGTCCGGTAGGTGGCCCGCATGTATTCCCTCCAGCCGATCACCTGCCGCACGAACCCCTCCAGGGAGGCGAGTGGGGTGTCGGCATCGGCTCCTTCGAGTACCGCCCTTACGAGGTCCCGCGGGTCCAGCAGTCCGATGTTCAGCGCGGCCGTCAGCAGGCCGTGAGCGATGAACGGATGCTCGGTGGAGATCGCGTCCTCGTAGGGCCCGAACGCGTTCAGTCGTTCGCGGACGAACTCCTGCAGGTGCTGACGCGCTTCGTCGCCGCTGGTGGGCCAGGCGAACAGGTTGGGGTCACCCGGGGCGTCCGGGAACTCGGCACTGACCCAGGCGATCGCGAGCTCCACCTCCCGATGCATCCCGTCACCAACCTCCTCCCCCATCAGCGCTTCAATGTCGAGGGCCCCTTCGCGCTGGTGGACGGGATGGCGCGCGAAACGGCCCACGGTGTGCGGGGTGTAACCGCGGGGAAGCTTTTTTCGGTTTTCGGCATCGAAGGACCACCTCCCGCCGAGGGGTTCCCCGTCGTCGAGCAGAATGCCGAGTCGACGGCGTTGCCACACATAGAAGTCCTGCATTCGGGAGTCATTGTGTGAGAACCAGTCATCGATCTGCCCACGGTCAGTGAGAAAGTTCGGTGTCTCGAGCACGTCTTCCCAGCTCATCGGGTAGCCGCCAGTGGCGAGCGCCGCGAACAGATCCCGCTCGAGCCAGTCATCGACCACGTCGAACCAGGTTACCTGCACCGGGTGGCGGTCCCGGATGAACCCGGCGAGCTGATCGGAGGAGCTATAACCGGCATCGCTTCGAAGGACTTCGACCTCGTAGCCGTGCGCGCTCAAGCGGCGGGCAAAGCGGCCCATCGACGCGCGATGGAGTACCAGCTTGTGGGAATGGAACGCGTACTGGCGGAAGAGAAGGTCATGCTCGATGAGCACGAACACGGTGTCACCAGCGGCTTCGAAATGCTGGTCGAAGAGCTGATGTGGCAGGACGAGACGCACACGCGGGCCGGAGTTCATGCCTAACCATAGGCCGCCCCGGGCCGAAAGTATCGAGGCACCAGGCGGCGAAGCGGAACTCGCTTTCCACCCCCGGTAACCGACGTTTCCCTACACGTTGAAGCGGAACTCGACCACGTTCCGTAGCGGACTAACCTATGATCGTCCGCCCTCATCTAGGCGACGTGGCCACCCATGATCGCCCGATCGACCGCGAACGTGTCCGTAGCGCCCTCGTAGCCAGCCTGTGATCCGCTAGGGTGCAGCGCCCTAAAGTCCTCCTTCGCCCCTTGACTCGCCCAAAATGCCGACCAGCCGAGGGGCTCTTCGGCCCGGCAGCATTCAATTGCCCATGAGCAACCCAATAATTAGCTGGTGCTTCTCCTCAACGAGCTCGACCACTCCCCCGGAGCCTATGACGCAGCGCGGGCTGCGATCGGTGAGTGGCTGAGCACGCTGTCGCCGTCACCGGGCATCCGCACGATCGGCATCAGCGACCATGTGGAAAATGTTGGCGGTTTCGGGGCCGGCCCCGGGAACGTGGAGCGCAATGAATACCGGTGCCCCTGTGGCTACGGAACGATCGTCGAAGAGCATGACAATATCCTGGGGTTCCGCGACCACAGTCACTAGATCAAGTGTGACAAGTGCCGCGCGGAATGGCGCTTCCTCAGTGGGCGCTCAGTCTCTGACTGGGCCCTGGAGCGTGTGCTCTAGGTTCCCGAGCAGAACAGCACCAACGACAGCGCCCCACCGGGATGACCCGGTGGGGCGCTTGTCTGTGTGTCAGCCGACATTATCGTGTGTCTTCTGGCCGCTTCACAGCTCGGATGAACAACCACACACACAGCAAGAAGAAAGCCAGGTTAACGGCCTGCGTAACCCAGTAGAACCCAGTGGCGGGGCGCCCCTCGGCCAGTACGGAATACGCATTGCTGGCCATCCAGAGCAACGCTAGAACGCCACCAGTCAAAGTCTGGCCTCTGGTCGGCCATTTCCTACGCTTGGCACCCATGCTCCGAGCCTAGTGGCGCCGTCAACAGTGCGCCCCGTGGGTCGGACAGCTGACATTATGTAACGGAGCGGGTTGTTCCGCGGTGCTCTTTTAGGGTGTGCGGCGCTGGGCACCGCACACCCCAAAAGGTGCTCGGGTCAAGCCGCGGTGCGTGCCGCCTCATCGATGGTGTCGGCCACCGCTTCCGGCTGCGTGAGGAAGACGGCGTGGCTGGCCGCGACCTCGGTGATCGCAGCGTTGGCGCGCTTGGCCATGTGCTGCAGCATGGCCTGGTCGAAGGCGCGGTCTTCGGTTGCGATGACGGCCCAGCTGGGCTTGTTCCGCCACGCCGCGTTGGTGACCGGGGTCGCAAATACTGCCATGTTGATGGGTACCTGCGAATCCCTGAGGAAGGCTGCGTCAGCGTCACTGGTGTCGTGCGCGAAGCCAGCCTTGAACTTGTCCCGGTTGATGTAGCCGTACCCGTCGTCGCCGACGTCGATAACGAAGTCGGGGGTCTCGGCGAAGCCCTCGTACTGCTCTGCTGTGGTTTCCCCTGTGTCGGGGGCCAGCGCCGAGACGTAGACCAGGCCGGCGACGTTCGGGTGGACGCCGGCTTCGGTGATGACGGTGCCTCCCCATGAGTGACCGACGAGGATCGATGGGCCGTCCTGCTGGTCCAGGACGCGGCGGGTGGCCGCGACGTCGTCCTCGAGCGAGGTCAGCGGGTTCTGCACGATCGACACCTCGTATCCGCGCGCGGTGAGGTTCTCGTACACCCCGCGCCATCCGGCGCCGTCGGCGAAGGCCCCGTGCACCAGCACGACGTTCGTGACCTTCTGCCCTGCTTTGGTGATTGTAACGTTCTCAGTCATGGTCCTCATCCTCTCGATTTCTGAATAAACTTCGTGCGCTTTTTGTACTTCGCACGCTTTTCCTACTGGGTGACTTCGTGGGCTGCTTTGGTGATCAGATCGGCGACTGCGCGGGGTTCGGAGACCGTCACGCCGTGTGAGGCATCAATTTCGACGACTTCAGCGTTGGCGCGTTCGGCCATGAACCTCATGGACTCTGCGGGGATGGCCAGGTCCTTGGTGGTGATCATCGACCAGGAGGGGATGGTCTTCCATGCGGCCTTCGTCGCGGTGTCCTGGAGGGCGGTTTCGGCGATCGGGCGCTGCGTTGCAGCCATCAGCTCCGCGATCGTTTTTGAGATATCAGCGGCGAAGACGCGACGGAACTCCTCCTGCTTGACGTAGAGGTCATTGCCAGTCCGCCCGTCGGGGGTCTCAAAGGCCACAGGTTGGAGGACTGGCCCGAGCTCCCCGCCGGGGAACTTCCCAGCAAGCTCCCCGGTGCTCTCCCCGATATCGAGCTGGAAGCTGGCGACGTAGACCAGCGCCTTCACATCGGGCTTGCTTTCGGCTGCTTCGCTCATGACTGACCCGCCGTATGAGTGTCCGGCAAGCACAATCGGCCCTTCGACGCTGTCGAGAACAGTGCGCAAGTGTGCGGCATCTTCCTGCAGGCCACGCAGGGGGTTGGCCACAGAGAAAACGGGGTATCCCTCGCGCTTCAGACGTGGAATGACACCGTTCCAGCTCGAAGAATCGGCGAAGGCACCATGTACAAGGACGACAGTGGGCTTGTCCTCGGGCGTCGGGGAGTTGGCGGGAACCGACTGTGGGCTCGCGTTGACTGCAGCGGGAAGCAGCAGTGCAAGTGCTACCAGGGCAGCGAGGGCGACGATGACTCCCCTCCTATACCGGGCTCCGGTATGAAGGACAAAGCCGATTTTGGTGTTGAGCGTTGGCATGACATTTCCTAATTCGTTTGAACACGGTCGTTCGCTTTCGATATATCGGTCTGGAGAGCGACCGTTTTCGCATCAGTTCTTCTCCAGGCATTTCCGATAGGAGTTTCCGAGAGCGGTCATTGACGGATGACCGCCGGTGGGCGGAGTCCTGGGCGGGCCTGCCTTTAGAAGGACGGCTGAGCCGGATGAAGCGAGCGGCCCGAGGTGGGACGGAAGCGCTCAATGTCACCAGGTCAGACCCGTGCCCGACGGCGGACGACCACTGCTGAGCGTTCAGGGAACCTCCAGCCGAGACTGACGGCCAGAAGTCGCACCACCGTTGTTAGCACTACAGAGGCACTTGCGGCATGTAAAACGGCTACACCGCTGTGGACAAGGAGGAGGAGCAGCACCCCTCCGGCGGCGGCTGCAACCGCATAGAGCGATCCCACGTGCAGCAGAGCTACCGGAAGAGCAAGAGTGACATCACGCACCACGGATCCGCCCACCGCGGCCGCGGCTCCGACGAATACCGCCGGCACGGGAGGTACGCCGAGCGCGAGAGCCTTTGAGGTTCCAATGGCCCCGAAAAGTCCTATCGTCACCGCATCAAGCACGAGAATGAGCCGGTCGAGCCGGATGAAAAGGCGTTGTAACGCGATGCCTAGGAACGCAACTGCTGCAGCCACCAGGATGTACCAGTCCCCGTAGATGGCCACGGGTGGAACGCCGAGGAGCACGTCCCGCAACAGGCTGCCGCCAAGTGCTACCCCTACTCCAATCAGCACTCCCCCCAGGACATCGATTCGCCGATCGGCGAAGGGTCCTGCGAAGAGTGCGCCCTGCAATGCCCCAAGAGCCACTGCTGCAAGTTCGATCCATAAGGGAATTTCGAAGGGTGAGAGTGGCATCATCCGAAATTTCCTGACACTAGGGAACCTGAAGAGGTCCACGGATCCTACCGGCTGAAGGAGAGGGTACTGGGAAACCGATATGCAATATATTAGTCCGGTGATGAAGCTTGTCAAGGCAGCGCTACATCCGGAGCCAGCAGCGATCGGTCAGATGCCTCCCGGGACCTTGTGGGTAATCAGTGCCGGTAGCGCGGCGCACATGCGGGGGCTGAAGGATCTTAAGGGCCATCCCTACGGCCAACCGCCGAATGAGGATCTTTCGAGGAGCGGGGAAGCAGGATGCTGCATGTAGGGAGCGGTAGGTTGTAACTTCCACAGGCTTGTGACCAATATATTGAATGCCGATTCCCAAAGACACTCCTTCTGTTGATCGCTCTCTTCTGCGGGACGATGTTTACCTGCGGCTTCGTGATGCAATCGTTGACGGCACGTTCAAACCAGGAGAGCAGCTAAGAGACTCTGATCTCGCTGCCTGGATCGGTGTCAGCCGAACACCTGTACGGGAAGCATTGCTTAAGCTCGCCGATAGCGGGCTGGTCGTGACCCAGCCGGGTCGGTCAACAATCGTGAGCACAATTGAGACGCAGGCACTTTCCGATGCGCGCGATGTCGTGGCCGCAATGCACGAACTGGCCGTCCGCGAGACGATCGGAAAGCTCACCGAAGTGCACATCGATCGAATGCGTTCAGCCAATAGCCGCTTTCAGAAAGCCCTTGAGGCCGGTGACGCCATAGCGGCTCTTAAGGCAGATGACGAGCTGCACGCCGTCCCGGTTCGAGCCTCAGGTAACCAAGCGCTACAAGCTGTACTTGACCGGTTCGGGCCCGTTGTCCGCAGGGCCGAGCTTCTACGCTTCCGGTCGTCCGATGGCCAGGCCTCACTGGAAAGACATACCAAACTCATCGAACTGTGTGCGAGCGGTAAGGCTGAGGATGCAAGGCGTCTTGCGTTTGACATGTGGAAGAGCTTGCCAAGTTCCATCGACTCTGTGGCGCAACCCCAGTCTGGTTGACGGTGAACGAGCATAGGCAGACCGCAGAGGTGGACTTGTCAGTACTGACCCGACTTGAACCGTCCTGCTGAGCTACTGTGCAATGGCCTGCCCGACAAGGTTGTCGAGCGAGCCTGACCATGCTTCGCCATGTCCGGGCAGCACCGTCACATATTCAAGGTGAGGAAGCTCCTGCAGCGCCTGTCGAGCCCGCGGGAGATCGTGGTGGAACATAGCCGGCAGCAGTTGAGGACCTGTCCTAGGCAGTGTGCGGTGGCCCGTGACCAGCGCATCTCCAGTGATGAGTACCTGTGCAGCTTCGAAGTAGTAGCCCGTATGTCCATTCGTATGTCCAGGCAAGGGCACTACGAGTGGCAGTCCCGGCACCCTTGCGCGACCTTCGGGGGTGAGCGGTACAGGCCGGGCATCCGCCACCTTCGTCTTTGCGTCGTCCTTTAGAAGGGGGGCGATGGCGGCCACCCAGGGAAGGACCCCGGGCCTTGCAATGTTCCAGGCAATATCTCGTACCCCAACCTGCTGCAGGTATTTTCGTTGCAGATGCGGTACTTCTGCCTCGGAACTGAAGACGGGGATGCCGTAGTCGCTGGAGAGCCACCGCGCCCCGCCGATATGGTCGGCGTGACCATGCGTGATGAGCACCGCACTCAATTCTTCGATCGCAACCCCTGCGCTGTCGAGCGAGCGAACGAGGTCTTCGCGCTGACCGGCGTATCCGGTATCTATCAGCACGGTCCCATCATCGCCGGCGTAAATGCTCCAGTTCACGTGCTCCGTCTGCACGAACGTCACCGGTCCGAACGAACGACTCTTCACAGGCTTTCCTCAATTCAATAGCTACTGCCACAGGTTACGAGGGTGCGGGGGCCGCGCCCTCCCGGACTCCCGCGACACCGCGATATAAGCGCCTGCCCCCTCCACTGCGTCCAGGTGTTCGCCGGATAACTTCAGCCAACCGGGCCCAGATCCGCGTCCTACGCCGCAAGAAGTTGCGTGATTGGGCCAGGGCGGTCCTCAACTTCGACGGTGGCTGCCGTCAGACTCGGAGGGGCACCGCTTGAGCAAAAAATATTCACACCCGGCTAGTCAGCCTTGCGCTGCAATCGTGTCCCCCAAGAGGTCGCGGCCTGAAGCAGCATCGAAACGGCATGGGTTGTATTCGATCCGGTCCTGCACAGCCACCCAGAGAGCAATTGAGCATACCGGTTCGCTCAAGCTCATCCCGGATCCGTGGCCCGATACTCGACACGGGGTGGAACCTCCCGCATACACGGTGCGCTCGACACGTCCGTCGCGTTCGAGGGATCGTAAAACTGGGTCCCGCCGCACAAGATGTGAATCGGCGCGCAGCAAGGGCCACTATTTCCAGCCTGGTGGGGGTATCACCGTGTGGGAGCACCGGAACACATCATTTAGAAACGTGAGCGCCCGTACCGCTGGTGTCATACCTCGCATTGCTCGAGCGACCGTGAACCAGATGTTCGCTGGCACTCGAGGCACGGTGAGTAACCTCATGCCCGCAGCGGAAGCCGAGCTCATCGGCTCCGGTACTGCAACGCAGGCCGGCTCTCCTTCCGAACAACACCGCGTGAAGAGCACCACAATGAAGTTGACGAGAGTCTTCGCAAGGCGCAATATGTTGCATATCGTCCTTGCCATCATTATGCCGGCTCGTTGTGCTGGGTAGGCCGTGCCTCATCGGACAGGCAAATTCGCCTGGCCGGAAGTCTTTCGCCGAGATCCGTGCGCTGACTCTAAACAGCTAACGGCCCTGCCCACTGTTCGGAAAGAGGTCTCTTGTGGCCGTCACAGATTTTGAGCGCTACCCTCTGACCTTCGGGCCCTCGCCGATTCACCACCTTCCCCGCCTGACCTCGCATCTCGGCGGCGCCCAGGTATGGGCTAAACGGGAGGATGTGAACAGCGGTCTCGCATTCGGTGGCAATAAGACCAGAAAGCTCGAGTACCTCATCCCGGAGGCTCTGGCACAAGGTGCAGACACGTTGGTATCTGTCGGGGGCTACCAGTCAAACCACACGCGTCAGGTCGCTGCCGTGGCTGCGAAGCTTGGAATGAAGGCCCGCCTGATACAGGAAAACTGGGTTGACTGGCCTGATCCCTCATCGGATCGAGTCGGGAATATCCTCCTTTCAAGGATCATGGGCGCAGATGTCCAACTGGACGGTGCAGGCTTCGACATTGGAATACGAAGCAGCTGGGAAGCTGCCGTTGAGGAAGTGAAGGCCGCCGGGGGCAAGCCGTATGCGATCCCCGCTGGAGCTTCGGATCACAGGCTTGGCGGGTTGGGCTTCGCCAACTGGGCCTATGAAGTGGAACAGCAGGAACGTGGCCTGGGAATATTCTTCGACACCATTGTCGTATGCACAGTCACCGGTTCCACTCATGCGGGCATGATCGCTGGGTTCGCGGGTCAGGACCGCCCACGCAGGGTCATCGGTATCGATGCTTCCGCCACACTTCAGAAGACCCGGGATCAGGTCGAACGCATTGCCAGACAGACAGCACGATTGATTGGGCTTGATCGGGAGCTGCGGGATGACGAGATCAACGTATTGGAGGGCTGGGCCGGGGATCGTTACGGATTTCCCGTCGATTCAACGCTTGACGCAATACGCCTTGGCGCCTCGATGGAAGCCATGATCACCGACCCTGTTTATGAAGGCAAATCCTTGGCCGGCCTTATTGATCTGGTTAAAAGCCGCGATATCCCAGCAACGAGCAACGTTCTGTACGCGCACCTTGGCGGCCAGCTGGCCTTAAACGCCTACAGCGCCTTGTTTCGTTCCTAGGACGACGCGGCGAGACCTGTTCCCCCGAGCTGCGTCCGATCAAGCAACCGGAAGGCTGGGTGGACCAGCAGGGAACCGGGTCACCCCGCTTCCGGTGGAAGTAACTGGTTTGAGGCCAGGCGATGCTCGATGACGGGGTGTCGACGGAATCACCAACGCCACACCTCAATTGGCCGCCGCCTCTTAAATCATCTTTCGACGGACAATGGCACCTTTGCTTTCATCATCACGCGATCGGTGCTAACCACGCGCGTCCCTCACTAAGAAACAACGGCGTGGCGGAAGAAAGGATATGTGAGGCAGTAGGCAGGAGCCCACCAACAGATCTTGTCATTGCAGCCGATTCATGCCGCTTCATCGTCCATGCTGAAAGTGATAGCCAATGAGACGGACGAGTTCATGGGCAGATAGGAGGAATCGAGGACGTCCGCAACAAAGTCCGGGCTCAGAGGATAAAGGGAGGAGAGCAGGCTGATCGCCGCCTCCAGGATTTCGTCTTTCTGCGTGAAGTCCGAATCTGCATTTATAAATAGTGTAAGTTCGGTAACTGCCTTCAGTTCCGAAAGTGATGCAACTTTGCTCCTGATGAGGGCCAGTCCGTTGATCACACAGATCTGAGCCGCTTCCACTCCGTGCTGCAATTCCGCCGAGCATTCAGATGCCCTCTGCGGACCGGCGGCGCTACCCGCGGAGACCCTCGGGGCCCTAATGGGGCCCTCCGCAAGGAGGTGGTGACCGAGGAGGGGGATTGAACCCACGGTTACCGATGATCCAGAGATGATGGCCGCGTTGTACTGCCGGTCAACCTCGTCAGACGAACGAAGAAGGTACCCCTCCCTTTCAATAAGTTCCTCGAACGCATTAGAGTCGCCTTCTTCAAGCATCAATTCTCCTAAGCTTAGAAGCACGGCACAGTGAAGCGGACCGCGCTTGCAGTCAGGTCGACTGGAGCCGTCGCCAGGCAAGTTCAGCAAGCGTTTCTGCCTGCTTGCCGAGCACGGAATCGTCGAAGATTGCGCCGGCAGAGTGCATGCCTGGGGCGCCTTCGACTAGCACGTCGGTCGGGCGAGCACCAAGAACGACGAGAGCCCCCGGTACCTGCTCGAGAACGTAAGCGAAGTCCTCCGTTGCCATGAGCGGCGCGGACAGGACCTGCACGCCGTCCCGGCCATGCAACCGTTCGAGGACATCGAGGGCGAAGGAGGCCTCGTGCGGATCATTGATCGTGACCGGGTACGAATCCTGGTAATCCGTTGTTGTCGGTGCTCCATGTGCCTCGCCGATGGCCGATACGAGAGGTACGAGCTTCTCGCGCATCAAGGCGAAGGTGTCACGGGAAAGCGTGCGAACACTCGCGCCGATGGTTACGCCGATCGGAAGTGCGTTCGGCGCGAGTTGCTCACTCGTGATTTTCAGAATGGACACCACGGCAGGATCAGTTGCCGGGACCCGCCGAGCGACGAAGCTCTGTACTGCGAGCACAATTTCGGCAGCGATTGGGATCGGGTCTATTGCATGCTCGGGGAAGGCGGGGTGGCCTCCGGTTCCGGAAACATGCACCTGTAGCGAACTGGCGCTGGCAAGCATCGGGCCGCTGCGGGTGAAGAACGTGCCGGAGTCTTTCATACAATCAACATGTACGGCGTAGGCAGCAACGGGCCGCTCACCTGCGGCCTCGAGCACACCCTCCTCAATCATCGTCCGCGCCCCGGCATAGCCCTCCTCTCCGGGCTGAAACATGAAAATTACTGTTCCGGGAAGCTCGTCGCGACGCTCGTGCAGCAGGCGAACCGCGCCGAGCAAACCGGCCACATGCAGATCATGCCCGCACGCATGCATCGCACCGGTACTGGACGCGAACGGCAAACCGCTGGGCTCGGTGATTGGCAGCGCATCCATATCAGCACGCAACAAGACGACCGGGCCCGGCTTGCCCCCACGCAGGACCGCAGTCACTGACGAAAGGTCACGACCCGCTGTTATCTCCAGGTCGAGTTCTGTGAGCTCTTGGAGTACAAGAGCTTGTGTCAGTGGAAGATTGAGGCCAATCTCAGCGTGACGATGAAGCTGTCTTCTCGTAGCTATGAGGTTCTCAAGCATCGGTGCAGCATCGAAGCGCCTGTGCAGGATGTCAGACACCATCTCGGGGTGAGCGTTCTTCATTGTGTTCCTGTCGGTCTAGGTGCAGTCACTCGGGCATCTCGGTGGAAACTGCCTTCACGAGGTGTCCTTTTGGCTTCCCAGCAAAGCCCAGCTGAGTCAAATATGCAATATATTACGGGTGCATCTGGTTCTGTGACCAGACGACCAAAGGTCCATCATCCATCCAGTTCCCGCAACGGCTGTCCACCCCGTGGTGCTGTGTGGATTACTTGTTCTGTCGGGCCATTCACGGGCTGTCCTCTCTCTTATGCGTCAGATGCAGACTCGTCTGCGCTCGCGCCGACCAGCGTGAAGTCCGCTGGTAGTGAGCGTGTGCCGTTTGCTTGCACGGCGACGAAGTGTGCCCCGGGGAAGTAGGTGCGGGTGCTGATGCGACGGAAGGAGTGTGTCTTGGTGACTGTGACACTTTCGCCTGGCGCGATCTTTCGTGAGGTGAGCTTGAAGGTCTTGGGACTGATGGTCCCATTGGAGCGCTGGAATCCGATGGAGTAGTCGATCGCGACAGCCGCCTCTGCGTCGTCCTCGTTGGTGATGACCGCGGTGAAGGTCAGCGCACCCTCGAGGTGCACGGTGTCGTTCGATAGTTGAGGTCGGTCCACGCGCAGGTGATGACCGGAGTATCCGACCAGCGTGAATGCCTCCGGGTCGGCGTTCTTGATCAGGGTGCGAAGGCCGTGACGGATGACCCAGGAGGTGTGTGCGTCGGCGTTCTCAACCCAGTTCCGAGCCGTGCGAGTGACGGTAGCGGGGTCGACTCGGCTGAGGTCATTGAGGTGGTTTGCGACCGACCGCCGCACATACTCCGAGGTATCGCGGTAGGTAGCGTCAAGGATTGCGCGCGTAGCGCCCGGGTGTTCGATCAACCAGGGCACTCTGCGTGCCCAAGGCAAGTATGCGCGCGATCCCTCCGTTGCAAGACGTCGCACATGCTCATTCTCGTCGCGGGCCCAGACCGTCATTTTTGAGAGCGCCCGCTCAGGCCGTGCGTTGAGAAGGTCACGCACAGCAAACTCACTGCTCAGACGTGGCGTCAGGCTGGCGAGCAAGTCCATGCCAGTATCAAAACTCGGGGTCGAGTGACTGGCCAGGGCTCGAGTGCTGACTGCCTCTGTCACCGGCCAGATCATCCAGCCCGTGAAGTTTGGTTGCTCGAGCGCGGCTCTCACCAGTTGCTCCAGCTCTGAGAAATCATCCGGTGCATCCGCAAGGAACGCGTCTCGGACAATGTTGACCCTGTCCCGTAGGCGCCGTCCGGCGAGGATTGTCATTGCCTCGCTCAAGGCTCGGGGCTGCAATTGGGGTGCAGCGGCCACTAGGTTACGGCTAAGTGCATCAATAACCGTCGGGTTGATCAACTCGTCCATAGTTCCCATGAGAAGACTCCGATCTTCGGCCGGAGCAACGTGTGCGTTACTCCGGCCGACGAAGGTTTAGGCCAGATCGATGGACAGGCCCTTGACGAGATCGCCTTCGATGATGAAGTTGAATGCGAATGGCTGCGGGCTTCCCGGGAAGTCGCCGGCGGACGATGCAACCATCCGGTTGTTCCCGAAAGACGTCGGGGTAATGACGATCTTGGGGGCAATCAAGTGGCTCCCGATCCAGGTGCGGATGCCAGCGTCGTCCGTGTAGGTCTTGCCGTCATCGGACACCACCGCGTCCGCCGCGAGCGTCGCCATCAGTGCATCGACGTCATGTGCGTTGTTCGCGGCGACGAAGTTCTCGATCGCCTTAGGGAGAGTGATGGCGCTCATAGTCTTCTCTTTCTCTTTGTCTGGCGCGAACACGCCCGTATGGGTGGTGTGGTAGGCAGAACGATCACGGCCTTGAGAGCGAATCGTTCGCCTCCGCGCCATCGACTTCCTGTCGTATAGGACAGTAACACGAAAACACTGTCCTATATGACAATAATTTCATTTCTACTCAGTAGAGTTTTGACATGAGTAACAGTGCAGACTCCGGCGCAGCGCGACCCCGTCGCGCGAGTGACTTCCCCTACCGCTCCGAGTTGCTTGCCAACTTGAGCGCGCTGATCCTTCTATGGGACTCCCCGACCTTTCAGGGCGAAGTTCTAGCGAAGAGCGGAGAGAGCATCGATCAGCAGTCGCATGCGACCCTCAGACACCTACTCGCCTGGGGCCCGATGCGCCCGACATCCCTATCCGAAGTGCTCGCCACCGGCGCGTCACACGTGAGCAAGATCGTGCGCCGACTCGAAGGTAATGGTTGGGTGCAGCGGACGACCGACCCCGCCGATGGTCGCGCGACCCTCATCAGCCTCACGGAAGCCGGCGAAGCCGCAGCTCACGGCGTGTACGCCCTCGGTGACCGCATGATCGCCGAGGTTCTCGACGAGTGGTCCGACAGCGACGTCCGCGCGTATACCGACCTGACAGCGAGATTCGTGGCAGATGCGATTGCATCAGCAGAACGAATGCTCGAACGAGGCCTCCTACCTCCCCAGGACTGAAACTTCATCCATCGGATATTACTGTCCTGTGGGACATTACTTGTGATACTGTCCTGTGCGACAGGGTTTTGACGCGGAGTTACGGAGTCACCGGTACTCGGCTCGACCACCATCGCGCGTCGATGCCACGAAACTGCATCGAAGGATAGGAATCACACATGTCGAACACAGACCGCGATCGCCTGGACGGTCGCCGAGCATTGGTCACCGGAGGATCAAAGGGCTCCGGTAAAGCAGTCGCAGAGAGGCTCCGTGAGCTCGGCGCGGATGTATACGTCACGGCTCGGTCGATGCCCGACGGCTATGAGTTCCCCGACCGGTTCATTGCGGCCGACACCTCGACGACGGAGGGCACCGACCTCGTTGCGGCCCAAATGAGCAAAGCCGGCGGTGTGGACATCCTCGTGCATGTTGTCGGGGGTGCATCAACACCAGCGGGTGGCTTCGAAGTCATCACCGACGACCAATGGCTCATCGAGCTCCAGCTCAACTTCCTCGGTGCTGTGCGATTGGATCGCGCGCTTCTGCCCGGCATGATCAGCGAGGGTTCCGGAGTCATCCTCCACTTCACCTCGATTCAGCGCGAGCTGCCTCAGTACGAAGCGTCCCTCGCTTACGCGGCCGCGAAAGCTGCGCTGCGCACCTACAGCAAGGGACTCGCCAACGAGGTCGGGCCCAAGGGCCTGCGCGTCAACGCCATCAGCCCAGGCGGAATCAAGACTGATGCCTACGACCGCTTCATTGAGCGGATCGCCGAAGGCAACTCGATCACCCGGCCCGAGGCCGAGCAGCGAGTGATGGACTCGCTTGGAGGCGTCCCTCTGGGCCGCTTCGCAGAGACCGAAGAAATCGCAGACCTCGTCGGCTTCCTCGTTTCCGACAGGGCGTCATCGATCCTGGGCGCGGAGTACGTGATCGACGGCGGAACAGTCCCAACAACCTAACAACAGTACGTCAGGTCACCCATCGTTCAGGCCCTCCTTCCGCCGGTGGCGGCTTCAGCGGCCTGAACGGTGGGGAGTGCTACCTGACAGTGCTCGAAGTTGCTCAGGTACTCGCACAGGAAGTCACGCAAGGTAGCAACCAACCAATACTCGTCGTGGCCTACATGATCGCCCGGTCGCGATTCGCTTGGCTACCTACTTCCTGAGGGACCCCCGCACACCGGGCACCGCCACGGTGCCGCTGACGGTGAACCTGTGGTGGGTCGAGCACGGCGACCGGAAAGTTCTGGCCCGGACCATCCAGCCCGGCGCCGGGGCACTCATCTTCCGGACAACAACGCATCGCAGGGCCGGTCGGACCGGACAACAGAGAGGACCATGACCGCTCTCCGCCGGCACGGTGGAGCTGGGGTCTCAGGGCCCGGTCGGTGGCCGGTGAACGGACCGCTCATTTGTCTCAAGGAGAACCCGGATGGGGTGCAGGATGAGCTCGCGCTGCCTGGTGGTGAGCCGGTTGGCGTTCTCGGGCAGAAGAAGGGCTCCGGTTCACCCGCCCGCACTCCGGCGGCCTCCCGCAACCGGGTCATAGGAATCCCCAGAACCACCGAAAACGCCTGCAGGACTTTTTCCGAGGGGATCTCCGGTTCCCCGCGCACGTACCTGGAGATCGAGGTATTGGTGACCCGCACTCCCCTGGTTTGGGCGATGGCCTGGATCCGGCGCGCTGACGGCCGCTGCCGTTAGAGTCTCTCAACAGGCTCGACAGGGTGCTCACGGGCCCGCCCTAGGATCGGCAGCCTCAAACCGACCGGCCTGTTCAGGAAATCTTTCCGAACGCCCTCATCCCGGCGCTGCCCATCGATGGTGAATTCGTCGGGCCAGCGGCCCACTTCGCCCCAACCAAGCTTCGACAGAAAATCCAGTCCTGGGACGTCGCGACTTCCAAGCGGAGGCTTTCTCAGTGCAGGCCCCAACGGGCACCCTTGCTTCGGAGGCCACCGCCCGGCCTGCCGGACTGCCGGCTTCCAAAACAATCGAATGTGTGTTCTATTTTAACCCGGAAGTACGAGCGTTGAGGTGAAGGACAAGAGGCGATGACAGCACAACCATCGGGTCCATCCATGGGTAACCCCAGCACCGACCGGCAGTCGCTCGATGAACCGGCGGCCGTGCGGTTCACCGGCACCGGAGAACCGCTGGCCCTGCGGTGGCGAGGCAGCATCTGGCAGGTCAGCGGCGAACCCGTCCAATGGTCCAGCTCGAGCAACTGGTGGGAACCAGACAGCACCGCCCGCGGCGGGCATGGCAGCGTGATCACCACCCGGTCCTGGCGGTTCCAGGCCCAGACCGGGCCGGCCTCCCCGGTCCTGGAGTTCGACATCAGCGCCGATCCGCGCTGGCAGGGCTGGCGGCTGCACCGCGTCGCAGGCGCCACCGGCCTCTGACTGGACAGCAATCGGTGGGCGGATACCGGCCATGGGTTCCAGCAAAAGGTACCGCGCCTACTACGCGAAACTGATGGATGCCCGGATCGAGGAATTCGTGATGCGCGGGGAGCTGATCATGCTCACCGCGGCCGAACTCGACCTCGACAACACCCCACCCGTGGACTTCCCGGAGCCTCGGCGGGTGTACGCGTGGATCCGTTACCCCTCCAAGGCCATCCGGGTCCAGGCGCACGCCCTGGTCTACACCAGGACCGCGGTGAAGATCCGGTTCTTCGCGCCGCTGGTCACAATCCAGCAGCAGGTAGCTTGTCTCCACCAGAACGTCGTGCTCATCCTTCGACATCAAAGACAGACTGCACGCACGGGCGCCGAGGCGCGGCCGACTTCTTGCCCTGCTCCGAGCGGCTACACGTTGAAGCGGAACTCGACCACGTTCAGTGCCCAAATAACCTTTGAGGATGGACGTACCACTGATCAGGTGATGCGTAGTCGAAAGCTATTTGATTTTTGGACGGCGCCCTCCGCTCGCAGGGAAGGGATTGGTGTGGTGACGTTTCACCACACCTTGGCCCCGACCGCGGCGGGGGATTCTCCCAAGATGTCAACGTCTGGCTCCCGCACCGGATCAACGTCGGCCGACTCTGCCTTCGCTGCCTTATCTACCGTTCAGATCTGTGACGACAGTTCCGGAAGGAAACCCACCCATCCTGATTGACCTTTCCGGAAGAGTTCGGCGGCACGATGCATGCAGCGGTATGCGTCCTGACGACCGGACCTAGAGTCGAGCGCGTCCAGCACATCACTTGTACTGTGTGCAACCGGCGCTCCTCCCCCGGCCTCGATAAGCGCATACGTCCATCGGTGCTTCAGCCTGCCCCCACATCTCATCGCGCGGTGCTGAGTTCCAGTGCACGGAAACAGGATAGGCAGTCGAGGAGTCTTCAGGAAATCGAACGTGTGTTCTACTTTAACCCTGAGGCAAGAGTCGGGATGAGGAGTGGCGTGCTGTGGGGCAGAACAAGCGGTACGGGGCCGCATCCGTCGACAAGTGGCTCAAGAGCTGGTTCTTCGTGAGGAGCCCATGCTGCTCACCGCGGTAGAAGTCGACCTCCCCAACGACCCGCCGCATGAGTTCGACAAGCCCCGCCGCGTGTACGTCCGGATCCGCTACCCAACCAAAGCCGTGCAGCTCAAAGCACATGCTGTTGCCTGGCACACCAAAGCCGTGAAGATCCGCTTCCTTGAGCCCGCCATCCAAACAGAACGCGAAGGCTAGGTATGGCGGAATGCGATTACACCCACCTAGCTCACGGGAATCAGAAGCTGGTAGACCTTGACGTATGGAGGACTGGCTGAGCGATCCCGAGAATTTAACCAACCTTTATCGGGTGCTGGGCGGGGCAACAGCATTCGCGGGAGCCCTGCTGGCGATGGACCGTGACTCGAAACCCGCAGGTCACCTTGTCAGGGCTGTCCGACACCTGCTTGCGCGCACCGCATTCCATGCCCGTTCACTCCTCAGCCGAGTCTTCCCAGTGCTTCGGAAGACCCAGAATGTGACAGTCAGCGATTACGTAGGCGGTGTGGACCTCGCTGGCGGGGGCAATCTCGGGGTTAGTGGCTGGCCGGACCCGGCGCCCACGAAGGAAAATATCCAACTCCTTCGGCAGCGCCTTGACGAAGTGCGAAGCGAAATAGAGGAACTTCGGTCCACGCTGGGATCCAACGTTACGGAGTTCCGCGCCACCGCGGCACGATTGGAGGGCTCAGTTGCGGCCATCAGAGATGAACTGGACCGCCAACGCAAAGAGAGTCAGTCTCTCGACCGCTGGAGCCTGCCCTTCATCACGACCGGGATCATTGTCAGTTCATCCCCGGAGTTCTGGGCGTGGCTGCTCCCTTGGGCTGTGTCGTGGATTTTGGCCGTAGTGGCGTTCCTTTTCCTCATTGGCAGTGTAATCTGGCGTCGTCACGGGCCATCGTCCGGTTGAACCTCTCGAACCTCGCCTAGATGATGTACTTTTCCGCGGTCGGACCTTGAGAGTCCGCGCGCCAACACCAATAGATTGGGTGTACATCCAGCCTCGAAGAACGCAAGATGTACGACCAAGAAAGCCGACTTTACGCCGTTCCCGCTCCTGCCGGCGCGGCTTATAAACGGGTCGTCCGGAATCCAGACTAAACTGCTGCTAGTCGAGGAAAACGTAGGAAATCGACGTAATCGGCTAGCCAATTATCTGAGCCCACACCTTCAGCAGGAGATCCTAGATGGCAGATAGTGACGCATTCATCTTAGGCATAGAGAACAATTCCAGCCTGACGTGGTCTGCGCCTGAACGCTATGAGCAGGACTTGGAGAAACTGGCTAACGCTGCTCAGCACCACCTCTACTTGGTTGTTATCGGCCCCAAATTGACTCCAACCGCTGTCAATGCCATGCCCGATTCATCCGGGTGGACGTTGGACATCACCTATGGGACCCCGGAGGGGCCTAAGCCCTACTCAATTGAGGTGCCCAAGACCGCGTTCCCGAGACTCACGCTGTCGTTTGATGACGCAGAAAGAGTGCTGACTCTTGTTCCTGAGTCAGGTAACGGCGAAGTGCGGAAGATTACGGTCGCCCAGGTCGTGAGAGAGGCTATCAAGGGTGAGCGTTCGGACGGGGTAGACGCCACCGTGGACGAGCTTTTCACTTTCAAGGTCGTCTACATCGGACAGTCATACGGAAGGAAAAATTCCAGCACCGCGATAAAGCGTCTGACCGGGGGTCACGAGACGGTCGAGAAGATACTGAGTGATACCCAAGACTACTCGCAGAGCAGCGCAGTAGCGTTCATCACCATAGACCAGCGCCTGACTTCCGTCGGCGCGAACATCAAAATGAACCAGGGTGATGAAGGCGTGGACGCTGTACTCAAGTTGGCAACTGAACGGTTTGCCGGGATCGTGAATGAGCCGCTGTCGAAGAGGACTGTTGATGCGGCGGAGGCAGCCCTGATTACCGCCTTCCAACCACAATGGAACATTGATCTGAAGGATTTCACGCAAAAGGGGCGCCCGACACTGATGACAGAACTGAAAGAGGACGGTTACACCCACCTTCACATCCATATCAACTTGAACGCTGCCCATGCGAAAGTCAGAGGTCCCTTGAAAGGGGTGCCGTCTTCACATCACAGCTGGACGTTTAACTTGGACACCGGTGCAATCGAAAACCCGAGTAACGGTTCGTGGCTACCACGCAATACCGATTTCTAAGCTCCCGCGCATAGCGCAAGCTCTGAACGCGCCTCGCTGTACGACCATCACATTGGGCCGTTGTGGCAGGATGACTGCTATGGAATTTGACCCGGAGAGCGGCATGTACTCGTCCAATGGACCTACTCAGCGAGCCGCGGACGCTGAACGTGACATCAAGCGCCTGAAGCGTGCAGTCGCTGACTTAACGGAGCGCGTAGAGCGTCTTGAAGCTCAACAACGCTAGGTCCACGCTTTCGACGATCGGTCGTGGTGTGCGCCGGTTGAGTTGCCCGCCGAGGCGTTGGTCGTCGTATCGGCAGATGACTCTCGTGTTGTCGAGGGTGTCTGATCCGCCTTGGAGTGGGGGATGATGTGGTCTAGTTCGGCGCTGTTTGGTCTGCCTGGGTACTCCCAGTTTATTGGGACACGGCATACGGGCAACGTGTGCGGCCTTGCTCGAGGGCCTTAGCCCTGGCCTGCTTGACGATGCGCAACCACGAAGCCGTGCCAGTCCTACTGCTTGGCATCAGGCTGCGGTGCCGGTGATGCACGGATGCGCACGCCGATAGCGTGTTCAGGAGCCCAAACGAGAGCGAGAGAATGAAAGTTTTCATAAGCTGGTCGGGTCGCGAGAGTAAGCAGGTCGCCTTGCTGCTGAAACCCTGGCTGAAAAGAGTGATCCAGGCCGCCGAGCCTTGGATGAGTGATGTCGACATCCTCCCGGGTTCTCGATGGTCGGAAGGAATCGGTGATGCGCTGAGGGCTTCAGACTTTGGAATCATCTGTGTAACGCCAGGAAACCGGGGGGCAGAGTGGCTGAACTTTGAAGCCGGTGCGCTATCTATGGCCATCGGCGAGTCGGACCGACGAGTTGTCCCGTTGCTGATTGGGTTCGAGGATCGGAATGCGCTCTCAAACGGACCCTTGGGGGTATTCAACACAATCTTGTTCACAGACGAGGACATGTGGAAGCTGATCCTGACGCTGAACGGCGAACTGGAGTCCAGCCTCGATGGAAGTGATCTGCGAGAGATTTTTGACATATTGTGGCCGAGACTTAGAGACCAAGCCCTCGCGACCCTGCATGAAACCAGCGCGAATAAAGAAATCGCTCCGTCAACCTCTGAGATGTTCTCGGCGATTTTAGAGAACGTCGTTGCGATCCGGAAGCATCAAGTCTCCGTCGCTGAGCATCAAACCGCTCCCAGCGCCAGGCCGACCCGGCGTTCGAATCGCCCGATGACGCAAGTAGAAGAATCTTCCAACTCCCAGATTCGCCGCTTAACAGCCAGAGAAAGGGATGTAGCAACTCTCGTGATAGAAGGAGCGAGCAATCGCGAAGTGGCCAACAAGTTGAATGTGAGCGCTAGGACGGTTGAGGGAATGCTTTACCAAATCTTCGCAAAAACTGGCACCACCAGCCGCGAAGAATTGAGCATTCTTGGATTTCTCGGCCCAGAGGACCAGTGAGATCTGATGACTCGCCCTGACCCATGCCATCGGAATGCTGCGCCGAACCGAATCGGTTGGAGCCTAACTGGCGATTTAGAACGGCCTTGACTGCTCACCTAGAGCTGTAAAGTAACTGAGCATATCGGCGAGACTAACCTCGGCAGTGCTGTTGGCACCCGGCCCGACAGCTCCCCGGGCGCGCAACCAAGGTTGCTCTTGGTGCGTCAGTTCACTCAGCTGGATCCCACTCATGTTCTTATAGGCGTCAAGAACATCGTCCACGACCGACTTCTCAATCTCCGTCAGCCCCTCAGGGTCTCCAGGGGGCCAATCCTGTACTGAAATCCTGCGCCGGTGGAACGAGTACAGGTCACGAACTACTGGCCCCAGCCTCCACGCCTCAATCTTGGAACTGAATAGAGGACCGCCCTCCCATGCGAGGTGCCAACCTTGACTGTAGTAGCAAAGTTTCTGAAGCTTCATGGTCGACATGTTGCCGAGGCGCGAAACGATATAAGCAGCAACATCATGTACGTTTGCCATCACTACCCCCCGCTTCGCCCTCGAAATGGATTGCGCCGCCGTTCTTACCATCCGGCAGTCGCCGGATCGACCATGCCGCCATGTCTCCTTGTCGCCTAGTTGGCACTACCCTACCGCCAGGAGCCGACAAATTCAGCCCAATGGCTAGGAGCGAAGCGAGTGTCTGTGCTGTCACCACATGCTCATCTTTGAGGGAATTTGGGTCGGCCGCATCAAGCATGAGGAGTCCAAGCTCCACCGAACCCGAATACACCGGGACTGCTACGAAGGAGCTGTACTTCTTGTCGTCGGAATCAATAGGCTTCGATGTTTCGCCCGTATCTGGGATGTGAAGCGGCTTCCTCGTTGCAAGCACATCGAACAATAAGTCGCCGTGTGGCGTGTCCTTCTTGAAGGCAGCCCTGGGAGCATCAGCACGGCCGCAGTGGGGTGGCCTATGCACAAGAATCGTTGGCTGGTCAGTATCCGCATAGGTGACAGTTCCATCTACGCTGTATAGACAGGCTCTCACACCATCAACGTCAAACAAGGAGACCGAAATTCCCATAACAGCTTGAATATATGCTTCCAAGTTGTCTTGTCTACTTGCGGGATCTACAACTTTGAGGAGAAGCGTGTAGACCTGCGCGATTCTTCCGTTGAACGACGCCACGGCCTTGCGACGCGCTGTGTCGATGTCTCTTAGTGACGATTCTTTCGCTTCCACTTCAAACTTCTTTGCGGCATGCGTAAGGAACCACCCCGAGCCGAGCAGCACTGCCCCTAAACAGACACCTCGCCAATGGACGTTGTCTAGGTTGCGCAATGCTATAGCGACCACTACGCCTCCTCCAAAAATCAAGGCCGAGGAAGCGAAGGTTGCCCAAAAGCTCGAGAAGAACCGTCGAAGGGCCTCAAATTTATAGAGCCACTGGATCAAGCGGACACCTGTACGCCTCGTCCAGTCGCTGGACGACCGGCGCCAACTGTTATGGCCCTAAGCGCGATATGCATCCAGCCATTGTCCCCGACCGATGCCGTGTGATCTCTTCAGACACGGTTATAAACCTGTAAAGACTTCCCCATACAGGATTTTCGTTGTACGCGACACTGCTGCAACCGGTTCACCACGAGGGGACGGCTCTACTGAGCTGTTGCAGGGCTTGCTATGCACGACTTGAGAGGGATGAGAAGTGAGTAATTCGAAATCACGGTCAAAACTGGACCTGTGATGAATTACTGCTTGAAAGATCACCAGAAGGATGACTTCGAGGATCTTTCCGTCAAGGACAACTCCCTGCCCTGCCTCAACCGTCGCGGAAGAGGTGGTGTGCTACATGAACCGGCGTATTGCTGGGATAAGAAAAGTCCATCTACAAGGGAAGGCCGCCATCGTATGGGGAAACCGTGGCGGCCTTCTTAAAAAGCTCACAGGTATGCGCTGTGTGACCGGTGTACACCATAGGAGGCGCTCAGTTGAATGTTTTGATCAGTCGAAACGAGATTGTTGAGCATCACCGCCGCTCTACTCTTCCGAAAGTACCGTGATCGTCTATTGCGCTCGGATTGGGTGGGTGATAACCAAATATCAGCTTCTCCTGTCGCGAGTGGTGGCCCGATCACGAGGATGCGTTGGCATTGCCCGCATCCGTCTGGGTCGGTGTTGGTGAATGGGATTGGGAGGATGACTTTGACTCGGGCTCCGCAAAGGGCTGCGCGGTAGTCGTGTGGGTCTTCGATGAACCAGAGGTCCGCAGCCGGGACCATGATGGACGAAGCTCTTTCCACTTCTGCGGACTATACGCGGACCGGCCTAGTCAAAGAAGCCTCTGACTAGGAGTTCTACCTGCCACCTAGACGTTGAAGCGGAACTCCACCCCGTTGCGTAGCCGAATAGCCTCACACACTCATGGACGCCAATGGTGCCGGCGCACAGGTGCTGCCGTAAGGTCTGGCGGCCGGGCGGCACCGAAACCCGACTAGCAACAGCCGCGTGACAACAGGTTGTCAGAGGTCGAGCAATCCAGGAGCTTCTGTTGAAGTCATTTGGATGAGTGCTCCCTGCGGCCAAGGGCGCGATATCGTGGGCGCATGGCCGACATCCAAGGTCTCGACGAACTCCTGACCCTACTGAACGCCGGGGAGACCATCCCCGGAGGTTCACCCCACCATGAGGCTATGCATGCCGCGAGCCAAGAGTCGCTGCGCATCACCGCCGAGCTCAACGGGCGATACCACTCCCCCGAAGACGTAAGGGCCCTCATGAGCGAGCTGACCGGGCGGGAGGTCCCCGAGTCCTTCCAACTCTTCCCGCCATTCAGCGCTGACTTCGGCAAGAACATCCGCTTCGGCGCGGAGGTGTTCGTCAACAGCGGCTGCCGGTTTCAGGACCAGGGCGGCATCGACATCGGTGATGGATCCCTCATTGGCCACAACGCGGTTATCACGACCTTGAACCACGATCTGATGCCGAGCCGACGGGCCGACATGCACCCGGCCCGCGTTGTGATCGGCAAAGGCGTGTGGTTCGGGGCCAACGTGACGGTGTTACCAGGGGTGACGATCGGTGATGGGGCCATAGTGGGCGCCGGCGCAGTGGTCACGAAGGACGTTTCCGCAGGCGCAGTGGTCGTCGGTGTGCCAGCCAAGCAGGTGGGCACGGTTCCTGAAGCGTAATCACCCGGCCGGGAAGTAATTGTTCTGAAAATTCATCCATACCGACAAGGAATCGCCGTGGGGGCACAAAACAACGCAGCTCAGTCGACGTGTCGACCGAGCTGCGTTGTATCACTTGAGGAATGAAACCTTAGACATTGAAGCGAAACTCGACCACGTCGCCGTCGGCCATGACGTATTCCTTACCTTCGATGCGCACCTTGCCCTTGGCCTTCGCCTCGGCCATCGACCGGGCGGCCATGAGGTCCTCGAAGTGGACCACCTCGGCCTTGATGAATCCGCGCTGGAAATCGGAGTGGATCACGCCTGCGGCTTCAGGCGCGGTGGCGCCCTTCTTGATGGTCCAGGCGCGGGTCTCCTTCGGGCCGGCGGTGAGGTAGGTCTGCAGGCCCAGGGTGTGGAAGCCGACACGCGCCAGCTGGTCCAGTCCCGACTCGTCCTGCCCGTTCATCTCAAGCATCTCGCGGGCCTCGGCCTCGTCGAGTTCCACCAGGTCCGCCTCGAGCTTGGCGTCAAGGAAGATCGAGTCCGCGGGAGCGACGAGGGCACGCAGCTCCTCCTGGCGCTCCGGGCTGCCGAGGACGGCGTCGTCGACGTTGAAGACGTAGATGAAGGGCTTGGCCGTGAGCAGGCTCAACTCGCGCAGGTGCTCCATCTCAAGCTTGTCGCTCTTGATGGAAGCGAAGATGGTGTCGCCGCGCTCGAGCACCGCCTGGGCGGCCTGCATGGCGACCAGCTGCGCTGCCTCACGCTTCTTGATCTTGACTTCCTTCTCGACGCGCGGGATCGCCTTCTCGAGGGTCTGGAGGTCGGCCAGGATCAGCTCGGTGTTGATGGTCTCCATGTCGGAGCGGGGATCGACCTTGCCGTCGACGTGGACGACGTCGGGGTCATCGAAGACCCGGATAACCTGGGCGATGGCCTCGGCCTCGCGGATGTTTGCCAGGAACTGGTTGCCCAGCCCCTCCCCCTCGGAGGCGCCCTTGACGATGCCGGCGATGTCGACGAAGGAGACGGTCGCCGGGAGGATCTGCTTGGAGCCGAAGACCTCGGCGAGCTGCGCCAGGCGCGGGTCGGGCAGGTTGACCACTCCGACGTTCGGCTCGATCGTTGCAAACGGGTAGTTCGCCGCCAGCACGTTGTTGCGGGTCAGCGCGTTGAAAAGGGTTGATTTGCCGACGTTGGGCAGTCCGACGATGCCAATAGTAAGAGCCACGGGAGTACAGTCTACCGGCCCGCACGCACCGCGCCGCCGGGGTGCCTTCCCGAAAATGTCGGCGCATCCTGCCACAGTGATTTCATGGACGGTTTCACGCTTGTGCTCGTAATCCTCGCTTTTGTTCTCGGCTGCATCGCGGGCGCGTTCCTTCTTGCCGCGCGCGGACGTGGGCAGGCGGACCAGCTCCGGGAGGAACTCGACGACGCCGTGAACCGGCTGGGCAGTGCGACGGCGGCGCTGGCGGCGGCCTCGGCGGAGAAGGACCTGCTGGCCTCCCAGAACCGTGCCCTCTCGGCGCGGTCGGCCGACGAGACCAACGTGCTGCGGGCGCTGGCGCCCGTGGCGGAGAAGCTGACCCAGGTCCAGCGCCAGGTCGGCCTGCTGGAGCGGGACCGAGTCGAGCAGTATGGTCAGCTGGCCCAGCAGCTGCAGGAGGCGCGCGACGCTGACGCCCGGCTGCTCTCGACGACCCATTCCCTCGCGGCGGCGCTGCGCAGCAACAGCGCCCGCGGCCAGTGGGGCGAAGTGCAGCTGCGCCGGGTGGTCGAGGCCGCGGGCATGCTGGCCCGCGTCGATTTCGTCGAGCAGGCGACCCTGGCCCGTGCCGAGGTTGCCGAAGCCGCCTCCTCCGGTGGCGCCGGGTCGACGTCGAGGCCAGACATGGTGGTACAGCTTCCCGGCAACAAGCAGCTGGTCATCGACGCGAAGGTGCCGCTGAGCGCGTTCCTCCAGGCCCAGGAGCTCGACGAGGACGGAGCGGAGGGGGCAGGCCGGGAGGCCGAACGCACCGCCCTGCTCCAGCAGCATGCCAAGGCCCTGCGCGCCCATATCGACACCCTCGCCAAGAAGAAGTACTGGGAGGGCACGAACAACTCCCCAGAACTGGTGATCTGCTTCATTCCGGTGGAGTCGATCCTGTCCTCCGCTCTGCGGGCCGACCCGGGGCTCCTCGACTACGCGTTCAGCCGCAATGTGGCCCTCGCTTCGCCCGTCTCGCTCCTGGCCATCCTCAAGAGCGCAGCCTTCAGCTGGCGCCAGGAGGTCCTGACGGACAATGCCCGTGAGCTCTTCGAGCTGTCCCGCCAGCTCTACGAGCGGCTGGGCACCATGGGCGGCCACGTGGCCAAGCTCGGATCCTCACTTAAGGCGTCTGTCGAGAAGTACAACTCCTTCGTCGGCACCCTCGAAACCCGGGTACTGCCCACGGCACGGCGCATTGGCGCCTTCGACGCCGCCTCCCTCGACGCCGTCCCCGCCGGGGCCGGCCCGGAAAAGAGCGCCTTCTCCGGCATCCAGGCCGTCGAGGCCACGCCGCGGCTGCTCGGTGCCCCCGAACTGCTCGACGGCCCCGAAGACTCCGAGGTCGAGTCCGGTGGACGTGGCGGGCATGGCTGGGCCCAGGGCAGCATAGGAATCAGCAGGGTGGGTACCAGCGGTGACGGCCAGGACCTCCTCGACCTCGCCGCCCCCGAAACCGCCGAGTCGCCCGAGGGTCCCGTGGAACGCAGCGCCTAATTTCGGAGCGGTGCCCCTGCGGCGCCGGGGGCGGAATCAGCTGCGCCCGGACCGGGGACCGGGCGCCCGCCGGAACCTTTCCGTACCTTCAGGGGTGTGGGACAATTCCGGCCATGACCGAAGACAAGGCTGAAGACAGCACCCGGGTCCCCTTTTGGATCGTGCTTGCCGGCGTCGGCGCCGGCGCCTTCTGGGCACTGGCCGGCGTCGCGGTCGGCGCCCGGCTCTCCCACCGGCGCGACAGGGCCGTGCGGGGCGGCATGCGCATGAAGCCGCTGCCATGGCAGTGCACGCCGCTTTCGGGCCGGCGCCCCGGGCGGTGACGCCGCTCGGGGACATCGTTACGACGCGCGCCCGGCGGCCGGCCGGGCGGATCGGCTAGTTCGAGGGCCCCGGTTCGCGGCGGCCTCCGCGCCCGCCCCGTCCCTGCGAGGAATCGCCCATTGCCTTCAGGGCTGAGCGGATCTCCTTCGGCAGCGAGAAGATGATGTCCTCCTGCGCCGTGACGACTTCCTCGACCTCGCCGTAGCCGTACTCGGCGAGCAGCCGCAGCACGTCCTGGACCAGGTTTTCGGGGACCGAGGCGCCCGAGGAAACGCCGACCGTTCGAACGCCTTCGAACCAGGACTCATCGACCTGGTTGGCGAAGTCCACGCGGTGCGCGGCCTTCGCCCCGTACTCGAGGGCGACCTCGACCAGCCGGACGGAGTTCGAGGAGTTGGCGGAGCCCACGACGATCACCAAATCCGAGGTCGGGGCAATCTTCTTGATCGCCGCCTGCCGGTTGGATGTGGCGTAGCAGATGTCGTCGCTGGGCGGATCCTGCAGGGTCGGGAACCGCTCCTTGAGCAGGTTCACCGTGTGCATGGTCTCGTCGACGCTCAGGGTGGTCTGGGAGAGCCAGATCAGCCGCTCGGGATCCCGGACCTGGACCTTGTCGACGTCCTCGGGGCCGTTGACGATCTGGATGTGCTCCGGGGCCTCGCCGGCGGTCCCCTCAACCTCCTCGTGCCCTTCGTGGCCGATCAGGAGGATATCGAAGTCGTCGCGGGCGAAGCGCTGCGCCTCGCGGTGGACCTTGGTGACCAGCGGGCACGTGGCGTCGATGGTCCGCAGGCCCCGGTCTTCGGCGGACTGCACCACGGCAGGTGAAACTCCGTGGGCGGAAAAGACGAGCAGCGCGCCCTCGGGGACCTCGTCGGTCTCCTCAACGAAGATGGCGCCCTTCGCCTCAAGGGTCGAGACCACGTGGAGGTTGTGGACGATCTGCTTGCGGACATAGACCGGCGGACCGTAGTGTTCGAGCGCCTTCTCAACGGCGATGACCGCACGGTCAACTCCGGCGCAGTAGCCGCGCGGTGCCGCAAGCAGCACCTGACGCCTGCCCTCGACGGGAGCGGCGGCCTGCACGTCCTCAGGAGAGCGGCGCCGACGGGGCACCATGGGCATGGGGACCTGAACTGCTGTGCTGGTCATGGTTCAATGCTAGCGGTTTCCTCAGACAACCGGCCCACCGGGGGCGCAGGTGTGGTCTACCGCATACTCCGCCGCCCAAAGGCGAACCGCAGGGCCACCCCCACGGCCAGCACCATCGCCCCGCCGGCGATGACGGGCAGGCTGGCTTCGGCGAGATCGGCTGAAACCCTGCCGGCGAAGCCCCGGACGAAAATCCTGGCGACGGCGCTGGACCCGGCAGCTCCGGCCGCAGCGTCCGGAATCAGTCCGGCCCCCAGCCAGCCAAGGACCCCCAGGCCCGCACCGCCGGCGCCAAGGAGGGCGAGAGTCGTCGAGCGCTTCCGGGCGAGAGCCAGGGCGAGTACCGCGCACGTCCCGGCGCCCCAGGCCAGCGCGGGCCAGAGCTGGGCGATCCTGTTCACCAGGCTTAACGCACCACCGCGCTCGAGCCGCCCGACCTCAACCGTCGTGTTCTGGGGTACCGGCACGTTGATGCCCAGTCCGGCCCCGACCTGCTGGGAAAGCAGCCCGGCCAAGGGCTTCAGATCGAGGGAGACCACGGCCGGGGTCTGCGCGTTGGGGTCCGACGGCGCTCGAGAGAGGGTCAGGCGGTGGGAGATGCGCAGGGTCTCCTCCCAGGCCCGCGGGTACCCCGCCATCCGGGTCACCGAGGAGGCCGCGTTCTCGAGGGCCGGGCGCACCAGGTTTCCCAAGGGCCCCGTCAGCCCGGCGCCCCTCGACACCTCCCCGGCGAGCGCCCCGGTCAGGGCCTGCTGGAATTCGGTGTCCTTGGCAAGGGGTCCGGCCAGGTCCACGAAACCCTGCTGGTCAACGAGGCGGCTCTCTGTCCAGGCCGCGGACAGGGCCCCTCCGGTGAGCGCCAGCGCGGCGAGGGCAAAGAAGGCAGAGGCCAGCGTGCGCATAGGGTCCTTGGGGTCGGTTGGGTGCGTGAGGATCAGGTTATGCCCTTTCCGGGCCGGAAGGCACCGATCGGTTGCGCCCGGGCCGCCCGGGACGGGCCTTCTCTCCCCATCCGGCGCCCCGGCTCGGCGCTGTCGTGGGAAGCTGGTAGACATAAGTCCGTGGACAGGACGAGCCCGCTGCCGAAGCGGACGGGCCACAGCCGCAGCGTCGGCACCCAGACAGCAAGGTGAGGAGCAGCGCGCCGATGACCACTGAAGGCACCGTGCCGAACGGGAGCCCAACCGCGGCGGCCGTTGAACCGGGAACCCGCTCGACCCTGCCGGCCACGGCCGGCGAGACCTCCGCGGCCACCCCGTGGCCCCTGCATGTCCTGTCCGAGAAGCTCAAGGCCCACATCGAGCGTGCCCCGGCCGCCTGGGTCGAGGGCCAGGTGATCGAGTTCAACCGCCGCAACGGGCTGTCCTTCCTCACCCTCCGCGACGTCGACACCGAAGTGTCCCTCTCTGTCACGGTCTTCAGCAGTGTCCTGGACCGGCTCGCCCTGCCCCTTGAACAGGGCACCCGCGTGGTCGCCCAGCTAAAGGCCGACTTCTGGGTCAAAACGGGACGGCTGTCCATGCAGGCCCGGGACATCCGCCCGGTCGGGCTCGGAGACCTGCTGGCCCGCATCGAGCGCCTGCGGCGGCTGCTGAGCGCCGAGGGCCTCTTCTCGGCCCAGCGCAAGCGGCGGCTTCCCCTGCTCCCGCACCGCATCGGCCTCATCACCGGCCGCGGCTCCGACGCCATGAAGGACGTGATGCGCAATGCCGCGCTGCGCTGGCCCGCCGTGGACTTCGAGGTGCGTGAGGTTGCCGTCCAGGGCCCCGGCTGCGTCCCCCAGGTGACTGCGGCGCTCGCGGAGCTTGACGCCCTCGCCGACGTCGACGTGATCATCATCGCCCGCGGCGGCGGCTCGCTCGAGGACCTGCTGCCGTTCAGCAGCGAAGAGATGGTCCGCGCGGTGGCCGCCGCGCACACCCCGATCGTGAGCGCCATCGGGCACGAGGCCGACCGGCCGCTGCTGGACGAGGTAGCCGACCTGCGCGCCTCCACCCCCACCGACGCCGCCAAACGGGTGGTCCCCGATGTGGCCGAGGAGCTGAACCGGATCGGCCAGGCCCGGGCGGCGCTCACCCGATCCCTGGGGCAACTCCTGGCTCGAGAAACCGACCGGCTCAACCAGCTGCGGTCCCGGCCCTCCCTGGCCCGGCCGGAGGGGATGATCGATGTGCGCGAATCCGACGTCGAACGGCTGCGCAACCGCGCGCACCTTTCGGTGGACTCCGCCGTGACCCGCCACGCCGACGGGGTGCGGCACCTGCGCGCCCAGGTGCGCGCCCTCTCACCGCAGAACACCCTCGACCGCGGCTACGCCGTCGTGCAGCGCGGGGACGGGAGCGTCGTCCTGGAGGCGGCGGCGGTACCGGCCGGAACCGACCTTTCGATCAAGGTGGCGGTCGGGCGGCTGTCCGCCCGGGCCACCGGCACCCTGCCCGATCCGACCTCAGGGGGCTCCCCCGGGGAACCATCCGCCACCCGCACGACGGGGGCACCGGAAAGCCCGGAGCCGCCAGGAAAGGAAAACCCATGACCCAGCCGGCCGAAACCGCACCCGGAGACATCTCCTCCCTGTCGTATGAGCAGGCACGGGAGGAACTGGTGAATGTCGTGTCCAAGCTCGAGGCCGGCGGCGTCAGCCTCGAGGAGTCGCTCGCGCTGTGGGAGCGCGGCGAGGCGCTGGCGGACCGCTGCGAGGACTGGCTCGAAGGGGCCAAGAAGCGCCTTGCTGCGGCCCGGGACCGGGCCGAGAACGGCACCCGGCCCTCCTCCTAGGACGCGGCCAGGCGCTTCCTTTCGGCCTCGACGTCGAAGTGCGCCTCCGGCCAGTCCAGCCGCAGGTCGGCCAGCGTGCTGGCGAGCAGGTGCTGCACGGCCAGCCGCGCGTACCATTTGCGGTCCGCCGGGACCACGTACCAGGGCGCCGCACCGGTGGCGGTCCGGCTGATGGCCGTCGAATAGGCCTCCTGGTAATCCCGCCAGTGCGCTCGTTCGTCGACGTCGGCGGGGTTGTACTTCCAGTACTTGTCTGGGCGGTCGAGGCGCTCCGCGAGGCGCCGCTTCTGTTCCTTCTTGGAGACGTGGAGCATGACCTTCAGGACGCGGGTCTCCGCTCCCGCCAGCTCTGCCTCGAACTGTGCGATGGCATCGTAGCGGCCCTCGACCTTCTCGGCGGTCGAGAGCCCGCGCACCTTGTGGACGAGCACGTCTTCGTAGTGGGACCGGTCGAAGACACCGATCATGCCAGGGGCCGGCAGCTGTTTCCGGATCCGCCACAGGAAGTCATGGCGGCGCTCGGCCGCCGTGGGCGCCTTGAACGCGTGGTGGTGCACCCCCTGCGGGTCGACCGCCCCGATCACATGGCGGACGATCCCGCCCTTGCCTGCGGTGTCCATCGCCTGCAGGATCAGCAGCACGGACCGCCCGCCGCCCTGGCGGCTCTCGGCGAACAGCTGCTCCTGCGCGCAGGAGAGGGCCTTGGCGCCCTTCTTCAATGCGGCCTTGCCGACCTTCTTCCCGTGGGGAAACCCGGGCGTGGACCGCGCGTCCACCTCGGCGAGCCGGAAGCCCGGCCCGGCGAGCAAGAGCGGGCGGAGATCGGTGTCGAGGGCGGAGCTGCTCATGGTGTCTCCCTGCGGTTGGTGTTACTGCTTATATGACCCCAGGAATTCGGCCAGCCGCCCCACGGCGTCTTCGATGACCTCGACGCTGGGCAGGGTGACCATCCGGAAATGGTCCGGGTTGATCCAATTGAACGCCCGTCCGTGCGAGATCAGGATTTTCTGCTGCTTGAGCAGATCAAGGGCGAATTTCTCGTCATCCCGGATCGGGTACACCTCGGGGTCAAGGCGCGGGAAGAGGTAGAGGGCGCCGGCCGCGGGCTCGCAGCTCACTCCCGGAATGGCGTTCAGCAGTTCGGTGGCCTTATCGCGCTGCGCCTTGAGCCGCCCGCCGGGCAGGATCAGGTCGTTGATGCTCTGGTAGCCGCCCAGGGCCGTCTGGATGGCGTGCTGCGCGGGCACGTTGGCGCACAGGCGCATGTTGGCCAGCAGGTTGATGCCCTCGATGTAGTCCGCGGCGTCCTCCTTCGGGCCGGAAATGGCCATCCAGCCGCTGCGGAACCCGGCGATGCGGTAGGCCTTGGAGAGCCCGCTGAAGGTCAGGCACAGCACGTCGTCGCCGGTCACCGAGGCCGCATTCACGTGCACGGCGTCGTCGTAGAGGATTTTTTCGTAGATCTCGTCGGCGAAGATGATCAGGTTGTACTCGCGCGCCAGCGCCACCACGCCCTCGATCACGTGCCGCGGGTAGACCGCGCCGGTCGGGTTGTTCGGGTTGATCAGCACGATCCCCTTGGTGGCGGGGTTGATCTTGGCGGCCATGTCCTCGAGGTCGGGCCACCAGTGGTTGTCCTCGTCGCAGAGGTAGTGCACCGCGGTGCCGCCGGCCAGGCTCGCCGACGCCGTCCACAGCGGATAGTCGGGGGTGGGCACGAGGATCTCGTCGCCGTTGTTGAGCAGGGCCTGGAGGGAGAGGGTGATCAGCTCGCTGACCCCGTTGCCCAGGTACACATCGTCGATGTCGATGTTCTGGATGCCGCGGCCCTGGTAGTACTGCACGACGGCGGTCCGGGCCGAGAAGATCCCCCGGGAGTCGCTGTACCCCTGGGACTTGGGCAGGTTGCGGATCATATCCACGAGGATCGCGTCCGGGGCCTCGAAGCCGAACGGCGCGGGATTGCCGATATTAAGTTTCAGGATCCGGTGGCCCTGGGCCTCCATGATCTTCGCGTGCTCAAGCAGCGGCCCCCGGATGTCGTAGAGCACATTGTGGAGCTTGTCGGACTGCCTGTACTTTGCCATTCGTTCAGGATGCCACAGCAGGGGCCCGGACCCGGAATTGCCGCGTGCCGGGGCCCGGAAGAAGTACCGGCCGGGATCAGGAGCCGGCCAGGCCCTTCTCCTCAAGCCAGCCCGCCGCCGCGTCGGACGGGTTGCGCTTCTCATCCCCGCTGACCTGGCGGTTGAGGTTGATCAGGTCCTCCGTGGTCAGCTCCGCCGACACCTCGTTGAGGACCGCCCGCGCGTCCTCTCCGACGGTGCCCATGTTCACCACGGGCAGGACCTGCTGGGCAAGCCAGTTGTTCTTGGGATCCTCGAGCACCACGAGGTCGTTGTCCACGATGGACGGCGTGGTGGTGAAGATATCGGCCACCTGGATGTCGTCGCTCAACAGTGCCTCCACCGTAATGGCTCCGCCGCCGTCGTTGATGGCCTCGAAGCCCGCAGGCTCGCAGCCGTATTTCTCCTTGAGCCCGGGCAGCCCATAGGGCCGCTCCCGGAACGTGCCGGGCGCGCCGATGGTCAGCTCGTCGCAGACCTCGGCCATATCGGCGATCGACGTCAGCCCGTACTTCTCGGCCGTCTCCCTCGTGACGACCATTGCGTCCCTGTTCTCGGCCTCGGAGGCCTCGAGAACGCCGAGGTCGGCCTCCGGGAACTTCGTCTTCAGGGCATCGGGCAGGGCCTCGACGATCTCCTCCGGGGCCTGGGCGGTGGACTGGGGGTCCGAGAACAGCAGCAGGTTGCCGCTGTAGTCGGGAACAACCTGGACCGAGCCCTCCGCCACGGCCGCCAAATAGATCTCCCGCGAACCGATGTTCAGCTTCGTGCTCGCGTCGATGCCCTCGGCGTTCAGGGCTCCGGCATAGATTTCCGCAATGATCTGGCTCTCGGGAAAGTCGGCCGACCCCACGACGATGGTGCCGCCGGCCCCATCACCACCTGGTCCTGCGGCGGGGTCACTGTTCCCACCGCAGGCCGTCACCGCCAGCACGCCCGTCAGGGCCAGCCCCGAAAGGGTGAGCCGTCCGGCGTGCAGGGCAGAAAGTTTCTTCATGGTTTTCCTCCTGGTCCGCTGGCGGCGGCGGACCGCCGGCCAGGTTCCTGTAGTGCCACCGGCCTACGATCCGCCCCGCCGTTTTGCCGGCGGGGCGGATCGTGGACCGGGCTCATGAGGAGGCCCGCGGCGATGTCAAACACGCCGGGGACCACCGCCCCTTCGGCAGGGACCGGTACTGCGCCCCTGCCGAAGGTGCTGCCCGCCGAGGAGACCGGTTGCCCGGGCTCTTAGCCGGCGAGGCCCTTTTCCTCCAGCCAGTCCGCTGCCGCGTCTGCCGGATTGCGCTTCTCGTCGCCGCTGACCTGGCGGTTGAGGTCGATGAGGTCCTCGGTGGTCAGCTGGGACGAGACCTCGTTGAGCACGTCCTGGGCGTCCTCGTTCACGGTGTCCAGGTTGACCAGCGGGATGACCTGCTGGGCGATGAACAGGTTCTCGGGGTCCTCAAGGACCACCAGATCGTTGTCCTCGATCGACGGGGTCGTGGTGTAGATGTCAACCACCTGGACGTCGTCATTGAGGAGCGCCTCCAGGGTGACGGCCCCGCCGCCGTCGTTGATCGACTCGAAGCCTCCCGGCTCGCACCCGTACTTTTCCTTGAGGCCGGGCAGGCCGTAGGAGCGCTCCTGGAAGGTGCTCGGGGCTCCGATGGTGAGCTCATCGCAGACCTCCGCCATGTCCGCGATGGACTTCAGTCCGTATTCCTCGGCGGTCGCTGGGGTGACAATCATCGCGTCCTTGTTCTCGGCCTCGGACGGCTCGAGGATGCCGAGGTTGACGTCCGCAGACTTCGCCTCGAGCGCCTCCGGCAGGGCCTCCGCAATGTCCTCGGGGGATTCCGCCGTCGCCTTGGGATCCACGAACAGCAGGAGGTTGCCGCTGTAGTCGGGCACGATGTCGACCGAGCCTTCCTCAACGGCGCTGTAGTAGATTTCCCGGGATCCGATGTTCAGCTTCGTGCTCGCGTCGATCCCCTCGGCCTTCAGAGCGCCGGCATAGATTTCGGCGATGATCTGGCTTTCAGGGAAATCAGCCGACCCGATGACAACGGAACCGCCGCCGCCCGAAGTTTCCTCCGGCTCGGCCGCGGGGTCGCTGTTCGCACCGCAGGCAGTCAACGCCAGCAGGCCCGTCAGGGCCAGCCCCGTCAAAGCGCGCCGTCCGGCGCGGTGTACTGACAGGTTCGTCATGTTGTTCCTCCTTGTGCACTGGCGACGGCCTTCTGCCGGCCAGAATCCTGTGTTCCCACCGGTCCGCGGCTGGTCCGCAGCCCCGGTGAAACGGCAAACTTTTGGACGAGCGCCATGAGGAGGTCGACGGCGATCGCGACCACGCCAATGACCACCGCACCTCCGAAGAGGCGCCCGTAGTCGCGCAGCTGGGTGCCCTCGACGAGGAACACGCCCAGCCCGCCGAGATTGATGTAGGCGACGACGGCGACGGTCGCCACGACCTGCAGCACCGCCGCCCGCACCCCACCCAGGATGACGGGCAGCCCATTGGGCACCTCGACCCGGAAGAGGATTTGCGCCTCGCTCATGCCCATGGCCCGAGCTGCGTCGACGGTATCCCGGTTCACCGAGGCGATGCCGGCGTACACGCCGCTGAGCACCGGAGGGACCGCCAGGAGCACCAGCGCCCAGATCGGCGGCAGCAGGCCAAGCCCGGCCAGCAGCACGAACAGGAAGACCATGCCGAGGGTCGGCAGCGCCCGCAGGATCCCGATCCCGGAGACGATGACGACCCGGCCCCTGCCGGTGTGGCCGACATACAGCCCGACAGGGACGGCGATCGCCAGGGCGATGAGCATGGTGAGGCCGGTGTAGCCCAGATGCTCAAGAATCCGCGTGGGGATCCCCCGCTCCCCCGACCAGTTTTCGGGGGCAACGAGCCACTGGCCCATCTGGGCGAACAGGTTGTCGCTTGTGTAATCCATCAGGCACCCACCCGGTACGCCTCGACCGCGACGGTTTCGGGGGTGCGCCCCTTCGCCGGGGCCTGCCTGCGCCACGGGGTGACGAGCCGTTCCAGCGCGACCAGGACCAGGTCCATCACGAGGGCCAGCACCAGCGTGATGAGGATGCCGACGGCAATCTCCGTGGGGAAGGACCGGAAGAGCCCGTCGGTGAACAGCGTCCCGAGGCTCGAGACGCCGATCAGCGCCCCGACGCTGACCAGCGAAATGTTCGTCACCGAGATGACCCGCAGCCCGGCGAAGAGCACCGGGATCGACAGGGGAAAGTCAACCGTGAGGAAGCGCCGCACCGGGGTGAAGCCCATGGCGACGGCGGCCTGGCGCACGCCGTCGTCGATGGATTCCAGGGCATCGAGGGTGGAACGCACCAGCAGGGCCACCGCGTAAATGGTCAGCGCGACGATGACGTTGACCGGGCTGATGATGCTCGTGCCCAGGATCAGCGGCAGGAAGACGAACATCGCGAGGGACGGGATGGTGTAGAGGATCGAGGACAGCGTCAGGATCACCCCGCCGACGGTGCGGTTCAACCGGGCCAGCTGGGCCAACGGCACCGCAAAAACCACTGCGAGGACCAGCGGCACCACGGACTGGATCAGGTGCTGGCCGGTGAGGCCGGCGATGAAGTCAATGTTCGCGAGGAACCAGTCCATCCCCTACACCGCCGTGTTGTAGTTGGCACGGCCGCGGTTCACCCGTGCGTCCTCGATGAGTTCGAGGATTTCGCCGGCCCGGACCGCTCCCACGACGCGCCCTTCGTCGTCGACGGCCACGCCGAGGCCGGAGGGCGCCGACAGTGCCGCGTCCAGCGCCCGCCGCAGGGTGTCCCCGCGCCGGTACAGGGACCCGCCGGGAACGAGGTCCGCCGTGTCCCGGATGGCGGAGCGCCGGTTCTGCGGCACCCACCCCTGGGGGCGGCCGCCGGCGTCGACGGCGAGGGTCCACGGGGAGGTGACGGCCGCGTCCGGATCGCCGAGCTGGTCGACCTCGATGGTCTGGATGGGGTGGATGCGCACGCCCTCGCCCTCCTGGAAGGACAGGTGGCGGAACCCGCGGTCGCGCCCAACGAAGCCCGCCACAAAGTCGCTGACCGGCGCGCGCAGGATTTCCTCGGGGGTGGCGTACTGGGCGAGCACTCCGCCGATGTTCAGGACGGCGACTTTGTCGCCGAGGATCGTCGCCTCGTCGATGTCGTGGGTGACGAAGACGATGGTCTTGGCCAGGTCGCGCTGCAGGCGCAGGAGTTCCTCCTGGAGTTCTTGGCGCACCACGGGGTCCACGGCGCTGAACGGTTCGTCCATCAGCAGGATCGGCGGGTCGGCGGCGAGCGCCCGGGCGACCCCGACGCGTTGCTGCTGGCCGCCTGACAGCTGAGCCGGGTAGCGCCGGCCGAGGTCCGGGGCGAGCCCGACGACTTCGAGCAGTTCGGTCGCGCGGGCCCTCGCGTCTTTCCGCGGCACACCGTTGAGGCGGGGCACGGTCGCGATGTTATCCAGGACGGTGCGGTGCGGCAGCAGACCGGAGGACTGCATGACGTACCCCATCGAGCGCCTCAGGTCGGAGGCCTTGCGGTCCGCGATGTCCTCCCCGTCGACCAGCACGGCCCCGGAGGTCGGCTCCACCATGCGGTTGATCATGCGCATGGTGGTGGTCTTGCCGCAGCCGGAAGGGCCAACGAGGACGGTGATGGCTCCGCGGTCAATGTCCAGGCTGAGGTTGTTCACCGCTGTCTGGCCGCCGGGGTACGTCTTCGTCACCCCGCGCAGTTCGATCATCGGCCTGAGGGCCGCGCCCCCTGCGCTGCGCGATGAAGTCTCGGTTGTCATTGGAGCCTTGCCTTTCGTGGCAGGAGCCTGCCGGCTGACCGGCCCGTCACCACCGGACTGGGTCTTGTCAATCGGGTCGAATTAGAAGTCTAGCGAGGGGTTCGCGGCAATCAAGGTTCCGTATTGCCCAATCTCGTCGAATGTGAAGGCCATCACAGCTACATGACGCGGGGTAGCTGACTCGGGGGCACCGGCGGGAGCACAGGCGGCGGGGCGGGCGGGCTGGTCGCCTACCGGGGGCGTCCGGCGGTCCGGCCGTGCCCGGCACGACTGCGGCGCGCCGCGTCCTGGCGGCGGTGCAGGGCGGCGAGTTCGGCGGCCATCCGCTGGTAGCTGGCGAACCGGCGTGGTTCGAGCGATCCGTCCGCGAGGGCCGCGGCGACGGCACACCCTGGTTCGCCGTCGTGGGCGCAGTCCCGAAACCGGCAGCCGGAAGCGAGGCCGGTGATGTCGCCGAATTCGGCGTCGAGCCCCTCGTCGGCGTCCCAGAGGGCGAATCCGCGGAGTCCGGGCGTGTCGATCAGCACCACACCGTCCCCTAGGGGGATCAGGGTGCGTGCCGTGGTGGTGTGCCTGCCCTTTCCGTCACCGGCCCGCACCCGGCCCGCATCCTGCACCTGCTCGCCCACCAGGGCGTTGACCAGTGAGGATTTCCCGGCGCCCGACGGGCCGACCAGCACGCAGGTCTCCCCGGGCCGGAGGCTGGCGGCGAGGGTCCCGCAGCCGTCCCCGGTCAGGGCGGAGGTGGTGATCACCTCGGCGGTTCCCGCCTGCTGCACGGTGGCGCCCACTACGGCGTCGTGCACGCCGGTGAGGTCCGCCTTGGTCAGGACCACCAGGGGCCGCGCCCCCGAATCCCTGGCGGCCACGAGGGTGCGCTCCAGCCGGTTCGTTGAGAGGGGCCGGTCGATGGGCACCGCGATCAGCGCCACCTCCACATTGGCCGCGACGATCTGGGCCTGTGAGAGGGGATCGTGGGCCTTCTTGCGCTGCAGGACCCCGGTGCGGGGAAGCACCCCTTCCACCCGGTCGGGTCTCCCGCTCAGCGACACCCAGTCACCGATGGCGGCGGACCCGGCGGCCGGAACGCTGACGAGCCCGCCGGCCTCCGCCACGAGCAGCTGCCGGCGATCAACGCGCACCACGCGGGCGGGCCGCAACCCCTGCTGCTCCGTCTCCGGCACGGGCTCGGGCTCAGGCCCGGGGTCCACAGCCGGACGCGGGGCGGGAAAGGGCGCGTGGAAGTGGGATTCGAAACGGCGGCGCACCCCGTCGGTGTACCCGTAGTCCTCAAGCGTGGCCAACGGTCCGGGCCTCCCCTCAGGCGGGCGGCCAGTTGGGGCCCTGCGCCGCCGGTGCCTATGCTAATCCGCGGCCGGTCTGCTGGGAATAGAGCCGGAGCCCGACGTCGACAAGCTCCACCCGGCGCAGGGCGGCCACCTCGCCCAGTTCCACCCACGCCGCCTCGTCCGTCGAACCCCCGGCCTCGTGGGTGAGCGCTCCGGAGACCACGCGGGCCGCGTAGATGATGCGCAGGGCGTGCAGCGGGCGGGGGGTGCCGCTGAGGCGGCGCTCGGGCGGAACGAAGAAGCTGTCGACCCCGAGCAGGTTCCCCAGTTCGGCGTCGTACCCGGTCTCCTCCCGGATCTCCCGGACGGCGGCCGCAGGGGCGTCCTCGCCGAACTCCAGGCCGCCTCCTGGGAGGGTCCAGCCCGAGGCGCCCTTTTCGTTCCAATGGGCCAGCAGGATCCGGCTGCCGTCGACGATCACGCCGTAGGCTCCGACGCGGACATCCCAGGCCGGCGGTCCGGTTCCGACTTCGCTCATCGGAGAAGTCTAGAGCGGGGCCGCTTCACCCGCCGCGGACCTGCCGCTGCGGGTCCAGCGGATGAAGTCGGCCCCGAGCACCGGGTCCTGGGTCAGGAACACCACGTCGGTGACGCCGGCCGCCGCGAGCGGGCGCCGGATGGCCTGCTGGAGTGTCGGCTGGTGGACGGCGAGGCCGCCCCCGATGACCACGGGGCCGGGCACGCCGATCACCGACACGATGTCCGCTACCAGCCCGGCCAGGTCGGCGCCGGCCGTCTCAATGAGGGAACGGGCCTCTTCGTCACCGGCGGCAGCCGCGGCGAAGACCACCGGCGACTGGGAGGCCCAGTGCCGGCGGCCCAGGTCGGAGTGGAACAGGCCAATGAGTTCGGTCGGGGAGGTCACCGAGTTCACCTCGAGGATGCGCCGGCCGAGCTCGCCCGCCTCCTGGGCGAGGTTGAAGCGGTGCAGCGTGCGGCGGATGGCCTCGCGGGTCAGCCAGTAGCCGCTTCCCTCATCGCCGAGCAGGTAGCCCCAGCCCCCGGAGCGCGCCTCGCGCCCGTCGGCCGTGATCCCCCACGCCGCCGATCCGGTGCCCGCGATCACGGCGATGCCGGTGGCCGCCCCGCCCGCGGCCAGGATCAGGCGAGTGTCGTGGACGACGTCGATATCCGCGCCCGGCGCGAAGGGCGCGATAAGTCCGCGCAGCCGGGCGGCGTCGTCCTCCGTGTCGATGCCTCCGGAACCGGCGATGACTGTGCCGATGCGCCGCCCGCCGAGCTGGGCGAAGAGCTGGGCGAGGTTGTCGGAGGCCTCGGCGGCGCTGACGTTCTGCACGTTCGCGCTGCCGGCCTTCGCCTCGGCTGCCACCACGGAGCCCCGCCAGAGGATTCCGTGGGTCTTCGAGCCGCCGATATCGAGTCCGACAAATTCCTCGGGGGCGCCGGCGTCCGGCTCGTGAGGCTGCATACCGACCAGCCTACAAAACAAACCGGCCGGGGTGTCCCCGGCACGGCGCCACCACGGGCGGCGGGGTTGGACTGACAGCCCGCGCGGGCAGGGTGCCTGCCGTGCGGTGTCATCCGGCGGGGGTCAGCCGGTCGGATCAGCCGGCGGGCTGCACCGGGCCGGGCCCGGCGGGCTGGCGCAGGGCGCCCACGAGGGCCACCGCGGCCAGGATGGTGCAGGCGCCGCCGACCACCGCCGCATAACCCGCGACGGCGGGGTCGATGCCCCAGAAGGCGGCGGCGGCACCGAGGCCCAGGACGGGCACGGCGCTGCCGAGGTAGGTGATGACATAGAGGGTGCTGATGATCTGGGCGTGGAGTGCCGCCTCCACCTGCAGCGAGACCCGGTTGAAGACAACACGGAAGGCCATGCCCTGGCCCAGGCCGGCGGCGACGCAGCAGCCGATCAGCAGGGGCAGGCTTCCCTGCGCACCGGCCACGGGGAGGAGGCCCACGCCTGCGGCCATGGCGGTGAGGCCGGCGGGCACCACGAAGCGGCCGCGGAGGAAGAGCAGCTGGCTCACCGCCGAAGCGCCGAGGACCAGCGCGGCCAGGACGCCGATGACGGGGCGGGCGTCGGTCCCGGCCAGCGAGGCGATCCACGTGGGCGCAAGGCTGAGGGTGAATCCGAAGATGCTGAAGCTGAAGAATCCGACGGCGGCGGCCATCCAGAAGGAGTTGCGGGCGGCACGCGAAACGGTGGGGCGGCGCGGACGCAGGGCGGTAAGGGGGCGTGCGGCGGCGGCGGGCTGGATCGCCGGGCGGGCGCGGAGGAGCAGGAGCGGCAGCAGCAGCGCCGTGAGCACCGCCGTGTAGACGAGGAACGGTGTCCGGGTGGGATCCGGCAGCAGCGACAGCACCCCGCCGATCACCGGACCGGCGGCCACACCCCCGGCGGAGGCCAGCAGCGTGAAGCGCGAGGCCCAGTCGGGGCGGTGCGGCAGCAGGTCGCGCAGCGCGGCCGAGCTGGCACCGGTGGCAAGGGCCACCGCGGCTCCCTGCAGTGACCGTCCCAGGATCAGCCCGCCGAGCGAGGACGCCCCGGCGAAGACCGCGGCTCCGAGCAGCCCGACCAGGACCGCGAGGACGAGGGCCGCCCGCCGGCCGATGTGGTCTGACCAGTGGCCGACCAGCAGCAGCCCCGCCACGAGCGTGAGGACGTAGGCGGAGAACGCCATCGTGATGTCGAACGAAGTAAGGCCCAGGTTCGCGGAGATCAGCGGATAGAGCGGGGTGGCGAGGTTGGCCCCGATCAGCAGGGTGGAGATGACGGTGACGGCGAGGACCAGCCGCGCAGCGAGCGAGGCGTCCCAGCTCCAGCGCGCCGCGGCGGATGGCTGCTGCATGCGCAGCTCGCGCAGGACACTCATGTACTTCCCGTTCCTTTTCCCAAACCCTTGCGGCACCCGGTGGCGCGGCAGTCTCCAGAATGGGCTATTTTGGAGCTTTAGAGACAGTACAGCCAGGCAAGTTGAGCAAAAGCCGCAACACAGGCGGCCAAAGTTGATGGGAAGTGAGCTTCATGAGCAAACTTGATGCCCTGGACCTGCGGCTGCTGCTTGAACTGGTCCGGGACCCGCGGGCGCAGATCAGCGAGCTCAGCGAAACCCTCGGCATCGCCCGCAACACGGCGCAGACCCGCATCCGGCGGCTCCTGCGGGCCGGCACCCTGCGGGCCAGCGGGCGAGAGCTGGACCTCGAGGCCCTTGGCTACGATGTGGTGGCCTTCGTAACCATCGAGGTGTCCCACCGCGAACTCGACGGCGTCATTGCGGCGCTGCGCAAGCTCAGCCAGGTCCTTGAAGTCCACGAGATCTCCGGCCGTGGCGACGTCTGGTGCAGGGTCGCGGCCACCGACACCCACCACCTGCAGTCGGGTCTCCGCTCGATCCTGCGGATCAAGGGCGTTATCCGCACCGAGACGGTCCTGGCCCTGCACGAGCACATTCCCTACCGGACCGAGCCGCTCCTGCAGCGGCTCACCGACGCTTCCGGCAGCGCCTGAGCCCGCATCCACCACGACCACAGCGTCACTACCCCCGAAGGAACCAATGAGCCTGCCATCCTCCGACACGGCCGTCAGCTACCCCGCCGGGGCCCTGACCTCGGAATCCACAGTCCTGCACGTCGAGGAGCGGGCCGACGGGTCCGTGGCCGTGCTGCTCGACGCGACGGCCTGCCACCCGGTCGACGCGGCGTGGCCCGATCAGGGTCCGGACCGGGCGGTCCTGGAGGTGGGCGGGTCCAGCCTGCCCATCACGGACTGCGTGGTCGGCGCCACGGATGGCACGGAGCTGTTCCTCGGAGCGGATGTCCCCGTGCGCAAGGGCGCGGAGGGCTGGGCCTTCGTGGTGGCGCACCTGATCCAGGGACCGCCGCCGGCCGAAGGTGAACGCGCGGTGGTGCGGGTGGACGGAGGGCACCGGCAGGCCCTCTCAGCCGGGCACACGGGGTGCCATCTCGCCTCGCTCGCCCTGAACCGGGCGCTGGCCGACCGGTGGAAGAAGGAGGTCCCGGCCGACGCCCTCGGCACGTCGAACTTCGATGCGGTGGCGATCGAGACCTCAACGATCACCGAGTACGGCTCGGTGGACGTCTACCGGCTGGGACGCTCCCTGCGGCGCAAGGGCTTCATCACCGAAGGATTCGATCCGGCGCCGGTCGAAGCAGCCCTGAACGAAACCCTCTCCGAATGGGTGGCATCGGACGGGGCCATCCGGATCGCACGCGATGGAGAGCGGCTCACGGACCGCCGGTACTGGGAGTGCGACCTGCCGGAGGGCTCCGTGCACATCCCCTGCGGCGGCACACACGCCGAATCGCTCGCCGGATTCGCCAGCGTGCGGGCGTCCCTCGCCTTGGAAGAGGTGGACGGCACGCCCGTGCTCACGATGATCACCTCGGTGCTGGCTCGGCCCTAGCCGCGCGCACGGCGGCGCCGGCGGGGCCGCTGGCCCGTCCGAGGAGGACATCGGGCCCGTCAGGCGCGGCCGCGGGAACGGTCAGGCGCGGCGGCGCTGAAGGACGTCGTCGAGGTTGAGGCGGGTTCCGGCCGGAGCCTGCGCCGTGGTCCCCTTCGGAGCCGCCTTGGCGGCCGTGTTCTTGATCGGGGTCCGGATGGTCGGCTTCGGCTCCGCAGGCAGCTCCAGGGGTGCCGGCGCCGAGCGCTGCGCCTTTTCGGCCGCGACATAGGTGGGCAGGGGCACCTCGACAGGCTCCCACGGGTCGGTGCCGGGCACCGGAGCCTGCGTCGTTGCCGCGGGTGCGCCGGCCTCCTGCGCGCCTGCTGCGGCGACGGCCAGGGCGGCTGCCTTGAGGTCGGCCGCGGTCAGGCGGGCCGCGGGTGCCTCCGGGGTTCCGGCGGACGCCTCGGCGGCATCCGCGGACGCCTCAACCGCACCGGCGGGCTTCTCGGCGTCGAAGACGGTGGTCGGGCGGGCCTGGGCGGGTTTGCCACCGGCTTCCGGTGTGGCGTTGCCCGGCAGGGCGGCGTCACCGGTCGAGGGCGGGGCCTGGTGCAGCGGGCGGGAGGACATGGCGGCAGCGAAGGCGGCATTCACCCGGGCCCGCCGGTCGCGTACCGCCAGGGTGCGCAGCGTGGCGACGGCCCCGGCGACGACAAGGACGGCGGCCACGGGCCACCAGAAGGACACGACGGAAACGACCGCGAGGACCAGCGTCACGAGGGCTGCCGGGAGTGCGGCGGCTCCGACCAGGGCGACCGCGGCCCGCCCGCGGCGGATCTTCAGCGCCGGCCGGCGGCCGGGAACGGCGGACGAACCGGTCCGGTCTGCGGATGCGCTGCCGGCGGCGGCGTTGGCCGTTTTCTCCATGATGCTCCCCTGGGGAGGATGTTCCCCTGCAGTCGGTGTGGATGCCGCCGCCGGGGCCGGCACGGGGCCGCTCCGGCGGAGGAAAAACGGGACCACCCACACCAGCCAGAGACCGACGATCGCCGCCAGTACCACCGAGCTGTTCAGGGAGAAGTCCACGTTCTAAACGTAGGAGAAACAGGGGCCCCCGCGGTGCATTCCGGGCGGGTGTGTCGGAGCCCACCGCGGCGTTCGATCGACCGGTCCGCAGACCGTGCCGGGCGCTGGCTTATCCACCTGCCCGCTGCCGGGCAAGCCACGGCTCAAGCAGCCCCTCAGGCACCTCCTCGACGGTGAGGGCGAAGCTCCGGTGATCGGCCCACTGTCCGGCGATGTGGAGGTACCGCGGGCGCAGTCCTTCATCACGGAAGCCCAGCTTCTCCACGACGCGCAGGCTGGCCCTGTTCTCGGGCCGGATGTTGATTTCCATCCGGTGCAGGCCCAGGGTGCTGAAGCAGTAATCGGTGGCGAGCGCCACCGCCGTCGGGGCGATCCCCCGGCCGGCCCGACGGGAATCGACCCAGTAGCCCAGGGTCGCCGTCATTGCTGATCCCCAGATGATGCTTGAGACCGTCAGCTGGCCCACCAGCGGCGCCCGGCCGCCCTCACCGGTGCGCTCGGTGATGACGAACGGAAGCCCGGTGCCCGCGCGGGCCTGCCGCTTGAGCCCCCGCACCATCTCGTGGTAGTCCGGAAGGTAACCCCCGGGTTCCGGATTCGTCGCCTCCCAGGGCGCAAGCCAGGTGGCATTGTGCCGCCGGACGGCCGTCCACTCGCGCCGGTCCGCGTGTCGGATGGGCCTGAGGGTCAGATTCCCGCTGCTGAGGGAGACCGGCCAGCCACGTTCCGTCCACACCGAACGGCTAGCCCGTCATGTCCTGGCTGAAGTTCTTCAGCCAGACGCGCAGGTCCGGGCCAAGGTCGTCGCGCTCGGCAGCCAGGGTGACAACGGCCTTGAGGTAGCTCAGCTTGTCCCCGGTGTCGTACCGGCGGCCGCGGAAGACCACCCCGTAGACCCCGGATCCCTCGCCGTCGGACGCGGCAAGGGTCTGCAGCGCATCCGTGAGCTGGATTTCGCCGCCGCGGCCGGGCTGGGTCGTCTCGAGGACGTCGAAGACGCGGGGGTGGAGCACATACCGGCCGATGACGGCGAGGTTCGACGGCGCCTCTTCCACGGGCGGCTTCTCGACGAGCTTGTTCACGCGGACATAGTCCTCGCCCTCGATGGCGGAAATGTCCGCGGCACCATAGGAGCTGATCTGCGCCGGATCGACCTCGATCAGGGCAATCACGGACCCTCCGGTCTTCTGCTGGATCTCGATCATGGTCTCGAGCAGGGGGTCGCGCTCATCGATGAGGTCGTCGCCGAGCAGCACCGCGAACGGCTCGCTGCCCACATGCTGCTTGGCGCGCAGGACCGCGTGCCCGAGTCCCTTCGGATCGCCCTGGCGCAGGTAGTGGATGTCGCAGAGCTCCGAGGGCAGGCGGACCGCCGCGAGCTTCTCAAGGTCGCCCTTCTCGAGGAGGGTCTGCTCGATGAAGGGGACCCGGTCGAAGTGGTCCTCAAGCGCCCGCTTATTACGCCCGGTGATCATCAGGACGTCATGGAGCCCGGCGTCGACTGCCTCCTGCACAACGTACTGAATGGCGGGCTTGTCCACCACAGGAAGCATTTCCTTGGGCATCGCCTTGGTTGCCGGCAGGAAACGAGTTCCCAGGCCGGCGGCGGGAATGACGGCCTTGTTCACTTTTGGTCGCAAAGTCATGGGACCACACTACATAACCTGCAGGGGCATACTGGGAGCTGTGCACAATAGGTGCATGAATATCGACCCGGCGGTACCCTCCAAAATCCAGGCGAGGGCCGACCTGCGCGCCCGGCGCCGGCACCGGACCCCGGAGGCCCGGGAGGCCTTGTCGCGGCGGCTCGCCGAGGCGGTGCTCGAGGAGCTGCCCCGGCTGACCGGGAGGAACCGCGCGGAGAAACCCCCCGTGATTGCGGCCTACCTGGGGGTGCCGCCGGAGCCGGCCACCGAGGAACTGCTGCATACCCTGACCGATCTGGGCTCCACGGTGATCGTGCCCATCTGCGAGCCCGACTACCGGCTCTCCTGGTGCCCGTGGTGGCCGGGGGTCCCGCTGGTGAAGTCGCCCCGGGCACCGGTGATGGAACCGGAGGGTACCCGTACTCCCCTGGGCCGGCTGGCCGCCCTCGACCTGGTCCTGGTGCCGGGCCTCGCCGTGGACGCCTCGGGCTACCGGCTCGGCCAGGGCGGGGGCTACTACGACCGGTTCCTGGCCGAACTCTCGATCGAGCGCCCCACCGTGCCCACCGCGGGCATGGTGTACCCCGACGAGTTCGTCGCCGCCGGCAGCTTCCCGGTCGAGCTTCACGACGTGCCGCTGCACGGCGTGTTCACCCCGGGCGCATACCACGGATTCGGAGCAGCCCCGGCATCAGTGTAGACTTAGCACTCGCCGCCCTAGAGTGCCAATCCGCCTCGGCGTGGCGCGCCCCATGAGAAGTCGAATTCCAGGAGAGACCTTTGCCTACCTACGCGTACGCCTGCAAGGATTGCGGCCATGCCTTCGACATCCAGCAGGCTTTTTCCGAGGAGTCGCTCACCGCCTGCCCCGTCTGCTCGGGTGTGCTGCGCAAGAAGTTCAACAGCGTGGGCGTCGTCTTCAAGGGCTCCGGGTTCTACCGCAACGATTCCCGCGACACCCGCTCCTCCGCGGAGCCGAAGGCAACGCCGGCCGCTTCCGACGCGAAGCCGGCACCGGCTGCGGCAAAGGCACCGGCCAAGAAGGCCGACTCCGGAGCAGCGGCCGCGGCGCCCGCGGCGGGCAAGGCCGCTTCCTGACCCCCAGGCCGATCCCGCGCTTTTCCACATAGGCCACCCGGGGCCGGCGGCATAAGCCGCCGCCCCTAGGGTGGTCTTCATGTTTTCGACGCAGCCCCGGCCGGGCGGGACGCTTCGCCTCCCCCGGATGCGCAGGGCCCTGCTCCGGCACCGCCGGCTGCTGGCCGCGGTGCTGCTGTGCGCGGCGGCCGGCACCTGCGTCGAGGCGTTCCTGCCCCGCGGCGAACCCGGCACCCCGGTGATCGCTGCGGCTTCCGACCTCGCGGCGGGCACGGTCCTGGCTGCACCGGACCTGGAGATCCTGGCCCTTCCCTCAGCCGCCGTTCCGCCGGGGGCGCAGACGCGGCGGGAGGACCTCCTCGGGCAACGGCTCGCTGGACCCCTGCGGCGCGGGGACATCGTCACAGATACCCGGCTCGTCGGCCCCGGGCTGCTCATCGGAACCGCCCCCGGCACCGTCGCGGTGCCGCTTCGCCCGGCCGACCCCGCAACCGTCCGGCTCGTGGGGGCGGGCCAGCGGGTCGACGTCGTGGTGAGCACCGGCAATGGCTACGAGACGGCCGCCGCCTCCGAAGTGATCGCCCGGAACCTCGCGGTGCTGTGGAGCTCACCGCCCGGAGAGGATCCGTCGTCGGCCTGGTCCGCCTCCCCCGCCGAGGCGGGGCTGGTGGTCGTGGCCGCCTCGCCGGAGGATGCCGCCGCCCTTGCAGGGTCCTCAACCGCGGGTCAGGTCCATCTGGTCCTGACCGCCGGACGCTGAGTCAGGGCCGGCGCCGGGTGCCCCCGGCGCGCCGGGCCTGCCGAGTCGGGCAACCCCGGTGTCTCCGGGCCCGCGTGCCGGTCCAGCTCCAGTGCGGGTCAGCTCCCATGCAGGTTAGCTCCAGTGCGGCGGGCGCTGTTCCTTGAGCCACTCGTCGCTGTCAGTCCGGGAGTCGCCCCAGGCGCGGGGATCATCCTCCGCTGCGGTCTTGGGCAGCACCGGTTCCTCCGCGCCCGGCACCGCGGCGGCCGGCCGTGGGGCGCGCCCCTCGTCGGTTTCGTTCTTCCTCATCCGCAGTGCGTCCCTTCGGGTCCGGGGCGGTTCGTTCGCTTCGAGCAGGTCAAGGCCGAGTTCACGGGCCGCCCGTTCGGCGCAGCCCTCCGGGTCGGTGAAGACCTCGATGGTCCACAGCGGCATGTACCGCCAGCCCATGCGCTCCAGCTGCTGGGGGCGGAGCCGGCTCCGCTCGCGCACGGTCATCGCACCGTAGCGGGCCGTTCCGTCCGACTCGATCGCCAGCGGCGCCACCGGGTAGTCGCGCTCCGGGGCCGCTGCTGCCGGGGGCCGGGTGGCCACGATGTCGAGGACGCCGTCGTAGGAGTCCTTGACCTCGGCATCGCGGGCCCGCAGCCGGTCGACGAGGTCGGCGACCAGCGGATCCGTGTTGTCCGGGGCCTGCTTCCTGGCCGGAGCGGAGGAGGGAGCGAGTTCGCTGCGGAGCAGCTCGTAGAAGTCGGCCGCTCCGCCGGTCAGCCGCTCGGGGTCGAGGTCCGCCGGCTGGAAGCAGGAGAGCACGTGCAGCCTGCGGCGGGCGCGCGTCATGGCCATCACGAACTTGCGGCGGCCGTCCGGGCCGGACAGCGGACCGAAGGAGTGGAGCGCCCGCCCGTGCGGCGTCCGCCCGAATCCCAGCGAGAAGATGACGTCGTCGCGGACCAGGCCCGCGGCGCGGTCGACGGGGACCACCCGGAAGGACTCCCGGCCGGGGGCGAAGAAATCGTTCGCCCACGGGAAGTTCGCCATCTGCAGGCGGATCGCCTCGCCCACCCGGGCGGCGTGCCGGGGGCTGGCGGTGACGACGGCCAGGGAGAAGCTGGGGCGGTGCCGGATGTGTTCGAAGACGAGGTCCACCACCCGGTTCACCTCCGCCGAGACGCTCTCGACGCCCTCGTGGTCCGAACTGGGCATGCCGGTGCCGTCGGGGAGGTATTCGACGACCAGGCCGCGGCCGGCGCCGGAGACCTCGGAGGCCTGCGGCAGCCGCGTGAGCCGGTCCTCGTAGAAGGCGGCGCTGAGGTAGCTGCCCAGCGCGCGGTCCACTCCCCGGTAGACCACGGTCAGGGAACGCTCCGGCAGGACGGCGCGCAACTCCTCGTAGGCGCTGGGCAGCGGGTCGGTCTCGGTGCGCGGGCGCTCGGGCGACTGGATTTCGATGCTGAAGCGCGTCGGCCCGGCAAGCCGCGTGTCACCGAAGACGGCGGTCTGGCCGGCCCGGGCGATCACCGGGACGGCACTCTGCAGCGATACCGATTCCCCGTCGAGCAGCAGCAGGGAGTCAAAGGCCGCGCCGTCCGGCAGGATCATCGGCGCCATCAGGGGGCTGACGGCCCACACGGGCAGCAGGGCCGTCGTGAGGTCCGGGTGCAGCGCGCTGAACGATTCGAGCGTGAGGGTGTCCTCGCGCAGGTGGCTGCGCAGCCGCTCGGCATCCGCGGGGTGCGCGGCGATCGCCGTGTTCCACCGCTCGGCCAGGCGCCACCGCAGGCGCGCTGCCCCGGAGGAAACGTGGGCGGTATCGGCGAGCCGGAACTCGGCCTCCAGACGGCGCAGGCTGGAGCCGTCGGACATGGCGAGGTAGTCGTCGCCGCTGATCATGGCCTCGAGGGCCGACTGCCACCAGGCCAGTTCGAGCTCGTCGGCAACCCGGTCCTCGGAGACCTCGCGCGCCGCGAGGTCCTCGAGCAGTTCGCCGAGCCCGTGTTCCCGCATCTCGTCGAGCAGCAGGGTGCGCTCCGGGAGTGCCTCGAGGGTTTCCCGGTCCGCGGCGAGGGCCGCGAGCCGCTTCTCGAGGTCGTCGAGCTCGCAGGAGGGCAGATCCGGGGTGCCCTGGGCGGCACGAAGGATGCGGCTGAGTTCCTCGAGCCGGCCCTGGACGCCCTTGTAGAAGCTGTTGATCTCGGCCAGGCCGGTCGGCACCGAGGGGTGGCGTTCGGTCTTGGCGTACCGCGTCCACAGCGTGCGCTGGTCCTGGACGTCGACCAGGGAGGAGTGGAGGTCGGCGATGTGCACCCCGGGACGCACGTACTCCTTGGCGACGCGCCGCAGCCGTGAGCGGGTCATCGAAGACATCTCGATGGCACGCTCGCGCCGCCATGACGAGGGGGCGGTGGCCGAGATGAGGTCGGTCACCGGGCGGTCGAAGATGTCGGGGGTGAACTTGTCGAGGCTGGCGCGGACCGCCACGAGCAGTTCGAGCTGCTCCCCCCATTCCCGAAAGGTCCTGCCCAGGGTGATGTGGGAGTGTTCGGCGACGCGCAGCACCTTTGCGCGCAGCAGCGGAATGTCGCGGGACAGGTCCGAGGCCAGGGCGTGGGCGTGCTCGGTCTCCTTGCGGTTCAGCAGCTGCGCCCCGAACCAGGGGCTCTCGGTCGAGGCCTTGCTGAAGCTGCCGAGCTCCGCCGCACGCCGCAGCCGGGTGGCCAGCTCCGCGCGGTCGGCGATGTTGTCGAGCACGCTGCGCTTCAGCCGAACCGTCGTCGAGGGTGCCGGATCGAGGGCCGTGAGCGCGGCGAGGGACTGCATGGCCTGGTACGGCGAGCAGTTCCAGCGGCTGCGGACATTGTGGAGGGACCGCACGTGCTCGAGGAGTTTGTGCCGGTGCCCCACGAGGGTTGCGTGAAGGGTCTCCACCGACGGCGCGGCGGCCTTCTCGTTGCGCACGATCGCCCGGATCACGCTGTCCTTGAGCTGCTGCGGGTCGACCTGTCCGTTGAGCTGGAGGACGAGGGAGCCGAGGTTGAGCGCTTCGAGGTCCTGCACGAACTCGTTCAGGGTCCCGCGGCGCTCGGCGCTGACGAGGACGCTCCGGCCCTGGCCTGCCAGCAGCGCGGCGGCGTTGAGGGCGGTCTGGGTCTGCCCGGTGCCCGGCGGCGTCGCGACCGCCACCGAATGCCCGGCGCCGATCAGGTCAAGGACGCCCTGCTGGGCGGCGTCGGCGTCCAGGATCAGCAGTTCATCGGCCGGGTCGCGCTCGTCGATCGGGCTGAAGTCGGCCTCGGGTTCGCTCACCTCGTAGACCCCGTCGCGGGCGGCCGACAGCAGGGCGGAGAGGACGGGGTGGTCGGGCTGGATGGCCTCGTCCTCGACGATGTCGGCAAGGTCGGCGAAGGTGGAGACGAGCAGGCGGTGTTCGACGGAGATCCCGCGGACGCCGTCGGTGAGGTGCCGCAGGCGCTCGAGCACCGGGTGCGGATCGAACCGGGCGGTGCCGTAGGCGAGCCGGGGCAGCGCCTCGGCGTCGAGGTGGATGCCCTGGACGTCGCCGAAGTGGCGCACCAGTGCCGGGTTCAGGCGTGCCTGCTCGGTCAGCTGCAGTTCATAGTCGTCCTGGGAGGGGTGGACGGTGAGCGACATTCCGGTCAGCAGCACCGGGGCGTTGAGCGTCTCCGACCGGCCGGCGTCGTCGACGGTGCGCCAGGACGCGGTCCCGGCCGCGAGGTGGCCGACGTCGATGCCGCGTTCGGTGCCCAGTTCGAAGATCTTCGCCCGCAGCGCACGGGCCGCCGACTTCGCCGCGTTGTACTGCACCGGATCGCGCAGCAGGGTCGAGAGCCGGGTCCGACGTCCGGCCAAGAGCTGGGCCAGCCCGGAGGGGTGCGCGTGGGTCAGGTCGATGCTCGTGCCGGCGGAGGGCCGGAAATGCAGGAGCGTGTCCCCGGAGACCTGGGGACCGAGCTGATCCAGCCAGGGCAGGAGGAAATCCTCAGCCGAATCCCCGGAGTCCTGCTCTGGCACGGCTGTCCTCTTCCCTGCATCGTCACGCGCTGATATTGACCAGATTGGCATATCTTCCAAGCTATCCGAAATGAATCCGAAGCGGCCGCATAGCAACGCGGCGCACGGCGAAATCCGCTGGCCGGGAACCGTCAGCGGCCGCGGGCTACTCCCACTCGATGGTTCCCGGCGGCTTGCTGGTCACGTCGAGGACCACCCGGTTGACGCCCTCCACCTCATTGGTGATCCGGTTGGAGATCCGGGCCAGCAGGTCGTACGGCAGGCGGGACCAGTCGGCGGTCATGGCGTCTTCGCTGGAGACCGGGCGCAGCACGATGGGGTGCCCGTAGGTGCGCCCGTCGCCCTGCACGCCCACGCTGCGCACATCGGCCAGCAGGACCACCGGCATCTGCCACACCTCGTTGTCCAGTCCCGCGGCGGTCAGCTCGGCGCGGGCGATGGCGTCGGCCTTGCGCAGCAGTTCGAGGCGTTCGTGCGTGACCTCGCCGACGATGCGGATGCCGAGTCCCGGGCCGGGGAACGGCTGGCGCCCGACGATCTCGGCGGGCAGCCCCAGCTGCGCTCCGACGGCGCGGACCTCGTCCTTGAAGAGGGTGCGCAGCGGCTCCACCAGTTCGAACTGGAGGTCCTCGGGAAGCCCGCCGACGTTGTGGTGGCTCTTGATGTTCGCCGCGCCCTCGCCGCCGCCGGACTCTACGACGTCGGGGTAGAGGGTTCCCTGGACGAGGAAGCGGATCTTCTCGCCGTGCGCCTCGGCCTCGGCGATGATGGCCCGCTCGGCCTCCTCGAACGCGCGGATGAACTCGCGTCCGATGATCTTGCGCTTGGTCTCGGGGTCGGAGACGCCTTCGAGCGCCTTCAGGAAGCGCTCCTGCTCGTTGGCGACGTAGAGCTTGACGCCGGTCGCGGCGACGAAGTCCCGTTCGACCTGTTCGGCCTCGCCTTCGCGCAGCAGCCCGTGGTCGACGAAGACACAGGTGAGCTGGTCCCCCACCGCGCGCTGAACGAGCGCCGCGGCGACGGCGGAGTCAACACCGCCGGAAAGGCCGCAGATGACGCGGGCGTCCCCGACCTGGGCGCGGATCCGCTCGACCTGCTCCTCGAGGATGTTCCCGGTGGTCCAGTTGGGGCGGAGGCCCGCACCATCGAACAGGAAGTTCTCGAGGACCCGCTGGCCGTACCGGGAATGCTTCACCTCGGGGTGCCACTGCACCCCGTAGAGGCTTTTCTCCTCGTGGGCGAAGGCCGCCACCGGTGCGCCGGCGGTGCTGGCGAGCACCTCGAACCCGTCCGGGGCCTTCTGGACGCTGTCGCCGTGGCTCATCCACGCGTTCTGGTTCTCCGGGGTGCCGCTGAGGATCGAGCGGGCTTCCCCGTCGGCGGTGACATCGGTGGATCCGTACTCGCGCAGCCCGGTCTTTGCGACGGTACCGCCGAGGGCAGCGGCCATGGCCTGGAACCCGTAGCAGATACCGAGGACCGGAACACCGGCCTCGAACAGGTCAGCCTCCACCTTGGGGGCGCCGTCGGCGTAAACGCTCGCCGGGCCGCCCGAGAGGATGATCGCCACCGGGTTCTTGGCCAGGATCTGCTCGGTGGTGAGGCTCGAGGGCACGATCTCCGAGTACACGTCCGCCTCCCGGACGCGCCGGGCGATCAGCTGGGCGTACTGGGCGCCGTAATCGACGACGAGGACCGGGCGGTGTTCGGGACTGGGGGGAGGTGTAGTCACGCATTAACAATAGTCGCGGCGGGGTGCGCCCCGCACATTGGGACCCCGGCCCCGGAGGGCCGGCCGGTCAGTAGCGGGGGGCCGCTTCGGGGTGGGCGGCGAGGTCCGCCTCGGCCTCCCGGTGGACGCGCCGTTCCACGATGAAGGATAGCAGCGGCACCACTCCGCCGAGCGCGATCAGCAGGAAGCGCGAGAACGGCCAGCGGAGGAACTGCCAGAGCCGGAAGTCGGCGATCAGGTACACGACGTAGAGCCAGCCATGGACGATCAGCACCGCCTTGGAGAGGTTGAAGCCGCCCGAGGCGTCGGCCTCCGCCTCGGACAGGAACTGCAGGCCCGCCCCGCCGCCGGCGACGATCTCGGCATTGAACCCGTACTTGGCCACCATTTCCACCACGACGAGCAGCAGCATGACACCGGTGGCGTAGGCGAGCAGCTTGTAGAAGCTGAGGGCCGAGCGGATCTGGGCGTGAGTTCCCCCGAACCTCCGTTTCGCGGCGGACTTCGGGGAGGTGCCTTGCTTATTCACGTGTTCCTGCTTCCGTTGGGTGGGTGGCGCCGGGGCGGGAGGCGCCGTCGTCGTCTGCTTCGGCCCGGACCGCGGCGGGCGGGTCGTCCGACGCTGTGTCGTTGTCGATGTCATTCCGTGTGCTGCCGGTGCCGGCCGCGGCGGACGCTTCGTCCTGGTCCCCGACGCCGTCCTCGTCGTCCTCGTCGTCCTCGTCGTCCTCGAGGCTCCGCCGGTAGTCGTCGGCGACGAGCCGCCACCAGAGGAAGAAGGCGAAGCCGGCGAAGACAACCCATTCCACGGCGTAGAAGATGTTGAGCCAGTTGACCGGCCGCTCCTGCGGCTGGGGCGCCACCTCCACGGCCTCCAGCGGCGCCCGCGCGGTAACCGCCTCTCCGTCAACGGTGATGGTGGCGGACGCGATGAAGGCCGCATAGGAGGGACGGTCCCACACATTGACGAGTTCGGCGGTGGCCAGGGCGGCCACTTGGCCCTCCTCGGGATCGGCGGCCACCGGGCCCTCGGCGGGAAGGAGGCGCCCGGTGAGGGCGGCGGGGCCGGTGAATTCGGGCACGCGCGCGGCGGCGTCGGCGTCGGGCACCCACCCGTGCACCACGGGGATGACCACCGGTTCCTGCGCCTCGCCGCCGGCCTCCGCGGTGGAGCCCGGGGCGCCGTCGACGGCGAACGCCGAGATCAGCCACAGCCCCTCGCGCCCGCCCTGGAGCCGCTCGCGGACCAGGAGGCGGGTGCCGGGCAGGAACTGCCCCTCGGCCGAGACCATCTGGTCGGCGGCCGTTCCCGTCAGGGGCGACCCGGGGGTGATCACGCCGGTCAGCGGGCGGACGGTCTCGGTGGCGGCCGGAGCCTCGGGCCCCTGCTGGCGGGAGTTGGAGAACTGCCACTGGCTGAGCAGGACAAAGACCGCGGCAAGGGCCATCACCAGGATCAGCGTCAGGATCCAGCGGGGCTTGAGCGCGGTCTTCAGCACCCATTAAAGGTACTTCGCACCCGTGTAGAAAAACTAATGGGGGCGGACGGCGCCCGGGTCGAACGGACCGGCGGGGGCGCCGCCGGGGGCCGGTGCGGGCCCGGTGAACAGATTGATGAGTTCGTCGACCTCGTGGCCGGCCGCGGCGGGGTGCCGAAAGTGCCGGTGCGGCTCGATGACGTAGTGGGTGCGCCGCCCCACCCGGATCCGGCGCAGGTAGCCGGCGGTCTCGAGGTCCTTGAGGATCGACAGGGCGGCGCGGGGGCTGATTCCGACCAGGTCCGCCAGGTCGGCGACCCGCATGTCCGGATCTCCCGCCACGGCCAGCAGCACGTGGCCGTGGTGGGTCAGGAAGGTCCAGGGGTGGGACGCGGGGGAACCCCGCCGGGCGGAGCGCACCGGCGGGGTTCCCTGTCCTGCGGCCGGATCGGCGTCCGGCCCGTTAGCGGGTTGATCCACCGTCAGGTCCTGATCCCTTTCCGGCGGGTACCGGACGGCGCCACAGCGGGTCAAGTTCGGCCGTCTCTGCCGGATCGGCGACCCGGAACGGAGGGTTCACCGGGACCACCAGCGGCCGCCGGGCCTGTCCGCGGGTGGCGAGCAGGCTGGCACCGATGGATACGGCCAGGATGGTCACGACCACGGCGAGTGAAATCGGGGTGGGGATGTAGAAGATGTCGATCTTCAGGAGCATCTTGATGCCCACCCAGATCAGCACCAGCGCGAGGCCCGCCTTGAGGTAGATGAAGCGGTGCATCAGGTCGGCGAGCAGGAAGTACATGGCCCGCAGCCCGAGGATGGCGAAGGCGTTGGCGGTGAAGACAAGGAACACCTCGTCGGTGACGGCGAAGATCGCCGGGATGGAGTCGACCGCGAAGATGATGTCCGTGACCTCGACGAGGACGAGCACCGCCAGCAGCGGGGTGGCGAGGAGGACGCCGTTCCTCCGGACGAGCAGGCGCTGGCCGTGGAAGGCTTCGGTCATCGGGACCAGGCGGCGGAACAGTTTGAGTGCGCGTGATTTCTCCGGCTCCATGTGCTCGTTGCGCTGGCGGATCATCCGGTAGCCCGTGTAGAGCAGGAACGCCGCGAACAGGTAGAGCACCCAGCCGGCGGACGCGATGATCGCGGAGCCGGCGGCGATGAAGATGCCGCGGAACACGAGCGCACCCAGGACCCCGAGGAACAGGACCCTGTGCTGGTATTCGCGGGGGACGGCGAAGTAGCTGAAGATGATGGCCCAGACGAAGACGTTGTCGACGGCGAGGGATTTCTCGATGAGGTATCCGGCGAAGTACTGCTGCCCGAACTCGGCGCCGTACACCTGCCAGATGAGCGCTCCGAAGGCGACGCCGAAGGCAACCCAGACAGCGGACCAGAGGGCGGCCTCCCGGACGCCGATCACGTGGGCGCGGCGGTGGGCGAACAGGTCGACGGCAAGCATGGCGATGATCACGCCGATCACTGCCAGCCAGGCCCAGAAGGGAACAGTCATGGGGTCTTACCTTTCCAGTCAGGTTCATCCAACTGGAGGTCTTTCCCGGCTCCTTCTCAAGCCTGTCCCGCCGAGCCGCTCAGGGGCGGCCGGACTGTCGACGGGACATTGGGGGATACTCCCCTCCGCGTCTAAATAGTGAAGCACACTTCACCTATTGCATGCAAGGAGGACGTACCTGTGCCGGCGGCCGCCCGGTAATGGTCAGGCCGCGGCGAGCGCGAAACCGGCGGCGGCCGCGCCCAGGGCGCCGGCCAGGGTTCCGAGGCCCGCGAGCAGGGCCAGCCCCCGCCGGCCGGCCTTCAGGAGACGGACGGTATCGACGCTCGCGGTGCTGAAGGTCGTGTAGCCCCCGAGGAACCCCGTGCCGACGACGAGGACCACGGACCGCTCGAGGGCGGCGGACGCGGCAAACCCGGCGAGCAGCCCCAGCAGGAACGATCCGGAGATGTTGATCAGTACGGTGCCGAGGGGAAACCCGGAGCGCATCCGGGAGGAGATCATCCCGTCGAGGAGGAACCGGGCGCCTGCGCCGAGGCCTCCGGCGGCGGCGAGCGCGAACACGGTACCGGTCACGGAACACCCCCTGCCCGCGGGTCCGGCGGTATCCGCACGGCGGCCGGGCGCCGTCGGGCCGACGCACCCGCTGCGGCGCCGCAGGCGGCCGCCGCGGCGCCGAGCAGGAGCGTCGCGGCGAGGTAGAGCAGGGCCGGCGCCGTCCGCCCGGCGTCGAGCAGGAGCACGGCCTCGACGGTGAGCGCGCTGTAGGTGGTGAAGCCGCCCAGGAACCCGGTGCCGGCGGTCAGCCGCGCCGCCCGGAGCCGGCCGGTGTCGGGACCGGCCGCGGCGAGGCGCTCAAGCAGCCAGCCGAGCAGGAACGCCCCCGAGACGTTGATGAGGAAGGTGGCGAGGGGAAGCCCTCCGGGCGCGGGAAGAAGGAGGTCGAGGCCGTAGCGGGCGAGGGTGCCCAGCGAACCTCCAAGCACCACTAGCAGCAGCAGGTCCGGCCGGCGGTGCGCCGGGCGGCCGGCCTGGCGGGCGGGTCTCAGGACGGGACCGGAGGGGCCTGCGGGTACTTCTCCTGCACGGCGTCCCAGTCGCCCGAGGAGGCGATCGGGTCCATCCAGAAGACCTCCCACGCATGGCCGTCCGGGTCGCTGAAGCTCCGCGAGCGCATGAAGCCGTAGTCCTGCGGTTTACCCTCGGCGGCGCCGGCGGCCAGGGCCCGGTCGAGGAAGGCGTCGACCTCCTCGGGGTCGTCGACGCTGAGGGCGTTGATCGCTGCCGACGTCGCCGAGGTGTCGGCGATCTGCTTGTCGGTGAACTGCCGGAAGTGCTCGTGGCTGAGGATCATCACGTAGATGCTGTCGCTGACCTCGAGAGATCCGGAATTCTCGTCGCTGAAGGCCGGGTTCAGGGTCCAGCCCAGGGAGGTGTAGAAGGCCTTGGACCTCTCCACATCGCTGACCGGAAGGTTGATGAAGACTTTGCTGGCCATGTGCTGCTCCCCATCTCTGGTGTGCTTCAGGACCCTTACAGTGTGCAGCCGGCGCCGCCGCCCCGCAATGTGGAATGGGCAGAGCGGCCGCGGAGCCGGTTTAGGATGGCCGGGTGGAAATCTGGATTCCCCTCACCGCCGCCGTCGGCCTCGCCCTGCTCACCGGAGGGACGGCCCTGCTGCTGCGCCGGTCCGGCCCGCAGCAGCAGGCGGCTCCGCGGCGGAAAGGGACCCGCGCGTCGGGCCGGGTGGTCGCGGTGCGCCCGCAGACCCACTTCGACCGCGACCGGAACAACATCCGCGTGCCGGTCCGGGTCGAGTACACCGACCCGGGCACCGGAGAGAGCCGGACCGGAAGCTACGTCCTCGACCGCTTCACCGCCAACATCCCCGCGCTGATCTCCCAACCGGTGGGCGTCGCCACCTTCGGCAGCACGCCCCGCTCCGGCCCAGCCCGGCCCGGCACGGTGCGCCGCCCGGAGCCCGCGGCGGGGGCGCTCGCCCCCGAGGCCGACGCCGAGGGCTTCCGCGAGATCCTCGATCCGATTCCCGTCGACGCGTTCATCAGCGGCCCGGCCGCCGATCCGCGGGTGCGGATCGTGTTCCGCCCCTGAGGGCCTCCGGGCGGCAGGCCCCGGCGGAGGCCCTCCCGCCGCGGGACGTCAGGCGCGCAGTTCGGCCTGGACCGGCCAGTGCTGGTCGCTGAGGATCACCTGGGAGCCCTGCCCCGTCTCGGGGTTGAGCAGCACCGGTGCCAGGAGGTTGACGGTCGTGGCCTCCCCACCGGGGCGGGCCACCACGAGCACCTGGGGGTCCTGCGCGGACCCGAGGCCGATCGCCTCGAGCAGTTCGGCCGAGAACCGGGGAAGGTACTCCGGCAGGTAGATCGCCGGATCCACGACGAAGACCCGCAGCCCGCGGTCGGCGGCGGCGGTCAGCGAGTACAGCCCGTCGGCGCCGTCGATGGCGGCGAGGGTGAACTCGACGTGGGGTTCGAAGCCCGGCGGAGGAGCGGTGAAGCTTACGGCAGCGCTCATCGAAGGAAGTCCAGGAGGGTCGGCGAGAGCACCTTCGAGGTGACGCTTAGGGCGCCCTGGTAACTCAGGTCCTGGATCTTGAGGTTGGTGAGCATCTCCGCCAGGTCGAGGTCCTCGATGCCCGCGCGCTGCTCCTCGAGCGCCGCCACCTGGACCTTGTTGGTGTCCTCGGCGTTCAGCAGGCGCGAATGCCGCGCCCCGATCTCGGCCTGGCCGGCCGACACTCGATTGAACTGGGCGTCGACGGCGCCGAGGCGGGCCGAGGTGCTGATGCCGGCGCGGAGGTCCGCGGCGATCCCGTCGAGCAGGTCGAAGACCGAGCCGGGACCGTTGCCGAACACGGCGGCGCCGTCGGCGTCGACCCGGATGGTCTGCCCCTCACCCACCCGGCGCTCGACGGTGCTGCCGGGAGCTCCGGTGAAGACCGGCGGGGTGCCGGTGAACGCGGCCTCCGCATCGGAGTTGCCCGCGAAGACGCTGCGCCCGAGGAACCGGGTGTTGGCCTGCCCGAGCAGGTCCCGCTTCAGCCCCTCGACTTCGACGGCGATCGCGTTGCGCGCGGCCGGGGACAGGGTCTCGTTGCCGCCCTGGATGGTCAGCTCGCGCACCCGCGTCATCAGCTTGCTGGTGTTGGACAGGGCGGAGTCAAGGGCCGTCAGCCAGCCCTTGCCGTTGTCGATGTTCCGGGTGTATTGGGCGGCCGACTGCTGGTCCGCCTTGACCCGGAGCGAATCCGCCGCGGCCATGGGGTCCTGGGAGGGCCTGCTGATCCGCTTCAGGGTCATTGCGTGTTCCTGGGCCTCGGCCCGGCGCAGCATGCTGGTCTGCAGGTTGCGCTGGGCGGTGTTCGTCATGGTGGTGTTGGTGACGCGGCTGAGCATTGGGTTACCTTCCTACTAATCCGGTGCGGTTGATGAGGACGTCGAGCATCTCGTCGATGGCCGTCATCACCCGGGAGGACGCCTGGTAGGCGTGCTGGTAAGTGAGCAGGCTGACGCTCTCCTCATCGATGTCGACCGAGGACTGGGACAGCTGAAGGCCGAGCGCCGACGCGGCGGCCACCCCGGCGAGATCCTCGCGCTGGTTGTCGGCGCGCGCCGTGACCGCCAGCGTTGTGACGAAGCCGCTCCACAGCCGGTCCGGGGAGTCGACGGCATGGCGGATCTGGGAGATGGCGTCCGCGTTCGAGCCGTCCTTCCCGCCGGCGCCGGGCCGGCCCGTGGCGAGGTCCGCGGCGGAGGCCGCCGCGACCCGCAGGCCCTTGGCCGCCGGCAGCGCCGGATCGAACCGGAAGAAGTCGAGGCCGGTGCGGCCGTCGGCCGTCTCTCCCCCACGGTGCACGGCATTGACCGATTCGGCGAGGCGCACCGCGAAGGCGTCGTACGCGGCGGCGGCCTCGGCGAGGTCGCCGCCGGCCGCCTTGCCGTTGGCCGGGGCGAGCGTCGAAACCATCCCGCCGATCCTGCCGCCGTCGAGCGGAACGGCGCTGCCGGGCCGGTGGGCCCACTCCAGCCGGACCGGTGAGGCGGCGGCGTCCTCGAGCCGGTAGCCTCCGCTGACCTGCAGGGCATTGGCCGAATCACCCGAAACGAGCACGTTCCCGCCCACGAGCACCTCGACCGTGCCGTCGCCGAGGGGGCGGACGGTGCCGCCGACGAGGGAGGCGATGTCCGCGGTGAGCAGGTTGCGCTTGTCGATCAGCTCGTTCGCGGAGGCGCCGGCGTTCAGGGCGGAGCGGATGCCGGCGTTGAGTTCGGCCACCTGGACGGCGGCGGCGTTGACCTCGGAGGTGAGCAGGTCCAGCTGGCGCCGGTCCGTCGAAAACTGCGCCTCGATCTGGGTGTACCCGTGGGCGAGCTTGGCCGCGAGGGCGCCGGCCTCCTCGAGCAGGACCCCGGAGGGCGCCGGCGCCCCGGCGTTGTTGGCCACGTCCTGCCACGACGTCCAGAACTTCTGCAGCGCCGCGGAGGTGCCGTTCTTGCCGGGCTCCTGCAGGATCCCCTCGAGCCCGTCGAGGGCCTTGACCCGCGCCCCGGCGAACCCGGCGTCGGCCGCGGTCGCCCGGACCCTGGCGTCGAGGAAGATGTCACCCAGGCGGCGGATGCCGTCGACCTGCACGCCCTGGCCCGGCGCCACGCCCGAGGAGAAGAGCCCGACGCGCGCGGGCGGACCCATGGGCGAGGTGGTGACCCGCTGGCGGGTGTACCCCTCGGTGGCGGCGTTGGCGATGTTCTGGCCGGTCACGGCCGAGCCCTGGCGTGCGGCGTTCAGTCCGCTCAGCGCGGTGTTCAGTGCTCCGAATGTGCTGCCCATGACGCCTCCCTCATACCCTCGTGTCGATCAGCCGTGATGTGTCGACGCCGGCGGTCATGCCGCGGGCATCGTAGGTGCCGGCCTCCGCACGGTGTCCGGCAAGGGCCTCCTGGGTGGACCGGGCTGCGGCGCGGAGGAACTGGGCGTTGGCGTCCCGGAGCTCCTTAATTCGCTCGGTCTGCTCCGTCATCACCTGCAGGTGCCGTGAGAGGATGTCCGCCCAGGGGCCTTCGGGCGCGTGCTGCACCAGTTCGCGCAGCGTGGCGTTCTCCCCGGCACCCCACTCGGCGGCGACGTTAAGCACCTCGACGTCGCGGGCCAGGCCGCTGGCCCGCAGCAGGGCGACGGCGCCCTCGACCTCGCGGGTTGCATGCTGCAGCCAGCGCGTCTTCCCGGCCGTGAGCAGGAGCTGCTCCTCCTCAAGCTTGAACATCAGAAGTTCAAGCAGTTCACGCTCGTGCCAGAGCTGGGCTGATAGCTCCTGGATTCCCATAGTGCCTAAGACTCTCCTAGATTGGCTCAGCGGTCGCTTCCTGCTGCCGCACCTTACGTAGGAAACCATCGGCCGGATGCCGGCCGATGTAAGGTGCGCCGCCGCCGTCGGGGCCGGATTGGGGGCTTCGAAAAAAACTTTTCGCATTCTGCTAACGCCGCCTCCGGAGCCGCCGATTGTCCTCTGCGTAAGGCCCAAGGATGGGCCCGACGCTACACAACAATTCATGGAGGAATAGATCATGGGTATGCAGATCAATACCAACACCGCGGCGAACAACGCTTTCCGCGCCCTGTCCAACACGCAGAACGACCTGAGCAAGTCCCTGGAGAAGCTCTCCAGCGGCCTCCGCATCAACCGTGCTGCCGACGACGCTGCCGGCCTGTCCATCTCCGAGGGCCTGCGCTCGCAGGTCTCGGGCCTCGGAGTTGCCCAGCGCAACGCCCAGGACGGCATCTCCGTCATCCAGACCGCTGAAGGCGCACTGACCGAGGTCCACTCGATCCTGCACCGTATGCGCGACCTGGCTGTCCAGGGCGGCAACGACTCGAACAACGCCCAGTCGCGCACCGCGATCAAGACCGAAGCCGATGCCCTCGGTGAGGAACTTGCCCGCATCACCTCGTCCACCAACTTCAACGGCATCAAGCTCCTCGACGGCACCGCGGGAACCGCCGGTGTCATCAGCCTGCAGGTTGGCGCCGACGGCGCTGCCGACAACACCATCTCGGTGAACCTCGGCGATGCCAACGCCAGCATCAACGGCGGCGGCGCGGTCTTCTCCAGCGTCACCGGAGCAACCGGCTTCGTCGTCGCCACCTCCGCCGGCGCGACGACCACGGTCGCCGCACTGGACGTTGCGATCGCCGCCGTCTCGGCACAGCGTTCGGAACTGGGTGCTTCCCAGAACCGCCTCGAGTCCGCGGGCAAGTCCCTCGCGGTCTCCAAGGAGAACCTGGCCGCCGCCGAATCCCGCATCCGCGACACCGACATGGCGGAGGAGATGGTCAAGTTCACCAAGGCCAACATCCTCTCCCAGGCCGGCGTTTCGATGCTCGCCCAGGCGAACCAGTCCACCCAGAGCGTCCTGAAGCTCCTCGGCTAAACCGACTGCTTCATAACGGAGCCGCCGGTGGCAGCCGGGCGGGGCATCCCAGCCCGCCTGTGCCGCCGCCGGCGGTTCCCGTTTACCCCCAATCCCCAGATCGACGCTTCGGAGGAGAACACTCGTGGGACTTTCACTGGACGGGCTGGCCAGCGGGCTGGATACGACGGCGCTCATCAAGGCCATGATGGACATCGAACGCATCCCGCAGAACATCCTCTACAACAAATCGGTGCGCACCCAGGCCACCGTCGACGCCCTGAAGGCGCTCAACACCCGGGTCGCGGACCTCTCCGCGCTCTCGGCCGGCGCGGCCAAGCCGGGGGCCCTTTCCCTGTTCACCGCCACGTCCTCCTCGACCGCGGCGACGGCCGCCGCAGGCACCGGCGCCGCCGCAGGTTCGGTGGACTTCACGATCGACCGGCTCGCCACCAAGCAGAGCTCGGTCTCGGCCCCCCTCACCCAGTGGCCCGACACTTCCCTGACCATCACCGGCGCCAACGGCACCGCCGTCACCGTCACCGCCGCATCGACGAGCCTCGACGACGTCGTCAAGGCCGTCAACGCCTCAACCGCCAACGTCACCGCCACCAAGATCTCCACCGGTGACGGCAACTACCGGCTCCAGCTGACCTCCAAGGCCACCGGCGCGGCCGGCGCCTTCACCCTCTCCGGGACCGCGGGAACCTTCACCCAGATCCAGTCCGCCCAGGACGCGCAGATCACCCTGTGGAAGGGAACGGCCGCGGAACAGCCGGTCACCTCGGGCACCAACACCTTCGCGAACCTGCAGACCGGCCTCTCCGTCACCGTCGCGGCGGTCTCGGCCACGCCCGTCACCATCAGCGTCGCCCAGGACGCCGACGGCATCGCGGCCAAGGCCGAAGCCCTGGTCAAGGGCCTCAACGACGTGCTCGCCTACATCTCCAGCAAGCAGAAGACCTCGACCGCGCCCGACGCAAACGGCAAGCCGGTCACCACCCTCGGCGTGTTCACCACCGACAGTGCGGTCCGGAGCATCGGTCAGAGCCTGCTCACGGCGGCGTCGGCCCCCATCGGCGGTGTTTCGCCGTCCGAATACGGCATCAGCATCACCAAGAACGGCACCATGGAGTTCGACGCCGCCAAGTTCAAGGCCGCCCTGGCGAAGGACCCCGCGGCGGTGGACGCAGCCGTGCGCACCATCGGCTCGCGCCTCGAAGCGGCGGGGAAGACCGCGTCGGACAAGTACGGCGGCGTGATCGCCTCGAAGATCACCAGCGGCGAGGGCCAGGTCCGGGAACTCAACGACCAGGTGGCGAACTGGGACATCCGGCTCGCCTCGCGCGAGGCACGCCTGAAGAGCACCTACGCGGCGCTTGAAGTGGCGATGCAGGCAATGAACGCGCAGTCCAGCTGGCTCACCGCACAGCTCGCCACGCTGCCGACCCAGGGAAGTGACGGAAAGAAATGATGATGAACACCTCCACCGACCAGCGCCGGAAGTACCTGCGGGAATCGGTCCTCTCCGCGACACCGGCACGGCTGCTCACTATGCTCTACGACCGGCTCCTGCTCGATCTTGCCCGTGCCGAACAGGCTCAGGCGGCCGAGAACTGGCAGGCCGCGTCGGCGCAGCTGCTCCATGCGCAGGAGATCATCGCCGAGCTGTCCTCGTCCCTGAAGAAGGACGCGTGGGACGGAGCGGAGAACCTCTTCGGGCTCTACACCTACGTGTCGAACGCCTTGATGGCGGCCAACATGCACCGCGACATCAAGGCCACCCGGGAGTGCATCGCCCTGCTTGAGCCGCTGCGCGAGGCCTGGCACGAGGCATCGGCATCCCTGCCGGCCCAGAACTCGTGGGATCCGGCCCGATCCGCCGGGAGCCTCGGTGTGGCCTGACGCTGCGGGGGCCGAGGGGGCCGGCGCCCTGGGGCGAGCAGGCTGGACCGCGGCGCTGGCCCAGCTCGAGGACGTCGTCTTCGAGGCCCAGCGTGCCGCGTCCGACCCACAGCTTCCCGCTCCCGCCATCGCAGCCTGGGAACCACCGCAGGACCTGGGCCCGATTCCGGCTGACCTCCGCGAGCATGCCCGCCACGTGAACGAGGCCCAGCTGGCTGCCCTGTCCGCACTGGGTCAGGCCCGGGCCACCGTGTCCCGTCACCTCGGGGCCGTGGAGTCGGCCTCGGCCAATCTGGCCAGGACGGGAAGCCTCGACGTCACGGGCTGAGCCCTCGACGACCCGCATCCGCAACACGCCGGGAGCGGTCCGGCCAGGGGACGGCGGAGGCCGGCCCGCCTGGCGCCGGCCGCTGATCAGGAGGGCCTGCCTCCTCCGATCCGGTAGGACTCCTCGAGCAGCTCCTCCAGTTCGCGGACGTCAACGCGGGCGAGGCGGACCAGGACCAGTTCAGGCGAACGCCGGTGATGCGGCGTGATGTAGTACGTGTCCGGATCGGCCGCGAGCAGCGCATCGCGTTCCTGCGTCTTCACCGTCAGCACGCCCTCGGCCCACATCCGGGCGATCAGGGTGCGCGCGAACCAGGCCGGCTGGTTCCAGCTCGACCGTTCGGTGACTCCCGGCAGAGAAAGGCACTTGCGCCGCACGTCGTCCTCGGTTGCCACGTTTCCAAGGGTGTCAGGGACCGGGGGCGCCGTCCAGCGTCAGGGTTCCGGGTGCAGCTGCGTCGTGCCCGGGCGGAACCCGGATTCTTTCGCGAAGTTTCCTTACCGATCCGCAGCGGACGCCGATAGGTATTGGTGAGCAGCCGTTGCTCATACTCCCAGGCCGCCGACCGGTCTGCACCTCCACCTCAAGGCAGGCCGCCGTGTTCGAATCCATCACCTCCCTGGGACTTCACAGTGCGCTCGACGGGCTGGCGCTGCGCCAAAAGGCCATCGCCAGCAACATCGCCAACGTGAACACCCCCGGCTACACCGCCCGCCGCGTCAAGTTCGAAGAGGCCCTGACCGCCTCCGTCCGCGCCGGCAGCGGCGCGGCCCAGAGCGAGATGCAGCGGTCGCTGGAGCCGACGAAGCTGAACGGGAACAACGTGAACCTCGATACCGAAACCCTCTCGAACATCGACACGGTGCTGCGCTACCAGTTCGCGGCACGCGCCGTCGAAGGGACCTTCAACAATGTCCGCACGGCAATGAGGACCCACTGATGACCTTCGACGCGATCGGCATCGCCGGAACCTCCCTCACCGTGCACCGCAAGTGGCTCGACGCCGTTTCGGACAACCTCGCCAACATCAACACGGCCACCAGTACCGACGGCGCCGCCTTCCAGGCCCGCTACATCGTCGCGCAGGAGGGCGCCGGCGTCGGCGGGGTGTACGTCCGCGGGGCGGAGTTTGGCGACGCCGAGGGGCGGATGGTCCACGAACCCGACCACCCCCTGGCCGACGAGGACGGCTACGTCCGCTACCCCGACATCGACATGGGCGAACAGATGTCGATGCTCATCATGGCCCAGCGCGGCTACGAGGCCAACGCCGCCGTCGTCGACCGCGCCAAAACCACCTACGAAGCCGCACTGCAGATTGGAAGGTCCTGATGGCCCCCGCACCGCTGACCCCCGTCCAGGCGGTCACCGCCACGGGCTATGTGCCCGCCACCGCCCCGGCCCCCTCCACCGACGGGTCGGCCTTCGCCTCGGTCCTCACCGCGGCCGTAGACAACGTGCAGGCACTCTCGGGCGCATCCGACACCCTGTCGCTGAAGGCCGCCAGCGGGAACCTCGACGACATCCACGACGCCACCATCGCCTCCACGCGGGCCGCGGTGTCCCTTGAGCTCGTCGCCGCCGTCCGCAACAAGGGCGTCGACGCGTTCAACGAGATCATGCGGATGCAGGCCTGATGGCCTCCCTCCTGCCGGCCTCGATGTCGCGCGTGGCCGGGACTATGAAGGAATTCTCCCTGGCCCAGAAGACCCTGGCCCTGCTCGGCGTCGCCGTCCTCGTCCTCGGCTCCGTCCTGCTCACCTCCTGGCTCACCAAGCCCGCCTACACCCCCCTGTTCTCGGGGCTCCAGGCTGAGGACGCAAGCATCATCGTGGAGCAGCTGCGCACCGACGGGGTGCCCTACGAAATCACCAGCGGCGGCTCCACCATCCTCGTGCCCGAGGCGAACGTGTACGACCAGCGGCTGAAGGCCGCCTCCGCGGGGCTCCCTTCCGAATCTACCGGCGGCTACTCGCTGCTCGACGACATGGGCGTGACCTCCTCCGAGTTTCAGCAGTCCGTCACCTACAAGCGGGCCCTCGAAGGGGAACTCGCCGCCACCATCGAGGGGATGGAGGGCGTCAAGACCGCCTCCGTGCAGCTGGCCATTCCCGAGGCCACGGTGTTCACCAAGGAGAAGGCCGACCCCACCGCCTCGGTGTTCGTCGAGACCCGCAGCGCCGCCGAACTCAGCGACGACCAGGTGCAGGCCATCGTCCACCTGACCTCGGCCTCCCTCGAGGGGATGCAGGCCAAGAACGTGGCCGTCATTGACTCGCGCGGCACCGTCCTGTCTGCCGTGGGCGTCGGCGCCACCGGCTCCTCCGACAAGCAGGCCTCCAACTACGAACAGCGCGTCTCCGGCGCCGTCCAAGCGATGCTCGACCGGGTGGTCGGCCCGGGCAACGCGACGGTCGCCGTCGCCGCGGACATGAACAACGAGTCCGGGGAGCGGCTCGAGGAAACCTTCACCACCCCCGAGGACGCCCCGGCGCTCAACGAGTCCACGACCACCGAGACCTACACCGGAACCGGCGGCGGCGGAGCCGGTGTGCTGGGCCCTGACAATATCGCCGTGCCCGACGGCGGCAACGGCGACGGCACCTTCGACTCCGAAACCAGCACCCGCAACAACGCGCTCAACAAGACGACCGAGACAACCGCGATCCCCGCAGGCTCCCTCAACCGGCAGACCGTCTCGGTGGCCCTTGACGCCGAGGCCGCCCGCGGCCTCGACCTTGCCGCACTGACCGGGCTGGTGAACACAGCCGCCGGCATCGACGAAGAGCGCGGGGACGCCGTCGCTGTCGAGGTCCTGCCGTTCAACACCGCAGGAGCCGACGAGGCCGCCGCCGCCCTGGCCGAGGCCAAGGCCGCCGAGGCGGACGCCCGGAACGCCGAGCTGCTGCGCACCGGGTTCTACGCCATCGGCGCCGTGCTGCTGGTGCTCGTCCTCGTGATCGTCTTCGCCGTGCGGAACCGCCGCCAGCGCCGTGAGCTGATCGACCTGGGCGAGCGGCCGCTCGCGGCGCCGTTCGAGCTTGACCTGCCGGCCGTCACCCCGATCGAGCCGGCGCCCACGACGTCGTCGATCGGCGTGGTGCTGCCGTCGGCCCCGGCCCCGGTCGCGCCGGCCGAACCGGCCGCGGCCGAACTGGCCCGCAACGAGATCGAATCCCTCGCCGCCCGCGACCCGAAGAAGACGGCCGACTACCTGCGTGACCTGATGGACGAAAAGGTCCCGGTATGAGCGAAACGGATATCGACCTCACCGGCATCCAGAAGGCCGCCGTCATCCTGATGCAGATGTCCCAGGAGCGGGCGGTGCAGGTGATGCAGCACTTCACGGAAGCCGAGGCCGAGGACGTCGCCTCGGAGATCGTGAAGCTGCGCTCGGTGAACCCCGACACCGCCGAGAAGGTCATCATCGACTTCCACGAGGTGACGGTCCAGGGCAAGCGCCCCGCCCGGGGCGGGCGGGACTTCGCCGCCGGCCTGCTCCAGGCGTCCTTCGGGCAGGAGAAGGCCGCCGGGCTGATGACCCGGATGGCCTCCACCATGGCCGGGAAGTCCTTCGAGTTCCTCGCCAACGCCGAACCCGGCCAGCTGCTGGGCATCCTCGACGGCGAACTCCCCCAGACCATCGCCCTCGTGCTCGCCCACCTCCGGCCCGACACAGCGTCGGCGGTCCTGGCGGGCCTGGGCGAGTCCCAGCGCGCCGACGTCGCCCAGTGCCTCGCCACCATGGGCGCGGCGTCCCCCGAGGCGCTCACGATCGTCGCCGACATCCTCAAGCTCCGGGCCGGTGCGATCCTCGCGCCGCGGAAGACCTTTGAGGCCGTCGGCGGCATCCAGCCCCTTGTGGACATCATCAACCGCTCCGACGTCGCCATCGAGAAGGCCCTGCTCCAGGAGCTCGAGGAGCGCGACCCGGAACTGGCCGAGGAGGTGCGCTCCCGGATGCTCACCTTCGCCGACATCGTCAAGCTCGAACGCCGCGACATCCAGGCCATCCTGCGCGGCATCGATCCGGCGCTGCTCGCCGTGGCGATGCGCGGGGCCCCCGCCGCCGTCGTCGAGACCATCCAGAAGAACGTGTCCGAGCGCAACAAGGAAATGCTCCAGGCCGAGATGAACGCCACCGGGCCGGTGCGCGCCTCCCAGGTCGAGGAGGCCCGCGCCGACATCGTGCGCGCCATCCGCGCCCTCGAGGCAGAGGGCTCCATCACCGTGCGCCGCGGCGAGGAGGACGACCTTGTCTACTGAGCCGGCGTTCTCCCCTCTCGCCTACCCTTCGCTGCGCGATCCCGAGCGCGAACGCCTCGAGGCCGAAAGCCGCGTCCGCGGCCACGCCGCAGGCTACGCCGCCGGCCTCCGGGAGGCGGCGGTCCATGCCGCCGCGGCAGCGGAGCAGGCCGAGGAGGAACGGCTCGCTGCGGCCCGCTCGACGGCCGCGCGCATCGACGCGGCCCTCGCGGTGCTGCGCTCGGCGGCCTCCGCCCTCACCGCCGCCTCCGTCCCGGTGATCCACTCCGTCGAGGACGCCCTCACCGCTGCGGCGTTCGAGCTGGCCGAGGCGGTGATCGGCTACGAACTGGCCGACGGCGGGAACTCCACCCGGTCAATCGTGGCCCGGGCGCTGAACGCACCCCTGCCCTTCGCCGTCCACACCGTGCGGCTTCACCCGTCCGACCTGGCGCGGCTGACCGCGGCCGGGGTATGCCCGCCGGAGGTGCAGCTGGTCGCCGACCCCGCCCTGGCCGCGGGGGACGCCGTGGCCGAATACCCCGAGGGGTTCCTCGACGCGCGCATCGGCACCGCGGTCGCCCGGGTCCGCGCCGCCCTCGCCGGCGGTGCCGCATGAGTACGACGGCGTGGCGGCCACACGCCGGACGCTTCGCCACCGCAGTGCGCGTGGGCGCCCCCGAACAGGTCGGCACCGTCACCTCCGTCGTCGGGCTCGGCCTCGAGGTGTCCGGGCTGGCCGGCGCCGTCGGGGACCTGCTGACCGTCGGCGACGGCGGCCGGGAGGTCATCACCGAGGTCGTCGCCGCCGAGGGGCCCCGGCTGCGCTGCATGCCGCTCGCCCCGGTCAGCGGCCTCGGCACCGGCCTGCCCGTGCGCGCCGCCACGGCGGCCGTCCTCGTGCCCACCGGCGCCGGGCTCTTCGGCCGGGTGCTCGACGGGCTGGGCCGGCCCATCGACGGCCGCGGCCCGGTGGACGCCGACGGCTTCGTGGCACTCGACAAGGAATCCCCAAGCGCCATGGGACGGGCCCGGATCACCGACGTCCTCGCCACCGGCGTGCGCGCGGTCGACACCCTGACCACCATCGGCAAGGGCCAGCGGATGGGCCTGTTCGCCGGCTCCGGCGTCGGCAAGTCCTCGCTGCTGTCGATGATCGCCCGCGGCACCGACGCCGAGGTCTCGGTGATCGCGCTCGTCGGCGAGCGCGGCCGGGAGGTGCGCGAATTCCTTGAGGACGACCTGGGCGCCGAGGGCCTGGCCCGCTCCATCGTCGTCGTCGCGACCTCGGACGAACCCGCGCTGATGCGCCTGCGGGCGGCGTTCACGGCAACCCGCATCGCCGAATCCTTCCGCGACCGCGGGGCCGACGTCGTGCTGCTGATGGATTCTCTCACCCGGGTGGCCATGGCCCAGCGCGAGATCGGCCTGTCCGTCGGGGAGCCTCCCGCCACCCGCGGGTATCCGCCGTCCACCTTCTCCGTGCTCTCCCGGCTGCTCGAACGCGCCGGCACTGACACCTCGGGCTCGGTCACCGGCATGTACACGGTGCTGGTGGACGGCGACGACCACAACGAACCCATCGCCGACGCCGCACGCTCCATCCTCGACGGCCACCTCGTCCTCGACCGCCGGCTGGCCGTGGCCGGGCACTTCCCCTCGATCGACGTCCTCGGGTCGATCTCCCGCGTCGCCTCGAAGGTCAACCCGAAGGAATACAGCAGCCTCGCCCTGACCCTGCGGAAGGTCCTCGCCGCCCGGCGCCAGGCCCAGGACCTGATCGACGTCGGCGCCTACCGCAGCGGCTCCAACCCGCTCGTCGACGCGGCCCTGGCCAACGAAAACCAGATCAACGCCTTCCTTCAGCAGGGCATGGACGACCAGACGCCGACGGCGGATGCCTGGAACCGACTCGCCCTCCTCGCCCAATCCCTCGGAGGTATCCAATGACTCAGACCTTCCGGCTCGCCGGGCTGCTCCGCCTGCGCCAGCTCGAACAGGATGAAGCCGCCGGCGACCTCGCCGCGGCGAACGCACGGGTCGCCGAAACCGCCGACCGGCAGGCGAAGGCACGCACGGACCTCGAGACCACCGGGTCGGAGCCCACGAGCCCCGAGACCCTCGCGGCGATCGCCGCATCCCGGGCCGCGGCGCGCACCCTGCTCGCGGATCTTGAGACGCTCGAACGCACCCGCCGGGAATCGGCCGAGCAGGCACAGGCCGCGTTTTCCACTGCCCGGGCACGCTCGATCGGGCTGGAAAAACTCGAGGCGAAGCACACGGTGCGCGAGGCCGCGGCCGATCTGCGCGCCGAGCAGCTGTTCCTCGATGAACTCACCTCGTCGGCCCGGCATGCGGCGCGGGGGGCCGGGCGATGAGCATGGCCGCCGCCCTTGAGCGGATCCAGCAGATCCAGGGCACCCTCGGTACCCTCAATTCCTCAATGGGAGCCCCGGCCTCCGCCGAGGCCCCGGGCCGCACCGGGCAGGTCTCCCCCGCGGCGGCCGCGGAGGCGGCGGCCAACGCGTCAGTGTTCGCGGAGGCGCTGTCGAACGCCGGGGTAACCGCCGGTGGCACCGATGCGTCCGCGGTCCCCGGCGTGCCCGGCCTCGCCGGTCCGGCCGCTCCGGCCGCTCCGGCCGCGGGAGGCGCAGGCGGCGGGTCGGCGTCCTCGGTGGAGGCCGCGGCCCGGAAATACCTCGGCCTGCCCTACATCTGGGGCGGCAACGACCCGGCGGCCGGGCTCGACTGCTCAAGCTTCGTCCAGCACGTCTTCCGGGACCTCGGCTACGAGCTGCCCCGCACCACCTGGGACCAGGTCAACCAGGGCACGCCCGTGGCCTCGATGGCCGAGGCCCGCCCCGGGGACCTGCTGTTCACCTTCAACACCGGGCACGTGTCGATCTACCTGGGCAACGGCAAGGCCGTCGACGCCCCCCAGCCCGGCTCGACCATCCAGATCCGGGACGCGTGGGAGAACGACGGGAACGTCACGGCCATCCGGCGCATCCTTCCCGCCGGCTCCTCCTTCGGCGCGGCCGCCGCGGGAGCCGCACGATGAGCGGCTCGGCGCTGGGCCTGCGCGGGACGGCCGGGGCGTCCGCACCCGCGTCGGCCCCCGCGGCCCGGCCGCGCAGCGGATCGGATGCCGGCGAGGCCGGGGCCTTCGCCTCGGCCCTCGGCGAGGCGCTGGCCCGCCCTGCCGGGCGTCCGGGGTCCGCGTCCGACCGCAGTGCCGGGGCCGCCCATCCCTCGGACGACCGCAATGCCCAAGCCGACCGCAGTGCCACCGACCGCGCCGCGGGCGACCGCAGATCCGGACGTCCGGATCCTGCCGGAGCGCGCCGCCCGGCCGACTTCCCCGCACCTGCCGATCCCCGCACCGGCCCAACCGGCACAACGTCGGGTGAGGCAGTTGTGGGCGGACCCGGTGCGGGCCCGCAGGCGTCCGGCACGGTCGATGGCACCGCACAGACCGGTGCACCTGCCGGCGCGGCCGAACCCACCGACGGCACCTCCGGGCACACGGCACAGGACACCGCCGCGGCAGCCGAAACCGCCGGCACGGTAGCTGCCGACCCGGTTCCCGGCGGCGTCGGGCTCGGCGCCCCGGGTCTCGTATCCTCTGGCGGTTCCGCTCCGGAAGGGACCACGGCCACCGGAACCACCGGCACCGACACAGTTCTGTCTTCAGCCGGCACCCAGGCACCCGGCACGGACGGCCCGCCCACCGCGGGGACGACCGGAGGGGACACCGTGCCCTCCGCCCACCGCGGGGCGCCCATGGAGGTCCTGCCCGGTGCCGGGACGGCGGCCTCAGCAGGAACTCCATCCGGCCCGGCCGGGGCAGTTACCTCCGCACCCGCCGGTGCTGGAGCGGGCGCAGGGCCCGGGGTCCCGACGTCTGCAGCACCGCCACCGGTGCTGGCCGGGCAGGCACCCGCCACGGCATCCCCTGCCGCCGCGTCAGGAGCGGGCACCGCTTCCGGTGCACCTGCCGCTCAGCCGTCCGGTGCCCCCGGGCCGGTGCCGGCCGCAGGCCCGCAGCCCGTGGCTGCGGCCGGCGCCGCCATGCCTTCCGATCCCGCTGCGCCGGCCTCCGCCGGTGCGGCGTTCCACCCCGGCCCCGCGGAGGCCGACACCGCAGGTACCGCCACCGGCGCGTCCGCATCTGCTGCACCGGCCCCCGGCGCCCCCGCGCCCGCCGGCCAGGCTCCGGCCGCCCCGGCGGGACCCCCGCCGCACCTGCAGGGGCCGGTCCCGGGACTCCAACCTGGCGCCGGCGGCCTCCAGGCGCCGACGGTATCTCCAGTGCCGGGTGCCGGGACCACTGCTGCTCCCGCCCCGCCGCCGGCCGCCCTCGCCGCCCAGCTGTCCCGGCCGGTGACGGCCCTGGCGGGCAAGGCCCCGGGCGAGCACGTTCTGGTGCTGAAGGTCACCCCCGAGGACCTCGGCCCGGTGACGGTCCGCGCAATGATCGGTGCGGACAGCAGCGTCCGGGTCGAGCTCTTCGCTCCCACCGATGGAGGCAGGGACGCCCTGAAGGCGGTGCTCGCCGAGCTCAAGCGGGACCTGGCCGGCTCCGGCCTCAACGCCAGCCTCGACCTGTCCTCCCGCAACCAGCCCGGCGAACCGGGCGCGGAGGGCTCGCGGCGCGGTCCCTCCCAGCAGCACCCGGGCCGGTCCCCTGCAGGCCGGGACGACGACACCCCACAGCCCGACCGCCGCCCCCGCCTTTCCGACGACGCGCCTTCACTGAACGTGATGGCCTGAGAAATGGAGAACTCGTGCCGATCGACCCAGTAACAGCGCCGGCCCCGGGCGGGATGTACGCCACGGCGCCGTCCCGCGTGCCGCAGCAGCAGATGGACAGCAAGGTCTTCATGACCCTGCTCGTCACGCAGCTGCAGCACCAGGACCCCGGCTCCCCCATGGACACCAACGCCATGATCGGCCAGACCACGCAGCTGGCCATGATGGAGCGGCTCACCGAACTCTCCGCCCAGGGCGAGGAGGCCTTCGGCCTGCAGATGAGAGCGGCCGCGGCCGCGCTCATCGGCAAGAAGGTCAGCTATGCCAAGGAGGACGGCACGGAGGTCACCGGCATCGCGTCCTCGGTGTCCTTCGAAGGCGCCGTTCCCCGCGTCAAGGTCGGTGACGCGACGGTCCCCCTGGACCAGATCTCCGGCATCGTCTCCTAGCACCATCCACCCGCACTCCACCCCTTTCGGAAGGAAGCACCATGCTCCGCTCACTCTTCTCCGGCATCTCCGGCATGCGTTCCCACCAGACGATGCTCGATGTCACCGGCAACAACATCGCGAACGTCAACACCAACGGCTTCAAGGCCTCCTCCGTGCAGTTCCAGGACACCCTCTCGCAGCTGCAGCAGGCGGCCGGCGGCGGTGACGACAACCGTGGCGGCACCAACCCCGCCCAAATCGGCCTGGGCGTGCAGGTCGCCGGGATCTCGACCAACTTCGCCCAGGGCTCCGCCCAGGCCACCGGCAAGGCAACGGACCTGATGATCTCCGGCGACGGCTTCTTCGTCCTGAACTCCGGCGGCCAGCAGGTCTACAGCCGGGCCGGCTCCTTCGACGCCGACTTCGACGAGCGCGGGCGCCTGGTCACCCCCGACGGAGCCTTCCTCCAGGGCTGGCCCGCCGTCAACGGCGTCGTGCAGAAGGGCGGAGCCGTCAGCAACATCGTGCTGGGCCAGAACACCGCCCCGGCCGTGGCGACCAGCAGCGCGACCATCGACGGCAACCTGCCGGCCGAATCCGCCGTCGGGTCCTCCCTGGTGCGCGACGTGAAGGTCTACGACGCCTCGGGCAATGTACGCACCCTGTCCCTGACCTTCACCCGCACCGCCGGCGGATGGAACGTCAACGGCGCCGACGGCGCCGCCACGGGCACCACCGCCCTCACCTTCACGGACGGCAAGCTCACCGGAGGCGGTGCGCTGACGGTTGGCGGCGTCGACGTCGACCTCACCGGCGTGACCGGCTTCGCGGGCCTGAGCACGGTCAAGGTCTCGGCGCAGGACGGCCGCGCCGCTGGCACCCTCGAGTCCTTCGCCCTGGGCAAGGACGGAAGCATCACCGGGGCGTTCAGCAACGGCAGCCGGATCGTCATCGGCCAGATCGCCCTGGCCACCTTCACCAACCCCGGCGGGCTGGAGAAGGCCGGCGGTTCCACCTTCCGGGCCACCGCCAACTCCGGCAACCCGACGCTCGGCACCGCCGGCTCGCCCGGATTCGGCACCATCGCCAGCGGCTTCCTGGAGATGTCCAATGTGGACCTGTCGCAGGAGTTCACGAACCTCATCGTGGCCCAGCGCGGTTTCCAGTCGAACGCGCGCGTCATCACCACCTCCGACGAGGTCCTCCAGGAGCTGACGAACCTCAAGCGGTAGTCCCCGCACCCGCCGTCGGGATCCTTCCCGGCGGCGCCGCCGGCTTCCCGCCGAGACTGCAGGTAACCACGCTTCGGGGACGCGTATGCGTGGTGAGCTGCAGTTTCGGCGGAGGGCGGGGCGCACGCCAAAGGCTCCACCCCGCCATGTCCCGCCGAGACTGCAGACAACCACCCTTCGGGGCCGGGAAAGCGTGGTTAGGTGCCAAATCGGCGGGTGGGCTCCCGCAGGGCCGACCCGTGGAGGCGACCCGTGGAGGCTACCCGTGGAGGCGACGGCCGCCGTCCGGCCTGGCCAGGGCCCCTGCACCTTACGAAACCACCCCGGCTGCCGACTGTTACAAAGGAGCAGCCCGTCCGGGCCGCCGACACGAGAACGCGCGGAAACGGAACCCATGATTGTCCTGACCCGGCTGAACGGCACCGACCGGTTCGGCATCAACCCCGATCTCGTGGAGCGCATCCATGCCAGCCCCGACACCACGCTCGTCATGGTCAACGGGATGCGGCACATCGTCACCGAGTCCCTCGATGAGGTGATCACGCTCGTCGTCGAATTCCGCGCCCGGGTCCTCACCTACGCCCACCGCCTGGCCGACGCCGGCGACGCCGGGGGAAGCTTCACCGGGCCGGGAACCGGCACGGAGGCCCGCGCCGAGAGCGGGCGGGAACCGACGCACCTGAGCATTGTCCACCCGCACGACGTCCTGCCCGGTCCCGCCGGCCAGCGCCCCAGAAAGTAGCGCCATGGATCCCGCAACCCTGATCGGTCTCCTCCTCGCGTTCGGCTCCCTCTACGCCATGATCTTCATGGAGGGCGCCCACGTCAGCTCCCTGCTGCTGCCCGCCCCGATGATCCTGGTGCTCGGCGCCACCATTGCCATCGGCATCGCCAGCTCGACCATCAAGGACGTCGTCCAGGCGGTGAAGTCCCTGCCCAAGGCGTTCCGCGGACGCACCGACTCCCCGCAGGACAGCGTTGACCAGATCATCCGGTTTGCGGAGAAGGCCCGCGCCGACGGACTGCTGGCCCTTGAGGCCGAGGCGGCCGAAACCGACGACCCGTTCATGAAGAACGGCCTGCAGAACATCGCCGACGGCACCGACGGCGAGGACCTGCGCATCCTGCTCGAGGACGAAATCAGCACCCGCCGGAAGGCGAACCACGCCGTCTCCAAGTTCTTCAACAGCCTCGGCGGATACGCCCCCACCGTCGGAATCGTCGGCACGGTCGTGTCGCTGACCCACGTCCTGGAGAACCTCTCCAACCCCGAGGAACTCGGGCACATGATCGCCGCTGCCTTCGTGGCGACCCTGTGGGGCCTGCTCTCGGCCAACTTCATCTGGCTGCCGATCGGTGCACGCCTCGCCCGGCTGTCCGAACTCGAACTCGAACAGATGAACCTCCAGATGGAGGGACTGCTGGCCGTGCAGGAGGGAGCCCAGCCCATCCTCCTTGGCGAGCGCCTCACCGCCATGATTCCTCCGCACAAGCGGGGCGGGAAGCGGAAGGAAGGACCCCCCACCGCCTCCGACCTTGAGGCGGCCGCGTGAGCCGCAGGGGCCCGCGCCGCGGTTACCGCGCGAGCCAGCTTGAGGAGTTCCACGCCGACGAGCGCTGGGCCGTGTCCTACGCCGACATGGTCACCGTGCTGATGTGCCTATTCATCGTCCTGTTCGCCATGTCCTCGGTGGACGTGGCGAAGTTCGAGAAGCTCAAGAACTCCCTGGCCACCGGCTTCGGCGTCGAGAACGTCGGAAAGGTCGATACCGCGGAGGGCATCGTCCTGCCGCCGGAGCTGGCCGAGGAGGAGGGCGAAGACCTCACCGACCTCGAACTCGCCATCCAGGAGGTGGACGACCTCGAGGCCATCAAGGAGCGCATCACGGCCGCCCTGACGAAGGAGGGCCTCGAGGAGACCGTCCGCTTCACCCTCGACGAACGCGGCCTCACCGTCCGCATGGTCAGCTCCGAAACCTTCTTCAACCCCGACCGGGCGGAACTGACGGACGCTGCCCAGCGCGTGCTCGACGCGACGGCGCCGGAGCTGCGGACGACGACGCGGGAGGTCACCGTCGAAGGCCACACCGCCAAGCTCCCCGACGACCGCTACGTGCTCGACTGGGAACTGTCGACGGCGCGGGCGGTCAATGTCGTGCGGCACCTGGTCGAGCAGGGCGGGATCGAGAGCACCCGCATGGAGGCCAGCGGCTACGGCGAATCCCGGCCCCTGAACGAGGGCCGCACCGAGGCCGACCTGAAGCTCAACCGCCGGGTCGACATCGTCGTGCTCTCCGACCAGCCGGAGAGCGTCCGGTCCCTGATTCCCGAAGTGGCCGCACAGCGCCCCTGACGGCGTGTGCCCGCCCGCGGGCGGGCAGGTGTCCCGGCGCTCGCCTCGGCACGGCACGGCTCGGCACGGCTCGGCACGGCACGGCCCTGTTTGGCACGGCTTGGCGGAGGCGGCGGCGGGCCCCCGGCACGCGCCGGGGACCGATGAGTGGCGGCAACGGCTTACGGGCCGGGCCGGACCGCCGATAGTGATTATCGTGACCCCCTCCAACCTTCAGGAAACCCTCCTGCCCGAGCCCGCGCGCACGGTCGAGGTGTACGACTTCCGCCGGCCCACGACGCTCGCCCGCGAGCACAGCCGCGCCCTCGAAGTCGCCTTCGAGACATTCGCCCGGCAGTGGGGCACGCAGCTGACGGCGAAGGTCCGCGTTAAGGCGCAGGTCACCACCCACCAGGTCCTGATGCAGACCTACGACGAATACGCCGCGTCCCTGCCCGCGACCACGGCCATGGTGCTGTGCCGGCTCGAGGACTACGAGTCGCAGGCGGTCATCCAGTTCCCCACCTCCTCGGCCCTGGCCTGGGTGGGGCGCATGCTCGGCGGCAACGGCAGCCAGCCCGCGCCGGGCCGGAAGTTCACCCAGATCGAACAGGCCCTCGTGAAGCGGCTCATGGAAGACGCCCTCGAGGACCTGCGCTACTCCTTCGGCTCCCTGCTGCCGATGCCGCTGAGCTTCAACTCCATCCAGTACAACGCACAGTTCGCCCAGGCCGCCGCGCCTTCTGACCTGATGGTGGTCGCCACCTTCACCCTCCGGGTCGGGGAAAACACCGCCGAGGGGACCGTGGCCCTGCCGGCCGAAACCGTCCTGCCGCAGCTCGGGGCGACGAACCCGACGACGTCCCCCGAGAACGCCGCGGAGCTGCTGCGCCAGCAGATGGCGTGGGTCCCCGTTGAGGTGTCGGTGGGCCTGATGCCGGTGACCGTGAGGCCCGAGGCCATCCTCCGCCTCGCGGTGGGAGACCTGATTCCCCTGAACCATCCCGAACGGCGGCCCCTTGAGGTCCGCATCGCCGGACAGCGCATCGCCCGGGCCGGCCTGGGCCGGAACGGCGCCCGCCTGGCGGCCCAGATCGTCGATACCGAGGAGAACCCCGCATGACCGTTTCCGTTGCCACCCTCAAGGACTCCGCCGCCGAGGCGCTGGTCGGCCTGCTTCCCTCCGCAGCTCCGGTCAGCGCGGTTCCCGCCCCCGACCGCACCGCCGCAGCCGCCCGCGCGGCCGGCGCCGTCACCGCCGCCTACGTCGGGACCCGCTCGGCGGACCTCGCCGTCGTGCTCGAGGGCACCGGGTCCCTCGTCGCTGCCGCCGGCACCGACACCCCGCTTGTCTCCTTCAAGGACGTGCTGCGACCCGCCCTCGAGGCAGCAGCCGGAGTGCTCGGCGGTGGGGTGCTCGGCGAGGCCCTGATCGAGGACGCCTCGGCCCTGTTCGCCGACCCGGAGACGACGGTGTTCGAACTCACCTCCGGCGGCGGAACGGCGGGCTGGTTCGCCATCCGGGTCCGCGAGTACGGAACGCTCAACCCCACCCCGGTCTCCGGGGAGTCGGTGGTCGGCAAGCTCGGCCGCATCAACAACGTGGAGATGGCCCTGACCGTGGAGATCGGGCGGACCCGGATGTCCGTGCGCGACGTGCTCAACCTCGAGCCCGGCGGAGTGGTTGAGCTTGACCGATCGGCGGGCGCACCCGCGGATGTCCTGCTCAACGGGCGGTTGATCGCCCACGGCGAGGTCGTCGTGGTGGACCAAGACTTCGCCGTGCGCATCACCAAGATCCTCGACGTCGCAGAGGGCGTTAACTGACGATGGATTCACTCATCCTCATCCTGAGGGTGCTGCTCGCCCTGGGCGCCGTGCTGGTGGTCCTCGTGCTCGCGCACCGGTACGCCCGGCGTACGGTCGGCGCGGCGACCGGGGAGAAGCTGCTGACGGTCCTCGCCCGCCAGGGCGTCGGGTCCAAGGCCTCCGTCGTGGTCGTCGAGACCGGAGGCCAGCGCCTCCTGCTCGGCGTCACCGAGCAGTCGGTCACCGTGTTGTCCACCTCCGATGCCCCCGCCCCGGAGACCGCCGGGCAGGGCGCCGAGGCGTTTTCGCGCGTCCTGCACCAGGCCACCGCCGGCAAGCACCGCTCGGCGGCGCCCACCGGGTCCATCCTGTCGCCGGCGGCGCTGAAGCAGGTCCTCACCGCCGGCCTCGGCGGGCCGAAGGGGTGAGGTGCCTGCCGCCGCGCCGCGCCGCGCTCCGCTTCCCCCTCGCCCTGCTGACCTTCGCCGCAGGGGTCCTCCTGCTGCTCCTGCAGGCGCCCGCCGCCTCCGCCGTCCAGTTTCCCCCGCCGCAGCCGCCCGTGCCCGCGCCCGTGGTCCCCGCCCCGGCCGATCCGGCCCCGTTCCAGCCGACCCCCGGCGCCCCCGCGCCGGCCTCCCCCGATCCGCTGAACCCCACGGCACCGGTGGACCCGGCGCCTCCGGCCCCGCCCACCGACCCTGCCGCGCCGGACGGCGACGGGTCGGTGGTGATCAACGGCCCCAACGGCACCCCCTCCTCGGCCGTGGTGACGCTGCTGGGCATCACGCTGCTCACCGTCGCGCCGTCCCTGCTGCTGATGATGAGCTCATTCACGAAGATCTTCGTGGTGCTCGTGATGACGCGCAACGCCCTGTCGCTGCCCTCGATCCCGCCGAACCAGGTCATCGCCGGGCTGGCGCTGTTCCTTTCGTTCTTCATCATGGGCCCGGTGTTGGGGGACATCAACAGCGGCGCCGTGCAGCCCTACCTCGACGGCGACTTCACCTTCCAGGAGGCCTACACCGAGGCCGCCGGCCCGATCCAGCAGTGGATGCTCCAGTTCACCCGCGAGGAGGACATCGCCCTGATGACCCGGGCCGCCGGAATGGACAACCCGGCCACCCCCGAGGACGTGCCGCTGACCACCCTGATTCCGGCGTTCATGATCTCGGAGCTGCGGGCCGCGTTCATCATCGGCTTCGTCATCTTCATCCCCTTCCTGGTCATCGACCTCGTCGTGTCCTCGGCGCTGATGTCGATGGGCATGATGATGCTGCCCCCGGTGATCATCTCCCTGCCGTTCAAGATCCTGCTGTTCATCCTCGTCGACGGCTGGGGCCTGATCGTCACCGCACTCATCCGAAGCTACGCCTGAGCCATGGACACAAACGCCGTCCTCGATATCGGCCTCCAGGGCCTGTGGGTCTCCGCCAAGCTCGCCGCGCCGGTCCTGATCACCGCGCTCGCGGTGGGGTTCGGGATCTCCCTGCTGCAGTCGATCACCCAGATCCAGGAAGTCACCCTTTCCTTCGTCCCCAAGGCCGCCGCCGTGGGCGTCGTCCTGCTGATCTCCGGGCACTGGATGATCGCCGAGATGGTGTCCTTCACCCACGCCCTATTCGACAAGATCCCCTCCCTGCTCGAGGGAGGCTGAGTGGAACTGGCGCTGAACCTCGGCTGGCTTGAACCGGTGATGCTCGCCGGCGTGCGCATGGTGTCCTTCCTGGTCATCGCCCCGCCGTTTTCCTACACCGCGTTTCCGGCGCGCATCAAGGTGATGCTGGCCCTCGGCCTGGCCCTGGCCGTCTCCCCCGCCGTCACCCCCGGTTACACCGAACGGGGCACGGCGGCATTCTTCGGCGCGCTGGTGCTGGAGATCGGCGCCGGGGTGCTCATGGGCTTCCTCGTATACCTGGTGTTCGCCGCGATCCAGTCCGCCGGCGGACTGATCGACCTGATGAGCGGGTTCCAGATGGCCCAGGCCTTCGACCCGCATTCGCTGATCAACGGCGCCCAGTTCACCCGGCTGTTCCAGATGACCGCCCTGGCCCTGATGTTCTCCTCCGACGCCTACCAGCTGATCCTCGGCGGGCTGATTCGCAGCTTCACCGCCATCCCGCTCGGCGGCGGGGTCTTCCTCGCCGACCCGGTCGCGGCGATCATCACCGCGGTCACTGGGATGTTCCTGGCCGCGGTCCAGATCGCCGGCCCGCTGCTCGTCGTGTTCTTCCTCTCCGACGTCGGCCTCGGCCTGCTCAACCGGGTCGCGCCGGCCCTCAACGCATTCGCCCTCGGATTCCCGCTGAAGATCCTGCTGGCCCTCGTCCTGGGCTCCGTCGTCATGCTCGCCCTGCCGCGGGTCGTGTCCGCGCTCACCCAGGAGGCGCTGGCGCTGCTGGGAGGTGTGGGATAGATGGCCGACGATTCCTCCCAGGAACGGACCGAACAGGCCACCGACAAGCGGATGAAGGAGGTCCGCGACAAGGGGCAGCTGTCCAAGTCCTCCGACCTCACCGCCTGGCTGGGCATCGGCGCGGCCGCGGTGATGCTTCCCTCGACCATCTCCCGGGGCGCCGACGCGGCCGCCGACCAGCTCTTCAGCGTCCGCACCATCGCGGCGGCGCCGGAGCCCGGCATCGCCCTGGGCGTCCTCGGCGAGGCCCTGGCCTCGATGGCCGGAACGCTGCTCCCCATGCTGCTCGCCGTCGTCGGAGCGGTCCTGGCGGGGGCGGCCGGCCAGGGCGGGATCCAGTTCAAGAAGTTCCGCGGCAAGTTCGAGCAGTTCAACCTGGTCACCGGGGTCAAGAACACCTTCGGGATGCAGGCCCTGTGGAACGGGGTGAAGGCGCTGCTGAAGACCGCCGTCCTCGGAGCGGTGCTGTACTGGGTGGTCCAGGGGCTCATGCCCACGCTGATGAGCGCCGGCGGGATGTCGGTGGCCGCGCTGCTCACGGCCACCGGCGGCGGGGTCGCCGCGCTGCTGCGGTTCGCCATCCTCGCCGGGGTGGTGCTCGCCCTCGCCGACGTCTTCGTGGTGGGCCGGCGCAACCGGAAGAAGACCCGGATGACCCGCAAGGAGGTCAAGGACGAGAACAAGAGCACCGACGGCGACCCCCTGATCAAGTCCCAGCGGCGAGCCCGGCAGATGGCCCTGTCCCGGAACCGCATGATCGCCGCCGTCGGCGGAGCGGACGTCGTCCTGGTCAATCCCACCCACGTGGCCGTCGCCCTCAAGTACGAGGCCGGGGTCTCTGCGCCGCGGGTCGTCGCCAAGGGGGCCGGCCCGGTGGCCCTGAAGATCCGTGAGAAGGCCGAACAGGAGAAGGTCCCGCTGGTGCAGGACATTCCGCTGGCCCGGGCGCTGCACGGGGCCTGCGAACTGGGCCAGGAGATCCCCGCCGAGTTCTACGCCGCCGTCGCCGGGGTTCTGGCCTTCGTCCTGCGGCTGAAGCAGCGCGGCAGCGCAGCGGGCATCCACCGGGCCTTCCGGAAGGGGTCCTTCCTTGACTGAGACCCCCGCCTCCAACCACTTCCCCCGAGTCCTCCCCCGAAGGAGCGCACCATGAATTCCAAGCTCGCCCGCCTCGCGGTGCCGATCGGCGTGGTCGGCATCATCATGCTGCTCATCGTGCCCGTTCCCGCAGGCCTGCTCGACTTCCTGATCGCCGCGAACATCCTGCTGGCGCTGGTGGTGCTGCTGACCTCGATGTTCGTCCAGAAGCCGCTGGACTTCTCGGTGTTCCCCTCGCTGCTGCTGGTGGCCACGCTGTTCCGCCTCGGACTGAACGTCGCCTCGACCCGCCTGATCCTCGGGGAGGCCCACGCCGGGAAGATCATCGAGGCGTTCGGGCAGGTCACCGTAGGCGGGAACATCATCATCGGCAGCGTGATCTTCCTGATCCTCGTGGTCATCCAGTTCCTCGTCGTCACCAAGGGCGCCGAGCGGGTCGCGGAAGTCGGCGCGCGCTTCACCCTCGATGCGATGCCCGGCAAGCAGATGGCCATCGACGCCGACCTCAACGCCGGCCTGGTCACCGACGAACAGGCCAAGGAACGCCGCGCCGAGGTCTCCGCCGAAGCCGACTTCTACGGAGCCATGGACGGGGCCTCGAAGTTCGTGAAGGGCGATGCGATCGCCGGCATCGTCATCCTGATCATCAACCTGGTGGGCGGGGTCGCCATCGGCATGGCCATGCACGGCATGCCCGCCGGGGAGGCGCTGCGCACCTACGCCATCCTCACCATCGGCGACGGCCTGGTCACCCAGATCCCGGCGCTGCTGATGGCGGTGGCCACGGGCATGATCGTGACCCGCTCCAACGCCGAGGCCGACATGGGCACCACCGCCTCAAACCAGGTCTCCCAGTCCCGCAACGCCCTGCTGATCGCCGGCACCGCGGCCGTGGCCCTGGCCCTGATCCCAGGCATGCCGAAACTGCCGTTCCTGCTCATCGGCGGGGCGCTGATCTTCGCCTCGCGGAAGATCAAGGCCACCGAGACCGCCGCCGCGGCCGCGGCCCAGCGGGAGGCGGCGGCCGCCGTCGAACCGGCCCCGGAGTCGCCCGAGGAGCTCATCCGCAGGCTCCGCGTCCAGCCCCTGGAGATCCTGCTCGCGGCGGACCTGGTGGACACCGTCACCGGCGCCTCGGACGACCTCCTGGCCCGGGTGCGCAGCCTGCGCCAGAAGATCGGCATGGACCTCGGGTTCGTGCTGCCGCCGGTCAACGCCCGCGACAGCATCGACCTGCCGCCGGGAACCTACGCCATCCGCATCGGCGGCGTGGAGGCCGGCCGCGGGGAGGCCCCGGCGGGCAAGGTGCTCGCCCTGGGCGATGCGCTCGACGCCCTGCCCGGGACCGCGACCATGGAACCGGTGTTCGGGCTGCCGGGCAAATGGGTGCCGGCCGGCATGGCGCACAGCGCCCAGATGACCGGGGCGACGGTCATCGACCGGGTGTCGGTGCTCATCACCCACCTCTCCTCGATCGTCACGGCCAATGCGGCGCGCCTGCTGACCCGCGAGGACGTCCGGCTCCTCACCGAAAGCGTCAAGGAGGCAAGCCCGTCGGCGGTGGACGAACTGGTCCCCGGGCTGCTCTCCCTCGCCGAGGTCCAGCGGGTCCTGCAGGGCCTGCTCGAGGAGCACGTTCCCATCAACGACCTGCCGCGCATCTTCGAGGCGCTCACCCTTCGGGCCAAGGTCTCAACGGACCCCGAGGGGCTGATCGAGGCGGCCCGGCGCGCCCTGGGGCCGGCGCTGGCGGTGCGCCATCTCAGCGGCGGCCAGCTGAGCGTGGTCATGATCGAGCCGGGCCTCGAACAGTCGATGCTTGAGGGCCTGCGCCCGGCCGAGGGCGGCAGCCAGATCCTCCTCGACGCCAACCGCATCGAGGCGGTCCTGGCCTCCCTCCACGCCACCGTGGCGGCGGCCGGGCAGCAGGGCCACGAGCCCGTCCTGGTCTGCGCGCCGCTGATCCGCCCCGCGGTGCGCCGGCTGGTCTCCGCCCGGGTGGGGGGACTGCCGGTATTGTCCTATCAGGAGGCCCAGGCGGCCAACGTGCCCATCGAGACGATAGGAGTGGTCCGTGGCGCTGAACCGGTTTCACCTTAGCGGCCCGTCGATCGAGGCACTCCGCCGGCAGGTCCGGGCCGAGTACGGCCCCGAGGCCGTGATTGTGCGGGCCGAGGCCGTCACGGTGGGCGGGCTGGGAGGATTCCTGGCCCGGCACCACTACGAGGTCACGGTCGAACTGCCCGACGCCGCCGCCCCGTCGACCGATCCTCTCCCGGTGGTCAAGCGCACCGGCATCGCCGCCCTGCTGGCGGACGCGGATACCGCCGAGGCGGCCCTCAACGCCGTGCCGGTGTCAACGGAATCCGGCGAGTTCTCCTCCTTTCTGAAGGACCTGGAGTCAGCCGTCGACCCCGCCGCGGGTGCCCCGGGGGCCGCTGGCGCCACTGCCGCCGGGGGCGCCCACCGGTCGCCGCGGCCCCTGGACGGGCCGGGCGACCTCATCGTCGTGGCCGGGCCCGGCCGGGACGCCCTCGAGGCGGGACGCTCCCTGCTGGCACCGGCGGCTCCGGCGGCCCTGCTGACGGCCGGGGCGCTGCGGGTCGAGGGACTGGCCCACGTGGCGGACCGGCGCGCGGCCACCGAGGCGCGGGCCGCCGGGGTGCTCGCCGGGGCGCCGGTGGTCGTCGCCTTCGGGCTGGGCTACCCCTCCGAGGCCTTTGTCCATCTGCCCGCGCTGGCCCTCGTGGGATTCGACCAGCTGTGGCTGGCCGTGGATGCCACCCGCAAACACGGGGACACGGTGTCGTGGGTTGAGGCCGTCGAGGCCGTGGCCGAACCCGACGCCGTTGCGGCCTTTTCCCGCCGGGACACCACCACCCCCGAAACGGTCCAGGCGCTGCGCTTTCCGGTCAGCTGGGTGGACGACGCCCCGGAGGTTCCGGCCAGGCCTGCGGGCCCGTCTCCGGCCGCCCACCAGACCACAGTTTTCCCTCCGACGCGGATTCAAAGATAGGCTTTCACTGTGCTGGTACTAACGCGGAAATTCAACGAGAAGATTCATATCGGCGAGGATATCGTCATTACCATTCTCGAATCGCGCGGTGATGGCATCAAGATTGGGATCGAGGCGCCGCGGGGCGTTAAGATCCAGCGCGGCGAGATTCTCCAGGCCGTGATCGAAGCGAATCTTTCGGCCAATGTCTCCGATGCGGATGCCGAATTCCAGCTCAAGGCGCTGCTGGGCCGCAGGGACCCTGAACCGGACGCCGGCTCCTAGACTTCTGGACCCCTAGACTTTTGGACCCCAAGGCCCGGGAGTTCCGGCGTGCGCCGGGGCCTCAGGCGGAAACGGGCGCCATGGCGGCCAGGCGCACCGGGGCGCTCAGGGTGGATCCACCCCGGGTCCGGGCCGCGAGGGAACTGAGGTAGGCGGTGCGCCGGGCGGGGGCGACGCGCGACTCCGGCGCGGGTGCGGCGCCGTCGGAGTCGGAATACACCGCAGCCATCCCGTCGCGCAGCAGCCGGATGGCCTCGGCCCGCTGCTGGGACACCGCCGAGTGGGTGGACCCGAACTCCTCGGCCAGGTCCTTGACCGGGCGGTCCTCGAAGTACGTCTGCTCGATGACGTAGCGCATTTTCTCGGGCAGCGCCTCTACCGCCGCCCGCAGAACCTGGGCCTGCTCGGAGACCAGCAGGGATTCCTCGGGGGTGGCCATGACGGCGGTGAGCGATTCCGGTGCGTTCTCGTCGAGGGTCGAAACGGTGCGTGAGGCGTCGGCCAAGGTCGCGGCCACCGCGTCGCGCCCGACGCCCAGCACCTCTGCGATCTCGGCGACCGTGGGGTTGCGCTGCAGCGCCCCGGTGAGCAGTTCGGACACCGCGAGGGTCTCCTTGATCCGCCGGCGGGTGTCCCGGCTGGCCCAGTCGGAGGCCCTCATGTCGTCGGCGAAGGCGCCAAGGATGCGCCGCCGGGCGAAGGTGCCGAACCGCACGCCGTAGGAAGGGTCGAAGGACTGGGCGGCGGAGACGAGCGCGAGGGCGCCGGCACCGGCGAGGTCCTCGCGTGAGAGGTGCGGGGACCGAGCGCAGATTTCCGAGACAAGATATCCAACCAGCGGAAGATTCTCCACAATCATCTTGTTGCGTTCTTCACGGTTCAACTCGGACATCCCCTCATAAACACGATTTGCAATCCGCGCCGGTGGCTGTGGATTTTCGCCGGCCGGACTCCGGTTCCCCGGAGGCAATGGCCGGAAAACTTCCCGGTTTTCCAACAGTAAGACCACGTTTAGGGCCGAAATAGCGAGGTGCAAAAACAGCGTGGAATTCCTACTGAAATACTGCGCCGATCCTGCGGATATCCAGAGCATCGCCGGAGGGAGCGTGGGAGCCGCCCGTTTCCGCCCCCGCCGAAGCGATTGGGAAACCTCTATCAATGGGATGGAAACCGGTCTAGGATGACTGTTCGTGCGCTCCTTTCCCTACCCCGATTCGGGCCCTCCGGACCTCCGCTCCCCCACCCGGTTCCTGGTGTGGCTTGCGTCGAAGCAGAAGGCGACGCTGGCCGCCGGTGCCCTGCTCGGCGCGGTGTGGATGGTGGCGCAGGCCCTCATGCCCTTCTTCCTCGGCCGGGCCGTGGACCGCGGCATCCTGGCCGGGAACGGCCGCGCCCTCGCGGTCGAGGTCCTGATCCTGCTGGGGCTGATGGTGGTGCAGGCTGCGGCCGACACCTTCGGGCACCGCGTGGCCGTCAGCAACTGGCTCCAGGCCTCCTTCAAGTCGGTCCAACTGGTCGGACACCACGTCACCCGCACCGGTGACGCGCTGCCGAACACCCTCTCCACCGGAGAGGTTGTTTCGACCGCCGCGTCGGACACCTTCCGGCTTGGGGAGATCTTCGACGTCTCGGCCCGGCTGGCCGGCGCCTTCGCGGCCTGGCTCGTGGTCAGCGCCCTGATCTTCGGCACCTCCCCCGAGCTGGGGCTCCTGGTGCTGGTTGGCGTTCCGGCGTGCTGCGCCCTGCTGCTGTTCGTGGTGCGCCCGCTGCAGGCCCGCCAGCGCGAGCAGCGGGCCGACTCGGGGAAGATGACGGCGGTGGGGGCCGACACCGTCGCCGGGCTGCGGGTACTGCGCGGCATCGGCGGCGAGCACATCTTCGTCCGCCGCTACCGCGCCCGGTCCGCGGCGACCCGCGATTCGGGCATCCGCGTCGCCCGTTCCCTCGCCGACCTCGAGGCGTCCCAGGTGTTCATCGCCGGCACCTTCAGTGTGGTGTTCACCTGGGTCGGTGCCGGCCTGGTGATCGACGGCACCATCTCGCCCGGTGAGCTCGTGGCGCTCTACGGTTTCTCGGTGTTCCTCGTGACCCCGATCCGCACCGCGGCCGACGCCGTGTCGCGGACCATCCGCGCCCAGGTCGGGGCCCGGAAGATCCTCGCCGTGCTCCGGGTGGAACCCTTGGTCTCCGACGCTCCCGCACCAGTGCCGCCGCCGGCGCCCGGTGCCGCTCTGCTGGACACAGCGAGCGGGCTGGTTCTTGAGCCGGGCCGGATCACGGCACTGGTCTCGGCGGACCCCGCCGGCGCGGCCGCCGTCGCCACCCGGCTCGGACGCTTCGACGACGCCGCGGCCGGCGCGGACGGCGTCCGCTGGGGCGGGGTGGGCCTGGGCGCGGTGACGCTGGCGGAGATTCGCCGCCGCATCGTCGTCAGCGAGGCGGCGCCCCAACTCTTCACCGGTTCCCTGCGGTCCCAGCTTGACCCGCAGCAGCGCCATGACGACGCCGCCATTCTCGACGCACTGCAGGCCGCCAGCGCCCTGGACATCCTGGACGGGGTGGAGGACGGCCTCGACACCGCGGTGACCGAGCGCGGCCGCGGGTTCTCCGGCGGCCAGCGCCAGCGCATTGTGCTGGCCCGGGCGCTGCTCACCCGTGCGGAGACCCTGATCCTCATCGAGCCCACGAGCGCCGTCGATGCCCACACCGAGTCCCGGATCGCCGCCGGCTTCCGCAGGGAGCGGAGCCGCCCCGGCCTCACCACGCTGGTGGTGACCGCGAGTCCCCTGCTCCTGGGCATCGTTGACTCGGTGGTCTTCCTCGAGGACGGCAGGGTCAGCGCGGACGGCGCCCACCGCGACCTGATGGCAGGCAATCCGAACTACCGAAACGTTGTGATCCGCAGTGAGTGATACAGCAACCCGCACCGGCCCGGACGCCGGGCAGCGCGGCGGGGAACCGGACCGCCTCCCGGTGGCCGGCGCCCGTGCCGTGCGCGCCGAGGCCGCCCGCCTGATCCGCCACCACCGCCGCGGCCTGGCGGCCGTCGTGGCACTGTACGTCGGCTCAGCCGTGGCCGGGCTCGCCGGCCCATTGCTGCTGGGCGTCGTCGTGGACGCCGTCCTCGCCGGCACCACCCGGGAGTTCGTCACCTGGGTCTCGCTGGCGATGCTCGGTTCCCTGCTCCTGCAGTCCCTCCTGCGCCGGTTCGCCGTGCGGTCCGGCATGGTGTTCGGCGAACGGGTCTTCGCCCGGCTGCGGGAGGACTTTATGGAGCAGGTCACCGCGCTGCCGCTGTCGACCGTGGAGAAGGCTGGCACCGGCGACCTGGTGGCGCGCACCACGAACGACATCGACGCCGTCTCGCACACGGTGCGGTTCGGGGTGCCGCAGGTCGTGGTGTCGGCGGTGACCATCGTGCTGACGCTGGCGGCCGCCGTCGTCGCCTCCCCGCTGCTGTCGGTGGCCCTGCTGACGGGCCTTCCCCTGCTCTACCCGGTGACGCGGTGGTACCTGTCCCGCTCCTCGGCCGGGTACCAGAGGGAACGGGAGACCTACGCGGTGATCAACGGCGCCGTGACCGAAACCATCGAGGGGGCGCGGACCGTGGATGCGCTCGGCCTGGGCGGTGCACGCAGGGCCACCATCGACGGCGCCCTGGCCGACAGTTACCGCGCAGAGCGCTACACGCTGTGGCTGCGCAGCGTCCTGTTCCCTGCGGCGGACATCGCGTTCTGGCTGCCCGTCGCCGGGGTGCTGGTGTGGGGCGGCTGGCTGGCGTCGCTCGATGTCGTGACCCCCGGGGCCGTCGCGGCGGTGGCCCTGCTGGCCGTGCGCCTCATCGATCCCGTCGACCTGCTCATCATGTGGACCGACGAGATCCAGGTCGGGGCCGCGTCGCTGGCCCGGATCATCGGAGTGAAGGAAGTGCCTCCCGATCGCACGGCGACGGCCGAAGCGCCGGCGAACGAGGACATCCGCGTCTGCGGGGCCACCTACGCCTACCGGCCCGGCCACAACGTGCTCCACGGCGTGGACCTGACCCTGCGGCGCGGGGAACGCCTGGCGGTCGTCGGGCCCTCGGGCGCCGGCAAGTCCACGCTAGGCCGCCTGATCGCCGGGATCCACCCGCCCACCTCAGGGTCGGTGACCGTCGGCGGAGTGCCGCTGGTGGACCGCCCCCTCGACGACCTGCGCCGAGAGGTCGCCCTGGTCACCCAGGAGCACCATGTCTTTGTCGGCTCGGTCGCCGACAATGTGCGGCTGGGGCGCGCCGATGCCTCCGAAGCGGAGATCGCCGGCGCGCTGGAGTCGGTGGGCGCGCTGTCCTGGGCCGCCGCACTGCCGGAGGGGATCGACACCGAGGTCGGCTCCGGCGCCCACGAGCTGACCCCGGCCCAGGCGCAGGAGCTGGCCCTGGCCCGGCTGATCCTGGCCGACCCGCACACCCTGGTCCTCGACGAGGCCACCTCGCTCATCGACCCGCAGTCCGCGCGGGACCTCGAGCGCTCGCTCAGCGTCGTCCTTGAGGGCCGGACGGTGATCGCCATCGCCCACCGCCTGCACACCGCCCACGACGCCGACCGGGTGGCGGTGGTCGAGGACGGCAACATCACCGAGCTCGGCTCCCACGAGGAACTGCTGGCCCTCGACGGCGCCTACGCCTCGCTGTGGCGCTCCTGGCGCACCGAGTAGCGGGCGCTGCGGCACCGGCTCCGGCGCCTGGGCACCGGCGTCCGGGCGCGGTGGGTGGCCGATGCCGGTGGGTGGCCGATGCCGGTGGGTGGCCCGGCGCCCTCAGTGGTCGAAGAACACCAGCGAGGAGTTGATCAGTTCCGCAATGACCTCGGCGTCGTGGGCCCGCCGCAGGGAGTCCCGGAAGTTCTCCTTGAACAGGCTGCGGGCGATGGTGGCGAGCACCTCCAGGTGCTCGGAGAAGGACGAGGCGGGGGTGGCGATGAGCAGCACCAGGGTGGCGGGGCCGTCGACCGCGCCGAAATCGAGGCTGTGCCCGTACTTGGTGACGCCGACCCCGATGGAGGTCTGGCAGACATACTCGCTGCGCGCGTGCGGCAGCCCGACCCCGCCGGGCAGGCCGGTGGCCATCTGGTGCTCCCGGGAGTTGACCTGTCCAAGGAACGCGTCGAGGTCTGTGATCCTGCCCGCGGCGTACATGCGGGCGGCCAACTGCGCGCTGGCGTCCTCCTTGGACTCGGCCTCCATTTCGAGGATCACCAGGTCCGGCGTTGTCAGCCCGGCCTCGTGCAGCTCCAGGGACAGCTCACTCAATTTGTGCCTCTCATCGTGCCCGCGGCCGCCGATGCCCTGCGGTGTTCTTACCGCGGCCGCGGCCGCTCCCTAGCTTACCGGGACGATGTCCTCCGCACCCATGCGGGCGCTGTCCGCCGACTCGTCGTCGGGCTGTTCCTGGCTGAGCCGCTCCGCCTGGACGCGGGCGAGGTAGTGCTTCACCTCGCGGTTGACCTGCTGCTCGCTCCAGCCCAGGAGCGGCCCCATCAGCTCGGCGACGACCGGCGCCGCGGAGACGCCGCGGTCCCAGGACTCGATGGAGATCCGGGTGCGGCGGGTGAGGATGTCCTCGATGTGACGCGCCCCCTCGTGGGTGACGGCGAAGACCGCCTCGGCGGCGAGGTAGTCGTCGGCGCCGGGCAGCGGCTCACCCAGCGCAGGGTCGGCCTTGATCAACTCAAGGACGGAGTCGGCCTGGGTGCCGTAGCGCTGGAGCAGGTGCTCCACCCGGGCCACATGGATCCCCGCGGCCTCGGCCATCCTCGCCCGCATGTTCCACGCGGCCTTGTACCCCTCCGCGCCGAGCAGGGGAACGGAGTCGGTGCAGCTTTCGGGAACGCGCTCGTCGAGGGCGCGGGAGGCCTCGTCGACGGCGTCCTTGGCCATCACCCGGTAGGTGGTCCACTTGCCGCCGGCGACGACGACGAGCCCGGGCACCGGGTGGGCGACGATGTGCTCACGGGACAGCTTCGCGGTGGAGTCGCTCTCCCCGGCCAGCAGGGGGCGCAGGCCGGCGTAGACGCCCTCGACGTCCTCGCGGGTCAGCGGGCGGTTCAGCACCCTGTTCACATGCTCGAGGATGTAGTCGATGTCCTGCGACGACGCCGCCGGGTGTGCCTTGTCGAGATCCCACTTGGTGTCGGTGGTGCCGATGATCCAGTGGCGTCCCCAGGGGATGACGAACAGGACCGACTTCTCGGTGCGCAGGATCAGGCCCACGGTTGACTGGAACCGGTCGCGCGGCACCACGAGGTGGATGCCCTTGGAGGCCCGGACCTTGAGCTGCCCGCGGTCGGTGACCATGGCCTGCGTCTCGTCGGTCCACACACCGGTGGCGTTGACCACCTGCTTGGCGCGGATGCTGAACTCCTCCCCGGTCTCCTGGTCCCTGACCTGGGCGCCGACCACCCGCTCGCCCTCGCGCAGGAAGTTCACGACCGTGACCCGGTTGGCCGCCTGGGCCCCGTAGTGCGCGGCGGTGCGGATCATGTTCACCACGTACCGGGCGTCGTCGACCTGGGCGTCGTAGTAGCGGATGGAGCCAACCATCGCGTCTTTCTTCAGGCTGGGCGCCGCGCGCAGCGTGCCGCGCCGGGTGAGGTGCTTGTGGAACGGCACCCCGCGGGAGTGCCCGCCGCCGAGGCTCAGGGCGTCGTAGAGGGCGATGCCGGCCCCGACATAGGGGCGTTCGACGAAGCGCTTGCCCAGCGGATAGAGGAACGGCACCGGTTTCACCAGGTGCGGGGCGATCCGCTGGATCAGCAGCCCGCGTTCCTTCAGTGCCTCCTGCACCAGGGCGAAATCGAGCATCTCGAGGTAGCGCAGCCCGCCGTGGATCAGCTTCGAGGAACGGGAGGAGGTCCCCGAGGCCCAGTCACGGGCCTCGACGATGCCGGTGGTCAGTCCGCGCGTCACCGCATCGAGGGCCGAGCCCACGCCCACCACCCCGCCGCCGACGATCAGGATGTCGAGTTCTCCGCCCGGCCGGCTGGTGGCCTTCAGCGCCTCAAGCGCCTCGCTGCGGTACTGGGGACTGAGTGCGCCTGCTGCCATGGCCGTAACCCTCCGGAACGTTGAGTTCTGCGTACCCCAACTTTAGGCACTCAACCGCCCGGAACGCACTCAATCGTTCGAAACATAGGGCGAAAGGACAACCTCCACCCGCTGGAACTCCTTGAGATCCGAGTATCCCGTGGTCGCCATGGCCCGGCGCAGGGCCCCGATCAGGTTCGAGGTGCCGTTGGTGTGGTGGGAGGGGCCCCACAGCACTTCCTTCAGCGGGCCGACGGTTCCAAGGTTGAACCGGTCGCCGCGGGGAAGCTCGGCGTGGTGGGCCTCCTGGCCCCAGTGCCAGCCCTTCCCAGGTGCCTCCTCGGCGCGGGCCAGCGCCGAGCCGAGCATGACGGCGTCGGCGCCCATGGCGATGGCCTTGACGATGTCGCCGCTGGCGCCCATGCCGCCGTCGGCGATGACGTGCACGTAGCGTCCGCCGGATTCGTCCATGTAGTCCCGGCGGGCCGCGGCCACATCGGAGATGGCCGAGGCGAGCGGGGAGTGGATGCCGAGGGCCCGCCGCGTCGTCGTCGTCGCCCCTCCCCCGAAGCCCACGAGGACCCCGGCGGCACCGGTGCGCATCAGGTGCAGGGCCGGAGTGTAGCCGGCGGCGCCGCCGACGATCACCGGGACGTCGAGCTCGTAGATGAACTGCTTGAGGTTCAGCGGTGCCTCGTTCTTCGACACGTGCTCGGCGGAGACGGTGGTGCCGCGGATGACGAAGATGTCGACGCCGGCGGCGAGGACGGTCTTGTAGAACTGCTGGGTGCGCTGGGGGGTCAGCGACCCGGCGACGGTCACGCCGGCCTCGCGGATCTCGGCCAGCCGGCTCGTGATGAGGTCGGCCTGGATGGGGGCCGCATAGATCTCCTGCAGGCGCGCGGTGGCGGCGGGGCTGAAGTTTTCGGTGCTGAGCCCGGCGATCTCATCGAGCACCGGCTGCGGATCCTCGTAGCGGGTCCACAGGCCCTCCAGGTTGAGCACGCCGAGCCCGCCGAGCCGACCCAGGGCGATCGCGGTCGCCGGCGACATCACCGAGTCCATGGGCGCCGCGATGACGGGCATCTCGAACTGGTAGGCATCGATCTGCCAGCTCACCGACACATCGAGCGGGTCGCGGGTGCGCCGGGAGGGCACCACGGCAACATCATCGAGGGAGTATGCCCTGCGTCCACGCTTGGCCCGGCCAATTTCAATCTCGTAAGTCACTGCTCTAGGTTATCCCAGCCCCGCACGGCACCCTCATCAGGGCATATTCTCCGGCTTCCGGTCCGCTCCCGCGCCCCCGCCGGGCCGACCCAATTAGCCCTCCTACCCCCGCACGGAATAGAGTTGCACAAAGGAACACTGCTGGAAAACACCGGCCGGGCAGCAGAACTGCGGGCGCCGGCACCCCGCACCGCAACGAAGCGGGCGGTTTCCCTCGGCCATTCGACCCGGCGCAGCCACCGGGCCCCGGAGGTTCGCACCGCTCCACCCGGTGGAACAGCACCGGACGGTCCCCGCGGACTGCGCGGATTTATTTTTGAGCATCACCCTTCGAGCACGACCATTCCACGCGGCGGCCCGCCCGCCGCGACATCGACGAGAGAATACCAATTCGTGAATAAAACACCCGCCGCACTGAAAACTCCCCCGACACTCGCCAAGGGCGCAATGCGCATCGTGGCCCTGGGCGGAATCGGTGAAATCGGCAGAAACATGACCGTCTTCGAATTCGGCGGAAAGCTGCTGATCGTTGACTGCGGCGTCCTGTTCCCCGAGGACCACCAGCCCGGCGTCAACGTGATCCTGCCCGACTTCTCCTACATCCGCGAACGCATCAACGATGTCGTCGCCGTCGTGCTCACCCACGGCCACGAGGACCACATCGGCGGCGTTCCGTACCTCCTGCGCGAACGCGCCGACATCCCCCTCGTCGGCTCCCAGCTGACGCTGGCCTTCATCGAGGCCAAGCTCAAGGAGCACCGCATCACCCCCAAGACCATTCAGGTCAAGGAAGGCGACCGCCGCACCATGAGCGGGTTCGACCTCGAGTTCGTCGCCGTGAACCACTCGATCCCCGACAGCCTCGCCGTCGCGATCCGCACTGCAGCCGGCATGGTGCTGCACACCGGTGACTTCAAGATGGACCAGTTCCCGCTTGACCGCCGCATCACCGACCTCGGCGCCTTCGCACGCCTGGGCGCCGAGGGCGTGGACCTGTTCCTCACCGACTCCACCAACGCCGACGTGCCGGGCTTCACCACCTCGGAGAAGGACCTCGCCCCCGCGATCGACGCCGTGTTCCGCACCGCACCGCGCCGCATCATCGTCTCAAGCTTCGCGAGCCACATCCACCGCATCCAGCAGATCATCGACACCGCCCACCAGCACCGCCGCAAGGTGGCCTTCGTGGGCCGCTCGATGGTCCGCAACATGACCATCGCCGCGGATCTGGGCTACCTCAAGATTCCGCAGGGCCTGCTCGTCGACTTCAAGAAGCTCGAGCGCAGCGACGACCACAAGGTCGTGCTGATCTGCACCGGCTCCCAGGGCGAGCCGCTGGCGGCCCTGTCCCGGATGGCCAACAACGACCACGCCATCAAGATCAGCGAGGGCGACACCGTCCTGCTGGCCAGCTCGCTCATCCCGGGCAATGAGAATGCCATCTACGGCATCATCAACGCCCTGACCGAGATCGGCGCCAACGTTGTGCACAAGGGCAACGCAAAGGTGCACGTCTCCGGCCACGCCAGCGCCGGCGAGCTCGCCTACTGCTACAACATCGTCAAGCCGCGCAACGTCATGCCGGTGCACGGCGAATGGCGCCACCTGCGCGCCAACTCCGAGATCGCCGTCGCGACGGGCGTGGAGCCACGCAACGTGATCATCGCCCAGGACGGCGTCACCGTCGACCTCCAGCGCGGACGCGCCACCGTCTCGGGCAAGGTGCCCGCCGGGCTCGTGTTCGTCGACGGCGCGAGCGTCGGAGGCATCACCGAGGAGACCCTGCGCGAGCGCCGCCGCCTCGCAGAGGAAGGCTCGGTGACGGTCCTGGCCATCATCGACGCCGAGACCGGCACCATGACCGAGCCCCCGGAGTTCTTCATCCAGGGCTTCTCATGCGACCCGGCCGACCTCGACAAGGCGGGCACCGCCGTCGAGAAGGCCCTCGCCGACGGGCCCTCAGGCCGGCAGGGCGGGCGCGGGGCCCGCACCCTGGATCCGGAGGCCGTCATCGAGCGCGCCACCGCGAACTGGATGCGGCGCTTCTACAACCGCACCCCGGTGATCACCGCGATCGTCGTCGACGCGTAGCCGCACGATCCCCGGACAGCACTGATTTCCAGTAAGCACTGATTTCCGGTAACACTGATTTTCGGTAACCACCGGTCCCCGGTCCCGCGCCTCCTTCGCACTGGGCCGGGGATCGGCATTTAACCGGGCAGCCTCGACGGCGCGGGGTTTGCACAGGCCCTGCGGAGCCCCGGCGCTTCCGACGGGAACCCCGGCGCTTCGTTGAACGGCACTCCCTCGATGCGGAAATTTCCCCGCCCGTGGATACACTTCGGTTGGATTTAGTTCAGCTGGGGGAAATAAGTGGCAAGAAAACTTTTCGGCGAAATATCGCCGTTGACCTACCGCATCGCCATGGAGCGGATGATCTTCCTGCGGCATCTGCGGAATTTCCGGCAGCGGACGGAGATCGCCTCCACCCGTTCGACGGAGTCGCTGCCCGTCACCGTCTATAAGCACAACTCGCTGATCCGGCGCCGGCTGGGGAACGTAGAGACCGAACTCCAGGACAACAAGGCGGTCAGCCTGGGCCTCACGGCCCCGAAAATCGACGGGATTGTCATCGCCCCCGGCGAGCGCTTTTCCTTCTGGAGCCTCGCCGGCCGGTGCTCGGCGAAGGAGGGCTACAAGGAGGGTCTGACCATCAGCAACGGCAAACCCACCCGCGGCATCGGCGGGGGAATGTGCCAGTTCACCAACCTGCTCCACTGGATGGTCCTCCACAGCCCGCTCACCGTCGTCGAGCACCACCACCACAACGGACTTGACCTGTTCCCGGACTACAACCGCCAGATCCCCTGGGGCACCGGCACCTCGATCGCCTTCAACTACCTCGACTACCAGGTCGAAAACCGGACTCCCTACACCTTCCAGTTCCGGACCTGGACGTCGGAGGAGTACCTCAGCGGAGAACTGCGGGCAGACCGGGAGCTGCCCATGAAGTTCCACATCCGCGAACGCGACGCCTACTTCTATGAGGCCGGGAACGAGGTGTACCGGCACAACAAGGTGTACCGGATTGAACGCGACAAGCGGACCGGACTGGAGGTCTCCGAGGAGCTGATCCTCGAGAACGAGGGCCGGGTCGCCTACGACCGGTCACTGATCCGGGCGGAGATCCTTCCGGCGCGCCCGGCCGGGCACGCCGTCGCCCGCTGACGTGCCCCGCTGGGAAGGGTCTACGGCACGGTGGGCTGGAGCTGGCTCTCGAACATCCGGTAGTAGCGTCCGCGCAGCTCCACGAGCTCCCGGTGGGTGCCGGACTCCACCACCCGCCCGTCCTCGAGCATGTAGACCACATCGGCCTTCTCGATCGTGGCGAGCCGGTGGCTGATGGCGACGATGGTCCGTGAGCGGTCCTCGAAGAGCCGGGTGAAGATGCGGTGCTCGGCCAGCGCGTCGATCGCCGAGGTGGGTTCGTCCATCACGATGAAGGGCGCGTCCCGGTAGAAGTTGCGTGCCATGGCCAGCCGCTGCCACTGCCCGCCCGAGAGCCCGCTGCCCTTGCGCCCCCGCGGGTCCTCCATCCAGTTGCTCACGTGGTTCTCGAAGCCGTTCGGGAGCCGGCGGATGAAGTCCGCGGCCTCCGCGTCGGCGGCCGCGCGTTCGATCCGGTCCTCCTCCCGGGGCGAGGCGACGTCGCCGAAGTAGATGTTGTTTCCCGCCGTCGCGAACTCGTACTTCAGGAAGTCCTGGGACATCACCGCAAGGTAGCGGTGCCAGGAGGGGGTTCCGACCGTGTCCAGATCGCGCCCGTCGAGCAGGACCGCGCCGGAACTTGGCCGGTAGAGCCCGGCCAGGATCCGGATGAGGGTCGACTTTCCCGCACCGTTCTCGCCCACGATGGCGATGTGCCGCCCGCGCTCGATACTCAGGGAGATCCCCTTGAGTACCTCCAGGTCGCTGCCGGCGTAGGTGAAGCGGATGTCCTTCAGGTCGATCCGCGAGGGCGGCCCGGACAGGGGTTCTCCGGTGGCCTCGGGGACCGGCAGCTCCATGAACTGCTCGTAGTCCTTGAGGTTCGACAGGTCCTCGTCGATGGAGCTCAGCGAGCTCACCAGCTCGTTCGCGGTACCGAGGGCCCGGCTGACGATCTGCTGGATGTAAAGGAACTGGCCCACCGGCTGGGCGCGGGCGATGATCTGTCCGACCACCCACAGCAGCGCGATCACCTCCGCGCCGTACTGCAGGGCGTCGGCGAGCAGCTGCTTCGGAATGTAGCGGCGCTGGAAGTCGAGCCGGCGCAGCTCGTCGGCCTCGCGCAGGCGCGAGCGCAGCTGCATGAGGTACTCCACCACCCCATAAAGGCGGATCTCGGCGATGTACTGCGGGCGCATGATGTTCGTTTCGATCATGCGCCGCTGCCGGCGGGAGTCCACCTGCGTGTTCCAGTGCGCCATCTGCTCCCGGGAGAGGCGGAACTGCAGGTACACGCTCGGCACGATGGCGACCAGCACGATCAGCGCCACCCACCAGCTCACCAGCAGCAGGGCACCGATGGCGAGGATCACCGAAACGAACTGGGTGAAAATGGCGGCGATGCGGTCCAGCACCCGCGGGTAGGAGTCGGAGAAACGCCGCGCCCGATCGTAGAGGTCCACGGTTTCCTTGTCGTCGTAGCGCCAGAACTCCAGCGCCAGGAACCTCTCGTACATCGAGTCGCCCACGATGGCGCCGACCCGGAAACTGAGCACCTGCTGGATGTACCGGTCGATGCTGGTGAAGGCACCCCAGAACAGGCCAAGTGCCGCCGTCACCACCACGTAGACGACGGCGCGCCCGCCCGCGTCGGGGTCTCCCGCATACGCCTCGGCGAGCGCCGTCGTGGTGAGCGCGGCGAAGTAGGTGGTGACCAGCGGGAGCACCGCCCCGATCAGGGACCCGAGGACCTTCATGGCGACGGCGCCCGGGGAGGCTTTGGCGCTCAGGGCAAGGATCCGGCCGACGGCGCGGGCGTACGGAATCAGGGGCAGGCGCGAGACGGAGCGCTCAGCCACGGCGCGTGCACCCGCCGCCGGCCGGGGCTACCTCCCGGCGGTCCGGAAGCCCAGGGCCGCCATGAGCGCCGCGAGCAGGGCCGCCGCCGCCGTCAGGGGCGCCACGCCGTCGTCGGGCCGCCGCCAGCTGGCCCGGACCGACCGCTCCGCGGGATACCCGCCCGTCATGATGGCTCCGAGGATGCCGAGTGTCCTGGCCGCTCGGCGGCTGGGCCCGCGGAGCAGGGCCGCGGTGCAGGCCGCCTGGAGCACGAGCATTCCACCGGGCGCCGAAAGGTTGGTACCCGTTAACCACTGGTCACGCTCGATGGTGTCCGTTGAGCCACGGAGAAATCCTATGTCGTAGGCCGTGCGTTTCCTCAACGCCCGGCGCAATCCTGCGACGCCGAGGGCCAGCTGGACCGCTGAGACAAGGGCCAGCCCCTTCCGGCCCCCGCCCGACGGGCCGCGGCCCCGGGGCGGCCCGGCCTGGGTGGACTCGAGTTCGCGGGCGATCATCGGCAGGGCGTCATAGCGTTCGTACTCCGAGGCCAGCCGTCCTGCCGCATCCCTGTAGGAGGGGTCGGACAGGACCTGCCGGACGGCCTTCCGGATCGCCCGAGGCGACGGCGAGCCGGTGCGCAGGTTGATCCCCACCCCGGCCCAGGCCACTCGGGCCGCAACCTCGGGCTTGTCCTCGCGGTCCCCGGCGACGATCACCGGCAGTCCCTCCGCCAGCGCGCGCTGGGTTCCGCCGTATCCGCCGTTGGTGATCATCACATCCACCAGGGGCAGCAGGTGCTCGTGCGGAAGGAAATCGGCGACGCGGGCATTCGGCGGCACGTCGCCGGGCGGAAGGGGCGTACCTCCGGTGGTGGCGACCACCAGGACATCCAGGTCCGCCAGGGCCCGGAGCGTGGGCAGGATGAGCCGGCCCGGGTCCTTATTGTCGATGGTGCCCTGGGTGACGTGGATGACCGGGCGCCCGCCCTGCAGCTCGTCCCACCAGGACGGCGGGGTGAAATCATCGCTTCCGGCAGGAAGGACAGGGCCCACGAAGCGCACGCTGGCCGGAAGGTCGCTGCGGGGGTATTCGAAGCCGGGGCAGGTGAACTGCAGGAACCGGTCAGCGAGGGAGGCCGCGTCCAGGAAGTGCACGGGCAGGGGCACCCCGGCGGTGGCCTTCATCTGCCGGTTCGCCGCCCGGTGCGGGGGCCGGAAGACGACTCTCTGCATCAGGGTGTTGAGCAGCACGTTGCGGAGCACCCCGGCCTTCGTGGGCAGGGGCGGCAGGCCGGGGCCGAAGGGGGCGGTGTCCCTGCTGGAGAAGGCGAGGGGGATGATCCCACTGAAGAGGATCGGCGGGCGCGGTTCCGTGCGCAGCAGCGGGACGACGGCGCCCGTGAAGCCGGATTCGGCCAGGACGGCGTCGGTGGGGGTCCGGTCGAGCTCCTCCCGCAGGGCGCGGTACTGGTGGGGCAGGGCCTTGATGAAGACTTCCGCCATGTCGAAGCGGAGCCGGTCCAGTCCCTTCTTCCCGGCGCGCCCCGGGAAGGAGCGGTCAAGGTCCCGGTCGTCGAAGTCGCAGGCCTCCGGCAGCGGCAGGAACCTGAGGCCGGCACCGGTGACGGTGTCCTCGAACCGGGCTCCGGTGAGCATGCCCACCTGGTGCCCCTGCCCGCGCAGGTACCGGCCGATCTCGACCAGGGGCACCACGTGCCCATAGATCGGGGAGCTGCAGAGAAGATACGTTGCCATCGGTGCCTCCCGGCGCTCTTAGGTCCCGGCCGCTGCCGGCTTGCGGGCGTAGCCCATATAGGAAACCCGGGTGTTCTTGACCCTGCCGAAATCGAGCCGCCGGCTGAGCTCCCCATAGCTGATCCTGCCCCTGCGGGCGTCGTAGAAGCTTTTGAGCACCACCGGCGTCCGGGCCCGGGGCGCCAGCCCGGCGATCTCCTCGATGACGAGGCCCCTGCGGGAGAGCTGGTCGGTCAGCTCGTCCGGCGTGATGAACATATCCCACTCGTGCAGGGTGGCGTCGGTGACCTTCGTGAGGGACCAGTCCTGCATGACCTTGATGCCCAGGAACCTGCTGGTCCGCGTGCGGTTGATGGTGTCGAACAGGTAGAGGCCTCCCGGTCGAAGGACCCGTGCGCTCTCCTCAAGGACGCGCGGCAGGTCCGTGACGTGTTCGAGCACATCGCAGCAGTAGACGACGTCGAACGTTGAACTGCCGACCGGCAGCTCCTCCCCCGCGCCCACGACATACCGGATGTTCAGCCCGGCCTGTCCTGCGTGCTTCCGGGCGGCTGAGATTGCCACCTCGGACGGGTCCACACCGGTGACCGAGAAGCCCAGCCGGGCGAACTCCTCGGCCAGGAAGCCGCAGCCGCAGCCGACGTCCAACGCCGTTCGACCGGCGTAGGTGCCGAACAGCAGCGTCCGCAGCACCTCCCGGAAGTAGGCCATCCGTCCCGGGGTGCAGCTGCCATGGAGGATGTTCAGAACGTTGTCCTCGTCCCACCAGGTCTCGCCGAGGCGGTTGTAGATGTCGTTGTCGATGGCCATGGCCCCTCCTCCGCGTGGAAGGGCCCGCGCGCGCCGCTGCCTGCCCTGCGCATATTTTGCTCCCAGGACCGCACGTTCGACAGGGCCCTTGGACCCGATTGCTTCCGCACGGGGGGTGTCTTCCTGGAGTTCACCGGGGAGTCAACTGTGCGCGGCCTGCCGACCATTCAGGGTCCCTAGCGTGAAGGGGCCCCGGGCCCCGGGGCCTCAACCGAAAGGACTCCAATGTTCCTGAGAAGGACAGCCACGCTGGCGGCAGCCCTCACCGCCCTCAGCACCCTGGGCACCGCACCGGCCCCGGCGGCACAGCACGGCGTCGATCTGGGCGACCCCCACGCCGCGGCCCACGCCCACAACGACTACGAACACGACCGCCCGCTCCTGGACGCGCTGGAGCACGGTTTCACGAGTGTCGAAGCGGACGTCTGGCTCGTCGACGGCGAACTCCTCGTTGCGCACGACCGCGAGGATGTCCGGGCGGGGGCCACCTTGGAGAGCCTGTACCTGGAGCCCCTCGACGCGCTCGTCAAGGGGCATGGAGGCAGCGTGTACCCGGGGTGGGAGGGGCAGTTCCAGCTGCTGATCGACATCAAGAGCGAGGCGGGCCCGACCTACGCCGCCATTGAGGAGGAGCTCGCCGAGCACCGCACGATACTCACCCGCTACACGCACGGGAAGACCAAAGCGGGGGCCGTGGCCGCGGTGATCAGCGGCAACCGGCCGCTGTCCGTCATGAGCGCCGCCGAACAGCGCTTCGGCTTCTACGACGGGCGGGCGTCGGATCTTGGCGGCGCCCTTCCCTCCGAACTCATGCCGCTGATCAGCAACAACTGGCAGCAGCTCTTCTCCTGGCGGGGTGTGGGCGACATGCCGGCGGCCGAGCGGGAAAAGCTGACGGCCTACGTCGCGGCCGCCCACGCACAGGGGGCGCGGGTCCGCTTCTGGGCGACTCCGGACCTGCCCGGACCGGCCCGCGAGGCCGTGTGGGCCGAACTGCTCGCAGCCGGCGTCGACCACATCAACACCGACGACCTGGCGGCCCTGGAGCGGTTCCTCGCCGAAAGGGGGTAGGCCGGTGCGCGGCGCCTCCTCCGACGGGGAGCCGCCGCGCAGCACCATCCCACCCCACCGGTTGACCTGGGGCCGGTACCGCGCCCTGCCCCGCCGGGCGGGCCGCGGTCCTCCCCCGGGACACGGGCCGTGGGGCAAAGTAGTGCCATGGAGATTCTTAGATACGCCGCCTTCACGAGCGACCCCGACGGCGGGAACCCTGCCGGCGTCGTGCTCGACGCCACCGGACTGGACGAGAGCCAAATGCAGCGCATCGCCGCCGACGTCGGATATTCAGAAACGGCCTTTGTTTGGCCCGGGGACGGGCGGAACTACACCCTTCGGTACTTCAGTCCCCTGGCGGAGGTGCCGTTCTGCGGCCACGCGACCATCGCCACGGCCGTTGCGCTGGCGGAGCGGATCGGTCCCGGAGACCTGATGTTCGGCACCCCAGTGGGTGACATCGCCGTCTCGACGGCCGGAACGTCCTCCGGCCACCGGGCCACCCTCGTCAGTGCACCAACGCGCAGCCGGGCTGCCTCCGCCGAGGAGACCGCCGGAGCCCTCGCCGCACTCGGGTGGGCACCCGAGGATCTCGATCCGGCGCTTCCAGCCCAGGTGGCCTTCGCCGGCAACGAGCATCTGGTGCTGGCGGCCCGCTCCCGTGCGCGCCTGGCGGATCTCGCCTATGACTTCGAGGCCCTCAAGGAACTGATGACCGAGCGGGGCTGGACCACGCTGCAGCTGATCTGGCGCGAGGACTCCAGCACCTTCCACTCCCGCAACCCCTTCCCCGTCGGTGGAGTGGTGGAGGACCCGGCCACCGGCGCCGCCGCGGCAGCTCTGGGCGGCTACCTGCGGGAGCTGGGACTCATCACCGCGCCGCAGCGGATCACGATCCTCCAGGGCCAGGACATGGGACGGCCGAGCACCCTCGAGATCGACGTCTCCCCTACCGATGCGCGCGTTTCGGTCAGCGGCAGTGCGGTGCCAATTCCCGAATGAGGCCGGGCGGCGTCGGCGAGCCGTCATCGGTGAGACCCCGCCGAAACTGCAGCTCACCACGCTATCCACCATGCAAAGCGTGGTTATCTGCACACTCGACGGGAGGAGGACGGCCGGGAGCGTGGCTATCTGCACACTCGACGAAGACGGACGGCCGGGGTGCGGGCTGCCCCGGCCCCTGAACACGAAGAGGCCCCCGCACCCCTGGTGGGTGGCGGGGGCCTACTGCGCGAAACGCCCGAGTGGGTCGGAAAACTACTTCGAACCGTAGTTCGGGGCCTCAACCGTCATCTGGATGTCGTGCGGGTGAGACTCCTTAAGCCCGGCCGCCGTGATGCGCACGAACTTGCCCTTGGCCTTGAGCTCGGGGATGGTGCGCGCTCCGGTGTAGAACATCGTCTGGCGCAGGCCGCCCACGAGCTGGTACGCCACCGAGGCCAGCGGCCCGCGGTACGCGACGCGGCCCTCGACGCCCTCGGGGATGAGCTTGTCGTCCCCGCTGACATCGGCCTGGAAGTAGCGGTCCTTGGAGTAGGAGGTGTTCTTCCCGCGGGTCTGCATGGCGCCGAGCGAGCCCATGCCGCGGTAGGTCTTGTACTGCTTGCCGTTCACGAAGATCAGTTCACCGGGGGCCTCGGCCGATCCGGCCAGGAGCGAGCCCAACATGACCGTGTCGGCACCGGCCACCAGAGCCTTGCCGATGTCGCCCGAGTACTGCAGGCCGCCGTCGGCGATGAGGGGCACACCGGCGGGAATGGCGGCCTTGGCGGATTCATAGATGGCGGTGACCTGGGGCACCCCGACGCCGGCGACGACGCGGGTGGTGCAGATTGAGCCGGGCCCGACGCCGACCTTGATGCCGTCGGCACCGGCGTCGATCAGGGCCTGGGCGCCGGCACGGGTGGCCGCCTGCCCTGCGATGATGTCGACGTGCGCCAGGGACTTCTCGGCCTTGAGCCGGGCGACCATCTCCAGGACCCCGGCGCTGTGGCCATTGGCGGTGTCAACGAAGAGGGCGTCCACGCCGGCGTCCACGAGGGCCATCGCGCGCTCCCAGCCGTCGCCGAAGAAACCGATGGCGGCACCGACCCGGAGGCGCCCGTCGTCGTCCTTGGTCGCCAGCGGGTACTGCTCGGCCTTGGTGAAGTCCTTGACGGTGATGAGTCCGCGGAGGATCCCTTCGTCGTCGACGAGGGGAAGCTTCTCGATCTTGTTCGTCCCCAGCAGCGCAATGGCCTCGTCGCCGCTGATGCCGACGCGGCCGGTGATCAGCGGCATCTTGGTCATGACCTCACGCACCAGGCGGTGCGGGTAATCCTGCTCCGAGACGAAGCGGGTGTCGCGGTTGGTGACAATGCCGAGGAGGTGGCCGAAGTCGTCGACGACCGGAAGACCCGAGACGCGGTACTGCCCGCACAGCTCATCGAGCTGGGCGAGTGTGGCGTCAGGTCCGATGGTCAGCGGGTTGGTGATCATGCCCGACTCGCTGCGCTTCACCCGGTCAACCTGCTCGGCCTGGTCGGCGATCGAGAGGTTGCGGTGGATCACGCCGAGGCCGCCCTGGCGGGCCATGGCAACGGCCATGCGCGCCTCGGTCACGGTGTCCATGGCGGCGGAGAGCAGCGGCGTCTGGACGGAAATCCGCTTGGAAACCCGTGAGGAGGTGTCGGCTTCGGACGGGATGACGTCGGTGTGGCCGGGAAGCAGCAGCACGTCGTCGTAGGTGAGGCCAATGAATCCGAAGGGGTCGTGGGGTTCGTTCTGCTCAGACAGGGTCACTACTGGTCCTCTTTCGGGGTGTCACCGCGGGTGGGGGTGCCATCGGCGGCTCTGCCGTCCGGCTCTTAACCATTCTAAAACCAATCCCTGCCGAGCCCTATTCCCCGGCGGGCATGACGGCATCCACCCTGGCGCAGCGGAGCCCGGGCGGCGGCTCACCACCCGGTGAGGGCGAGGAACCGCTCGTTGAAGACCGGCTGGATCGTCTTGACGTAGGTCCTGGTGAGGTGGTCGCGGTCCTTGTAGACGAGCACATTCCCGATCAGGCCCGGGCAGGAGGTGTCGGCGCAGACCTGGTCGGTCAGGTCCAGCACGCCGATCCCGGGGTTGTCCCGGGCGACCTGCTCGAGCGGGGACACCGGGGCGAGCAGCTCGGAGCGGCGCAGGGCGCAGGCGTCGGGGTCACCGCTGTTGAGCTCGACGCACTTGGCCATATCGAACTCGAACCGCGGGGTGTCACGCAGGGCCACGACCTCGATGCCCCGGTCAAGGAAGGGCTGCATCCCGGCGGCGTAGCCGTCCGGGACGGTTTCCGCGGGCGAGCTCCAGTCCGTCTTGGACCCGACCGTCAGCACGGCGTCCGGCTCTAGGTCCAGGGCGTAGTCGAGGGCCGCGGCGTTGTGCGCATTGCACTCCGGGCTCATGGTGGGTGATTCCGCCCCGAACCGGCAGGCGGGCTTGTGTACCAGGACGGCGTTCCAGTTGTGCTCGGTGGCCAGGGCGCCCACCGCGGTCAGCCACACCTGGGCGTGGGAGTCGCCGAGGATCAGTATGGTGCGCTCCGGCGACTCGGCGTTGCCGGCCTGGGAGCAGAATTCGATCCGGGGGTCGGTGGGGGCCAGTGCGCCTTCGCAGGGGCCGTCGTACTCGGCCCATTCGTCGCCCAGGGCGCTGGCGAGCGGAAGGACCACGGCGTCCTCTGCCCCGCGGTACTCGAACCCGGGGGCCAGCGCCCGCGCGCCGGGGTTGTCGTCCGCCGTCTGCATCCGGGCGGCGTTTTCCTGGGCCTGGACCTGTAGCTCCCACCCCGACAGGGGCACGGCGACGACGGCCAGCGCCGCGGCCACGACGAGCCCGGTGCGGCGCCTGCGCAGCGTGGGCCACGACCAGGACCGTACGGGCACCTCGACGAACCGGGTGGTGGCGAACGCGAGAAGCAGCGACGCGGTGATCACGAGGGCACCGTCGAGCAGTCCGGCCTCGGGCTTGCGGGCAGTCAGGAGCCAGAAGACGAGGATCGGCCAGTGCCACAGGTACAGGGCGTAGGAGTTGTCCCCGAGGCGCACCAGGGGCGCCGCGCTCAGCAGGCGATCGACACCGAAGCGGCTCCCGGTGCGGCCGGCGGCGAGGATGCAGGCCGCGGCCAGGGTCGGCCAGAGGGCGATCCAGCCGGGGAACTGCTGCTGCACCTGCAGCAGCAGCCCGCAGCTGAGCATGGCGGCCAGCCCGACCCAGCCGAGCACCACCCGGGTACGTATTCCGAACCGGGCATATGGCAGCAGGAGCGCGATCAGGGAGCCCAGCGCGAACTCCCACAGCCGGGACCGGGTGTCGAAGTACGCGGCCGCCTGGTGGTGGGTGGTCTGCCAGACGGAGAAGGCGAGCGACAGGGCGAAGACCGCCGAGAAGACGGCGATGAGGACGGTGCGGTAGCGCCGCCGGGCGGCCCGCGCCGCGAGGGCGGAGACGGCGAACAGCAGCGGCCACAGCAGGAACACCTGGCCCTGGATGGAGAGGGACCAGAAGTGCTGCAGGGGGCTGGCGTTGCTGTCGTCCTGGGCGTAGTAGTCGACGGCGTTGGCGGCAAGTTCCCAGTTCTGCACATACAGCAGGGACGCCCACGTCTGGTCGAAGATCCCCGGCCACCGGGAGGGCGGGGCCAGCACGGCCGTGGCGGCCAGGACGGCCACCAGGACGACGGCGGCGGCGGGCAGGAGGCGCCGGAAGAGGCCCAGCCAGTACCGCAGCAGCTGCAGCGGCCGGCCCGACTCGACCTTGCCGACGAAGGAGAACGTGAGCAGGAAGGCGGAGATCAGCAGGAACACGTCGACGCCGCCGGAGACCCGGCCGAGCCACACGTGGTAGAGCACCACCATGACGACGGCGAGGGCCCTCAGGCCCTGCACCTCGGGACGCCGCTGGCGCGCCGCGGAGGCCGCGGGGAGGTTCTCCTCCGGCGCGGTTCTCGTTACACCCACATCGACCCTTTCGCTTGCCTAACGGCGCCGCGGAGCGCCCGGTGTGCCGCAGGCAGCGACGGCACAAAGCTCCAGTTTACCGTTTCGTGATCTGGAGGGGCTCCGGGACCCCTGCAGCCGCTGCCGCGGGCTTCGGCCGGACGCCGGCCGGGAGCAACCGGGCCTACGTGCCGGCGGGCGGGCCGCAGACGTTGAATGGCGCCCGTTAAGCGAAGCACCCCGGCCGGTGGACCCGGCCGGGGTGCTTGCTGCCTGCCTGCGGGGCCCGTGGCGGGCCCTGCCGTGCGGGGACTAGTGGCTGTGGCCGTGGCCGGCCTCTTCGTCCTCAGCGGGCTTCTCGACGACGAGCGTCTCGGTCGTCAGGACCAGGGCGGCGATCGAGGCTGCGTTGCGCAGCGCCGAGCGGGTCACCTTGACCGGGTCGATGATGCCGGCGTCGATCAGGTTTTCGTACTCACCGGTCATGGCGTTGAAGCCGTGCCCGTCTTCGAGTTCGGAGACCTTCGCCACGACGACATAGCCCTCGTGGCCGGCGTTCTCGGCGATCCAGCGCAGCGGCTGCGCCAGGGCGCGGCGCACCAGGCCGACGGCGGTTGCGGCGTCGCCCTCGAGGGCGAGGACGCTGCTGTCGGTGTCCAGGGCCTTGCCGGCCTGGACGAGTGCGGAACCGCCGCCTGCGACGATGCCCTCATCGAGTGCGGCGCGCGTCGCGGAGACGGCGTCTTCGATGCGGTGCTTCTTTTCCTTCAGCTCAACCTCGGTGGCGGCACCGACCTTGATGACACCCACACCGCCGGAGAGCTTCGCGAGGCGCTCCTGGAGCTTCTCGCGGTCCCAGTCGGAGTCGGTGCGCTCGACCTCGGCGCGGATCTGCGCCACACGGTCGGCGACGTCGGAGGCTTCGCCCGCGCCGTCGACGATGGTGGTGGCGTCCTTGGTGACCGTGATGCGGCGGGCGGAGCCCAGCACCTCGAGGCCGACCTGGTCCAGCTTCAGGCCCAGATCGGGGGAAACGACCTGCGCACCGGTGAGGGTGGCGATGTCCTGCATCATGGCCTTGCGGCGGTCGCCGAAGCCGGGCGCCTTGACGGCGACGGCGTTCAGGGTGCCGCGGATCTTGTTCACCACGAGGGTGGACAGCGCTTCGCCTTCGATGTCTTCGGCGATGATGAACAGCGGCTTGCCGGCCTGGAGGGCCTTCTCCAGCAGGGGAAGGAATTCAGCCAGGGAGGAGATCTTGCCGGAGTTGATCAGGATCAGCGCGTCCTCGAGGACGGCTTCCTGGCGCTCGGCGTCGGTCACGAAGTACGGGGAGAGGTAACCCTTGTCGAACTGCATGCCTTCGGTGAGGACGAGCTCGGTCACGGTCGAGGAGGATTCCTCGATGGTGATGACGCCGTCCTTGCCGACCTTGTCGAAGGCCTCGGCGAGCAGGTCGCCGACCTCGGTGCTCTGGGCGGAGATGGCCGCGACGCTGGCGGTCTGGTGGCCGACAACCTCCTTGGCGTTCTCCAGCAGGCGCGCGGCGACGGCCTCGACCGAGACCTCGATGCCGTGCTTGAGCTGTCCCGGAGCGGCGCCGGCGGCAACGTTGCGCAGGCCTTCCTTGACCAGGGCCTGTGCGAGCACGGTGGCCGTGGTGGTGCCGTCACCGGCGACGTCGTTGGTCTTCGTCGCGACTTCCTTGGCCAGCTGGGCGCCGAGGTTCTCGTAGGGGTCGTCGAGTTCGACCTCACGGGCGATGGTGACGCCGTCGTTCGTGATCGTGGGCGCTCCCCACTTCTTGTCCAGCACGACGTTGCGTCCGCGCGGGCCAAGGGTCACCTTGACGGTGTTTGCAAGCTTGTCGACGCCGGCCTCGAGTGCGCGTCGGGCTGCATCGTTGAACTCCAACTGCTTTGCCATGGTTTGTTCCTTTCAGGCTGGTGCAGTGAGAAGACCCCGGCCAGTACTGGCCGGGGTCTTCATCGGAAAAAGCCTACTTAACGACGACCGCCAGGACGTCGCGCGCCGAGAGCACCAGGTACTCCTGGCCGCCGTGCTTGACCTCGGTTCCGCCGTACTTCGAGTAGATGACGATGTCGCCTTCAGCGACATCGACGGGAACGCGGTTGCCGTTGTCGTCGACACGGCCCGGTCCTACTGCTACAACTTCGCCCTCCTGGGGCTTTTCCTTAGCGGTATCCGGGATGACCAGACCGGAAGCAGTTGTCTGCTCGGCTTCCAGCGGGCGGACAACAATACGATCCTCAAGAGGCTTAATAGAGACCGACACTCGGGCTCTCCTTTGCGTTCGTTACTAATGGAATGTAGGCCCTCGGTGGGCGCTGACCGTCGTCGCGGTGCCGGCCGGCGCTTCCTCGGGATTAGCACCCTCCTACTGAGAGTGCCAACCCTGACTTTATGCACTGGTTAGCACTCGGTCAAGGCGAGTGCCAGATCGCGCGGGTTTCCGGGACCGTGCTCCGCGCCCCGGAGCACGGAGCGGACCGCCGGGTACGTCGCCTAGGGTTGGATCATGGCTTCCGAGAACCCCGTCACCGACTCCATCGCACCGATCCTCACGCCCCAGGGCTGGGAGCTGCTGAACTCGCTGGGTCCATACTCGGAGGCCGGCAGCCTGCAGCTGAGCGAGCAGCTGCGCCGGGCTGGCCACGCCCCCGAGGTCGTGGCAGCGGCCCTGACCCAGTGCCGCCTGCGGGCCAAGGCCCACGCGAAGTTCGGCGGTTTCGCGGACCGGATGGTGTTCACCTCCGCGGGGCTGGAGCAGGCGACGCGGCTGCGGGTCGCGGCCCACCACGCGCAGCGGTTCGTGGCCGCGGACTTGGTGCGGGTGGCCGACCTGGGCTGCGGGATCGGCGCGGATTCGATGGCGCTGGCCACCCTGGAGCGGGAAGTGACCGCCGTCGAGCTCGACGAGACCACCGCTGCCGCCGCGACCATGAACCTGCTCCCCTGGCCGAACGCGTCGGTGCTGAACGCCGATGCGTCGGCCGTGGATGTGACGAAGTACGACGGCGTCTGGCTGGATCCGGCCCGCCGCAGCACCACCTCCTCGGGCACCACCCGCATCTTCGACCCCGAGGCGTTCTCTCCCCCGCTGTCCTTCGTCGAGGACCTCGCCGCCCGCGGCACGCCCGTGGGGGTGAAGCTGGGCCCCGGCATCCCGCACGAGGCGGTACCGGCGGACTGCGAGGCCCAGTGGGTCTCCGTGGACGGCGACGTGACCGAGGCGGCCCTGTGGTTCAACGCGCTGCGCCGGCCCGGGGTGCGCCGCGCCGCCCTCGTGCTCAGCGCCCACGGCGCGGCGGAGCTGACCAGCGCCGAGGACTTCGGCGCCGGTCCGGAGGCCCCCGTCGGCCCACCGGAGGGCTACCTGTACGAGCCGGACGGAGCCGTCATTCGGGCGGGCCTCGTCGCCGACGTCGCGGAGCGGCTCGGCGGGCACCTTCTCGATCCCCGGATCGCGTACATCTGCGCACCGGAGCTCCACGAGACGCCGTTCGCCCGCCCCTACCGGATCGTGGAGACCCGCCCCTTCAATATCAAGGCCCTCAAGCAGTGGGTGCGCGCCGAAGGCATCGGCGTCCTCGACATCAAGAAGCGCGGAACCTCGGTCACCCCGGAGGAGGTGCGGCGGCAGCTGCTCAGCGGCTCCGGGAAGGCCCGGAAAAAGGCCACGCTGGTTCTGACCCGGATCGGCGATGACCGCGTGGCCATCGTCGTCGAGCCCGTCCCGGCGCACCCGGCCCCGGCGGCCGGCTAGGCCCCGAGCCTGCGGGTGCGCACCACTCCGAGCAGCACACCGCCCAGGAGGGCGGCCGCGCCGCCGGCGATCAGCGCCGCCCGGACGTCGAAACTGTTGACGAGCACCCCGCCCACCGCCGCGCCGAGGCCGATGGCCAGCTGGAAGGCGGCGACGGTGACCCCGGAGACCGATTCGAGGCTCTCCGGGTGCGCCCGCGCCATCCAGGACTGGATGAGGGTGGGGATGGCGCCGAAGCCGAGTCCCCAGAGCACGATGGCCGCAACAGCGACCGGGAGGCTGACGCCCAGGGTGGCCCACAGGATGGTCGCGATGCCCACTGCCGCCCCCATGACGACGACGGAGCGGTGGAGTGCGCCGTCGGCGGCAGGGCCGCTGGCGAGGTTGCCCACGAACGAGGCGATGCCGAAGGCGGCCAGCGCCAGGGCGAACCCCTCGGCGGTGAGCCCGGCGACAAGGTCTCCGGCGAGGCGGATGTAGGTGAAGCCGGCGAAGTGTCCGCCGGCGATGAGGAACATGCCGACCATTCCGACGATCACCAGCGGCGACCGGAGGGTCGCCAGGAAGGCCCGGCCCGGAGAGGGTTCGGGGGCGACCGGCGGAAGCCAGGCCGCGGCCAGGACGAGGCCCACAACGCTCGCCGCGGCCGCCAGCAGGAACAGCACGCGCCAGCCCCACAGTTCGCCGAGCACCAGCCCCAGGGGAACGGCGAGGATGGTGGCCAGGGAGACGCCGACGTTGACGACCATCATGCCGCGGCCGATCCTTTCGCGGCTGACGAGGGCGGCGACGACGGCGATGGCCAGGGCCCAGAAACCTCCGACCGACACCCCAAGCAGGAGCCGCGCGGTGAGCAGCACCGCGAAGGACGGGGCCAGGGCGACCAGGAGGTTGGACACCGTTGCCAGGACCACGAGCCCGATCAGTGCGATCCGGCGGTCAAGCCGCGGCAGCACCAGCGCGATGGCGGGACCGGTGACCGCCGCGGCGACGGCGGTGGCGGTCACTGCCTGGCCCGCGAGGCCCTCGGAGATGCCAAGATCCGAGGACATGCGGGAGAGCAGGCTCGCCGGGAGGAATTCGCTCGTCACGAGCGCAAAGAGGATAACGGACAGGGACGCCACACCCCACCAGGGTGACCGGGCGCGGGGCGGACTGGAGGGCGGTGAGGCGGCGTTCTGCGCGGTGGCTGTGCTGGAGTTCATGAAGGCTCTTCTCGGGTTGGAAATGTTCAGTAGGGAACGTTCATTTCGGGATATCGGCCGCACTGCCGCTTGTCAGTTATTGAACAACCATTCAAGAACTCGAAGAATTCCCCGCCCGCCGATCCCTACAGGACGGCCGCCCCGCGGGCCAGCCGCAGAATTCCACCGCCGCGGGGACTGGCTCAGTAGATTCGCCGAGGCTTCTCCCGCAGACGGGTTCGGTTCCGTACCCTGAGGGAATGGAATCCGAAGTCCGGAATCTTAGGCTCCGCACGGGCATCACGGTGCCGTGTCTCGTCCAGGGTGACGCCGATGCACGACCGGTGCTGCTCCTTCATGCATGGGCTGAATCCCGGCGAAGTTTCGACCGCCTTTTACCCGGCCTGGCCGACTTCAGGGTCTATGCCCCCGACCTCCGCGGGCAGGGCGACGCGGATAAACCGCAGGAGGGCTATTCGCTGGCGGAACAGGCCGAGGACGCCGCAGCAATTCTCCAGGCCCTCCATGTGCAAAGGGCATGCGTCGTCGGCTCCTCAAGCGGAGGCTACGTGGCCCAGCAGTTGGCGGTCGGGTACCCCGAGTGCATCGCGGCGCTTGTGCTCGTTGGCTCTCCCCTGAGCCTTCGAGATCGGCCCCCATTCGCCGACGAAGTCGACGGCCTCACGGACCCTGTCCAGCAGGACTGGGTACGGGCTTCGATATCCTGGTTCCCCCTGCTGCATCCGGTTCCCACCTGGTTCATTGAGGACCGGGTGCGCGACGGCGCCAGAATGCCGGCGCATGCCTGGAAGCGCATCCTGAATGGCTTGCGTGCGGCCACGCCGCCCACCGAGTCGGGAAGCATCGATGCGCCCACGCTGATCCTGTGGGGCGACCGGGACGGCGTGCTGCCACGCAGGGACCAGGAAGCCTTGGCGGCTCGCATAACGGGTGCCGTTCTGAAGGTTTATCCCGATGTGGGGCACCTGGTCCTGTGGGAGTGCCCGGATCAGGTCGCCGGCGATATGAGGGCGTTCCTGGATTCTCCCGGTTGACTCCGGGTGCGGCCGGGCCCGTGCGCGACGATTTCGCCACCCCGAGTCAAGACGGCCGCTCCACGGACGCGGATGCGACATCGCAGAATTCGCCGTCCGGCCTGTCCGCCCCGTCCAGCCGTTCCGTACAGGACGGCCGCCCCGCGGGCCAGCCGCAGAATTCCTTCGGCCGCGGGTCCGCGCTTACTAGACTCGGGGAAACCCCCGGACAGCTAAGGTGGCAGCCATGACCCCCCAGCCAGCATCACCGCGCCGCGGTGTCCTCGTCGACGTCGACGGCACCCTCGTCGATTCGAACTACCAGCACACGATCGCCTGGTGGCAGGCGTTCCGCCGCTTCGGGCACGACGTGCCGATGGCGGAGATCCACCGGGCGATCGGCATGGGCGGCGACAAACTCGTCGCGCACCTGCTCGGTGAGGACCGCGATGCCTCCCTCGACGGGGAACTCGACGCGACGCACGGCGCTGTGTTCTCGACCTACTGGCCCTCACTGCGCGCGTTCGACGGGGCCGGCGACCTGCTGGGCCGCTGCTTCGACGAGGGCCTCGTCGTGGTCCTCGCCTCCTCCGCCTCAGGAAAGGAACTCGAGGTGCTCCGCAGCGTCATCGACGCCGACGCCGCCATCACCGGCGCCACGAGTTCCTCGGACGCCGAGAACAGCAAGCCCTCCCCCGACATCCTGCAGGCGGCCCTCGAGGCCGGCGGCCTGGAAGCGGGCAACACGGTGTTCGTCGGCGATTCGGTCTGGGACGTGTTCTCGGCGACGGAGCTGGACATCCCCACCATCGGCATCACCACCGGGGGCACGAGCGAGGCCGAACTGCGCGAGGCCGGGGCCGCCGAGGTGTACAAGGACGTTCGCATGCTCCTGGAGAACTTCACCGACAGCCCCCTGGCGAGGCTGCTTGCCTGAGCACCCGCCGGGTCAGCCCTGCCGGGAGAATTCCCCTGCGGCGGCCACCTGCTCCGGGGAGGGCCGCACGCCGGTGTAGAGCACGAACTGCTCCTCCGCCTGCAGCGCGATTACCTCGGCGCCGGTGATCACGGGCGTGCCCGCGGCGCGGGCCGCACGGATCAGCGGAGTCTCCGAGGGCAGCGCGACGACGTCGAAGACCACCGAGGCCGCCCCGATCGCGGCTGCCGGGAAGGAGACCTCGTCCGCGTCCGGGCCCGCCATCCCGACCGGGGTGACGTTGATCAGCAGCCCTGCGGTCGAGGAGCCGACGTCCTGCTGCCAGGCGAACCCGTACAGCCCGGCCAGCGCCCGGCCGGCCTCCTCGTTCCGCGCCACGACGGTCACGTCCTGGAATCCGGAGTCGCGCACCGCCGCCACAACCGCCTTGGCCATGCCCCCGGAGCCGCGCACCAACACCGAGTGGTCCGTGGACACCTTGCGGCCGGCCAGCAGCCGGGCCACGGCGAGGTAATCGGTGTTGTACGCGGTGAGCACGCCGTCGTCGTTGACGATGGTGTTGACCGAATCGATCGCCGTCGCCGAGGGGTCCATGCGGTCAACGAGGGCGATGACGTCCTCCTTGAAGGGCATGGATATGGCACAGCCGCGGATCCCCAGCGCGCGCACGCCGCCGATCGCCGCGGGCAGGTCCGTGGTGGTGAACGCCTTGTAGATGAAGTTCAGCCCCAGCTCGTCGTACAGGTAGTTGTGGAACCGGGTCCCGATATTGCTGGGGCGCGCGGCGAGGGAGATGCACAGGGTCATGTCTTTATTGAGGATCGGCACGTGCCCATTGTTCCATCGGATCGCCGCGCGCGCTGGTGCGGGCCCTGCACTACGATTGGCTCAGTTCTCATTCGCGATGACGCGCTGCCGAGGCGAAAAACCAGCACAAGTCCGGTACCGGTCAGGAGCCAGCCCATGAAGATCGATTTTGCACGCTCAGCCCAGTCCACCCTGGGCGTTGAGTGGGAGCTGGCTTTGGTCGACAGGCACAGCGGGGAGCTGGTGTCGGCGGCCGAGGAGGTCCTGCGGGGCGTCACCGCCAACCACCCCGAACTCCAGGACGACGAGGAACACCCGCATATCAAGCAGGAGCTGCTGCTGAACACCGTCGAACTCGTCACCGGCGTCTGCACGACCGTGGCCGAGGCGAAGGCGGACCTGAGCAGGTCCCTGGCCGCGGTGCGGGAGGTCACCGATCCGATGGGCGTTGAGCTGTTCTCCGCCGGGTCCCACCCCTTCAGTGCTCCGCGCTCCCAGCCCGTCTCGGACAAGGAACGCTACTTCAAGCTGATCGACCGCACCCAGTGGTGGGGCCGCCAGATGGTGATCTACGGCGTGCACGTCCATGTCGGGCTCGACTCGCGGGACAAGGCCCTCCCGGTGCTGGACGGGCTCATCAACTACTTCCCCCACTTCCAGGCGCTCTCGGCCTCCTCCCCCTTCTGGGGCGGGGAGGACACCGGGTATGCCTCCCAGCGGGCGCTGATGTTCCAGCAGCTTCCCACCGCCGGGCTGCCCTTCCAGTTCCCGGATTGGGAGGCGTACGAGGCGTACGTCTCGGACATGTTCACCACGGGGGTCATCGATTCGGTGAGCGAGATCCGCTGGGACGTCCGCCCGGTCGGCAACCTCGGCACCGTCGAGATGCGCGTCTGCGACGGGCTCTCCACCCTGCAGGACGTCGGAGCGGTGGCCGCGCTGACCCAGTGCCTCGTCGACGAGTTCTCCACCCAGCTCGACGCCGGACGGACCATCCCCACGATGCCTCCGTGGCATGTGCAGGAGAACAAGTGGCGGGCCGCCCGGTACGGCCTCGACGCCATCATCATCCTCGATGCCTCCGGCAAGGAACAGCTCGTCACCGAGCACCTCACGGAGGTGCTCAACCGGCTGGAACCGGTCGCCGCGAAGCTGGGCTGCAGCGACGAACTGGCCGACGTCGAGACGATCCTGACCCGGGGCGCCGGGTACCAGCGCCAGCGCCGGGTCGCCGAGGAAAACGGCGGCAACCTGCGCGCCGTCGTGATGGACATGGTCGACCAGCTGCGCCTGTAACGCCCGGTCGGCGGGTGCTTCGGCGGGCCCACCACCCGGCGGGATTGTCCGTGACAGGCACGGAGTGAGCTCGACATCTTCAGCGACGCGGACTTCGCAACAGAAGTTTGTTCCATGCCCAGCCGCAGAAACCCGCCCTGCACATCTGCTGTACGTCTCCTGAGTACGGCCTTCGTCGTTCCTCGGCAGGGCAGTGTCCCCCTGGATACCAACCCGACGATCCTGCAGAGCGCCGGGGGCGCCCCAGGGGCGCGCACGACCCTGACGGCCGAAACCAGTGAAGGTACTGTCGACCTCCTCGTGCCGGTGGTCGACGGCACCCTTGACCCGTACCGGCCCTATCTGCCGAGCTGACACCGCCGATCCTGCCCCCACTCCTGCCCGTGAGGATCGGCCGTGATCTGGTGCCCGGGGAGCCTGCGTGAAAGGATCAGCCATGCAGATCACCCTTTCCCTCATGCCCGCGGAACGGCTCGGCCGCTGGCTGGCCGCCAGCATGAGCGCCTACATCGGCGAGCGGATGCGGTCCGGGGAGACACCCGGGCAGGCACGGGCCAACGCCGAGCGTTCGCTCCAGGTGTTCTTCCCCGCCGGACGCCCCGCGCCCGGCCATCGTGTCTATCACCTGATGGCGGATGGATCGCCCGTGGGGTACCTCTGGGTCGGGCCAACGGAATCGGAAGAGGCTGCGTGGTGGGTGTACGACATCGAGGTTGAGGAGACGTTTCGGCACCGGGGCGTGGGCCGGCAGGCCATGCTGCTGGCCGAGGAGGAGGCCCGCCGCGGCGGTGCGACCTCCCTCGGGCTCAACGTCTTCGGGCACAACCAGCCCGCGCAGCGGCTCTACGAACAGCTCGGCTATACGACCACTGCCATCCAGATGAAGAAGCAGCTGTCCGGCCAGGACGCACCGGCTGGCGCGGATCCGTTAGTGAAGACGGAAGGAACCCATCGATGAGCGACGTGCACTCCTCCGACGGAACCCGCATCGGATACGAAACCCAGGGGACGGGCCCGGCGGTCATCCTCATCGACGGTGCCATGTGCCACAGGGGCGCGGGGCCGATGCGCGCCCTCGCGCCCGGGCTGGCGCCGACGCGCACCGTCGTGCTGTACGACCGCCGGGGCCGCGGCGCCAGCAGCGACACCCTCCCCTATGCCGTGGACCGGGAGATCGAGGACATCGCGGCCTTGATCTCCGCGGTCGGCGCTCCGGCCGCCCTCCTTGGCATGTCCTCAGGTGGGGCGCTGGCCGCTCTCGCGGCCGCCCGCCTCGGCGGGGAGGTCACCGACCTGATCGTGTATGAGGTGCCCTTCATGCCCGAGCCCGCCCGGCCGGCTGCCCTCTCCTATACGGCGGAACTGGGCTCGGCGTTAAGTGCCGGGGACCGCGACGGCGCGGTGACTGCATTCCTGACCCGGGTCGGTGTGCCCGGCAACGCGGTGGAGCACATGAAATCTTCGCCCGCCTGGGAGGGGATGACCGCCATCGCCCCCACCCTCGGATACGACGACGCCGTCATGGGCGACAGCAGTATCCCGGCCGAGCTGGCCTCCATCACCGCCCGCACCCTGTCCCTGGCCGGTGGCGCCTCTCCGGATTTCTTGCAGTGGGGTGCCCGCGGCATCGCGGAGCTGGTTCCCGGGGCGGAATTCGATCTCCTCGACCGCCAGGGCCACGACGTCGACCCGGCCCGGCTCGCCGAGCGCGTCAGCGACTTCCTCGACCCGTGACTCCGCCTCTAACCCCCCGGGGCCCTGTGCCGCTCAGGAGGCGGGCGGATCCCGGTCCGGGTCGGCGTCCTCTTCCTCGAGCTGGCTGGTGATCAGGTCCACCCGGGCTCCGCGCGCGGCGGCGCACCGATGTCCGGGAGCTGGCGCTGGAGCCCGGGAGCTAGGGCACCGCGACCTTGTCCGCAGGCACCGCCGCCGGGGTGGTCAGCGGGGACTTCTCGGCGAGGAGCCAGATCCCGAAGAAGAGTTCGAAGAGCCCTCCCGGGACGGTGAAGACCATGCCGAGCCCGGCGAAGCCCAGGAGTTCGAGCACCGCTCCGGCGGCGGAGACCGCGTAGCCGGCCAGTCCCCAGACCGCGAAGAACCGCGGTATCAGGCGCTTGCGCAGCAACAGGGAGCAGAGGAAGACGCTGCCGAGCCCCAGTCCGGCCATCGCCACCTGGTAGGAGAGGAAGCTGCCGTTGACCGCGAGGGCTGCAAGCGTCCCGTAGTAGCCGGCATCGAGGGTGCCTGCTGCCCTTCACCGGGCCACGGCGCGGCCTCCAACCTGCCTCAGGACTCCGGCCGGCACCCCGGCAGTACTGCAGGGGAGGCCCCGGAGAGTGTGCCCTCTTAGGAGGAGGGGTTCTTTAGTGGCCGCGCCGCCGTACCTAACGGTGTAAGGTACGAAACTGCCTTCACCATACGCCGTAAGGTAGGCTTTGGGAAGAGCGGCGAAAACCGGCTGCAGGAATTCACGGAGGGACAGCGATGGCATCGACACGAGGGCCGGAGGCCCCCCGGGATCCCGTCTCCCGGGACCGGGCGGTCCGCGTGGCCGTGGACCTCGCCGATGCCGGCGGCCTCGAGTCCCTGAGCATGCGCAGGCTCGCCCAGGCGCTGGGGGTGGAGGCCATGTCGCTCTACTACCACGTGAAGAACAAGGACGACATCATCGACGGCATGGTCGATCTGGTGTTCGACGAAATTGCCCTGCCCTCGACGGATACCCCCTGGCGGACGGCGATGGAGGACCGCGCGCACTCCGCCCGCGCCGCCTGGGCCCGGCACCCGTGGGCGATCAGCCTGATGCGCTCCACACCGGGCGCTGCAACGCTGAGGCACCTCGACGCCGTGATCGCCTGCCTGCGCGGCGCCGGATTCTCAATGACGCTCACCGCGCACGCAATGTCGCTGCTCGACAGCTACGTCGACGGCTTCGCCCTCCAGGAGGCCTCCCTGCCGCTCAGCGAGGCCGGGGACGTCAACACGGCAACCGAAAGCTTTCTGGCCCAGCAGCACATGATGTCCGGTGCCTTCCCCCACCTCGCCGAAATGGCGCAGACCCATATCCTCCAGCCCGGGTACGCCTACGGGGATGAATTCGCGTTCGGGCTCGGACTCATCCTCGACGGAATCGAGGCCGCTCACCGGGGCGCTTCCGGCTGATCCCTGCGCCCCAACGCGGAAGTGCTCCCCCTCCGGCCCGGAGAGGGAGCACTTCCGCGTCAGTCTGCCTGCCGACCCTGCCTACACCGTTGCGCGGGCCTTCACGAGGTCAAGGACCGAGGGGAACAGTACGTGCCCCGCGTCCAGGCCCGTGATCCGGGTGACGGCCTCCTCCGCCGGGTTGCTACCGATGATGCGGGCGAGTTCCTCGACTTCGGGATCTGCCGGATCATCGAAGGCCAGGGCTGCTTCCATCGCCGCCAGCAGGGCGGCCGGATGGGTGCCGCCCTCGGCGAGTTCTGCCGCGGGGCCGACGAAGCGTTCGTGGCGTCCCAGCTTTCGCAGCGGTGCCCGTCCGACCCGCACCACCGTGTCCGGCAGGTGCGGGTTGGAGAACCGGCGCAGGATCTTCTGCACGTACGCCTCCTGCTCGTCGGCGGCGAAACCGTGCTTGGTGACCAGCAGCTGCTTCGTCTCCTCCAGCACGGCCCGCACCCGGCGCGCCACTTCGGAATCCGCCATGGCATCGGAGATCTTTTCGGCCCCGGCCGCGTAGCCGAAGTAGGCGCAGGCGGCGTGCCCGGTGTTGACCGTGAACAGCTTGCGCTCGATGTACGGGGCGAGGTCGTCCACGTAGGTGGCCCCGGGAATCCGCGGCTCGCTGCCCCCGAACGGGGTCCGGTCGATGACCCACTCATAGAAGGTCTCCACCGTTACGTCGAGGCCCTGCCCGGGCGCCTGGTTCGGCACGATCCGGTCAACCGCGGTATTCGCGAAGACCGCCCGTGTGTCCAGCCCGCTCCGGTCCCCCGAGTACGCGTCCACCACGGCCAGTCGGAGCAGGTCGGTGGCGTTGATCGCGTTCTCGCACGCCATCACCTGCAGCGGCTGTGCCTCCGGTGACCGCTGCGCGATGGCCGACGCGATCACTGGAGCCAGGAACTTCAGCACCCCCGGTCCGACGGCGGTGGTGACCATGTCGGCGGTGGTGATTTCCTCGATCACCGCACCTTCCTCGGCGCGCGAGTTCAGGGCCCGGTAGTTGTCCACGGTCTTGTCGGTGGGCTCCTCTCCGACCTCGTGGACCGTATAGGAGGGCGTGGCGGCGAGCTGGTCGATCAGCGCCTCGGCCACATCGGCGAACACCACCTCGTAGCCGGCTTCGTGGAGCAGCAACCCCACGAAGCCGCGGCCGATGTTCCCCGCCCCGAAGTGCACGGCCTTCACTAGGCATTCACCTTCCCGAAGAGCCCGAGAACCTCGTCGACGGTTTCGGCCCGGTCGAGGCGCGCCACCTGCTCCTTGTCCGAGAAGACGCGGGCGATGGCCGAAAGGATCGAGAGGTGCTCGTTGTTTACCCCGGCCACGCCGACGACGAACTTCACCTGCTTGCCGTTCCAGTCGATGCCCTCGGGGTAGCGCACGATCGAGACGGCCGAGCGCTTGATGTATTCCTTGGCGGCGTTTGTGCCGTGCGGAATGGCGAGGAAGTTGCCCATGTAGGTCGGCACCGACTGCTCGCGTTCATGCATGGCCGCGATGTAGCTCGGGTCGACGGCGCCGCGGTCGACCAGGAGTTGGCCGGCCTCGTTGATGGCATCGGCCTGGTTGGTCGCGCTTCCCTGCAGGACGACGCTCCTCTCAGCGAGCACTTCCCCGCCGGCGGGCTGGGCCTGCTCCGAGATGTCGGGCGCCCCGCTGTCGGGTGCCGGTGTGCCGTCCCCTTCGCGCTGGCTGCGGGCCAGGTCGACGATCTCGTCGTACCGCGGGCTGTTCATGAAGTTGTCCACGGAGACGTGCGTTGCTGCGGCGGTCAGCGGCCGGGCCCGCTCCGTCAGGTCCTGGTGAGTGACCACCAGGTCGTAGGAGTCGGTGAGGTTCGCAATCGAGGAGTTCGTGACCGTGACATCCGTCAGGCCGGCTGCCTTGAACTTGTTCCGCAGCACTGAGGCTCCCATGGCGCTTGAGCCCATGCCGGCGTCGCAGGCGAAGACAACATTGCGGATCGGGCCGGCGGGCGCCTCTCCCTTGGCACCGATCAGACCGGAGACCGAGCTCTTGCGGCCTTTGAGGCCTTCCATGCGGGCGGTGGCGTTGCTGAGGCTGCCGTCGTCGTCGGCCGGGTTCCGGGTGGTCTTGAGGATCACCGAACCGATCAGGAAGGACACTGCGGTGGCGAGCAGCACCGAGAGGGTGACCCCGATGTAGCTGTCGGAGGCCGTCGCGGCGTAGACGGCGATGATGCTGCCCGGGGCGGCCGGCGAGCGCAGCCCGGCTCCGGTGATCACGAGGGTGAGGATGCCGGCCATGCCGCCGCCGATCGCGGCGAGGATCATGATGGGCTTCATCAGCACGTAGGGGAAGTAGATTTCGTGGATGCCGCCGACGAAGTGGATGAGCGCTGCGCCGGGAGCGGACGCCTTGGCGATGCCCCGGCCAAACAGCATGTACGCGAGGAGAATTCCGAAGCCGGGGCCGGGGTTGGCCTCGAGGAGGAACAGGATCGACTTGCCGTTCTCAAGGGACTGCTCGGTGGCCAGCGGCGTGAGGATGCCGTGGTTGATGGCGTTGTTGAGGAACAGCACCTTGGCCGGTTCGATCAGGATGCTCGTGAAGGGCAGCAGTCCGTTGGTGACGAGGAAGTCGACGACGGCGCCGGCCGCGTTGCTGAAGGCGGTCACCAGGGGTCCGACGGCGAGCAGGCCGAAGATCGCCATGGCGGCGGCGACGATACCGGCGGAGAAGTTGTCGACGAGCATCTCGAAGCCGGGCTTGATCTTTCCGGCCCAGAGTCCGTCGAGCTTCTTCATGATGAGGGCGGTGAGGGGGCCCATGATCATCGCGCCGATGAACATGGGGATGTCGGTTCCGACAATCACGCCCATCGTGGCCGCCGCTCCCACGACGCCGCCGCGGAGCCCGTGGACCATGCGCCCGCCGGTGTAGCCGATGAGCAGCGGGAGCAGGTAGGTGATCATCGGACCGACGAGCCCGACGTTCGGCTCTCCTGCCGCGTTCTCACCGAAACCGCCAAGGACGCCCACCGGGGTGAATCCCTTCTCGATGAAGAGCGCGGTGATGATGCCCCATGCAATGAAGGCCCCGATGTTGGGCATGATCATTCCGGACAGGAAGGTCCCGAATTTTTGGACGCGGACCCGCGCACTGGTGCGGGGCGCCGCTTCTGCTTGTGTTGCCACGTGCGTTCCTAACCGTTGTCCCTGCGTCAGTGCGGGGAATGGATAAATTGGTTGCGTGTCAGCCCGTCCGGGTGGAAATCCGTTGGAGCCACTCGAGGAAGAGCTTCAGCTCGGAGCTGGAGAGCTGGTCGGGGTGCGATGCCTGCAGCGCGGCATTCAGCGCAATGGCCGCGACCACCACCGAAGGGGTGCCCTCGGTGTCGATGACCGGGTCCGAGTCGGAATCGGTCGCGATGGCGGAGATGACAGCCTCGCGTGTCATCACTGACAGTTCGAGGCTGCGGTTGGAGGCGGGCTCGGCGATCAGCATGAGGGTCACGCCGATGTTCGCCGCGAGCAGGCTTCGGGCCGCCTCGGCAGGCGGCACGACCAGGCGGGCCGCTGCGGCCGCCCGCTTCAGGACTTCTCCAAGGAATGCCTCGGCCTCGGCCACCATCGAGGGCCGGCGTTCCGGACGGATATTGCCGAACATGACCAGGTACAGGTGGGGATGGTCGAGACCGAACTGCACATGGTTGTCCCAATGACGGCGCAGGTCCTCCACCGGCTGCCCCGAGCTGGGGAGATTGCGCTCCCCCTCGAGGTATTCAGTGAAACCCTCGGCCACGACGGCGTCAAAAAGGCCCTCCTTGTCCCCAAAGTGGTGGTACAGGGTGGGAGCGGTGACCCGGGCAAGCCGGGTCACCTGGCGCGTTGATACGGGTGACCCGCCGGACTCGGCCAGCAGCGATGCGGCTGCCCTGAGCAGCCTGATCTTCGGCGCGGGCTCGCCAGCGGTATCCATGCCTGCTACCGTAACACCTATAGCGCTGATATATGAAGTGGGTCACACACTTCGATGCCGCACCCCGGCCCGGGCGGGTACGGTGGAAGTCTCTGCGCACACGGCAAGGAAACGAGGACGTTCAATGCGGAATTTCTCAGGAGTAGGCGTCAGCCCGGGGCGGGTCATCGGAACCATCCGCCAGATGCCGAAGCCCGTGAGCGAGCCCCCCAACGGCGAGCGGCTCCGGGAGGGCGTAACCCCCGAGGATGCCGCAGCGGCCCTGCGGTCGGCGACGAAGGCCGTCCAGTCCGAGTTGAAGCAGCGCTCGGAGACGGCCAGCGGCGACGCGCGTGCCGTGCTCGAGGCGACCGCCATGATGGCCACCGACCCCATGCTTGTCAAGAACGCCGTCAAACTCATCAATGCCGGCAGCTCCGCCGAGCGCGCGGCCTGGGACGCCGGCGCCTCGGTCGCCGAAATGCTCCACAACCTCGGCGGGTACATGGCCGAACGCGCCACCGACGTCCTCGATGTCCGGGCCCGGATCGTGGCCGAACTGCGCGGGCTGTCCGCGCCGGGCATCCCCTCCTCGGAGGCCCCGTTCATCCTGATCGCCGAGGACCTCGCACCCGCCGACACCGCCACCCTCGACCCCGAGAAGGTCCTGGCCCTGGTCACCTCCGGCGGCGGACCGCAGTCCCACACCGCCATCATCGCCCGCTCCCTGGGCCTGCCGGCCGTGGTCGCCGCGGTGGGCGTCGACGAGCTCGAATCCGGTGCACGCGTCTACGTCGACGGCGCCGCCGGAACCATCAGCGTGGACCCCGGCGCCGAGGAGGAAGCCGCGGCCGAGGCCTATGCCGCCGCCGCGGCGGCCCTCACCGAATTCGACGGCACCGGCAGGACCTCGGACGGCCACGAGGTGCCGCTGCTGGCCAATGTCGGAGGGGCCAAGGACGCCCGCGGAGCGGCGGAGGCCCGGGCGCAGGGCGTGGGCCTCCTTCGTACCGAATTCTGTTTCCTGGGCCGGGACAGCGAACCGACGCACGACGAGCAGGTCGAGGCCTACAAGGGGGTGTTCGACGCGTTCCCCGGCAAGAAGGTCGTGGTCCGGACCCTCGACGCCGGCGCGGACAAGCCCCTTCCCTTCCTCACCGACACCACCGAGCCGAACCCCGCCCTCGGCGTCCGCGGCTACCGTACGGACCTCACCAGCCCCGGCGTGCTGGCACGGCAGCTGAAGGCCATCGCCGACGCCGAAGCCCAGTCCTCCGCCGAGGTCTGGGTGATGGCGCCGATGATCTCCACCGCCGAGGAGGCCGCCGACTTCGCGGCAATGACCACCGAGGCGGGCCTGAAGAAGCCCGGGGTGATGGTCGAGGTGCCCTCGGCCGCGCTGATGAGCGAATCGATCCTCACCGAAGTGGGGTTCGCCAGCATCGGCACCAACGACCTCACCCAGTACGCCATGGCCGCCGACCGGCAGCTCGGCTCCCTCGCGGCGCTGAACAACGCCTGGCAGCCGGCCGTCCTGCGCCTGATCGGGCTCACGGTGGAGGGCTCGGTCGCCGAGGGCAATGCCAAGCCCGTGGGGGTGTGCGGGGAGGCCGCCGCCGACCCCGCGCTCGCCGTCGTGCTCGTCGGCCTGGGCGTCTCCACGCTGTCAATGACCCCCCGGGCGCTGGCCGGCGTCGGGGCGGTGCTGAACAGCGTCAGCCTCGACGAGGCGCGCAAGCTTGCCGAGATCGCGGTGAAGGCGCCCAGCGCGGTGGAGGCCCGCGCACGCGTCCGCGCGGAGCTGCCCGTCCTTGAGTCCCTCGGCCTCTGAGCCTCCCGGCGCCCGCCGGGGTCCTAGAGGAGGATGCTCGAGACCGGCAGCGCCGAGTCCGTGGCGAAGGAGAGGCCGCTGGGCGTTCCGCCATTGAGGACGATCTGCGCGCCCAGCGAGGCGACCATCGCCCCGTTGTCGGTACACAGCGACGGCGGCGGCACGGTGAGCTCGATGCCCGCCGCGGCGCACCGCTCGGCGGTCAGGGTGCGCAGGCGCGAGTTCGCTGCCACTCCCCCGCCCAGCAGCAGGCTGGTGATGCCGTTCTCCGTGCACGCCAGGGCGGCCTTGGCGGTGATGACGTCGACGACCGCCTCCTGGAAGGACGCGGCGATGTCGGCCACTGGGACCGGCTCCCCGTTGGCCTCGAACTGTTCGACGCTGCGCGCCACCGCCGTCTTCAGTCCGCTGAAGGACCAGTCGTAGCGGTGCGGTCCGGGCTTCTCGGCGGTTCCCATGTACTTGGGCTGGGTCAGGCCGCGGGGGAACCGGAAGGCCCGCGGGTCGCCCTGCGCGGCGATGCGGTCGATGGCCGGACCGCCGGGGTAGCCGAGGCCGAGGATGCGCGCCGTCTTGTCGTACGCCTCCCCGGCGGCGTCGTCGATGGTCGAGCCCAGCAGCGTCACGTCCGAGGCGATGCTTCCCACCTTGAGGATTTCGGTGTGGCCGCCGGATACGAGCAGCGCGCCCAGGTCCGCGGGGATCCCGTCGGCGAACGTGCCTCCGAGCATGCCGACGCCCACGTGGGCCACCAGGTGGTTCACCGCGTAGAGGGGCTTCCCGGTGGCCACGGCCAGCGCCTTGGCCGCGGCTACCCCCACCATGAGCGCCCCGGACAGTCCGGGCCCGGTGGTGACGGCGATCGCGTCGATGTCCTCGAGGCCCACCCCCGCCTCGGTGAGGGCCTGCTGCAGGGTGGGCACGAACGCGTCGAGGTGGGCGCGGGAGGCGATCTCGGGGATCACCCCGCCGAAGCGCACGTGTTCGTCCATGGAGGAGGAGACGACATTGGCGAGCAGCCGGGTGCCCGCGACGACGCCGACGCCGGTCTCGTCGCAGGAGGATTCGATGCCGAGCACCAGCGGTGCGCTGCGGTTCATGGCCGGTCTCCTTCGGTGCCGCTGCTGTTCTCGGCGGTGTGTTCGACGACGTTCTTGTCGGTCTTTTCGGTGCCGTCGCCGCCCTTCGGGCCGGATTCCGGGCCGGCGTCCGCGGGGGCGCCTTCGGGCGGCAGTTCCAGTCGCATCACCCAGGCGTCGACGCCGTCGCGGTAATACCGGCGGCGGGTCGAGATTTTCGTGAACCCGGTGCGGGTATAGAGCAGCTGGGCGCGGGGGTTGTCCGCGCGGACCTCCAGTAGGACCTCCCGGGCGCCGCGCCGGGCGCCCTCGGCCAGCAGCTCGTGCAGCAGAGCCGTGCCGATGCCGCGGCCCTCGTGGTCCGGGAGGACGGCGATGGTCTGGATGTCGGCCGTGGTGTCGATGATCATCACCCCGGCATAGCCGACGATCGCCCCGTCAACCTCGGCCACGATGTAGCGGCGGGTGTCGGGGCGGAAGAACTCCTCGTAGAACATCTGCAGGGGCCAGGCGTCGACGGGGAAGAGCTCCTGCTCCAGAGCGCCGACGGTCTTGATGTCCTCGTAGTCGAGGTCCCGCAGGCTGAAGCTCATGACCCGACCTTCTTCCGGGCCCCGGGAACCTTCGCGTCGGATTCCCTCAGGTACAGCGGGGTGGTGTCCAGCAGCGCCATGCCGGCGGCGAGCCGTGCCGAGGCGGTCCGGCCCAGCGCCGCAGCGTGCGGCAGTGCCGAGGAGAAGGCGTCGACGGCGTTCAGCTCCTCCCGGTACAGCCCGGCCCCTGCGCCGAAGACCGGAAGCTCCGGCAGCTGGGCCGCCGGGCCCACGTGCGGGCCGTCGACCAGGACCGGAAGCCCGTGCGGGGCCTCCGGGCCCCGGAAGCGGGCCCAGTACACCTCGTGCCGGCGGGCGTCGGTGGCGACGAGGAACTCGCCCTCGGCCGCAGGATCCCCAGCGGCCTCAAAGGCGAGGGCATCGAGGCTCATGACCCCGTGCAGTGGCACGCCCCAGACGAACGCGAGGGTGCGTGCGGTGGCCAGGCCGGCCCGCAGGCCGGTGAACGGTCCGGGACCGACTCCGGCGGCGATGGCTCCGAGATCCGTGCCGGCCACGTGGGCATCGCGGAGCAGGTTCTGGACCGCGGGCGCGAGGACCTCCGAGTGGGAGCGCGTGTCGGCGCTCGCGAACCGGCCGATGACGGTGTCCCCGTCAAGGAGCGCGGCGCTGGCGGCGGCTGAGGTGTCCAGGGCAAGAAGAAGCACCGTAACAGCCTAGTCGAGCAGCCCGGGAGGCGGCCCTGCCGACCAGCGGGGGCCGAAGCCGGCGACACGCACTTCCCGCTCTTCGTCCACGTCGTCGCTGAAGTCGGTGGTGATCCCCGCGCCCCCCGCCGCGGCTCCGGCGCCGATGGGCCGGGTGATGGTGATCTCAAGCCGGCTGTCGGAGAGGTGTTCGGCGCGCCCTGCCCCCCATTCGATGACCGTCACGCTGGAGTCGAGGGAGGCCTCAAGGTCGAGGTCGTCGACTTCCTCCGTCCCTTCCAGCCGGTACGCGTCGACGTGCACCAGGCCCGGGCCGCCGGTGAGGGAGGGGTGATTGCGGACCAGGATGAAGGTGGGGGAAATCACGGTGCCGCGCACCCCGAGGCCCCGGCCCAGGCCCTGGGTGAACGTCGTCTTTCCCGCACCGAGCCCGCCGGTGAGGATCAGCAGGTCCCCTCCCTGCAGCGCCGGCCCCAGATCCTTGGCCACGGCCTGGAGCTCGGCGGCGGAATGGACGAACCGGCTGCGCAGCCAGTGGTGAGCCGGCTCAGTCACCGGCCGGATCCTCATTGAGGTAGGTCCGCGGAACGCGGCCGCTGATGCGGGTGACGATTTCGTAGTTGATCGTCCCGGAGGCGGCAGCCCATTCCTCGACGGGCGGGTCGCCGGCGCCCCCGAAGAGGACCGCACGGCGGCCCAGCGGGCTGCGTTCGGTACCGACCAGGCCCTGCGTGCCGAAGTCGACGACCAGTTGGTCCATCGCAATCCGGCCGACGGCGGGATAGGTGCGCCCGTCGATGCGCACCGGTCCCCCGGTGGCGATGCGCGGAACGCCGTCGCCGTAGCCGGTGGGGATCAGGCCGAGCGTGGTGGGCCGCTCCGTGCGGTAGGACAGCCCGTAGGAGACCCCCTGACCGGCGGGGACCTCCTTGCAGCCCGCGACGACGGTGGCGAAGGTCATGGCCGGGCGCAGGCCAAGGTCCTCCGCGCTCTGGTCGGAGAAGGGTGAGAGCCCGTACATGCCCAGGCCCACCCGCACCATGTCGAAGTGGCAGTCGGGGCGGGAGAGGGTGCCCGGCGTGTTGGCCAGGTGGCGCACCTCGAGGTCCGCGCCGGCGTCCTCGGCGACGGCCACGGCGTCCCGGAAGCGGCGCAGCTGCTCGTCGGTCTCGGGGCGGTGCGGTTCGTCGGCGACGGCGAGGTGGGAGAACACCCCCACCACCCGCAGCAGGCCCTCCTCCTGGTGTTCGAGCGCCCGGTCCAGCAGGTCTTCCCACAACTCCGGGGGGCAGCCGTTGCGGCCCAGCCCGGTGTCGATCTTCAGGTGCACGCGTGCGGGCCGCTCGAGCCGGCGGGCCGCCGCCACCACGTGGTCGAGTTCCCAGCCGGAAATCCCGATGTCGATGCCTTGCTCGACGCCTCCCTCGAAATCACTCTCCGGGGTGTGGAGCCAGGCCAGCACCGGGGCGTCAAGGCCTGCGCGCCTCAGGTCCAGCGCCTCCGAGATGTGTGCCGTGCCCAGCCAGGAGGCTCCTGCCTCAAGCGCCGCCTTCGCGACGGCGACCGCGCCGTGGCCGTATCCGTCCGCTTTGACGACCGCCATGACCCGTGCCGGACTGGCCACCTCGAGCAGGTGACGGAGGTTGTGCCGGATAGCCTCAAGGTCAACTTCAACGGTGCGTTCGGTGGGGGCGGAAGAAAAACTCACTTGCCCTATTCTGCCACCGTCGCCGGTAGGGTCCCCCTCAGGCATCGGAATGCCGGGCGATGGTCGCCGACGCGCGGCGCACCGCCTCCACGGGCACATCGGAGACGAGGTGCTCCAGGAACCCGTAGCGGCGCACCCACTGGCGGCGGACGCCGTCGCGGCTTGAACTGGTCCGGTGCCACCAGTCGGCAATGTCGCCCCAGCCGGGGGCCGCGAGGGAGCCGCCGACCTCCTGCACCGACAGGGACGCGCACAGGTTGGCGAAGCTCAGCCGGTCCGCCAGGGAGAATCCGGCGAGGTCGGCCATGACGAACGCCGCACCGAAACAGTCACCGGCGCCGGTCGGATCGTAGGCGGTGACCGGCAGTGCGGGCACCCACTCCTCCTCGCCGGTGAGGGAGTCGATGGCCATGGCGCCCTGCTGCCCCACGGTGACGACGGCCACCGGAACATGGTCGGCGAGCGCGTAGAGGGCCGCCCAGGGGTCCTCGGTGCGCGTGTACGCCATCGCTTCGACGTCGTTGGGCATGAACGCGTAGAAGTGGCCGAGCGTGGCGAGGACCTGCGGGGCCCATTCTCCGCGGGGATCCCAGCCCACATCCCCGTAGAGCCGGGTGCCGTTGGCCGTCGCGGCAGCCGCCCACGGCTCAAGCTCCCCGCCGACGCTGACGATGGCTGCCCGGCAGCTCGGTGGGACACCGATGAGTTCGGAGGCGCTCAGCGGCGGGGCGTGCCCGTGGGTCACCAGCGAGCGGTCCCGCTCCACCGAGAGGGAGACGGTCACCGGGGAGTGCCAGTTCTTGAAGACCTGGGAGCGTGAGAGGTCGACGTGCTCCTGGTCCTTGAGGATGTCCCAGTTGAACTGTCCGTAGCCGTCGTCGGAGAATGCGGCGGCGAGGGTGGTGTGGAGGCCGAGGCGGGCCGCGGCGATGGCCTGGTTGGCGATCCCGCCGGGGCTGGAGCCCATCCCGTCGGTCCACACCTCGGTGCCGGGGCGCGGGAGCTGATCCAGCCCGGTGAAGGTGATGTCGAAGAAGACCTGGCCGGCCAGCAGGAGGTCGAATTCGGGGTCATCCGGTGACCGCCGCCCGGCGAGGGGGTCGAAGCGGTGCTGCTTAGCCATGTAGGGCACAATACTCGCTGCCCCCGACCGATAGGAGCCGATGTCGGTGAACGGCGGGCCAGAGCCGAGCGCGGTGTGCTTGAATCTGCGTAGTGGCGCCGTCCCGTCTGGGACCGACGGGATGTTGAGGAGGACCATGAAGCTTGTGATTGTCGGCGGCGGGGGCTTCCGCGTTCCCCTGGTCTACCGCGCGCTGGGCTCCGGCCGGTTCGCGGGCCTTATCGACTCCCTCACCCTCGTCGACGCCGAACCCGGACGGGCCCGCGCGGTGGTCAGGGTCCTGGCGGCCATGCCCTCCGGGGCCGAAGGCCCCACCCGGTCCCCCGCCGTCACCGTCGAGCCCGACCTCGACACGGCCCTGCGGGGGGCCGACATTGTCTTTGCCGCGATCCGAAGCGGCGGCACGGCCGGGCGGGTCCTCGATGAGCGGGTCGCGCTGGCCGAAGGGCTGCTGGGCCAGGAGACCGTCGGGGCGGGTGGGATCTCCTACGGGCTGCGGTCCATTCCGGCCATGTTGGACCTGGCGCGGAGGATGGCCGGGAAGTGCCCGCAGGCGTGGCTGGTCAACTTCACCAATCCCGCCGGCATGGTGACCGAGGCGCTGCAGCCGGTGCTGGGCCACCGGGTGATCGGCATCTGCGACTCCGCCTCGGGGCTGGTGGCCCGGGCCGCGGCCGCCGCCGGGGTCCCCGCCGTCCCCGGCTCGCTGGCCGGCGTCGACTACCTCGGGCTGAACCACCTCGGCTGGCTGCGGGGCCTGCACGCCGGCGGCGAGGACCGCCTGCCCGCCCTGCTGGCCGATCCGGTGCGCCTTTCCTCCTTCGAGGAAGGGCGGATCTTCGGTCCGGACCTGCTGCGGGTCCTCGGTGCCCTGCCCAACGAGTACCTCTTCTACTACTACTTCCACCGGGAGGCCCTGCGGGCCGTACGCTCGGCGGACCGGACCCGCGGCGAGGTGCTCCTCGACCAGCAGCAACGGCTCTACGCGGACCTCGGGGGGTCCGGGGACCCCTATCGGGTGTGGGAGGCGGCCCGGCTCGAGCGGGAAAGCGGCTACCTCGCGGAGGCGCGGGGCGCCGGAGAGGAACGCGACGAGGCCGACCTCGCCGGAGGAGGCTACGAGCGCATCGCCCTGCACCTGATGCATGCCCTGTTGACGGGGAATCCGGCCGAACTGATCCTCAACGTCCGCAACGGCGGCACGGTGCAGGGCCTGCCCGCGGACGCCGTCGTCGAAGTGCCGGCCCGGGTGTCTGCGGCCGGGGCCGAGCCGCTCCCCGCGGCCGGCCCGCCGACCGGGCACCAGCTGGGCCTGATGAGCGCCGTTAAGGCGGTCGAGCAGGAGACGGTGCGGGCCGCCGTGCACGGGGACCGCGACGCCGCGCTGCGCGCGTTCAGCCTGCACCCGCTGGTCGACTCGGCGCACGCCGCGGCTGCGGTGCTCGCCGGCTACGAGCAGGTGTTTCCCGCCCTGCCGGCCGGCTGGCGGAGCTGACCGGCCCGGCTACCGTCCCCGGCCGGAAACGGCGGAGCCCGCGTCCCGCCGGAGCGGCACGCGGGCTCCGGCCCGGCGGAACGGTGTCAGTCCTGCAGGGCCTCGGCCCACAGGTTGATCTCGGACTCGACGGCGAACTCGTCGATCGCGCGCAGTTCCTCGTTCGTGAACTCGAGGTTGGCAACCGCGCCGACGCTGCTCTCGAGCTGGGCGACGCTTGAGGCGCCGACCAGGGCAGAGGTGATCGGGGTGCCCTTTGCCTGCGGCCGCAGGATCCACGCGATCGCCATCTGGGCCAGGCTCTGCCCGCGGTTTGCCGCGATCTCGTTGAGTCCCCGGACCCGGCGCAGGTTGTCCTCGGAGAGGTGTTCACCGGAGAGCGACTTGTCCGCGGCGGCCCGCGAATCCGAGGGAACCCCGTTGAGGTAGCGGTCGGTCAGCAGGCCCTGGGCCAGCGGCGAGAACGCGATGGAACCGGCGCCCACCGTCTCGAGGGCCTCCGGGAGGTTCGGGCTGCCGTTCTCGACCCAGCGGTTGAGCATCGAGTAGGAGGGCTGGTGGATCAGCAGCGGCGTGCCGAGGTCGCGCAGGATCGCGGCGGCCTCGATCGTCTTCTCGGGCGAGTAGGAGGAGATGCCCGCGTAGAGCGCACGGCCGGAGCGCACGGCGGTGTCCAGGGCGCCCATGGTCTCCTCGAGCGGGGTTTCCGGGTCGGGGCGGTGGCTGTAGAAGATGTCGACGTAGTCGAGGCCCATGCGGTTCAGGGACTGGTCGAGGCTGGCCAGCAGGTACTTGCGGGAGCCGAAGTTGCCGTAGGGCCCGGGCCACATGTCGTAGCCGGCCTTGCTGGAGATGATGAGCTCGTCCCGGAACGGCCGAAAGTCGTCGGCGAAGTGGCGCCCGAAGTTGGTCTCGGCGCTGCCGTAGGGGGGCCCGTAGTTGTTCGCCAGGTCGAAGTGGGTGATGCCAAGGTCGAAGGCGCGCCGCAGGATGGCACGCTGCGTGTCGAAGGGCTTGTCGTCCCCGAAGTTGTGCCACAGCCCGAGGGACACGGCCGGCAGGTGCAGCCCGCTGCGGCCGACGCGGCGGTAGGGCATGGAGTCGTAACGGTCTTCTGCGGGGGAATAGGTCATGAAACCATCCTATGCGGACGCCCCGGCGCGGCCCCGCGCCCGGGCGGTCAGGCGCGGGCTTCGGGGGTGGGCGTCCACCCCGCCGGAAGGGCCTCCCGGATCGCGGAGACTCCGCGGTGGGCGGGGGCCTCGGCGGCGACGAACCCGTCGGGGCGCACCAGGTAGAACCGGTCCGGGCGCAGGCCCGCGGCTGGCGCCGCGGGAAACTGATGCACCGGCAGGCCGAGGGCCTGGCCGAGTGCGTCGGCGAGCTCGGCGTCGGTGTCGCCGTAGCTGTGGACCTGCCAGACGGCGTCGGCGAGCGGGGCGAAATTGGGGCCCGTCCACGGCAGGCGGCGCCCGACCACCCGGCCCCTGCGGCCGCGGGCCGCGGCCTTGGCCCCTTCGCTCATCCAGTAGTGGATGCGGATCTGCCCGAGGTACCCGGCGAACCGGGGGGCGATGGGCGCGGCCGGCAGCAGGCGGACGGCGACCGGCCCGGCGAGGCGCGGAAGGATCCGCCGCAGCGTCCGGGCGGTGGTGACACCGGAGGTGACGCCGGCGAAGACCCGATCGGTGACGCTGACCAGGCGCAGGGCGACGGGGCGCCGCTCCGCGTTGTAGCGGTCGAGCAGTTCCTCGCCCACCCGTCCGGCGAGGACGTCGGCCAGCTTGAACGCAAGGTTGTGGGCGTCCTGGAGCCCGGTGTTCATGCCCTGGGCGCCCACGGGTGAGTGGATATGACCGGCGTCACCGGCCAGGAACACGGGGCCGGCGCGGAAGGCCGCAGCCACCCGGTGGTGCACCCGGTAGGTGGAGAACCAGCGCGACGTGCCGTAGGTGACGCCGAAGAGCTCGCTCAGCCGCCCCCGTGCCACGTCCTCGACGATGTCGGCGGTGCCGGTGCTGCGCAGCACCCCGATCAGCCGGTGGTTCGTCTGTCCCTCCTCCGTCGCCTTCAGCGGGAAGGCGAGCAGGAAGTCGTCGCCGCTGAGCCGCAGTTCAACCGTGGCCGCCGAGAGGCCCTGGACGTCGAGGGCATCGGCCACGTAGAAGACGTATTCGTTGGTGACCCCCTCGAAGGGGATGCCGCTCATGGTCCGCACCGCGGAGGACCCGCCGTCGCAGCCCACCACGTAGCGTGCCGTGACGGTGAGGGGTCCCTCGGGGCCGGAGAACTCCGCCGTGGCACCGCCGGGGCGGGCGCTGAGCCCGGTCAGCCGCCGGTTCCACAGCACGTCCCCTCCCCTGCGCTGCAGTTCGGCCAGGAGGATCCGCTCGTTCTTGCTCTGTTCGAGGAAGTGAAGCCCCGGATGCGGGGTCAGTCCCTCCCCGAGGACCGCCAGGGGAATCTCCCCGAAGGACCGCCGGCCGTAGCCGGGCTTGATGCTGAAGGCCTTCTGGGCCTGGTCGAGCACCGGGCCGATCACCCCCAGCTGGTCGTAGATCTCCATGGTGCGCGACTGGATCCCGAGCGCCCGGGACTCCCGGGTGGGTTCGCCCTTGCCGTCGGCGAGGACAGCGTCCACGCCGAGCCTGCGCAGCCAGGCAGCGAGCATCAGTCCGGTGGGTCCGGCACCGACGATCAGGACGTCGGTGCTCACCTCGGAGGCGGCCATGGTCAGCCGGCCGCGAGCGAGAGGATGAGGGACGCGTGGCCCGGCAGGGTCACCGCGTCGGTCCCGGTGCGGACGCCGTCAACCGTGGAGAGAAGCACCTGCGCCCCGTCGGCGGCCAGCGGGACCTCGCACTCGGCGGCGCCGAAGTTCAGGAGCACCGCGGTTCGTCCGCGTCGAAGCAGCAGCCAGCGGGCCGCCTCGTCGAACTCCACCTCGATCGAGCGGAAGTCGCGGGTGTTCAGGTCCGGTTCGGTGGCCCGCAGCCGGATCAGCTCCCGGTAGGTGTCAAGCAGCTGCCGGTGTTCGGGCTTTTCGCTTTCGGCCCAGTCGAGCTTGGCCGACTCGAAGGTCGCCGGATCCTGCGGGTTGGGCACCGTATCAGGGTCCCACCCCATGCGCTCGAACTCGCGAAGCCGTCCCTCGGCCGTGGCCTTGCCCAGTTCCGGCTCGGGATGGGAGGTGAAGAACGGCCACGGCGTGGTGGCGCCGTACTCCTCGCCCATGAACAGCATCGGAGTGAAGGGCCCGGCGATGGTCAGCACCGCGGCCTGCGCGAGCTGGGCGGGGTTCAGGGCGGCGCTGATCCGGTCACCGGCGGCCCGGTTGCCGATCTGGTCGTGGTTCTGGGCGCAGACGACCAGCTGGAGCGGGGACACCCGGTCGGCGTCGAGGCGCCGGCCGTGGCTGCGCTCCCGGAAGGAGGAGTGGGTCCCGTTGTGAAAGAACCCCTCCTTCAGGACCTTGGCGAGGGCACCGACGGAGTTGAAGTCGGCGTAGTAGCCCTCGGTCTCGCCGGTGAGGTTCACATGCACGGCGTGGTGGAAGTCGTCGCTCCACTGCCCGGCGAGCCCGTAGCCGTTCACGCTGCGGGCCTCGATGAGGCGCGGATTGTTGAGGTCGGACTCAGCGATGAGGAACAGGGGCTTGCCGAGTTCCGCCGCGCACGCGTCGGTCTCGGCGGCGAATTCCTCGAGGATGTGCACGGCGCGTTCGTCGTGCAGCGCGTGGACGGCATCCAGCCGCAGCCCGTCGACGTGGTAGTCGCGGAACCACATGAGCAGGTTCTCGACGACGTAGCGCCGGACCTCGTCGGAGGCCGGGCCGTCGAGGTTCAGGGAGTCTCCCCAGGTGTTGCTCAGGCCCTCGGTGAGGTAGGGGCCGAACTGGCCGAGGTAGTTGCCGCTGGGCCCCAGGTGGTTGTAGACGACGTCCTGGATGACGCCGAGGCCGCGCTGGTGGGCGGCGTCGACGAAGCGCTGGTATGCCGCCGGGCCGCCGTAGGTTTCCTGGACGGCGTACCAGAGCACCCCGTCGTAGCCCCAGTTGTGCGTTCCGTTGAACGCGTTGACCGGGAGGAGCTCGACGTACCGGACGCCGAGGTCGACGAGGTAGTCGAGCCGTTCGATGGCGGCGTCGAGGGTCCCTTCCCGGGTGAAGGTGCCAAGGTGCATCTCATAGATCACCCCGCCGTCCATCCCGGGTGAGGACCAGCCAGCGTCCTGCCAGTCGTGCGCGGCCGGGTCGAAGGTCCGGGACAGGGCGTGGACGCCGTCGGGCTGGCGGCGCGAGCGCGGGTCCGGCACGGCGGTGGATGACCCGTTCACCTTGTACCCGTAGTCGATACCGGGCCCGGAGGGGGCGTCCGCCGGGGCGCTCCACCAGCCGCCGGTGGAGGCGCTCATGGGGTAGTCGGTGCCGTTAATGGTCAGGACCAGGGACTCCGCGCGGGGGGCCCAGACGTCGAACGTGCTCATGCTGCATCCTCCTTGGTGAGAAGCGCTACGGGTAGGGCTGAGAAGAGGTCGGCGACCGGGACGGTGCCGCCGTCGAACGTTTCGCCGGTGAGGGCGGAGGTGTAGCGGCCTTCGGGAAGCTCAATGCTGGTGCCGTTCCAGCCACCGGCCTGCTCGAGTCCGGCGGGCAGGCGGGTGACGAATGTCAGGGCGCCGCCGCGGTCGAAGGCAAAGAGGTGGTCCGCTGCGGGCCCGGAGGCGTGGACCGCCTCGTAGCCGGCGAACAGCTCCGGCCGGTCCCGCCGGAGCCGCAGCGCGCGGGAGACGACGAGCAGCTTGGCCCGCCCGTCCTCGCCCACCGCGGGCTGGGCGCCGAAGTCGAGGTCGGTGAGTGCCTGTTTCCGGGCCCCGTAGTCGACCTCGCGGCGGTTGTCGGGGTCGACGAGGGAGGCGTCCCAGAACTCGGTGCCCTGGTAGACGTCCGGCACGCCGGGCATGGTGAGCTGCAGCAGCTTCATCGCCAGCGAGTTGGACCAGCCGGGGCGCTGGAGGCGCTCCACCAGCGCGGTGATGATGCCGATCACGCGCTCGTCGTCGAAGGCGGCATCGACGGCGGCGTGCATCGCCGTTTCGAACTCCTCGTCCGGGGCGGTCCAGTGGGTGCTGGCGTCGGCCTCGCGGGCGGCCTTTTCGGCGTAGGCGTGGGCGCGTTCCCGGCTGAGCGGCCAGGCCCCGATGAGGGACTGCCACAGCAGCGGCGCGAACGAGGCGTCGCCGATCGGCGCGGCCTCGTCGAGAGCGGCCAGGGCCGAGGCCCACTCCCCGGGCAGTTCGGAGAGGACGGTGATGCGCGCCCGGGTGTCCTCGCTGCGCTTGGTGTCGTGGGTGCTGAGCGTGGTCATCGACAGCGGGTTGCCGGTGGAGCGTCCGAGCAGGCGCCGGTGCATCTCCAGCGGGTCGAGCGCGAAGATCGACGGGTCCGCGCCCACCTCGTTGAGCGAGACGAGCCGGTTGTAGCGGTAGAAGGCGGTGTCCTCGACGCCCTTGGCCATCACCATGCCGGAGGTCTGCTGGAACCTGCGGGCCAGTTCGGTGAGTGCGGCGTCGGGCCCGCCCTCGAGGAAGGGGTCGAGGAGCGGGTGGAGGGTCTTGACGGCGGCGGCCAGGTCGGGGCGGCGCACCGAGGCGTCCCGCACGGCGTCGGCGAGGTAGTCGGCGCCGTCGGGCAGGTAGCTGCGGTAGACGGGGAAGCAGGTCAGCAGCTCGGCCAGGGCGTCGGCGGCCTCGGCCGGGTCGAGGCCGGCGTCGCCGGGGACGAGCCGGGCCAGCCGCAGCACCTCCGAGCGCAGGATCCCGTCGGTGATCCCCCGCTTGGTGCCGTGGATCATCTCGTGGAACGGCTCGACGGGCACCAGGGAGGTGAGCTCGTGTTCCCCGGCCGGGTCGGTGAACAGCCGGTCAATTTCGGCGAGCGCGTCGTAGCCGGTGGTACCCTCGCAGGCCCAGCCCTCCGGGAGCTCCTCCCCGGGTTCGAGGATCTTCTCCACCAGGACGTAGGCGCCGCCGGTGAGCCGGCGCAGGTCCGCCAGGTAGCCGACGGGGTCGGCGAGTCCGTCGGGGTGGTCGATGCGCAGCCCGTCCACGAGCGCGTCATCAAACCAGCTGCGGACCTGGCTGTGGCTTTCCTCGAAGACCCAGGGCTCCTCGACGCGCAGGCCGGCGAGGGTGTTCACGGCGAAGAAGCGCCGGTAGTTCAGTTCGCTGTCGGCGCGGCGCCAATTCACCAGCTCGTAGTGCTGGCGGGCGTGGACCTCGGCCGCGGTGTCACCGGGCCCGAAGGACCCCTCGGCGAGGGGGAAGCGGTGGTCGTAGTAGCGAAGTTCGCCGTCGACGACCTCCAGGGCGGACTCCTCGTCCGGGCCGTCCCCGAGCACCGGGATCCGGACCCGGCCCCCACCGGCGTCCCAGTCGACGTCGAACGCCTCCGCCATGCGCGAGTCCATGCCCCCGCGCAGCAGTTCCCACCACCAGGGGTTGTCGGCAGGCGTCTCGATGCCCATGTGGTTCGGGACGATGTCAACGAGCACGCCCATGCCGGCTGCCCGGGCGGCGGCGGAAAGCTCGGTGAGAGCCTCCCGTCCGCCGCGGGCCGGGTCGACCGTGGCGGGGTCGGTGACGTCGTACCCGTGGCCGGAGCCCTTCTCCGCCGTCAGGATCGGCGACAGGTACACCCAGTCCACTCCGAGGTCGTGCAGGTACGGCACCAGGGCCGCGGCTTCGCGCAGGTCGAACTCGCTTCGAATCTGCAGCCGGTAGGTCGATTTCGGTGTCTTCACGCATTTCCTCCTGGAGGGCTGGGGTGCTGCTGGCCGCCGGGCCCGGATGGGCCCGGCGAACCGGATGATGCAGTGCTGCGAACGCGGTGCCGTTTAGGCGGTACCGGTCTTCGACGTAACCTCGTTGGCGAGAATCGCCAGCGACGCCGCCACCGAGTGGTCGTGGTCCTCGGCTTCGGTGTGCGACCTCAGCACGACCATCGACTTGGCCTCGACGGAGATCGTCGTTCCGGCCGGAATGGCCTCGGTGTCCGCGTACTTGCCCGCGGTGTCGATGACCTCGTCCCATGACGGCGCGTACTCCTCGGCCGGGATGGTGAAGTCGACGGCCTCGTCGTGGGCGTTGAAGTACATCAGGAAGTTGGCGTCGGTGATGCGCTGGCCGCGCGCGTCACGTCCCCGGATTCCCTGCCCGTTGAGGAAGACTCCGATCGAGCGGCCGAAGCCGCTGTCCCAGTCCTCGGGCGCCATGAGCTCGCCGGAAGTGTCGAGCCACACGATGTCCGGCAGCGCCTCGCCCTCGCCCCGGCGGACCGGACGGCCGTCGAAGAAGCGGCGGCGGCGGAAGGTCGGGTGCTCCGACCGCAGACGGTTCACGGCGGCGGTGAACTCGAGCAGGGGCTGGTCCATCTTGTCCCAGTGCACCCAGGCAATCTCGGAGTCCTGGGCGTAGGTGTTGTTGTTGCCGTCCTGGGTGCGCCCGAGTTCGTCGCCGTGCAGGAGCATGGGGACGCCCTGGGAGAGCAGGAGGGTGGCGATGAAGTTGCGCTGCTGGCGGGCGCGCAGCCCCAGCACATTCGGGTCGTCGGTGGGACCTTCGACGCCGCTATTCCAGGACCGGTTGTGCGATTCGCCGTCGTTGTTGTTCTCGCCGTTGGCCTCGTTGTGCTTCTCGTTGTAGGAGACGAGGTCGCGCAGGGTGAAGCCGTCGTGGGCGGTGACGAAGTTGATCGAGGCCACGGGCCGGCGGGCGGAGTGCTCGTAGAGGTCGGCCGAGCCGGTGAGGCGCGAGGCGAACTCGCCGATGCTCGAGGGCTCGCCGCGCCAGAAGTCGCGCACGGTATCGCGGTACTTGCCGTTCCACTCGGTCCACTGCGGCGGGAAGTTGCCCACCTGGTAACCGCCGGGTCCGACGTCCCACGGCTCGGCGATCAGCTTCACCTGGGAGACCACCGGGTCCTGCTGGACGAGTTCGAAGAACGCCGAGAGCCGGTCGACCTCGTAGAACTCGCGGGCCAGGGCGGAGGCGAGGTCGAAGCGGAAGCCGTCGACGTGCATCTCGGTCACCCAGTAGCGCAGGGAGTCCATGAGCAGCTGCAGCGAGTGGGGGTTGCCGACGTTCAGGGAGTTGCCCGTGCCCGTGTAGTCCATGTAGTACTGCTTGTCGTCTTCAACCAGCCGGTAGTAGGCCGAGTTGTCGATGCCGCGCATGGAGAGGGTCGGGCCGAGGTGGTTGCCCTCCGCCGTGTGGTTGTAGACGACGTCGAGGATCACTTCGATGCCGGCGAGGTGGAGTTCCTTGACCATCGCCTTGAACTCCTGGACCTGCTCGCCCTGGTCTCCTGCGGAGCCGTAGCTGTTGTGCGGGGCGAAGAACCCAATGGTGTTGTAGCCCCAGTAGTTGGAGAGCCCCTTTTCCTGCAGGGTGCTGTCGTTGACGAACTGGTGCACCGGCATGAGCTCGATGGCGGTGACGCCGAGCTTCTGCAGGTGGGCCACCACGGCCGGGTGCGCCACGCCGGCGTAGGTGCCGCGCTGCTCCTCGGGGATCTCGGGGTGCAGCTGGGTCAGGCCCTTGACGTGCGCCTCGTAGATGACCGACTGGTGGTAGGGGGTGCGCGGCATGCGGTCACCATCCCAGTCGAAGAAGGGGTTGACCACGACGCCGAGCATCATGTGCGGGGCGGAGTCGTCGTTGTTGACCGAGTTCTCGTCCCCGAAGTTGTAGCCGAAGAGCGCCTGGTCCCAGTCGATCTGTCCGTGGACGGCCTTGGCGTACGGGTCGAGCAGCAGCTTGTTCGGGTTGCAGCGGTGCCCCTCGGCGGGGTTGTTCGGGCCGTGGACCCGGTAGCCGTACTTCTGTCCCGGGGCGACCTGCGGCAGGTAGCCGTGCCAGACGTAGCCGTCGACTTCCTTCAGAGGGATCTGCGTCTCGGTGCCGTCATCGTTAAACAGGCAGAGCACGACGGACTCCGCAATTTCACTGTATAGCGCGAAGTTCGTCCCCGTACCGTCATAGGTCGCCCCCAGGGGATACGCTTCGCCGGGCCATAGTTCCATGTTTGTGCTCCTTGGTGTGTTCATCGAAAGTTCGTTGGTGGGGGAAAAAGATCAGGGTGGGCCGGGGCTGCCGGTGCGGGGCCCGGGATCGGCGGTCCGTGCCGGCAGGCGGCGCGGACGGCAGCCGGCGCCGGGGCGCCTTCCCTTGGTGTACCTCACGCGGGTAACGGGCACGTGAACACCGGTCAATCCGGTACCGCCAGCAGGCCGGCGACAACCGCGCCGATCTCCCCCGGGAGTTCCGAGACGATCACGGGACCCCGCCGCGCCGCCCGCTGCCCGGCCCGGCCGTGGATCAGCGCCGCGGCCGCGGCCACGGCGGCCCACTTCGCGCCCTCGGGCACGCCGGCCCGCGCGGCGGCAGGGCCGTCCTCGGCGGCAGCGGCGGCGAGGGCGCCGAGGATGCCCGCGAGGGTGTCCCCCGCCCCTGCGGTCGCCAGCCACGGGGTGGCGTCGGCCTGGCTGAAGACCTCCCCGGTCGGCGCTGCGGTCACCGTGGTGTAGCCCTTGAGCAGCACGGTGGCCCCGGTGAGGCGCGCCGTCTCCAGCGCGTACTCGGCCGGCGACGCCTCGATGGCTTCGCGGGTGACCTGGCGGCCGCGGCCGGCGAGGAAGGCGACGAGCTCGCCGGCGTGCGGGGTGAGGATGACCTGGGGGCCCACCGTCCGGGGCACCTCGGCGAGCGCTCCGGCGTCGACGACGACGGGCAGCCCGCTGGTGATCGCGTCCCGCGCGCGGCGAGCCTGCTCGGGGTCCCCGACCGCTCCGGGCCCGACGAGCCAGGCCTGGGACCGCGCCTCGGCGACGCCCCCGGTGGAGCACACCGCCTCGGGGTGAACGCTGTTGATGAGGGAGCCGACGCTGCGCGGCCCGAGGTAGCGGACCATGCCGACGCCAGTGGCGAGGGCGGCGCCGGTGGCCAGGACCGCGGCCCCCGGGTACTGCTCGGAGCCGGCGGCAATGCCGAGGACCCCGCGGGTGTACTTGTGGTCGGTGGTCCGGGGCCTGCGGTAGAGCGCGGCGGCGTCGGCGAGTTCGAGGCGGCGGACCGCAGGTGCGGGCGCGGCGCCGTTGGCGAGCCCCAGGCCGATGTCGATGACGTTGAGTTCTCCGGCCGCGTGTGCTCCGGCTCCGGTGAGCAGCCCGGCCTTGGCGGCACCGAAGGTTGCCGTGGCGTCGGCGCGCAGAACCGGGCCCTCGACCCGCCCGGAGTCCAGGTCGACCCCGCTGGGTCCGTCACAGGCCAGCACGTGCGGCCTGCGGTCACCCCGCGGGCCGGCCTTGGCGTTGACGGCGTCGATCAGGTCCGCCACCGGGCCGCGGAGGGCTCCGCTGGCTCCGGTGCCGATGACGCCGTCGATGATCAGGTCCGCTGCGGCGCACCGTGCGGCCAGCGCGTCCGTGGTGTCGGCGGTGAGCCGCTCGAGGCGGCCACCGGCCGCGGTGAAGGCGGCTAGGGCGTCGGGGTGGATCCGTTCGGAAACGGCGACGGCGGTGGCGCCCATGCCGCGCCGGGCCAGCCGGGCCGCGGCGTAGAGGGCGTCGCCGCCGTTGTTGCCGGCGCCGGCCAGCACCACGACCGTCCGCCCGTACAGGCCTCCGGAGTCCCGGAGCATTCCGGCCGCCACAGCGAAGAGCCCGTGCGCGGCCTTCTGCATCAGCGCAGCGCCCTGCCCGGCAGCGAGGAGGGGTTCCTCGGCTGCGCGGACCTGGCCGGCGGTGAAGGCTTGAAGCATATGTACGAGCTTAGCGGCCAGCTCCAAATTAGTCAGTCTGGTTACTATTTACCCCGGCGCCTCGGCGACGACCATGGCGCTCGCCAGGCCCCCGTCGTGGCTCATCGACAGGTGCCAGGAGGCGATGCCCTTTCGCCGGGCGGCCTCGTCCACGGTGCCCGTGAGCACAATGGACGGCGCGCCGGCCTCGTCGACGCGCACCTCGCAGTCCTGCCAGTTCATGCCGGCGGGTGCCCCGAGGGCCTTCGCCACGGCCTCCTTGGCGGCGAACCGCGCGGCCAGGGAGCGGATGTGCAGCCCGCGCTCCGCGGGGACGAACAGCCGCTCGATCAGCCCCGGGGTGCGCTCGACCTGACGCCGGAACCGGTCGACGTCGACGACGTCGACCCCGATTCCGACGATCACGGCCGGGCCCGTCCCGGGGTGCTACTCAACGGTGACCGACTTGGCCAGGTTGCGCGGCTGGTCGACGTCGTAGCCCTTCGCCGAGGCCAGGGCCAGGGCGAAGATCTGCAGCGGGACGGTGGTCAGCAGCGGTGCCAGCAGGGTGGGGCTGGCCGGCACGTAGAACACGTGCTCGGAGTACGCCTCGACCGAGGTGTCACCCTCCTCGGCGATCACGATGGTGATGGCGCCGCGGGCGCGGATTTCCTGGACGTTGGAGACCACCTTGGCGTGGAGCGAGTTCGGCGCCGAGGACGAGGGCATGACGACGACGACCGGCTGGCCCTCCTCGATCAGGGCGATCGGGCCGTGCTTCAGCTCGCCGGCGGCGAAGCCTTCGGCGTGGATGTAGGCCAGTTCCTTGAGCTTCAGGGCGCCTTCCATGGCGACCGGGAACCCGACGTGGCGGCCCAGGAAGAGCACCGACTTGGCCCCGGACATGTCCCGGCCGAGCTGCTTGATCTTGTCGGCGTCGTCGAGGATGGCCTGGATCTTCGCCGGCACCGCGGCGAGGTCCTCCATCACTTCGGCGATCTCGTCGCGGAACTTGTTGCCGCGCAGCTGCGCCAGGTACAGGCCCAGCAGGTAGGCGGCGGTGATCTGCGCCAGGAACGCCTTGGTCGAGGCGACAGCGATCTCGGGCCCGGCATGGGTATAGAGCACGGCGTCGGACTCACGCGGGATGGTCGAACCGTTGGTGTTGCAGATGGCCACCACCTTGGCGCCCTGCTCGCGGGCGTAACGCACCGCCATCAGGGTGTCCATGGTCTCCCCCGACTGGGAGATGGCCACGACGAGGGTCTTCTCGTTCACGATGGGGTCGCGGTAGCGGAACTCGTGGGACAGTTCGACCTCGGTGGGGATCCGGCACCAGTGTTCGATGGCGTACTTGGCGACTTGGCCGGCGTAGGCGGAGGTGCCGCACGCCAGGACGACGATCTTGTCCACGGTGCGCAGGATGGACTCGCTGATCCGCAGCTCGTCGAGCACCAGGTTGCCGGCGGCGTCGGAGCGGCCCAGCAGGGTCTGGCCCACGGCGTCGGGCTGGTCGTTGATCTCCTTCTCCATGAAGGAGTCGTAGCCGCCCTTTTCGGCCGCGGCGGCGTCCCAGTTGACGTGGAACTCGCGGCCTTCGGCGGGTGCGCCGAAGAAGTCGGTGATGGTGACCTCGTCGGGGGTGATGGTGACGATCTGGTCCTGGCCGAGTTCGACGGCGCGGCGGGTGAAGTCGATGAAGCCCGAGACGTCCGAGCCGAGGAAGTTCTCGCCGTCGCCGAGTCCGACGACGAGCGGGGAGTTCCGGCGGCCGGCGACGACGACGCCGGGCTGGTCCTCGTGGATGGCGAGCAGGGTGAAGGCGCCCTCGAGGCGCTGGCAGGCCTCCTGCATGGCCTGCGTCAGCAGGTCGCCGGAGGCGCCGCTGTCCACCAGCCCGCGGTAGATGGAGCCGATCAGGCCGGCGGCCACCTCGGTGTCGGTGTCGGAGAGGAATTCGATGCCGGTGGCTGACAGTTCGGCCTTGAGCTCGGCGAAGTTTTCGATGATGCCGTTGTGGATCACGGCGAGCCGGCCCTTGTCGGCGAGGTGCGGGTGGGCGTTCTGGTCGTTGGGGCCGCCGTGGGTGGCCCAGCGGGTGTGGCCGATGCCGGTCAGCGAGCGCGGCAGCGGGGCGGCGGCGAGTTCGTCGACGAGATTGGTGAGCTTCCCGGCCTTCTTGCGCGACTCGATGCCCGCCGGCGTGAGCACGGCCACCCCGGCGGAGTCATAGCCGCGGTATTCGAGGCGGCGGAGCCCTTCCATGACGACGTCGAGCGCTCCGTGCTGGCCGTCAGCGCCGGCCCCACCATTGACTGCAGGCACACTGGTGTCCAGTGCCTGATTTCCCTGGCCGTGGTCCCGGCCTACATAACCTACGATTCCACACATGCCCCCAAGCCTACCGGCACGGTGCGTTTGTTAATGTAAGGGCCACGGGGCAGAATCCTAAGGGTGAGCGAACGAAGCCCCGGCACCCAGCAGGCGAACGGCGCCGAAACCTTCACCCCGTTCGTCGAGCTCGACCGGCCGATGTGGTCGCGCCTCTCGATGGAGATGCAGTCACCGCTCACCGTCGAGGATGCCCAGCGGCTCCGCGGCCTGGGCGATGTCCTCAGCCTCGACGAGATCCGCGAGGTGTATCTTCCCTTGTCACGGCTGCTGAACCTGTATGTGGCTGCCGCCGGGGAACTGCATGCCGCAACCACCACCTTCCTCGGGGAGAAGACCACCCGCACCCCCTTCGTAATCGGGGTGGCCGGCTCAGTGGCGGTGGGCAAGTCCACCACGGCCCGGGTGCTGCAGGAGCTGCTGCGGCGCTGGCCCGACACGCCCAATGTGGAGTTGGTCACTACCGACGGCTTCCTCTACCCCAATGCGGAGCTGGAGCGCCGCGGCCTGATGCAGCGCAAGGGCTTTCCGGAGTCCTACGACCGCCGCCGGCTGCTGCGCTTCGTCAGCGAGGTCAAGAGCGGCGCCGAGGAGGTCCGCGCCCCCTGGTACTCGCACCTGTCCTATGACATCGTTCCGGGCCGGGAGGTCGTGGTGCGCCGCCCCGACGTGCTGATCGTTGAGGGGCTCAACGTCCTGGCTCCAGCACGGCCCCGGGCGGACGGGCGCACCGGGCTGGCGGTGAGCGACTTCTTCGACTTCTCCATCTATGTCGACGCGAAGACCGCCCACATCGAGGAGTGGTACATCCAGCGGTTCCAGTCGCTGCGCAGCGGCGCGTTCGCCGACCCCGAGTCCTATTTCCACCGCTACGCGGACCTGACGGACGATGAGGCCCACACCACTGCCCGGGGCATCTGGAAGCGCATCAACGAACCGAACCTGATCATGAACGTCCTGCCCACCCGCGGCCGGGCGCAGCTCGTGCTCACCAAGGAAGCCGATCACTCGATCCGGCGGATGCTGCTGCGGAAGACGTGAGGGCGACCGGTCTGCGGCGCCTAGGGGCCGGCCCGGTGGCCGCCGCCGTCGTCGTCGCCGCCCTCCTCGCCGGCTGTGCAGGAGGGCCCGACGGCTCCGCGGCAGGGGCGCCGGCGTCAACCGCGGCTGAGCTTCCCGCACCCGCGCAGCGCAGCCCCGCCGGGGCCCCCGCGAAGGAGGGCACGCAGGCCGCCGCCGCGGCGCCGGCCGAAGCCGGTTCGGACAAGGCCGATTCAGACAAAGCCAAGTCGGACAAGGCGCATTCCGACCCGGCCTCCCCCGGCGTCGTGGTGAACAAGCGCCGCCCGCTGTCGCCGCAGGACTTCGTTCCGCCGAAGCTTGTGGTGCCCCGGGTCGAGCGCACCGTGGCCGCCGAGCGGGTGCGCCTGCGTCCCGACGCGGCGGCGGCAGTGGAGAAGATGTTCGCGGCCGCGGCTGCCGACGGCGTGGGGCTCACCCTGGTCAGCGGGTACCGCTCGTTCGACGAGCAGGCGGCGACCTATAACCACTGGGTGGGCCAGTACGGCGACAAGGCGCAGGCGGACGAGGTGTCGGCGCGCGCCGGCCATTCGGAGCACCAGACCGGGCTGGCCTTCGACATCGGCCAGGCCGACGGCACCTGCACGCTGGTGCTGTGCTTCCGGGACACCGAGGCGGCCCGGTGGACCGCAAAGCACGCCGCCCTGTATGGCTTCATCCTGCGCTACCCGCAGGGACACCACGAAGTCACCGGGTTCTCGGCCGAGTCCTGGCACTTCCGCTATGTGGGGCCGGAGATCGCTGCGGCGATGAAGGCGGCGGGCACCGCGACCCTCGAGGAGCATTTCGGCCTCCCGCCCGCGCCGGGATACTGACGAAGTACACACAGGGCCGGGATACTGGGCCCCTTCGCTCATCGCGCGACACCCGCGCCGGGCTTGTCCGTCAGTGCCTCCGCGGCCTCCCCTAGTCTTGGATCATGGGGAACGACGGCCGCAAGGCAGAAATAATGACCGAACTTGCCGACCGCGCACGACGCGATTTTCAAGTCCGTATCAGCATGAACGCAGCGGCCGAAGAGGAACGGCGTGCGGCCATCCCTGCGGAACGACGCGCGGAACTGGGACTCACCGAGGAGCGGTACCGGCAGCACCAGAGCTGGATGCGCCAGTCACAGGCTGCAGAACGAGAGAAGCTCGAGAAGGGGATCAGCTACTTTTCGACGTTTCAACTGGACGTCGTCGAGGCGTTCTTCACCGACCTGAACCAGGACGGGCCATTCGCCGGGGCGCACGGCCTCGAAAGTGGTCTTGGCTCGCCAGGGTTTACTCCGCCCACGTACTCGCACGGCTTGCAGGGATTCCTCACGACCTACCGGCACTACCACTCGGACGAGCGTTACATCCGCGACTACTTGAACTTCCGGCCTTCCAGCACCGGCATCATTCGCCTCGCATGGGAGGCCTTGGGGCTGGAGGCACCTACCGGTCTAACTGAGCTCGCCGAAAGCGTGTCGCGTGAAAGGGTCAGACGGCTACTGCTCGTCAGTCTCGCGCTGCACTCGACCCAGTATGAACACGCCATACGCAATCTCAAGACGACCGGGTACGCGCAGGGCGACGAGATCGCAGACCGCACCGAGCATCTGAGATGGATGTCCCCCGGCTTCGCCAAGTACCTGCTCCAGCGTGATCCCGACGATCGGACACTGGCCCGCAAGCTGACAGGCCACCAAAAGGATCTCTTCAAACTCACCCTTGAAGGGGTTTCACAGAGACGCTTTCTGTACTTTCTCGACCGCCATACCTCCAAGGCGCGAGCTGACCGAGGTAATTGAGCGGTGGCCTCCACAACCGCACGAGCGGTTGGAATTTCGGAGTATGCAGTGGACAACCGAGTCGCATCTACTATGAACCATGCACACATGGGGGACCGCCCGGTCGGATATGTGGTCCATCGCTGCGACTACCGCACTGCTCTGCGGCAGCATTCTCTGCTTCCTCTCGCTCGGGGTGTACGTGCACAAGCCGGAAGACTCGGCATCCCATCTCTGCCACGGGGCCCACGGCCCGGCCACTGCGGGGCTTGACGTTCCGTCGTCGGAGTTCAACGAAGGCTCCATCGTCCACGGGGAGTGGACCATCTGGCCCATGGGACTCGAGTGCACCTGGACCTCGAGGGAAACCGGCAGGAAGATCAACTACCAATCCGGAGGCTGGGCATTGACCTGGGTTATGGTCACTGGACTTTCTCTGAATGCGGTGGGGATCGGCGCCGCGTTGCGCTCGAAAGTCCTGCGGAAAACCGAATAAACCGACGCTCAGGAACCCAAGAGAAATCCAATAACCGGTGGAGGTCCGCCGCCTGCTATCAGTCGACCTGCGAAGCAGGAGCGGCGGTACCGTATTGAGCCTGCCAGCCGCCGCCGCGGCCCGCTCCTAGACCGCCGGGGCCGGCTGCAGGGCAAGCCGGGTGCGGACCGTCTCGGCCAGTTCCCCGGCGATGCGCTGCGCGGTGTCCATGTCGGCCGCTTCGACCATCACCCGCACTACCGGTTCGGTGCCGGAGGGGCGCAGCAGCACCCGGCCGGTCTCACCGAGCACCTCCTGGGCCTCGCGCACGGCCTGCTGTACGCCGGCGTCGGTCTTCACTGCGGCCCGGTCGACGCCCTTGACGTTGGTCAGCACCTGCGGAAGCTTGTTCATCACCCCGGCGAGGTCCTTCAGGCTCCGCCCGGTGGCGGCCACCTGCGCGGCGAGCTGGAGCCCGGTCAGGACGCCGTCGCCGGTGGTGGCGTACTCCGCGAAGATGACGTGGCCCGACTGCTCGCCGCCGAGGCTGTAGCCGCCGTCGCGCATCTCCTCGAGGACGTACCGGTCCCCCACCCCAGTCTCGCGGATGGTGATGCCGGCGTCACGCAGGGCCAGCTTGAGCCCGAGGTTGCTCATCACGGTGGCCACGAGGGTGTTGTCGGCCAGCCGGCCGGCCTCGTTCATGGCGATTGCCATGACGGCCATGATCTGGTCGCCGTCCACCACCGTGCCTTCGTGGTCCACCGCGAGGCAGCGGTCGGCGTCACCGTCGTGGGCGATGCCGAGGTCCGCACCGTGTTCGAGCACGGCGGCCTGGAGGCGTTCCATGTGGGTGGAGCCGTAGCCGTCGTTGATGTTGTTGCCGTCCGGGTCGGCCCCGATGACGACGATTTCCGCGCCGGCGTTGGAGAAGACCTCCGGGGAGCAGCCGCTGGCCGCGCCGTGGGCGCAGTCGAGAACCACCTTGAGCCCGTCGAGGCGGTGCGGGAGGGTCTGGAGCAGGTGCACGATGTAGCGGTCCTCCGCGTCGGCGAAGCGCCGGATCCGCCCGACGTCGGCGCCCACCGGCCGCGGCTGGGGCTTGGCCAGCTCCGCTTCGATGGCGTCCTCGAGCGCGTCGTCGAGCTTCTGCCCACCGCGGGCGAGGAACTTGATGCCGTTGTCCGGCGCGGGGTTGTGCGAGGCGGAGATCATGACGCCGAAGTCGGCGTCGAGGTCGGCCACGAGGAAGGCCGCGGCCGGCGTCGGGAGCACCCCGGCGTCGTAGACGTCGATGCCGGAGCTGGCGAGCCCGGCCTCAATGGCCGCGGCAATGAAATCCCCGCTGATCCGAGGGTCCCGGGCGATGACCGCAGTGGGCCTGCGCCCGCCTTCGACCGCGTTGTGGCCGAGCACCACGGCAGCCGCCTGGGCAAGCTGCAGGGAGAGTTCCGCCGTAATCAAGCCGTTGGCCAGTCCACGGACGCCGTCGGTACCAAATAATGTGCTCATCGCTGTACATCCTAGGTGAGAAACGGTGGCAGCGGCCCGCAGGCTTGCCCACGCTGGGGTTAAAGCGCAGCGCCCGCCCGGCAGGCCGGACGGGCGCTGGTGATGCTTGGAACGAAGCGGAAAGACTAGCGCTTCGAGTACTGCGGAGCCTTGCGGGCCTTCTTGAGACCAGCCTTCTTGCGCTCGATCACGCGGGCGTCGCGGGTCAGGAAGCCGGCCTTCTTCAGAGCCGGGCGGTTGTTCTCCCGGTCGATCTCGTTCAGGGTGCGGGCGACGCCGAGGCGCAGTGCGCCGGCCTGGCCGGAGGGGCCGCCGCCGTGGATGCGGGCGATGACGTCATAGGCGCCGTCCAGCTCGAGGAGCTTGAACGGGTCGTTGACTTCCTGCTGGTGCAGCTTGTTCGGGAAGTAATCGGCGAGCTCGCGCCCGTTGACGATCCACTTGCCGGTGCCGGGGACGAGGCGCACGCGGGCGACTGCTTCCTTGCGTCGTCCAACAGCGCCGCCGCCGACGGTGAGCGCGGGGCGCTCTTTCGTCGCGGTTTCGCTGGCTTCGGTGGACTCTGAGGTGTAGCTCGTGAGCTCCTCAGTTGAATCATTCAGCTCTTCAGGGTTCTGAGCCACGGTTCTCCTTGAATTAATTTCTTAGTGTGTGGTGGCCAGGACTACTGGGCGACCTGGGTGATTTCGTAAGTCTTAGGCTGCTGGGCACCGTGGGGGTGCTCGGCGCCGCGGTAGACCTTGAGCTTGCCGATCTGCTGGGCAGCCAGCGAGTTCTTGGGGAGCATGCCCTTGATGGCCTTCTCCACCGCGCGCTCCGGGTTCTTCTCCAGGAGTTCGGCGTAGTTGGTGGACTTCAGGCCGCCCGGGAAACCCGAGTGGCGGTAGGCGCGCTTCTGCTCGAGCTTGGCGCCGGTGAGGGCAACCTTGTCGGCGTTGATGATGATGACGAAATCGCCCATATCCATATGGGGTGCAAAGGTCGGCTTGTGCTTTCCGCGCAGCAGGATGGCGGTCTGGCTGGCAAGACGGCCTAGGACAACGTCGGTTGCGTCAATGACGTGCCACTGGCGGGTGATGTCGCCTGGCTTCGGGGTGTACGTGCGCACGGTTATGGCCTTCGTTTCTTATTCGGTGTCGCCCACACCACGGATATTTCCGCAGACGCGGGCTCAGCTTATTCATGCGTTACCGGAACTTCAGGTGAGGGCTGAAATGCAACCAGTTATCCCGGAAAACCTCGGCTGCTCCCCCGGGCCAGGTGGCTCTGCAACTGAGCCGCTCCGAAGGCGCAGACGTATCGAGTTGGGATACGCACAACGACTACCAAGGTTAGCGCGCGCTGGGGCCTCAGGTCAAAAGCGGCCGGCCGCCACTCCCGGAGCCGCCACATTGGGCCCAACCGCACCTTTGGCGCAGGGCCCGCGCACTGTTCCCGCAGGAAACCCGCAGGACATGCACAGGAGTATCAGGGTTCCCACAGGATCGGCTCAGATCCCACTATAAGGGCGCTTTTCGTTGCTAGCTTGTGATCAGAGCTGGCGCTGGGCCAGCCGCAGCCACGGGCAGTCCGTCCACGGCTCGTCCCGAATTCCAAGGAGTTAGTCATGCTCGCACTCTTCGCAACTGTCCAGTCCGTGCTTCACACCGCTAAGGCCCGCCTCGTCCGCGAGGAGAAGGGCGCGACCATGGTTGAGTACGGCATCATGGTCGCCTTCATCGCCATCGTCGTGCTGGCTGTTGTGATCCTTCTCGGCCCCGAGATCGCCGCGCTGTTCCAGCGAGTCCGCGACGCCATCTAGTTCCAAGCGGCGCCCTCGGTGACGGCTCGGCCTCACCGGGGGCGCTGGCACATTCGGCGGCATTTCTGGCGAACGGAGGAGTGATCTTGAAAAGATTAGGCACAGAAAGCGGAGCCGTGGCCCTCGAGACTGCGATCATATTGCCGATTCTCCTGATCCTTCTCGTCGGAATGCTGGAGTTCGGACGCGTATACAACGTTCAAATTTCCCTCACGCATTCCGCCCGCGAAGGCGCGCGTCATGCAGCAATCCACTCGGGGCGGCCCACCCTCGACACAACCAGAACAGCCCTGGACGCTTCCCCCTCCCTTGCCGGTCTTCCAGTAACGGTGGTCCCTACGGGCACCTGCGCTAATCCGGGTGAGAGCGTCAGGGTAGAGACCAGAGTCAGGCTGAGGTCGATGACCGGTCTCCTTGAGGCGCAATTTTTCGACCTTCCTCCCTTGTTTCCGCTGAACCTGCGAGGGATCGGGGTTATGCGATGCGGCGGTTGACGGCGTCCTCCCAACTCTCCAGGACAGACAAGCTGGGTTTTGAGAAGAACGAACGGGGTGCCTCCACCGTTATCGTGGCGGTCCTGATGGTCGTTCTGCTCGGGTTCGCTGCACTCGTCGTGGATGTCGGCGGCATGTACGCCGAAAAAGCGCAGCTTCAGAGTGGCGCCGATTCTGCGGCCCTCGCCATCGCCGGCGACTGCGCTCGCGCTGGTGGTATCTGCCCGCCCGGAGTTGCTGACACCGGCACAGCGATGGCCAACGGAAACGCCAACGACGGCTCAAGCGGCGTCACCTCGATTACCTTCCCGGCACCGAGGACCGTGCGCGTGGAAACCAACGCGCGGAACGCAGCAACCGGGGCAAACGTCCTGCCCCTGCGGTTCGCGCAGATTTTTGGGATTAGCACCTCGGACATCCGAGCGTCGGCCGAGGCGGCTTGGGGCCCACCCTCCGGTGGATCCTCTTTTCCCTGGACTGTCAGCGAATGCGTTTTCCGCCAGTTCCTTTCCTCGAGCCAACGGGCGGAACTGGACGCAACAGGCAACTTCACAGGTGATCCCAGCTCTGCTCCAGTGCTGCTGCGGTATGACGAAGGCACACCTGAATACCCAGGGTGTAGGACACAGAACGGCTACATGCCCGGAGGATTCGGGTGGCTCGAGACCACAGGCCCCGGATGCACCACAACCATCACAACCATCGGCACTGCTGCAACCGTGAATGGGCAGCCGGGCAACAACTACCCCAACGCCGATGCGTGCCGGAGCATGGTGCCCACTCTTTTGAACGAGCCGATCCTCATACCTCTCTTTCGATCGGCAACCGGAAACGGAAGAAACGCAACCTATACCCTCATCGGGTTTGCGGCGCTTGAGATCACAGCCTTCAAACTCGGAGGCGGCGTGGCCAGCAACCCCGCGCCCGCCGATTGCGAAGGAAACTGCCGCGCGATAGCGGGCCGTTTCACCCGATTTGTTTCTCTGGACGACGGAATGCCGGTCGCGCCGGGGTTGCCCAACTACGGGGCGTCAGTTGTAAGTCTGACGCGGTGATCGCGGTGAATGACAATCGACCCTTGCCTTCGAGCCTATGGCTCAGCAGCTATCTAGGAGCAGCACATTGAAAACACGCCTTCTCGGGGGTATCGCAGCGCTACTACTTGGCATTATCGGCACTGGGCTGCTTGTTCTCTACGTGCAGGGCGCAGAGGCCCGTGCACAGGAAGGGCTGAAGCCAGTCGACGTCCTGGTCGTTGTCGAGCGCATACCTGCTGGAACCCCTGCTGAGGAGATTGGAGCGAGCGTCCAGCGGAAGTCGCTTGCAAAGTCCGCGGTCCCGGAAACTGCGGTGGCGGACATAGCCAGCCAGACCGGCAAAGTCACTGCAGCCGATCTTGAACCGGGTGAACAGGTTCTTTCCACAAAGCTCGTCAACCCCGAACAATATTCCCCCGGTACCGTCCCCGTCCCTGACGGGCTTGAGGAAGTAACAATCCTGCTTGCACCCGAGCGCATCCTCGGTGCCCGCCTCCAGGCCGGCGACGAGGTTGCGGTGTACGCATCCTTTGAAACCGAGGACGAGATCCCGGCGGAAGCTCCGGTGCCACCAGAACTTGTTGGGTGGAAGCAGTCAACCAAGGTGCTGTTCCATGACGTGCTGATCACCGCCGTACAGCAGGCGGCTCCAGATACAGAGAGCTCGGCGGGCGACGAGAACGTCGCGCTGCCCGGTGGGTCCGCGTTCATTACTGTTGCGCGCACGGACGTCGACGCGGCGAAGCTAATTTTCGCAGCCGAGTACGGAAGCCTTTGGCTGTCCAAGGAGTCCGAACTGTCCAAGAACAACAACCCGCCGGTTACAACCTTGAGGAAGATTTGGGAATGACCCGTTTCGTAGCAATTACAGGCGTCCGGGATTTCGAGAGTCGCGTTCGACAAGCCATCGCCGGTGCGCTCCATGGCGACCTTGAGGCTTTTCCACCCGAAGTGCTCGCTGAAGGGCCGGACGAGCTACTGCGACGCCTGACTGGTGCACCCGCCGAAGTACTTATCCTTGGTCCCGGCGTTAGCATCGAGGACGCCTTGAAGCTCGCGACGGTATTGGATCTCCAGCATCCGGAAATAAGCCTACTTCTGGTTACCGACCCGAGCCCTGACCTCCTACTCCGAGCAATGCACTCCGGTATCCGGGACGTCGTCAGTCCGGAAATCCAAGTCAACGACCTGAGGCTACTGCTCGAACGGGCTTGCTTATCTTCCGCCAGCCGCAGACGTAATCTTGCACCCGCGCCTGAGATGGAGCAGCACCGGGGTCGCGTCATCGCGGTCATGTCGCCCAAAGGCGGAGTCGGCAAGACCACGGTCGCCACCAACCTCGCAATTGGGTTGGGTCGCGTGGCGCCAATGGGCGTCGTCCTCGTTGATCTTGACCTCCAGTTCGGAGACGTTGCCTCAGGATTGCTGCTGGAACCCGAGCACTCGATCAGTGAAGCAGTCCGCGGAGCCGCAGCCCAGGATTCCATGGTGCTCAAAGCCTTCCTCACTCCACATCCGGCCGGCATTTACACCTTGTGCGCCCCAAGGACGCCGGCCGAGTCGGACTACATCACGGCAGAACATGTCACCCGTCTCCTCGATCAGCTGGCGAGCCAGTTCAAATACGTTGTAGTAGACACGGCACCGGGACTTGGCGAACATTGCCTCGCAACGCTTGAGCAAGCGACCGACGGCGTATGGGTGTGCGGGATGGACGTGCCGAGCGTCCGCGGACTGAACAAGTCATTTGCTGTCCTTAAGGCGCTACAGCTCATGCCACAAGGACGCCATGTCGTGTTGAACTTCGCTGATAGGAAAAGCGGACTTTCGGTACAGGACGTTGAAGCAACGATCAACGCGCCTATCGATGTCGTGATCCCGAGGTCCCGCACACTTCCATTTTCGACGAACTGCGGCGTTCCGGTCCTTCAGTCGAAGACGAAGGACGTTGCAACGGGTGGCCTACAGAAACTTGTGGATCGTTTCGATCCCAGTTGGGTTCCGCCGAAGAGGATCAAAATGCACAGACGTGAGGTGGTTTCGTGAAGCTTTCGGAAAGAATGTCGAACCTCCGGCGGGATGAAACCCCTGGGGGAATGGAGCCGGAACCCGCCGAAGCCGGGCCCTCCCCATCGGTCGTTGAGGCGGAAGTCCAGCCACCTCTCCGCCCGTCCAATGCTCCGTCAGCATTGTCCGTGCTGGCGCCGAACCGTCCTGACACTCCCGTGGATGCGCTCGCGGGGCTGAAGCAAAGGGCTGCTAAGGCGCTCTTCGACCGTATGGGTACCAGGTTCAGTGATTCCTCGATCTCAGAGGAGGACCTCCGGGCTAGTGCGCGGGATGAACTGTCGGCGGTCATCGATGAAGAACAGGTACCACTTTCGCCGGAGGAACGCCGCCGGTTGATTCGGGAGATCGCCGACGAGGTGATGGGCTATGGCCCGTTGCAACGCATGTTGGAGGATCCTTCAATCACCGAGATTATGGTCAACCGGTTTGATCAGATCTATGTGGAACGCCAAGGGCACCTAACGCTGTCCGAAGCTCGATTCAACTCGGACATCCATCTGCGAAAGGTGATTGAGCAGATCGTCTCGCGCGTCGGCCGGCGGATCGATGAATCATCACCGCTCGTGGACGCACGCCTCGAGGACGGGTCCCGAGTGAACGCCATTATCCCGCCGCTTGCAGTCAACGGTTCTTCGCTGACCATCCGGAAGTTCAGCAAGGTTCCTCTCACCGTGCAGAACCTTATCGACTGGGGATCCCTCACCCCAGAGATGGCCGAGCTGCTCGACGCCTGCGTGAAGGCAAAGCTCAACATAATCGTCTCTGGGGGCACCGGCACCGGAAAGACAACGATGTTGAACGTGGTTTCGTCGTTCATCCCCGAGGACGATCGGATCATCACCATTGAAGACGCTGTCGAACTTCAGCTTCAACAGCAACACGTCGTGAGGCTCGAAAGCCGCCCCGCAAACATTGAGGGGAAGGGCGCGATCGGAATCCGCGAATTGCTTCGAAACTCCCTGCGTATGCGCCCCGACCGCATCATCGTGGGCGAGGTGCGTGGCGGTGAATCGCTCGACATGTTGCAGGCAATGAACACTGGACACGACGGCTCACTGTCAACGGTGCATGCTAACTCGCCGCGTGACGCTATAGCCCGCCTCGAAACCCTCGTCCTGATGGCAGGAATGGATCTCCCTCTGCGCGCGATCCGCGAACAAATATCCTCGGCCGTCGATTTGATCATCCAGCTCACGCGTATGCGCGACGGTAGCAGGCGGGTCACCCATGTCACTGAGGTTCAGGGTATGGAGGGGGAAATCGTCACTCTTCAGGATGCGTTCTTGTTCGACTACGCCGCCGGCATAGACAATCAGGGGCGCTTCCTTGGCCGCCCAATGGCTACCGGTATACGGCCGCGCTTCCTTGACCGGTTCGCGGACTTGGGCATCTCGGTTTCCCCCGCCGTCTTCGCCGTGCCCGGACCGCATCCAGGGCGGAGATAGTCGTGGAGAGTGCCGCATGGGGGACTCCCGTTGTTGCTGCGGCGGCAATGGTGATGTGTGTAACCGCAGTATTCATCACCATGACAGTCGTATTCCGTCCCCGTCAACGAGCAATTCCGTTGGAGCGCCGCCGCCCTAACGGCCATCCGGAGTTGTCGGTCTTCAGCCGGGTAACAGAATCCACCGTTTCTGCCGTCGATGGGGCCTTGGGCGCCTCCGGCGGACTGTACAGCCCGGCAGCGCTGTACAACGCCGGCCTGAAAACGAAACCGGCGGACTTCACAGTCCTCGTTCTCGTGGCCACACTCGTGCTCGGCATAGTCGGAACGCTGCTGACCAATCTCCTGCTCGGCATAGTCCTTGCTGCGATCACGCCCCTACTCGCGAAAATCATGTTGGCGTTCCTCACCGATAAGCGCCGATCCAAGTTCGATGCGCAACTCAGCGACACCATTCAAATGCTGATTGGCGGTCTCCGCGTGGGACACAGCATGATGCGCTCGATCGACGCGGCAGCGAAAGAAGCCGACGCCCCGACCTCTGAGGAACTTGCGAGGATTGTCAACGAGACCCGGATTGGGAAGGACTCGCATCAGGCGATTGAAGAATCCGCGGCGCGAATGCGCAGCGAAGACTTCAAATGGATCGCACAGGCGATTCAGATAAACCGAGAGGTTGGTGGTGACCTGGCGGGAGTTCTTGAAGAAGTGGCGGGAACCATTCGCGAGCGGAGCGAAATCAAGGGCCAAATCAAGTCGTTGAGCGCTGAAGGAAAGATGTCCGCCTATGTCCTAATGGGGCTACCAGTCGGCGTGGCGATTGCCTTTTCGTTCATTAACCCCGGATATTTGAACGTATTTGTGGAGGACGTGAGAGGAATTGCCATGCTTGTTGGCAGCCTTCTCATGTTTGCACTCGGCGGCTTCTGGTTGAGCCGAATCGTCAAGGTAAGATTTTAGGAGGATCATGACTCCGATAGCCTGGATTTACATCTCGACGGTTATCCTGCCCGTAACCTACCTCACTTGGGCCCTCCTGACGAATAATCGTAGGGCAGTCGCCGCCATACGGACTAACCTCGGAACGGGACTTGAAAACTCCACATCCGAACTGGTGTTGAGAAAGCCAGCCCTCACAGAAATCGCTAGGCGGCTCACGCCGCGGGGATATGTGATTCGCCTAGATCGATGGCTGGCGCTCGCAGGACGCCCCGCCTCCCTGCCACTGGATCGACTGCTTGTGGCCAAGCCGGCACTGGGATTGATCGGCGCCACCCTAGGGTTCCTTTTCTTCAGTAAGAATCCCTCAACAATGATAATCTTTTTTGCGATATTTCTTTGTCTTTTCTTTTATTTTGTGCCCGACCTGTTTGTTTTCAACAGCGGCACGAAGCGTCAGCAAGAAATTGAATTAGAATTGCCCAATACTCTCGATCAAATGCTCATCTCAGTTGAGGCCGGGCTTGGCTTTGAGGCAGCAATGGCGCGTGCCGGTCAAAATGGAAAGGGGCCTCTCGCGGAGGAGATCGTCCGCACCCTGCAGGACATCCAGGTGGGTAGGCCACGTGTTGAGGCCTACAAAGCCCTCGCCGACCGTTCGTCAGTTCCAGATCTTCGGAGCTTTGTGCGAGCTGTTGTTCAAGCGGACCGGTACGGCATCGGCATTGCAACTGTCCTCCGAACTCAGGCAAAGCAGTCCAGGGTGAAGCGTCGGCAGCGTGCAGAGGAAAAGGCAATGCAACTTCCGGTGAAGGTCCTGTTCCCCCTTCTCCTCCTGATTTTTCCTGTCCTATTTATTGTCATCCTGGGCCCGGCCGCCATAAACGTTATGGAATCTTTCAGCTAGACCGAGATCTTTTACACGAGACGCTCCATAATCCACAGTAATGACGCAGTTTTTCCGAAGTATCGGCTTTTTACACACTCACCCATGGACTTCGAAAGTAGCCTTAGAGAGTGCCAACAACACCGTACGATTCCAGCCAGGACAGCCAAGGCGCTGCCCGCTCCGAGCAGACCTCCGCCGTCTGCCCCGACGCGGGTAATGCCGGCGCTGCGCCTCTGCTGGATCCAACGGTTCTGGAAGAGCTCGAGCAGGAACTCGAGGATGTTGGTACCGTACGGGCCTTCGTGAGCGACTACGTGGCGTTCTGGGACGAACGCATCCACCGCCTCTCCTCGTCCCTGGCCGAGGAGGATGCCAAAGCAGCCCTTGAGGCCGTGGTCAACCTTCGGGCCGCCTCCACCATGGTCGGCGCGCCCCGGCTGTCCGCTCGGGCCTCCCGGATCGAAGGCTTCCTCCGCCGCTTCCAGCTCCGCGAGGCGCTCGGCGCCCTGCCGGCCCTGGAGCGGTGCGGACGGGATACCGTCGTGGAACTGCGCACCACCTACCTGCTCACCAGCGACTGCCTGTAGCGGCGCGACGGCCGGACACCACACCAGATCCCCGCAACCGACACGCCCAGTCGCAGCTTCGCAAACCGGCGGAGGTAGATCGAGAGGCCGCGTGCCACCTTATACTCTAAGCATGCTGATCACGCGCCTCCACCGTGGCCTCTCCGCCCAGCCGTCCACCTCCAAGCAGTGCGGAGGCCCCCTGTGAGCGGCGGTCTCTTCGCCCTGTTCGACGACGTCGCAGCCATTGCGCGCATTGCGGCCGCCTCGGTGGACGACGTCGCTGCCGGGGCCGCCAAGGCCGGGGCCAAGGCCGCCGGCGTGGTGATCGACGACGCCGCCGTCACCCCTCAGTACGTCTCCGGGTCGGACCCATCGCGCGAACTGCCGATGATCAAGCGGATCTTCTGGGGCTCGCTGCGGAACAAACTGTTGATCATCCTGCCGGCGCTGCTACTGATCAGCACCTTCATCCCGGCAGTCATCCCCTTCATCCTCATGCTGGGCGGAACCTACCTGTGCTACGAGGGCGCCGAAAAGGTCTGGCACAAGATCCGCGGCCACCACGAGGCCAAAGAGGCGCCGGTGGTGGAACGGGGCCCCGAAGCGGAGGCCAAGGTCACCAAGGGCGCCATCACCACCGACTTCATCCTCTCCTGCGAGATCATGGTCATCTCACTGAACGAGGTGGCCAGTGAATCGTTGTGGGCCCGGGCGATCATCCTGGTCGTAGTGGCCCTGGCGATCACCGTGCTCGTGTACGGCGCCGTCGCACTCATCGTCAAGATGGACGACATCGGCCTGCACCTGACCAAAAAGGACTCCGCGGGCGCCAGGCGCATCGGCGAGCTGCTCGTCAAGGGCATGCCTGCAGTGCTGGCCGCGATCACCTTCATCGGGACGATTGCCATGCTCTGGGTCGGCGGCCACATCATGCTGCAGGGGGCCTACGAACTCGGCTGGCACGCCCCGTACGACCTGGTTCACGCCCTTGAGCACCCGTTCGCGGAAATCGCGGTGGTCGGCAGCTTCCTGGTCTGGCTGGTGAACACCCTCTGCTCGGCCGTCCTTGGACTCGCCTGGGGCCTTGTGGTCATGGCGGTCGTGCACCCGCTGATGAAGGTGCTGCCGTTCGGCAAGAAGAAGGGCGGGCACGAAGAGGGCGACGTCCGCGCCGCCCTCTCCGGCTACCGGCCGGACAAGCACGACGCCGATTCGGCCTCCTAGGTCCCACCCGGCGGGTGGCATCCCTTGATGCCACCACTTCCAAAGATCCCCTGCTTCAGGGGCGCTTTACCCGCGAGGATGTAACCGGTCAGCGGCGCACCCGATAGCGCACATGAAGCACCCGGTTGCCCTGAATCACCTCGTCAGGTCCCTCCAACAGGTGCTGCGCGTCGACCGGCCCAAAGTAGCGCTTGCCGGACCCGAACACGACGGGTACGACATCCATGCGCACCTCGTCGATCAGGCCCGCGGCAAGCGCCTGGCCACCGACGTCGCCGGCGGCCACCTCGACGATACGGTTCCCCGCAAGCTCCTGCGCCCTGGCCACGGCCGCCTCGATGCCGTCGACGAAGAGAAATGGCGCCCCGGGGTCCCAGCCCTCGGGCGCGGGCCGGTGCGTCACGACGACCACGTGGTCGATCCCGCTCGGGGGCTTCCCGCCCCAGCCGTCCGTCATGTCGAAGACCCGGCGGCCGGCGACAGTCACGCCGATCTGGTCCCAGTACGCCCGGGTGTAGTCGTAGGACGTCTGGGACACCTTCAGCTCGCCGCTCTCGTCCAGCGGCACGTCACCGCTGAGCAGCCAGTCGAACAGCGGTCCGGGCTGGTCGTTCCCGTCCGCGATGAAGCCGTCTACCGACACCGAGCTGTACATAACTACTTTGCCCATGGGCGCTCCTTTGCTTCCGCCCACAGTATCGCCGACGCTCCGCCCCGCGTACACCCTGCGTTGCGAAGATCCGCTTCAGGGCTGCTCGGGCGTCAGCCGGTACCCCACACCACGCACCGTCTGGAACCACCGGGGGTTCCGGGGGTCTTCGCACAGCTTCCGCCGGATGTTCCCCATGTGGACCTCGATGGCCCGCTCGTCGGAATCGCTGATGTACGTCGAGGCTCCGGGGGCCTCTCCCCGGACCACCTTGACCAGGTCGGCCTTCGTCCGAACAGCGCCACGGCCCAACAGGAGCGCGTGGAGGAGGTCGAACTCGCTGCGGGTCAGGGACAGCTCGGCGCCGTCCACGGAGACGGTCCGCGCATGGTGGTCAAGCACCAGCCCGTTGTGCCTCAGCACATTGATGGTGCTGGTCCGCGCACTCCTCGCGTCGCCGGGGCCTGGAACGGGTCCGGCCGACCCATTGCCCATCAGGGGTACGCCGGCCGATCCGGACCGGGGCCTGCGCATCATCGCCGCAATGCGGGCCCGCAGCTCGCGGGGCCGGAACGGCTTGGTGAGGTAGTCATCGGCCCCGGCTTGAAGGCCCATGAGGGCATCGAGTTCATCGGCGCGCGAGGTCAGGATGACGACGTAGCAGTCGCTGAAGGCCCGGACCCTGCGCAGCACCTCGTAGCCGTCGATGTCCGGCAGGCCAAGGTCGACTGTGACGACGATCGGCTCCACCTCGCGGACCAGGCGGACGCCGTCGCGGCCCGTGGGCGCGGCATGGACCTCGAACCCTGATTGCCGCAGGACGGCGCTCAGCAGGTTCCGGACGTCGTCGTCGTCCTCGATAACGACCGCCACCCCAGGATCGTTCATAACGCCTTCCGCCTTCAGTCCAGTTATGCGCCTCGCATTCGGGTCTTACCGCGGCCCACACCTCGCAGGACCCCCGCTGAATAGGACAATAGTAACCCTCGTCACTCCTGTACCAACAGGAGTGATAATGATGGTTGATCCAACCACAGGGGAAAGTTGATTTACCTACGGATTTCCACGATTCAGGGCAGTTCCGACGGGCTCTGCCGGCAGGTGTCGACCCATGCCTGACGCCGCACCGGGGGCCGTCCTCGCGCTCGTATGCGCCGTCGCCGGCGGGCTCACCGCCTACCGGATGTTCCCGCTGGCGGCACGGGACCCACGGACCGTACTTCCAGGCCGCTGGCGGTGGCCCATCGCCATCCTCACCGGTCTGTTCGGCGCCCTCGGCGCGCTCACGGCCGAAGCACCGACGGAGGTCCTGCTGTACCTGGTGCTCCCCGTCTTCGGGGTGCTGCTCGCGGCGATCGACCTGCGCTCCAAGCTCCTGCCCAACGCGCTGCTGCTCCCGTTCCTCGCCGTCACGGGAATAGCCCTGCTGGTCGCGGCCTTCGAGGGCGGCTGGCGGCCGCTGGTTGGGGCGCTGCTCGGCGGCGCAGTGATGTTCCTGTTCTACCTCCTGCTGGCCTTCATCTCCCCCGCCGGCATGGGAATGGGTGACGTGAAGCTTGCGGGAGTCCTTGGCCTCTACGGCGGCTATGTCGGCGTCGGGGCGTGGCTGGCGGCGCTGCTGGGCGGGTTCATCTTCGGGGGACTGGCGGGCATCGCCCTGTTGCTTTCGGGCCGCGGCACCCGCAACACCAGCTTTCCCTTCGGCCCCGGCATGATCCTGGCGGCCGTCCTGGCGGTGCTGTTCCTCGACGGAAGCCCTGAGGCCTCCTTACCGGGCTAAGCCCCTCCAGCGGCTTCGCGTGGCCCCTCAGCGGCCCGGCGGGCGCGGGTCAGCTCCGCGCGCAGGCCAAGCTCCTCAACGCCGGGGTAGGCCACTTCCTCAAGCACCAGCGGGTGCGGGGGTGCCAGCACGGACCGGGCGTCCTTCACCCGGGCGGCAAGGCGTTCGGCGATCCAGGCGACCGGCAGTTCGCCGCTTCCCACCCGCAGGGTGGAGCCGACGAGGGCGCGCACCATGTTGTGGCAGAACGCGTCGGCCTGGATGGTCACCTCGATCATCCCGTCGGTCCGACGCCGGTAGGCATAGCGCTGCAGTTCGCGCACCGTGGTGGCGCCCTCGCGCGGCTTGCAGAACGCCCGGAAGTCCTGGAGGCCGGTCAGCTGCGCGGCGCCGGCGTTGAGCAGCTCCACGTCCAGCTCCCCCGGGTACCAGAGCACAGTGCGGCGGGCGAGCGGGTCGCGTTCGACGCGGGCGTCGGCGATGGTGTAGCTGTAGCGGCGCCACAGCGCCGAAAAGCGGGCGTCGAAGCCCGCCGGCGCCAGGTCGGCCTTCTTCACGACGACGGCCGGGATGGAGTTCTTGATCGAGCGTCCCCGCCCGGTGAGCTGATCGGAGAGCACCCGGTTCACGGTGCCGCCCAGGCGCCGTGTCAGGGCCTCACCCGGCGGCACGTCCTTCCCCCGGCCGATGCCGTGCCACTCGGCCGGCGTCAGGTCGACGTGGGCCACCTGGCCGCGCGCGTGGACGCCGGCGTCGGTGCGGCCGGCCACCGTGAGGCGGGCGGTGCGCCGCAGCAGCGTGAACAGGGCCTCCTCGAGCACCCCCTGCACGGTGACGTGACCCGGCTGCAGGGCCCAGCCGGCGAAGGGCGCGCCGTCGTAGGCGATATCGAGCCGGACACGCAGAAGCCCGCCGGACCCCTCGGGTCCGGCGGGCAACTGATCATTCACGAACTTATTCAACCAGCTTCGGCGAAGTTACTTCTTGGCCTCGGGGGCTTCGGCGTCGTCGGACGCTGCGGCCTCGTCGGTGGAGGAAGCGGTGTCGGCGGGCTCTGCAGCCTCGGTCGACTCTTCGGTCTCGGAGGGTTCAGCGGTCTCGGTCGCCTCGACGGTCTCGGAGGGTTCAGCGGTCTCGGTCGCCTCGACGGTCTCGGCGGACTCGACCGGCGCTGCGGTCTCCTCGACGGTCTCGGCGGACTCGACCGGCGCTGCGGTCTCCTCGGCCGGAGCGGCGGGGGCTGCCTTGGCCTGCTCGGCCTCGGCTACGACTGCCTGCTTGGCGGACAGCGGCTCCAGGACCAGCTCAATGACAGCCATGGGAGCGTTGTCGCCCTTGCGGTTGCCGATCTTGGTGATGCGGGTGTAGCCGCCCTCGCGGTTGGCGACGGCCGGTGCGATCTCAGTGAAGAGCTCGTGAACGATGCTCTTGCTGCTGATGACGCCCAGGACGCGGCGGCGCGAGGCGAGGTCGCCCTTCTTGGCGAAGGTGACGAGACGCTCGGCGTAGGGGCGGAGCCGCTTCGCCTTGGTGACGGTGGTGGTGATGCGCTTGTGCTCGAACAGCGAGGCGGCCAGGTTGGCGAGCATCAGGCGTTCGTGCGCCGGACCGCCTCCGAGGCGTGGGCCCTTAGTGGGTGTGGGCATGGTTATTTCTCCTCATAGTGGACCTGACCGCCGCCGGGCGGCGGTCAGGCAGTTAGCGTATTAGAGCTCTTCGTCGCCGTAGGCGGCGTCGTCCTCTTCGATGGCAGCGGCGCGGGCGGCAAGGTCGAACCCGGGAGGGGAATCCTTCAGGGACAGACCGAGCTCAACGAGCTTCGCCTTGACCTCGTCGATAGACTTCGCGCCGAAGTTGCGGATGTCCATCAGGTCGGCCTCGGAGCGGGCAACGAGTTCACCCACGGAGTGGATGCCCTCACGCTTGAGGCAGTTGTAGGAGCGGACCGTCAGCTCGAGATCCTCGATCGGCAGCGCCATGTCGGCGGCCAGGGCCGCGTCCGTAGGCGAAGGACCGATTTCGATGCCTTCGGCCGCGATGTTCAGTTCGCGGGCCAGCCCGAACAGCTCAACCAGGGTGGTGCCTGCCGAAGCGACGGCGTCGCGCGGGGCGATGGCGTCCTTGGTTTCGACGTCGACGATCAGGCGGTCGAAGTCGGTGCGCTGCTCAACACGGGTCGCCTCGACGCGGAAGGTGACCTTCAGGACCGGCGAGTAGATGGAGTCGACCGGGATGCGGCCGATCTCCGAGTCGCCGGACTTGTTCTGGGAGGCCGAGACATAGCCGCGCCCGCGCTCGATGGTCAGCTCGAGCTCGAACTTGCCCTTCGAGTTCAGGGTGGCGATGTGCAGGTCGGGGTTGTGGAACTCCACACCGGCCGGCGGTGCGATGTCTGCCGCGGTCACGACGCCGGGGCCCTGCTTGCGCAGGTACGCCACGACGGGCTCGTCGTGCTCGGAGGAGACCGCGAGGTTCTTGATGTTCAGGATGATCTCGGTGACGTCTTCCTTGACACCGGGAACCGTCGTGAATTCGTGAAGGACTCCATCGATGCGGATGCTTGTGACAGCTGCACCGGGGATGGAGGACAGGAGGGTACGGCGGAGGGAGTTGCCGAGGGTGTAGCCGAAGCCAGGCTCGAGGGGCTCGATCACGAACCGCGAGCGGTTGTCGGCGACTACTTCTTCAGTCAGGGTGGGGCGCTGTGCAATAAGCACGTACATTTCCTTTCAGGGTGCATCCGCTATATGACGCAACACAAATGGTGGAAAGGGATAGCTGATGAGCCGGCTCAAAAGCTTTGGATAACGGCACCGAACCGCCCTGCGGCAGCCGGGGCTGCTGCAAGGCGGTACGGTGGCCGAAAAGCCGATTAGACGCGGCGGCGCTTCGGGGGGCGGCAGCCGTTGTGGGCGCTGGGGGTGACGTCCGAGATGGAGCCGACCTCCAGGCCGGTGGCCTGCAGCGAGCGAATTGCGGTTTCGCGTCCGGATCCCGGGCCCTTGACGAAGACGTCGACCTTGCGGACGCCGTGCTCCTGAGCGCGCTTCGCGGCGGCTTCAGCAGCCAGCTGCGCAGCGAACGGGGTGGACTTGCGTGAGCCCTTGAACCCAACCTCACCGGCGGAGGCCCAGGAGATGACTGCTCCGCTGGGGTCCGTGATCGAGACGATGGTGTTGTTGAAGGTGCTCTTGATGTGCGCCTGGCCGAGCGCGATATTCTTCTTATCCTTGCGACGCGGCTTGCGCACCGCTCCACGAGTCTTGGGGGGCATTACTTCTCCTACGAAGGTTTTGGTTTTAGAAAGGGGGACCGCTGAACAGAGGTCTCCACTGGCGAAGATTCCCTGGTGTGACGAGCGCTAGCGCGTCACGTTAGGGAGCCAGCGGGGATTTAGCGGCCGGCCTTCTTCTTGCCTGCGACGGTGCGCTTCGGGCCCTTGCGGGTACGAGCGTTGGTCTTCGTGCGCTGTCCACGCACGGGAAGGCCGCGGCGGTGCCGAATGCCTTCGTAGCTGCCGATTTCGACCTTGCGGCGGATGTCGGCTGCGACCTCGCGCCGGAGGTCACCCTCAACCTTGAAGTTTCCTTCAACGTAGTCGCGGAGCTGGACGAGCTCTGCATCGGTGAGGTCCTTCACGCGGGTGTTGGGGCTGATGCCCGTATCCGCGATCGTCTTCTCTGCACGGGTCTTGCCCACGCCGTAGATGTAAGTAAGCGCGATGACTACCCGCTTTTCGCGGGGGATGTCTACGCCAGCGAGACGTGCCATAGAGGCTGTTCTCCTTTGGTGATACCGGAGGTCTGAGCCAAAGCGTACCCGGAAGGTTTTCCGGTCCCCGGCCTCCGTACCGGGGGTGTGCACTGCGCTGATGCGCGGTGCTGCTTTGCCTTAATGAACTGAACTACGCGTGGGGTCGACCTCTAAAGAGGCTGATTAACCCTGGCGCTGCTTGTGGCGCGGGTTTTCGCAGATGACAAGAACGTTGCCCTTGCGGCGAACCACCTGGCACTTTTCACAGATCCGCTTCACGCTCGGGTTGACCTTCATGGTTTTCCTTCGAGTTGATTCTTATTTGTAGCGGTAGACAATACGGCCCCGGGTGAGGTCGTACGGGCTGAGTTCCACTACTACCCGGTCCTCAGGAAGGATTCGAATGTAGTGCTGGCGCATCTTTCCCGAGATGTGGGCGAGAACAATGTGACCGTTGGCCAACTCAACGCGGAACATCGCGTTGGGCAGCGCCTCGTTCACAGTGCCTTCAATCTCAATGACACCGTCTTTCTTGGCCATATCCTCCGCTAACGTCGATGCCCACCGCTTGCACGGTGGACGGGTTTGGGTTTTGATTGTCTGACCTCGGGGCGGCGACGGCTCGTAAGCCGGCGGGCCGCCCGGCCCGAAATGGGCACAAAAAGCAGAGACAACCAACAGACAACACTACGCCATGGGCGCGGAGAAGTTAAATCGGCGTTCCGCGGAAGCGGCCGGACGGGGGCTCAGGCGCGGACGGGAACCGGGACGACGCCGAGCGGTTCGAGCTTCGACGCTCCGCCGTCCTCGGCGCTGAGCACCCAGATGCCGCCGTTGTGGACGGCCACGGTGTGCTCCCACTGCGAGGCGCGCTTGCCGTCGGTGGTGACCACCGTCCAGTCGTCGTCGAGCACCTTCGTCTCGAGTCCCCCCAGGACCAGCATCGGCTCGATGGCCAGGCAGAGCCCGGGGCGGACCTTCGGCCCGCGGTGCGAGCTGCGGTAGTTCAGGACGTCGGGCTCCTGGTGCATCCGGGTGCCGATGCCGTGACCCACGTAGTCCTCGAGGATGCCGAGCCGCTGGCCCGGGAGCTCCGAGACGTAGTCGTCGATGGCGGCCCCGATATCGCCCACGTGCTTGGCCCCGGCGAGGGCGGCGATCCCCCGCCACATCGCCTCCTCGGTGACCTGCGACAGGCGCACGTCCTCCTCCCGCGGCGTCCCCACGATGGTGGTGCGTGCAGAGTCGGCGTGCCAGCCGTTCACGACCGCGCCGGCGTCGATGGAGATGATGTCCCCGTCCCGCAGCACGTAGTCCCCGGGGATGCCGTGGACCACCTCCTCGTTGACCGAGGTGCAGATGCTGGCGGGGAAGCCGTGGTAGCCCAGGAAGTTCGAGGTGGCCCCGGCCTCCCGGAGCACCTCCTCGAACACGGCATTCAGCTCGCGGGTGCTCACCCCCACCCGGGCGGCCGAGACCGCTGCGTCGAGGCCGCGGGACAGCACCAGGCCGGCCTCGCGCATGCTCAGGATCTGGCGGGGTGTCTTGTACTCAATCTTGGGCTGACGCAAAGTGTCCGGCGGCCTAGCTGGCGACCTTGAGCGCGTTCATGACCCGCTCGGTGACCTCGTCGATGCTGCCGATCCCGTTCACCTGGGTGACGATGCCGCGCTCGGCGTACTGCGAGACGACCGGCGTGGTCTGCTCGTGGTACAGGCGCAGCCGGTGCCGGATGACGTCCTGGTTGTCGTCGCTGCGCCCGTCGAGGGACGCACGGCCCAGCAGCCGGCGCACCAGCTCCTCGTCCTCGGCGGTGAGCTGAAGCACCACGTCGAGGCTCAGGGAGTTCTCGGCGAGGATGTCGTCGAGCTCGGCCACCTGGGCGGCCGTGCGCGGGTAGCCGTCGAGCAGGAAGCCGTCCTGCACGTCGTCGGCCTTCAGCCGGTCGCGCACCATGCTGTTGGTGACGCTGTCGGGCACGAAGTCCCCCGCATCCATGTACTTCTTCGCCTCGACACCCAGGGGCGTCTCGCGCTTGACGTTGTCGCGGAAGATATCCCCGGTGGAGATGGCGACCACGCCCAGGCGCTCGGAGATGCGCGCTGCCTGCGTTCCCTTGCCCGAACCCGGAGGGCCGATAATCAGCATTCTTGTCATCGGAGGAGCCCTTCGTAGTTGCGCTGCTGCAGCTGCGCGTCGATCTGCTTTACGGTTTCCAGCCCCACGCCCACCATGATCAGGATCGACGTGCCGCCGAACGGGAAGTTCTGGTTGGCGCCGATCGCCACCAGGGCGATCAGTGGGATCAGGGCGACGAGGCCCAGGTAGATCGCGCCCGGCAGGGTGATGCGGGAGAGCACGTACTGCAGGTACTCCGCCGTGGGGCGGCCGGCCCGGATGCCCGGGATGAAGCCGCCGTACTTCTTCATGTTCTCGGAGACCTCGTCCGGGTTGAACGTGATCGCCACGTAGAAGTACGTGAAGAACACGATCATGAAGAAGTACACCGCCATGTACAGCGGGTGGTCACCGGTCGCGAGGTAGGTGGTGATCCAGTTGACCCACTCCGGCGGCGGCGTCTGGCCGTCCGTGGGGGTGTTGAACTGCGCGATCAGGGTCGGCAGGTACAGCATGGAGGACGCGAAGATCACGGGGATCACGCCGGCCATGTTGACCTTGATCGGGATGTAGGTGCTGCTGCCGCCGAGGGTGCGGCGCCCGATCATCCGCTTGGCGTACTGCACGGGGATGCGGCGCTGGGACTGCTCGACGAAGATGACGAGCGCCACGACCACCACGCCCATAAGCATCACGCCCAGGAAGACTGTCCAGCCCTGGGTGCGCAGGATTTCGCCGAGGGAGGTGGGGAAGCTTGCCACGATGGCGGTGAAGATCAGCAGGGACATGCCGTTGCCGACACCCCGCTCGGTGATCAGCTCGCCCATCCACATGATGAGGCCGGTGCCCGCGGTGAGGGTGATGATCAGCAGGATGATGGTGATCAGGGAGTCGTCCGGGATCAGCGGCACCGGGCAGTCGCCCAGCAGTGCCCCGGAGCGCGCGAGCGACACCAGCGTCGTCGCGTTGAGCAGGCCGAGGGCGATCGTGAGGTAGCGCGTGTACTGGGTCAGCCGTGACTGGCCCTGGGCGCCTTCCTCATGGAGTTCCTGGAAGCGGGGGATCACGACGCGCAGCAGCTGCGTGATGATGCTCGCGGTGATGTAGGGGGTGATTCCCAGGGCGAAGACCGACACCTGCAGCAGGGCACCGCCGCTGAACAGGTTGACGAACTCATAGAGGCCGCCCTGCGTGTTGCCAAGGCTCAGGCACTGCTGGACGTTGCCGTAGTCGACTCCGGGGGCCGGGATGAAGGCGCCGAGCCGGAAGATGGTGATGATGCCCAGCGTGAACAACAGCTTGCGCCGCAAGTCTGGCGTCCGGAATGCCCGGCCAATAGCGCTTAGCAAGCGTCCTCCTGAAGGTCTTGGATGTCCGAAGCGGACAGTACACAACAACCGAGTCTAACGGTCGAAACCCGATGTCTTGGAACCGGGCGGTGATGAGCCGGCGCTTAAGCCGGAAAACTCCTGGTGGGCCGGATTGCACCGGCCCACCAAGAGTCTAGTTCCTGGCCGTGGATGAACACAGCCGGATCACGAGCAGATCTGCCTAGAGCTGGCTGATTGAGCCGCCGGCGGCAGCGATCTTCTCGGCTGCGGTCGAGGAGAAGCGGTGAGCCTTCACATCGACTGCCACGGTGATGTCGCCGGTCCCCAGCACCTTCACGGGCTGGTTCTTGCGCACCGCACCCAGGGCGACGAGCGACTCGACGGTCACATCGCCACCGTTGGGGTAGAGCTCCGAGATCTTGTCCAGGTTCACAACCTGGAACTCGACGCGGAACGGGTTCTTGAACCCGCGCAGCTTCGGCAGACGCATGTGCAGCGGCAGCTGGCCGCCTGCGAAGCCTGCCTTCACCTGGTAGCGGGCTGCGGTTCCCTTGGTACCACGGCCTGCCGTCTTGCCCTTCGAACCTTCACCACGGCCCACGCGGGTCTTCTTGGTTTTGGCTCCGGGGGCCGGACGCAGGTGGTGGACCTTCAGAGCGTGAACGCGCTCCGTCTTTCCTTCGGCTACAGCCGTTGTCTTTTCCTCTGCCATTACTTGGCCTCCTCAACCTTCAAGAGGTGCGGAACCGTGTTGACCATGCCGACGGTCACAGCATCGGCTTCACGGACCACGGTGTGGCCGATCCGCTTCAGTCCGAGGGACCGCAGGGTGTCGCGCTGGTTCTGCTTGCCGCCAATGGCGGACTTGATCTGAGTGATCTGCAGCTTCGCCGTGCTCACCTGCACGCGCTTGGGAGTGATCGCGGTCATTACGCACCTACCTTCTGTGCTGCGATGGCGCGGAGCATCTGGTGCGAGGCAACCTCGTCCAGCGGCAGGCCACGGCGGGCAGCCACGGCCTGGGGCTCTTCGAGCCTCTGCAGCGCGTCAACGGTCGCGTGAACGATGTTGATGGCGTTGGAGGAACCGAGGGACTTCGACAGGACGTCGTGGATGCCGGCGCACTCGAGGATCGCGCGGACCGGACCACCGGCGATAACACCGGTACCCGGGGACGCGGGACGAAGGAGCACGACGCCGGCAGCGGCTTCACCCTGCACCAGGTGCGGGATGGTTCCACCGATGCGCGGAACGCGGAACATCGTCTTCTTGGCTTCCTCGACGGCCTTCTGGATGGCCGAGGGAACTTCCTTGGCCTTTCCGTAGCCGACGCCGACCATGCCGTTGCCGTCGCCTACCACCACGAGGGCGGTGAAGCTGAAGCGGCGGCCGCCCTTGACGACCTTGGCGACGCGGTTGATGGTGACGACGCGCTCAATGAACTTGTCCTTGTCGTCACGGCCGCCGTCGCGCCCGTCGCGGCCACCACGGCCGCCACGGTCGCTCTTGCCGCCACGCTCGCCGCCGCGCCCGCTTCCGCGGGAGCCACGGTCGCCTCGGCTGTCGGCCGATGCGGTCTCAGTCGAACCGGCAGCCGGGGCGTCGGTTGCTGGCTGCTCTGTAGCCGTATTCAATGGCGCTTCCTTTGCCTTGTTTTCTTCGGTCACAGTGACAGCCCACCTTCGCGTGCGCCGTCTGCGATGGCCGCAACACGGCCGTGGTACTTGTTACCGCCGCGGTCGAAAACGACAGCTTCGATACCTGCAGCCTTCGCGCGCTCTGCAACGAGCCCGCCAACACGCTTGGCCTTGGCGGTCTTGTCGCCGTCAAAGGCCCGCAGGTCCGCTTCGAGCGTCGAGGCGGAAACCACGGTGATGCCCTTGGTGTCGTCGACGACCTGCACGAATACGTGGCGGGCCGAACGGTTGACGACGAGGCGCGGACGGGCGGCGGTCCCCGAGACGCGCTTGCGGACGCGCAGGTGGCGGCGTCCGCGGGAGGCGGACTTGCTCTTGGAGGTGCGCTTCTTATTGATGCTGATTGCCATGGTTACTTACCGGCCTTTCCGACCTTGCGGCGGATGATCTCGCCTGCATAGCGGATGCCCTTGCCCTTGTACGGGTCGGGCTTGCGCAGCTTGCGGATGTTTGCAGCGACCTCGCCGACCTGCTGCTTGTTGATGCCCGACACCGAAAGCTTGGTGGGGGAATCGACAGTCAGGACAATGCCCTCGGGGGCCTTGACGGCAACCGGGTGGCTGTAGCCCAGAGCGAACTCCAGGTCGCTTCCCTTGGCCTGGACACGGTAACCCGTGCCCACGATCTCAAGGTTCTTCTTGTACCCCTCGGTGACTCCGACGATCATGTTGGAGATCAGCGTGCGGGTGAGGCCGTGCAGTGAGCGCGAAACACGCTCGTCATTGGGCCGGCTGACGGTGATGGTGGTGTCCTCAAGCGAGACCTCGATCGGGCTGGGCACGGTGTGGCTCAGCTCGCCCTTGGATCCCTTGACGGAAACTTCACTGCCGTTGACCTTGACCTCAACACCTGCAGGTACGGTGATGGGGAGACGTCCAATACGTGACATTTTTCTTTCCCTTCCCGCTACCAGACGTAGGCGAGGACTTCCCCACCCACACCCTTCTTGGATGCCTGGCGGTCCGTGAGCAGACCGGAGGACGTGGACAGGATGGCAATTCCAAGGCCGCCCAGCACGTGGGGCAGGTTGGTGGACTTCGCGTAAACGCGGAGACCCGGCTTGGAGATGCGGCGGATGCCGGCGATTGAGCGCTGGCGGTCCGGGCCGAACTTGAGGTCGATGGTCAGCTTCTTGCCGACCTCCGCTTCCTCTTCCTTCCAGCCGGCGATGTAGCCCTCGGCCTTCAGGATGTCGGCTACGCGAGCCTTGAGCTTGCTGTACGGCATCGACACTGAGTCGTGGTACGCCGAGTTTGCATTGCGCAGACGCGTGAGCATGTCTGCGACAGGATCTGTCATTGTCATGTGGGCTCTTGCCCTTCCTCGTAACGGTTTCCGGATCCCGGGTCAGGAACGGGCTTTCGCTCGCCCCGGCCGGAACGGACCTGCAACGTAGTTAGATTAATCTTCGGATTTGAACGGGAAGCCAAGCGCCTTCAGCAGCGCGCGGCCCTCGGCGTCGGTCTTGGCGGTGGTGACGACGGTGATGTCCATGCCACGCACGCGGTCGATACGGTCCTGGTCGATCTCGTGGAACATCGACTGCTCCGTGAGGCCGAAGGTGTAGTTGCCGTTGCCGTCGAACTGCTTGCCGTTGAGGCCGCGGAAGTCGCGGATACGGGGCAGGGCGAGGGACACCAGGCGGTCGACGAATTCCCACATGCGGTCGCCGCGCAGCGTCGCGTGGGCGCCGATGGGCATACCCTCACGAAGCTTGAACTGGGCGATGGACTTGCGGGCCTTGGTCACCTGGGGCTTCTGGCCGGTGATCGCGGTGAGGTCCTTGACGGCGCCGTCGATGAGCTTGGAGTCCTTGGCGGCATCTCCAACACCCATGTTCACGACAACCTTCACCAGGCGCGGAACCTGGTTGACGTTGGCGTAGCTGAACTCTTCCTGCAGGGCAGACTTGATTTCAGCGGCGTAGCGGGCCTTGAGGCGAGGGAGAACCTTGGTCTCTGCGGTTTCAACAGTCATTACAGATCCTTCCCTGATGACTTGGCCACGCGGATGCGGACGGTGCGCTGCCGGCCGTCGCGCTCGACGGTCTCGGTGCGGTAGCCCACGCGGGTCGGCTTCTTGGTCTCGGGATCAACGATGGCAACGTTGCTGATGTGCAGCGGTGCCTCGACGACCTGGATTCCGCCGCCGTGGCTGTGACCCTCGTGCTGGGTGGCCTTGGTGTGCTTGGTGATCCGGTTGATGCCCTCGACGAGCACGCGGTTGGTCTCCGGGAACACCTTGAGGACCTTGCCCTGCTTGCCGCGGTCGCCGCCGCGCTCCTGCTTGGCTCCGGTGATGACCTGAACCAGGTCACCCTTCTTGATCTTGAGCTTTCCAGTCTTCTGTGCCATGGGCTAGAGCACCTCCGGCGCCAGTGAAATGATCTTCATGAAACGCTTGTCGCGCAGTTCGCGGCCGACAGGGCCGAAGATACGGGTACCGCGGGGGTCGCCGTCGTTCTTCAGGATCACTGCTGCGTTTTCATCAAACTTGATGTAGGAACCGTCCGCGCGGCGGCGTTCCTTCTTGGTGCGGACGATGACCGCCTTGACGACGTCGCCCTTCTTGACGTTGCCGCCGGGGATTGCGTCCTTGACGGTGGCGACGATAACGTCGCCGATGCCTGCGTAGCGGCGTCCGGATCCTCCGAGAACACGGATGGTCAAGATTTCCTTGGCCCCCGTGTTGTCGGCGACCTTGAGCCGCGACTCCTGCTGAATCACTTATTACTCCTGTCGTCGCGCTGGTTCTCTCATCGAGCCTTGCGGAACGGATATGGGTGGGCCCCGTAATACTGGTACTCAGCACAAACGCGCGCCGAAACGCGCTGCGGTTTAGAGCGGATTTGTGTTGAACAAGATCATCGGGCTTTTGCCTATTTGCCGGTGTGAGGGCATGCGCCAGCCCACCAGACAGACAAGATTCTTATCGTATCGCGAAAATGCCCCGGACACGAATCCGTGTCCGGGGCATCTGCGCAGCTGGTGCTACTTGGCCTTTTCGATGACCTCGACCAGGCGCCACCGCTTGGTGGCGGACAGCGGCCGGGTCTCCGAGATGAGAACCATGTCGCCGATGCCGGCGGTGTTCTCTTCGTCGTGGGCCTTGACCTTCGACGTACGGCGCAGAACCTTGCCGTACAGTGCGTGCTTGACGCGGTCCTCGACCTGGACGGTGATGGTCTTGTCCATCTTGTCCGAAACGACGTAGCCGCGGCGGACCTTGCGGTATCCGCGTGCCTCGGCGTCGGTCACGGGTGCGTTTTCGCTCTTCTGCTCACTCATTTGGCGTCCTCCTCAGAAGCCTCGGTGTCCACGGACTTGGCGTGCTTCGTGGAGGCCTTCTTGGATTTCTTGGCCGGCTTTTCCTCGGTCTTTGCTTCCTCAACGGTCACAACGACGTCGGGCCGGATGCCCAGCTCGCGCTCACGCAGCACCGTGTAGATGCGGGCGATGTCGCGCTTGACCAGGCGCAGGCGGCCATGGCTCTCCAGCTGGCCGGTGGCCGACTGGAAGCGGAGGTTGAACAGCTCCTCCTTGGCCTTGCGGAGCTCCTCGACGAGACGATCCTTGTCGAACCCGTCAAGCTGATCCGTTCCTAGTTCCTTTGAACCCACTGCCATGCTATTCACCACCCTCACGACGCACGATGCGTGCCTTCAACGGCAGCTTGTGGATCGCGAGGCGCAGGGCTTCGCGGGCTACCTCTTCGGAAACACCGGACAGTTCAAAGAGAACCCGTCCCGGCTTGACGTTGGCCACCCACCACTCGGGCGAACCCTTACCGGAACCCATGCGGGTTTCGGCAGGCTTCTTGGTCAACGGGCGGTCCGGATAGATGTTGATCCAGACCTTGCCGCCACGCTTGATGTGGCGGGTCATGGCGATACGGGCCGACTCGATCTGGCGGTTGGTGACGTATGCCGGGCTCAGAGCCTGGATACCCCATTCGCCAAAGCTGACCTCGGTGCCGCCGGTCGCAGCGCCGGAACGACCCGGGTGGTGCTGCTTACGGAACTTGACTCGACGTGGGATAAGCATTTAAGCCTGTCCTCCTTCAGCCGCTGCGGGTGCTGCGGCGGTTTCGGCGGGTGCAGCTGCCGGCGCCTCGGCGGCGGGACGGCGGCGGCGGTCTCCGCCACGGTCGCGGTCGCCACCGGCGGGGCCACGGCCCGGACGGTCTCCGCCACGGCCACGCGACGGAGCTGCTGCAGCCTGGGCTGCCAGTTCCTTCGCGGTGACGTCACCCTTGTAGATCCAGACCTTCACGCCGATGCGGCCGAAGGTGGTCTTGGCTTCGAAGAACCCGTAGTCGATATTCGCGCGGAGGGTGTGCAGGGGCACACGGCCTTCGCGGTAGAACTCCGAGCGGCTCATTTCGGCGCCACCCAGGCGGCCGGAGCACTGGACACGGATGCCCTTGGCTCCTGCGCGCTGTGCCGACTGCATTGCCTTCTTCATCGCGCGGCGGAAGGCCACGCGGGAGGAAAGCTGCTCGGCGACGCCCTGGGCGACAAGCTGTGCCTCGATCTCGGGGTTCTTGACCTCGAGGATGTTCAGCTGAACCTGCTTGCCGGTGAGCTTTTCGAGCTCGCCGCGGATGCGGTCCGCTTCGGCGCCGCGACGGCCGATGACGATGCCCGGACGTGCCGTGTGGATATCCACGCGGACACGGTCGCGGGTGCGCTCGATCTCGACCTTGGCGATGCCGGCGCGGTCCATGCCCGTGGACATGAGCTGACGGATCTTGATGTCCTCGCGGACGAAGTCCCTGTAGCGCTGGCCCGGCTTGTTGCTGTCAGCAAACCAGTGAGACCTGTGGTCCGTGGTGATGCCGAGTCGGAACCCATGCGGGTTTACTTTCTGTCCCACTTAGCGGACCTCCACTTTCTCAGGGGTAGCGACTACAACTGTGATGTGGCTGGTCCGCTTGTTGATGCGGAACGCGCGGCCCTGGGCACGCGGACGGAACCGCTTCATCGTGGGGCCCTCATCGACAAATGCTTCGCTGATGACCAGGTCGCCCTCGTCGAAGGCAACGCCATCGCGGTCCGCGAGAACGCGGGCGTTGGCCATTGCCGACTGAACTACCTTGAATACCGGCTCTGAAGCAACCTGTGGGGCAAACTTCAGAATAGCCAGAGCCTCATTCGCCTGCTTACCACGAACAAGGTTGACGACGCGCCGGGCCTTCATAGGCGTTACGCGGATATGACGCGCAATTGCCTTGGCTTCCATTGCTTTCCTTCTCTCGTCTTAGCCGTAAAAGCCAGCGCCTAGCGGCGCTTGCCCTTGCGGTCGTCCTTAACATGGCCGCGGAAGGTCCGCGTAGGAGCGAATTCGCCGAGCTTGTGCCCGACCATCGACTCGGTGACAAACACCGGAATGTGCTTGCGCCCGTCGTGCACCGCGATCGTGTGCCCGAGCATGTCGGGGACGATCATGGAGCGGCGGGACCACGTCTTGATGACGTTCTTTGTGCCCGATTCGTTCTCGCGAGCGACCTTTACGTAAAGGTGCTGATCGACGAAGGGGCCTTTCTTCAGGCTGCGTGGCATGTTCCCAGGCTCCTATCGCTTGTTCTTGCCGGAACGACGGCGACGCACAATGAGTGAATCGCTTTCCTTGTTGGGACGGCGGGTGCGTCCCTCTGCCTTGCCGTTGGGGTTGACCGGGTGGCGTCCACCGGAGGTCTTACCTTCACCACCACCGTGGGGGTGGTCAACGGGGTTCATGGCCACACCACGGACGGTCGGGCGGATGCCCTTCCAGCGGTTACGGCCGGCCTTGCCCCAGTTGATGTTCGACTGCTCGGCGTTGCCGACCTCGCCGACCGTTGCACGGCAGCGGACGTCGACGTTGCGGATTTCGCCGGAGGGCAGACGCAGCTGGGCGAAGCGGCCTTCCTTGGCGACGAGCTGGACGGACGCACCGGCGGAGCGGGCCATCTTGGCGCCGCCGCCCGGACGGAGCTCCACAGCGTGGATGACCGTACCAACGGGGATGTTGCGCAGCGGAAGGTTGTTGCCGGGCTTGATGTCAGCCCCGGCTCCGGCCTCGACGAAGTCGCCCTGCTTGAGCTTGTTCGGCGCAACGATGTAGCGCTTGGTGCCATCAACGTAGTGCAGGAGTGCGATGCGCGCCGTGCGGTTGGGATCGTATTCGATCTCAGCTACGCGGGCGTCAACGCCGTCCTTGTCGTGGCGGCGGAAGTCGATCAGACGGTACTGACGCTTGTGTCCACCACCCTTGTGACGGGTCGTGATCTTGCCGGTGTTGTTACGGCCGCCCTTCTTGGGGAGCGGACGCACCAGGGACTTCTCCGGTGTCGATCGTGTGATTTCTGCGAAGTCGGCAACGCTGGAGCCGCGGCGGCCCGGCGTTGTCGGCTTGTATTTACGGATTCCCATGTGTCATTTCCTCGTTAAAGTGGTCTCCGCTCTAGGCGAGCGGACCGCCGAAGATGTCGATTGTGCCTTCTTTGAGGGACACAATGGCACGCTTGGTGCCCTTGCGCTGTCCCCAGCCGAACTTGGTGCGCTTGCGCTTACCGACACGGTTGATGGTGTTGATCGAGTCGACCTTGACGGAGAAAATCTTCTCCACGGCCAGCTTGATCTCTTCCTTGTTGGAACGCGGGTCGACCAGGAAGGTGTACTTACCTTCGTCGATCAGGCCGTAGCTCTTTTCCGAGACGACGGGTGCAATGACGACGTCGCGCGGATCCTTTGCGATGCTGCCGCTCACTTGGCCTCCTCCTTCGATGTTGCGTCAGCCGACTGGACGAACTCGTCGTAGGCGGCCTTCGTGAAGATCACATCGTCGGAAACCAGCACGTCGTACGTGTTGAGCTGGTCAACGTACAGCACGTGAACCCCGGGGACGTTGCGTACCGACAGTGCCGATACGTCGTTGGCGCGCTCGATGACCACGAGCAGGTTGGGCCGCTCGGAGATCGAACGCAGCGTCTCGATAGCACCCTTAGTCGACGGCTTCTCGCCGGCCACCAGGGACTCAAGAACGTGGATGCGGCCGTTGCGGGCGCGGTCCGAGAGGGCTCCGCGCAGGGCGGCGGCCTTCATCTTCTTGGGGGTGCGCTGGCTGTAGTCGCGGGGCGTGGGCCCATGGACAACGCCACCACCGGTCATGTGGGGGGCGCGGATCGAACCCTGGCGGGCGCGGCCGGTGCCCTTCTGCTTGAACGGCTTGCGGCCTGCACCGCTCACCTCGGCGCGGGTCTTGGTCTTGTGGGTACCCTGACGGGCAGCCGCAAGCTGGGCCACGACAACCTGGTGCAGCAGCGGCACGTTCGTCTGAACGTCGAAGATCTCGGCGGGGAGATCGACCTTTACTGTTTGGACAGCCATCTGGCTATGCTCCCTTCACGGCAGTGCGTACGAGGACGACCTGGCCGCGGGCGCCGGGTACAGCGCCCTTGATCAGCAGCAGCGACTTCTCGGCGTCCACGCCGTGAACCGTGAGGTTCAGCGTGGTCTGGCGAACGGCGCCCATGCGGCCTGCCATTTTCATGCCCCGGAAGACGCGGCTGGGGGTGGACGCACCACCGATGGAGCCGGGCTTGCGGTGGTTCTTGTGGGCACCGTGCGAGGCACCGACGCCGTGGAAACCGTGGCGCTTCATGACGCCGGCAAAGCCCTTGCCCTTGGTGGTGCCGATAACGTCGACCGTCTGGCCGGCAGCGAACATCTCAACGGAGAGTTCCTGGCCCAGCTCGTAGGTGTCGGCGTCGGCGGTGCGCAGCTCGACCACGTGACGGCGCGGGGTGACCCCGGCCTTATCGAAGTGGCCTGCCAGCGGCTTGGTCACCTTGCGGGGGTCGATCTGGCCGAAGCCGATCTGCACGGCGCTGTAGCCGTCCTTGTCCGCGGTGCGCAGCTGCGTGATGACGTTCGAGTCCGCCTGAACGACGGTGACAGGAACGAGGATGTTGTTCTCATCCCAGACCTGGGTCATGCCGAGCTTGATGCCCAGCAGGCCCTTGACCTGGCGCGTAAGTGAAGTAGACATGTGTATCCGCTCTCCCTTACAGCTTGATTTCGATGTTCACGTCCGCAGGCAGGTCGAGACGCATCAGCGAATCAACGGCCTTAGGCGTGGGGTCAATGATGTCGATCAGACGCTTGTGAGTCCGCATTTCGAAGTGCTCACGGCTGTCCTTGTACTTGTGCGGGGACCGGATCACAACGAAAACGTTCTTCTCCGTCGGCAGCGGCACGGGGCCAACTACCGTAGCGCCTGCGCGCGTCACCGTCTCAACGATCTTCCGCGCTGAAACATCAATGACCTCGTGGTCATATGACTTCAGCCGGATGCGGATCTTCTGTCCCGCCATGGCGTCTCGACTCTCTCTCTACATGAAAACTGCCGGGGGCAGTTCCGGTACGTACATTGTCTGCGCCCGTTGTTCGGCGCTCCCCCACAGGCTGAATCCGGACGATTCCGGGTTCCTCACCCTGCTGAGGCTCCGACCCCCGCGCTCGGGCGTGTCGCGTTTTTCTCGACACGCACATTCCGCGCATATCAGCCAGGCTGAACGGGATGGATTATATTTGGGCCACGCTGACCGGTGAACCTTGACCCTGCATCAGGCATTATCCTGACCGGGACCCGGGTCTCAAACCGCACGCGCAAGCACTTGAACAACTTGTCTAGTCTGGCAGAGATACCGCGCAAACGCCAATCCGCGGGGATTTGCGGCTATCTGGGCGGCGTGTCGTGCCCGGCGCGCGGGGGTGACGAGCCTCTCCCCCGGCCGGCCGCAGTGCGTCGGGTGCCGCGCCGGGCGGAGGGAGCCGCCGGACGGCGGGAGCCGCGCCGGCTGCGCCCGATTACGGCCCGCGCACCTAATCCCGATCAGCACGCCTGGAAGCGACCTGCGGACCGGAAATACCGGGGCGCTTTGTCGTTTTCGGGTTAGAACGTCGCCATGAGGAGGTCTCCGACCTGCCTCTGGCCCGCCGCCGACGCCGCGCTGGCCGGGACTGTCGCCCCTCCCGCCATGCATGCCACGCTGGCCGGAGCCTTCACCCCGCTCGCCGCGCTCAGGAGCCAGCACGACCAGCGCGCCCTACTACTGCCAGCGCGCCTGGAAGCGACCTGCGGACCGGAAATACCGGGGCGCTTTGTCGTTTTCTGGCTCGGCCGACGTTTCAAAGTGCGCCGGTCGTTGCGGATTGCAACCACCCCTGCCGGGCACTGGCAATCTGATAGATGCGTCGACGCGCTCCAGAGAGTCAGCTGGTTCTTATCCTTGGGCGCGAAGTACACGCGCCGGAATGACGGGTCGCCCAGGAACAAGGCCTGCCGAGGTGAGAAGGTCACGCAAGAATGCAGGATCTCGAAGGTCGTCCCAGGTCCAGCGCACGACACGCAGCCCGAGCGCCCGCAGCCGGTCTTCTCTGCGCTTTTCCTCGATGACGACCTCGCTGGGGGTCCTGCCGTTGAGGAACTCCGGCTTCGAGTACTTCACCAGCCCATCGAACTCCCCTACGTGACGCGCCTCCGGCCAGTAGAAGTCGACCCGGCCGATGAATCCCCGCGCATCGGTGAACACCCGCTGCAGTTCCGGCGCCTGAAAGCCCATCACCATGACCTGCACCCGGCTCAGGGACTCCCCCGGTGACTCTGCGTCGCCGCGGGCAAATTCGAGCACCGCTGCGAGCCGCGTCCGGGCTGCAGCCGTGCGTGGCATCTGCTCCAGCTCGGAAAACCGTCCCAGATCGGTCGTTCCCCGACGCAGCGCTTCATCGAGCGCGAGGACGCCGGCAGGGAAACCCGAACCGACGGCGAGGGCGACGATCGTGGACTCGAGCGAGGTCACCTGCAGCCCGGAAATCCGGATCACCGGGGGCGCAGCCGAAGAGCTGCAATGACGCCGGACCCCTCCCCGGGAGTGCGCCGAGCCGTCGGCGATTTGCTGGACATGCACGTGGGAAGGAACCGTGACGAGCGGTAGTCCATGGACCAGCGCCGCCGTTTCACGGCAAAAGACGGGTGGGCGGTGCGCTGTCAGGTGCACGGCCAGGATCCTCATTCGATAGCGGTCCCATCGATCGAGGACGGCCCACCTTTCGCTGGTGACATAGAGCCCCTGCCGGATCCGCACCAGTTCTCCTGCTGCGCAGCTCCGCTGAAGCGATCGGGAGCTCCGGCCCTGAGCCGAGAGTTCCGCAGTCGACAGCACTAAGGTTCTGAGCGTGGAAAACGTCGTCATGTCTCAACATTGACGGCGAGGCCCCGCTTCGCCCGCCGCCGCCGTCGGTATGTGGACAGGGACCCTGGACCGCGGCAGTGGCGGCGTTGCAGATCGCGACCGGCATCCCTGATTGCGACGAACGCACCGCATAAATCCGGCACCACGGTCGCTTTCGAGGGCGGCCGACGCCTTCGCGGCGCCTTCGGGTGTGCCCGACGCTTTCGGGTGCGCTGACGGCGACCCCCGGCTCTAATGGGGTACCCGTCGACGGGTCAAAGTCCACCGCCGACGCTTAAACTGTGGGTGTCCATCGGAACGAAAGGAGTTTTGCCATGCTCAGCACCAGCAAGGCGACGACGATCCTGCCTGTGAGAGACATGGACCGTGCACGAATGTTCTATGAGGAGTCCCTCGGCCTCACGCCAACGGGCCCCATGGAGGAGGGAACCTTCCTCTTCAGCGACGACGGCCGCAACGGAATCGAGCTCATGCTGAAACCGGACGGTGGTCCCTCCGGCAACACGGAAGTCAGCTTCGAGGTGGAGGACCTCGCATCTGAACTCAAAACTTTGGAGTCGAAGGGAGTCCAGTTCGAGGACTACGACCTCCCCGGCCTGAAGACCGTCAACCATGTCGCAGAAAGCGAAGCCCATAGGGCGGCCTGGTTCACCGACACGGAGGGGAACATCCTCTGCCTCCATGAGATCGTGAGCTGAGTCGACCCGGGCGGCTGACAGGGAGTGAAGGGCTCGAGCCCCGGACGACGAAAGGCGTGACACACAAAAAGGCCCCGCTGCCGAAGCAGCGGGGCCCTTCCATTAAGACTCAGGCAGTCGGAAGACTACTTGATGATCTTGGTGACACGTCCTGAACCAACGGTGCGGCCGCCTTCGCGGATAGCGAAGCCGAGGCCCTCTTCCATTGCGATCGGCTGGATGAGCGCAACGGTCATCTCAGTGTTGTCGCCGGGCATAACCATTTCGGTGCCCTCGGGGAGGGTGATGACGCCGGTTACGTCCGTGGTGCGGAAGTAGAACTGCGGGCGGTAGTTCGAGTAGAACGGGTTGTGACGCCCGCCCTCGTCCTTGGCCAGGATGTAGACGTTGGCCTCGAAGTCGGTGTGCGGGGTGATCGAACCCGGCTTCACGATGACCTGGCCGCGCTCGACATCTTCGCGCTTGATGCCGCGGAGCAGCAGGCCACAGTTCTCGCCGGCCCATGCCTCGTCGAGCTGCTTGTGGAACATCTCGATACCGGTAACCGTGGTCTTCTGGACCGGACGGATGCCGACGATCTCGACCTCGGAGTTGATCTTCAGGGTTCCACGCTCGGCGCGGCCCGTAACAACGGTGCCACGGCCGGTGATGGTGAAGACGTCCTCGACAGGCATGAGGAAGGGCTTGTCCTTGTCGCGGATCGGGTCCGGAACGGACTCGTCCACAGCAGCCATCAGGTCCTCGACAGACTTGACCCACTGGGCGTCGCCCTCGAGGGCCTTCAGGCCGGAAACGCGGACGACGGGAGCTTCGTCACCGTCGAAGCCCTGCGCGCTGAGCAGCTCGCGGACCTCCATCTCGACGAGGTCAAGCAGTTCCTCGTCTTCGACCATGTCGGACTTGTTCAGCGCGACCAGCAGGTAGGGAACACCAACCTGGCGGGCGAGCAGAACGTGCTCGCGGGTCTGGGCCATCGGACCGTCGGTGGCAGCAACAACGAGGATGGCGCCATCCATCTGTGCCGCACCGGTGATCATGTTCTTGATGTAGTCAGCGTGACCGGGAGCGTCTACGTGTGCGTAGTGGCGCTTCTCAGTCTGGTACTCAACATGCGAGATGTTGATGGTGATGCCGCGCTGCTTCTCCTCGGGAGCCGAGTCGATCGACGCGAAGTCACGCTGCTCGTTGAGAGTGGGGTACTTGTCGTAAAGCACCTTGGAAATGGCAGCCGTCAACGTCGTCTTTCCATGGTCAACGTGACCGATGGTGCCGATGTTAACGTGCGGCTTAGTCCGCTCGAACTTTGCCTTCGCCACGGGTTCCTCCTAGAACGTTTGAGAAGATTTGCTTCCCAGCCGCGCTTTTCGCAGCTGAAACTCATGCAAGTCTACTTGGGGGCTTTGGTTTTCTTGAAATTGCAGGGTACTGCCGGCCCCGAGGGGCCGTTGGCTGGTGGAGGGCCGGCGGACGGGATGTCCGCCGGCCCCACCGGATGCCTCAGTCGTTGCCGACCGGGGATCCGAAGTTACTCACCGCGGGTCTTCTGGATGATCTCGTCGGCAACAGCCTTGGGGACCTCCGAGTAGCTGTCGAACTGCATCGAGTACACGGCGCGGCCCTGGGTCTTGGACCGCAGGTCGCCGATGTAGCCGAACATTCCGGACAGGGGCACGAGGGCGCGGATGACCTTTACGCCGCTTGCGTCCTCCATGGACTGCATCTGGCCGCGGCGGGAGTTGAGGTCGCCGATAACTTCGCCCATGTACTCCTCGGGCGTGCGGACCTCAACATCCATGAGCGGTTCGAGCAGCACCGGCTGCGCCATCCGAGCGGCTTCCTTGAATGCCATGCGACCGGCGATCTTGAAGGCCATTTCGGAGGAGTCGACGTCGTGGTAGGCGCCGTCAAGCAGCGTCGCCTTGATGCCGACAACCGGGTAGCCGGCGAGCACGCCGTCGTTGAGGGCATCCTGGATGCCTGCATCAACGCTGGGGATGTACTCGCGCGGAACGCGTCCACCGGTGACCTTGTTGTCGAAGGTGTACAGCTCGCCTTCGGCGGTGTCCAGCGGCTCGATCGCGATCTGGATCTTCGCGAACTGGCCCGATCCACCGGTCTGCTTCTTGTGCGTGTAGTCGTGCTTGGCGACTGTGCGCTTGATCGTCTCGCGGTAGGCGACCTGGGGCTTGCCCACGTTCGCCTCGACCTTGAATTCGCGGCGCATGCGGTCCACCAGGATGTCCAGGTGGAGCTCGCCCATGCCGGCGATGATCGTCTGTCCGGTGTCCTCGTTGAGGGAGACCTGGAAGGTCGGGTCCTCGGCCGAGAGCTTCTGGATAGCCGTGGACAGCTTCTCCTGGTCGCCCTTGGTCTTGGGCTCGATCGCAACCGAGATCACGGGCTCCGGGAAGCTCATGGACTCGAGGACGATCTGGCTGCCGGAGTCGGAGAGGGTGTCACCGGTGGTGGTGTCCTTCAGCCCGATCGCTGCGTAGATGTGGCCGGCCAGTGCCTCTTCAACAGGGTTTTCCTTGTTGGCGTGCATCTGGAACAGCTTGCCGATGCGCTCCTTCTTGCCCTTGGTGGAGTTGACCACCTGGGTGCCGGCGGAGACCTGTCCGGAGTAAACCCGGATGAAGGTCAGCTGGCCGAAGAACGGGTGGGTCGCAACCTTGAACGCCAGAGCCGAGAACGGCTCGTCGGTGCTCGGCTTGCGGGTCATCTCGACGGTCTCGTCGCGGGGGTCGTGACCGACCATGGCGGGAACGTCGAGCGGGGACGGCAGGTAGTCGACGACGGCGTCAAGCATCGGCTGGACGCCGCGGTTCTTGAACGCGGAGCCGCAGAGGATCGGGTAGACCTCGGAGGCGATCGTCATCTTGCGGATGCCGGCCTTGATTTCCTCGACGGTGAGTTCTTCACCCTCGAGGTACTTGCCCATGAGGTTGTCGGAGGACTCTGCAACGGTCTCGACGAGCGCGGCGCGGTATTCCTCGGCCTTTTCCTGAAGATCGGCGGGGATCTCCTGGACCTCGTACTTGGCACCCATCGTCACGTCGCCCTTGGCGTCGCCCGGCCAGACCAGGGCGCGCATTTCGATCAGGTCGACGACGCCGATGAAGTCGTTCTCGGCACCGATGGGCAGCTGGAGGACCAGCGGCTTGGCGCCGAGGCGGCTGATGATGGTGTCGACGGTGAAGTAGAAGTCGGCGCCCAGCTTGTCCATCTTGTTGACGAAGCAGATGCGGGGAACTTCATACTTGTCGGCCTGGCGCCAGACGGTCTCGGACTGGGGCTCAACGCCCTCCTTGCCGTCGAACACGGCGACGGCGCCGTCGAGGACGCGCAGTGAGCGCTCAACCTCGACGGTGAAGTCAACGTGGCCGGGGGTGTCGATGATGTTGATCTGGTTGTTGTGCCAGAAGCTGGTCACGGCGGCAGACGTGATGGTGATGCCGCGTTCCTTTTCCTGTTCCATCCAGTCGGTCGTCGAGGCGCCGTCGTGGGTCTCGCCGATCTTGTGGTTTACACCCGTGTAGAACAGGATGCGCTCGGTAGTAGTGGTCTTGCCGGCATCGATGTGCGCCATGATGCCGATATTGCGGACCTTTGTAAGGTCTGTAAGCACGTCCTGTGCCACGGTGTCTCCCTTTTGACGAAGATGGAGTTCTGCTGGACCCCCGGGCGGGAACTGCCGATCGGCAGGCCCCGCCGGGAGCTCGTTTTACCAGCGGTAGTGTGCGAAGGCCTTGTTGGACTCGGCCATCTTGTGCGTGTCTTCGCGGCGCTTGACTGCAGCACCGAGGCCGTTGGAGGCGTCGAGGATTTCGTTCTGCAGACGCTCGGTCATCGTCTTCTCGCGGCGGGCCTTGGAGTACCCGACCAGCCAGCGGAGGGCGAGGGCGGTCGAACGCCCCGGCTTGACCTCGACGGGAACCTGGTAGGTGGCGCCACCGACACGGCGTGAGCGGACCTCGAGGGTCGGCTTGACGTTGTCCATTGCCTTCTTCAGTGCTGCGACGGGGTCGCCGCCGGACTTGGCGCGTGCGCCTTCGAGTGCACCGTAGACGATGCGCTCGGCGGTGGACTTCTTGCCGTCGACGAGAACCTTGTTGATCAGCTGAGTGACCAGGGGGGAACCGTAGACGGGATCTACAACGAGCGGCCGCTTCGGGGCCGGGCCCTTACGAGGCATATTACTTCTTCTCCATCTTTGCGCCGTAGCGGCTGCGGGCCTGCTTACGGTTCTTGACGCCCTGGGTATCCAGCGCCCCACGGACAATCTTGTAACGGACACCCGGAAGGTCCTTCACACGTCCGCCGCGCACCAGCACGATGGAGTGTTCCTGAAGGTTGTGCCCAACACCGGGGATGTAGGCGGTGACTTCGATGCCGCCGTTGAGACGCACGCGGGCAACCTTGCGGAGCGCGGAGTTCGGCTTCTTCGGGGTGGTCGTGTAGACGCGGGTGCAGACGCCGCGCTTCATCGGGCTGCCCTTCAGTGCGGGCGCCTTGGTCTTGGCGACCTTCGGTGACCGGCCCTTGCGGACCAGCTGGTTAATCGTAGGCACTTTCGTGTTCTCCGTAATGTCTCGGATGAGTTCTCTGTTAGCCCGACCCTGCGGTCATCCGGAACCACATGGGCAGCGGACCACCCGTGAGCGGGGGTTCTCAGTCGTTTGGCGCCGCCTGACAAGCTGCCGCAAAACGACCGTAGGCGTGCAAAAATGTGGCATTCGTTGTACAAGATCCCTACAACACGGAGATACGTTTCGCAACGCCAATCCACTGCCACACAAACAATTGAGGTCAAGTCTATCAGAGATTGGGCCGCGGCCGCGCCGCTCCCGGCGCCCCGCCCCGGAAACACGCGGATCTGAGCGGTAGAATGCCCCGATAAGGACGGCGTATGAAGCCGGGACGACGACGGTGGCTGGGGCCGGCCGGGCGCCCGGAGACCCGGGAACGGGAAAGGCCCCGGACCGTCTCGGGTCCGGGGCCTTTCGCCGTGTTCTACCGCTGCTCGCGCAGCGCGGGCTTCCTAGCGGAAGTCGTTGCCGAGGTCGTAGTCATCCAGGGGGATGGCGTGGAACTCGGGGTTCATTCCGCCCTCGACGCCGGCGTAGTCGAAGTCGCTGAACGCGCTCGGGCCGGTGAAGAGGTTGGCCTTGGCTTCCTCGGTGGGCTCGACCGTGATCTTCGTGTAGCGGTCTAGGCCGGTTCCGGCCGGGATGAGCTTACCGATGATCACGTTCTCCTTCAGGCCGAGCAGCGGATCGCTCTTGCCTTCCATGGCGGCCTGCGTGAGAACACGCGTGGTCTCCTGGAAGGAAGCGGCCGACAGCCACGACTCGGTGGCGAGTGAGGCCTTGGTGATGCCCATGAGCTCGGGACGGCCTGAGGCCGGCTTCTTGCCCTCGGACACCACGCGGCGGTTCTCGTCCTCGAAGCGGCGGCGCTCGGCCAGCTCTCCGGGGAGGAGATCCGATTCACCGGACTCGATGACGGTCACGCGGCGCAGCATCTGCCGGACGATGACTTCCACGTGCTTGTCGTGGATGCCAACACCCTGGCTGCGGTACACGCGCTGGACCTCGTCCACCAGGAACTCCTGGGCCTTGCGGGGGCCAAGGATACGCAGGATCTGCTTGGGGTCGACCGCGCCGAAGACGAGCTGCTGCCCGACCTCGACGTGCTCGCCGTCGGCGACCAGCAGGCGTGCACGGCGCAGGACCGGGTACGCGATCTCCTCCGAGCCGTCGTCAGGGGTGACCACCAGGCGAAGCTGCTTTTCGGCATCCTCGATGGTGACGCGCCCTGCGACCTCGGAGATCGGGGCGACACCCTTGGGGGTACGCGCCTCGAAGAGCTCCTGGATACGGGGCAGACCCTGGGTGATGTCCTCGGCCGAGGCAACACCGCCGGTGTGGAAGGTACGCATGGTCAGCTGCGTGCCGGGCTCACCGATGGACTGTGCGGCGATGATGCCGACGGCCTCTCCGATGTCCACGGTCTTGCCGGTCGCAAGCGAACGGCCGTAGCAGAGGGCGCAGGTTCCGACGCTCGACTCACAGGTCAGCACGGAGCGGACCTTGATCTCGGTGACACCTGCGGCGAACAGCTCGCCGATCAGGACGTCTCCGACGTCGGAGCCGGCAGCCGCCAGCACCTCGCCCTTGGAGTCGACGACGTCGGTGGCGAGCGTACGGGCGTACGCCGAGTTCTCGACCTCTTCGTGAAGGACCAGTTCGCCGTTGGCGTCAGGCACCGCAATGGTGACCTTCAGGCCGCGCTCGGTGCCGCAGTCGTCCTCGCGGACGATGACGTCCTGGGACACGTCCACGAGACGGCGGGTCAGGTAACCCGAGTTCGCCGTACGCAGCGCGGTGTCCGCGAGGCCCTTACGGGCACCGTGGGTCGCGATGAAGTACTCCAGCACCGACAGGCCCTCACGGTAGGAGGACTTGATCGGACGCGGGATGATCTCACCCTTGGGGTTCGCCACCAGGCCACGGATACCGGCGATCTGCCGGACCTGCAGCCAGTTACCACGGGCACCGGAGGACACCATGCGGTTGATGGTGTTGTCCTTCGGCATTGCCTCGCGCATGGAGGCGGCCACCTCGTTGGTTGCCTTGTTCCAGATGTCGATGAGCTCCTGGCGGCGCTCCTCGTCGGCGATCAGGCCCTTGTCGAACTGCGACTGGACCTTGGCGGCCTGCGTCTCGTAGCCCTCCATGATTCCGGCCTTGTTGATAGGCGCGGAGATGTCGGAGATGGCGACGGTAACACCGGAGCGCGTGGCCCAGTAGAAGCCGGCGTCCTTCAGGTTGTCCAGCGTCGCGGCGGTGACGACCTTGGGGTAGCGCTCCGCGAGATCGTTGACGATCGTGGAGAGCTGTCCCTTGTCGGCGACCTTCTCGACCCAGGGGTAGTCCTCGGGAAGGGTGTCGTTGAACAGGACCTGCCCGAGGGAGGTCTCGATCAGCGCCGGGGTGCCCGGCTCCCAGCCCTCAGGCGCGGGGGTGTCCGCGCTGGGGACGAAGTTGGGAACGCGGATGCGCACCACGGAGTTCAGGTGCAGCTCGCCGGCGTCGTGCGCCATGATGGCCTCGGCGGGGCTGGTGAACACGCGGCCTTCGCCCGCACTGCCCTCACGCTTGGTGGTGAGGTGGTGCAGACCGATGATCATGTCCTGTGACGGGAGGGTCACGGGGCGGCCATCGGAGGGCTTGAGGATGTTGTTCGAGGAGAGCATCAGGATGCGCGCCTCGGCCTGGGCCTCGGGGCTCAGCGGAAGGTGCACTGCCATCTGGTCGCCGTCGAAGTCCGCGTTGAAGGCGGCGCAGACCAGCGGGTGGAGCTGAAGGGCCTTGCCTTCAACCAGCTGGGGCTCGAACGCCTGGATGCCGAGGCGGTGCAGGGTAGGTGCACGGTTCAGCAGCACGGGGTGTTCGGTGATGATCTCTTCGAGAACGTCCCAGACCTGCGGGCGGTAGCGCTCGACCATCCGCTTGGCGCTCTTGATGTTCTGCGCGTGGTTGAGGTCTACCAGGCGCTTCATCACGAACGGCTTGAAGAGCTCCAGCGCCATCTGCTTGGGCAGGCCGCACTGGTGCAGCTTCAGCTGCGGGCCGACGACGATCACGGAACGGCCCGAGTAGTCGACGCGCTTGCCCAGGAGGTTCTGGCGGAAGCGTCCCTGCTTGCCCTTGAGCATGTCGGAGAGCGACTTCAGCGGACGGTTGCCCGGCCCGGTGACGGGACGGCCGCGGCGGCCGTTGTCGAACAGGGAGTCAACGGCTTCCTGCAGCATGCGCTTTTCGTTGTTCACGATGATCTCGGGGGCACCGAGGTCAAGCAGGCGCTTCAGGCGGTTGTTCCGGTTGATGACGCGGCGGTACAGATCGTTGAGGTCGGACGTCGCGAAACGGCCACCGTCGAGCTGGACCATCGGGCGCAGTTCCGGCGGGATCACCGGGACGGCGTCCAGCACCATGCCCAGAGGGCTGTTGGTGGTGGTGAGGAACGCGTTGACAACCTTCAGGCGCTTCAGGGCACGCGTCTTGCGCTGGCCCTTGCCGTTCTGGATGATGTCGCGGAGCATCTCGGCCTCGCCGGGCATGTCGAAGTTCTCAAGACGCTTCTTGATCGCCTCGGCGCCCATGGAGCCCTCGAAGTACAGGCCGTAACGGTCGCGCAGCTCGCGGTAGAGGCCCTCATCGCCTTCAAGGTCGGCGACCTTGAGGGTCTTGAAGCGCTCCCACACCTGGACCAGGCGCTCGATGTCGGCGTCGGCGCGCTTGCGCACGTTGGCCATCTGACGGTCCGCGGAGTCGCGGGCCTTCTTCTTGTCGGCGGCCTTGGCGCCCTCGCCCTCGAGGCGGGCAAGCTCGTCCTCAAGGTCCTTGGCGATCGCAGCGATGTCGGAGTCGCGCTGGTCGATCATCTGCTTCTTCTCAAGGTCGTGCTCGGCCTGGAGGTTCGGCAGTTCGGCGTGACGGTTCTCTTCGTCGACCGAGGTGATCATGTAGGCAGCGAAGTAGATGACCTTCTCAAGGTCCTTCGGTGCAAGGTCAAGCAGGTAGCCAAGGCGTGAGGGAACACCCTTGAAGTACCAGATGTGCGTGACGGGAGCGGCGAGCTCGATGTGGCCCATGCGCTCGCGGCGCACCTTGGCACGGGTGACCTCGACGCCACAGCGCTCACAGATGATGCCCTTGAAGCGCACGCGCTTGTACTTGCCGCAGTAGCACTCCCAGTCGCGGGAAGGGCCGAAGATCTTCTCGCAGAAGAGGCCGTCCTTCTCGGGCTTGAGCGTGCGGTAGTTGATGGTTTCCGGCTTCTTGACCTCGCCGTAAGACCAGCCGCGGATTTCGTCCGCGGTGGCAAGGCCGATTCGCATGAGGCCGAAGGAGGATTCGCTGGACATATGGTCCCTGTTCTCTCTTTGTTCTCTAAATTCTTGAAGTCTTGTGGGGTGCGGTGGGAAGTGCTGGCGCCCGGGTGTCCGGCCCGGCGCCTGGAACGGCGGCAACGAAATTTCCTCGGCCGCTGACGGCCTCCGAAATATTAAAGCCGCCTTCCTCCAGGCGCCGGACCAGACAGGATCCGGATGTCGCCTTAGACTTCCTCGACAGAGCTCGGCTCGGCCCGTGACAGGTCGATGCCCAGCTCTTCCGCGGCCCGGAAGACTTCTTCATCCGAGTCACGCATCTCAATCGTCGTTCCGTCGGTGGAAAGGACTTCCACGTTCAGGCACAGCGACTGCATTTCCTTGATCAGCACCTTGAAGGACTCGGGAACGCCCGGCTCGGGGATGTTCTCGCCCTTGACGATCGCCTCGTAGACCTTGACGCGTCCGTGGATGTCATCCGACTTGATCGTCAGGAGCTCCTGGAGCGTGTAGGCGGCGCCGTAGGCCTCGAGGGCCCAGACTTCCATCTCACCGAAGCGCTGTCCGCCGAACTGCGCCTTACCACCCAGCGGCTGCTGCGTGATCATGGAGTACGGTCCGGTGGAGCGTGCATGGATCTTGTCGTCGACAAGGTGGTGCAGCTTCAGGATGTACATGTAGCCGACGGAGATCGGGTCCGGGAACGGCTCGCCGGAGCGCCCGTCGAATAGACGCGCCTTGCCGGACTCGCCGATCAGGCGCTGGCCGTCGCGGGTCACGTTGGTCGAGTTGAGCAGACCGACGATCTCGTCCTCGGTGGCGCCGTCGAACACAGGGGTCGCGACGGTGGTCGAGGCGACCTCGCGGGGCAGGTTCGGAAGGTTCTTGACCCAGTCGGGCTCCCCTTCGATTTTCCAGCCCTGCTTGGCGGCCCAGCCCAGGTGAATCTCCAGGACCTGTCCGACGTTCATGCGGCCCGGAACACCCAGCGGGTTCAGGACGATGTCGACGGGGGTGCCGTCCTCGAGGAACGGCATGTCCTCGATCGGCAGGATCTTGGAGATGACGCCCTTGTTGCCGTGGCGGCCGGCCAGCTTGTCGCCGTCCGTGATCTTGCGCTTCTGCGCAACGTAGACGCGGACGAGCTGGTTGACGCCCGGGGGCAGCTCGTCGTCGTTGTCGCGGTCGAAGATGCGCACGCCGATGACGGTTCCCGACTCACCGTGGGGAACCTTCAGGGAGGTGTCGCGGACCTCGCGGCTCTTCTCACCGAAGATGGCGCGCAGCAGGCGCTCCTCCGGGGTGAGCTCCGTTTCACCCTTGGGGGTGACACGGCCGACGAGGATGTCGCCCGCCTCAACCTCGGCACCGATGTGGATGATGCCGCGCTCGTCGAGGGCGCCAAGGACCTCTTCGGAGACGTTCGGGATGTCGCGGGTGATTTCCTCGGCACCGAGCTTGGTGTCGCGGGCGTCGACCTCGTGCTCCTCGATGTGGATCGAGGTCAGCACGTCGTCGGAGACGATGCGCTGCGAGAGGATGATCGCGTCCTCGAAGTTGTGGCCTTCCCAGGACATGAACGCAACGAGCATGTTCTTGCCCAGGGCCAGTTCACCCTGGTCGGTGGAGGGACCGTCGGCGATGATCGAGTTGTACTCGACGCGGTCGCCCTCGCCCACCAGCACACGCTGGTTGTACGCGTTGCCCTGGTTGGAGCGGGCGAACTTCATGATCGGGTAGCTGGTCTCGGTGCCGTCGTCGTTGAGCACGGTGACGAGGTCGGCGGAGACTTCGCGCACGACGCCGGCCTTGGCGGCGGTGACAGCGTCACCGGCGTCGACGGCGGCGTACTTCTCCATGCCGGTGCCCACGAGCGGACGCTCGGAGCGCAGCAGGGGAACGGCCTGGCGCTGCATGTTCGCACCCATGAGGGCGCGGTTGGCATCGTCGTGCTCGAGGAACGGAATCAGGGCCGTTGCCACCGACACCATCTGGCGCGGGGAAACGTCCATGTACTCGACCTCGTCGGCGGCGACGAGCACGGGCTCGCCGGAGCCACCGCGGGTACGCACCAGGACCATGTCCTCGACGAACTTGCCCTCGGCGTCGAGCGGGGCGTTGGCCTGTGCGATCAGGCGCTCCACCTCGTCATCGGCGGTCAGGTAGTCGATCTGCTCGGTGACGATACCGTCGACGGCCTTGCGGTACGGGGTCTCGATGAACCCGAACGCATTGATGCGTCCGTAGGAGGCCAGCGAACCGATGAGGCCGATGTTCGGGCCTTCAGGGGTTTCGATGGGGCACATACGGCCGTAGTGCGACGGGTGGACGTCACGGACCTCCATGCCGGCGCGGTCGCGGGACAGACCACCCGGGCCCAGCGCGGACAGGCGGCGCTTGTGCGTCAGTCCGGCGAGCGGGTTGTTCTGGTCCATGAACTGCGAGAGCTGGGAGGTTCCGAAGAACTCCTTGATCGCAGCGACGACCGGACGGATGTTGATCAGGGTCTGCGGCGTGATCGCCTCGACGTCCTGGGTGGTCATGCGTTCGCGGACGACGCGCTCCATGCGGGACAGGCCGGTGCGGACCTGGTTCTCGATGAGCTCGCCGACGGCGCGGATGCGGCGGTTGCCGAAGTGGTCGATGTCATCGACCTCGACGCGCAGCTCGACGTCTTCGCCGTCGCGCTTGCCGCCGATGGTCTTCTCACCGGCGTGCAGGGCAACGAGGAACTTGATCATCGCGACGATGTCGTCGATGTTCAGCACCGACGCATCGGAGTCGGTGAGGTCCTTGTCGATGCCGAGCTTGCGGTTGATCTTGTACCGGCCGACCTTGGCCAGGTCGTAGCGCTTGGGGTTGAAGTACAGGTTGTCCAGCAGGGTCTGGGCAGCCTCAACCGTCGGCGGCTCTCCCGGGCGCAGCTTGCGGTAGATGTCGAGCAGGGCGTCCTCACGGGTTTCCGTGGCGTCCTTCTCCATGGTGGCGCGGATGGAGTCGTACTCGCCGAAGGTCTCGAGGATCTGGCCTTCGGTCCAGCCGAGGGCCTTGAGCAGCACGGTGACGGACTGCTTGCGCTTGCGGTCGAGGCGGACGCCGACCTGGTCGCGCTTGTCGATCTCGAGCTCGAACCAGGCGCCGCGGGACGGGATGATCTTCGCACTGAAGATGTCCTTGTCGCTGGTCTTGTCGGCGGTGCGCTCGAAGTAGGCGCCGGGCGAACGGACCAGCTGCGAAACGACGACACGCTCGGTGCCGTTGATCACGAAGGTGCCCTTGTCCGTCATCAGCGGGAAGTCGCCCATGAACACGGTCTGCTGCTTGATCTCGCCCGTGTTGTTGTTCATGAACTCGGCCTTGACGTACAGCGGAGCCGAGTACGTTGCGTCACGGTCCTTGCACTCGGCCATGGTGTACTTCGGGTCGGCGAACTCCGGCTCGGAGAAGCTCAGGGACATGGTGCCCTGGAAGTCCTCGATCGGTGAGATCTCTTCAAAGATGTCGGCCAGACCCGAGGTCGTGGCTACGCCCTGAAGTCCCTTCTCCAGAGCTTCCTCAACGCGCGCCTTCCAGCGCTCGTTGCCGACCAGCCAGTCAAAGCTGTCGGTCTGAAGGGCGAGGAGATTCGGAACATCGAGGGGTTCGTGAATCTTTGCGAATGAGAGCCGGGGTGCGGCGCCGTCGGCGTCGACCTGGCTGTTAGCGGTTGCATTATTAGAGGTGCTCGAGGCGACCAAGAGGGATCCTTCCACAGACCTTCAGGCTTGTCAGCGATCCGCCCTCAGCACCACCGCCGCAGATTGGTGCGGGGATCGAGTGCTAACCTGATGTCTCCACGCGTCATCTGAACCAAGTGGCCCGTTAAATGACGAGAGCAGAACAAAGCCCACCGCTATATGAAGGCTGAGGTTTAGAGGGAAGACGCAAATCCCCACACTACGGGACTCCTAGCGCAATGTCCAATGCCGCGTCAACCTCGCCACGCCCCTCAAGTGTCGCCTCCCTGATCTGCGGCGGGTATGCACTCCCCTTCTGGAACCCGTCCGCGGGGTGTCCGCCCGCCGTCAGGCCGGCTCCGGCAGCGGCCCGGTCGAGGTGTCGGAGCGCAGCCGCTTCACCACGAGCTCGGCGCTGATCAGGCACATCGGGATGCCGATGCCCGGCACGGTGGAGCTTCCCGCGTAGTAGAGCCCCTCCACCTTCCGGCTGCGGTTCGATCCGCGCAGGAAGGCGCTCTGCCGCAGGGTGTGGGCCGGGCCGAGGGAGGTCCCCCGCCAGGCGTTGAGGTCGGAGGCGAAGTCGCGCGGACCGTAGGTGCGCCGGAGCACGATCCGTTCGGCGAGGTCCGGGATGTGCGCCCACTCGGCGATCTGCGCGATCACGGCGTCGGCGAGCTCCTCGACCCGCGCGTCCCCGCCGCGGTCCACGCCCCCGCCGCCGATGCCGACGTCCGCGGGGATGGGCACCAGGACGAAGACGTTCTCGTCCCCGGCCGGGGACACCGAGGGGTCGGTGGCGCTGGGGCGGCAGACGTAGAGCGAGGCCGGGGACGGGATGGAGGTCTCGGCGCCGAAGATCCGCCCGAAGTTGTCCTTCCAGTCGGCGGTGAACAGCAGCGTGTGGTGCTCGAGCTGCGGCAGGGAGCCCTTCACGCCGAGGTAGAGCAGCAGCGCGCTGGGACCCGGAACCCGCCGGGACCAGTACTTCTCGGGGTAGGTCTGCCGGTGATCGGGCAGCAGGACCGTCTCGGTGTGGTGGAGGTCGGCGGCGGAGACCACGACGTCGGCCTCCACCCGGTGCACGGCTCCGCCGGACCGGTAGCTGACCCCGGTGACCTGGGCGCCGGGACGGCGGGGGCCCCGGCGGCGGGAGGAACCAGCGTGCGCGGCTGCCGTATCGAGGGGGGCGGTGTCGATGGGGACGGTGTCGATGGAGACCACGTCGGCGCCGGTGCGGATCTCCACGCCGGCCCCCTCGGCAACCCTCGTCATCGCCGCGATCAGGGAGGTGAACCCGCCCATCGGGTAGAGCACGCCGTCGTCGAGGTCCAGGTGGCTCATCAGGTGGTACATGCTGGGGGCGTCGAACGGTGAGCTGCCGAGGAAGACCGCCGGGTAGCCGAGGATCTGGCGCAGCCGCGGATCGGCAAACCGGCTGGCCACGAATCCGGAGAGGGGCTGCAGCAGCAGCCGGACGAGCTTGGGCAGGCGGACCAGGACGTCGGGTCGAAGCAGCGGCAGGAAGGATTCGAAGGTGGAGTACAGGAAGCGCCGCTTAGCGATCGTGTAGGTGTCTTCGGCCGAGTCGAGGTACTTCTCCAGCGCCTCCCCCGCGCCGGGCTCGAGGGATTCGAAGAGCTTCACCACGGCCGGGCGGTCGGCCGGGACATCCACGGCGTCGCGGTTTTCCTCGAAAATCACCCGGTAGCCGGGGTCGAGCCGGATCAGCTCGAGCTGCTCGGCGGCGGAGGTGCCCATCAGCCTGAAGAAGTGGTCGATCACCTCGGGCATGAGGTACCAGGACGGTCCGGTGTCGAAGCGGAACCCGCTGGCCTCCCAGGATCCGGCGCGGCCGCCCACCTGGTCCTGCTTTTCGAGCAGGGTCACGGTGTGCCCCTCGGCGGCCAGCAGCGCCGCGGTGGCGAGCCCGCCGATTCCGCCGCCGATGACGGCGACCCGCCGGCCGCCGACGCGGGGCGTTCCGGTGTTTCCCTGGACGCTCATGGTGTCCTCTCCTTCAGCTGGGTTTCCGGAGCCGAGCTTCCGGCCAGGGTCCGCGCCAGGATGCGCAGCTTGACCGCGTTGGGCACCCGGATGCGGGCCCTGAGCAGTTCCTCGGCCGGGGTGCGCCGCAGCCTCAAGGCCAGCTCGGTGAAGAGGGCCTGGGCCAGGGCCACGGCCCGGCGCGGTGCAGGGGGAAGTCCGGGCAGGCTCGCCAGGGAGATCCTGAGGTCCTCGTCGATGTCGTCGAGCAGGCGGTGCTTGTCCTGCTCGGTGAAGGATCCCGGCCGGATGCCGGGAAAGTAGCTGCGGCCCAGCGTGGAGAAGTCCTCGGCGAGGTCGCGGAGGAAGTTGATCTTCTGGAAGGCTGCCCCGAGGTGCCGCGCCCCGTCCGCGAGGATCTCCTCCTGCGCCGCATCGGTGGGGCGCCCGGCCAGGAACGCCTTGACGCACATCAGCCCGACCACCTCCGCGGAGCCGTAGACGTACCGGGAGAACGACTCGGGCGTGTGTTCGCGCTGGGTGATGTCGGCGCGCATCGACGCGAAGAAGGGGCGGGTGAGGTCCATGCCGATGCCGGTGGCCCGGGCGGTAACGGCAAAGGCGTGGACCACGAGGTTGGCGCTGTACCCGGTGGCGAGGGCGGTTTCGGTCTCCCGCTCCAGCGCGTCCAGCGTCGCTTCGACCTGTCCGGCGTCGAGCCCGGCGGCGGCGGCCGGCCCGTCGACGACCTCGTCGGCGACCCGGACCAGGGCGTAGACGGCTTCGATCCGCGCCCGGGTGGGGCCGTCGAGGAGCCGGCAGGCCAGGCCGAAGGACGTCGAGTAGCAGCGGATCACCTCGGCCGAGGTCTTCAGGGCCGCGGCGTTGTACCGCTCGAGCGCTGTCGTGTTCGCCATGGTCACCGTGTCCTGTCCACGGCCGCGGAGGCCACCGGTTGAAGTACGTCGCGCAGCCCGCGCGGCACGAGGTCGGAGTCGAGGTGGCGCCGGGCGCGGGAGGCATAGTCCACCGCGAGCCCCGCCGAGTACTCGCGCGCCCCCGAGTCTTCGAGGACCCGGCGGACGTAGTCGGCTTCGGCGGCGGACATCGCCGGTGACCCGACAAGGGAGGAGATCTCCTCCCATTCCGGGCGGTCCGCGACGAAGGACATCAGGGCCGTCCGCTTGCCTTCGCGCAGGTCCCCCCAGTTCGTCTTGCCCGTGCGGGATTCACTGCCGAAGACGCCCAGCAGGTCGTCGGCGATCTGGAAGGCGATGCCGGCGTCGCGGCCGAACTCGCCCAGGCAGTCCACCAGGGGGTCCTCAGCACCGGCGAGCACTGCCCCGGCCTGCAGGGGCCCTTCGAAGGAGTAGACGGAGGTCTTCAGCCGGGCCATGTTCAGGATGTCCTCAAGCGGTGGCATCCGCGGGGCCAGCATCGCCTCGATGTCGAGGTATTCCCCAGCCGCCGAGGCGAACACCGCCTCGTCGAGGATCTCGTTGAGCCGGCGGTGGGTCGCCGGGGCCGTGTGCACCCGGTCGAGGAGCCGGTAGGCGTTGGAGAGCGCGAGGTCCCCGGCAATAACCCCGGCGGAGAACCCGATGTGGTCGGCGGCGGCGGGTGCCATGCCGGCGTCGCGCGCAACCGCGCGATAGCGGCCCGACACGTTGGGGACGCCCCGGCGCACGAAGTCGCGGTCGATCACGTCGTCGTGGATGATGAACGCCGTATGCAGCAGTTCGAAGGACGCACCGACCAGGGCGGCGCTGGCCAGGTCCGTCCCGCCCAGCAGGGAGTACGCGGAGAGCACCAGGCGGGGACGGAAGCGCTTGCCGCCGGCGGTGCACGCTTCAAGCGTTTCCCACAGCCCCAGGTACCCGGGGCCTACCGCTGCGGCCCGCTGCCTGGACCTCTCAAAGAAACACCGGAGCACGTCCTCGACCTGCTCGAGCCCGTCCGGCTCGACCAACAGATCGTCGATGTTCATAGGTAAAGTAAACACGGACAAGCCGCCTTCAACTAACCAGGCGGACCACCGCACGGCCGGGCAGCATCCCGCCGTGGGAAAACCTCCCGAAATCCTTGCGGGAGACGATCGGGATGAGGACAATGGCGCGACATCTTGAAGAGCACCCCGCCGACCCCGAACTGGTGGTGCTGCTGGCCGAGGACGGCACGCCCATCGGCACCCAAGACAAGGCGAGTGTCCACACCGAGGACACCCCACTTCACTTCGCCTTCTCCACCCATGTCTTCAACGACGCCGGGCAGATCCTCGTGACGCGCCGTGCGCTGACCAAGAAGGCCTGGCCCGGCGTGTGGACCAACTCCTTCTGCGGACACCCGGGGCCCGGCGAGACGCCGAAGGAGGCGGTGGTGCGCCGCGCGCGTCAGGAGCTCGGCATGACGGTCCGTTCGATCACGCCTGCGCTTCCCGATTTCCGCTACCGTGCCGTCGATGCCTCGGGCATCGTCGAAAACGAAATCTGCCCGGTCTTCACCGCGGTGATCGATGGTCCGATCGCTCCGTCGCCGGAGGAGGTCATGGACATTCAGTGGGTTGAGCCTGGCCGTCTGGTCAACGCCGTGGAGGCGACGCCGTGGGCCTTCAGCCCCTGGCTCACGCTCCAGCTGCCGCTGCTCTACCCCTCCGGGAACCAGTTAATAACCGTTAGCTGAAATGGGCGGGGAGCGGTAGCCTTAAGGGGAGTACTTCAGGATTTCAATGACGAAAGCGAGCACTCCCCGCCATGGCCTTTCCAACCAACGCGCCCGACGACGTAGTCATCGTCGGCGGAGCACGTACCCCGTCCGGCAAGTTGAACGGCCAGCTGTCGGCCTTCAGCGCCGTTGAGCTCGGCGGCTTCGCCGTCGCGGGCGCCCTGGCCAACGCCGGCGTGCCACCCGAGTCCGTCGACACAGTGATCATGGGCCACGTCGTGCAGGCCGGCTGCGGCCAGAACCCGGCACGCCAGGCGTCCCTGCGCGCGGGCATCGGCTGGGACGTTCCGGCCGTGACCGTGAACAAGGTGTGCCTCTCGGGTCTCACTGCGGTGATCGACGCCGCCCGCCTGATCCGCAGCGGCGAGGCCTCCGTGGTCGTCGCCGGCGGCCAGGAATCGATGTCCCGCGGACCGCACCTGCTGCCGGGGTCCCGCCAGGGCTGGACCTACGGCAATATCGCCGCCCTCGACTCGGTCGCCCACGACGGGCTGACCGACGCCTTCGACAACGAGTCGATGGGCGCCTCCACCGAGCGGGGAAATCGAAAGCTCGGCATCGACCGGACCGCCCAGGACGAGGTGGCCGCGGCGTCCCACCAGCGGGCTGCGGCGGCCATTGAGTCGGGCATCTTCGCCGAGGAAATCGTGCCGGTCACCGTGCCGCAGCGCCGGGGCGACGACGTCGTCCTCACCACCGACGAGGGAGTCCGCCCGGCCACGACGGTTGACACCCTGGGCGGGCTCCGTCCGGCGTTCGACAAGGAGGGCACCATCACGGCGGGCAACTCCTCGCCGCTGTCCGACGGCGCCTCCGCGCTGGTGCTGACCTCCCGCGCCACCGCCGAACGGCTCGGCCTGAGGATCCTCGCCGTCACCGGGCAGCCCGGGCAGGTCGCCGGCCCGGACAATTCGCTGCATTCCCAGCCCTCCAACGCCATCACCCACGCGCTCAAGCGGGCCGGCTGGACGGCCTCGGAGCTGGACTTCATCGAGATCAACGAGGCCTTCGGCGCGGTGGCCGTGCAGTCCCTCAAGGACCTCGACTACCCGGCCGAGAAGTGCAACCTCCACGGCGGGGCTATCGCACTCGGGCACCCCATCGGCGCCTCTGGGGCACGGCTCGCGCTGCACGCGGCCTTCGAACTGCACCGCCGGGGCTCAGGCAAGGCGGCTGTGTCCCTGTGCGGCGGCGGCGGGCAGGGCGAGGCCCTCCTGCTCTGGCGCGAATAGCACCCGGCACGGCTTAAACGGAGAAGGCCCCGACCTGAGGTCGGGGCCTTTCCTGTCTGGCAGCGGGGCAGACCCCAGCTGCCGGATCTGCTACTTGAGGGAGACGGTGGCGCCGGCAGCTTCGAGAGCTTCCTTTGCCTTCTCCGCAGCTTCCTTCGTGGCGCCTTCGAGAACAGCCTTCGGAGCGCTGTCGACAACGTCCTTGGCTTCCTTCAGACCCAGTGAGGTCAGCGCGCGGACCTCCTTGATGACGGCAATCTTCTTGTCGCCGGCAGCTTCGAGGACAACGTCGAAGGAGTCCTTCTCTTCCTCGGCTGCTTCGCCTGCGCCGCCGCCGGCGGGGCCTGCGACTGCAACAGCGGCTGCGGTGACCTCGAAGGTCTCCTCAAACAGCTTTACGAAGTCGGAGAGTTCGATGATCGACAGTTCCTTGAAGGCTTCAATGAGCTCTTCGTTGGTGAGCTTCGCCATGGCTAAAGCATCCTTCCGTGAGTGGTGCACTGCACCGAGATGAATGGGTGAAGAGAACTACTTCTCTTCGGGTGCCGCAGCTTCTTCGGCCGGAGCCTCTGCCGGAGCAGCGGTCTCGTCGGCGGCGGGAGCATCGGCGTCTGCGGATGCAGCACCATTGCCCTCGTCGAGCTTGATGCGCAGGGCATCGATGGTGCGGGCGAGGGCTGCCATGGGTGCCTTGAGCACACCGGCAACCCGGGAAAGCTGGAGTTCGCGCGACTCGAGGGCTGCCAGGGCAGCGACCTCGGAGGCGTTGAGGGCCTTGCCCTCGAAGATTCCAGTCTTGATAACGAGCTTCGGGTTGGCCTTCGCGAAATCCGTGAGGCTCTTAGCAGCAGCAATTGCGTCACCCTTGATGAAAGCGATTGCAGTAGGTCCGGCGAGCTGGCCTTCGAACGCGTCGATGCCGGCTTCCTTGGCTGCAATGCCCGTCAAGGTGTTCTTGACGACAGCGAACTTGGTGTCCGCACCGAGTGAACGGCGCAGTTCCTTGAGCTGTGCGACCGTGAGCCCGCGGTATTCGGTTAGGACAGCGGCGGTGGAATCCTTGAAATCGTTAGTGATTTCTCCCACTGCATCTACCTTTGTTGGCGTTGCCATAACCCTCCTTCCGGGGAATAAAAGCCGGTATGTCAGCCCCAATAAAAAACGCCCCGCGCAGATGCACGGGGCTTTCTCGGGACACGGCACCTGGTGCTGTGCGGAGGAGAGCTTCGTTCACCTGCGTTGGCCGCCCTTGACGGGAACTTTCAGATCTACTTCCTTACCTTTCCGCGCAGCATTGCTGCCAGCGAAAAGGGTGGAGGCACATCGACCGACGGTCTTTGGTAGTTCAAGGGTACGTGAAGCGGCGGCGGCCTCCAAATCCGCTACCCGAGGGAGGGGTCAAGCCGTTTCTGCCAGCCGGCCACCCACCCCGCCGGAACGAAGCCCAGCTCGACGTTGACCGCCAGCATGAAGGAGTTCTCCTCCGCATTCCAGGTGTAGATCCGTTGCACGCCGGGCCAGGCGGACCGCAGGGCCAGCAGGTTCGCAGCCTTCAGCAGCATGCCCAGCCGGTGGCCGCGGTGCGCCCGGAGCACCAGGGTGTCCTCCTGGTTCGCGACGGCCGGAGCCGCCTCGTACCGCTCAAGGACGGTATGGCCTGCCAGCTCACCGGTCGGCCGGTGCAGTACGGCCGCGACGAGGCTGTGGCCGCCACCGCGTTCCAACCGGCTCTCCGCCTCGCGCACCCGCGCCGCGTCCCAGTCCTCCTCGTCGAGGTCAAGGTCCCCGAGGGGCGCATCGGTGCTCATCGCCTGACGGAGCCGGGCGTACTGGTCGAGGCGGTCATCGGGGCAGTGCCCCTCCCAGCGGAGCACTTCGTAGTCCGGGCCCGCGGCGGCCTCCGCGGCGGCGAAGGCATTCGCGGCGGCATCGCTCCCGCCGCCGAGGTCGAGCACGCTGCAGCGGTCCACTTGCGCGAGGTCGAACCGCCGGCTCAGGGCCATCCGGGCGCCGGGGTCCGCCGCAGGGAAGCTTCCGGCACCGTTGGCGGGAATCAGGTCCTCCCCCCGGCCGGGCGCCCCCGGCCCACGGCCGGCGCCTGTCAGCGACACCTCGCTCCAGCCCATGACGGTGGACCGTCCCCGGCTGCCGACATACCGCTCCGCCTCGGCGTAGAGGGCGCCCCCGACCCCTTCGCTGCGTGCCTCGGGGTGCACTGCCAGATCGAGGTAGCAGGCCGAGAGGTTGTCGGTCAGCGGCAGGTCGATGATGGCCCGGCCCACGATGCGTCCGCCCCGCCGCGCCACCAGGATGTGCCGCTCTTCATAGGGGTTGGACTGGGAGACCGCGTGTTCCTGCCTGCCGTCGCGGCGGAAGTCGTCGCTGCCCCACACGCCGCGCTGGACGAGGTTGCCAAGTTCGACGACGTCCAGGAAGTCCGCGGCGTCCGGCGAGGAGAGGTCGGGCGGGACGGGGACCGGGCCGATCTCCAGGGAATCGGTGCTCATGCTCGATTGTAGGCCGCGGACTCCGGCCCGCTTCAGCGCACGGGCCCCTCCCCTGCGGGAGAAGCGGCCTGCACCGGCCCGGGGAAGAAACTGCCCACCGGCCGGGGACGGTCGGTGGGCGGGCTTGACTGGGCTGGGCTGGACTGGCCGGAAAACCCAGCGGGGGTGGCCGCAGCCTTGGCTGCGGCCACCCCCGCTGGGTGGTCAGGTTCTGCGGGACGCTTACGCGTCGGCGAGGACCTTCGTGACGCTCGGGTCGACGGAGATGCCGGGGCCGAAGGTCGTGGAGACGGTGGCCTTCTGGATGTAGCGGCCCTTCGAAGCCGAAGGCTTCAGGCGCAGGACCTCTTCGAGGGCTGCGGCGTAGTTCTCCGCCAGCTTCTGAACATCGAAGGAGACCTTGCCGATGATGAAGTGGAGGTTCGAGTGCTTGTCGACGCGGAAGTCGATCTTTCCGCCCTTGATGTCGGTGACAGCCTTGGCCACATCGGCCGTAACGGTTCCGGTCTTCGGGTTCGGCATGAGGTTACGCGGGCCGAGGATCTTACCGAGGCGGCCGACCTTACCCATCAGGTCCGGGGTGGCGACGGCGGCGTCGAAGTCCACCCAGCCGCCGGAAACCTTCTCGATCATGTCGTCGGAGCCAACGAAGTCGGCGCCGGCGGCGATTGCCGCTTCGGCCTTCTCGCCGGTCGCGAAGACGAGGACGCGGGCGGTCTTACCGGTGCCGTGGGGCAGGTTGACGGTGCCGCGGACCATCTGGTCGGCCTTGCGGGGGTCGACGCCGAGGCGGAAGGCAACCTCAACGGTCGCGTCGAACTTGGAAGGGTTGGAGTCCTTCGCGAGGACTACCGCCTCGAACGGAGAGTACTGCTTCTCCGCCTCGATCTTGGCGGCAGCTCCCTTATATGCTTTGCTGCGCTTTGCCATCTGCTTTTTCTCCTTATGCAGTTGTGGTCTGCGGACCGCGCTGGGCCCTGCCACACTCCCACCGCGCGCCCGGCGCACGGTTTCGAATTTGGTTAGTGGTGGCTTCGGCGGCGGGTGCCGCGTCGGCCGGGTGGAGAGCTGTTAGCCCTCGACCGTGATGCCCATGGAGCGGGCGGTGCCGGCGATGATCTTGGCCGCGGCCTGGACATCGTTGGCGTTGAGGTCTTCCATCTTCGTGGTGGCGATTTCCTCGACCTGGGCCTGGGTCAGCTTGGCAACCTTGACGGTGTGCGGCGTACCGGAGCCCTTCTGGACGCCGGCTGCCTTCTTGATCAGCTCGGCTGCCGGAGGGGTCTTGGTGATGAAGGTGAACGAACGGTCTTCGTAAACGGTGATTTCAACGGGGATGACGTTTCCGCGCTGGGACTCCGTCGCGGCGTTGTACGCCTTGCAGAATTCCATGATGTTGACACCGTGCTGACCGAGCGCGGGACCAATGGGGGGAGCCGGGTTGGCGGCGCCTGCATTGATCTGCAGCTTGATGAGGCCGGTGACCTTTTTCTTCGGGGCCATGAAAGGGTCCTTTTCTTGCATTAGGTCCCCCGGGACAGGAGCGTCCCGTGGGTTGGTGGTCATCATGGCGTGATGACCGGCCGTCCTCCCCGGCTAAGCGGGCCGGGGGAGAACGAAGCTTGATGCCGCCGCCCTACTGGATCTTGGTGACCTGGTTGAAGGACAGCGTGACGGGAGTTTCGCGTTCGAAGATCGACACCAGCACAACCAGCTGCTGGGATTCGGGCTTGATCTCCGAAATGGTGGCCGGCAGGGTCTCGAACGGTCCTTCGTTGACGGTGACGGATTCGCCGACCTCGAAGTTGACGGTGACCGGAGTGGACTGCTGCTTGACCGGCTTGCCGGAGGCCGCGTCGGTGTGGACGACGGTGTGCTCAAGCATGGAGAACACCTCGGCCAGGCTCAGCGGCACCGGGTTGTGGGCGTTGCCGACGAAGGCGGTGACGCCCGGGGTGTGCCGGACGGCACCCCACGACTCGTCGGTCAGGTTCATGCGCACCAGCACATAGCCCGGGATGCGGACCCGGTTCACGATCTTGCGGGTGGTGTTCTTGATCTCCACGACCTCTTCCATGGGGACCTGGATTTCGAAGATGAAATCCTCCATGTCGAGGGTCTGGATGCGGGTTTCCAGGTTGGCCTTCACCCGGTTCTCGTACCCGGCGTAGGAGTGGATGACGTACCAGTCACCCTCCTGCCGGCGCAGCTTGGCCTTGAAGGCCTCAACCGGGTCCTCCTCGGCGGGCGCCCCGGCCTCGCCGGATTCGGACTGCTCCGCGTCGTCGGCCTCGGCGGAAGCCTCAACCTCGGAGTCTTCTACCTCGGAGTCGTCTACCTCGGAGTCGTCTACCTCGGAAGTCTCGGCCTCTGAGCCTTCTGCCTCGGAATCCTCTGCTGCGGTCTCCGCGGGCACGTCAAGCTCGGCGGAGTCGTCAGCGACGCCCGCCTCGACGGCCTGATCCTCGTTCTCCAGACCATCGTCAATTGTGATCTGCCGTTCGAGTTCTTGCTCGGACACCTAGCTGCCTGCTTTCTGGGTTTCTTCAGCTTTATATTGCTTGGGCTATAACGTCACCTGCGGGCTGGACGGTTCAGCTTTCGCTGTCCCCAAACACCCAGACCGCCCCGGTTCCAAAGACGTAGTCGAGACCCGTGACGATAAGGATCATCAGGATCACGAATGCCAGCACCGTGATGGTGAACCTCACCAGTTCCTGACGGGTCGGGGTGACGACCTTCCTCAGTTCGGCGATGACCTGCCGCACAAAGAGAGTGATCCGCCCGAAAAACCCGCGCTTGGGGTTCTCCTTGCTGGCGGGGCTACCCTTGGAGCTGCTCGCGGCCGTATCGGTCACCTTCAACCTCATCAATCTGTGTGGGTTTCCAGCCGGGCCGCGTTCACGCGGCTCCGACTACTCATAAGTCATGCCGAGCAGGTCTTGTGCCTGTACCGGAAACTTCGTGATGTTCTACTGCCGCACCGCCGCGTCCTGCTCGACGGTTACGCGCAGGGCAGACAGGACTCGAACCTGCAACCTGCGGTTTTGGAGACCGCTGCGCTACCAATTGCGCCACTACCCTATGGAACCGGATCACCGTCCGATCCGCTCCGCTGCGATCCCTGGGGGACGTTTCGCGGGCACGAACCATTGGAGTGATCCAACACCGAGGATCAAGTCTACGCAATACCCGCCGGAGAGTCGAACCGGCGCCTTGGGGCGGGGGTCGGAGGGCGCCGGCGTCACGGATCGGCGCAGGAACGGGCCAACAGCCTAAGCTGGGACTGCCATACTTCTTCACGAGAAAACGGGACCCGATGACCGAGCTTTCCACCCGTCACTCCCTGCCGCGCGTCTCCCGCAGGATCGCCTCAATCGCCGAATCCGCGACGCTTGCCGTCGATGCCAAGGCCAAGGCCCTGAAGGCCGCGGGCCGGCCGGTGATCGGTTTCGGCGTCGGCGAGCCCGATTTCCCCACCCCGGACTACATTGTCGAGGCGGCGGTCGAGGCCGCCCGCCAGCCGCGCTTCCACCGCTACTCCCCCGCCGGGGGCCTGCCGGAGCTGAAGCAGGCCATCGCGGTGAAGACGCAGCGTGACTCCGGCTACGCCATCGACCCCGCCCAGGTGCTCGTGACCAACGGCGGCAAGCAGGCAGTCTACGAGGCGTTCGCGTCACTGCTCGACCCCGGCGACGAGGTGCTCGTGCCCACCCCGTTCTGGACCACCTACCCGGAGGCCATCCGCCTGGCCGGCGGTGTTCCTGTCCAGGTTTTCGCAGGGCCCGAGCAGGGCTACCTGGTCACCGTCGAACAGCTCGAAGCGGCCCTGACGCCGCGGACAAAGGTGCTCCTGTTCGTGTCGCCGTCGAACCCCACCGGGGCCGTGTACCCGGCGGATGCGGTGCGGGACATCGGGAACTGGGCGGCGGACCAGGGACTGTGGGTGGTCACCGATGAGATCTACGAACACCTGACGTACGACGGCGTTCCCTTTACCTCGATCGCCGCGGCGGCGCCCGCGCTGGGCGACCGGGTGGTGATCGTCAACGGCGTGGCGAAGACCTATGCCATGACGGGCTGGCGCGTCGGCTGGATGGTCGGCCCGCAGGACGTAGTCAAGGCGGCGACGAACCTCCAGTCCCATGCGACGTCGAACGTGGCGAACGTGTCGCAGATGGCCGCCCTGGCTGCCGTCTCGGGCCCGCTCACCGCGGTCGAGGAAATGAAGACCGCCTTCGATCGGCGCCGCCGGGCCATGGTGGCGGGGCTGAACGCCATTGACGGCGTCGAGTGCCCCACGCCCCATGGCGCGTTCTACGCCTACGCCGACGTGCGCGGCCTGCTGGGGCGCAGCCTGGCCGGAACCACCCCGCGGACCTCCGCCGAGCTGGCCACCCTCATCCTGGAGCAGGTCGAGGTGGCCGTGGTCCCGGGTGAGGCCTTCGGCCCGAGCGGCTTCCTCCGGCTCTCGTACGCCCTCGGCGACGAGGATCTGGCCACCGGCGTGGCGCGGCTGCAGGAGTTCCTGTCCGGCGCGAAGTAGGCGGCGAAGTGGACCCCGCTCAGAGCAGTCGCCGTTCGGCGGCCCACCGGGTCAGTTCGTGGCGCGAGGAGAGCTGGAGCTTGCGCAGCACCGCCGACACGTGGGTTTCGACGGTCTTGACCGAGATGAACAGCTCCTTGGCCACCTCCTTGTAGCTGTAGCCGCGGGCGATCAGCCGCATCACCTCGAGCTCCCGCGCGGACAGCCGGTCCAGCTCGGTGCCGGTGGAGGCGACGGCGGCGGTGCCGAAGGCGTCAAGGACGAAGCCGGCCAGCCGTGGGGAGAACACCGCGTCGCCTGAGGCGATCCGGAAGACGGCATCGGAGATCCCCGCACCGGAAATGGTCTTCGTGACGTACCCGCGGGCGCCGGCGCGGATGACCGCCACGACGTCCTCGGCGGAATCGGAGACGCTCAGGGCCAGGAAGCGCGTCGAGGCGCCCAGGTCGCCGCAGCCGGCGATCACTTCGGCCCCTCCCCCGCCCCGGCCGCCGGGCAGGTGCACGTCAAGCAGGACGACGTCCGGCCGGCGGGCCCGGACCACGGCGACCGCCTCCTCGACCGTGGCTGCCTCACCCACCACCCGGATCCGGCTGTCCAGGTCCGAGCGGAGCCCGGAGCGGAAGATGGCGTGGTCGTCAACGACGACGACGGACACCGTTGAAGGCGGATTGTTCGGTACTGGCTCATCCGTCATGGCTGCGGTTCTCCTGCTCGGGCATCTTCAGATGGACTTCGGTCCCGTCGGGACCGCTGCGGATGGTGGCGGCGCCCCCGTGCCGCTGCATCCGCGTGGTGATGGACTCGCGGATTCCGAGGCGGTCGGCCGGCACCGCGAGCGGGTCGAACCCGGGCCCCCGGTCACGGATGAAGGCCTCGGACCCGGAGGGCCCCGCCTCCAGGTAGACCGAGACGGTGCCCCCGGCATGCTTGGCCGCGTTGACGATCGCTTCGCGCGCCGCCTGGGCGAGCGCCTCCTGCCCGGCGGTCAGGGGCGCGTCACCGACCGCGACCACCTCGACGGGATGCCCATAGCTGTCCTCGACCTCTCCGGCCAGGGCCCGGAGGCGCTCGGTGAGGTTGCCGGAGTGGCCGGCCGGATCGGCGTAGAGCCAGTGCCGCAGTTCACGCTCCTGCGCCCGGGCCAGGCGCACGACGTCCTGTTCGGAGCCGGCGCGGTTCTGGATCAGGGCGAGGGTCTGCAGCACCGAGTCGTGGAGGTGGGCGGCGATTTCGGCCCGCGCCGCCTCCCGCACCCGCCCGGCCCTCTCATCCTCGAAGTCCTTCCAGAACCTCAGCGCCCAGGGAGCGAGCACCAGCGCCACCCCGGCGAGGACCGCCCCCGTGGCCAGGAGGGTGGCCCAGGTCAGGTCCCAGGAGATCGCCCCGGAGACCATGACCAGGACGCCGACCATGACCAGCACCAGGCCCAGCAGGAGCCGGGCCAGTCCGGCGGCGCGGTCGGCTCCCGCCTTGTTCCTCAGGCCCTCGCGCCGCGCGTCATCGAGCTGGCTCCACGCCAGCACGGCGCCCACCCCCGCTGCGGCGACGGGGAGGACCTGCCTCAGGCTCACGGCGAAGCCGAGCTCCTGCGCGATGAAGACTCCGGCCAGGAGCAGCAGGCCCACACCAAGAAGCAGTTCCTTCCGCCCGGGACGGAGGCGTCCGCCGGCCCGCCGGGCCGGACGCACGAACGCACCGGCCACGGGCGGAGCGGCGTTGCCGGGCTCCGAGGGTGCGGACGGTGGATGCGGGGCGGCCGGGGACGGCAGGGCGGCGGCAGCCGGGAGGAACAGCGCAGGAGCGGGCGGGGGCCTCAGGGTGGGGGCGGGCGGAGCGAACCGGAGCGGGGCAACGAGCCGGTCCGAGGCCATGGGCACGAAGATCCAGAGCCAGGCGTAGAGGAAGACCCCCGCCCCGCCGGCCAGGGCCAGCAGGACCATGAGGACCCGCACGACGCGCAGCCGCACGCCGAGGTGGACGGCCAGTCCACCGCACACGCCGGCGACCAGGCCGTCGGGCGAACGCAGCAAGGGCGGTTTCATAGCTCAATCCAAGCACGCCGATGGGCTTCGGGGATGCCCCGGGCGCACAATCAGGGGTTCCCTCAGGGGTGAATTCAGGGCAGCCCCCGATGGCTGGCGCAGCAGCGCACTGGAAGGATCGAACTATGACTTCCGAACCGCCCCTTGAACCGCTGCCTCCCGAACGCCCCGCCGGCGACGCCCCTCCGGGCCGCGTCCCCGATCCGGCCGGTTTCTCCACCGGCCCGGGTGGAGGCTATTCCAGCCGGTCCGGCTCCACGGCGGCCCCGCCGCCCCGCCCTGCGCCGTCAAACGGCTTCTTCGACCGGATGCGCTCACTGCAGATCACCCGCACCTCGGACCGCTGGATCGGCGGGGTGGCGGGAGGCATCGCCTACCGCACAGGGCTCGATGTGGCCCTGGTCCGGGGCATCGTCGTCGTGCTGGCGATCTTCGGCGGCATCGGCGTCCTGCTGTACGGCCTGGCGTGGGCGCTCCTGCCCGAACCGGACGGACGCATCCACGCCGAGTCGGCCGGACGCGGCACCTGGACCTCCGGTATGACCGGGGCGCTGCTGCTGGTCATCGCCGGGCTCTGGCGGCCGAACCTGCCGTTCCTCGGTGACGAGGGCGGCGGCTGGGGCGGCTGGGGGGTGCTCTGGACCCTGATCTGGGTGGGCGCCGCCGTCTATGCCGTGTACTGGGCACTGACCGCGCGCAGCAGGAACAACCCGGCAGCCGCCGGCAGGCCGGCCGGCGCACCCGGGATGATGGGGGCGTACGGCGCACCCGGAACGACCCAGCAGTTTCCGGCCACGAGCTACCAGGCGGGACCTCCGCCCACCGGCCAGCAGTACCCCTCGACGGAGGCCCTGGGCACGGGCGCTGTCCCTCCGCGCCCGGCCGACCCGCTGCCGGCCGACTTCCCCGGATCCGGGTACCCACCGACCACCGGGTACACGCCGTCCGATTACCTCTCCGGCGGGTCCGTTCCCCCGGGGTCGCTGCCTCCCGGCTACGCCCTGCGCCCGGTACCGCCGCCGCGCCCCCGCACCCCCGGCCCCACCGGCAGCGGCGTAGCGCTCAGCCTGGGCGTGGCCGTGCTCGCCGTCGGCATCATCCTCGCCCTCGACTACGCGGCCCTGATCGACCTCGGCCGGACCGCGCTTCCCGTGGCCCTCGCCTCGGGCGCCGCCGTCCTAGGGATCGCCGTGGTGACCCTGGGCCTGCTCGGGCGGTCCTCCGGGTTCGTCGGTTTCGCTGCCGGCGCCGCGGTCTTCGCCGCCCTCATCGGCTCCGCGGTGGCCGCCGCCAACTTCGACGACGGCGCCTCGGTGGTCGGCCGTGACACCCCGCTGTCGGCATCCTCGGTGCGGGCCGCGGAGGAGGGTTACACGGTGGTCGCCGGGCGCAGCACGCTTGACCTGCGCAGCCTCGACAACCTGAGGTCCGACGTCGTCGTCCCGGTGCGGGTGCTGGCCAGCAATGTGGACGTCCTTGTCCCGAACGACGTGCCCGTCGAGGTCCGTTCCGAGGTCGCCCTGGGCTCGGTGCGCACGGGCGAGGGCGTCGACGCCTCGGTCTCCGAAGGGTTCTGGCAGCCCGGAACCACCGAGCTGAACGAAACAGCCGACGGCCCGTCGATCATCCTCGAGGTCGGCGGCGCCGTCAGCCGGGTCAGCGTGTCACAAAACGAGATTGGATTCGACCAATGAGTACCTCCGAAAAGTCAGCAGCACCCCGCCGGGTGCGCACGGGAACCGTCGTCTGGGGAGCGGTGATCCTGGCGGTCGCGGCCCTGATCCTTGTCTCACTGCTCACCGGCATCCGGTTCGACCTGGGGATCGTGCTCCTGGGGCTGCTCATCGGCGCGGGTATCGCCCTCGTGGTGGGTGGCATCTCCTCGATGACGCGCCGGTCATCCGCGGCAGGCGACGACCCCGATGGCGACAACGGCCATACTGAAACTCCAAGCCTCTGACTCCGTCCTCCAACCGAAAGGCTCACCATGGACCCCCTCTTCCGGATCCTCCGCTCCTCCCCCGTCAAGCGCGCACCCGGCGGCATCCTCGGGGGCGTCGCCTCGGGGATCGCGGCGCAGTTCAACTGGCCGGTGTCCTACGTGCGGATCGCAATGCTCCTGAGCTTCCTGCTTCCGGTGGTGAGCCTTCCGATGTACGGGGTGCTGTGGCTCCTGCTGCCCAAGACCGACGGGACGATCGCCCTTGAGCAGCTGCTGAACCGCACCACCCGCCGATGACTCCAGAAAGACCCGGTGCGGCACATCCGCACCGGGTCTTCTGCTGCCCGGTTCCGGTGCGCGCGGCGGGCACCGGAACTACGATGATGCCGTGGAGCCCCTCTTCGAATTCGCCGGCAGCTACTGGTGGCTCATCTTTCCGCTGAGCGGGGTGTTCGCTGCCTGGGGACGGTCCTGGTCCCGGGCCAATGAGCGCAGGCACCAGCGCAAGGTGGAGCTTTACACCCTGAAGCACCAGGGCGAGCAGGTCCTGCAGGCGAGGATCGGCGAGGTGGAAGCGGTGACCGCCGCCCACGAGGCCGTCAACCGGAAGTGGCTGGACTACGAACTCGACGTGGGGAAGCTGATCGACTACCCCCTGATGACCGACGTGCGTGAACCCCTGACCGTCGCCTTCCTCCGCGCCAAGCGCGCAGCCGACGCACTCCGCCCGGCCGCACCGGACACCCTGAGCGCCGCCGGATTCGCCGAGTACCGCTCGGCGGTCAATGACTACGACGTCGCCTTCCAGGTCGCCGAGGCGGAGGCACGCCGGCTCAAGGACTCGGCCTTCACCGGACCGGAACGCCAGCGGCTGGCCCGGGCGCGGAAATTGCTCGCCCTGGCGCTCGACTACGCTGCCAGCCCGGCCGAGCGGCAGACCGCGTACCGGCGGGCGCGGCGGGAGCTCGACGGACTGATCGTGCTGCCGGACACAGCGGTCGCCTCCCTGGAGGCGAAGGTGGCAAGGATGCTGAACGGCGGTCCGGGATCCTCCGCCGCGGGATGACCTACACTTCGACCATGTCCCCGCCGGTCCTCTTTTCCGAGCAGCCCATCCTCAGGGGAACCCTGTGCACGCTTCGTCCCTTCACCGCCACGGACATCGAGGCGATGGGGCCCATCCTTGCCGATCCCGAGGTGCTGCGCCTCACCGGAAGCGTCCATTCCACGGCCGAGGCGGAGGCCGGGACGCAGGAGCTGGATGAGCGGACGCGCACCTGGTACCAGACCCGGGCCCATCAGCAGGACCGGCTGGACCTTGCCGTCCTCGACGCCCGGACCGGGGGCTGCGTCGGTGAAGCGGTGCTCAATGAGTGGCGGCCCGACGACGACGCCTGCAATTTCCGCATCCTGCTTGGGCCTGCGGGACGGGACCGCGGCATCGGATCCGAGGCGACCCGCCTTCTGATCGGCCATGCCTTCACCGCCACCGGGCTCCACCGGATCTCCCTCGAGGTCTTCGCGTTCAACCCCCGCGCCCGCCGGGCCTACGAGAAGGCGGGCTTCGTCGTGGAGGGAACCCTGCGGGAGGTGTTCAAGTTCGACGGCGAGTACATCGACGCCGTCCTCATGTCGGTTCTGCGCTCCGACTGGGAGCGCTCAGGCGGCTGAAGCAGTCCCTTAACTGAAGCAGCGGGCCCTCCATGGCCGGAGGACCCGCTGCTTCGGTCAGAGGAAGGTTCGTTCGGGACGGAGCGGCCAGCTAGCTGACCTGGAGCTCCCGGACGGTGAGGTCGGGGTAAAGCTGCGAGAGGTCGCCGGCGAGCGCCTCACGCACATTGTGGGTCAGCTCGCCGAAGAGCACCTCCGGCTCGCCGTCCTCGACGGCGTCCAGGGCCGCGGAGACCACTTCGGCGGGGTCGGATTTCTGCTCGGCCGGGATGTGCGCGCCCATGTCGGTGTCCATCCAGCCCACGTGCAGCGCGGAGACGGCGATCCCCTGGGGGGCGAGCTCCTGCCGGGCGGCGTTGGTCATCGCCCAGGAGGCGGCCTTCGCGGCACTGTACGCTCCGACGTCGGGGAAATGCGCCCAGGACAGCACGGAGAGCACGTTGTGGATCGCCCCACCGCCGTTCGCGGCAATGATCGGCGCGAACGCCCGCGTCATCTCGAGGGTGCCGAAGAAGTTGGTTTCCATCTCCTGGCGCACCGCGGCCGCGGTGCCCTCGAGGAGGCTGGTCGGGGTGAGGATGCCTGCGTTGTTGATCAGGATGTTGACGTCCTGCGCGGCGGCCGCGGCCGCGGCGACGGCGGCGGGATCGGTGATGTCGAGGGCCACGGGCACGACGCCGGGCTGGCTGACCTCGATGCCGGACCGGGAGGCCGCGTAGACCTTCACCGCTCCGCGCTCGAGGAGTTCCTCGACGAAGAGGCGGCCGAGGCCGCGGTTGGCCCCGGTGACAAGAACAGTTGAGCCCTGAATGCGCATGGAAAACCTTTTCTGGGAGGATGAGTCCTCAAAGAATATCATGCAGTCCTATTAAAGGACCAGTGCGTTCCCGGGGTGGTCAGGGATTGATGGCAAGGAAGATGAACGCCGCCAACAGGATGAGATGAACCGTTCCCTGGAGCCGGGTCGCCCGCCCCGGCGCCACCGTGAGCACGCTCACGACGACCGTCAGGGTCAGCAGCACGATCTGGGTGGACCCGAGACCGAGGATGAGGGGTCCCTCGAGCCAGAGCGTGGACAGGGCGATCGCGGGAATCGTCAGGCCGATGCTCGCAATCGCCGAGCCGTAGCCGAGGTTGAGGCTGGTCTGGATGCGGTCCCGCAGTGCCGCGCGGGTGGCGGCGAGGCCCTCGGGGGTGAGCACCAGCAGCGCGATGACCACGCCGACGAAGGACTCGGGGATACCCGCCGCCTTCACCCCGGCCTCGATGGTGGGCGAGACGGCCTTTGCCAGTCCAACCACGGCGATCAGGGCGACAGCCAGCAGTCCGAGGCTGACGAGCGCGGCACGGGTGGTGGGCGGCGCGGCGTGTTCCTCGGCGTCATCGGGGGCCGCGGTCCGCCTGCCGGGATGCGGGGGCACCGGCAGGAAGAAGTCGCGGTGGCGCACTGTCTGAGTTGAGACGAAGGCGGCATACAGGGCAAGGGAGGCGACCCCGGCAAAGGCCAGCTGCGCCGGCGAGAATTCCGGCCCGGAGCGGGCGGAGGTGAAGCTGGGCAGCACCAGGGTCATGGTGGCGAGCATGGCAATCACGGCAAGGGCGGCTCCCGTCCCCTCGGTATTGAACCGAACTGTCCCGAAGCGCACTGCGCCCACGAGCAGCGACAGACCTACAATCCCGTTGGCGGTGATCATCACCGCGGCGAAGACCGTGTCCCGCGCCAGGGAAGCGGTCTCGGGTCCGCCGGAGATCATGAGCGTGACGATCAGCGCCACCTCGATCACCGTCACCGCCACGGCAAGGACGAGCGATCCGAAGGGCTCCCCCACCCGGTGGGCAATCACTTCGGCGTGGTGCACCGCGGCCAGGATGGCACCCACCAGGACGACGGCGACCACTGTCACGGCCAGCGCCCCCAAGTTCCGCTGCCAGGTCAAGACGAGCATGAGCAATGCGACCGCCGGCACGGCGACGGTCCAGGAGGAGCGCAGGCGTCCGATCAGCGAAGGCACAGCAGACCTCCGTCCGTTGAGCGGTCTGTCATGACCCCGTCCGTCACCGCTCCGGTGCACCCACTGTTACGATCCATGCCGCTCTCTCCTGTTCCGACCCACACTGTTACGATCCACGCTGTTTACGCCCCCACTGCTCCGACCCATACTGTTCCGATCGAAAGTGTCCCCTCCACCTTCCCCGGTTGCGGTCCCCCCGCGCAACGCGGGGCGGGCGGGCCCGGCGCGGCGGCCGGGGTGGGGGCGCGATGGGGGCGGGGGCTGAACGGGGGTTGAACCGGGTGCTGAAACGGGTGCGGTAAATGGTCCGGAGTGCCCATAATGGTCCACCGGGGCCCGCACCGAGCGAAGGAACTCCATCATGACTTCCGAAGACGACTTCCCGAAAAACCTGTCAAACGACGTCGGCCCGGCCGAAAGCCCGGCTGTCGAGCCCGGGGGCCGGCTGCCGGAGGAGGAACCGTTTTCCTTCGCCGGTGCCACGGAATGGCTCAACTCGCCTCCATTGACCGGAGCTGCCCTCCGCGGCCGGGTGGTCCTGGTCAACTTCTGGACCTACACGTGCATCAACTGGCTCCGGGCCCTGCCGTACGTGCGCGCCTGGGAGGAGGCCTACCGGCGCCACGGCCTGGTGGTGATCGGGGTGCATTCACCCGAATTTTCCTTTGAGCACGACGTCGGGAATGTCCGGCCCACTCTGGAGGCCCTCTCCATCGGCTACCCGGTCGCTGTCGACAGCTCGTTCCGGGTCTGGCGCTCCTTCGACAACCATTACTGGCCGGCGGTGTATCTCGTGGACGCGCGCGGCCGCCTCCGCCATACCAGCTTCGGTGAGGGCGACTACGAGGAAACCGAGGCGGCGCTCCGGCGGCTGCTGGCCGAGGCGGGGGCCGCCGATCCCGGTCCGGCGGTGGGCCCGGTCACCGGCGCGGGAATTGAAGCCGCCGCGGACTGGAACACCCTCCGGTCAGCTGAAACCTACCTCGGATATCAGCGGACCTCCGGGTTCGCGTCCCCGGGCGGCCTGGCGGCCGACCGCCTGCACGCCTATTCCGCGCCTTCACGGCTGCGGCGCGGGCAGTGGGGCCTGGTTGGCAGCTGGACGGCCGGCGCTGAGGCGACGGTGTCCGACGCGCCGGGAGGGCGTCTGCTCTGCCGCTTCCACGCCCGCGACCTCCATCTGGTTGCGGCTCCGGCCGCACCGGGGTCGGCCGTGCGGCTGCGGGTCCTGTTGGACGGCCGGGAACCCGGCGCCGATTCCGGCCTCGACATCGATGAGGCCGGCTACGGCACGATCACCGGTCCCGGCCTGTACCAGCTCCTTCGGCGCAGCGGTCCCGGGATCGAGGGCACCGCCGAGATCGAGTTCCTCGACCCGGGAGCCGGGGTGTACTGCTTCACCTTCGGGTAGGGCGCCGGCCCGAAGGTCCGCGTGCAATGCCGCCGCCCGCCCCGCCCTATGGTGCGCCCGGCAGATGCAACGCCCGGCACATTCAGGGTGGGCGGAGGTCAGGCCCGGACGATGCGGCCGACGCGGAACTGTGCGATCAGGCCGATCAGCCCGAGGAGCAGGATCACGGCTCCGTATCCGACAACCGTCGTCGGCAGGCCTAGAGGCGCTGCCAGCAGGCCGACCAGGACGACCGGCAGGCCGAAGGCGAGGTACGCGATGACCAGGACGGAGGCAATGGTTCCCGCTCGGTGCTGCGGGTCGGCCAGCGGCATGATGAGGCGCAGCGACGCCGAGAAGGCGCTGCCGAAACCGACCCCCGAGATCACGAGGCTGGCGACCATCAGGGCGAGGCTTCCGATGAGCACGCCCGACACGATGCCGGTAGCGCCGGCGGCCGCGGCGTAGATCCCGAGCTTCATTCCGGCGCGCGGAGCCAGGCGCGAGAACACGATGCCGGCGACCGCCGAGGTGCCCGCAGCCAGGAAGCCGACCAGGCCGTTGAGCAGGGCGCTGTCAACCTCGAAGACGTTGCGCACGAGGGTCGGTGCGAGGCCGAGGGAAAGCCCGGCGAGCATCCAGGTCGCGGCGATGACGGGGGCGGCGGCTGCGAATTCCCTGCGGGCAGCGGACGCGACGGCCACGCGCGGGGTCAGGGAGCGCCACGCTCCCGGGCGGCGGGTTGCACTCTCGGGCGTCAGGGCGACGACGACGATGCCCAGGACCGCGATGACAGCGAGGATCGTGAAGATCAGGCCGTTCGGGGATGAGGTGAATTCGATGGCGAACCCGGCGAGCAGTGCGCCCAGGGCGAGGCCGCCGGTCACGCCGACGCTGCCGAGGATGGCGCCGAGCTTCTTGCGGTTCGCCGGGGCGAGTTCGGCGAGCGAGGCCGAGAACGCGCTCGTCGCCGCGCCCGTGGCGATGCCCTGGACAACACGCGCTGCGATCACCCAGCCGGCGTCGGGGGCGAGAACGAACAGAATGGTGGAGACGAGCTGCACCAGGAGGGCGCCGATGAGCACAGGCCGGCGGCCGATGTGGTCGGAGAGGGAGCCGACGGTCAGGAGGGCCGCGAGGAAACCCCCGGCATAGGCCGCGAACGCCACAGTCAGGATGACCGCCGGGAAGTCCCATTGCTCCTGGTAGAGCGGCAGCAGGGGTGTCGGTGCCCCCGCCGCGAGGTAGAGACTGGTGAAGGCGATCGCGCTTCCCACGAAGGCTACGGGGGCGGGAAGGGTGAAGCGGGAACGAGCAGCAGGTGCTGGGCTGTCGAAGGATGACTGGGTGGTGGACAAATGAGTCTCCTGGTGGCGCGGCTGACCGCGAGGTGATGTTGGCCGCCGCACCCTGACCGTGCAGCTCGTCGTCGACGGGCTCCGGCCTGAAATGCTGGACGTGCGGTCGACTTTGACGAAATGTGAATTACTGGAAGCGATCCGGAGTGTCCGCATCCGCGTGCTCCGCCGTCCAACCACCGCACTTCCGCACGAAAGGGGCCGGCACTGTGAACGCCTCCACGAATAGAGCTAACCGTTTTGCTATCACGCACATTCCCCGGCCGGTGATCCAGGCCCCCATGGCCGGCGGCCCGTCCACGCCGCGGCTGGCCGCCGCGGTGAGCGGGGCCGGCGGACTTGGATTCCTCGCCGCGGGTTACAAGACGGCCGGTGCACTGCGCGCCGAGATCGCCGCGGTGAGGGACGTGACCGACGCCCCGTTCGGCGTCAATCTCTTCGTCCCCCAGCCCTCGGTCGCCCGTCCCGACCAGCTGGCCGAGTACGCGCGGATCCTCGCCCCCGAAGCGGAGCACCTCGGGGTGGACGCGGGTGAGCCGAGATACGACGACGACGACTGGAAGAACAAGATCAGCGTCCTCCTCGAGCTCGCCCCGGCCGTCGCGTCCTTCACCTTCGACGTACCGGAGCCCGGCATCATCAGAGCGCTCCAGGACCGCGGGGTGGCCGTGACTGTCACCGTCACCTCACGGCCCGAAGCGGAGAAGGCCGCCGCGGCAGGGGCGGATTCCCTTTCCGTTCAGGGGCCCGAAGCCGGCGGCCACCGCGGGACCTTCGATGCCACGGCACCGGGCAACCCAACGCCCCTGTACGCGCTCCTGGAGGACCTGGCCGGAATGGGAATCCCCCTGATCGCCGCGGGCGGCATCGCCACCCGGGCCGATGTTCAGGAGGCCCTGTTCCGGGGTGCCGTGGCCGTGCAGGCCGGCACCGCCTTCCTGCGGGCCGAGGAAGCGGGAACGCGGGCGGCGCACCGGGCGGCGCTGGCCTCACCCGCGTTTCCAGCCACCGCGGTGACAAAGGCCTTCTCGGGCCGGTATGCCCGGGGCCTTTCCAACGACTTCATGAAGCGGTACGACCCGGTGGCGCCCTTCGGCTATCCCGAGATCCATCACCTGACGAGTCCGCTGCGGGCGGCCGCGGCGGCGGCGAACGACCCCCACCGCATCAACCTGTGGGCCGGCACCGGCTTCAACCGCTGTGTTGCCGGCTCCGCGGCGTCGATCCTGGACCGGCTCAGTGACTGAGCCGGTCCGGCGCCGGCCTGCGGCCCGCAGGCCGGTGGAATTCAGTCAAGCAGCCACTGGCGGCCGCTTGGCCGTGGTTCCGCCGCGCTCAGCGCAACATACATGCCTAAGACCATGACGGCGAAGCCGAAGACACCGACAGAGATGCTGGCCGCGAGGCCCGAAAGCATCACGCCAATGAAGACCAGGAGGAACCCTGCGACGTCAATGAGCACGCCCAGGACGATGCGGCGGGTGGACACGGTGGGAGCCGCGGCCGGAGCGAGCGCGGCGGCGAGCCGGGGGTCATCGTCTCGCAGCTGTTGTTCCAGCTGGTCGAACAGTTGCTGCTCGCGGTCCGAAAGCGCCATCGGGATCTCCTTGACTGTCCGGCGCAGGTGCCGGGGTGGGGTGCCCTGATACGGGCGGGTGGTGGTTGGCCCTCAGCGGGCGGTCGGTAGTTCGCCCTGTGCGGGCGGTCGGTAGTTCGCCCTGTGCGGGCGGTCGGTGTGCGTGTACCGCCAGGGGCGGCCCGGACGGGGGCCGCCCCTGGCGGAGCTGCGGTAGCCGGCGGGGCCGGTTACTTGGCCGAGACCGGCTGGGGGCGGCCGTAGGTCTCGAGCAGGCGCAGCCAGATCTCACTGATCGTCGGGTACGCCGGCACAGCGTGCCAGAGACGGTCAAGGGGGACCTCGCCGACGATGATCATGGTCGCGGCCTGGACCAGCTCCGCCACGTCGGGTCCCACGAAGGTCACCCCAAGGACGACCTTGCGCTTCTCGTCGACGATCATGCGGGCCTTGCCGGTGTACCCATCGGCGTGGACCGAGGCGCCGGCAGTCCAGCCGAGCTCGTAATCCACAACCCGGATCTCATAACCGGCGCGGCGTGCGGCCGCGGCGGTCAGTCCCACCGACGCCACCTCGGGGTCGGTGAAGGTCACCTGCGGAACCGCCTCGTGATCAGCGGTGGCCACATGCGTGCCCCACGGGCCGTCCGAGACCACGGCGCCGGTGGCCCGGGCCGCAATCACGTCACCTGCCGCGCGCGCCTGGTACTTGCCCTGGTGGGTCAGCAGCACCCGCCCGGTCACATCGCCGGCAGCGTAGAGCCAGTCATAGCCGGGCACCTGCATCGTGTCATCCGTTGCCAGCCAGGCACCGGCAGTGAGTCCCACGGTCTCCAGACCGATGTCGGTGCTGCGCGGGCTGCGCCCGGTTGCGACAATGACCTCTCCGGCGGTGATCGTGCCGCCGTCGGCAGTTTCAATGGTGACGGTATCCCCGTCCCGCGTGACCTTCGTGGTCTTGGTATCGGTGAGCACGGTGGCACCCAGCTCGCGCAGGGATGCGCCGACCATTTCACCCGCGAAGGGCTCCATCTCGGTGAGAAGGCCGCTGCGGGCGATTAGGGTGACCTTCGTGCCAAAGCCGGCGAAGGCGGTGGCCATCTCCGTTGCCACGACCCCGCCGCCGATGATGGCAAGGCTTTCGGGCACGGACTTGATGCTGGTTGCCTCCCGGGACGTCCACGGGCGGGCCTCTACCAGGCCTTCGATGGGGGGAATCACGGCATCGGAGCCGGTGGTTACGGCCACCGCGTGGCGTGCGGTGAGCACGGTGACGGTACCGTCAGCGGCGGTCACGGTGACCTCCTTGGTGCCACTGATCCGTCCGTGGCCGCGCACCAGGTCGATTCCGGCGCCTTCGAGCCAGCCCACCTGGCCGGCGTCGTCCCAGTTGCTGGTGAAGGCATTCCGGCGGGCCAGCACTGCGTCAACGTTCAGCTCGCCGGTGACCGCCTCCGCTACGCCGGGCATGTGCCGAGCCGCGCGCAGCACCTGGGCTGAGCGCAGCAGCGCCTTCGAGGGCATGCACGCCCAATACGAGCACTCGCCTCCGACCAGCTCGGCCTCAACGACCACTGCGGTCAATCCGCCCTGGACGGCACGGTCGGCCACATTCTCGCCAACTGCACCTCCGCCCAGAACAATCAGGTCGTACTCAGTTTTTTCCATCGTCGTGTCTTCCCTCAAAATTTCGGTTCTGCCTTGAATCTCTTCTGGGTGGATGTCTTGTACGTTCCGGTATTGCTCCACCGGCACGGTCCTGCGGATTGGAACCGCCGCGGCGTCCGGTGATCCGGACGCCGCGGCGGGGTCTATTGGCCGGAGTTAGATGCGGCCGGGCAGGCGGGTGGTGATTTCCTGGAGGAACCAGCCGTTGCCGTCGGGGTCGGTGAAGGAGGCGTAGGAGGCGTAGGTGTTGCGCTCGGGGTCGGGCCCGGGGACGCGGTCCTTCTCCCCTTCGTGGTGCCAGATGCCCTTGGCGTCGTGCCAGACCTCGGAGATCTCGATGCCGCGGGCGGCGATGTCCTCGCGTGCGGCGATGATGTCATCGACGATCAGGTACAGGCCCTGCAGCGAGCCGGGGGCGCCGGCGGTGATGCCCTTGCCGATCATGATCGAGGCACCCGAGCCCGGAGGGGTGAACTGGACGACCCGGAGGTCCTCGTCAACGGTGAAGTCGGCGTCGAAGCGCCAGCCCAGCGAGTCGTAGAAGGCCTTCGCACGGTCCACGTCCGTGACGGGAACGGCTACTACCTCGAGCTTGAATTCCATGACAGGTCCTTTTCTTGATCGGCTGTGTGATTTGCTGTTGAAGGTGCCGCCGGGCCGGGTCCCCCTGCACTATCCCGGCTCTCGTAAAGGCGGAAATGGTGAGTCTTATTCCGCGGAGGGCCGGCAGAACGACTACGGCCGGCTAGCTGACTTCCTATTGCCCGACGGTGGGCCTGCGGGCTGCCCGTCCGAAAAATCCTGCTACTCCTCAATTAGGAGTGCTTGATCGTGTATGCGTATCAACTCAGACGTGGAAAAAATAATTCCCCTGCGCCCGAACCCCCTTCCCGCGGTTGTTCCGCAGGGTCAGGGCGCAACGGCGGACCGGAGGGGGCAGAAATCTGCAGGTTGGAGCAGCGGGCGTCCGGCAGCGGCGGCCCGAAGGGAGTGCTGTTGAGCGCATGGAAGACCCCAGCGCCGGGACCGGCGGGCCCCCTCAGGAGGGGTGGCCGGCACCTACGGCCGCAGCACGGGAGGACGCAGTCCTAGTCGGCGATGCCGAACGGGCCGAGGCTTCCGTAGTCGAGGCGCAGGGCCTCCATCATGGCCCAGGCGTTGGGCAGGGTGAACACGTCCGCTCCGCCCAGCCGGTCCACCCAGCGCGGAATTAGTTCGTCGGCGGACTTCGCCGCGACCGCGTCGAGGTAGGCCCGGAAGACCGCCCAGGCGTTCGACATATCAACCGGGGCCATAATCTCGCCCAGATCGACCGAGGACAGCGCCGCCTCCGTCGTGTTGTACAGGTCCCTCAGGTACTCAGCCTGCACCTCGACATCCTTGCGGGTGCCGGTGCGGGTTACGTGTCCGGGGACCAGCTTCTCGAAGGAGTACCCCAGCGTCTGGTCGACAGCGGTGACGTATCCGGGGATATTGGCGGACACGGCAAGGTTCGAGAACGGCACCCACCCCGGGAAGATGACGTCCACAAGCATCAGCACCTGACGCTTGGGCTCGTGGATGAAGATGTTCCCTTCGGCATGGTTGGGACCCTTGTAGTCGAGCTGCAGGGTGTGATCGCCCGACTGCAGCGTGTAGCCGTCGTCGAACTCGACCGTGGGAAGGGGGCGGTTCGGATCGCCGAGCTTCCGCAGCCGCTCCGCAGTGATCCGCTGGGCATACCGGGGTACGTCCTGGGGGTAGAGCGACATCGCCCCGACGTGGTCGGCATGCTGGTGGCTGTAGACGATCTGGGTGATGGGCTTGGACGTCACGCCCTTGATCGCCCGAAGAATGTTGTGACCCAGGGTCGGCGGAGCGTCGACGGCAATGACTCCGTCATCGGTGACGACGAACATCATCTGATAGGTGCCGTCACTCAACAGGAACATTCCGTCGGCGAGCTCCTCGACGTAATATCCCTCCTCCGGAACCTTCGGCCCGCGGGCAGTCTCGGGAACGGGAGCGGTGGGGACCAATCGCAGCGACGCTGCGGCCTCGGTAAAACTGAACGGCTTCCAGGGGGCTTCCGGGTCTGCGGACATGATGGAACGCCTTCCTAGATGTTCGGTCCACTATAGGCTTCAGTTATAGGTGCGCGCCTATTATCATGTCAAGGATGGGAAGGCAAACCATGAAACATCACGAAATGAAAGGCGTGCAAGCATGACTTTGCTGCGGCACACGCGGGTGGCCGACCTGCTCGGCCTGGATTTCCCTATCATCCAGGGCCCCTTCGGCGGCGGCCTCTCCTCCGAATCCCTCGTCGCCGCCGTCGCGGAGGCGGGCGGACTCGGGTCCTTTGGCGCCCACCACCTCCGTCCCGATGAGATCACGGCGCTGGTTGGCCGGCTCAAGGACGCGACGGCCCGGCCCTTCGCAGTCAACCTCTGGATACCGCTGGGCGGTGATTCAGCGGCCGGCGTCGACCAACTGGTGGCACAGGCGGCGTTGTTGGCCCCGTACTTCGAGGAGTTGGGCATCGACCCGCCGGAGCCATCGGTGGGTGCGCCCATTGACTTCGATGCCCAGTTGGACGCACTCCTGGCCGCGGCACCACCGGTCATCAGTTTTGTGTTCGGCGCGCCTGCTGCCGACACCGTGGACCGCGCGCGGCGCGCCGGAATCCGCCTGGTGGGGACGGCAACGACGGTCGACGAGGCGGCCGCCCTTGAGGAGGCCGGCGTGGACGTGATCGTCGCCTCCGGCAGCGACGCCGGCGGGCACCGCGGTGCCTTTCTTGCCCCGGCGGAGGAATCCCTGGTCGGGACGTTCTCGCTGGTGCCCCAGATTGTGGCTGCTGTCGACACGCCGGTCGTTGCCGCCGGCGGAATCGCCACGCCCTCCCAGATCCGGGCGGCACACGAACTGGGGGCCGAGGGGGTGCAGGTTGGAACGGCGTTCCTCGTGGCGGACGAGTCGGCCGCCTCGGCGGTCCACAAGCAGGCGGTCACCGGGCCGGCCGGCCGCAGCACGGTCCTGACCGGCGCCTTCACCGGGCGCCTGGCCCGCGGCCTGGTCAACCGGGTGACCCGGGAGGCGTCCGGATGGGACACCCACGTTCCGTACCCGGCCCTTGGCGCGATGACCTCGCCGTTCCGCAGGGCCGCAGAGGAGGAGGGGCGGGCCGATCTCGCCAGTTTCTGGGCCGGGCAGTCGGCGCCCCTGGCCCGGCTGGGCCCCGCCGCCGAAATCTTCGCCTCGTTTGCAGGGGCGTACGACTGACGGCGGGGCCGGACCCTACTGGATCTTCGAGACGTGGTAGTGGCTGATGAGCCAGCTTCCGCCGGTTCGCTGCAGCACCACCGTCAGATGGACCGGAATTACCCGGCCGTCAAGGAACGAGAAGTCGACGTCGGCGTAGGCCACGAGGACGTCTACCGACAGCCGGCGGTGCTGGAGGATCCGGAAGTCGGCCTGCAGCCCGGCCGGCTGCTTGTCGTAGTAGGCGATGATGGCAGGACGGCCGATCCCGTGATCCCTGTCGAAGCCCTGGAAGAGGGCATCCTCGGTGAACTGGGAGGCCACCTCCTCGGGCCGGTGGTCCCGGATCCCGTTTGCCCAGGCGGTGAAGACCGTATTGACGATACCGAGTGTGCCGGCGTCCGAGGCGTTCGCTTCAGGTACTTCGATTCCAGACGTTTCCATGTCTTGTCCTTCAATTTGAGTGCGGACACCTCCGGTGTCCCTGTCGGTGCAGGAGCGGGAGCGGGAGCGCGGCCCGCTCCAGGAAACCTAGCTGCCGGCGCTCTGGCCGCCGTCGACGTGGAGGACCTCGCCGGTGACGAAGGGGGCCTGCTCCAGGTAGAGGACGCCCTTGGCGATGTCCTCGACGGTGCCCATCCGGCCGATCGGGTGCTGGCCCGCGAGTTCGTCGTGGTCGTGTCCGGCGTGCAGCGGGGTCTTGATGTGCCCCGGGGAGACGGCGTTGACGCGGATTCCGCGGCCCGCATATTCGACGGCTAGCGACTTGGTGACCGAGGAGACGCCGCCCTTGGTGAGGTTGGCCAGGGCGGAGGGAAGGCCCGAGTTCGCGTACTCGACCAGGGTTGTGGTCACATTCACTACGTGTCCGGAGCCCTGCTCGAGCATCCGGGAAATCGCCTGCTGGGTCACGTAGAAGAACCCGCCGAGGTTCACCTGCACCACCCGGTCGTAGTCCTCCTTGGTGTACTCGGTGAAGGGCTTCCCGACGAAGATGCCGGCGTTGTTCACGAGCGTGTCGATGCGGCCGAACTTCTCGATTGCCGTGGCGACGACCTTCTCCGCGACGGCGGGATCCGAGATGTCACCGGCGACGGTCACGAAGTCGGGCTCGTCGGCGGGGGCGATGGAACGGGAGTTTGCCACGACGGCATAGCCGATGTTGCGCAGGGCTGCGGCGAGCCCTTCCCCGATACCCTGTGATCCCCCGGTGACGACGGCGACTTTGCGAAATTCCATAGTGTGCAGCTTTCTGTAGACGATCGGTCAACTACCGAGTACACAGTTATAGCCGACTGGTCTTATAATTGCAACATGGGACGAAAATCAGACGCGCACCAAAGAATCCTCGATGCCGGCACGGCGCTCTTCCAGCAGCGCGCCTATGCTTCGATCGGAGTTGCCGAGATCTGCGCAGCGGCCGGCGTACCGAAGGGGAGCTTCTACCACTTCTTCCCGTCGAAGCAGGCGCTCGCCCTCGAAGTGATCAATGCGCACTGGATCAAGCAGGGTGCCCAGTGGTCGGGCATCCTCACCTCCTCGGAGCCCGCCCTCGACCGCCTGCGGAAGCTGTTTCTCGCCACGGCGGAGGTGCAGACGACGGCGCTGAAGGGAACGGGCTCGGTCACTGGGTGCCTTTTCGGCAATCTTGCCCTTGAAGTCAGCGCGCAGGATAACCCGGTCCGGGAACGCCTGCAGCAGATCTTCGAGGAACAGATCGACCTCATCGAGGCCACTGTCCGGGAGGGCGCCGCTGCCGGGGAATTCGCAGGAGTCGACCCCCGCGGCACGGCCAGGTCGATCGTCGCGCAGATCGAAGGGATGGTTCTCTTCGCCAAGCTGTTCAACGATCCTGGCCAGCTCGATGCCCTGTGGCAGAACAGCCTCGCCCTCCTCGGACTCCAACCCGCTCCTGCCACGTGAGGCCCCGGGAGGCCGCCCGCCTGACCGGCGGCGTCCGGCTGACCGGCGGCGTCGACGTGGCCCCATTGCATAGCTCGGACGCCGAGCGCCTTGCCGCCGCGTACAGCCGCAACCGGGACCACCTGGCGCCCTGGGAGCCCGCGCGCTCCGGCCGGTTCTTCACCCCCGCGGGTCAGCGGGAGGTAATCGACGCGAAAGCCGCCCTCGTCGAGGCCGGTTCGGAGGTGCCATGGGTCCTGCTCCGGAACGGGCAGGTCGTCGGGACGGTCACCATCACCGGGATCGTGCGCGGCCCCTTCCTCAACGGCCACCTGGGGTACTGGGTGGATTCGGAGTTGACCGGGCGCGGGATCGGCTCGGCCGCCGTCGCCTTCGCGGTGGCGGCAGCGCGGGATGTCCTGGGGCTGCACCGCCTGCAGGCGGCGACCCTCCCGCTCAACACCGCTTCCCAGCGGGTGCTGGACCGGGCGGGGTTCGAGGAGATCGGAGTGGCCCGGGCGTACCTCAGCATCGCCGGACGGTGGCAGGACCACCGGCTCTACCAGCGCATCCTCGAGCCCTCCGGTGCGGCCGCCGTCCGGGAATAGACGCAGGCCGCGGCCTGTTATCGGGAGCACGAGTTAGGTCAATCCTGGTCTCGTGAAAAGGAGAATAGGCACTTTATGGCAACCGATTACGACGCCCCACGCGTCGCCCAAGAGGACCAGCCCGTTAACGAGTCGCTTGAGGCGATCAAGGCCAAGCACAGCGCCAACTCGCAGACGGCGGTCATCGACGTTGAGGAAAGCGACCTGGCGGACGGCTTTGAACTGCCTGGAGCGGACCTCTCCCACGAGGAGCTGCAGATCCAGGTCGTCCCCCAGCAGCAGGACGAATTCACCTGTATGAACTGCTTCCTGGTCCGACACCGGAGCCAGCTTGCCCGTGAGCACAACGGAGCGATGTATTGCTCCGAGTGCGAGAGCTGAGCCGGTCCCCCGCACCCAGCACCATTCGTCCACGCCAGCAGCAGGGAGTACATCATGAAGGTACGCAATTCACTCAGGGCCTTGAAGGCCATCCCCGGTGGTCAGATCGTCCGCCGCCGCGGACGCACCATGGTCATCAATAAGAAGAACCCCCGGATCAAGGCCCGCCAGGGCTGATCAGGCACCCGCAGCGGCCGGCACGCATTGAGCGTGCCGGCCGCTGCCGTTAACGGCACCGCCACGCAACGGCACCGCCACGGCGGGCCGACCTGCAAAGATGGGCAGGTGCCGCACCCCGCCAGAACCCGCCGCTTCCCGCCCCTGCTCGCCGCCGCCTGCCTGTTCCTGCTGGTGTCCGGGTATTTCGTCGTCCGGTTCCCGGACACCCCGGGGGCCGAGACCGCCTCCTACTTCTTCAACCTCCTCATTGCGCTTCCCGCGTTCATCGCCCTGGTCCGGCAGCTGGGGCCGGCCCGGGCCGCGGCCGCACTGGCCGCGGTGTCGGTCTTCGGCTACCTGATCGAGGGCGTCGGCGTGGCCACCGGTTTCCCCTACGGGGACTTCTCCTACGGCGATCCCCTCGGGCCGAAGGCCTTCGGCCTGGTGCCGTTCCTGCTGCCGCTGTCCTATGTTCCGCTGGTGATCGGAACCGTCGCGGTCTTCGCGGGACGGTGGACGGCCCTGCGGACCATCATCGCCTCGGCGGTGCTGCTGGTCCTGGTCGACGGAGTGCTCGACCCCGGTGCTGTCTCGCTGCGGTTCTGGATCTGGGCAGACGGCGGACCTTACTACGGGGTACCGCTGAGCAACTACGCCGGCTGGCTGCTGTCCGGGCTGTGCGCCGCGGCGCTCCTGACCCTGCTGGGTGGACGGCGCCTCACCCGCCGCCCCGTCCGGCCCGGGCTGCTCGACAGCCTGCTGCTCTCGCTCAGTTTCTGGCTCGGCGTGTCCATCTTCTCCGCACTGGTTTTTCCCGCCCTGCTGGCGGCGGGGCTCCTCGCCTTCGTGGTGCGGCGCCGCATTGCGCTCGCCGCCGCCCCCGCGCCTGCTCCAGCCGCCCGGTAGGCCTGATCGGCGGGCTGGCAGGCCTGATCCGGAGTGCCGGTCAGGACCGCCGGCGCCGTGTAAGCGACCGCAGCAGCCGTTCCGAGGACATCATCGCCCCGCCCAGGACCGCCGGCAGTCCACCGCCGGGATGCACCGAGGCACCTACCCGCCACAGCCAGGGCCGGCGGGGGCTCCACGGGGCGGGAACGTGGAACGGCCCGCTGAGCCATGCGGGGTGGACAGCCCCGTAGAGCGCTCCTCCGGCCGACCCGGCCTTGCTGAAATACTCCGGGTCGAGGACGAGGTGTTCGCCCAGATAGCCGGCCAGGGGCTCCGGCAGTCCGAGGGCCTGCGAGACCCGGTCGACCTCCCCGGCGATGAACCGGTCGTCCATCGCGTAGGCCCGGCCGTTCGCCGGGCTGGTCAGCAGAAGGGCAAGCGTCGGGGCCGCGTTCGGGTACACCTCGCCCGCCGGATAGTAGTTCGCGAAGGCCATGGTCTGCCCCGGTTCCGCCCCGGCCTCCAACGCGGAGTACAGCTCCCCCGGGGAATCGGGCAGGATCACGCTGTGCCGGGGGGTCCCCTCGGGCAGCGGCCGGTCCAGCACCGCATACAGTCCCACGGCCGAGCAGGAAAGCCTCCGCGGCGTCCGCGGCGGCCGGCCGGTAAGCAGCCCGGCCACCCGCTGCGCATCGACGCCGGCGACGACGGCGTCCGCAGGGTAGGTCCCCCGGGCCGTGCTCACGCTGCCCCGCCTGATCCTCCCCACCGGCTCCCCCGTGGAGATCTCCACCCCGGCGTCCACCGCCAGCCGCTCCAGCGCCAGCACCAGCTCATACACCCCGCCCCGGGGCACCCAGACACCGTCCTGGGCCATGACCGCAGGCATGCTCGCATACAGCGCGGGCGTCCGGGTGGGACTGACCCCGGCGTTGAGGGTATGGATCGCGATGACCTCCCGGAGCCCCTCCGGGAGCCACGGCAGGCTGTCCAGGTAGCTGCGGGTGGTGAGGCGGCCACCGTACAGCCGGGCGAGCCGGGTGAGCGCGGGATACGCGGCGCGTTCGAGCGGAGGGGTCGTCAGCAGCGTGGTGACCTCCGGCCCGAGGCCCCCGTGCAGCGCAGCGAACCGTTCCCAGGCAGCATGCCAGGGGTGGCCGGGCGGCACCGGAAGGCTGCAGGCCTCACCCCGGAAGGAGTACGTTCCCACCTCGGTGAGCCGAACGAGTTCGAGCCCGGCGGTGCCGGCGGCGCTGCCGGGCGCTCTGCCGGTGAGGGCGTCGATGCGGCGGAGCAGTTCCTCCCAGACTCCCGGAAAGGTGAACAGCGAGGGTCCGGTGTCCATGCGCTGCCCGGCAACCTCAACGCGCCGGCTCTTCCCGCCCAGGGTGGCCCCGCCCTCCAGCACGGTCACCGCGTGCCCGGCGGCGCCGAGGAGGGCGGCGGCCGCCAGGGACCCGATGCCTCCGCCCACGACGACGATCCGGCTCACCGGTAGATCCCCAGCAGCAGCGACCCGGTGAGCTGCACCCCTGCCACGGTGCCCGCGACATACGGGAAGGCGATGGAGTACCGGTAGAGCCGGTGCCCGGTTGCCGGGGACGGCGAGCGCAGGAGCGAGACGAGCAGCCAACCGGCGATCCCGCCGCTCACGATGGCCACGGGCAGGCTCACCAGTGCGAAGCAGACCGTGGAGAGGGCCCACCAGAACCCGCTCCAGCCAACGACGCCGCGCGCGCCCAGGCGCACCGCCGTCGTCGTGATCCCGGCCGCACGGTCCTCCCCGATGTCCTGGACGGCGTCGAAGGTGTGCTTGGCGGCGCTCCAGGCCATCAGGCCGACGGCGGCGGGCCAGAGGGGCGCGGCGCCGAGCGCGAGCGGGACGAAGACCAGGGGAAAGGCGTAGGCGGCGTTGCTGAGCGAATCGAGGTACGGACGGGCCTTGAAGCGCGGCGGCGGGGCGGAATAGGCGATGAACACCGCCGCGTACAGGCCGATCCAGGCCAGGGCCGGCCACGGCAGGGTTACCAGGAACCAGGCGAGGAACGGGAGGTTCGTGGCGGCCACCCAGGTCCAGATGGAGCGGACCTCCGCGGCCCGGATGCGCGCGCCCTCGAGCGATCCCTTGCGCGGGTTCAGCGCATCGGTGTCCTGGTCGAAGATGTCGTTGACGCCGTAGATCAGCAGGTTGAAGGGCAGGGTCAGCCAGATCAGCAGCGCCAGCGCCCCCGGATCCCACAGCTCGCCGGCGAGCCACATGCCCACCGCGCCGGTGCCCAGGGTGTTGATCCACAGCACGGGCCGCGAAATGGCAACCATCCGGGACGGTGCGGCCAGCAACCCTGATCGGGGCACGCGGGTCCTCCTTGGTTTGAGTTCGGGCTGAAACCGCCGGGCCGGACCTCGCCCGGCCGTGCGTGCGGCCGCGCGGCCGCTGGCGCTTTCCCAACACTACGGGCCACCACGGCCGAAGAGTGCGTCGGTGTCCGTTCCCGTGTGTCTAGAATCATAGTTGAGCTCGACGGCGCGCTCTGCGATGAACCGTCAACCCAGCTGAAGGAACACACCCCTATGAAAATCGGAATGCTCACGAGTGGCGGCGACTGCCCAGGCCTGAACGCTGTGATCCGGGGGGCGGTCCTCAAGGGAATCAAGGTCCACGGCCAGGAGTTCGTCGGCTTCCGCGACGGCTGGCGCGGCGTGGTCGAGGGCGATGTGATGGAACTCCAGCGCCACGACGTGCGCGGCATCTCGAAGCAGGGCGGCACCATCCTCGGCACCTCCCGGACCAACCCCTTCGACGGCAACGGGGGGCCGGAGGCCATCAAGGCCACGATGGACCGCCTGGGCATTGACGCCATGGTGGCCATCGGGGGCGAGGGCACGCTCGCCGCCGCCAAGCGCCTCACCGATGCCGGGCTCAAGATCGTTGGTGTCCCCAAGACCGTCGACAACGACCTCGACGCCACCGATTACACGTTCGGCTTTGACACCGCGGTACAGATTGCCACCGAGGCCATCGACCGGCTGCGCACCACCGGGGAATCCCACAGCCGGTGCATGATTGCCGAGGTCATGGGCCGCCACGTGGGCTGGATCGCCTTGCACGCCGGCATGGCCTCCGGGGCCCACGCCATCCTCATCCCCGAACAGCAGACGAGCATCGAACAGATCGCCCGGTGGGTCAGCGAGGCCAACGCACGCGGCCGGGCGCCGCTGGTCGTGGTTGCCGAAGGCTTCGTGCCCTCCCACATGGAACAGCCCCACTCGGAGCGCGGCCTCGATACCTTTGGCCGTCCCCGCCTGGGCGGCATCGCCGACCAGCTGGCGCCGGAGATCGAAGCGCGCACCGGCATCGAGACCCGGGCGACGATCCTGGGGCACATCCAGCGCGGCGGGGTTCCCTCCTCCTTCGACCGGGTCCTCGCGACCCGTCTGGGCATGGCCGCCGTCGATTCCGTGGCGGAGGGCCTCTGGGGCACCATGGTCTCCCTCCACGGAACCGAGATCGCCCACGTCGGGTTCGAGGACGCCCTCGGCAAGCTCAAGCGGGTTCCGCAGCACCGCTACGACGAGGCCGCAATCCTCTTCGGATGATCTTGGTCCCGCCGGCGCCGCACGGGGCCGGGCGCGGCGTCCGTCCGTGTTAGTTTGCCGTCATGGAACTTGATCCGGGAACCGTGGCCATCATCCAGCTGGCCTGGTCGAGGCTGCTCCGGCTCGAGGACGCGGCGTTGGCCGGCGACCCCGCCGAACGGATCGTAAGGGTCGATGAGGCCTCGGGCCGGCTCACCTTCGTGACCCTCTTCGGCAAGGAGGCTCTGGTGGGTCCGGAGTGGGCGGTTGAGGCCGCCCGGCGCCTTCCGGGTGGGCAGCTGCGGCAGCAGAGCACCCTGGTGGAGCTGAGCCGGAAACACGGAGGCAGGGGCCTGGGCGAGGCCCAGCTGTACTTCAGCGATACCCTGCCCGACCTTGAGGCCCTTCGAGACACCGCGGTGTCGAGCGACCAGGAGTTCGTCGACGGGTTGGAACGGATGTGCCCGCCGGACGACGTGTCCGAGGCGGGACTTGGCAGCCTCGACCACCGGTTCATCCTGGTCGATGACCGGCGCTCCGAGGATCCGGCTCCGCTGGCGGGAGCGGGCTACGAGCCGTGGGCGGGAATCCTCGCCCACCTCCGAGTGCTGACCGCCCCCCAGCACCGCGGCCAGGGCCTGGCCGGCCGGATCGCCGCCGTCGCCGTCGAGGAAGCCATGGCCGCCGGATTCGTGCCCCAGTGGCGCGCCCGCGTCGACAATACTGCCTCCCAGCGGGCCGCGCGCCGCGCCGGATTCGCCTTCGGCGGCACGCAGACCAGCGTGGCCCTCGGCTGAACTGCCGACCCGGAGCGCGGCGGTCAGCCGAACAGCTCGGTCAGGTCCGTCCGCTCGAACATCCTCGCGGCGTCGCGCGCACTCGGGGTGCCCGCGTCGGGGTCTGCACCCGCCTCGTGGAGCAGCTGCGCGGTCGAGGTGTGGCCCTTGAACACCGCACCGGCCAGCGGGGTCTGGCCGCGGTCATTGGCCTTGTTGACGTCGACTCCGCGCCCCAGGAGGTCCCTCACGATGGCCGGGTGGCCGTTGTAGGAGGCGAGCATCAGCAGGGAGTCCCCCGCCGAGTTGGTCAGGTCCGGCGGAACCCCGGCGTCGAGGTAGCGGACCAGAGTGGCGGCGTCGCCGTGGCGTGCCGCGTCGAAGAGCCGGCCGGCGAGGGCGAACGCCGCCTCGGCGCCAGTGTCCGCGCCGGTGTCCGCGCCGGTGTCCCGGCCGGTCACCGCGGGCCCTTCAGGAAACCGGTGGCCCGGCCCACGACCTGGCCGGCATCGGGGGGAACGATGACCTCCTGGGCGGCCGCGTACTGCTCGTCGGCGTCCTGCACCAGCAGCCGGGCGGACGGGTCGACCGAGCGCTTCACCACCGCGAGGGCGATGGGCCCCATCTCCCAGTGGTGGGCGACGGAGGTGATCCGCCCGACCGTGCGGCCCTCGGCGACGATGCCGCTGCCGCGCGCGGGAAGCGTGTGCTGGCTGCCGTCGAGGTGGAGGAAGACCAGCCGGCGCGGCGGGTGCCCAAGGTTGTGGACCCGCGCCACGGTTTCCTGGCCCTTGTAGCAGCCCTTGGCCAGGTGCACGGCGGTGCGCATCAGGTCCAGTTCGTGCGGGATGGTCTTGTCGTCGGTTTCGAACCCGACGCGCGGGCGCCAGGCGGCGATGCGCAGCGCCTCCGCCGCCATCATTCCCGCCGGCGTGAAGCCCTCGAGCCCGGTGACCGCCTCGAGGAGCGAGGCCTGCGGGATGAGGTATTCGAACCAGGGCCGCTCCAGGCCCGGGTGGGATTCCACCGCGGAGTAGGCGAACCCTCCGGCGCCGACGCCCGGCCAGGGATCGGCCCAGACGGTATGCCCTTCGAAGGCATCGATCCGAGCCACCGAGCCCACCACGGCCCAGTCCGCCGAGACGTCGGCGATCTCCACGCGCAGCATGAACTTCATCCGCTGGAGCCACTCGCTGAGCCCGGGCGCCTCGGCGCCCTCGACGATCAGCCAGGCGGTGGCGCCGTCATCGACAATGCGCGCACTGAAGTCGATGCGCCCCTGGACGCTCAGCAGCAGGGTCTCCGAGGCCTCGCCCGGCTGCAGCTTGAGCAGCAGCTGGGAGGAGAGCGTATTGAGCCAGCTCAACCGGTCGGGCCCGGTGACGGTCACGACGCCCCGGTGCGAGAGGTCGACGACGGCCTGCCCCCCGGCGAGGAGGCGCTGCTCGCGGAAGGGATCCCCGTAGTGGGCGGCGACGGCCTCGTCGGGGGCACCGCCCGGGACGGCTCCGGGCAGGCTGAGGAGCGGGCTGGTGTAGATCATGTGGATGTAACGCCTTTCAGGCGGTGCTATTCCCCTGCCCGGCCGGCCGGACGGCACCGGATCGGGGTCAGGAAAGCTTTTTGAGGATCGCCGAGGCGTGGGCCTGCAGCGCGTTTCCGGACGCGGCGACATCCCAGCGCCAGTACAGGTCGCCGCCGACCAGCCCGAACAGGCGGGTGGCGGCCGCGTACTCCTTGGAGTGCTGCCCGCGCATCACCACGTCGGTTGAAAGCTGGATCTGCGGACCCTTGATGGTGCCGTAGTAGAGCTCGGCGATGCTGCCGGGGTGGACGATGGTGGCGGTGATGTCGAACCCTCCCGCTTCGTTGCGGAAGTGCTCCACCTCGTCCGCGGTCTTCAGCGCCGGAACGATGTCCGCCGGGGAGAGCCCCGGCCCGACGTCGGCGTCGTTGAGCTTGCGGTCAAGCGCCCAGAACCCGGTTTCGACCGACAGCGGCCGCAGCCGGGAGCCCTGCTCATCAGTGAGCCAGCTCTCGGCGGTGTACTGCAGGTACGGCAGCCCGTGGTGTTCGAACGTCATCCGCTGCCCGAAGTGCTCCGAGTCGGCGTCGCCCTCACCGAGGCGCCCGGTCCCTTCCCAGGTGCCAAGCAGCCAGGAGAGCGGAACCAGCTCAGGGGTGAGGTCGGTGGGAAGTTCGATTGACATTGCCGGGTTGCCTAACCGCTACTTCTGGCCCTTGTACAGGCGGGCGACCACGAGCGCGGCGAAGCCCGCCATGGCGAGGCCGGCGACAACGAGCAGGCAGATGAAAAAGATTTCCAGTGCGAGGATCGACATATTTCCATCCTAACGCGCCCTTCCGGCCCGCAGTACACCATCGCGGGCGTGCCTCCGGGCGGGCGCCGGTGGGCCCATGGACCGCTGGAGGAACCTGCAACGCGGCAGGCGAAGCGGGCGGGCCCGACGTGCCCTGCGCCCCGCGGAGCCGGCGCGTTCAGGAGAGCAGCAGGGTGTCCAGGAAATAGACGAGGGCACCGATGGCAAGAACCGGGGTGATCCCGGCGGAGAGCGCCGCCGCGGCGTTCAGCGGTGCCTCCCGGGAGGTGAGCAGGCGCCGGCCGCTCACGAGCACCGCACCGCTGACGAGGCCGACGAGGACAGCGGGCAGGACGGGGACGCCGGGGAGCAGGAGTGCGCCGGCGCATCCGGCGGCAGCGGCGAGGACCAGGCCCAGCGGTGCGGCCACCCGGTCGGGCCACCGCGGAAGCAGGCCCGCGAGGCCCGCGAGGACGCTGATCCCGGTCACGAGCATCATGGACGTCCCGGCGGCGTTGACCGGAAGCCGGTCGGCGGCAGCCCACCCGGAGCCCAGGGCGACGGCGAAGACGCCCGAGCTGGCCCCGAGGGTCGATTCGAGGCGGTGGCTCTGACCGGTCCCCCGGAGCAGCTGGATCAGGAATACGGCACTCACGCCAAGGGCGACCGCGCCGGGGAACCAGACCATGAAGCCCGGGCCCGGGGTGAAGGCGGCGGCGGCGGTGGCAGCGATGGCGCTGAGTCCGATGGCCGCGGACTGGCGCTTGCGGGCGGGGACGCCCAGCAGATGGGGCCAGCCGATGGCGGCAACAGCGCACAGGAGCGCGGTGACGGCGGCGACGGCCAGCGGTGAGACGAAGGATGCGCCGACCAGGCCCGCCACCGAGGCGGCGGCTGCCGCGGCCACTATCCAGAATCTCACCCGAGCAATACTGCCCTATGCCTCCAAGGTCTGGGAAACTCCGGGCCCGCGGTCTGCACAGGGTCGGAGCAGGGCGCGGCTGCGGCCTCGGGCGCGGCGCCCGCCCTGCGGTTATACTTGTCCAAATCTGTACCGCCGGCGGCTTCCGGTTCTCCCGGTTCAGCTCCGGTCCGCCCGCCCGATGATGCGCGTCCCGACCCGTGGAGGACACATGCCGCACATCCTGCTGCTTACCAACAGTGCGGGATCCTCTGTGGAGATCCTCCCGGCCCTTGAACTGCTCAGCCACAAGGTGCATATCCTCCCCGCCGAACCCACCGCCCTGCTGGAGACCGAACCCTGCGACGTCGTCCTGGTCGACGCCCGGCGTGACCTCGTGGGGGCGCGCTCCCTCACCCAGCTCCTGAAGGCCACCGGGCTCAGTGCGCCGTTGATGCTGGTGCTGACCGAGGGCGGCATGACGGCGGTGACCGCCGCCTGGCTGGCAGATGACGTCCTGCTGGACTCGGCCGGTCCCGCCGAGGTCGAGGCACGGCTTCGGCTGGTCATCGCCCGGGCCCAGGCGGCCGGGGAGGAGACCAGCTCCGAGATCCGGGCCTCGGGAGTGGTGATCGACGAGGCGAGCTACACCGCCCGGGTTGGTGGGGTTCCGCTGAACCTCACCTATAAGGAATTCGAGCTGCTCAAATACCTGGCCCAGCATCCCGGGCGGGTCTTCACCCGCGACCAGCTGCTGCATGAGGTGTGGGGTTACGACTATTACGGGGGCACCCGGACGGTCGATGTGCACGTGCGGCGGCTGCGGGCGAAGCTCGGCACCGACCACGAACAGCTCATCGCCACGGTGCGCAACGTCGGCTACCGGTTCACGCTGACGCGGATGCCCGAGGAGACCGGGGCCGACGTCGTCCAGGACGCCTGACCGGCGCCTGACCCACACCCCTCCTGACCCGCACCGGCGCCGGCGCACCGGCGGGGCAGGGCCTTAACGCAAAGAACCCCCATCCCTGCGGATGGGGGTTCTTCGTGGGCCGGGCCCGAAGTGGAGGACATACGGGTCGAACGTATCGCGGGCACCCCAGTGGTGCATCCCCCCTGAACGGTTTCCCACGCTACCCCACCCCGGGGCGTCCCGCCAAACCGGCGGCCTGAACCTTGGCCGGCGGCCGGTCCCGGCGGGCGCCGGGGCACTAGGCTGGGCCCATGACGGCCGATGCGCAGCTTTCCCCCTGGACGATTACCCGGACCTCCGGCACCCCGCAGGCCCCCCTGCTGGCGGAAATCCGCGAACTCGCCGCTCGTGCGGCCGAGGCCGACGGCAACCCTCCCCTGTCCGAGCAGACCCTCGTGAACCTGCGTTCCTCCGCGCCCGACGCCGCCCAGGTCCTGCTTTTCACCGCGCGGCCGGGGGCCGGTTCCGGCGGAGACGACGGGGACGCCGGTGAACTGGCCGGCCTCGCCGTCGTCAGCCTGCCGGCGGACGGGGCGCCGGACGCAGGCCAGGAGGCCGCCGTCCTCGAACTGGTGGTGGCTCCTGACGCCCGCGCCGAGGGGGCCGGATCCGCCCTCGCGGACGCGGTCGCCGCCGAGGAAATTCCCGGGCTCCGGGCCTGGTCGCACGGCAACCATGCCGCCGCGGCCGCCCTCGCCGCCCGGCACGGGTTCCGGCCCGTCCGGGAGCTGTGGCGCATGCGCCAGACCCGGGCCGCGGCCGCCGAGCTGGCGCCCTCCCCCGCCCTGCCCGACAAGGTCCGGCTTCGGACCTTCGTCCCCGGACAGGACGAACAGCTGTGGCTCGAGGCCAACCGGTCCGCGTTCGCCCACCACCCCGAGCAGGGGTCCACGACCCTCGCCGACCTGCAGGCCCGCATGGCCGAGGACTGGTTCGACCCCGAGGGCTTCTTCCTGGCCGAGGACACCGAGACCTCCCGCCTGCTCGGCTTCCACTGGACCAAGGTCCACGCCGGCTCGGGCGCCCACCCGCCGCTCGGTGAGGTGTACGTCGTCGGGGTAACCCCCGAGGCGCAGGGCCGCGGCCTGGGCAAGGCCCTTACCGTGGCCGGCATCGAGTACCTGCACCGGCGCGGGCTGCAGGCCATCATGCTCTACGTCGACGCGGACAACACCGCCGCGGTGGCCCTCTACCGCCGGCTGGGCTTCACGCGCTGGGACGTCGATGTCATGTATGCAGGTGGAGAAGACACGCCCAGCTTGTAAGGTTGGATTCCAGCACAGTGCCCGCTTCTACGCGCGCCCCGAGACACCATTGAACGCCGCAGGAGACACCATGGCATCCGAGACAGCCGCCCGAGTCCCATCCCGTTACGGTTCCTCGGAGACCGCACCCGCCCGGGCCACCCAGGACCGCATCGAGATTCCCGAGTTCGCCCCGAGCCTGCTGCCGACCGGCGACATCCGCCCGGACCGGTTCCTTGACCGCGAGATCAGCTGGCTCGACTTCAACGCGCGGGTGCTCGAGCTCGCCGAGGATCCCGACCTCTACCTGCTGGAGCGGGTCGCGTTCCTCTCCATCTTCGCGTCCAACCTCGACGAGTTCTTCATGGTGCGCGTCGCCGGCCTGAAGCGCCGCATCGCCACCGGGCTCGCCGTCCCATCCGCCGCCGGGCTCAGCCCCATCGAGCAGCTCGAGAAGATCATGGGGGACGGCTACCGCCTCCAACAGCGCCACGCCGCGGTCTTCGCCGAGCAGATCCGCCCCGCCCTGGCGAAGGAGCACATCCACCTCACCACCTGGGACGAGCTCGACGAACCCGCACGGCTCGAGCTGAACAAGCTGTTCACCGAGAAGGTCTTCCCGATCCTCACCCCGCTGGCGGTGGACCCGGCGCACCCCTTCCCGTACATTTCCGGGCTGTCGTTGAACCTCGCCGTCGTGGTACGCAACCCCATCAGCGAGAAGGAGCTCTTCGCCCGCGTCAAGGTGCCCGACCAGTTGCCCCGCCTGATCTCCGTGGACGGGCACCGCGCCGGCAGCGTCTCGGGACGCACCGCCCGCTTCATCGCCCTGGAGGACGTCATCGCCGTTCACCTCGACCAGCTGTTCCCCGGCATGGAGGTGCTCGAACACCACACCTTCCGGGTCACCCGCAACGAGGACCTCGAGGTGGAGGAGGACGACGCGGAGAACCTGCTGCAGGCCCTCGAGAAGGAGCTGCTGCGCCGCCGGTTCGGCCCGCCGGTGCGGCTCGAGGTGGCCACCGACATCAACCCGAGCATCCGGGCGCTGCTCTCGCGCGAGCTGGGCATCGAGGAGGACGAGGTCTTCACCCTCCCCGCACCGCTGGACCTGCGCGGGCTCAGCGTCATCGGCAAGATCGACCGCGGGGAGCTCCACTATCCCAAGCACGTCCCCCACACGAGCCGGCACCTCAACGAGAGCGAGACCTCCAAGGCCGCCAACGTGTTCGCCGCCATGCGGCGCCGGGACATCCTGCTGCACCACCCGTACGACTCCTTCTCCACCTCGGTGCAGGCGTTCCTCGAGCAGGCGGCCGCCGACCCCAAGGTGCAGGCGATCAAGCAGACCCTCTACCGCACCTCAGGAGACTCCCCGATCGTCGATGCCCTGATCGACGCTGCCGAGGCGGGCAAGCAGGTGCTCGCCCTGGTGGAGATCAAGGCCCGCTTCGATGAACAGGCCAACATCTCCTGGGCGCGGAAGCTCGAGCAGGCCGGCGTGCACGTGGTGTACGGCATCGTGGGGCTGAAGACCCACTGCAAGCTCTCGCTGGTGGTCCGGCAGGAGATCGACGGGCTGCGCCGCTACTGCCACATCGGCACCGGAAACTACCACCCGCGCACGGCCCGTTACTACGAGGACCTCGGCCTGCTGACCTCGAACGACCAGGTGGGCGAGGACCTGTCCCGGCTGTTCAACCAGCTCTCCGGCTACGCGCCCAGGTCCACCTTCAAGCGCCTCCTCGTCGCTCCGCGGTCGGTGCGCTCGGGGCTGATCGACCGGATCGAGCGGGAGATCGCGAACAAGAACGCAGGCCGGGCGGCCCGCGTGGTGATCAAGGTCAACTCGATGGTCGACGAGGCGATCATCGACGCCCTGTACCGCGCCTCGCAGGCCGGGGTGAAGGTCGACGTCATCGTCCGGGGGATCTGCTCGGTCCGGCCGGGGGTGCCGGGCCTCAGCGAGAATGTGACGGTCCGCTCGGTGCTGGGCCGCTTCCTTGAGCACTCGCGCGTGTTCGCGTTCGCGAACGGCGGTGATCCGGCAGTGTTCATGGGCTCGGCGGACATGATGCACCGCAACCTCGACCGCAGGGTGGAGACCCTGGTGCAGCTGAGCGCGCCGGATGACATTGAGTACCTCATGACGCTCCTGGACCGGTACATGGACCCGCGCACCGCGAGCTGGCACCTCGACGAGACCGGGGCCTGGACCCGGCACGCCAAGGACGAGAACGGCGAGGACCTCGGCGACATCCAGTCCTGGCTGCTCGCCTCCCGTGCCCGGCAGCGCGCCGCCATCCGCCGCTGATGTCCGCCGACGTCCAGAGTCCGGCCGACGCCGCGCCGTCGGCCACCGAGGTGACTGTCACCGCCGCGGGCACCCTGTGCTGGCGGACCGAAAAGGGGCGCCTCGAGGTGCTGCTGATCCACCGTCCGCGCTACGACGACTGGTCCTGGCCCAAGGGCAAGCTCGACGACGGGGAGACCACCCCGGAGTGCGCCGTCCGCGAGACGCACGAGGAGGTGGGCCTGAGGGTCCACCTCGGAATCCCGCTGCCGTCCATCGATTACGAGGTGTCCTCCGGACGCAAGGTGGTCCACTACTGGGCCGCGAAGGCGGGCCACCTCAAGCCCGTCCCGGACGGCAAAGAGGTTGACGAACACCTGTGGTGCACCCCGGACAAGGCACGCCTCCTGCTGACCAACCCCTCCGATGTGGAGCCCCTTGATGCCCTCGAGGAGGCCCACGAACGCCGGGACCTCGGCACCTGGCCGCTGATCATCGTCCGCCATGCGAAGGCCAAGCCGCGCTCCTCCTGGAGCCGGGCCGAGGGCGAACGGCCGCTCGCGGCCACCGGCCGGCGCCAGGCGGTGGCCGTGAGCCGGCTGCTGCAGGCCTGGCGGCCCGAGCGGGTCATCAGCAGCCCGTGGGTCCGGTGCGTCCAGACGGTCTCGCCCTACGTCGCGAAGGCCGACGCGAAGCTGAAGCTCGTCGACGCCATCACCGAGCACGACGCGGCCCGGAAACCGGGGCGCGCCAGGGCTGCCGTGGAGAAGGTCTTCGACAAGCGCAACCCGGTGGCGATCTGCACGCACCGGCCGGTCCTGCCCCTCGTCTTCGGGGTGCTGCGCGGGCACATGGCGACGCACCTGGCCGCCCTGCTGCCGGTCACCGACCCGTACCTGTCACCGGGTGAGGCGGTCATCTGCCAGGTCAGTTCCGTCAATCACGGGCGCATCGTCTCCGTGGAGCAGTACCGCGCCTACGACGACTGACACGCCGGGGCACCGGCAGGCGCCCCGGCCGGTCCTCGCTAGACTGGCACGGTGAGCACACCCCTGAACACCCCGTATGAAGACCTGCTGCGCGATGTGATGGCCAACGGCACGGCCAAGTCCGACCGGACCGGCACCGGAACCCGCAGCGTCTTCGGACGCCAGCTTCGCTTCGACCTGCGCGAGTCCTTCCCGCTGATCACCACCAAGCGGGTGCACTTCAAATCCGTCGCCCTGGAGCTGCTCTGGTTCCTGCGCGGGGAGTCGAACGTCCGCTGGCTCCAGGAACAGGGCGTGTCCATCTGGGACGAGTGGGCCGACGCCGACGGCGAACTCGGGCCGGTCTACGGGGTGCAGTGGCGCTCCTGGCCCACCCCGGACGGCGGACACATCGACCAGATTGCCGCCGTCATCGAGGGCCTGAAGACGAATCCCGACTCCCGGCGGCACATCGTGTCGGCCTGGAACGTCTCGGAGATCTCCAATATGGCCCTTCCCCCGTGCCACGCGTTCTTCCAGTTCTACGTCGAGCCCTCCCCCGAGGGCCCGGGCCGGCTGTCCTGCCAGCTGTACCAGCGGTCGGCGGACACCTTCCTCGGCGTTCCGTTCAACATCGCCTCCTACGCCCTGCTGACCCTTATGGTGGCCCAGCAGGCCGGGCTGGAGCCCGGGGAGTTCATCTGGACCGGCGGGGACGTGCACATCTACGACAACCACGTGGAGCAGGTCACCGAGCAGCTCTCCCGCGAGCCCTACCCCTACCCGCGGCTGCGGATCACCCGCACCCCGGAGAGCATCTCCGATTACACCCTCGAGGACTTCGAGGTGCTCGACTACCGGCACCACCCCACGATCAAGGCTCCGATCGCCGTATGAGCTTCGACGATGTCACAGTGACCGGCGCCGTTGGCGGCGAGCCGGTGATCGGCCTGATCTGGGCGCAGACCGAGGACGGGGTGATCGGCAAGGACGGCGGCATGCCCTGGCATGTCCCCGAGGACCTGACCCACTTCCGCAGGATCACCACCGGCCACCCGGTCATCATGGGCCGGCGCACCTGGGAGTCCTTCCCCGCGAAGTACCGCCCGCTGCCGGACCGCACCAACATCGTCGTGAGCTCCTCCGGCCCGCTTGAGGGCGCCGTCGTCGTCGGTTCCCTCCAGGACGCGCTCGCCGAGGCGCGGCGGGCACCGGGCGCGGAGCAGATCTGGATCATCGGCGGCGGGAAACTGTACGCCGAAGCGGTCGCCGAGGCCAACGCGGCGGTGGTCACCGTCATCGAGACCGACACTGACGGCGACACCTACGCGCCGGTGCTTGGCCCGGAGTGGGACCTGAAGGGCGTCAGCCCCGCCGGGGGCTGGCTGGACAGCACCTCCGGCACCCGGTACCGGCTGAGCCTGTGGGCGCGCGGCTCCCAAACGGCCTAAGGCAGGGGGTCCAGCCGGACCGACAGCCGGCGTAACCGTTCCCGCACCGCACGCCGGGCTCGCCTAAGCTTGGAGGATGACCTCCGCAGCAAGCACCTCCCCCCTGCCCTCCGTCGGCTTCGTCGGCTGGCGCGGCATGGTCGGCTCCGTCCTCATGCAGCGACTCCAGGACGAAGGCGATTTCCGCCTGTTCAACCCCGTGTTCTTCTCCACCTCCAACGCGGGCGGACCGGCGCCGTCCTTCGCCGAGGGCGCCGGGAAGCTCGAGAACGCCTACGACGTCGAGACCCTGGCGAAGCTGCCGATCATCGTCACCGCCCAGGGCGGCGCCTACACCTCGGAGGTGCATCCCAAGCTGCGCGACGCCGGCTGGGACGGGCTGTGGATCGACGCCGCCTCCACGCTGCGGATGGAGCCCGAGTCGATCATCGTGCTGGACCCAGTGAACCGCGCGGTCATCGACGCCGGGCTGGCCAGCGGCGTAAAGGACTTCATCGGCGGCAACTGCACCGTCTCCTGCATGCTCATGGGCCTCGGCGGGCTGTTCCGCAACGGACTGGTGGAGTGGGGCACCTCGATGACCTATCAGGCCGCCTCGGGCGGCGGGGCACGGCACATGCGCGAACTGCTCACCCAGTTTGGCGCCCTTCACTCGAGCGTGCTCACCCACCTCGACGACCCGGCCTCGGCCATCCTCGAGATCGACCGGGCCGTGCTGGCCCAGCAGCGGAACCCGGAGCTTGACGCCTCGCAGTTCGGGGTGCCGCTGGCCGGCTCGGTGATCCCATGGATCGACGCCGACCTCGGCCACGGACAGTCCCGCGAGGAATGGAAGGCCGGGGCGGAGACCAACAAGATCCTGGGAACCGGCGACGGCGGGCGGATCCCCTTCGACGGGTTGTGCGTGCGGATCGGCGCCATGCGCTCGCACTCGCAGGCGCTGACCCTGAAGCTGACCGAGGACCTGCCGGTGGCGGAGATCGAGCGCCTGATCGCGGCCGACAACGAGTGGGTGAAGGTGGTGCCCAACACCAAGGAGGCCTCCGTGGCCGAACTGACCCCGGTGGCCGCGACCGGATCCCTGGAGATCCCCGTGGGACGCATCCGCAAGCTCGAGATGGGCCCGAAGTACATCAGCGCGTTCACCGTGGGCGACCAGCTGCTGTGGGGCGCGGCCGAGCCGCTGCGCCGGATGCTGCTCATCAGCACCGGGAACCTGTAGCCGGCACCCCGCGCGTGGAACTGTCAGAGGGCGGAGGCAGAATACCGGCATGGAACACACCGACGTCGACCGCATCCTGACCGGTTTCTTCGCAGCCAGCGCCCGCGGCCGGCACCCGGAAACGGTGATCCGGTACGGGCGCGTGGAGGCCGGGCTGAGGTCCTACCTCGAGGGCGAGGGGGCGCGCTCGCTGCCGCCTGAGGCGGCGGCGCTGCTTGAGCTTGAACGCCAGTTCTCCCCCGACGCCGCCTATGCGCGCCTGATGGGCGCCGCGGAGCTCCTCCACGCCCTCCCGGGATTCCTGGGCGTGCGCTGGCTGGCGGCCGACTTCCACGACCGGCTGGCCCAGATCAGCCTCGCCTCCCGTCTGGCGCAGTGGCTGTGCACCCGCCAGCTGGTGGACCGGAAGGCCCAGTGGGGCGACGTCCTGCTGACCCGTGCCGCCGCCGAGCACGCGCGGCGGACCTCGGTCACGTAGACGCGGCTCTCAACAGCCGGCCGGGCTCACAGAGTGCCGGGCCTACAGAGTGCCGGGCCTACAGACGGCCGGTGCTTACAGACCGCCGGCGCAGCCGCGCCCAGGGCGTACCGGGTAGCGGCCCTCAGGGGGTGCTGGGCGCCGGGAGCGCGCACCCGATCAGCAGCGGTTCGGGCTGCAGCCGGATGCCGAACTTCGCCTCAACCCCGTCCGCCACGAGCCCGGCCACGGCCAGCAGGTCCCGGGCGGCGGCGCCGCCCCGGTTGGTCAGCGCCAGGGTGTGCTTCGTCGACAGCGAGGCCCGCCCGCCCGCCGCGGCGAACCCGGCGTCGTCGGCCAGCCCGAAGCCCTTGGCGAAACCGGCACGCTCGATCAGCCAGGCGGCGCTGAGCTTCACCTTGTCCGGGTCCGCAACCGGGTACCGGGGGGCGTCCTCCGGCAGGCCCGCCGCCGCGGCGGCGTCGACAATCGGGTTGGTGAAGAAAGACCCGGTGCTGAAGGTGTCGCGGTCCTGCGCATCGAGGACCATTCCCTTGGCCGCGCGCAGCCGGAGCACCTCGCGGCGCACGTCGTTGGCGTAGGCCCGTTTGCCGACCTCAACGCCCAGGGCGCGGGCCAGTTCGGCGTACTTCACCGGTGCGCTCATGCGGCCGAGCGCGAGCTGGAATTCGACGGTGAGGACCACATAGCGCGGCGAGCCGGTGACGGTCGTCTGCTTCAGCAGCGAGTCCCGGTACCCGAAGTGGAGTTCGAAGTTGGTGAAGCTCTTCACCGCAGAGGTTTGCCGGTCCCAGGTGCGCACCGTGGCGATCGTCTGGGACACGTCGGAGCCGTACGCGCCGACGTTCTGGACCGGCGTCGCCCCGGTGGAGCCGGGGATCCCCGAGAGCGCTTCGAGGCCGGAGAAGGCGTGCTTCACCGTGTACTCGACAAGTTCGTCCCAGTCCTGCCCGGCCTGCGCCCGAACCATGACCCCGCCGCAGGTGGCATCGTCGTCGTTCACGGTGAAACCGTCGGAGGCGATGCGGACCACCGTGCCCTCGAAGCCTTCATCGGCGATAACGAGGTTCGAGCCGCCGGCCAGGATGAGCAGCGGCTCACCCGCGTCGTCGGCGGTGCGGACGGCGTCGATAATCTCCTGTTCGGAGCGTGCCTCGATGAGCGTGCGGGCGGGCCCGCCGACTCCAGCAGTGGTGAGGTCCGCCAGCGGCGTGCCGGTCGCCTGCGGGCTCATGAAAGGCGCACCACGGCCTGGGCCTTCACGAGGACCTTCTGGCCCTCAAAGGTCACCGTGAGGTCGATCCGCGCCGTTGCCTCCTCGGGGTTCAGCGCCCCGATGGTCCCCCGGACCTCGAGGACGGCGCCCGGAACGCCGGGCTGCGCCGTGGTGTCGGCGACCACGACGGGCCTGGTGAAGCGCGTCTGGTAGTCGATGACGGAGCCCGGATCGCCGGTCCAGTCGGTGACCAGCTGCACCGCGGCGCCCATGGTGAACATGCCGTGGGCGATGACCCCGGGCAGCCCGACGCCCTGGGCGAAGTCGGAATTCCAGTGGATGGGATTGAAGTCCCCGGAGGCCCCGGCGTAGCGCACCAGGTCCTGGCGGGTCACCGGAATCGTCACGGACCCGATGTCCTGCCCGACGGTCAGTTCTGCTGCTGGGATGCTCACTGCTGCTCCTCTCCCCGGACGAGCAGGGATGACGTTGTCGTGGCGGTCCGCACACCGTCCACTGTTGAGATTTCGGCGCGCGTGGTGATCATCGCCCCGCCGCCCATGGCCCGCACCGAATCGACGTGGAGGGCGGCGACCAGTTCATCCCCGGCGACGATGGGCCGGTGGTGGGTGAAGCGCTGGTCGGCGTGGACCACCCGGGAGAAGTCGATCCCGGCGCCCGGATCGGTGATGAGCTGGGCGTCCGCGCGCTGCGCCACGATGATGGCGAACGTCGGCGGCGCCACCAGGTCTGCGTACCCGAGGGCCCGGGCCGCTTCGACGTCGTAGTGGGAGGGATGGGTGGCCTTGACCGCGCGGGCGAAGTCGCGGATCGCTTCGCGCCCCACGGTGTACACCTCACCGGCGGGGTAGCTGCGTCCCTGCAGGTCGGGGTTGATGGTCATGGGGTCCTCCGGGAGTTCGCGGACGGCGGGCTGGATTCAAGCGTAATCGAGCGGCCGGCTCGGTGGCCGGTCGGGGCTCAGCGGGGCGCTGCGGGGCTCCGTCGCCGCCGGGCGTCGCGGGTCCGCACCACCATGCCGGCGATGTGGCACAGCAGGCCCGCGCCGATCACCGGCATCGCGGCGAACACCGCGGCCTCGGCGTCGGCTGCCGCCCCTGCCAGGGCGAGCGCGATGCCGGCGCCGGTGAGGATCAGCGCGGAGATCAGGAGCCTGCGGTAGAGCACCGATCCCGTGTCCCAGGGTGTGTTGAGCATCCTTTCATCCTACCGTGACCCTAGAAGAGGGACTCTTGGACGGCCGGCACGGCGGTCGAGTAGTCCCCCGGTGCGATCCGCCGCCCCTTGAGCCGGGACAGGTCCGCGAGGAAGCGCAACGGGGCGCCGTCGAGGCTGACGAGGGCGCAGGAGCCCAGCAGCGGACCGACGACGAACCCGTGGTCGCCGCTCTCGAGGTCCCCTGGATAGGGCTGGACCCCGCCGGCCGTCAACACCTCCTGCCACGACGGCGGCGGGTCGAACTCCTCGGTGACGACGGTGAAACCCTCGAGCTCCATCCCCTCCCGCAGCAGCTGCCGGGCCGCGTCGGCGAAACCCGTGTTGATACCGGCGAGCCGATCCTTTGGCAGGGGCCGGCGGAGGGCCTCGGCCTTCGCGGCCGAGCGCACGGCCTGCGGCAGGCCCACGCTGCGCGTCACCTCGTCCTCGAGGACGCGCACCACCCGCCCGTTGTCCGCGAGGGCCACGTACGAGGCGGTGACGGCGCCCTGCTCCACGAGCCGCCCGCGCTTGCGCTTGGCCGAGGCGGTGCCGACCTTGGTGGCGCCGTCGGCGAAGGTCGCCACGTACAGCCAGTGCGGCTCGTCGAGGTAGCGTTTCAGACCCTCCGGGGCGATGCCCGAGCGGTGGAAGTCGTGCATGAAGCGCAGGTCGTCCTGGGCGAAGCAGGGACCGCACTGGTAGCCCCGCTCGGCCTCGGCCTGCCGCGGGCAGGGCACGTGCGTGCGGGACTCGGCGTCGCGGACCCGGTAGGAACCCAGGCAGTACCGCACTCCGGCGGGACCGAGCGTGCGGTAGCCGAGCCGGGAGCCCGGCCGCAGCGGCAGGTCCGTCCGGACACCGTCCGGGTCGGCGAGGACCAGGGCCGGGACTTCGCCGTGCCAGGCCACCCCGCTGCACAGGTAGCGTCCACCGGGATTCACCAATTCAGCTTAGGCCACCGGCGGGTCCTCGACCCTTTCCCGGGCCCGGGCGGTCCAGGCTTCCGTACCGGCCGTGGCGACGCCGTCGACGCCCCGGACCGCCGCGGCCGTCGGTGGTGAACCGGTGACTCAGAGGCCCTCGGCCACCGCCGCCGCCGCGGCGAGCCAGGCCCGCTGGGTGGCTGGGCGCAGGGAACCATAACGGATCCTGCCCTTCAGCAGGGCGGGGTCGAAGGGGATGGTGACGGCGCTGCGGGCCAGCTCGGTGAAGCCTGCGGCAATCGCCTGGGCCTGGGCCGCGGTGCCGTTCTTGTCGGACTGGCTGACGATGACCACGGCGTTGCGGGAAAGCTGCTCGTAGTCGCCGCCGCGGGCCCGCAGGGCCTCAAGCAGGAGGGCGCCGGCCTCGGCGTGCTCCTCGAGGGTGGTGGTGGCGATGACCAGCTGGTGGGTGTGGTGGAGCATGCGCAGCCACCGTTCGGCCGTCTCGTCGTTGCCCGAGTCCACAACATTGAGCCGGAAGTACTTCGAGGCGACCTCGTGCAGGGCGTCGAAGTCCCGCGAGGTGACCTTCTGCTCGGAGGCCAGCACGTCGGGCTTGGACCGCAGCACGTCGTACTTGTCTTCGGTCTGGTGGTGGACGTAGCGGGCGAGCAGCGCCGACTGGGCGGACGGGGCGAGCAGGGCGCCGGTCTGCGGGAGCAGGTCGAGCACGGTTGCCTCATGCGGGCCCTGCTCGGTCCGCCACCCAAGGGTGCCGCGGGTTTCGTTGTTGTCCCAGGCCAGGACGGGCCCGCCCCCGTTGCGGGCGAACACCGCCGCGAGCATGACGGTGGTCGGGGTCTTGTTGGCCCCTCCCTTGCCGTTCACGACGGCGATGGTCCGCGGGCCGGGCCAATGCTGACTCACGGCGCGGGTGTGCGCGCGCACCGTCAGTTCCGCGGCGGACGGCGGAATCCGCACGCCGATACGGGTCAGGGCTCCCCGCAGGCCGGTTTCGGCGGGCACCACTGCCGTGTCGGGGGTGAGGAAGGAGCGGCGGCCGGTCCGCGCCGCGGAGGCTCGCTGGCGGGTGGCCGGAGGCTCGGCCGGAGGCGGGGGAAGCTCCGCCACGGGTTCGGAGCCGGATGCTCCGCGCGGCGGCCGGCCGTACTCAAACGGCCGGGACTCCCCCGGTTCGGCGGCGGGGAGGTCCGTGTCGGTGGGCCGGGACTCAAGCGCTCCGGCGTCGGCGGAGTCGGTCTCGATGGGTCCGGCGTTGGAGAGGTGGGGCTCAAATGCTCGGGTGTCGGAGAGATCGGCCTCAAACACCTGGGTGTCGGAAAGCCCGGACTCGAAGGGTTCCGGCTCGTAGGGAACCGTGCCGTTGGGAACCGTGCCGGTCGTCCGGGCGGCGATCGAGGGGGCGTAGTCCGGCGCTGCCTCGGGCCCGTACGCGGCTGGAGTGCCGTCGTTCTCCTCATCGGCGGACAGCGGCTCCCACCGGGCCCCCGGGTCCCCCTCGAGCAGGGACTGGCGGCGCCGGCTCGCCCTCGTGGGGTAGGTGTCGTTCGTGCTGTCGGCGCTCCACACGGAGTCACGTTCGGTCATGTAAGTCCATCCCCCCGCACACCTAACGGGGCGGCTGCTTAGCGGTCGTTGCCTTTGCCCATCCTATAAGTACCCTGATCGTCGAAGCCGCAGGCGAGTAACAGAGGGTTCGGATCGGAGACACCGCCCCGCCCGCAATTTATGCTTTCCGTATGTTTCCCGCCTTCCGATCGATGCGCCAGATCCGGGTCTCGGACGAGTCCCACCGGGTCACGACCTTCGAACTCTTTTTCGACCTCGTCTTCGTTTTCGCCTTCACCCAGGTCACCGGCTTCATGGCCCATGAACACACGGGCCTCGGTGTGCTCCAGGGCATGATCATCCTGGGCATCCTCTGGTGGTCCTGGGTCTGCTACTCCTGGCTCGCCAACCAGACCCACGTCGACGAGGGCATCGTGCGGCTCGGGATGTCGCTCGCCATGATGGCGATGTTCATCGCTGCCCTGACCATTCCGGAGGCCTTCCACGACATGGCCGGCGGCCTGGACGGACCGCTCGTGTTCGCGCTGGCCTACTTCGTCGTGCGCCTGGTCCACATCGGGCTGTACCTGGTCGCCGCCGGGGACGACGTCCCGCTCCGGCGCCAGGTGATCAAGACTTCGAGCGCCATGTTCACCGGCTCCGCCATCATCATCACCGGAGCCCTCGTCGGCGGGCCGTCCCAAACCTGGTTCTGGCTGGCCGGCCTCGCCGCGGATATCACCCTCACCTACCTCACCTCCGCCGGCGGGAACTGGCGGGTCCATTCCGCCGCCCACTGGGCCGAGCGGTACGGGCTCGTCGTGATCCTCGCCCTGGGCGAGTCGATCATCTCCATCGGCGTCGGCGCCTCGGAACGCCCGGTGAGCACCCTGATGATCCTGGGCGCGGTCTTCGGCGTCGGGCTCTCGATCTGCCTGTGGTGGCTGTACTTCGACGTCATGGCAATTGCGGCCGAGCACGTGCTGGCGCGGCTCCGCGGCCGGGCGCGTTCGGCCCTCGCCGTGGACGCCTACACCTACCTCCACCTCCCGCTGATCGCCGGGGTCGTGCTATCGGCGCTCGGGGTCGAGGATGCCCTGGCGCACCTCGATGAATCATCCGGCTACGGCTGGCTGGGGGCCGGCGCGCTGCTGGGCGGGACGGCCCTGTACCTCCTCGCCCACGCGGCGTTCTGGCGAAGGGTCGGCGGGTACTGGAAGACGTGGCGGCTCAGCACCGCCGCCGTCCTGCTGGCCCTGATCCCGGCCACTTCCGGGTTCGCCCCGCTGGCGGCGCTGGGCCTTGTCTTTGGACTGTGCGCACTGCTCGTCGTCGTGGAAACCACCGTCTACGCGGAGAAGCGCGCGGAGATCCGCCGCAGCCACTCTCCGGCGTAACGCGGCGTGTCCGCCCGTCGGGCGCCCCTGCCACACGGCGTCCCCTGCCCGTTCGCCGGCCGGGTGTCTCCGCCGGCTGCTAGGCCTTGGGCCGGGCCCGGACGTGCATCTTCTCCCCCTGGTGGCCGAACAGACTGAGGAACTCCACCGGGTGCTCGTCGGCGGAAGCGAACCAGTGAGGGGTATGGGTGTCGAATTCGGCAGCTTCGCCCGGCCCCAGGACGAAGTCCTTATCGCCGAGCACGAGGCGCAGGCGCCCATTGAGGATATACAGCCACTCATATCCTTCGTGCACGCGGAGTTCGGGTTCGCCCTTCCGTGCGTCGGCGGCAAGCACCATCTTGTACGCCTGCAGCCCGCCAGGCCTGCGGGTCAGGGGAAGGGCCGTCATGCCGCTGTGCCGGATGGGCCGCAGGTGGATGCGCGGATCACCGGTGGTCGGCGCTCCGACGAGGTCGTCGAGCGGCACCTGGAACAGTCGGGCCAGGGGCAGGAGCAGTTCGAGGTTGGGGCGCCGCTGGCCGCCTTCGAGGCGGGACAGGGTGCTCGCCGAGACGCCGGTGGCCTCGGATACCTCGCCGAGGGTGAGCCCCCGCTGCTGGCGCAGTGCGCGCAGCCGTGGGCCCATGGCGTCAAAAACCGATGAAAGATCGCTCTCCATCCCCGCATCTTGCCATATCGGCAAGGAATATTGCCAGCACGTCCACCCGGCGGGACAGTGGATACGAGGGCGCCGACCGTAGGCGCCTCGGAAAAGGAGAAGCATCATGCAGGACTCTTCGCGCTATGACGTCGTGATCATCGGCGGAGGCGCCGCCGGGCTCAGCGCCGCGGTGGCCCTCGGCCGGTCGCTGCGCACCACGGCCGTGATCGACTCCGGCTCGCCGCGGAACGCCCCCGCAGCCGGGGTCCACAACTTCCTGTCCCGCGATGGAGTGCCGCCGCTCGAGCTGGTGGCGTCCGGCCGGGCCGAAGCGGCGTCCTACGGTGCAGTCCTGATCGACGCGGAGGCGGTGCGCGTCGAGAAGGGTCCGGAGGGGTTCACCGTCACCCTGCAGGACGGCGGGCGCGTCGCCGGCCGGCGCCTGCTCGTCACGACCGGGCTCACCGACGAACTGCCCGACGTCGAGGGGCTCGCCGCGCACTGGGGTTCGGGCGTCATCCACTGCCCCTACTGCCACGGGTACGAGGCCCGCGGCAGGGCCATCGGCGTCCTGGCGACCGGCCCGATGGCGATGCACCAGGTCCAGATGTTCCGGCAGCTCAGCAGCGACGTCACCCTCTTCCTGCACACCGCGCCTGAACTGACGGCCGAGCAGGAGGAACTCCTGGCGGCGCTGTCGGTCCGCGTCATCTCCGGCACGGTCGAAGCAGTCCAGGAGACGGACGGCTCGCTCTCGGGCGTGCGCCTCGAGTCCGGCGAAGGCTTCCCGCTCGATGCCCTCGTCGTCGCACCGCGCTTCGCCGCGCGGTCGGCACTGCTTGAGTCCCTCGGCGTGCGGACCGCGGAGCACCCGATGGGCATCGGCTACTCGGCCGAGGTCGACCCGCAGGGCCGCACCTCCGTTCCCGGGGTGTGGGCGGCCGGCAACGTGGCGGATCCGGTGGCCCAGGTGATGGCCTCGTCCGCTGCGGGGCTGGCGGCCGGGGCGGCAATCAACGGGGACCTCATCGCCGAGGACGCGGCGGCCGCCGTGGAGCGGCTCCGGGAAGGCGCCGGGCAGGCCCTTGGCGGGGCGCCGGCCGGGCACGAGAATGGGACCACCACGGGGACACCCGACGGCAGAGCGGAGCTGGAGAGCCATGCACGCTGAGATGGACCAGGAGTTCTGGGACCGGCGCTACGCCGAGCACCATCGGGTATGGAGCGGGAACCCCAATCCCCACCTCGTCACCACGGCCTCCACGCTGCCTCCCGGGCGCGCGCTGGATGTCGGCTGCGGCGAGGGCGCCGACGCCCTGTGGCTGGCCCGCAGCGGGTGGCGAGTGACCGGCGTCGACATCTCCGAGGTGGCCCTCGGCCGGGCCCGCGAGCAGGCCCGGATCGAGGACGCCGCGGTTGCCGCCCGGGTCGACTGGTTGCACGCCGACCTTATCGAGGCGCCGCCGGATCCAGGCGGCTTTGATCTGGTCTCGGCACAGTTCATGCAGCTGCCGGAACCGGCGCGCTCGACGCTGTTCGCGGGCCTCGCCGACGCGGTGGCGGCGGGCGGCACGCTTCTCATTGTCGGGCACCACCCCTCGGACCTGCAGACGGCGGCGCGGCGGCCCCCGCTACCCGAGCTGTTCTACACCGCGGAGGACCTCATCCCCCTGCTCGACGGTGGCTGGGACATCACCGCCTCCGAGGCGCGGCCGCGTGCAGTCGAGGACGCGGCGGGACACGCTGCGGTGGTCCGGGACACGGTGCTCCAGGCCCGCCGGCTGGAAACCAGTCAGGCACCGGCGCCGCCCTCTGCAGGACCGGTGTAACTGTCGCAGCCGCCCGCCTCGGCGGGAGTGGTGCCGCGGCCGCACCACTCCTCCAGGGCGGGAAGCCCTAGTTGCGAACTTCAAACGGCACGATCAGGATGCCCGAGGTGGTCGAGTTGCGGCCGTGCCGGTCATTGCAATCGGCGCGCAGGAACAGCTTGTGCATGCCATTGGCCAGACGGGTGGTGTCGATGCTGATTCTCCCGTCATACTCCCCGCCCGCTCGCCTGAGGATCAGACCGGGAACATTCGCATGGAGATCCGGGTCGATCCGGACTTCATGGGCCGTCACGGGCGGGTCGTCCGCCTCACCGTGCCGCACCATCCTGACGGCGGGTGACCAGGTGCCGCTGATGGGAAGGTTTGGAACCGGAACTGTCACGAGAGCGGCTTCACAGTAGCCGCCCTCAGCCAGATCGCTCCCGGGCGCCGAGTACCATCCCTTACCGCGTAGATAGGGATCCCGGGAGACATCGCTCACGGCGCGGGTGGGCGACAGATCGACAGTGTACTGAAAATTGAGGGAGGCGATCATGCGGGCTGGTGCTGTTCCGCCGCCCGCAGCAGGGTCTGCGACGTCAGAAAAGAAGCGCAGCCGCGTTTCTTTGAGGCCATCGGTCGAGAAAACGGACGGATCAACCCTCACCTTGCCCCAACGGGTGCACGTACCTGGAGTGGGGCACGTCCAACCGGTTTGGTAGAGCTTGGACTGCGGCGTCTCAGTGGACGCACCCTTCATGACAACCGACACGTAGGGCGTGGAGGCCTTGCCGGTATTGACCTGCTGGCGGCCGGGATCATGCAGAATCATCCGGATATCGAGTGTGAATGGCCCGGTCACGGTTTCGCGTTCAGGAATGCAGGCTCCCACATGGATATGACCGTGGTCCGTACCTGCGGGAGCCGCTCCCGGGGTGGGCAGCCACCAGGACTGCGCGTCCACGAAGTGACGCTTCTCGGGATACCCCGCACAGGTGAGGGGGTCAGGGGTGCCGGCCACGGCCGGGGCGACGGGGGCGCCGAGTACGGTGCTGACCACAAAGAGTAGTGCCAAAACCATCCGCGCAGGCCGTTCGACATACCTCGAAGTCATCTGCCTTGGAGTTATCTGCCTTGGAATTATCTGCACCGGTGACTCCGTTCAATGCTGGCCGCTTGAGATGGAGCAGCACCCGACTGGGGCGGTTTACCGGGATAAATGTACGTCTTCGCAGTCCTGCGGGAAAGAGTCGGCCCTTTATGTTGCGAGGGGTCCGCGTGAGGGTCGAGGACCCGGCGGGCCACGCTGCACGGTTCGGGACACGCTGCGCCAGGCGGTCCGCAGCATGGGCTCCTACCAGCCGGGCCGAGGCTGCGAACCGGCCCCAAACGAAAAATCCCCGAGGCCAACGGGGCCTCGGGGATTGCTCTTTGTAGCGGTGGTGGGACTCGATCCCACGACCTCACGATTATGAGTCGTGCGCTCTAACCAGCTGAGCTACACCGCCCTAAATGAGTCTGCCCGCACCGATCGGATGATCGTCACGGGCCCCTCATTTACGAGCCCCCCACCGGAATCGATCCGGTGACCTCGTTCTTACCAAGAACGCGCTCTACCACTGAGCTAGGGGGGCAACGACAAGAAACTTTACCAGTTCCGAGCCGCTGTGCGAAATCAACAACCGCCCTTGCGTGCGGACCCCTGATTTCGCTTCGGATCCCCGCCGTGGCGGGGATCCGAAGGGGTTAGCCTAGGTGATTTTCACCACTGGTCGGACTGCGCATTGGAGCGGCCGAGACCGGCTCCGGCAGCCTTGCCCGACCGCGGCTTGCGCGCGCTGTCGCTGGAGAACCGGGTGTCGCCGTCGCGCTTCTTGAAGTCTTTCGAGTCCTTGCTGAATTCCTTTTTGAAGGGCTTCTTGAACTCACCGGCCGGGCGCTCGCGGTTGGGCTTGCGGCCCTTGTCGAGCTCGAGGTGGATCAGCTCACCGCCGATGCGGGTCTTCGACAGGGCGCGCCACTGATCCTTGGAGAGCTCCGCGGGGAGCTCAACGAGGGTGTGGTCGGCGCGGATGTCGATGCCGCCGATCTGCGAGGAGGAGAGCCCGCCCTCGTTGGCGATGGCACCGACGATGGAGCCGGGCATGACGCGCTGGCGGCGTCCGACGGCGATCCGGTAGGTGGCATTGCCTTCGGTGAGGGTGCGCGTCGGCCCGCGGGAGCCGAAGGCGTCCTTTCGGCCCTCCGAGCGCTCGCGCTGCCCGGCGGGAGCCACCGGGATGTCCTTGACCAGCAGGGGGTTGCTGCCCTGGGCCATGACGGCCAGCGCAGCGGCGATCTCGGCGGCCGGAACGTTGTGCTCCTGCTCGTAGCTCGCGATGAGGTCACGGAACGCCGCGACGTCCTCGCTGGCGAGGGTCTTCGTGATCTTCTCGGCGAACTTGTTCAGGCGCAGTTCGTTGATGCTCTCCGAGGAGGGAAGCTGCATCTGCTCGACCGGCTGGCGGGTCGCCTTCTCGATGGAGCGCAGCAGGTACTTCTCACGCGGAGTCATGAACAGGATGGCGTCACCCGAGCGTCCGGCTCGGCCGGTGCGGCCGATGCGGTGGACGTAGGACTCGGTGTCGTGCGGGATGTCGTAGTTGACGACGAGCGAGATGCGCTCGACGTCGAGTCCGCGGGCGGCGACGTCGGTGGCCACGAGGATGTCGATTTTGCCCTCACGCAGGGCCTCGACGGTGCGCTCGCGCTGCTGCTGGGGAATGTCTCCGTTGATGGCTGCGGCCGAGAAGCCCCGTGAACGCAACTTGTCCGCCAGGTCTTCGGTCGCCATCTTGGTACGGACGAAGGCAATGATGCCGTCGTAGTCCTCAACCTCGAGGATGCGGGTCATGGCGTCGAGCTTGTGCGGGCCCATGACCTGCAGGTAGCGCTGACGCGTGTTGGTGCCGGTGGTCGTCTTGCCCTTGACCGCGATCTCGGCCGGATCGTTCAGGTACTTCTTGGCGATCCGGCGGATGGCCGGGGGCATGGTGGCGGAGAACAGCGCCACCTGCTTCTCGGCAGGGGTCGAGGAGAGGATCTGCTCGACGTCCTCGGCGAAGCCCATGCGGAGCATCTCGTCGGCCTCGTCGAGCACGACGTACTCAAGGGCCGACAGGTCGAGGGAACCCTTAGAGATGTGGTCGATGACGCGGCCGGGGGTGCCGACGACAACCTGGGCGCCGCGGCGCAGGCCCGCAAGCTGGGGCCCGTAGGGGGATCCGCCGTAGACGGGCAGAACGGTGAAGCCGTCCATGTGGCGGGCGTAGGAGGTGAATGCCTCGGCGACCTGGAGCGCGAGCTCGCGGGTCGGGGCGAGGACCAGGACCTGCGTGTTCTTGCTGACACCGTTGATGTCGGCCAGCTCGGCCATCTTCGACAGCGCGGGAACCGCGAATGCTGCGGTCTTTCCGGTGCCGGTCTGGGCCAGGCCGACGACGTCGCGGCCCTCGAGCAGGACCGGAATGGTGGCGGCCTGGATGGGCGAGGGCTTCTCGTAGCCGACGTCGGTCAGCGCGGCGAGGACGCGGGCGTCGAGGTTGAGGTCGGTGAACAGCAGCTCTGCGGCGTCATCGGCAGCCGGGGCGTCAAGGTTTTCGGAGATTTCGGGGGACAGATTTTCAGGCATGGAGGAAAGACCTTCAGGTAGATGCCGGACGGCCCGGAAGGCGGGAGCCAACTGGTGCCGTGCTTACAACGAAATCCGGCACTGTTTCAATCCCGCGGCAGGACTTCCCGTCACAACTGGGCTTCCTGCTCCAAGAGCTGAAATGTGTGACGTTTTCTTCTAGCCGGCGCTCCCTGATGAATCTGCTCGCGGAAAATCTCGACGAGCCCCAACACAACCTATCCGCCTGAAAGGACGGAAATTAAGGGAATACCGGTGTGGGGGATATTTCAATCCTACCGCATGCGGGCCCCGGCCCCTGCCGTTCGGGCGCGGAAGGGCGGGTGACGTTGGGCACGTTAGGCGCCGGCGAGGGCCTGCACCGCCGCCCTGCGGACCTGCGGGGCAAGCGTAACCTCCTGCGCGCCGGCCTCCAGCAAGCGCACGCCGGCGGCGGCGTCGAGCCCGCCGAACACCTGAGCGATGGTCACGCCGTGGGCCGGGCGCGAGGTGACGGCGACCGCGTCTCCGGCCTGCACCGACCCGCCCTTCACCACCCGAAGGTAGGCTCCCGGACGGTTGGCTGCGGTGAAACGCCGGATCCAGCCGGGCTCGCCCAGGTGCCGGGCAAAGTTGCCGCACGGGGTCCGCGGCATCGTCACCTCGAACTCCACCCCGTTGATGCTCCACCGTTCACCGATCACCGCGTTGCTGGCTTCGATCCCCTCGAGCCTCAGGTTCTCCCCGAACAGTCCGGGCTCGATGGCGCGGCCGAGCTCGCCGCTCCAGTGGTCGGCGTCCTCCTGGGCGTAGGCATACACGGCCTTCGTGGGGCCGCCGTGGTTTTTGCGGTCGGCCTGAAGGTCGCCGGTCAGCCCCAGCGGGTGCACCTTCACCGGCCCGGCGACGGCGCGCTTGTCGATGGCGCTCACGCCGACGGTGTCGCGGGTCGGCAGCAGCCCGTGGACGAGGCAGACGGCGAGGACTCTCCCTTGGCTCATGCGGTCATCCTATGCGTCCGGGCGCCGCAGGCCCGCTCTGGGCAGGGCGCCCTCCGGGTATGTTGGGTGGACCACCGACGAGCGCGAAAGGTCCCCTCATGACCACCCCTCGAACCTCCGGCGCGGCGCCCGCGCCGGCCCTGGCCATCCTCAACGCCCATGTCGTCCCGATCGAGGGGGAGCCCTTCGACGGGACGGTCGTCCTCGAGGACGGAAGGATCACCGCCCTCGGCGCCGGCGTCGAGGCTCCGTCCGGGATGGAGACCCTGGATGCGGCCGGTAAGTGGCTGCTGCCGGGCTTCGTCGACGCGCACGTCCACCTGGGCACCCACGAGGAGGGCGAGGGCTCGGCGGGCGACGACACCAACGAGATGACCGACCCGGTGATGGCCGGGGTGCGGGTGCTCGACGCCATCAACCCGTACGATCCCGGCTTCGACGACGCCCTGGCCGGCGGCATCACCACCGTGAACGTCAATCCCGGCTCGGGCAATCCGATCGGCGGGCTCGCCGTCGCCATCCACACCCACGGCCGGTACATCGAGGAGATGCTGCTCCGCTCCCCCAGCGGCCTGAAGTCCGCCCTGGGCGAAAACCCCAAGCGGGTGTACGGCGGGAAGGAGAAGACGCCCTCGACCCGCCTCGGCACCGCCCTGATCATCCGCAAGGCGTTCAAGGACGCCCAGAACTACCTGGGCAAGGACGATGAGAACGCCCGGGACCCGCACCTCGAGGCCCTGGCGATGGTCCTGCGCCGCGAGATCCCCTGGCGGCAGCACGCCCACCGGGCCGACGACATCGCCACCGCCCTCCGGCTCGCCGACGAATTCGGCTACGACCTGGTGCTCGACCACGGCACCGAGGCCCACCTGCTGGCGGACGTGCTGGCCGAGCGCGGCACGCCGGTACTGATCGGGCCGCTGTTCACCACCAAGTCCAAGGTGGAGCTGCGGGGCCGGTCGCTGGCGAACCCGGGCAAGCTCGCAGCGGCCGGCGTCGAGATCTCGATCATCACCGACCACCCCGTCATCCCCATCAACTTCCTGGTGCACCAGGCCACCCTGGCCATGAAGGAGGGCCTCGACCGCACCACGGCCCTGCGCTCGATCACCCTCAACCCGGCGAAGGTGCTCGGACTTGCGGACCGGCTCGGCTCGCTCGCGGTGGGCAAGGACGCCGACGTCGTGCTGTGGAGCGGCGACCCGCTCGACGTGATGCAGCGGGCGCTCGGCGTGTGGATCGGCGGGCGGAAGGTCTACTCCTACGACACGGAGGCGCGCGCCGGCGTCGTCGTTCCGCGCGGGGCATGAGGCGCGCCCCCGCCGTCGGACAGCAGGACCCGGCACGCCCGCACCACCCGCGCACGCTCCGGGCGGCCTCGCTGCTGTGGCTGGTGGCCGCGGTGCTGCTCCTCGTGGCGGCCGGTTCGTTCGCCGGCTCGGCCGCACTGCCCGGCTCGGACAGCATCGCGCTCACCGGGCTCGCGGCCGTGCTGGGGGCGCTGGCCGTCCTGCAGCTCGTGCTCCTACTGCGGCTGCGCCGGGGCCGGCGCAGCGCCCGCGAACTGCTGAGCACCGTAGGAATCATCGCCGGGCTTCCCGTGCTGGTGCGCGGCACACCCGGGCTGTCGGTCATCGCCGTCGTGATGTTGCTGGCCGTGGTGCTGATGTGGCTTCCGGCCAGCAGCGCCTATTTCCGGGTGACCGACCCCAAGTCCCGAAAGAAGCGGGGGCTGCCCGGTACCTGACCGGACAGCCCCCTATCGCTGACGAAGCTGTCAGCCCCGAAGCGATCCCAGCGCCTGCTCGAGGTCACCGATCAGGTCCTCGAGATCCTCAATGCCGACCGAGAGCCGGATAAGGTTCTCCGGCACCGCCAGGTCGGTGCCCCGCACCGAGGCGTGCGTCATGGCCGAGGGGTAGTTCATGAGCGATTCGATGCCGCCGAGTGACTCCGCGAGGGTGAAGACCTTCGTCGATTCGGCCACCGCCCGCGCCGCGGCCTCCCCGCCGGTGAAGGTCACCGAGATCATGCCGCCGAAGCTCTTCATCTGCGCCGCGGCGAGGCCATGGCCCGGGTGCTCCGGCAGCCCCGGGTAGTACACCCGCTCCACGCCCTCCTGCTCTGTGAGCCACCGGGCGATCGACGCGGCGTTCGAGCTGTGCCGGTCCATGCGCACGCCCAGGGTCTTCAGGCCCCGTGTGGTCAGCCAGGCCTCCATCGGCGCGGACACCGCGCCCACGGCGAACTGGATGAAGCCCACCTTCTCGGCGAGGTCCTCGTCCTTAACGATCACGGCCCCGCCGCTGGCGTCGGAGTGCCCGCCGATGTACTTGGTGGTCGAGTGCACGACGACGTCGGCCCCGAAGCTCAGCGGCTGCTGCAGGTACGGGGAGGCGAAGGTGTTGTCGACGACCAGCAGCGCACCGGCCGCGTGGGCGATCTCCGCGACCGCGGCGATGTCGGTGATCTTCATCATCGGGTTCGACGGGGTCTCGACCCACACCATGCGGGTCTGCCCGCCGACGACGGCGGCGCGCACGGCGTCGAGATCGGCCATGTCGACGGCGCTGTTGGTGATGCCCCACTGGGAGAGCACCCGGTCGATCAGGCGGTAGGTGCCGCCGTAGGCGTCGTTCCCGAGCACGATGTGGTCGCCGGGCCGCAGCGCCGCCCGGATGAGCGAATCCTCAGCGGCCAGGCCCGAGGAGAAGCTGAACGCGTGCGTTCCGCCCTCGAGCGCCGCCAGCTGGGACTGCAGGGCGTCGCGGGTCGGGTTGGTGCCGCGGCCGTACTCGTAGCCGTTGCGCAGCTTGCCGATGCCGTCCTGGGCGAACGTCGTCGTCTGGTAGATGGGAGGGATCACGGCCCCGGTGGTCGGGTCGGGAACCTGGCCCGCATGGATTGCGCGGGTGTTGAAGCCGGAATTGCTTGAGTGCGTCACGCTGCTCCTGTTGGTCGAGGGGTTAGCTGCTCATATAGGTCAGCAGGTCATGGCGGGTCAAAATTCCCACCGGCGCCCCGGCGAGGGTGACCAGGACCGTGTCACTGTGCTGGAGGCGCTCCCGCGCCGTGCCGACCGACTCCATCGAGCCGATCAGCGGCAGTTTCGGGCCCATGTGGGCCGATACGCTGTCGGTGAGTTTGGCCTGGCCGGTGAAGATCTTCTCCGTCAGCGAGCGCTCGTCGACCGATCCGAGCACCTCGCCCAGCACCACGGGCGGCTCGTGCGAGAGCACCGGAACGCTGGAGAGCCCGTACCGGGTCATCAGGGCGATGACGTCGCGGAGGGTGTCGCGGGGGCGGGTGTGGACGAGGTCGGGCAGGGTGCCGGCCTTTGCGTGGAGCACCCCGGCCACGGGCGCGTCGTCCCCGGCATCGAGGAAGCCGTGCGACTCCATCCAGTCGTCGCTGAAGATCTTGCCGAGATAGCCGCGCCCGCCGTCGGGCAGCAGGACGACCACGACGTCGTCGGCGGTCAGGTCCTTGGCCGCACGCAGCGCCGCGACCACCGCCATGCCGCAGGATCCGCCGACCAGCAGGCCCTCCTCGCGGGCCAGCCGCCGGGTCATGGCGAAGCTCTCGGCGTCGGAGACGGCGATGATCTCATCGGGCACGGAGGGGTCGTAGGAGGCGGGCCAGATGTCCTCGCCGACGCCCTCGACGAAGTAGGGGCGCCCGGTGCCGCCGGAGTAGACCGAGCCCTCGGGGTCGGCGCCGATGACCCGGACCGGCCCGCCGGCGCGGTCCGCGGAGACCTCCTTGAGGTAGCGTCCGGTGCCGGTGATGGTGCCGCCGGTGCCGACGCCCGTGACGAAGTGGGTGATCCGCCCGTCGGTGTCGTTCCAGATCTCGGGCCCGGTGGTTTCGTAGTGACTCAGGGGTCCGTTCGGGTTGGAGAACTGGTCGGGCTTGTACGCGCCGGGGATCTCGCGGGTGAGCCGGTCGGAGACCCCGTAGTAGGACTCGGGGCTGTCGGGTTCCACGGCCGTGGGGGTGACCACGACCTCCGCGCCGTAGGCCGCCAGGACGTTGCGCTTGTCCTCGCCGACCTTGTCCGGCACCACGAAGACGCACTTGTAGCCGCGCTGCTGGGCCACCAGGGCCAGGCCCACGCCGGTGTTGCCCGAGGTCGGCTCGATGATGGTGCCGCCTGGCCGCAGCTTGCCCTCGGCCTCCGCCGCGTCGAGCATCTTCGCCGCGATGCGGTCCTTGACCGACCCGCCGGGGTTCAGGTACTCGACCTTCGCGAGCACCGTTGCCGCGATGCCGTCGGTGACCTTATTGAGCTTGACCAGGGGTGTGTTGCCGATCAGGTCAACTATTGAGTTCGCATACTTCATAGTCCTAAAGCTACCGGGTGGCGCTTCGAGAGGGGTGCGGCCTGAAACACATCGACCCAAAGCGGTGTCCGTGGATCCCCTTGGCGGCGGACGGACCGCTTTGCGACAAACGCACCGGATAAACCGCGCGCCTCTGTCGCTTTCGGGTGCGCGAGACGTTAAGTGGCGCCCGGGCCTGCCACCGGCGGAGTGTCGCGCGGCGGGCACGCCGGGGGCGCCCGGGGCCGTGGCACCATGGTGGGATGAGCAGTTCCCCCGTTGTCGTCGGTTCCGCCGGCGTCACGACGGTCTGGGAGCCCGGCGGCCCCTACCACCTCGCCGGCACAATCGGCACGCTGCAGTGCGGCGCGTACGACCCGGCCTTTCGCACCGTCGGCAGCGCGCACTGGCTCGCCTTCCGCACCGCCGACGGCGCCACCACCCTGCGCCTCCAGCAGCTTGGGACGCTTCGATCGTCCCGGATCGAGGCCACCGCCTGGGGCCCCGGCGCCGAAGCGGCCCTCCACGGGCTTCCGCGCCTGCTCGGCAGCGAGGACGACTGGAGCGGGTTCGACAGCCCCGACTTCCGGGCCACGCTTCCCGAGCTCGCCAAGAAGGGCCGCTACCTGAGCCCCGGGCTCCGTCTGCCCTCCACCGGGCGTGTCCTCGACGCCACGGCCCGGGCCGTGCTGGAGCAGCGGGTCACCACCTTCGAGGCAAGGCGCTCGTGGCGGTACCTGCTCGAACGGTACGGGGATCCCGCCCCGGACGCCGGCGGATCCGCTCCCCCGGAGCTTCGACTGCCGCCGACCGCCGAACAGTGGCGGAAGGTCCCCTCCTGGGAGTGGCACCGTGCCGGCGTCGACCCCCGCCGCTCGGCCACGCTGCTCAGGGCGTCGCTCGTCGCCTCGGGCCTCGAGCGCCTCGCCGAGGTGCCCGCCGGTCCGCTGGTGAGCCGGGGTCTCTCCTCGGTTTCCGGGATCAGTGTCTGGACCTCGGCCGAGGTCATGCAGCGCACCCATGGGGACCCCGACTCCATTTCGGTCGGGGACTACCACCTTGCCTCCTTCGTGGGGGCCGCCCTCACCGGACGGCGGACCGACGACGCCGGGATGCTCAAGCTGCTTGCCCCGTGGGCGGGGAACCGTCAGCGGGTGGTGCGCATGCTCTATGCCAGCGGCTTCCGCAAGCAGGCCTTCGGGCCGCGCCTTCGACCCGAGGACCACCGCCGCCACTGAGCCCGCCGGCCACCACGCCGATTCACCGCGCTGATTCGCTGTCCTCCGGAGCCAGCCGTACTTCCCGGGAACGGCAAAGCCCCCACCTCCGATTGGAGGTGGGGGCTTTGACCGGAGTCTTGGATGGAGCCTGCTTCGGCCTTACTGACCGTCGACCGGATCGGCCTGGGCGGCGGCCTGCTGCTGGGCGACCTGCTCGTGGACGGCCTTCATGTCAAGGCCCTTGACGGCGTCGACGAGTTCGGAGAACTGCGAGGAGTTCAGCGCGCCGGGCTGGGAGAACACGAGGACCTGCTCACGGAACGCCATCAGGGTCGGGATCGAGGTGATCCCCGCGGCGGCCGCGAGGGACTGCTCGGCCTCGGTGTCGACCTTGGCGAAGACGACGTCGTCGTGCTGCTGCGAGGCGGCGTCGTAGACGGGGGCGAACCGGGTGCACGGGGCGCACCAGTCGGCCCAAAAATCGACGAACACGATGTCGTTGTTCTCGATGGTCTCGGGGAAGCTTGCCTCGGTGATGTCGATGGTTGCCATGGTTCAACCGTAACGAGTCCACCGGGCGGTGTCGCCTGTGTTCGCTGTCGATGAAGCCTCCCGGCGCGCCACCTGCGGGGCCGCCGCGGGGGTCGCCGCAGGGTGAACACCCCCGCTGCCGCCGCAGACGATGGAGGACACCCGTGTTTGCGCCGCGCCCGCCACAGGCATAGCGTGGCGGGTATACAACTCCAGCCCTAGGCGATCATGAGCGACTCCCCGGCAAATGCTGCCGCTCCAAGTGCGGTGCAGGCGCGCAGGACGCTCGATGAGGGCGAATCGGCGGCCGCCCGCCTCCACAGCACGTCGACCGCGCCCGAGGGTTGGCTGCTCCTGGTGATTGCAGCGGGGATCGCCTGCTACTTCGCGGCCTCCTTCCTGGGGGTCCGGGCGTCACAGCTTACGGGGACCGCGCTCGCCGTGCTCCTCGTGGCGATCGCCGTCCTCGGGGTGGCCTTCCCGTTCCTGCTGCGCCGGCACCGCACCATCCGCCCGCGGCACTTCCCAACCATCGAAACCGCGGCGATCGTGGCGTCGGTGCTGCTTGGCGCGGCCTACCTGCAGATCTTCCGCGGTGCGCCCCCCGGGGTCTCCGATGCGTTGTCTGCCGGTTTCACCGCGGTCCTGCCGCTGGCCGCATGTGCCCTGTTCCTCATCGTCCGGTCAATGACGCTGGGCACAGGAGCACACACCGTCGGCCCGCCTGGGCCTCCGGGCGACCGGCGCTTCACCCTGCTTGCTGCCCTGACGCGCGTTCACTGCGCGTCCCCGTCGAGCCTGGGCGCCGCCGCCGGTCTTCCCCTCGATGAACTTGCCGCCGAGGCGGCGGGGCTTGAGAGGCAGGGCCTGATCATGGCGCAGGAGCGCCTCATCTCCCCCCGGGACACGGCCGAGGTCCGCCTCACCGTCAGGGGACGCCTGGAGGTTCAGGAGCGGACCGAGGCCCTCCTGGCGGCTGCCGGTCCTTCTCTCGGGCCTTAGCCGGATTAGGCTTGGGTGCCATGAATGTCCCGGTTCCCGATCTTCGCTCCTACCTGCTCGGCACCTGGCGTGTGCGCCGCAGCCTGGTCAACCGCGCCGATTCCACGGTGGGCTCGTTCACGGGAACCCTCACCTTCCGGCCGGTGTCTGACGGGGGTCCGGGCCTGTCCTGGCGCGAGGAGGGGACGGTGCACTGGCCCGGCGTTCGTCCCTCCGCCGGCCGACCGGTTCCGCCCTTCACCGGCCCCGCAAGCCGCCAGTACCTTCTTGTTCCCGGCGGGCCGGCCGCGCCGTGGGAGGTCCTGTTCGGGGACGGCAGGCCTTTCCACCGCCTCAGCCTCACCGCGGGCTCCTGGCGGGATGAGCACTGGTGCTCCCCGGACACCTACCGGGTGGAGTACACCGCACTGGCGCAGGACGGGCTGAAGTACGAGTGGGACGTCACCGGGCCCGCCAAGGACCAGCTGCTGACCACGGAGCTGACGCGGGAGCGCCCGCCGCGCTGAGAAGCAGGCCCCGGTGATCAGGCGGCGAACCTGCCGGGGGCCGGCAGTTCCCTGCGGGTGCACTGACCGGCCGGAAGCCAGGCTTCGCGGGCCCGGGAATGCTCGATCCACTGGACCCGCACGGCGTCGGTGGTCCAGGCCATGGCGAAGCCCTTGACGGTGCGGACGGTGCCGTCGGCGTAGGAGAGCCGGGCCCACAGGGCAGGGGCCTTCACCGACTCGGTCACCGCCCCGGCGGGCCGCTCCAACTGCAGCGGCGGCCCGTACCGGTCGGCGGCCGGCGGAATCCCGTGCCACCCCGAAGCTTGCGCCATGCCAACAGGGTAGACCTGTGCGGTGACACGGGCGAGGGGTTGCCCCGCCGAGCGTGCCCGCGGGAAAAGCGCGACGGCCGGGGACCCGATTACTAGAATGGTGGGGAAGGAAGGAACCGCCGATGAAGGCCTATGACTCGCTGCCGCCGATGGCGAAGCGCCTGACGAAATGGGCTGCCATCGGGTTCGCCGCCGCCGTCGTGCTTGCCGCCGTCCTGATGGTCTTCGTTGACTTCTGGGTGGCGTTTTTCATCGCGCTGGGCCTGTACCTCGCGCTGATCGGCCCCCTGAATGCCGCCGCCCGGCGGGAGCACCTTGAGATTCTGCGCTCCAAAGGACACTGAAACGGCACACTAAAACGGGCCCGGCGGGCACCCAATGTGCCCGCCGGACCCGTGTTGCACGGTGCCCCGGATCAGCTCAGCGGCGGACGCGAATTGGGGTCGTCGGCAAGGGTCGGAATCGGGTCGACCATGGTGGGGTCGTCGAGGCCGGTTCCGGCGAGGCCTCCATTGGTCACGGGCGGCGGCACGACGGCGACCGGGGTGCCGTCGTAGCCTGCGGCCTTGGATTTCGAGCCGTTGCCCCGCTTCTTCAGAACGCTGGTTAGCTTCCCCTGGACGGCGGGGGCCTTATCCTTGACGGTGTCGGTGGCGCTCGAAACGGTGCTCTGGATCTTGGGGTTGTTCCACAGCTCATTGGCCTTGGTCCGGATCTTCTCGTAGCTCTCCCGGCCGGCCCGCGTGCCCAAAACATACCCGGCGGCCATGCCCGAGGCGAAAACAAGCTTGTTTTTCATCGTGGTGCTCCGTTCGCAGATGGACGCTGTCCCCTTGAATCTAGATCAGCGGCATCGGCGGCGCATTGAGCTCATTCTTCTGGATTTGCGGGTTACTCTCCCGTAGAATCCCGTGCCCTTCCGAAAAGTCCCGCACGCCCGCTACGTGCCCGGGCATCCCCGGGCCCGCGGCTGCGTCAGCGGAAGACGCTGAGGGGACCCCACCCGGACCCGACCTGCCTGCTGCCCAAGAACTTATTGGTTCCGAGTCCGTAGTAGACCAACCGTCCGTCGGCCGCCTTGGCGATCAGCCCGCGGGTTCCGGCGCCGTCGAAGCCGGCGGAGGCGTGCGACTGCACGATGGCGTTCCAACCCGAGTCGACCTGGCGGCGCGGCTCGGAGACGAACCGGCCGGCGCCGTTGGAGCGGTACAGGATCAGCGCTCCGGAGGCCCGCGTGACCAGCATGTCCTCCCGCCGGTCATGGTCGAAGTCGGCCATCGTCAGCTTCAGGCCCTGCCAGCCGCTCCCGACCGCCTGCCGCGCCCCGAGGGCGGCACCTGTGGGATTCGGGTAGTAGAACAACGTACCGGCCGAGTCGTAACCGACCACCCCTGGATACCGATGCCCGTTGTGCCATTTGCCCACGGTGATGGTCATCGATTGCCATCCCGCGTTTCCAACCGTCATGGGGCTGAGGAATCCACCGGAAGCGCGGCCGAGGTAGACCGTCAGCCTTCCCGTCTTCCACTGACCCACCAGGTCATTGACGCCGTCGGAGTTCCAGTCGGCGACGAACCCGGACTTCAGCCCGGTCCAGCCCGAGCCGATCCTGGTGCGGGGCGCCAATCCTCCCCGTAGGTTTCCCGGATAGTTCCAGTGCGTCCCGGCGGAATCGGCGGCAGCAACGTCCGCGGCGCTGCGGACGGAGGGGTTCGCCGGCACCGAGAAGTACTGCTCCATCGTCGGGATGCCGCGGTTCTTCATGTCGGTCGCCAACGGCACGCCGACATAGCGCAGATGCCAGGGTTCATAGGTGTAGCCCGTGATGTGCGTGTAGCCCTTCGGGTACCGGACGATGAAGCCGTACCGGTGGGCGTTGGCCGCCACCCAGCGGCCGCCGGGGGTGTCTCCGAAGCAGCCGGCGAGCTCGCACTGCCCGGCGGTGTTGCCGACGTCGACGGCGAGGCCGGTCTGGTGTTCGCTGTGGCCGGGTTTGGCGGAAATCCGGTCGGCCTCGGCCTGGCCGTAGGTCCGCACGTAGTGGTCGTACAGGGCCGCCTGCTCGTCGTACGAGCGGTAGGCGCTGACGACGCCGAGCGAGTGACCCGCAGAGCGGGCGCCGCTGAAGAGCTGGGTGACGGCCGAGGCGACGTCCCGCCGCATCCAGTGGCCCGTGCCGGCCCAGTTGACCCGGTCCGGAGGAACGTACCTCAGCGGGTTCAGCGGGCGGGTCTTGTTGACGAGTACCCAGTAGTTGTTCGGGTCGGACACCGGGGCGGCGCGGGCCGGGCTCACCCCGACCAGGCACATCAGCGCAATAATAAGCACGACGACGGTACGGCGGGCAGCTCCATCGAGCCCGCTCTCCCTGGAAGCCCGCATGCCAGCCCTCCCGCTTCAGCGACCTTGGCGCTCAGAATACTCTTTGCCACCCCCGAAGGGGAGGGCCGGGGACACCCGCCAGCGCAGTGCCTGCGGTCAGATCTTGATGATGCTGAGCCTGGACGGCGGGCACGCGTCGGCGTACCGGACGAGTGCGGCCTTCTCGGTGCTGTCGACTGTCAGGCCCCAGCGCGTCTTCACGGTGATCCACTGCGCGATGTAGGTGCAGCGGTTCGACGGAGGAACCCATCCCTCGGGGCCTGACGTTTGCTTGGCCTTGGTCAGGGTTCCCGGCTGGGCGTTGAGCGAGCCCGGATAGCCCAGGTCGTTGTAGAAGGCGATCCGGCGGTCCTGCGTCCATGAGCGTGCGCCCGACCCCCAGGCTTCATGGGCCGGAACCGTGTGGTCGATCTGGACGGTGGTGGCCGACTTATGGGTCCGGTTATCGAAACCGGTCACCCACCGGCTGTTCGCCACCGTGCAGCGCCGGGCCGAGGTGTAGTTGGGCGAACCCTTGCTCTCCTGGACCAGCACCTCGGCGCGGGTGTCCTGGCAATCGCCGTCGGCGTCGACCCAGTGGCCGAAATAGCGGTCGCGGTCGAAGCCGAGATTGTCTTCTGCTGCCGCGGGAAGAGCCCGGGCTGCCTCCTGAAGCGTGGTGACGTCGGCCGATGCGGCGGACGCGGCGGCAGGCGCGGCGGAGGCCGGCGCGGCCGCGGTGACGAGAAGGCCCGCGGCGAGCAGCGCCAGGAACCCGGACTTGATGTTCATGCTCAATTCCTGAAAGACAGACGTGCCTCCAACAGGCACTCGAACAAGCATCCCATCCCATGCCGGACTGTAGGGCGCCGGTGGGTGAAAACTGCGGGAAAACTTTGCTTTCGCAGTCCACGTCGATCCTCCTTTTCTCTCGACAATGGGATCGCCCATGCGGAATAGTGAGGATCCTGCCCTGCGACGCGGAGCTATTGAGTCAGACGGGTTGATCAATGTCAGCTGAGCACCTCTGCACTTTGCAGCCGCTTGAGGATTCCTTAGAGCGGGAATGGGACAGCTTCGCCCTGTCGCGTGGCACGGCGCCTTATCTGCGCCCTGGCTGGTTCCGCGCCTGGATGGGGGCCTTCTGGCCGGGGCAGCCCCTGCAGGTACTGACCGCGCGACGGGCGGGCGAACTGGTTGCCCTCCTCCCCCTGATGGACACGCGACTGGGGTTTCGTGCCCCGGTGAACGCTGAAACTCCCGGATTCGAACTGCTGTCCACCGACGACGCCGCAATCCGGGCCCTCGTACCGCTGCTGCTTGAGAGCGCCTCACGGGTGGATCTGCGGTTTATGCCGGTGGGCGCACCGGAGGAGGCCTTCGTTGCAGCCGCCGGAGAGCAGGGCTGCCGGGTAACGAGGGATGTCATCCGGCGTTCCGTGTACACCGACGTCACCCAGAGCTGGGAGACGGTCCGGACCGAGGTGCTGGGGCGATCCCGCCGCAAGGGAATGGCACACAGTCGCCGTAAATTGGCGGAGCTCGGCGAACTCTCGTCGACAGTTCACGACGGGAAGGAAGATCTGCACGATCTGCTTCATCAAGCACTCGCCCTGGAAGCGGCAGGGTGGAAGGGAAGCGAAGGAACAGCCATTCTGTCCCGGCCCTCTACGGCACAGTTCTACCAGGAGCTCGCAGCATGGGCGGCAGACCAGGGACTGCTCAGGCTGCATTTCCTGAGGCTGGACGGGAAGCCGATCGCTTTCAAACTGACACTCGAACAGTCGGGTGTCGTGTACTCGCTGAAGGCCTCGTACGATGAACGGCTACGGCAATACGGGCCGGGCTTCTTAATGTCTGAAGAAGTCCTGGCATACGCCTCCGCGCAGCCTCATCTACGCACGGTGGAAACACTCGGCGAGGACGAACCACATAAGCAGGAGTTTGCAACGGGCGTGCATGCGCAACTGAAAATTTCGGTTTTCTCAAGCGGCCTGATCGGGTCGGCGGCCTGGATGCAGACCGTCGCAACCGATCGTTTGCGGGCCCAGGCGCGGAAGCACCTCTCGGCGTCCACGAGAACCCGCGTGACACGGCTGGCGAGGTCGGCGAGGCTGGTCCGGTAGGCATTTTCCGAATTACGAAGTTTCCCGGCACCGTTACCGACCAGCGGGACGAGCGCGCCCCGAGTGCGAAGCGTACCGCGGGAGGACTCGGTGGCCGCAGGTGTTGGACTGATCTGCGCCGCCGCTGCAACCGCTTCTAACGTTCGAGAGGGGACCCGTGACCAAGTCGCGGCGCTATCGGCTTACCTCGGCAATTGAGGGCCTGCGCCAGCCGGCAACTGCCGCCGCCGGTGGTGCCATCCTCGTCCTGCGCTACATCTTCACCGCAGTGTGCAACTACGGCCTCGGCGTCCTGCTTGCATGGTTCCTTACTGCAGAAGAGTTCGGACGTGTAAGCGTCCTGCAGACAGTTATCACGTTGAGCTCGTTCATCCTCAGCGCGGCCCTTCCCCCGGTACTCGCCCGTCGGATAGCTCAGGCCGGGCTCGAACGCCCGGGTGGGAGCGTCGCCACGTTCCGGTCCGCGCTTGTGGGCAACGCGCTCATCGGCGTGGCCCTGTTGGTCGGCCTGCTCGTGGCACAGGGAGTCGCGGGAGCACCACTGCCGAACGCAGGGCCGGTCGTGCTCGGGCTGGTCGCCTGCACGATCCCGCTGATCGCCATCAACATGGTGTTCCTTGGCGCGTTTCAGGGCAGCCGCCTGTTCGGCGGTATGGGGTTCGTGCAGTCGGCTGACACGGCAATTCGATTTGGGGTGGGGGTGACGTTGGGCGGAGTCTTGGGCCTGGGAATGCCGGGGGTCGCGCTGGCGTACCTTCTCGGTTCCCTGACTGCGGCGGCGGGTGGATTCGTCATACTGGCGAGACGGCTCCCGGGGCGGGGCCCGTTGGCCCCGTTCGCGACGTTCCGCCCCTCCATCCCGATCGGCCTCGGCACAATCGCCCTGGGCGTGGTGATGACAGTGGACCTACTGATGCTGTCGGCTCTGGGGCCAGGAGGCAACGCTGCCGTGGCGGAGTACCAGGTCGCCAGCATCTTCGCCCGCGCCATCTTTTTCGTCGGGATAGCGTTGTCCAGTGTAGTTTTTCCCTACATCGCGCAGCACGGCCCCGGCCATGATTCTCATGCCTGGTTCCTCGCCGCGGCGCGATGGATCCCTCTGAGCCTCATACCTATCCAGCTCGCGCTGCTTGTTGCTCCAGAGCCGATACTGGCGATCGCCTTCCCGGCCCGTTATGGCGATGCTTCATCGCTCGTCCGCATCCTCGCGGTTGGCACCGTTGGTCTCCTGCTTGCCGAAATGCTCCTCCAAGCGCTTGTGGCGCTCGGCGCCCCCCGGGTCGTTGCCGTCCGGGTTACTCTGGCCGCGGTGACCGAGGTGGCGTTCCTGGTCCTCCTCGTGCCGACGGCCGGAGCGACCGGAGCTGCAGTAGCGTTCGGAATCGGCACCTGGGTGGCCACCGGCCTGTTGGCTCACGCCTACCTGAGGTTGCAGCCCCGAAAGGGATTCACGTTGTCCGGGCCGCTCCGGCAGGCGCTGGCATTGGGCGCGATGCTGCCTGCACTCCTCACAGCCCGGCTGGTGCCGCCCTTCGCCGGAGCGCTGGCTATCGGAGTCGGCTTCCTCGTGTACCTCATCGTCGCGCGGCTGTTGCGGGTCATCACCGACGCGGATGTGCTGCGCGCACGGCAGGCTCTTGGTGCCCTGGTCCCGCGTAAACGACCTTGAGGTCTTACCAAGGACCGCGCGGATGTTGCGGTAGGTGAGCCGGCAAAAAACCTGGCCTGCGCGTCAGCGCAGGGCGTCGTGGAACCGCTTCTCGAACTCCGGCAGCGTCGTCTTCGTATAGGTAGTGGTCAGATGGTTGTCGTCAAGATAGACGTAGACGTTGCCGACGACCGGACTGCAGGTGCCGTCGGGGCAGATCAGGTCGGTCATATCGACGAACCGAAGCGCTCCGTTGGAGGCCTCCGCGGGCGGCACGGGCGGGGTTGCCGCGAGTTTCTCGCTGAGCGGGAAGGTGCACTTGTCGGATTCCGCGCCGTGCTCCTCGACGCAGCGGATCATGTTGAAGGTGAACCGGGGGTTGTCGCGGAGTGCGACGACACGGATGCCGGCCTCCCCCAGGACGGCAGCCGCCTCGGGCAGGCCCGCGACGGCGCGCTCGGCGCTGGTCTTCTTGTCCGACCGCGTCGCCATGGTGAGCACGGCGTCCGGCTTCACCTTCAGAGCGTAGGCCGTGGCGGCCTCGTTGAAGCTGTTGCACCCGGCGGACCGGGTCTCGCTGGCCGTGCCGTAATTGCACCCGCCGAGAAGCAGGGTGGTCAGCTGGTAGTTGTGGCGTTCCGCCAGGAGCTCGAGGGGCTCCACCCACTGCTCGACGTGGGAGTCCCCGATCACCAGGATTTCCTTGCTCGGTGTGCCGACGGCGGGCTTGAAGGCGCACACCCGGATCACGTTCGCGTCGCCGTCGGGAGCATGCTCCCCTTCGCACTCGCCGGCGAGCGCTCCCCACTCCCCCTTCAGGCTGCCCAGATCCGGAATGGGCGGAGAGTCCCCCGTTGAACGGTCGACGAACCCGGCCATCAGGGAGTACGCGCCGGGGTTTTGGGTGTCGGCCTCGGCGATCAGGTTCGCCGCCTGCACGCGCATGACCTGCTGTACGGCGCCCACCGGCACCGCGACGAGGCCTAGGCAGGCCGCGATCACCACCAGGGTCCGCACCCGGCTCGCCTCCACCTTGGGAAGGTTCCGCAGGGGCCGTTCCACGAAGCGCGTCGTGACATAGGCGAGCATCAGGGAAAGCACAATGATTCCGGTGCCGCCGACCGGCCCGACGGCGTCGCGCCCTCGAAACACCAGGTAAATGACCAGGATGGGCCAGTGCCACAGGTAGAGCGCGTAGGAAAGATCGCCCATCTTCACCAGCGGCCCCCAGGAGAGCAGCCGGTCGGCGCCCAGCCGGCTGCCGGTCTGGCCGGCCGAAATGACCAGCGCCGCCGACAGCAGCGGCCACAGCGCGACGAAGCCCGGGAACTCCCCTTCGACGTCAAGCACGTACCCGGCGCTGAGCATCCCGGCCAGTCCCAGCCAGCCCGCGGCGACAGCGAGAATCCTGGGGAGCCTCAGGTAGGGCAGCGCCAGCGCCAGCAGGGTGCCGAGGGCGAACTCCCACAGCCGGGCCCGCGTATCGAAGTACGCATAGGCCTGGTTGGTGTTGGTTTCATAGATGGAGAAGGCGAGCGACACCGCAAAGACGACGCCGAACAGCACCGCGGTCACGGTCCTGAACCGCAGGCGAAGAGCCTTCGCTGCCAGAGACGCGCCGAGGAAGAGCAGCGGCCACAGCACGAAGACCTGGCCCTGGATGGAAAGGGACCAGAAATGCTGGAGCGGGCTGGCGACGCTGGTATCCGCGTAGTAGTCAACGGACTCGGCGGCCAGCAGCCAGTTCTGGAAGTAGAACAACGACGCCCAGGAATGTTCAAGCACGAGGGTCCACTGGGCCCGCGGAAGCAGCACCAACGCGGCGCCGAGGGTTCCCAGCAGAACGACAGCGACGGCGGGCAGCAGGCGCTTGAACAGGTGAAGCCAGTGCCGAATCAGGCCGAACGGGGTGCCTGCCTCAGCCTTCCGCACGAAGGTGAGGGTCATCAGGAACGCCGAGATCAGCAGGAAGATGTCGACGCCGCCCGACACCCGGTCAAACCAGATGTGGTAGGTGACCACCATGAGGACTGCCAGGGCGCGCAGACCCTGCACCTCGGGGCGGAATCCCTGCCGGACGCCCGGTGTCCGACGGCTCGTCGGCGGGGCGGCGAAGTGGCGTCCACCGGTGGCGCGGCGGCGGCCGCGGCGCCGCCGTGGTGTACCGGTTGGGGAGAATGTTGCGGGTGTGCTCGCCGGTACGGCAGGGGGGTCCAGAAGGTCGTCCCTCACGGGGAATCCTTTCGTCGTCTTGCAGGGTGATGCTCCGCGTCCTGCATGACGACGTGCTCCCGTTGCGGCCTATCTTCCCATGTGCTTATCCCCCGGCGCGAAACGACCGGCACGGAACGGCGCGTCCACCGACCGGACCGGCGCAGAGGAAGCCTCCGCGCCGCTGCCGCGGCTATCTGGACCGGACATGCGAAAGGCCCGCTCCATCCCGTGCTTGCCGGGTGGAGCGGGCCTTTCCTTGCTGTGGCAGATGAGGGATTCGAACCCCCGTAGGCTGTGCCAGCTGATTTACAGTCAGCCCCCTTTGGCCGCTCGGGTAATCTGCCGAACGTCTCCAGATGAAGACAACCCGCAGCAAGCGCGGGCAAGACAACTTTACAGAACATCGGCCCCAGAATCGAATCGGCATCCACAACGCAGACGAAACCGCCCAAACCGGGCCGAGGGCGCCGGTTCTGCGTCCTCGATGAGCCGGCCGGGGCGGCACGACGCCGGCCGGGCGCCGCCGCCCACAAGCCAGTAGGCTGGAAGCAGGAAAGAATCCAACATCTAAGGAGGCACAGTGGCTAGCGAATCCACGTTCGACGTCGTAAGCAAAGTGGACAAGCAGGAGGTGGCCAACGCCCTGAACCAGGCCCAGAAGGAGATCGCCCAGCGGTACGACTTCAAGGGTGTAGGCGCGGAGGTCGACTTCAGCGGCGAAAAGATCCTCATGAAGGCGAACTCGGAGGAGCGCGTGCTCGCTGTCCTCGACGTCCTGCAGTCAAAGATGATCAAGCGCGGCATCTCCCTCAAGTCCCTGGACACCGGAGAGCCCTACCCCTCCGGGAAGGAATTCCGGCTTGAGACCTCCATCAAGGAGGGCATTGCCCAGGACATCGCCAAAAAAATCAACAAGCTGATCCGCGACGAGGCACCCAAGGGCGTCAAATCCCAGATCCAGGGCGACGAGCTGCGGGTCAGCTCCAAGTCACGTGATGACCTGCAGGCCACCATGGCCCTGCTGAAGAACTTCGACGAAGCGGACCTGCAGTTCGTCAACATGCGCTGACGGAAAGCGGTGCGGCGTTGCAGGTTCGAGGACAAGCACGCCGCACTGCGACCTCACGGGAACGCTGAGGTTCCAGGCAGCGGCGCCGGTGCAGGCGATCGGCCGCGGCAGAAACTTTTCATGGCAGAGACTTTTACTGCGGTGCGGAGCGCCACCCCACGTCGGTGCCGAACCCGGAGGTTGGGACGAACTTCCAGTCGAAGGATCCGCTGTCCCGGAGGGTCAGCCGGAGGAACCCGTGGGTGTCGCTGAACCGCTTCGAGATGTACCACGGGTTGCTCGTGAAGGGACGCAGTCCGATACCCCCGGTGGACACCTGGAATGCGGTCATCCCGTCCGGCACACATTGGTCGGCGTTGTTCACCGGGCACGACCGTTCGTAGTTGTGCTGTGACCCTGAGAGGGTCAGGCGGACCCGGTGCTTCCACATCACGTCGATCCACGGCTTGTGCTCATACGCCCGCTCGTGTGCCTCAGTGTTCGACGTGAAGTACGGTTCGTGGTAGACCACTGCCAGGTGCTTACCCTCCTCTTTGGCAGCAGCGAGGTCCTCGTCAAGCCACTCCGTCAGCTTTTCAGCTTCCGGGATGTCGTACCGCCAGGGCGCGGACGACAGGAACGCGACATGCCAGTTCCCGAAGTCCTTCGAGTACGGTTCCCCGTTGAAGATCCACCCCCTCTCCCGGTTGATCGCGGACTTTCCCATACTCCCCGGGCACTGGTCGTTCATGAAGTTGTCGAGGTCCTCATTGCGGCCGGGTTCCCAGTCGTGGTTGGGGGCGGACACCCAGTACAGCTTGGACTTCGTACCACCCCACAGCGTCTGCCAATACTTCACGTAGTCCTCGCAGTACGCGGTGTCGTACTGAAAATCCCCGAGCCCGAGGAACGCGTCAATCTCGTCGTTCTCCGCTAGCTCGGTGATCGCCGCGCCGTTCCGGCCCGACGGGCTGTCGGTTGCGTAGGTCCCGACGCCGTTCATGTCGCCGACAGCCGCGATCTCAACTTCCTCGGGCGGTTCGGACTCGCTGGTGCACCCCGCAGTGGAGACCGCCAAGAGGGCCGCGACGATTGCGGCCACCCACCGGCGAGGTGTTTGTCGAGGGAGCGCCGATTGCATCCGATAACCCCTTAGAAATCTTCCCGGAGGCGGACATCCAAACAGCAGGTCGGGCTTTCTCCCCAAGCGTAGCGAGTCCATCGGGTTCCTACCATGGGTGCTGGTATCGGCACGGCTCAGCCTCCGTCCGGGCGCCAGTACCGCAGCCCGCCGCTGGTGGCGCCATCCGGATTCACAGTGATCACGGCGTACGGGAACGCCCGACGGTCCGACTGGTCAGGTCCGTGGCCGCGGACGTCCGAACACCACGTGCCGGTGTTGACGTACCGGGTGGTGGATGCCGTGACCGTCGACTCGAGTGCGCGGTGGGTGTGGCCCGAGACGTACCAGGCCACCCCGAAACCATGCGCCTCAAGGGTACGTGTGATGGAGCCCGCTGCGGCAGGAGCCTCCTCACCGCTCACCGCACGCCCGGTGGCGCGGCGCGCCATGCGGATCGCGGTGGCCGGAAGCGCCGACACCGTCCGGAAGCGGGACAGGCGGGCCAGCTCCCGAACGGTGTCCCCGTCGAGCGCGAGCCGCAGCGACTCGGTTTGCAACAGCTCGTCGTACGCGGGCTGCCGAACGCGACGTTCCGCCCGCTCGGATCCCAGGCAGGCGCGGGCGACGGCTCCGGCCCGTCGCAGGCGCGACCGTGAGGGATCGGCATGCCAGGCGGCAAGCGGTGGTATGTGCAGCTCGTCAGTGTCGCTGACCGCCGCGCGGAGCACCTCCGGCGTCCGGTGCAGCGCGTGATGCTGGTGCCCGTGCTCGGCCACGAGCACGTGGGGCACGTGCAGGATCCACGGGTGTACCCTGACCCGCGTGGGCTCAAGGGGCGACAGCAGCGCCGACAGGCGGGCGGCAACCGAGGGCCGGGCCAGGTCGGCGTCGTGGTTGCCGCAGATGAAGTGCAGCTGCACACCGCGCGCCGCGCTCGCCTCAAGCTCCTGGAACGTGGCCGGGTGCCGGGCAAGGATGGACTTGAGCCGGGACTGGCTCTCGTGCTCCGCCAGCCCGGCCAGCTCGAACGTGTCACCCACGAAGGCGACGTGCTGCTGACGGTCGGAGGCTTCAGGCACCTCTCGGCGCAGGAACTCGGCCAGCATCCTACCGGGGCTCCGGGGGTCGTCATCCGACACGCCCAGATGGAGGTCGCTGAGGAGCCACCACCGCGCCCCACTGCTCACGCGAGCAGCTCCAGCACGCGTGGAAGGAAGAGGAGCACGCACAACACCCACATGACGGCGATGAGCACGCGGCCTTCCCTTGGGCTGAAGATCGCGGGGCCCGCGCGCTGCCCGGTGTCTGGTCCAGTGACCGGTCCGGCACGACGGACCTCGACCGTGACGAGGGTGACGAGCAGCACGGTGGCCACGAACAGGCCGGCCAGTTCGAACACAAGACCGTTCGACGCGACCAGGTCCTCCAACTCGTTCATTACCAAGCCACCTCCTGCCGTGCGCGCACTATGCATGCGAGGACGGTAATCACGCCCATCGTGACCACGCAAGCCTGCCACGACCACAAAGCCAGGTAGAACATTGCCGTTGACACGAACGTCAGCGCGCCCAGGCCGATAGCCAGGACGAGCACCGCGCCGAGCGCGACATCTGTCACCTGCGTGAGCCGCGTAAGTGCCTGCCCCGGCAGCAGGACGAGGACAGTTATCGCGGCGACCGCCTGCAGCGGCGCCGGCAGCCCGATGACGGTCGCCACCGACAGCACAACGGCCGCGAGACCGAGGGCCGCGGTCAGCCGGCTGACGCCGCTCATTCTGGCACCACCTCGTACACGCGCACGTGGGCGTTTCTGAACGAGAGCTGCACACCCTCCTGGGTCCTCAGCCACCTCTCCATTTCGGCGAAGTCGGGGGTGGTGGTGTCGCCTTGGATGACCAGACTCGCCTCTGCCGATTTCATCAGCACCAGGTAGGCACCCTGGGCATTGCGCCGGGCGTACTCATAAACGGTTGGGGCGCACGTCGCCGGCGTCAGGTCCTGCCGGCACAGGTCCTCGATCGTCCGGTACTGGTGGTCGAGGTAGGCGTCTTCGCGCCACGGCGTCGGATGCGCCGCCGAGATGATCGCCGAGTCGGGCGGTGCCATTTCCTCCACGGCGTCCATCGCGGCGACCTCACTGTCGGCGAAGACGTCATACTGCGCGTTGCCGAACCGGCCGGTCACTGTCAGTGCAGCCAGCAGGAAACAGGTGAGCACGAGAGCCCCCGTCGCGCGGGAGGAGGGACGTGCGCTGCCCTCCGTGGGAAGCAGGATCGAGCATGCCTGCAGGGCGATGAACGGCAGTGCGAACAGCGAGACACGGATGAGCATCTCGCCGCCGTACATCTGCACGGGGAAAATCAGCACCGGGGAGAAGGCGAGAAGGATCACCCGGAGATCGAGGCGGCCTCTGCGCCAGTCACGCACCGCCCCCGCCGCGGCGAGCGACCACAGCACGATGGTGAGAAGGACCCGGAGCTGCACTACGACCACGTGTCCCGGGGTCCCGCTCACCCGGTCAACCACGTTTGAGGTGATCGCGGCCCCCAGCCCCGCATCCTCGAGGGGCGGGTGCCCGACGAGGTATGGACTCGCAGGGTAGACAAGCCAGAGCACCAGCACGATGCCGGCGATCAGGGGCAGCCGGCTGGGCCAGACCCGGCCGCTCAGAGTGAGGGCGGTGATGGCAACAAGCATCATGAACGGAGTCAACTGATGGCTCGCGCAGATGACGACGATGAGCAGCAGGGCCACCACGAGGGCGCCCACCCGGTGTCCTGGGCGGTCGTCGGCGGGCGCCCGTCCCCGCCACCACTCTGCCAGGTCGGCACGTCGGAAACCGCGGAAGGGGGCGGGCCGGGCGGCCAGCGGGCCGACGAGCAGTGCGATCAGGACGAGGTACAGGAAAAAGCCGAAGGCCTGGGGCGACAGGTAATCCTGGTCCTGCCAGTTGCCGAGGCAAAAGAGCCAAAGCACCAGCCAGCGCCGTCGCGGATCGCTCGTGAGGAACCGCGTCGCTGCGCCCACGGCGGTGAGCCAAAGACCCACGTTGACCACCGGTGCCCACAGGGCCACAGTCACCGGGTCGAGACCGGTCGCCGCGAGCATGGTCGCCAGGAGGGCGAAGAAGCCCGGCCAGTTGAAGTAGGCGTCGATGTCGGGGTCGACCCCCACCTGGGAGAGCGCGTCGGAGACCCCCAGGTGACGGAACGCGACCTCACCCCGCGGTATGTCCGTCACGAAGATCGGGGTTCCGAAGAGCACGAGCACGAAGACCACGAGGAGCGACATCATGACCAGGCGGCGCGCCGGTCCATCCGCGTCCCCGCGCAGCGCCACGAAGAAGGCGATGTTCAGGATCAGGACCCCGATCCAGAACGGGTAGGGCAGCACCGCGACGAGCCCCAGATCGCTGTTCACAGGCACGGACACCGTGGAGGCGGCGCCCACGACAAGAGCCAGCGCCACGACTCCCGCCACGATGCACAGCACATCACGGCGTTGCCAGCGCCCCCCGGTGGGTCGAGTCACTTCAAGTTCATCGATCATCATGCCTCCCGCCTGACGCGCCGAAGGATGGCGATCAGCCGGAGGCCGACCACCAGGGCGCCGCCGGAGAGCGCCAGGAGAAACGAAAGGGCCATGGCGCTGGCGCCCAATTCGGCGGCCGTCAGCGCTGCGGCGGAGACGGCGGTCCCGACCATCACGCCAACGATGATCGGCTCGAGATAGCGGCCGCGGATTCGGCACACGGCGTTATAGGCCTGAAGCACCGCGTACGGCACCACTCCGATCGCCAACAACCGCAGGGCGACAGTGGACGAGTCGGCATAATTCTCCCCGAGCAGGTGGAGCAGCGGACGCGCGAAGACGACGAGGACGGCGGCAGCCACGCATCCCAACGCGAGTGACCAACGGAAACTCGCTAAGAATTTCGGAACGAGTCGGCCGGGGTCGCGGACACCTTCGGAGAACTGGACGATGGCCATCAGCATCGGAGCGGTGTAGGCGGCCCAGGCCATCATCCATGCGGGATACCAGTAGGCAGCCGTCGCCGGCGATACCAGGAGCGCGAGAAGGAGCGGCAGGATCAGCCCGGGGGCGCGCTCGGTGAGCGTGATGAGCTGGTTCGGGATGCCAAGCACCAGCAGCGAACGACTGTGCGCCAGGTGCAGGGAGGGTCGTGGCCGGTAACCGATCAGCCGTCGCAGCTGGACCATGCCGATGAGGAAGGCCACGACCGACCCGAAGGTCCAGCAGACCATCAGGATGTCGGCGCCGGCGCCGTTCCTCCACCAGGCAAGGAACGCTGCAGCCCCGAAGGAGAGCACGCCGGCCACCGTGTACCGGATCGTCGCGCTGGCACCGCGGCCCAACGCCACGAGCGTTTGGTCAAGCACGGTGCACATTGTCCCTGCGACAACGGCAACGAGGAACGTGAGCCAGAAGAGGATCGATGTCGACGCTGTCTCCGCGTCCGCGGTCATCAACTGGAGAAAGAGGAAGCCGAGGGCCAGCACGGTGCCGGTCACCGTCACGATGCCGAACGCGGAATTCAGCACCCGCTCGGGGGACTCCCCCCGACCCACGGAGACGATCACGGCCGACCCGGTGCCCAGCACCGCGAGCTGCGTGCAGAGAATCACCGCCGAGACCGCCGCGGTGGTGAGCCCGACCTCATGGTCGGTTGTCGCGCGGGCGGCCACGATCCAGAAGGCGAAACCCGTACCCGTCGCGGCGGCCTTGGCCACGACAAGGCCGATCGAGCTGTGCAGGGCGGAACGCCGGACGACGGTCGAGGGGTCCGGGACCGCGGAGGCCCGCTCAGCCCACACGACCGAGACCCTTTGCCATGCCCGCGTAGTTGTACCAGCAGAAGGCGAGGTAGTAGCGCAGCCACCGGGGCTGCCCCCCGGCGAGGCTCAGGGCGCTGCCCCGGACAGCGGCGGCGGCGGGCAGCAGAGCCAACCTCGCACCGCGCCAGCCGTGCTTGCGGATCATCCGCCCGAGTCCCTTGCCGTCCATGAGGAACTGATCGAGCGCGAAGTCGAAGTCGTCGGCGGCGAAACGATGTTCGACGAGGACCTTTTGTGACACGCCCGTCCGCATGCCTGACTGCCGCATCCGCCAGCGCAGCTCGATGTCCTCCCCCGACTTGAACGAGTCATCGAAACCCACGCCCAGCATCAGCTCCCGGTCGATGACCGTCGCCACCAGTCCGAACCAGTTGCGGCTGCGGCCGGTGCGGTGGTGATGGGCCAGCGCCTGCCCCCAGTAGCCCGGTCCAGCGACGCTCTCCAGACCGGCCTGGAGTGCGTCGTAGCCCTCCTCGACCAGCTCCGTGAGCAGGTCAGCGACCCCCGTCGGCTCGAAGACGACGTCTGAGTCGACGAGCAGGACCCACCGGGTGCTGCTGCTCTTCACACCGAGCGTTCGGGCCCATGGCAGGCCCCGGCCCTCGTCACTGAGGACCCGGGCACCCGCCGCAAGGGCTATCTCGACGGTGCGGTCGGTGGAGCATCCATCCACCACGATGATCTCGGCGACACCGGACTTGCTCAGGGCCTCGAGGCAGCGCGGGAGCATGCTCTCCGCGTTACGGGCCGGAACGACGGCGGTGACCTCGCTGGGGCTGGAATCCACTGTTCACCCCTCAGGACTGCTCGTCGAGGACCGACGGCAGCAGCTCCTCAAGGAAACGAACGATGTCATCCGATGCCTGGTCCGCCGTGTAAGCGGAGGGCACCTGCAGCAGGTAGCAGGGCCGGCCGTCGAGCGCTTTGCTCAGTACGACCCCCTTTGCGGCGAAGTGCTCGCGCCACGAGATGACGGACGTAGCCGCCAGGCTGGTCACGACCCGCTGCGAGAAGCCGGCCATCTCGATGTGGAAGTTGCCGATCATGCGGTCGACCATCCAGTCCTTCGTCCGCTCGACGATCCGGGACCGGCTGCCCTCGAAGCGCTCGATGTAGACGGCGACCGCGAGCGGGGCCGAGGTTGTCACCTCCCGTCCGGGGAACGCACTTGACGCATCGACCATGCGGTGCTCCGGCGACCATCGGCGGGAGAAGTCCGCGAGGCGCGGATAACGGATGACGTACGGGTGCACCACCGTGGTGAGGCGGCCGACGCTCTGGGAGAGCCCTGAGGGGACCAGGGGCTTCCGGACACCTTCGAACAGGTGCGGGTAGATGGCCCGGTGGTGCGGCTTGATGAACATCGGCTTCGCATAGCCAAGCTGCGTGCCGTCCTCGGCGAGGAAGGCCCAGTCGTCGCCCATGAACGACCATCCCTCGCGCCTCATCAGCTTGGCCGCGGTGCTGGTCTTACCGGTGCCTCCGGCGGCGGGAAGTGCGATCGCGTGACCGTTGTAGGCCATCGTTGCCGCATGGAACATGGCGGCACCCTGACCGACCATGGCGGCGTCGAGAACAGGGACCACGGAGGTCAGCAACTCGCCCGCCCCGTGAATGCGCCACTGCTCGGGCTCCCGGACGATCTGGACCCGATCGTGTTGGAAACGCACGCTGGTCTCCGTGTAGGCGAGCTCGTGCTCAAGCAGGCCCGCCTCCGGCATCGGCTCCGGCTGGCTATCGACGATGATGTCGGCCGGCCCTTCGGAGTCGGTAGCGAAACACGCCAACATGCTCTGGAGCTGGGTCGCTGACGGCGCCTTTGCGTCGACGCGGATCCTCACCCGGCCGTGGATGTCGAAGTGCAGTGCCTTTGTACGCCCGGTGCGCATATCGTCCCCTGTCTGGAAGGTGTCGGTTGAGTGGTAATTCTGGGGTGCACGGCGTCGGACGTGCCACGGTTTCCGCGGTGCTACCCGGCGGTGACTTCTATACGGGTCAACTCGCGCTCATCAAGTGAAGAACGCTCTGCGGATCCGTGGGGGTTCGGGGGAAGCTCACATTGGAATAGGCGTATTTCACCCGCCGCAGCACCTCCGGCCGGGCCCCGGCGGTAGGGGCCTCCCACACGAGGCATTCGTGGGCCATGGTCCGGAGCACCCGCCACCCGTCCCGAAAGGTCTGAAGATTCGACGCCCCGGAGATACGGTCCAGCTCCAGGCTGGGAACCTCCGCAATCCGGAGGCCGGCCTTCGCCGCCCTGACGATCAGTTCCGTCTCGATCTCGAAGCCGTCGGATTCCAGCTGCAAAACCTCGAGGCACTCCCGCCGGAAGGCGATGTAGCCGTAGCAAAGGTCGGAGTAGTTGCTGTGCAGGACCATATTGGCCAGCCCGGTCAGTGCATGGTTTCCGGCCTTCCGCAGCCAGGTCAGGTCCTCGGAGCCGCCTCCGGTCACGTGCCGGGAGCCCTTGACGAAGTCGAAGTCGTGCTGGAGCGGGGAGACGAACCAGCCGATCTCCTGCGGGTCCATGCT
>NZ_JAEKGC010000003.1 GCF_016405885.1 Arthrobacter sp. MSA 4-2 | reverse complement strand
CGCCGGGTCAGCAGCCCCTCCTTCCGGACCTGCTTCAGGAGGACCGAATAGGACGCAACAACGTCATTGGGCTTGGCAATCCGGACTTTGCGGCCGGCGGCTGTGACGCTCATGAATATCCCTGGGGGTTGGGTCGGCTTCCCAGCCTTCGATGGGGCGAGCCCCGCAGATTCCTCCACTCTACGCGTACTCCCGGTGCAGAGGCTGTGCTATTTCACTTTGGTTGCTTTTGCACCATGCCACTGCTATGCGGAAATTTCGGTCCGGCGCCGGGCGAGGAAGTGCGCACTAGACTGGGGAGCTATGCGCGCCATTGCCAAGTACCGCACCCCCATCGTCTGGCTCCTCGTTGTGGCCCTGATCCTCAGCGTGGGAGCAGGGTTCTTCTCCGCCGTCCTTTAGCGGCCTGCCCCCTCCTCCCGGGAAGCCTAGGGTAGTAAGCAGGCTTAGTTTCTGCTTCATGCCTTCCCCGGGTTGCCTCGGAGACCCGGGACCCAATCGGCAACGGAGGAAAAATGAATTCCCAGTCCGCAACCAGCGACCAGTACACCTTCCAGAACCCCGTGACGCGGTTCGAGAGCATCTCTCCGCCCAGGCAGCACCAACCCGAGCCAGGACTGGACCGGGACCTCGAGCCCCACGCGGACCGCGGGGAGACCTCCTACCGCGGCACCGGCCGGCTGGAGGGCCGCAAGGCCCTGATCACCGGCGCGGATTCCGGCATCGGTGCCGCCGTCGCCATCGCCTACGCGCGGGAGGGCGCCGACGTCGCCATCGGCTACCTTCCGGAGGAGGAGGCCGACGCCGAGACGGTGATCCGGCTGATCGAGGAGAGCGGGCGGAAGGGCGTCAAGCTCCCCGGCGACGTGAAGGACCCCGACTTCTGCCGGTCAATGGTGCAGCAGGCCGCCGATCAGCTGGGCGGCCTGGACATTCTCGTCAACAACGCGGCCAAGCAGGTGGCCGTCGACTCACTCGAGGATCTTTCGGACGAACAGCTCGAGCACACCTACAAGACGAACATCCAGTCCTTCTTCTGGATCACGCGCGAGGCGCTGAAATTCCTTCCGCCGGGCTCGACGATCGTCAACAGCACCTCCATCCAGGCCTACGAGCCCTCCCCGACCCTGATCGACTACGCCAGCACGAAGGCCGCGATCAACAACTTCACCAAGGGAATGGCCCAGCAGCTCGCGCCGAAGGGCATCCGCGTCAACGCGGTGGCACCCGGACCCATCTGGACGCCTCTGCAGGTCTCCAGCGGCCAGCCCAAGGAGGCCCTGCCGGAGTTCGGAAAGAGCACCCCTCTCGGGCGGGCCGGCCAGCCCACCGAGGTTGCGCCGGCGTATGTCTTCCTGGCGTCCGCGGAGTCAAGCTTCGTCCTGGGGGAGACCCTCAACGTCAACGGCGGAATGCCCTCGCCCTGAGCGCCTAGCGGTGTGAGGCACGCAAAAGCCCCGGGCTCCTTGGGAACCCGGGGCTTTGTGCTGCTGTTGCGGCGTCCGGCCGAAGCCGGCCCCGTGACGGCCTAGCCGCGGCGCAGCTCGTCGTAGTCCGCGCGGTCGATCCGGCGGTGGTAGCGCATCCCGGCGAGGCCGCCGAGGATCGCGCCGATCAGCGCCGCGAGGGCGGCAACCACGACGGAGATAACTCCGGCAGTGGTCAGATCGCCCTCGTTGATGGGCAGCCGCGGGAAGCTGTTGAGGTTGGCGAGGATGTCGAACTGGCTGCCGGCAATGACGCCGAGGATGGCCACGACGACGGCGATGATAAGGGCCCACAGCCACACCGCGATCCCCTGCTTGGCGCCGTCGAACCGAGCCATCCGCCCTGCGACGTACCCGCCGGCAAAGTAGGAGACCAGCAGCAGCACCAGGAGGACGATGGCGGAGGTGACCCCTACCGTCTGGGCGTCCTGGGATGCCTGGTCGGCGGCTTCATCGAGGTTGGTGTTCGTCGAGAGGCTGAACACGGCGCCGGCTGCCGCGAGCAGGGCGGTCAGCAGCACCGCCATGCCGGTGGCCGTCAGCCAGCCGAAGAAGGCGGAGCCGAACTTCATGCCGCCGAACTCTTCCTTTTCTCGCTGGTGAAGGGCGCGGCGGTCGGCGGCAGCCGGGATGGCGTCGTCAGCCACGGAGGGGCGGTCGGCGCGGTTGCGGTGCGGATCCTCGTCGGGATCCAGCGAGTGGGACCCGGAGTCCTTGGTCGCACTGACGGGGACAGCGCGGGTGTGTGCGCGGGTGGCCGTGTCGTCGGCTCCGGTGTCGCCGACCCGGTTCGCGGGGGTGTGTTCCCGGGTGGCGGTGTCGTCGGACGGCGCCTCGCCGACGCTGCTCGCGCCGGTGGAGTGCTGCGTGTCGTTCCCGCGGGGGCGCCGCAGAGCTCCGTCGGTGTCCCCTGTTCCTGGCGTACTCATGCGTCCTCCTGTTTGCAAGACCAAATTTTACTCAGTCACCTTAGTATTGCAGGCCGCGCGGTGGAACTCTACGTGTCGGGGCGCGCCGGTCCCGGGTGGGAGACTGGGCGCATGGACTTCCAGGTATTGATGACGGTGGTGAGCGGACTGCTCATTGCGGTGGGGACTGCCGGCGTTGTGGTTCCGGTGCTGCCCGGCAGTGTGCTGATCATTGGATCGCTGCTGCTGTGGGCCTTCGCCGTCGAAAGCGCCGTGGGATGGGTGGTTTTTGTCCTAGGATCCCTGTTCGCCGTCGCCGGCCTGCTCTCCGGGCTGGTCCTGACCGGAAGGACCCTGAAACGCCAGCAGATTCCGGGCCGCTCGGTGACGATCGGGCTGATCATCGGCGTGGTGGGGATGTTCGTCGTCCCCGTGGTGGGGCTGTTCCTGGGCTTCGCGCTGGGACTGTTTGGCAGCGAATACCAGCGGCAGCGCAACGCCCGGTCCGCCCTGTCCTCAAGCCTTCAGGCACTGAAGGCCACCGGGCTGGGCATCCTGGCAGAGCTCGGCTTCGCTTTCGCCGCCGGCACCACCTGGATCCTTGGCGTCTGGGTGCACTTCGCCTGAGGCCGGCGCCCAACGCGCCCGAAAACGCCCAGCGGACCCGAAAACGACAAACGCACCCGATAAATCGGGTGCGTTTGTCGTCATCGGGTTCCTTAGGTGCAAGGGCGGCCGGGAGCCGTGGGCTACCTGCCGAAGTTCTTCCCGTAGCGGGTCTTGTCGGCCCGGTTGATCGAGCCGGGGCGGCGGGTCTGCGCGCCGCCGCGCTTCTGCATGACCTTGGAGACAACGATGGGGGCCAGCGCCCAGAGGATTCGCTTGAGCATGACGGTTTGTCCTTTCGTCCAGTGCCGGAATCGGCATCAATACTAATCCTACTGACTAATCGTCCGTCGAGGGACCGTTCGTAACGAAGTCCCGAAGTGCCGCCAGCTGCGTTCGGCGCACCTCCGGGTTCAGGTACATCATGTGGCCGGCTTCATGGAAGTGGTGCGAGAAGCGGGCCTTAGCCTGGTCGGAGAGGGACATATGCGCCCAGACGTATTCGGTGGCGAAGTGCGGAGTGGCGCCGTCGTAGTAGCCGTAGTCGACGTGCACGCGGAGGCCCGGATTGTGGATGAGGAGGCGCTCGAGCACGTTCGAGACATCGACGGGCGCCCCCTCGAAGGTGCGGTAGCTCCAGGGCTGCACCCTGGCGGTGAGGATCTCGTAGGGGAGGTCGTTCTCGTAGCCCAGCTCGGCGCGCACATAGTGGTTCATCGCGGCGGCGAAGGGTCCGGTGATCGCCCGCATGCTCGGATCGTCCCAGGAATCCGAGCTCTGGAGGTTCTCGGGAGGGGCGGTGAACCTGCCATCGATCCGGCCGACGGCCAGGCCCTCGCCGCGCAGCAGTTCGGCGGCGAACTCGGAGTAGTCCCAGCGCAGGTTGGTGCGGCGGATGAATCCTTCATCGAGGCTGGTGATGGCGCTCAGACGGGCGACGGCGTCGTCGTACTCGGCCTGGGTGAGCCGGTTGCCCTGGGTGAGGGCATAGCCGAAGTCCGCGGCGGCGAACTGCTCGGCGTCCCGCACCACCTCGCCCAGGTCCCGCCCGCCGTGGCGGCCGTGGAAGTGGGCGATAGCGGCGTAGGTGGGAAGGTGGAGGGCGTAGGGCAGGTCGCTGCCAGGGAAGAAGCGCAGGGTCGACATATTGAGCACTGTGGAGATCAGGCCAAGGCCGTTTACCGCCATCCCATAGGCGTCGAACAGGCGGCCGGCGACAGCGACCGCGCGCAGCGTGCCGTAGGACTCGCCGACAAGGTACTTGGGGGACAGCCAGCGGTTGTTGCGGGTCGTCCAGAGGCGGATCACCTCGGCGACGAGGTCCCGGTCCTCGATGAAGGCGTGGAATTCGTCGGTCTTCTCCCCATCCACGACGCGCGAGAAGCCGGTGTTGACCGGGTCGATCATCACGAGGTCGCTGGTTTCGAGCAGGGAATCGGGGTTGTCGGCAAGTCCGAAGGGGGCGGGGGTCATCGCTCCGACGTCGCCGGCGTCCACCAGCCGGGGCCCGAGCAGGCCCAGGTGGAGCCACACCGAGGAGGACCCGGGTCCACCGTTGAAGGCGAAGGTCACCGGGCGTCCGGGCTCCCCGTCGTCCTTGGTGTAGGCGGCCAGGAAGATTTCGGCCTTGGGCCGGAAGCCATCGGCCCGGCCGTCCTTGGTTTCCTCCCGGCGCAGCACGAGCCGCCCGGTGGTCGTCGTGTACTTCAGGCCCGACGGCGAGGTATGGCCGCGCGAGACGAAGTCGTCGCTGACGTCCTTCGATTCGGTGGGCGGGTCGGCGGGAGTCGGGGTTCCTGTCGGGTCATCAGCCATGGCACGAGCCTAGCCGTGGTTGATTCAGGCAATCACTAGGAGTCCACGGGTTGGGCGGGACGCCGGGCGGCGTTGGGGGCCTCGCCCGTCCAGACGGTGCCCTGCAGCGGCCGCGCATAGAACAGCGCAGCAGCCAGGCCGATGAGGATGACAGTGGCCGGCAGGTAAAGGGCCTGCCCCATGGAGAGCGCGTAGCCGGCCTGGGCCGCCTCGGGCAGGGCCGACCCGGCGTCCGCGGATCCGCCGCCGAGGTTGGCGCTGAGCCGGGCCTGCATCATCGCCGCGATGGCGGAGCTGCCCAGGACCGCACCGACCTGCCGCGTGGTGTTGTACACGCCGGAGCCGGCCCCGGCCAGCGAAGGGTCAAGATTGCGGGTGGCGGTGAGGGAAACCGGGGCCCAGATGCCGGCGCTTGAGAATCCGAGAAGCGAGACCGGGAGCAGGATCAGCCACAGTGGGACATCCGGGGTAAGGATTGCGCCCAGCCAGAACAGTGCGGCCGACATCCCGGCGAAGCCGAGCACCGCCATGAGCTTCGGGTTGTTGCGCTGGACGAACCTGCCCACAAATGGAGCAAGGACGCCGGAGACCACGGCCATCGGCGTGAGCAGAAGCGCCGCCTGCGTCGGGCTGAGCCCCCGTACGTTCTGGGCGTAGAGCATCAGCGGGAGCGCCATGGTGGTGATCGAGAAACCCATGGCGGTGATCGAGGTGTTCGCGAGGGAGAAGTTGCGGTCCCGGAACAGCCGCAGCGGAAGCAGCGGTTCCGCCCGGTTGAGGCGCTGCCACATCACGAAGGCCGTCAGGAGGACCAGCCCGGCAATGATCAGGGACCATACGGTCACCGGCCCGGCGATGGTGCCCCAGTCGTACGATTCCCCCTCCTGGATGCCGAAGACGAGGCAAAACATCCCCGCCGCGCTGAGCAGCACGCCCAGGATGTCGAAGCGGTGGCTGTTGGTCCTCAGCCGTGGCACGAGCCGGTAGGCAAGGATGAATCCAATCACTCCCACCGGGAGGTTGATGAAGAAGATCCATTCCCACCCGAGGCTGTCCACCAGGATGCCGCCGAGGACCGGACCGACGAGGGTGGCCACGCCGGCCACCGAGCCCCACAGTCCCATGGCGGTGCCGCGCCGTTCCGGCGGGAAGATGCGGGTGATCACGGACATGGTCTGGGGGGTCATGAAGGCTGCCCCGAGACCCTGGAGGACGCGGGCGAGAATGAGGGTTCCGACCGAATCGGCGAGCCCGCACCAGGCGCTGGACAGGGTGAAGATCACAAGCCCCACGAGATAGATCCGGCGCGGACCGAAGCGGTCACCCAGCCTGCCGGTGATGAGCAGCGGCACGGCGAACGCCAGCAGGTAGGCGCTGGTGACCCAGATGACCTCGTCGAGGGTGGCGCCGAGGCCCTCCATGATGGCCGGGGTCGCCACCGAGACGATCGTCGAGTCGACGAGGATCATGAAAAACCCGATCACCAGGGACCACAGGGCGGGCCAGGGCCGGATGTCCCCGCCCTCGGGAGTCGGCTGGGCGGATACCGATTCGTCGCGGGGCATGGTTCACAGGTTACTCCTGTGCGCCGACGAAACCCGCGGCGGTTTCCGGGCCCACCGGCAGCCGTGGGCCCGGTCCGTCGTCCGGTCGGTCCGCCATCCGGGGCGGGGGCGGCGCGGACCTGCGCCCTGCCCCACGGCCTCGGGGGCTATGCCGCCTGGGCTACGTCGTCGGCGATCCAGAGGTCGGGGCCGAAGACCTCGTAGTGGATGTCCCACGGCGAAACCCCGCGCCGCAGGAGCGAGGTGCGGATGCTCTGCATGAAGGGCAGGGGGCCGCAGAGGAAGTATTCGGCCTCCGCTGGAAGGGCGATCGGATCGAGGTTCATGCGCCCCGGCCGGCGGTCATGGCTTCCGCCCCTGAAGGCGCCGCTGGTCGAGTCCCATGCCACGAACCGGGCGGAGGCAAGCCCGGCCAGGTCCTCCTGGAGCTGGCGCTGGAGGATGGCGGGGCCCGGGTTGCGGTCGACGTGGAGGAAGGTGACGCTGCGCTGGCTCCCGGTCCGGGCCAGATGGGACAGCATGCCGGCGTGCGGGGTGACGCCGACGCCGGCGCTGGCAAGGACGAGCGGCCGGTCAGAGGGCCGCAGCACCACCTCCCCGAACGGAGCGGAGACCTGCACGCGGTCGCCGAGTTTGAAGCGGTCATGGAGGGCGGCCGACACCTCACCCTGGGGGCCCGCCGCGGGGCGTTCGCGCTTGACGGTGATCTGCCTAAAGGTTCCGTCGTCGGCCCGGGACAGGCTGTACTGCCGGGGCTGGAGGAGCCCGTCCTGCATGGGGATCCGCACCGAGACATACTGTCCCGGCAGTGAAGCCGCGGCGGTGCCGCCGTCGGACGGTTCAAGCACCAGCGTGACCACGTCTTCGGTCTCGGCGGTCTTCCGGGTGATCGTCCACTCGCGCCAGACCTCCCCGGCGGCAAGTCCGGCGGTCCGGTAGAGATCGCGTTCCAGATTGATCAGGACGTTGGCCATGAGCCAGTAGACCTCATCCCACGCCGCCGCGACCTCAGGGGTCACCGCTTCCCCCAGGACGTCGACGATGGCCCACATCAGGTGCTCATGCACGACGCTGTACTGCTCCGGGAGGATTCCCAGGGAGGCGTGCTTATGTGAGATGCGCGCCAGCAGCTGGTCGGGCAGTTCGTCCGCCTTGTTCAGCAGATGTCCGGCGAAGGCGGCAATCGAGCCCGCAAGGGCCTTCTGCTGGCGGCCGCCGGCCTGGTTTCCCCGGTTGAAGACGCCGTCGAGCAGCTCGGGGTGTGCTTCGAACAGGTGCGTGTAGAACCGCTGGGTGATCTCTCCGAGGTTTTTTCCGACCACTGGAAGCGTGGCGGCGATCACGGGGCGAGACTGATCCGACAACATTGGTGTTTTCTTCCTTCGACGCGAACGACGGACCGCAGGGGTCCTTGGGGCCGGGCGGGAGCGGCGCGGAGGCGTCGGCTGGCGCGGGGACTGGTTCAACTCTAGCCAATTTCTACAGCGTGTAGAAATTGGACGGCCGCCTTCCGGTTCGACTCCCCAAGCACCTTCCCGCCGGCATCGGACGTCGAAGCCGGGAGCGGGTACCGCGGGCGGGCGCTTTACGGCCGGCTTTGAGCAAAGCGGGAACTATTCGCTAGAGTGAGAGGGTCAGGGGCTTTAGCTCAGTTGGTAGAGCGTTTCGTTCGCAATGAAAAGGTCAGGGGTTCGATTCCCCTAAGCTCCACTACGAAGGCCCTTTGGCCTGCGGAAACGCCGGCGTGAAGGTTCTTTCTCCTGGCTCTCGGAGGCTCAACCACACGGAAACCACACGCTTTCGTCCAACTTGGGTTGGGCCGGTGGCGTTGAGTCCGTCCGTCCCGAACTTTCGTTGTAGTAGCCGCCATTCACATGGACAAATGTTCCGGACCGAGTGGCGACTCCGTACCGAACTGTTGGAGGGTCGCCGTGAGGTCCGGTGACTCGGTCGCCTTGGCGATGTAGTGCTTCTCTGTGATTGCCGTCCCGGAATGACCCAGTTGGGCGGCAGCTTGCCTGGAGCTGTATTCCTGGTTGATGAGAGTGGCAACTGATTTACGGAAGACATGCGGGGTTACCCACTCGTAGGGCGATCCCGCGCGGGCGTCCCGCCATTGTCTGCGGAAGTTGTGGGGGCTGCGCACTGTCCCCGTGGAGGACGGAAACAGCACGTCTTCGGGTTTGGGCTGCTCGGCCGAATACCTGCATTGAAGTGTTTGCACGGCGAAGGGCGGCACCCTCATCGTGCGGAAGCCCGCTTTTGTCTTCGGATGGTCTTGCCGGTAGGCGCCGCGGCCTTTCTCCATGACGACGGTTCCCGAGATGGTGATGGTGGGCGGTTCCGCTTGGAGGTCGACGTCCTGCCAACGGATGGCCAGGACCTCACCAATGCGGGCGCCCGTGGCAAGGAAGATATCGAGAACGTCCAGTAGGTCTGCCGCGCGTGGCCGCCCCTGGTGGGCGGGGTCCTCTTGCCACCCGGCAATGACAGTCCGGAGCTTCTGAACGTCTTCGACTGACAGTGCCTTGACGTCCTTCCTGGCGATTTTGATGGCACCGACATCCCGGACTGGATTGCTGCGCAGGGCATCGTGCCGGAGCGCGAGGCCGATCATGCCGGTCAGAACGATTTTGGAATGACGTGCGGTGGCAGGGTGGTCTGCGGCGACGTCTTTGAGGAACCGGTCAATACGGCCGGTGCTCAGCTCGTGCAGCCGGAGTCCGGCCAGTGCGGGTTCGATGACACGCCTGTAGGTGTCACGGTAGCCATCGATGGTCCTTCGGCCCGCGCGACCATTGTTCTCAATTTCTTCGAACCACAGATCGCTGAGCTCGGATAGCCGAGTAGTTCTGGTAATTTCACTTGAGAGAGGGGCCCGCCGATCCTGGAATGAAGTGACAAGGGTTCGCTCGGCGGAGGCTCCGCTGGTTCCCCAGGCTTCCGCGGTGCGGGTGATGCCGTCAGTGTCGCGGTATCTTGTCGTCGCACGCCAGCGGCCATTCGGGTGTTTTTTCCGGCTGATCTTCCCCCAGGTTCCGAGCGGTAGAGGAGGCCTGGGAGACATTTAGGCTTCCAATCGGGAAGACAGCCAGGAGTCGTAGTCGGTGCGGCTGATTCGGAGATGCCTTCCGATTCGATACGCGCGGGGGCCGAGGTGTTTGACCCGCCACTGGTAGAACGTCTGCTCTGGAATCTTTAGCTGGGTGCAAATGTCCTTTGGGGTCAGCCACTGATCGTCGCCACCTTCTTCAGTGTTGCTGCTTTCTGGGGTGGTGGTCATGAAATTCTTTCTGTCGTAGATGCCGGCCCAAGGGCAAGGTCTGTTCCCCGTTCATGGGAGCAGGGTGTCGGGACGGCATGACGGACACATGAAAGCTTGCCGCCAGCGGCACCGCCGGGGCCCTGCACGTGCTCGGGACGGGTGCAATCCACCGTGCGATATGACTGGCCGTGAGTCGGCACTCACGGCGATTGCCTTGGATGCCAGAGGTGTGAGGTGGTTGGTGCGCTAGGGCTGGATGCATCGTCTGGCCGGGCGAGGGCTGCAGGTATAGCGGCGGTCGCTCTTCATGCTGCGGGACAGCCAGACGAAGCCATTGCCTCGCTTCTCGATAAAGCGGTGGACTTCGTTCTCACCTCTGATACTGGGCGCTACACGCCCGCTATCAGTGGAAGCGCGGCATATATTCGCTCCTTGGGAAGTCCGGAGCATTCGTAGACAGTGATTCTCACTCAGGGATCCCTCAACGGACACTTTCGTGGGCGGGTCCAATACGGCAGTGGGACGGGGGATCCCGGTCAGTGCTTGGAGGGGATGTAACCGAGGCGCTGGGATGCGGGGTTTCATCCAGTTCGGTTCTGGTTCGCCGTCGGATGAGTGCCGGTGGCCGAGCACGCCGTGCGTGAATTCCGGGAGGTCGTCCGGATGCGTCCACAAGGGCCCGGAGGTACAACCGATGCTCGTGAAATACGCGCCGAACTGCTCCGGGTCCTCCGGCTACGGCTGGTTCACCACCTTGTCGATCAGCTCCGCGACCGCCTCGGGGGTCGGGTCGAGGAAGTGGGCTGGTTCCCCGGAACACTCATGGCTGCTCCATACGCCTCCTCCATATTGCTGGTATGTGCTCAGTCTTGAATAGAGAAAATGGCAATGTGAATGCCGAGCTACGTACTCAATAGATTAGCGCGAAGCAAAGCGCGTTCAGCTAACTTGTCTGCAAGCTTCGACTCAACCGGCTTGATCCATTGAGCAACAGTTCCCTGCCCCATCGTGTCCAAGACCGCGAATATTCCAACGATGGCGGTCGCCCCCCATACAGCGTTTTTTAGTAGAGGAAGCTCGGATAGCCACTCAGGATTTGCAAGGTTGACCACCGAGAGTCCCGCAAGGCAAGCTGCTATCACCCAAACGAGGGTCCTGAGGAGATGTTTTGAATGGCGTTCGGCCGCGGCTTCAATTTCCTTCCGCCGCCGGTTGTCCGCCTCCTCTCTTTCTCGGAGCCGCCGCTGGGCTTCAGTGCGAGCACTTCGCTCATAAGTAAGCTCTCCGGAGAGGCGATCAACCACCTCAGATGTTTCTATATACGCAGCTGCAGCTGTGTCCGCTGACGCGCTAGCCATAGCTTCGCTTGTCTCGCGGTTTCGTAACTTCACTTGGATAGGTTCTTCGATGGAGTTACGAAGGCGCTCCAGTACCGCTAGGGGGGAATCGGAAGTAACGGCAGACCCGCGGCCAAGGGTTTCATCCATCAGAGCATTGCGGCCTACCGTGGTTGAACGCAACACAACTGCTTCGTCAGGGGATACTGTCCCGCGAGCCTCGAGCAAGCCAACTTCGTGCACATAGTTCGACCAGAGCGACGGATCTGGCTGCATTCCTGCATAAGCCGATGCAACAATCATGTTTCTGGGAAGATCAGGAGCTACGGAAGGGCTTCGAGCCCAAATGATGCCAGCCAGGGCCGAATCGGTCATCGCTAAGGGCCACTCGTGCCGCTCGCCCTCCACCCGACGAGACGCGCGAACCAAGTCGGAGTTGTCGGTAAGCAGTACTGCGCCACATCGATCGAGAGCTCCAAGTGAACGACCCCTCCGAAGTCTGTGGATCGCAGACAAGCTTTCCAAGTCAAACTCCCGTGTTGATGCGGATCTGTAACCAACGAATTCTTGCAGGGCTATCTCTAGCTTTTCTTCATCAAGCCCGAAAGCGTGATAGGTGTCAGGCTTCGGTACTAATTTGATACCCATCGCCTCTACTGCATCGGGCAGCTTTTGTGATGCAAGTAAGATGTCTGCGGAGTTCCACCCTTGATCTTGGAAATAAAGATCGATTGGACGTGCATCCCGCCCTCTGCTGCTCTTAGAAAAAGCTTCGGCGCTTCGTAACACGCCTTCCATTTCCCGGAGGGTGTGTTCGAACACCCGAAGTTGAGCGCCTTGGCTCCTTGCTAACTCAATCAGCTGCTTGGACGCTCTCTCTAGGGCTTCGCCTGAGTAGCCGAGCAGGTCGATGAGAACTGGAGTGTCCAGGTATACGTGCAGTGAGCTGAGGGAGTTTTGAAACGATGAGGTGTCCAAAGTGATGACAGCTGAGAGTATGGCGCCCTTAGCGGCTTCTTCCAAGTATGAAAACCCCACATCGTCTCGCTCGTACAAGTGGGCGACAAATCTCGCTATCACATAATCGAAAGGGCGTTCAGTGCGGGTATTTTCCGGTCTTACGATTGCCCGACCAGCGACGGAGCTTGCGATAACTGGGATGGCATGGCGTTCAAGATAGTCACCTAGTTCCTTAGCGATGTGCGTAGAAGCCAACTCCGCGTGATCGGGGAACTCGACTGACAAAAAGGAGTAGAATCTTTCTTCCAAGCTTCTTTGCTGGCGAAGGTACTTATCTCTCAAACTTGTGACATTAGGGGCGATCTTCTCGCCGCTGGTAGTCAGGGAGTAGCCCTTCACGTCTCCTTGAATATGCTTGGTGCGCTTAGCTCTCTTGAGAATCTTTTCTACAACTAAGTCGGGAATGTTTATTCCAAACTTCTCGTGAATCTCCGTTGCAATCGATTCTCGCGTAAGAGTTGACGGAGAGTGCTCCGCCAGGACTCCCAAAATGAATCCACGAAAATTGTCTACGTAGCTCGGAGCGTCCGCGATGTAATTAGCCCGTAGTACGGCGAATCCAACTAGTGCACTGGACGTCTCGGTCATTTTTCCCCTAAGAACTGCGATGTCCGTGGCCATCACCGGCCGGCGGTCCTCGTCTATCATCCGACGTGCTAGTGACACAGGCCGGCGTAGGTGGAGGTAGGAAGGACTTTATCGAAGTCCTCCGACATCCGCATTGCACCAGTGCCCGTTAGTCGGTCCGTCGTGGGCGACCTCATGCTGGTGACGCTATCGTAGACGAGTGCGATATTTGGTAGCTCTTGGATTTCAGTCACGACCGAGCAGCTTGGAATCGACCAGTGATCTCCTCGAAAAGCTCGACTTCAGCGATGGTGTTGGATGGCTCGCGCTCGGACTTGCCGTTCTGCTCGCTGTCATCGGCTTCGTCGTGTGGTGTGTCCGTACTGCCCGCAAGCGTAAAGAAGAGGCTCGACTAGTAACAAGTCACTATCGACTTCTGGGTGGGATGAACGTTCCCTTCCAGTACGAAATTTCGATTTACAACGCGACGCCACATCCACTGCGCACGGTCGAAGTAAGATACTGGAATGGCACCATGTGGCGACCGGTGCTCGCCCGCTCCTCCCAAACGGGGGATCCTGTCGTCCTTCCCAATGACATGGGGATCGCATCGGTGCCGGCCATGACAACGGACCTCAGGGAGTTCGACAGGTTTTACTTCTTTCGGTACACAGACTCGCGAAATCGAACCTGGGATCGGCGTATCGACAGCCCGGACTTCCTGAGCCGGGATGAAGTTCGACAGCTTGAGCAAGGTCACGGAACCATTTGATCGTTGATGTCGGGTTTGGCCTAACCCGCCGGTCCCTCATCGGAACGCCAAGCCCTAACGTCCCGCGAGTCGCTGTGCTCTACTCGTGTCTGGCTGGCTCCCTTCCCATAGGACCTGCGCGAGTTAATGCCCGGTGAGGGCGCCGTGTGCGGACGCTGATCCGGGAGCTGATTCGCTTTCGGTCGTCCTAGCAAAGGATCCCTTGGTAGGACGGACTGATAGCTTGCCGACCAGTCCGGGCGTTCCCAGCATCGGCGGGGACTTCCATGTCCCTGGTTTGTCTCAGCAATGTGTCTCTGCCGGTAATTCTCGCCTAAGTAGAAACGATCCTTTGATAAGCACAAGGAGCGCGCCGGCGGTTGAAGCACTTGGTGGACCATAGGGGAGTGCTATTCCGCAGCGTTGCCAAAGGCGTCAATAGCACGGGGCCGATGGGCATAGCCATGCTCGCAGTCATGTCTGGCTCCGTGCGGCTCGAGCGTGGCTTCACTCGATACCGAAGTCGAATTCACCTTTTTGGTGGTGCCCGAAGCGTTCTCTGAGGAAGTTGCCCGTGCTGGTCAGTTCTGCAGATGTCTGGCGGTGGCGGCTGGAGTGCAGTGTTTCGGCCTGACGGGAGAGGAGTTGAAGTTGTTCGTTGAGTTCCTCGTTGGCGGTCTTTCCGTTGGGCTGCCGGTTCTCGACCATTGCAGGCGGTACGGCGAGGTATCCGCGGAGAACTGCCGGGAGGTATTCGCGGACGATGGCTGCCAACTCGTACTCGAAACGGGCGTCCTTTGAGGGCTGCCGCGTCTCCACGTCGATCACCGCGTCCAGGGTTTGACATGTTTCAAGGATGGTGACATACGCGTCTGATGGGAGACGGTGCTTGTTCTGCTTTGCGTACGATGCAATCCAGGCCAGATCCGGAGATAAATCACTCGCTGGTGGGCTGAACGAGGGCCCCGGTCCCGGCGCGGGCGGGGCTTGCTGGTAGGTGGGCTGGAAGGGTGCGTGCTGCTGATTCATTATCTCCGGCGGGAGCTGGCGATTTTTTCGGGGCAGCCATAGGTCGCGAAGCATGAAGCAGCGCACTGCTGCCACTGCCATCGACCCAAGACCCGCTAAAGCCAACAGGTTAGAAAGGGCACTGTCCTCAGGGCCTGTGAGGGAGAAGGCCAGGATGAACACGGCTGCATAAATCGCCCCCTCTATCATCACTTTCTTGTTCTTCGCGCCTATGCCGATGAGGAGCACGAAGAACGCGACAAATATGCTGAAGAGGAGGGCCAGTAGTGCCTTGAGGACGTTTCCGGCGGTAAAGCGTGTCATTGTTGGCCTCTCGGGGGGAGGATCGTGGCGGCGTCGGAGGCGTGGCTGCGTTCTAGTTGCAGGCGGGCCCGGTCAACCTGGCCCTGAAGGACCTGCACTGTCTGTTTCATCGACTGTGCTGCTTCGGCCTTGTACCGGTCGACCTCGTCCATGGCCTGGAATACGTTGTCGAACGCCTGCTGCAGTTTGGCGGGGTCGATGGTCGCCTTGGCTGCGTTCTGGTGGATTGCGGTGCCTTGAGAGCGGAGCAGCTCCGAGGTCGAGACGATCATGTCCGCAGTCGTCGAGTTCAGGGCATCGATCTGTGCGAGAACGATTTTCTGCTGCGCCAGCGCCTGCGCAACGATGACAGCAACCCGCAGCGCGGCGAGAGTGGTGCCTAGTGCCCGGTCCACACCCTTGATGAGCTCCGTGTTGTTCTTCTTGACCACATCAAGCGCGAGGTAGCCCTGTATGGAGACGGCCATCTGGGTCATCAGATCCTGGTGGCGCTGGCGGACGTAGAACAGAGCATCCGACTCAAGCGTGGTCGCGTCGTCCGTTTTCCCTTGGTTGCGTAGTCCCACGACTCGTTCCTCGAGCCCGTTTCCCAGGTGATTGGCGAGCACCGCATAATTGGCCAGCTGTCCCATGGCCGCCCAGAGAGCATCGCGCTCGGTCTGGATCGCGGCGTTGTCCTGCCGCAGTTCGTCCTGCCCGCCCTTCAGTGCCTTGGTGATGGCATCGAGCTGTGCCTGGGCTGATTCGTACTTCATGAAGTACCGTTCGATCGCGTTGCCTCCAGGGAGGAACCTGAACATACGTTTCGTACCGGCCAGGTCGTGCCGCTTCGGATCCAGTGCTGTGACGATCTGGCGCAGTTCCACCAGGGTGTTGCCTGTACGCGATGCAGGGTCCGCGCCCGTGGCGGCGAGGGCAGCTGCTGGTCTGTTCAGCATGCGGTTGGAAGCGGCACCAGCTTGCTGCATCGTGCCTTCGCCCAAACGCGTCAGCTGCGCCATCTTCGTCTGGAACTCCGGGCTCTGCAATGGAGTCGCCAACAGGTCATCAAGGAAGTTCTTTGCGGTCTCGGCATGCTTCCGTTGAGCGTCCGCATCTACCAGAACCATGCCGCCGACTTTCTCCGGCTCATGGATAGTCACCTCCACCACGGGCTTCGGTGGCTCCAACACGAGAGGACTCTCTCCCTCTGGGTATTGGGCACTACTGAGGTCGAGTGGATTCGACATGACTTACTCCTCGGTTTCCGGAACTAGCTGAATCCTAGCCGGATTATCTAAGTACGAGACATGGCTAAGGATTTTGGTTCTGGAGCAACAGGCACCCCACAACCAGTTGTTATTGCCGAGAATATCGGTGCGAGTGCCGTACGGAAGACTCACCCTCCGAGGTATTCCCCGGTGACGGGGTCGACGGTGCCGGCTTCGATGCCTTTGCATTGGGATCTGCCTCCGTCGGTTGTCGGTTCATAGCGAAGGCAGAAAGCTTCGTAGTACGGCATGCCGTTGTTGAGAGCTGCCAGCGCTTCCTCGTAGGTGAACTTCTCAGCCGAACTCGTATCAGTAGTAGGGTCCTCAGCCGGAGTCGGTTCGCTTGGAGGAGTGGTGGGCTGGGCAGACGGAACTGTCGGACCGGCGGTTGGGACCGGAGTTGCCTTGACTGAGGGCATCGTTCCGCCTGGTGCCATGGCTACTTCCTCGCTCAGGCCGTAGGGCTGGATGGTGATACCAGTGATCCGGTCCGGTAGCTCGGTCGTGCTGGAAGCAAGCCACCCAGTGGAGACCTCGAGCTTCGAAGCATTCGTGCCGTTAAGGTACTGGTTGTGAAGTTCGGTGGACATCCTGCTCAGGTCATCCCCAACATTTTCATCGAGCACTGTGCCGTCAGCCAACGTGTATCCGTACTGACCTTCGACACCGCCGAGGGCGTCCGTGTAGTCGGGGCCCCAATCGGCTATGTGGTAGACGGACAAGTCCTGAAACTCGTAGGCAGTACCGTCCTCGTCATAAACGGTGACGAGGTAGACGGACACGTCTTCGGTGCCTTGCCTGTTGTCGATGCCGACTTTCGCGTAGCTGACGGGGTCGATTTTCAGGTCGGTCCGTAGTTGCTCTATTTCGGGTGGTCCGGCTTTAGGGATCTCGAGGGTCAGCGTTGCTCCGTAGGAGGTTGTCGCTGTGAAGCTTCGGCCGAGCTCGTACGTCTCCGGGGTGTTTTCCGCGGTAGCCGAAGGCACTGTGCTGCCGACGCTGGTCGGCGCATCGTCGCTTGTCGAGTCTGACGAACACCCCACGAGCGAAAGAGTGGTGGCTAGGGCCATTGTGGCCAGAGCGTTGATGCGGCGCATGGAACTTCCTCGGTCATGACGGCTGAAGTATTCAGGCTACGTCTAGATATGAGATGAGCGGTTCAACCGGACTGTTGGGTTGAAAGCCATTGTTGAGCGTCCAGGTTGGCTATTCGCCGGTAAAGGGTGGCCCGTGACATGCCGAGGTCGCGGGCGACGTGAGAGGCGGGTTGTCCCTGTTCGATAAGGCGGTGGGCGTTGGCGATTTGGCTGTCGGAGAAGACCACGCGCCGTCCGCCGAGGTCCAGGCCAGCGTCGCGGCGTTTGGTGTTGGAGTCGTTGACGCGTTCTCGTTTGATTTCGAGTTCCATCTGAGCGAGGGCTGCCATGACGGTGAAGACCATAATGTCTCGACCAAGCGTGTTGCAACCCACCGGTTGCAAGACGGGCGCATCGTAAGTGGTGCTGTCCCACGCCCCAAGGCAGCCCACTCGAAGTTGCGATTTTGTAGCCGGTTGAACCTGGTGTCAGCAACGGCTCGTTGCGAAAGTTCTGGCGGGTTCCGACTGCCGGCAATGCTTGGCAGACCCTTCGGATTGGAATCGGTAGGCCTATGACATAGGCGGTATATGATCCTGGAATGCCCACCGCAACTTCGACGGAATCGCAGCGCTTCCTTGGCAATCCACGTTGGATGTCTATTGCTGCAGGAATGTCCAAAGCCGAACTAGCCAACGCTCGTCAAGAGTGGCGCCAGCGAAGCGCTCAAAGATACCGACGCCTACCTGGAGAGTACATTCGGGTGAGCTCTAGTTTGATGTTGGTGTCCTGGAAGCAAGCTGACGGGGTCGAACCTTACGACGACCGCCCTTTCGATGAAATAGCAGGGTCGTGGTCATTCGTGCGTGGCACTGAGTATGAGCAGTCCGGTCAGAGCCGCGGTTACTCGGGCACTATCTATAAGGGCGAATTCGAGCTAGTACCTGAGCCGGGTAATCCTCATGATCACACTGCTCTCGCCGTTGACATGAACGGGGATCGTATCGGATACCTTGGTGCTCGCTACGCTGCTCATCATCATTGGAGGGTCCGTTCGCTGAACGTACTAGGGCAACGCGTCATGGTTCCCGGTTACTATCGGTCCACCTTTGATCCGGTTGCTGAGCGGGACTGCCTCGAAGTTGTGGTGCTGCAACCTAGCTCGCATATTTACAACGCGAAGCTGGAGGATCAAGAAGCACAGGCACAACGTCTTGGTGGACTGTGGGCAGCGCTTAGTGATGAAGTGCGAGAGAGAATCAGCGGTGATGGCTTTCACCTCACCGATGCGACCGCAAAAGAGATCCTTGAGTTGCAAGAGCAGTTTCCAGACGTCGGACTGCCCACTCTGCCGTATGCGGACGCAATGCCGCGCCCCGTCCAACTCATGCTCCGAAATGCCCGCCACGAGTGGCACGCGGTTATGCGGCGGCAGGCGCGGGAACTCGACGCGCAGGCACTCGAACTGATCCGCGGCGGATCGAGCGTACGCGATGCTAGTCAGGAACTAGCTATTTCGGAGACACGTATTCGTAAGGTGATGAAAGAGGCCGGTGTAACGACTCTTCGGAAACGGATTGATGAGTCTCAGGACGAGATGGTAGTAGCACTCGCTGAGAAGGGGCGGTCTAAGGCTGTAATTGCCGAGGAGGTCGGTATCAGCGTTAGTGCGGTATCATCCGCGCTACGCCGACGAGGTATTACGACCCAAAACAGTTCGGGACTGAACGAGTGGTCACGCGCAAGCATGCTTCAACGGGTTGCCGACTGCCACGATGTAGTTAGCCTCCAGGTCGAAGGAAAAACTAGAGCGGAGATTGCTACGCAATTGGGGGTCTCGGTAGAAACCGTGAAGAAGCGCCTGAGTGACGGACGTTTCTTCGATGACCCGGAGGTCAATCTCCAACGACTAAATCTTGCCCGCAGCGTCCGGCAACGCAGCCTGACGCAGTCCCAGTGCGCAACCGTCGGTGAGCAGCGCGCCCTTACCGATGGCAATGTGCTCGACCTTATTCATCCCGAGTGGCTGTAGCAGACACTGTAGTAAGGCCATCACGCTGGTCAGGCCGTACCTCCGAGCGACTCCGTCGACCCGACCGTGGTAGGGCTCTGGTCATGGAGGTCTCATCTTGGCGTCTCACATCCCAACGGTTAAGAGATGAGTAGAAAGAAGTAGTCAGCAGGAGCATCCACCGTACAAATATCAGGTTATGGGGTTACATGAAGGAGTAGCAATCAGTAAAAACAATGAGAAGGTTTTGGGAGAATGGCAACTGAGTGGGTTTTGCTTCCGGTACCGCAAGAGGATCACGCGGAGTTGAAGGAGATGGTCGAGTACCGACAGCTGCAGCGTGGCGAGGCGCCCTCGCCCTCGCTGGAGGAACTGAGCGGGGATGGACTGGTTGTCGACATGGTGCGGCGCGGCGCCTTCGGTCGACATCAAGCGTGGCCGGTGCCTGCGTTGAAGCGTTTGTCTGAAGGGTCGACGCTCACCGCGCAACGGTGGGCCACCGTCATGGACTTTTGCGCACGGAACCCGGAAGAGATCTTCTCGACCGAGGAGGTGTCAGCGAAGACGGGGATCCCGGTTAGTGCCTGGCGCGACGCATGCCGGAAAATCAGAGCTCACCTCAGGAAGCACTACCCGGAAGTGCCCACCTGGGAACACGAGCCCATCGCCGGGGCGCCTATGTGGCCGCTGGTGGCCATCTCGGGTCGTTATTTGAAGGTGCCCGATCAGCTGTACGTCGGCATCACTGCAGAACAGGCCACGCGCTGGATCAGTATCCGCTAACCGCTGCCAGCACACCGACACAGGACCGCGCCGCTTATGGTGCCGGCTACGAAAATCTCCAACCTGGCTTCGGGCGGCCTGCGCGGGCACCTGATGACGCCAAGGAGAGTCGGTTACTGCAAAAGAGGCCGCGGCTCGTGCTTGGCGATCGAACACATCAACCCTCTGCCCTCCGAGAATTGATGAGTTCGATCGCCCTTTCCCAGCTCGGCCGCGCTGGCTTGTGGTTGGCCCCGGGAGGCGCCAACGCGTACGCCTCTACGTGTTCAGGTTCGACTTTCAAGCGCCGAACATAATCACGTGCCTTCCCTCCGAAGGCGACGACTGTCGCGTTTGGGAGCATCTCTAATTGGGCCCGGAGGTAGCGCTGCGCACATCGGTGGTCTCTCTGGCCGCCGATCTCGTTATCGATTGAACACAGGCGGCCCTCGGTGAGCCAAACGTGTCGAAGCTGCTCATCGAATGTGAGATCGGGGTACAGCTGATCCATGAACCAGCGGACATTGCGGTGGAACAGATCGGTTCCCTCCGCGAAGGACTGATAAGCATGACGCATTCCATTTTCAAGCAACGTATCCGGGCCGTCCTGAGGGTTATAGACCTCCGAAGGGTGGGGATGCCCCGGTTCCGCGAAGACCATCACGAGCTCTACGTCCTTGAGCGCACCCGTTGCGCCCAGGAAGCCGCGCGGTACATGCCCGGATTCCGGTGCCCACCGTGCTTCGCTGCAGATGCCGAAATTTCCACAGGGCAGGTACGCAGCCCGCAACAATTCCGACAATTTGTCGTCCGGACGCATCTACGATTCCTCACATCTGAAGCTGGTTAATGCTGCACTCTAGTCGCGGCACCCGGCGGTTCTAGGGACCTCCGGAAGCCCGTGTTGAAGCGTTGCGCCAACGTCGCCGCCCGCGGAGAAAGCAAATGATGGGTAACCGAGATACCCGGGCTAGAGCAGTCAGGCCGGGCGCGGACGGTGGCCAGGATTAGGAGGGTAGCGACCAATTTGGCGACTGTGAGGCGCAACCTGGACGCTTTCGGGATTCAGGTGCATGTCAGCGTTGATTCGTTTGAGCTGCTCAAGGCAACGTGGCGAGACGTGTCTGCTGCCCCATATTCATGGGTAAGGCTTTGAGCAAGCCATATGAGATGTCACCTACCCGTACAGCAGACCCTTGCGGTTGCGCCCACGGGTAGTGGGGCAAGATTCTTGTATGTCCGAGATCGTCATGTCCTTGAGAGACCCACTGAGAACCGCTATTGGCACAGCTTCCTTCCGGTATCAGCTCACCCGTCAGTGGAAGCAGAGGGATGACCGGTCGCTTCTGACGGTGATCATGCTCAACCCATCGGTCGCTGATGCGTTACAGGACGACCGCACTGTCCGGCGCTGCATTTCCCTTGCTGATGCAACAGGTGCGGATGGTCTGCGGGTCGTCAATCTGTTTGCTCTGCGCAGCACTGACCCTGAGGGTTTAAAGCCGGTGCCTGACGCTGTTGGCCCTGAGAATGACAGTTACATCCTGGATGCAGCTCGGACGAGCACCACGATGGTGGCCGCATGGGGAGCGCACAGTTTCGCCCGGACTAGAGCGCAGCAGGTCTTCGAGGTTCTCCGACGCGAGGGAGTGGACCTGCAGTGCTGGGGTACAACGAAGGATGGTCACCCACGTCACCCGCTCTACGTCCATAGCAGCACACCCTTATGTTGTGGAGTCCACCGGGGGCTTAGACACCTGAGGCTGCACTCGTATCGAACCGGGAACGTGCGGTTCGGGCTCGGTGGTTCGTTTCCGCTAGGGGAGGAGCGCTGGTGTGGTTGTAGGCGGTTTTGTGCCCGCATGCGACCAGCTGGGTGGTATTCATCCGTAGACGTGCAGTGCTGCCCCATAGCCAAGCGGTATGCCGTGCCCTCGCAGCCACGAGTCCAGTACCTCGGTGACTGCGGTGAAGGGTAATTGTTGTGTTGGGACGGCGGGAGAGTAGGGCTCGTTTCCGGCGTCATCCGCTTCCGTACCCAGTCCAATCCGCCAGTTGCGGATAATCTCGTCTTCCTTGGATGCCACTTCCACGTGGTACGCACTTCCTATATTCATCACCTGCACGTAGCGGCCAGAGGTCCGGTGGTCGAGATTTTTGGATTGGATGACCGACCAGTCACCGTTCCGGGATGTCATGTTGATCACTTCGACGAACCGGTCCAGCGATTTGAGGTCGTACCAATCAGTTCGACAGCCAGTCATATAGGCCATCCACTCAAATTCCTCTTCCGATGCCGGGCAAAGCAGTGGATCCGCATGGGTTTTCTCGACGGGCATTGCATCAGTGGGGATGAGCCATGGCTGGACAGTTATTGTGTCTCCGGCAATGAGCGTTTCCACGGTGGCGGCTCCCTCTATGTGTTTGGCTTCAATTACATAATCGCGCGCACCACTGACACTCCGAGCTTTTTAGGAACAAGAGTGTAGGTGGGGTGGTTGGGGCCCCTGACAAGAGTCCAGCCCGCGTGAGCCTTCCCTGATTGCCTGGAACGAGGTCCAGCAGTCCCGCGCGGACGCATCCCTGCCGGTTATGGGTCCGATTCATCATCCCGGTGAGTTCTTTGGGCTGCCCCCGCCATTGCCGATCGGCTTGGTCGAGACGCGATGCCAGATACATGGATCAACGCCCAGGGACGTCACGTTCTCGAGCTGTGCCACTCGCCCACCCCACCGCAGGTATGAAGGGCTAGCAAACCCGTCTAGGCCGCAGATGCCTCTGATTGGTGTATTCGTCATGCGGTGAGTAGGGGTCATCCATGCGCCGCGGGATGGAGCAGTTCGGTAGCTCGCTGGGCTCATAACCCAGAGGTCACAGGTTCAAATCCTGTCCCCGCAACAAAACAGCACCTATAAAAGATTGTGTCTTGTACGCGTCCGAGATTTACTACGGCGATTATCAACACAACACTTGAGCAGCGCTGTGTTGACCTCCACGCAGCTGTATTGGAGGCTTTTCGTATAGCCGCCGATAATAGTGCTTATGTCAAGGTATGGTGACAATGCTCTTAATCCCCGCTCCCCGCGCCGATCTAATCGAAGGCTGCGGTGAGTTCATCGGCTACCGGCAGGGCACGCTGCTCCGCGGCCGGCAGGCTCTCGTAGGTATAAGTCGACACCGCCATCGGTGAATCCCAGTATCCAGCGAATCGGCGTCCGGTGGCCGTCCGCTCCCATCAGCGGGCCGCCCGTGTAATACGCACCGGATGGGATCTCTGCTCTTGCCTTCCTGGGTGCGTCCGGTGAGAGGAGTGCGTAGTCGGTCACACGTTTACCACACGGAAACGATGAAATACGATGACATCTGATGGACCTCGCAGGTCACTAAAAACGCCTAGATTCCGCGGATTATTGGCAGAATGACAGGCCTTGGCAAGTATCGAAATAAGCCGTCCCCTGAGAAAAGGTCAGGGGTTCGATTCCCCTAAGCTCCACTGTTCCCAGGATTTTGCGTCTTGCGTGGCTCCTGTGCGCCAAACTGTCGCGGGCCCTCGGCTACCCCTCGCCCTCCTCCTTGTGGTCGGTGTGGGATCAAGACTCTCCTGGGTGCTCAAGCGCAGGGGCTGGCGCTTGGGAGCTCGGACATGACAGCGGCCGGGACCCCTAGGCCCCGGCCGCCGTCGTCCACTTCGGTCAGTGCGTCGTAATCACGTGCGTGCGGTGGTCGTAGGTGAAGGTCACCGGACCACCGGCGTGGTTGAGGGCGATGTTACTGCCATCACGGCCGCCGCCGGCACCGTAGTTCTCGGTCCAGCTGCGGTTGAGGGCCGCCTTGTACTCGTAGTTGCCCGCGGGCAGGTCGGCGATTTCGAGGATCCAGGTCCGCGACGCATCGTCGAACTTCATCTGCGCCTGGTCGCACGCCGGATCCCAGTCCCCGCCGCACCCCAGTTCGGAATTGAGGCTACCGGCCACCGCCACCGTGTCCGGCTGCTCGACGACGGACCCGACCGTCACGGTCCTGATGTCGCTGACGGAGCTGCCCAGCACCGCCCGGTACCGCACCTGCGTCCCCTCGGGGAGCCCGAGCGCCGCCAGGTCGTCGACGGCAGTGTACGTCGGCGACGAGTCGTCGGTGCCGATCGCGGTCCACGCACCGCCGTTCACGCTCCGCTCGAGCGTCACGGCGTGGTCGGAGTCCTCCGGGCTCGCGGTCGCGGTCACCTCGACGTCACCCTGCACCTGCGTGCCCTCGGCTGGGAGCCCCATGGTGAGCTTCGGTGCGGGCACAGCCGCCGACGCCGGCGGGGAGGTCCGCGTGTGGTAGCCGTTGTCGAGGACGACGGCGCGGTACTCAACGGTGGAGCCCGCCGCCAGCCCGCTCGTGTCGTGATACACGCTGTAGGGGGCGTTGTCATCCGTGCCGATGCTCGTCCACCCGGTGCCGGGAGTGCGGGCCTCGAAGGTGACCTCGTAGAAGGAGGAACCGGCGACGTCGGCGGCGACCCTCATGCGGCCGTTGTCTTCGGCGGCCGGAGCGGGCTGCTGCAGGCTGATGCCCGGGGCCTTGCTGGAGTGCGGAATCGCGCCGGAGAGCTCGTACACCACGGTGGACAGGGCCGGCACGGTGACGCTGAGGGTGCCGTCGGCGGCCGACCGGGCGCGCTTCGGGGCGTCGCCGTACACGAGGCCGAAATTGCGCTTGGCCGCATAGGTGGGGATCGCCGCGGTCTGCGGCTCGGTGCTGTTATTGAGGGCCACCACGTACTCGCGCCGGTTGTCGGAGTCCACGCGGGAGAACGCGTAGATGCCCGGGCCGTCGGAGGCGTACCGGTGCTGGTGCGCGCCATTCCGCAGCGCAGGATGGTCGGCGGTGACCTCGGCCAGCGTGGCGATGCTCTGGTAGAGAGGGTGGTCTGCGTCGAAGTTGTCGGTGGCGTGCGTCGCAGCAGTGCCCAGTAGGTCATCGTCCAGGTACTCGGGCACTTGGCTCGCGAACAGCGTCTGCCGCGCGTCCTGGTCACCGCCGGGGCCCGTGAAGCCCTGTTCGTCGCCGTAGTAGATCACGGGGTTGCCGCGGGAGAAGTACATGAGTTCGTGGGCCAGGGTGTCCCGGGCCACCAATTCGTCCTCCGGGGCCCCGGGATTGTCCGCCGCCAGGAAGCTGCCGATGCGCCCCATGTCGTGGTTCCCGAGGAAGGTCGGCAGGCTGTAGGCGTTCGAGTCGGCATCCGTGTACCAGTCGTCGCCGGCGAAGAAGTTCTGGAGGTCGGTCGCCGGCGCGCCCTGCGACGCGTAGCCGCGTGCGGCGGCCTGGAACGGGAAGTCGAGCACGGACTGCATCCGGTTGCGGGTGGTGAACTGCGAGGTGAAGGACTTGGTGGTGTCGAAGACCTCCCCGAACATGAAGAACTCGTCCTTGCCCTGCTCCCGGGCATAGGTCAGCACCTCGGGGCCGAACGCCTGCCAGAACTCGTCGTTCACGTGCTTCATGGTGTCGATCCGGAAGCCGTCCACTCCGAAGTCGGTGATCCACGTTTTGTAGATGTCGATCATGCCGTCGACCACGCGGGGGTTCTCGGTGGAGAGGTCGTCGAGGCCGAAGAAGTCGCCGTAGTGGGAGTCCTCCCCGGTGAAGGTCGTGTCTCCGCGGTTGTGATAGAGCGTGGGGTCGTTGAGCCACTCGGGGACTTTCAGGTCCCGGTCGGCCTCCGGCACCACGGGCACGTAGGGGAACGAGGTCGCCGGGTCGAGGGCGGGGAAAGTGCCGGTGCCCGCGTAGTCACGGTCGTCAAACTCGTTTCCATCGGCGTCGCGGTACGGCTCCTCGTCCTTCGAGATGTAGGGCGCGCGCTCGCCGGCATCGTAGCCGATCACGTCGGCGGTGTGGTTGGTGATGATGTCGAAGTAGACCTTCATGCCTCGTGAGTGCGCGGCGTCGATGAGCGTTTTGAGGTCCTCGTTGGTGCCGAGGTGCGGGTCGATCTGCGTGAAGTCCGTAATCCAGTAGCCGTGATACCCCGCGGAGTTGTCCTCGGGCTGCACTGCGCGGTTCTTGAAGCTAGGGGTCAGCCAGATGGACGTGGTGCCCATTCCCTGGATGTAGTCGAGTTCCTTGAGCAGGCCCTGGAGGTCGCCGCCGTTGTAGTAGCCCTTCCGGGTCGGATCGAATCCGGAGACGGAGGGATCGGCGCCGAGTCCGCCGTCGTCGTTGGCCGTGCTGCCGTTCTGGAAGCGGTCGGCCATGACGAAGTAGAAGTTCTCATCGGTGACGGCGGTGCGCAGCGAGTGCTGCGCGACGGCGGGAGGGGAGCCGGGGTCATTCGGGGCGGCGTGGGCGGGTAGCGACGCGGCGGAATTGGCGACGAGTGCGGTCAGCACGACGACAGTGGCGTGGCGGGATTTCACGGATCTCCTTCAGGGAACACGGGGTGAAAGATCAGCGTGTCCCATGTCACACAGTGAGTCAGTCCTCGACACGAAACCTGAGTGAAAGTTTTTTGCGAAAAGCCGGAGGGTAGCTGCCAGCACGGCTCGATCGTCTGGCAGCCACCCCCAGTCCTGGCTATGGATTCGACCCGTGTAGCCTGACCTCTAGTTCAAAGAACTTGGGGGACAAATGGCGAATACCGCCGAGGGGGCTGGCGGGACAGGCCTGCTCAAGCTTGTCGTTCTTGGACTCGCAGGATGCGCACTGTGGTACCTGTTGGTCAGAGAGCTTGTCCAAATATTCATCCGCCAAGCCTTCATTGAAACCCGGCTCTACTGCCTTGAGTTTTTGCCGGAGGGGTGGGACCCGGGCTTGGCCGGTCCCTACGAAGGCAGCGGCGACGAGCTGGTTTTTCCGCTGGGCGTTGAATGCCGGTTCTGGGAAGCCGGCACGGCCGAAACGATCATCGTCACTGAGTACTTCATCCTGGCGACGTTGTTCGCCCTCTTGCCGGCCGCGATTCTCGCGCTGCGTGTCATCCGTCGCCTGTATCGGCGGCGGCCTGCTGGACAGGGTCACCGCGGCGGGAGCGCGCTGACCGGGCACTAGAATCAGAGTCGAATACTTCCTAGGAGGGACCCTTGAAACACCCTGCGGTTGTAGTGCTCGGCATCGCGGGACTTCTCCTCGCCGGGTGCGGCACCGACGCCCGGACAGACGCGACTGCCGACTACCTCACACCGGGGGTGAAGGTGGCCGTCTCGGCGTTGACGGACGAGGAACTTCACGAAAAGGCATTCCTCGACTACGTCCGCCGGGAACATCCCGACCTGCAGTTCATGAAGGGCGACCAGATCATCACCATCGCCATGAGCTTCTGCAGGATGTACGACCAGGGCGGGGCAGCCCAGGATGCGAGCAGCCTGATCCGTGCAGGCGACGCTACAGGTTCGTACACGACCGAGGAACTGAGAACCATTTCCGGGGCCGGTGTCGCGTCCTTCTGCCCGCAGCACGTCAACAAGTTCAGGCAGGAAATGGCGATGCAGCAGGAGCTTACCCTCAGGTGACGGGCGGTGCCCGCCCCGTCAGGATTGGCCGTGCAGCATGAGGGCGGCAGCGCTCAGCCGCTGACGCTGCTGGGGTCGTTCCCGTAGGAGTTCCGTTCCCCGATGGTCCCGTCGATATTCCTGATGATGTGCTCCACCTTCTCCGCCTTGGCGACACTCCGGCCGATCCCGGCGGCCTCCTCCTTGGTGGCAGAAAGACCCCAGGGCTTGTCATCGACCGCCTGGCGCCGGTTCATCCACAAGCCCACCTCGTGGAACGTTTCGATGTCTCCCCTAGGCATGGGATCTCCTCTCGTTGGACCATTCAGCGTCACCATACCGAGCACGGAACGACGGCGGCCACCTATTCCTTCGGTGGTGGTCGGATGCGCGCCGCGCATGCGTCCGTGCGGCATATTGGCGTCCGCCGGGGCCAACCTCGCCCCGGGCCGCTATGGAGTGTTGGTCTGGTCCCCGCCGTTCGAGGAGGAGGCCACGAGGAGTGCGATCGTCGACGTCGTCGCTCCGGCCTGACCGGACGGGATCGCGCCCCGGCTGAAGCTTCCGGGCACTCCCTCCCGGGTAATGGAATTGCGTGAAAGAATGTGCAATCAAACCCCGAGGAGGCATCGTGGCCGAGACAAGGTTGAGCGAAACCGGAAGCGCCGGGCGGGAGCAGGACAGCGATCCCGGGGTCCTGGCCCTGTCGGTCCTGACCGTGGTGATTTCGACCGGGCTGGTCGGCGTGCGGCTGCTGGCCGGGCGCAGGGCGAAGAAGGCCATCGCGGCGAGTGCGAGGATGCTGGCTATTGACACCGCCGTCACGCTTCACGAGAAGGCCTGGAAACTTGCCGGGGGCGACCAGGACGTCGCCGGTGTGCACCACCGGCTAGACCGCGCCTACGCCGACGTCTCCGCCCTGGTATTGGACCTCGGCGGGTCGGGGCGGGCTCCCTACGAGGGCCCCAGCTTCGAGGAGAGGCTGCGCCTGGCGGTGGAGGAGGCTCGGACGGCGCTCGACCGCTTCGAGGCGTTCACGCCGCCGGATCCGGAACGCATCATGGCCGAGGTCAGCAGCACCCGGGACATCCTCGAAACCGCTGTCCAGCCGCGGGCTGAGGAGGCCGGGGTGCCGTGGATGTCCGAGGAGCTGGCCTCACAGTGGGACCATCTCAACTGGGAGCCCTACCGCTTCCTCGAAGAGGGTGGCGGCGCGGACGCCCTCGCCGCGGCCGTCGACCGCTACCTTGAGGACGGCCGGTCCAATGAGGACCTGCTGGCCGCGCTGACCAGAATGAAGGGTGAGCTTGAGGACCGGCGGGACTGTGTCTACGTGATCGGGCTGCTCATCGACTTCACCTTCGACCTGGCCGAAAGCTTTGGTGCCCGCCCCTCGAAGGGATCGCCGCGGGCCTGACGTTCCCGCCCCGGGAAGGGCCCCGGAAAGGGAGGGGAAACGGTGCCGGAAACGGTGCCGGCCTCACACCCGGAAGGGTTCGTGGCCCACTAAGCCGCACGGTCGAGTGCGCCTGCGCCCGCGAGTGCCTCGGCGGCCGCAAGCGGCGCCAGGAGCAGCTGGCGCTGGCGGTCCGTGAAGACTTCGGGGAAGCTGATGGCCAGATGGGCGCCGTAGAGGGAGCAGCAGATGTAGTAGATCCCATCGGTGCCGCCCATGACGGCGCTGACCAGGGCCCTGATCCGGGGCAGGTCCACCAACCGGGTCCGGCCGGCCATCGCCCGGGCGGCCCCGTGGTAGTCGGTGTGTTCCTCGGACTCCCGGGAGGCCTCGGCGGCGCCAAGAAGCTGCTCGCGTGTCCAGGGACGATCGAAGATCTGCGGTGCGGGAAGGACGGCGGTGTTCATGGTTTTCCTCGGTGGCCCGGCCTGAACGTCGTAGTCAGACTATGTGCTGCCACTGACAATTCGGCGCCGGACCCGCCCCCGGATGGGCGCGGGTCCGACGCCGTAAGGGGCCGGTCGGGGAAGCTCCGCCTTTAGCCTTCGCACTCCCTGCAGTACTTGGCGCCGTTCTTGTCCAGCGCCAGCTGGCTGCGGTGGTGGACGAGGAAGCAGGACATGCAGGTGAACTCGTCCTCCTGAACGGGAACGACCTCGACGAGCAGTTCGTCATCGACGACAGCTCCGGGAAGATCGAAGCCTTCGGCGGTATCGCCGTCCTCGACGTCGATCAACGCGGTCTGCGTGGTGGCGCTGCGTTGGGCCTGAATCGCCTCGAGCGATTCGTTGGCCGGCTGGTCTTCCTGCGCGACGCGGGGGGCGTCGTAATCGGTTGCCATGGGGGAATTGCTTTCTTCTAGGAATGGACGCTGCACCAGAGTACATGCCGGAGCTGGGAAGGAAAGTCATGGACCGCTCCGTGTGCGAGCCCTAGAGTTGACGGTTCCGGCGGCTCCGCGGCGTCTCGGCAGGAATGGCCCCGGGCCGGCGGAACGGGCCACGACGCGTTCTCTCTTTCTCTCCTCCGTCCGCACTATTTCAGTTACGGTTGACGGATAGACAAAACTTTACTGGAGTGAAAGGTGGGATGGCGGGTGCCTGCAATGGACAGGTATGCCCAGCAGTGGCTGAGCATCGAAAGCGCGTCGGCCGCCGGGCTCGACTCCTATGACCTGTGGCTCAACTACGCCGGGATGGGTGGCCGTCTCGATCCGCTCGACGTCGAGGCCTACCTCTACGGGCTCCTGGTGCTGCCCTCCCTGGAGCGGGACCTGGTCGCCCACGCCATCAATGAGATGCTCGAGGACCGCGGGTCCTCCGTCCAGCCGGCGCCCTACAGTACGGGCGAGGTGTCGGCGGCCGCCGGCTATTCAGGCCAGCTCGGCGGCTGGCTCGATCCGGCCCTCAGCACGCTCGGAGCCGCCGGCGCGATCCAGGCCATTCAACGCGAAGCGGAGCTGCGGCGGCTTGAGTCGCTGGGCAGGACCGGGCTTCTCGACACCCCGGGGGAGCCGCGGTTCGACCGGATCACCCGGCGCGCCCAACGCGAGTTCGGTGTCAGCTCGTCCTCGATCGCCCTGATCACCGGGGACAGCCAGTTCATCAAGTCCCTCGCCGGACCCATCGGCCAGAACCTGCCCCGCGACATCGCCTTCTGCAACCAGACGATTCGCGCCGACAGGATGCTCGTCGTTCCGGATGCGCTCAAAGACGCCGTCTTCAACTCGAGTCCGCTGGTTCAGGGGGAGCCGCACATCCGCTTCTATGCGGGACACCCGCTGACCGGTCCAGGCGGCTGGAGGATCGGAAGCCTGTGCGTCATCGACGACAAACCGCGGGCGTTCAGCGACACCGACGCAGCCAACCTGAAATCCCTCGCGGCCCTCGCCCAGCAGGAAATCGACGCCTAGGCCCAGCGCCTCACCGCCTGCGGATACTTGCGGGTCAGTCCAGGGGCCTGTGGCGGGCGAAGGCGACGACGGCGCCCGCAAGCAGGATGAGTGTCCCTGCGATCCCCGCCACCCGGCTGACCTTGGCCGTGCTGGCGGCCGCAGTGTCGGGCGCAGCCGCTTCGGCGGCCTCTTCCTCCGCAGGGGCCGCTGATCCTTCGGGAAGCTGGCTGGCGAAAGGCGCCGTCGCGAAGGGCGGGGTAGAGAACTTGGGCGCGCTGGGCTTGAGCTTGGGCGGGACGACCACCTTGGGCGCGGCGGGTGCTGGCGGGAGGACCTGGGGAGCGGGAGCCACGGGTACGAAGACCGGCGGCTGCTGCACCACCGGTGCCACCGGTGCCACCGGGGCCACCGGTGCCACCGGGGCGGGGGCGGGCGGCGCTTCGGGCGTCGGTTCGGGCGTCGGTTCGGGCGTCGGTTCGGGCGTCGGCTCCGGGGTGGGGACTTCCGGTGGCGGTGGAGTCGTCGGTTCCACCGGGACGGTGGGCGGGGGGTTCGTCGTGGGTTGGGGCTCCGGCTCGCCCGGCGGGGGTTCCTGCTGGCCCTTCTGCTGCCCGGGCGGGACGTGTCCGTCCTTTTCCGCAGTCACCTGGACGGCGTACGCGCTTACACCGGGTGATCCCAGGAGGATCACCGTGCTCAGCGCCACCGCTCCCGCCGCCGATTTCAGCCAGCTCTCAGCCTTACGCACCGAATACTCCCCAGACTGCAGGGGCCTCCGCCCTGCAGACCTTACCTTATCCGGAGGGTCCAGGGAACGCACCAAGTATTCGCTGTTGGAGAGCCCTTGCCAATTCGTCTGATTAGTGGCAGCCGGGATGCGGTCCTCACCGTTACCGGCCGGCGCCCTTTGGGAATCCCGGTGCTGAGGCACGTCGGAATCTGTGGGGATGGAATGCAATACTCGGGGAATGAGCGTCTATTTCGAGCGCACCACCCGCTCGCCGCTGCCCGTGACGGAGCTGTTTGAACGGTCCCGCAGCATCGACGCGCACCGGGAATCGATGGCGCGCTCCCGGGAGCGGGCCGTGGCAGGGGTGACCTCAGGGACGATCTCCCTTGGCGAGCAGGTGACGTGGCGGGCGTGGCACTTCGGCCTCCCCTTTTCCATGACCAGCCGCATCACCGAGATGGAGCCGCCTCACCGGTTCGTTGACGAACAGGTCCGGGGACCGTTCCGCAGCTTCCGGCACGAGCACGAATTCCGCGGGGAGAACGGCGGGTCGGTGATGATCGACCGCATCGAGTTCTCGGCGCCGCTGGGCCTCCTCGGGCGGGCGGCCGAGCGGATCTTCCTTGCCGCCTACCTTCAGCAGCTCATCGATGTCCGCAACGAGTACCTGGCCAAGCCCTGACCGAAGCAGGAGCCGGTTCGGGGCGCCGCTCTTGACCACCCGGGCGGGCGGGGATAAGTTATCGAAAATCATTAACAACGATTCTCGATAAAGGACGACGTTATGGGACCCAGAAGCGGAAGATCTCCATCCCGGCTGAAGCGGGCTGTTACGCCGGTCATGTCCCGCGCCGAGGCCGTGTTCCTGATGGTCGTGGCGGCCGTTGTCGCGGTGGTGGCCACGGCCCTCGCCGTTTCCGAGATCCGCGCCCTCCTTACGGGGCCGGTGACCCTTGACCTTCCCCTCGGGAATATTGCCGTACCCCGGGTCGACGGCGTCGTCGAGGAAGTGCGGGGCGCACGCTACAGCAGTGTCGAGGTGGCCTTCGAGTCGGTGCCCCCCACCGAGGGGCTGCTGCTCGCCGTCTCGGCCGGACTCAACGCACTGATCGTTGTGGCCGTGTGCGTGCTGGTGTGGGTCCTGTGCCGGCGGATCGCGGCGGAACGGACCTTCACCCGGGGTGCGGAAGGGGCCATCGGCGTCGTGGGCATCCTCGTGGCGGTCGCCGGCACGCTGGCCCAGGCGCTCGGCTCCGCCGGGAGGGACCGGCTTGTCGGGTATTCGGGGTTGTTCCCCGGGGCGGACGGCCGGACCGTCTTCTTCCTTGAGTTCAGCCCCACCCCGGTGGTCATCGGGCTGGTGATGGCGCTCTTCGCTGCCATCGTGCACCGCGGCCGGCGGCTCCAGGACGACGTCGTCGGGCTGGTCTGATGCCCGCCGAGTCCGAGGAACGCATCCATTGCCGCCTCGATGAACTGCTCGAGGCAAGGGGTATGACCCTGACCGAGCTCAGCCGCCGGGTCGGAGTGAGCCTGGTCAACCTCTCGATCCTCAAGAACGACAGGGCTCGAGCGATCCGCTTTTCGACCCTGGCCGCGGTATGCGACGCCCTTGACTGCCAGGTGGGCGAGCTGCTGGTGGTGGCCGATCCCGGCTGAGCCGGTCCCGGACGCGGCCCATGCGGTGCGCGCGGCGCGCTGTCCTGCTTAGCCGGAACGGTCGCCGCGGCGTCCGGCCAGCCGGGTGTACATCCGGCCCAGTGGAGCCAGCCAGGACATCACGAGTGCGATCGTGAAGACCTCGCTCACCAGGGAACCGGCGCTGCCGGCCGGGATGAACTGATGGACGGTGAGCAGGGCGGCCGCCAGCAGCAGCCCCTTCTTAAGGACCCGCAGCGTCGGCGGCGGCAGCGGCCGGGGCCAGGTGTAGAAACCTTCGCCCGGTTCGACGCCGTAGGTCGTCTCGGATTCCATATGCCCCCTCGCTGATGAATGCGGCCGCCCGCTCCGGTAGGAGCGGCCGGGCTCCTCATTAAGCGTACGCGTCCCGGTGGCCCGGCCGGCTGCCGGATTCCGGCACAGCGCCGGCCGGCGGCAGGGCCCGATTCCGGTGATACGGCGGGGTCAGGCCGAGGGGCCGGCGCCCCCCGCGGCGCCCTGACTGGTCCCGGCCGGAGGGGACTGGTGCTCGTCCTGATCGAGGACCTCGCGCATCTTGGTGAGGAAGTCGATGACCGCGCGGGCGTCACCGTCGCTGAGTGATGCGGCCACCGCCATCATGCGGGCGTGCATTCCGCCCAGGGTGGCTCGGACTTCGGCGTCGGAGCCTGTTGTCGGCCGGATCACCAGGGCCCTGCGGTCGGTGGGGTGGTCCTCCCGGAGGGCGTGCCCGCTGGCTACGAGCCGGTCGATGAGGGTGGTCGTCGAGGCGGAGGAGATGCCAAGCTTCGTCCCGAGGTCCTTCGGGCCGATCCGCTCACCGGCCTGCTCGGCCTGAAGGAGGAACCGGACGGCGAGCAGGTCGGTTTCGTTCATCCCCATGGAGTCCCGGGTCCGCCGCCGCATCGCGGTCTCTGCGCTGCGGTAGTCCCTGAGCGCGTTGAGCACCGCCAGCCCCCGCTCCGGCTCCGGGGCGTACCAATATCCGGATGAAGGTCTGGAACGCTGCTGTGCCATAGCGCAATGCTAGACCATCTGGTAACGAGGGGGCCGAGGTGTCCATTCCGCGGGCGCGCATCCCGGGATCGCCCCCGGGAGGGCGTTGTTCACCCCTGCAGCGGCGTGCTTCGCGGAACTGTTCTGGCCCGTTCTACGTAAATATGACAAGGCTCCCGGCATAAAGCACCCATCATGTCAAAGCCATCCCGATTTCCCGTTAGACTCGGATGCTGCAACACGCTTCCCCAGCTCCGACACCCCCATCAGAACGGCTCCACCATGGCAACGGATTACGACGCACCCCGCAATAACGACGAGGACAAGGAAGCGGAGTCCCTCGAAGCGCTTCAGGCGAACCGTGGAAGCAGTGCGCAGTCCTCCTCCGTTGACATTGAGGACGGTGACACGGCGGAGGGAATCGACCTGCCGGGGGCGGATCTCTCCGGCGAGGAACTCCTCATCCAGGTGATTCCGCCGCAGGATGACGAGTTCACCTGCGCCTCCTGCTTCCTGGTCCGGCACCGCAGCCAGATCGCACTCGAGAAGAACGGCCTGGCCTACTGCAACGAATGCGAAGGCTAGCGGCCACGTCTCGGGTGAGGCGTGCTGTTAGGAGGCCTTGGCGCCGTACCACCAGTGGGCGGGGGCCGTGTCAGAGGCCTCGCCGCGCGCCGGAAGGTGGAGAACCTCGCCGGCCCGCCGGGGCCGAGTGAGCAGCATCCGCGCACCGGCCAGCAGTGCCGCAGGCAGCGAGACCAGGGCGGCCACCGCCAGGGCATAAATGGCGATGAAGGCGTGGATCGGGGATTCGGAAAGGCCTGCGATGAAGTCCGCGCTGCCCAGCCCCAGCCACAGCCAGAACAGCCCGACGGCGAAGAGTGCGGTGCGGGCGCGCCGGTAGCTCAACGGATACCGCACCCGTTCACGCTGCATTGTGTCTCCCCAGACTTTTGGTGTGGCCCGCACCCCCACGGGCCACCCTCCGAATACTAGCGGCCTCGTCCCGGGTTTCGGAGGTTCGAGATTGAATTGAGACCTTCCTGCCCGGTGGAGGTTCCGGCCGGCAGTGTCACGTGCTCGGGACCGAGATCCTCAACCCGGTTCACGCCGAGCAACTGCAGCGTCCGCACGGTCTGGGCGGCAAGAATCTCGATGGCCCGGTCCACGCCCGCGCGGCCCCCGGCCATCAGGCCGTAGAGGTAGGCCCTGCCGATCAGGGTGAAGTCCGCGCCGAGGGCAAGCGCGGCAACGATGTCGCCTCCGCTCATGATGCCGGTGTCAAGGATGATGGCTGTCCTGCCCTTCAGCTCGCCCGCCACCTGCGGGAGCAGTTGAAGGGGGACCGGCGCCCGGTCGAGCTGCCGTCCGCCGTGGTTGGACAGGACAATGCCGTCGGCGCCGTGGTCGACCACCCGGCGGGCGTCCTCAAGGGTCTGGATGCCCTTCACCACGAGGTTCCCCTTCCATACCCCGCGCAGCCAATCGAGGTCTTCGTAGGTCAGGGTCGGGTCGAATATCGAATTGATCAGTTCAGCGACGGTTCCCGGATAGTGGGACAGCGAGGCGAAGGACAACGGCTCGTGGGTGAGGAAGTTGAACCACCAGCCCGGCCGGTAGGAGGCGTCGGCGACCGTTCGAAGGGTCAGTGCCGGCGGGATGGTCAGTCCGTTCCTGACATCCCGGAGACGCGCTCCCGCGACGGCGGTATCGACGGTGACCATCAGGGTGTCATTGCCAGCGGCGGCCGCCCGGTCGATCAGCTCCCGGGAGCGTCCCCGGTCGGTCCAGAGGTAGAGCTGGAACCAGTTGCGCCCCGCGGGGGCGGCCGCCGCGACGTCCTCGATCGAGGCGGTGCCCATGGTGGACAGCGTGTAGGGGATCCCCGCGGCTTCGGCGGCCCGGGAGCCGGCGTACTCGCCCTCGGACTGCATCATGCGCGTGAAACCGGTCGGCGCGATGCCGAAGGGCAGGGCGGCTGTGCTGCCCAGGATCCGGGTGGCCGTGCTGACCGTTCCGACATCGCGCAGGATGGAGGGCCGGAACTCAAGGTTAAGGAATGTGTCGCGGGCCCGGGCCAGGGAGATCTCCGCCTCCGCCGCTCCGTCCGTGTAGTCGAACGGTGCGGTCGGGGTGCGGCGCTTGGCGAGTGCACGCAGGTCCTCGATGGTGTTGGCGCGACGGAGCCGGGACGCCGTGCCGAACTGCGGCCGGCGGAACTGCAGGAGCGGGGCGAGGTCGGCCGTGCGGGGGATGCGGCGTCGAAGGGCGGGGGGAGTGTTCGGCTGCATGGAAGTGCCTTTGCTGGTGCCGGGCCGTCTGCTGGGCACCAGAGAATACGTGGGGGATCCGAGCCCGCGCAACGTCGGTCCGAGGGGCGGGCGGTGCCCCCGCCAAGGGTCGTTTAGACGGTGAAAAGACGGTCAGTGCCCTGAGGTTTCCCTTTTCCCGGTTCTCCACTAGACTGCACGGACTGGTCAAGCAGGAGGCCATGGAACCGCCACAGTGGAGCAGACCATGGATGAAAACGCCCAAGTACTGGATCACCCCGGCAGCACCCGCCCGGCTGTCTCGGACCCCGGGTCGCTTCCGCGGATTTCCAGGCTCGCGCTCGGTGCCACGCGTCAGGTGGACGACGCGGAGTACCCCGCCGATCTTTCCGAGGTACCCACGCGCCAGCTTCGTGCGCTGTGCAACCGGATCTACCAGCTCCTTGACTGCGATTACCCGACCATGGAGACGCGGGACCGGTACGAGGAGCTCGTCGAGGAACTCCAGCGGAGGGAGTCCGCCGTTGAGGCGCAGGCCGAGCCCGCCGGGATGCGGGAGGTCTTCCGGGACAATGTTCTGTTCTCCAGGTTTGAGCTCTACCGCAACGGGGTGATGGCCGGCTACGTCCAGTATGAGATGAGGGGCGGTGACGTCCTGCTGCTGCACGCGGTGGTCGACCCGCGTTTCCGCAAGCTGGGCCTTGAGCCCTTCCTCATGCAGTCGGTCCTGCTCAACGCCCACCGGCGCCGCCTGGCTATTACGCCGTACTGCCCCGAGGCCCAGGAATTCCTTCGGGCGAACCCCCACTACCTCGCACTGCTTCCGCCGAGGCAGCGCCGCCGTTTCAAGGTCATTTCTGCCGCCAAGTCAGCGGCGCAGGAAGGCCGGCGGTAACTTTTCGGTACCCGCGCGCAGCGACTGCCGAGGAGACCTCTCCAGCCCGTCAGCGGCGCTAAAGCCCCGTGGCACGCAGGGTGATGTTCAGCCGTCCGGTGAGTCCGAGGCGCGGATCGGCGGTGCCTGCGCGGGTCCCCATCACCCCGTGGTAGGCAAACCGTGACGGTCCGCCGAAGACGAAGAGGTCCCCCGAGGCGAGCACCAGGTCCTGCCAGGGCCGGTTCCGGTTCTCGCTGTTGCCGAAACGGAAGACGCATTCGTCGCCCAGGCTGAGGGACACCACGGGGGCGTCGGAGCGCTCATCCCTGTCCTGGTGCATTCCCATCTTCGCCGCCGCGTCATAGAAGTTAATGAGTGCGGCGTCAGGGGAGTAGGCGTCCCCGCTGCCCGGGCCGTATGCGGCGTCCAGCGCCGCGCGCCCCAGCACGCCGAGGGCATCGGGGAACGGTGCGACCTGGCCGCCCCCGGCGTCGTCGGCCGTCCGGCTGTACCGGTAGGGCTGCCAGTGCCAGCCCAGGCATACCGTCCGCACCGACATTGCGCCTCCGGTGGGCATCCGTGCCGCGCGCATGGGGACCGGGCCTGCCGCCCAGCCGCGGCAGGCTGCCACGAGCTCCTGCTGCTGCGTGAGCGTGAGCCAGTCCGGGACGTGCACCGCCCCGGGTGCGATCTCCTTGCGCTCCCGTGGGAAGAGGGAGTCGGCCGAGCCGGTCACGGCTCTGCCGGCGCCCGCCGGCGGCGCACCGTCAGCAGCAGACGGTGCATGGTGATCACCACTGCGAGCCAAGCCAGGCCGAGGGTCCAGGCAACGACGACGTCGGTGAGCCAGTGGTGGCCAAGGTAGACCCGGCTCAGACCCATGGTGACGGCGAAGAGGGTGGCCGCGACGACGGTCAGGATGGGGGCGCGGGGTCCCCGCGACCGGCGCAGGACGAGGAGGTAGGCCACTACCCCGGCAATGACGATGGCGTTGAGGGAGTGTCCGCTGGGGAAGGACGGGGAGCTTTCGAACGGTGGAACCGCCGCGTCCAGGGGAGGCCGGAGCCGGCCCACGGCTTCCTTGCCAGCGATGGTCATCAACAGCGACCCGAACGCCGCTGCGGCGATGATGATGACCGGGGTCCAGGACCGGCGGCGCAGCGCCAGCAGCGTCATGACCGCCACCGTGAGGATCGGCATGCCGACTGGGCCGCCGATGTGCGAATAGCCGGTGATGAGCGCGTCGAGCCAGGGCTCGCGGAGCGACAGCGCGAGGTCAAGGGCCGGCTGGTCGAGGGCCGCCACACCATCGGACTCCACGACGGACTCGTACACCTCGGAGGAGGCCGCCGTCAGGGCGGCGGCCACGCCCCCGCCGATGAGCAGCACCAGCAGCAGGGCCCAGTGCGGTCCGACCCAGCGCGCCAGCGGTGAGATCATCCGCACGAGCCACTGGCCCGCCGGAGTGGCCCAGCGGGTCACGTCCCTCGGGCCGACGTACTGGTTCTCCTCCGGGGTCATGGTTCGACTCTAGCGACGGTACGGAAGGATTGGCACGCCGGATCCGCCGCGGTGAACTCCTGCCCCGGGTGCCGCCGGTGCCGCTAGGCTGGCCGCATGACCGACTCGACCCCCGCTGCCGACCTCCTGCGCACTGCTCCTGTCTTCCCGCAGGACATGCCGTCCTTCGAGCCCGCGTCGGCGCCGGCGTCGCCCCTGCCGCTCTTCCTTGAGTGGCTCGAGGCCGCCGTGCGGTCGGGCATTCTTGCCCCGCACGCCGTCAACCTTGCCACCGTCGGCGAGGACGGGCTCCCGGACGCGCGGATCGTGATCCTCAAGGACGTTGACGCGTCGGGGTGGTCGGTCGCCTCAAGCACCGACAGCCCCAAGGGCCGCCAGCTTGCCGCCAATCCGTCCGCGGCGCTGACCTTCTTCTGGCCCGAGCTGGGGCGCCAGGTCCGGGTGCGCGGGGCTGTCCGCGTCGCCGGCCCCGAGGAAAACGACAAGGACTTCCAGCGCCGGCACCCCTCGGCCCGGGCGCTGGTGCTTGCCGGACGCCAAAGCCAGGTGCTCGGGACCCCCGGTGAGGTCGAGGCCGCCGTCGGGAGGCAGCTGGAGCAGCTCGAGGCCCAACCCGGGCTGGGATCGGAGACCTGGGCCGTGTTCACCGTGGAACCGGAAGCCGTGGAGTTCTGGCAGGCGGACCCCGAACGGCGGCACACCCGGCTCCGCTACACCCGCACGGGGGATTCCTGGCGGACCGACCGGCTGTGGCCCTGAGGCCGGCTAGATCCGCACCACCATCTTGCCCGTGTTGGCCCCTTTCATCATGCCCAGGAAGGCCTGGACCGAGTTCTCGATGCCATCGACGACGGTCTCATCGAAGACGACGCTCCCGTCGCTGAGCCACCCGGCCATCCGCTGGGCGAATTCGGGCTGGAGATCCTGGTGCTGCCCGACGAGGAACCCCTCGAGGCGGAGGGTCCGGGTCACGATGTTCCCCATATTGCGCGGTCCCGTCGGCTCGCCCTCCGTGTTGTAGGCGGAGATGGCCCCGCACAGCGCGGCCCGGCCCCCGCGGTTGAGGACGTCAAGGGCCGCCTCCAGGTGCTCCCCGCCCACATTATCGAAGTACACGTCGATGCCGTCCGGGGCCGCGGCACGGAGCTGGTCGCCAACGGCTCCGTCCCGGTAATTGAACGCCTCGTCGAATCCGTACCTGTCCTTGAGCAGGGCCACCTTCTCCGCCGAGCCTGCCGATCCGATGACCCTTGAGGCGCCCAGGAGGCGGGCAACCTGCCCGGCAACGGAGCCAACGGCTCCCGCCGCCCCGGAAATGAACACTGTCTCTCCGGTCCGCAGCCCCGCAATCCGCAGCAGGCCGGCATAGGCGGTCAGCCCCGTCATGCCCGCTGCGCCAAGGTAGGCGGAGAGGGGAAGGGCGGTCTCGGGCAGGGGAGTGAACTGGTCCGCCGGGCCCTGGGCGACGTCCCGCCAGCCGAGGAAGGAAAGGACGGGCGTGCCCACCGGAAGCGAGTCCGCCGTCGACTCGACGACCCGTCCCACCGCGCCGCCGGTCATCGCCGCTCCGAGCTGGAAGGGCGGTATGTAGGAGGGGGTGTCATTCATCCGGCCCCGCATGTACGGGTCGACAGAGATGAATTCATTGCCGACCCGCACCTCGCCTCCCGTGAGGGCGGGCAGTTCCTCCGTGACGATGCGAAAATCGTCGGGGGTGGGGGTTCCCGCCGGCCGCGCAATCAGCTGGACCTGGGTACTGGTGGTCATGGATGGGCTCCCTGGGATGGACGGGGTCGACTCTGGGGCAACTGATGGAGGCGGCGGTTTGTTCCGTCTCCCGGGGGTCGGCCGGACCCGGAGAGTTCCTCCGCTGGACCAGTGGCCCCCGATGTTACCGGCTAGTAATATGAGTCGATGCACTTACTCCTCCGCACCCTCCTCCAGCTCCTGACTTCACGCCGCCGGCCCGCACTGGATGTTTGGGGGCAGTCCTCCCTTCCGCTGCGCGTCCTGCCGACGGACATCGACATCGCGATGCATGTCAACAACGGCATGTACTTCTCCCTGATGGACCTCGGCCGCTTCGACCTCATGGTCCGCAGCGGGGTCTGGTCAAGGATGCGGCGCAGGGGCTGGAGCCCGGTGGCGGCCGGGGAGACCATCAGCTTCCGCAAGTCGCTCCGGCTGGGCCAGCGGTACTCGATCGAGACGAGGATCATCGGCCTTGACGACCGGGCCGTCTACTTCGAGCAGCGCATGGTGGCGGACGGCGAAATCTATGCCCGGGCCTTCATCGCCACCCGGCTGGTGTCCGCCGGCGGGCCGGTCGAGAACGAGGAGATCCTCAAGGAGTTTGGGCGCCCACCGGCCGACCTGGTGCTTCCGGACTGGATCCACCAGTGGAGGCTGAACAATGCCCTGCCGGGGAGCCGGCGCCCGGCGCCCCATTCCTGGGCGGCCTGAGGGCAGAATTTCGACGCCGGTCCCGCGCCGCCGCCCTGTCGGCGGCGGCGCGGGACCGGCACGGGTTGGACTTCCTGGCATGCGGGTTGCCTGAACTACGGATTGCCTGAACTGCGGACTGCCTGACATGCGGACGTCCTGGCATTCGGAGCTGTTGGCGCCGGACGCCGATCGGCAGGGAGGGGACGCTTGCCGTCCCCTCCCTGCCGGGCTTTGGAGGCTCTTTCTGCCGGGCCTAGTGGCGGCGCGGACGGGATGCGAGCATCATGGCCACCAGTGCGGCCAGGATCAGCAGCGGCAGGGCCACGGCAAGGATCCCGGGCGAGGTGGCGACGGACGCCGGGGTCATCGCCGAGGTGGAGGCGGACATCCTTTCGGTCCCCTCGGCGAGCTTCCCGTTGCCCTCGGCCAGTTGGGCGGCGCCGTCGGCGAGTTTGGCGTTGCCGTCGGCCAGTTGAGCCGCACCCGCATTGAGGTCGCCGGCGCCGGTATCGAGGCGTGCGGCTCCCTCGGTGAGCTTCCCCATGCCGTCCTTGAGGTTGCTGGTGCCCGAGGCAAGCCGGGTCGAGCCCTCGGCGAGCCGCAGCGCGCCTTCGGCAAGGCGCGCGTTGCCGCCGCTCAGCGCGGCCGCACCCTCGTTGAGCCGGCCGGCCCCGGCGAGGAGCCCAGGTTCAACGGTGGTTCCCTGGTATCCGGAGTTCAGCTGCATCAGTCCGCCGTTGAGCGCGGTGGTGCCCGCGGCGAGCTGGCCCGCTCCGCCGAGCAGTCCGGGCTGGTCCGGCGATCCCTGGAAACCGGCGTCGAGCTGCTGCATGCCGGCCGTGAGCTTGTCCGTTCCGGCCTTGAGCGGGGTCAGTCCCTCGGTGTAGAGCCGGTTCAGCTTCGCCTGCGACTTCAGGGTGCCCTCGTGAACCAGGACCGTGCCGTTGGCCAGGGCCTGGGTGCCCGGGACCACCTTGTGTTCGGTGGCCAGTGCGAGCTCCCCGCTTCCTGCGCTGAGCGCGACCAGGCCCGCGTTGAGGCCGCCTACACCGGCATCGAGTGCCTTCAGCTTCTCAAGCAGGGCACCGACGGGGACGAGCGGATTGGCCTCAGCGAAGGCCACCAGGTCATGGGTGCCTGCGGCCAGCTGGGCCGATCCGTCCCGGGCCTGGATAGTGCCGGCGTTGAGCCGGTCCACGCCCGCGTCGAGCTCGACGGCGCCGTCACGCAGGGCCGCCGCTCCGGCCGCCGTCTTGGCGGCGCCCTCGGCCAGCAGGGCGGAGTCTGGGATGGAGATCTCGACCTCGGCCATGATGTCGGAGACTCCGGTGCCGAGGGCCGCGGAGCCCTCGAGGGCGCTCCGGGTGCCCTCCGCCAGCTGGCCGGCCCCTGCGGCGAGCCGTGAGGCGCCGTCGGCTGCCCGCTGCGCGCCGGCCTGGGCCTGGGCGGTGCCGTCGGCAAGCTTCTGCGCGCCGACGGTCAGCCGTGCCGTGCCGGCCTGCAGCTCGGCCGCTCCGGTTGCCGCAGCACCAGCACCTGCGCTCAGTGAGCCGGCTCCCTCGTTGAGGTCGGCGGCGCCGGTCGACAGGGACGCGGCCCCGGTTCCGGCCTTCTTCAGCCCGCTGGAGAGCTCGCCGGTTCCCTCGTCGAGGGACGCCGTTCCCTCCGCCAGTTTCTTCGATCCGTCGCGCGCCGAGGCCGCCCCGGCACTGAGTGCGGCCGAGCCGTCGTTGGCCCGCCCCGCCCCCTCGGAAAGCTGGCCGGCCCCATTCGCCACCTTGCCGGTGAAGAGGGCAAAGAAGGCGAGGAGTGCCACGAGGAGCAGGGAAAGGAAGACCGTCACCACCGCGTGCAGGCGGTGGTGGGAGGTGGGCGCGATGGATCTGAGCATGTGCGACAAGTCCGTTCTCGAATCGGGAGAGCCGATGACGAGGCGCGGACGGATGGATCGTGTGCCGGGTGCGCTCGTCATTGAGCGGTCCATGCACGTCCCGAACCGGGGGCCGGTGACGTTCACGGTGAACCAATGTGATTCAAGTTACATTTGTAAACTACTGGGTAGTAACTTAGCAAGGACCTGGGCCGATAAGTTACCGCCGGGTAGGGATGCGGCCCGTGCTGGTTACAACCGCATCCACCCGGGCGGTCAGGCGGGGAGGTTGCGGCGGTTCCGGACGAGGCGCCCGGCGGCGTACAGCACCAGCCCGACCGCCAGCAGAATGGCCGCACGCAGCCAGATCGCGCCGTCCTGCTGGCTCAGCAGCAGGAGGCAGGAGCCGATGGCGAGGTAGGGGATGACGGCCGGGATGCTGAAATGGCCGTGCTCCACCCGGTCGCGTTTGAGCACCAGGACGGCGATATTGGTGGAGAGGAAGACGAACAGGAGCAGCAGCACCACCGTTTCGGCAAGGGAGGCGAGATCTCCCGTAAGCGTGAGTGCCATGGCAGCGCCCGTGGTGACGAGGATCGCGACCCAAGGGGTCCGCCGGTTCGGCAGGATCCGTCCCAGCACGGAAGGAAGCAGGCCCTGCCCGGCCATTCCGTAGGTGAGGCGGCTGGCCATGACAAGCGCGAGCAGCGCGCCGTTGGTGACAGCGACAAGCGCCACGAGGCCGAAGAGCCATGGCGGGATGCCCGCCCCGGTGGCGGCGACGACGTCGAGCAGGGGCGAGGAGGACCCTGCGAGGTCTTTGGCCGGCAGGGCGGCGGAGGCCGCAAGGCCAATCAGGAGGTAGACGACCCCGGCGGTGAGCAAGGCGCCAAAGAGGGCCCGGGGATACACGCGGCTGATCCCGCGCACCTCCTCGGCCACGTTGGCCGACACCTCGAACCCGACGAACGAGTAGTACGCAATGAGCGATGCCCCAAGCACCGCTGCTGCCGGATTGACGCCCGGGGTGAACTCGCTCACGCGGGAGACATCGCCGCCGCCGGCCAGGACGAAGAACGCCACCAGGCCGATCACCAGGAGGAGTCCGGACACCTCAATGACCGTCATGACAAGGTTGCTCCTCACCGATTCCCGGATCCCGCGGGCGTTCAGCAACCCCAGGAGTGCGAGGAACACGAGGGCGGCCGGCGCCGCCGGGACATCTACGAAGGCGGCGAGGTAGTCCCCCGTGAACGCCAGGGCAAGACCGGCTGCGCTCGTGACCCCGGCCGCGAGCATGCAGAATCCGACCAGATAGGAGATGAGCGGCCGGCGGAAAGCCCGCTCGGCGAACACGGCCGCTCCGCCGGCACGGGGGTACTTGGTCACAAGCTCCGCATAGGAGCCTGCCGTGAGCAGTGCAAGGCCCAGTGCGGCCATCAGCGGCACCCAGAGAGCTCCACCCACCTCCTTGGAAATCACCCCTACGAGGGCATACACGCCGGCGCCGAGGATGTCCCCCAGGATGAAGAAGAAGAGGAGCCGCCCGGTCACGGCGCGCTTGAGTGGGGTGTCGCTGCGTAGCTCAGAAATGGTCACTAGGGAAGTGTATTGGAAAATGCTAAGTCGACTGATGAAACTCCTGTGTCGGCTGGAGCAGGCCGGGTCCGCCCGCCTACATTGGGACAATGAGTCCATCCGAAACGGTCCCCCTGCCTTCACCCACCCCACTGCAGCGACTGGCCGAAGCGCACCGGGTGGGAGCCACGTTCCAGGGCTGGGACGGGACGCTTCAGCAGGTCCAGCCCGAAACCCTCGTGGCGGTCCTTGCCGCGCTCGGGGTTGCCGCCAACACCCCCGAGGCTGTCGACGCCTCACTCGCCGAGGCTGAGGACGCGCCCTGGCGCAGGCTCCTGCCCCCGGTCGTCGTCGTCCCTGCCAGCGCCGTCGAGCCTGTTCCCCTCTCCATCCCGGCCGGCGCCGACGTCGAGGTGTGGGTCGACGCCGAGGACGGGCTCCGCTACACCGGCAGCGTGGAGGGCGGCGCTGCCGGGTTCCGCACGCTCGACGGCGTCCCCCTTGAGCGGGTCAACGCCACCCTCCCGCACTCGCTGCCGCTCGGCTGGCACACCCTCCACGCCCGGGCCGGCGAACGCACCGGAACCTGCACGCTGGTGGTCACACCCGACCGGCTGTCGAGAACCGCCGCGCTGCTGAACTCACGGAACTGGGGCCTGATGGCGCAGCTGTATTCCGTTCGGTCCTCAACCTCCTGGGGGATCGGCGACCTGGCGGACCTGGGCCAACTCGCCGGGGTGGCTGCCGAACAGGGCGCCGGCTTCGTGTTGGTGAACCCGCTTCACGCCGCCGAGCCCGCGCCGCCGGTCGAACCCTCGCCCTACCTGCCGACCACCCGGCGGTTCTTCCATCCGATGTACCTGCGCATCGAGGCCATCCCCGAGTACGCGCGGCTGGACGCGGAATCGCGCCCGATCGTGGACGGGCTCGCGGCCGGATTCCGAGCCGCGAACACCACCACTGACCTGCTGGACCGCGACGCGTCCTTCACGGCGAAGCTCACGGCGCTCGAGCTGATCTTCGCGGTGGAACGGCCCGCCCAGCGGCAGTCCGACTTCGAGGACTACTGTGCCGGGCAAGACCAGGGGCTCGAGGACTTCGCGCTCTGGTCCGCCCTGGCCGAAACCCTCGAACCAGGGGCACCCGAGTGGGAGGACGCGGGCCGGCCGGGCTCCCCGGCGGCCCGCCGGGCCCGGGAGCGGCTGGCGGCCCGGGTGGAGTTCCACGAATGGCTCCAGTGGCTGTGCGACGAGCAGCTGCAGGAGGCCCAGCTGGAGGCCACCGATGCGGGGATGGAGATCGGAATTGTCCACGACCTCGCCGTCGGGGTGCACCCCAGCGGCGCCGATGCGTGGGCGCTGCGGGACGTGCTGGCCCAGGGGATCAGCGTCGGGGCTCCGCCGGACATGTTCAATCAGCACGGGCAGGACTGGAGCCAGCCGCCGTGGCACCCCGAGCGGCTGGCCGAATCCGGTTACGCCGCGTTCCGCGACATGCTGCGCAATATCCTCCGGCATGCCGGAGGGATCAGGGTCGACCATATCCTCGGCCTGTTCCGCCTCTGGTGGATCCCGGCCGGTGCCGCACCCGGCGGCGGAGCCTATGTGTACTACGACCACGAGGCCCTGATCGGGATCCTCGCCCTGGAGGCGGAGCGGGCGGGGGCGCTCGTTGTCGGGGAGGACCTCGGCGTGTTCGAGCCCGGCGTCCAGGAGTACCTGGCCGAGCGCGGCATTTTCGGCACCTCCATCCTGTGGTTCGAGCAGACCGGCAGCGGGCCGCGGCACCCCGAGGAGTACCGCAGGGCCTGCCTCACCACCGTGACCACCCACGACCTCCCGCCGTCGGCCGGTTACCTGGTCGGTGAGCACGTCGTGCTGCGCGAGTCCCTCGGGCTGCTCAGCCGCCCGGTCGAGGAGGAGCGCGCCGCGGATCAGGCGGTCCAGAAGAGTTTCCTGGCCCTGCTCCGCGAGCGGGGACTGCTGCCCCGTGGGGAGGCATCGGTCCAGGAGACCGTTGAGGCGCTCCACGCGTTCATCGCGCAGTCACCGTCGGCACTGCTCGGCGTGGCGCTCGCCGACGCTGTCGGGGAACGCCGCACGCAGAACCAGCCGGGAACCAACAATGAATACCCCAACTGGCGCATCCCGCTGGCCGACGCCGGGGGCCGGGCCGTCCTGCTTGATGAACTGGCCGAGAACGAACGCTTCCTCTCCCTGGTGCGGGCGCTGCACCGGCCCGCTCCCGTGGCCGGGCAGGCCGATAGGCCGGAGGGCTCGGCGGACGACTGATCGGGCGGGCGTGGAATGACGGTGGGCGTGCGGGCGATAGCTGCCGGTCAGGATCCCCGGAATCCGGTCAGTCCCCCGGAGGGGGCGGTGACCACCGCGTCGACGCCGGCCACCCGGCCCGGGGTGCTCCCCGAGCGCAGCCGGCGCAGCAGCTCCCGAAGCGCCGGTTCCGGTCCTTCGGCGACAATGTCAACGGAGCCGTCGTCGCGGTTCACCGCAGTGCCGACGAGGCCGAGCTGCTCCGCCTGGAGCCGTGTCCAGTATCGGAAGCCCACCGCCTGCACCTCACCGGAAACGACAGCTTCAAGCCGCTGATCCCCGCTCATGGCCTTGCCTCCCTGCCGCAGTAGAACTTTATGACGTCCCTGATCCCACTAGACGCGCTGGCGCCAGTTGAGCCAGGAGGCGGCTTCCTGGGTGATATTCGCCGGGACGGTGTGGGGTCCGTCGAACTCGCGGTACACCACCTCGTATCCCTCCCGCTCGAGGGTGGGGACAACCCGACGGCTCGTCGATGAAATCGGCAGCACCGTATCGCCCGTGCCGTGCGAAATGAACATCGCCGGTTCGCCGCTGCGCGGGGCCGGCGGGATGACGCCGGGGGAGAAGGCGACGATGCGCCGGAACAGGTCGCCGTTGGCCAGGCCCAGCCCCAGGGCGTAGGAGGCGCCGTCGGAAAAGCCGCCGATCCCGACCATCGACGGGTCGATGGCGACCAGGTCGAAAACCTCTTCAAGGGACCGGTTGATCACATCGACGTCGGGCCCGTAGGTGTCTCGGATGGCGTCCCAGGTGGAGCCCCGGGAGGCGGGGGAGAGGATCACAATGTTGTACTGGTCCGCGATGCGGCGCAGCAGCGCCAGCCCGCCGGCGGCGTCGCCCCCCGCGCCGTGCAGGGCGAGAAGCAGCGGAGCGGGCCGGTCGGCCTGCAGGCCTTCGGGCACGTACACGAGTGGATCACGCCGTGGCTCAAGCCCCAGGGGGTGGACCCCCTTCATCGTCCGGTCGTGCTGCGCATCCGGGTCGGGCCGCGCTGAAAGCAGCGCCGGGTTTTCCTGATTCTGCACGCTTCCTCCCGGAGGTCCGCATCCAAAAACCGCTGTCAGCAGCGCACACTGGCCGGCCCCCAGAAGAAAATCGCGGCGCGTCACCACAGATGTCAGTTTAGGGGAGGTGCTCCCGATAGGGCAGGGCCGCGGGGAAAGGTTTCGGCAGGGAACCTGCCGGGAAAAAAGATCACCACCCCCGCCGGTGCGGCGGAGGTGGTGATCCGGGTGGGTGGAAGGCCCCGGGAGCGGGGCCTGCCTGCCGAGCTGGCCGCGGGGCGGCCGGTCGTTACTCCTTGACGGGGATGGACTGCGACTTCAGGGACTCGACGGTCGCTTCCTCGCCGGAGGCGAGGGCATCCATGAGGGTGCCGTCGCCGCCGATGGCCTTGCCGAACCCGTCCGAGACGTCGGTGTAGGTCTGGGTCATCGTCGGGCCCCAGGTGAAGTTGGGGTCGACGTTCGAGGAGGCCTCTGCAAACACGTCGTAGATCTTCTGTCCGCCGAAGTACTCAACGCCACCGCTGAAGGCCTCGAGGTCCGTGGCCGACTTCGCGGCGGGGTAGAGCCCGCCGAGTTCGTTCGCCAGGGCCAGGGCTTCGGGGTCGGTGTTGAGCCACAGGGCGAACTGCGCCGCCTCATACGGGTGCTCCGAGCCCTTCAGGACCGCGGTGGAGGATCCGCCCCAGTTGCCTGCGGCCGATCCGCCGTCTTCCCACTGCGGCATGGGCGCAACGGCCCACTTGCCCGAGGTGTCGGGGGCGCCGGTGGCCAGTGTCGAGGCACCCCACACCGCGGAGATCCAGGTCCACTGGTCACCCTCGTTGAAGGAAGCGTTCCACTCGTCCGAGAAGGAGGGCAGGGTCGAAACCTGGTCCTTCTCGAGCAGGCCCTGCCAGTAGTTGGCGACTTGCTCGGACTCCTCACCCGTGAGGTTCACATCCCAGCCCTCGTCGTCGTTGGAGAACCACTGACCGCCGGCCTGCCACACATTGCCGGCGAACCAGTTCACGTCACCGCGGGGGAAGTTGGTGATGTAGGAGCCCTGGGCCTTGATCTCCTCGGCTGCGGCGGCGTATTCCTCCCAGGTGGTGGGAACCTCGATGCCGGCCTGCTCGAAGAGGTCCTTGCGGTAGAACATGGCCATCGGGCCGCTGTCCTGGGGCACCGCGTAGACCGCGTCGTCCTCACCGAAGGTCACCTGGCCCCAGGTCCAGTCAACGAACTGGTCCTCGGCGTCGGAGACGTTCTCGCAGGCCGCGATGTTCTCGAGGCCGTCCTGGACGCGGAAGTTCGGCAGGGCGTCGTATTCGATCTGGCCGAGGTCCGGCGCATTGCCGGCCTGCAGCTGGTTGAAGAAGTTCTGGTAGGTGCCCGAGTTGCCGTTCGGCCCGGTCTGCACCTTGACCTGGATGTCGGGGTTTTCCTTGTTCCACAGGTCGACAACCTTGTCCATACCCGGAACCCAGGTGGTGAAGGTCAGGTCGACGGGGCCGGACGACGGCTCGCACGAGCTGCCGCCTTCACCGCCGGCTGTGGAGTCGCCGCCGCCGCCTGCGCAGCCGGCGAGGGTGAGCGCTGAGACCATGGCAAAGGCTGCGGTGGCTTTTCCGTAATGCGCGCGCATTTTCTTTTCCTATCGGTGGGGGGTGCCCCGCGGCGGTTGCCGCGGGGCAGGTTGGTGGAGGTGTTGGTGCTGGAAGCTACTTGACGCTTCCGGCACCGAGCCCGCTGCTCCAGAAGCGCTGAAGCGCAAGGAAGGCTGCAATGAGCGGGAGGATCGAGACGAGGGCTCCAACGATCACGAGGACCCTCAGTTCGGGAATCTGGCTGATCTGGCTGTTCCACGCGTAGAGGCCCAGGGTCACGGGGAACAGGGTCTGGTCGCGGAGCATGATCAGGGGCAGGAAGAAGTTGTTCCAGATCGCGACGAACTGGAACAGGAAGATCGTCACCAGGGCCGGCGCCATCAGGCGGGTGGACACGGTGAAGAACGTCCGGATCTCCCCGGAGCCGTCCAGCCGGGCGGCCTCAAGCAGTTCGCCGGGGACGCTGGCCGCCGCGTAGATGCGGGCGAGGTACACGCCGAACGGGCTGACCAGGCTCGGGAGGAACACGGCCCACAGGGTGTTGGTGAGCTTGACCTCGCTGAAGATCAGGAACAGCGGCAGGGCCAGGGCCGTGGCCGGCACCAGCACACCGCTGAGCACGATGTTGAAGATGGCCTCGCGGCCCTTGAACTCGTACTTGGCCAGGGCGTAGCCGCACATGGCGGCGATGATGGTGCCAAGGAGCGCGCCCAGACCGGCGTAGATCGCGCTGTTGAGCAGCCAGCGCCCGAACACGCCGTCGCTGTAGGTGAAGAGCCGGCCGATGTTACTGAAGAACGTCGGGATCGACTCCATGGTGAACCACAGCGGCGCCGTGCCGGTGATCTGGCCGCCGGTCTTGGTCGAGGAGACCAGCAGCCACCAGATGGGGGTGAGGAAGTACAGGGTGAAGACGCCCATGATGAGCATCGCCGCGGTGCGGGACATGATGCTGTGCCGGGGCCCGCGGGGGGTGTTTCCCCTGCGCATCGACTTTCGGGTTGAAACTGGGGCCGCTGCTGCTGCGCTCACTGGCTGACCTTCCGCTGGGTTGCCTTGAGGAAGACGAAGGAGAGGATAAACGTTGCCAGGGCCAGCACTACGGAGAACGCTGCGGCAAGGTGGTAGTTGGGAACCGACGCCGTGGTGTACACCGCGAGGTTCGGGGTGAAGGTGCTGCTGATGGCCGAGCTGAAGCTGCGAAGCGTCTGGGGTTCGGCGAGGAGCTGGAGCGTACCGATGATCGAGAACACCCCGGTGAGGATGATGGCCGGCACGACCAGGGGGATCTTGATGCGCCAGGCGATCTGGATGTTGCTGGCGCCGTCGAGCTTGGCCGCCTCATAGATTTCGGTGGGGATGGCCAGCAGCGAGGAGTAAATGATCAGCATGTTGTAGCCCACGTACACCCACGTCACGACGTTGGCGATGGCCCACAGCACGAGCTCCGCGGAGAGGACGTTGACCTCCGAGGTGATCAGCCCGAACGGAGAGAGCGTCGGCGAGTAGAGGAAACCCCACATGATCGCGGCGATGACACCGGGAACGGCGTAGGGGGCGAAGAACGCGAGGCGGAAGAACTTCTTGCCCTTCAGCAGCGGGGAGTCCAGCAGCAGGGCGAACAGCAGGGCCAGGCCGAGCATGATCGGAACCTGGACGACGCCGAAGAGGACCACCCGTCCCACGGACCGCCAGAACTCGGTGTTCTGGAACACCTGCTGGTACTGGACGAAACCGCCGAAGACCTCCTGCGGTGCCCCGAAGGTGCCCTCCCGCTCCACCGTCAGGAGCGACTGAACCACGGCGAAGACGATCGGGATGGCGTAGAACGCCAGGAACAGGACGGCGAACGGCGCGATGAAGAGGAGGACAGCGCGGCGCTGGGCCGCGAAGGTCTTGGTTCTCCGGGGTTTCTGCGCCCCCTTGGCCAGTGCCGGAGAAATGCTTGAACTAGTCACTTTCAACATCCTTTGAGCCTGTGGGGAGGCCATTGGTTGGGTGGGCGGGGGTGGAGGTGCGGACAACCCGGACGGCGCCTGCGGGGATCACGACGACGTCGGCGACTTCCTCACCGACAATCAGTTCCTGGCCCTGGATTGCGTGTTTGTGTTCTTCGTGCGAGTGGTTGATCAGGAAGACGTAACTCCGGTCCCCGCTGGAGCGGACGACCGTCTCCAGGCCCTCGGGGGAGGACGCGACGGTGATCCCGGCGTCGGCGGCGGCCTGGGTGAGGGTTTCGCGCAGCGCCGCCGCCTCGAGCGCGGTGGCGAGGTACCAGGCGGTGCCGGCGCCGTGCCGGTTGCGGGTGACGGCGGCGGTGCCGGCGAGGTGGCCGCCGGTGAAGGAGACCATTGCCTCGGCTCCTTCGAGGCGCAGTGCCTCGCTCCACAGCGACGCCGCGGAGCCGTTGTCCAGGGCCGGCGTGTCGCCGGGGGCCAGGGGACGGAATTCCTCGGTGCGGATACCGAGCAGTTCGCGGTACGCCCCGGGGTAGCCGCCGGTGCGGACCTTCTCGTTTTCGTCGACGATGCCGCTGAAGAAGGTCACGAGCGCGTGGCCGCCGCCGGCAACGTAGTCGGCCAGCGCCGCGGCGTCGCTGTCCCGCACCAGGTACAGGCCGGGCACGACGGCGAGCTTATAGGCGGAGAGGTCGGCACCCGGGGCGACGATGTCGACGGTGATGCCTGCCTCCCACAGGGCCTTGTAGGCGGCGTGGACCTGATCGAGGTAGGCAATATCCGAGGACGGGTGGGACTCCCGGTCGTAGGCCCACCAGGCTTCCCAGCTGAAGACCAGGGCGGCCTCGGCGGTCACGGTGCTGCCGCCGACCTCGGTGAGGCGTTCGAGGATTCCGCCCAGTTCGACGACTTCCTTCCAGACCCGCGAGTCGGTTCCGGCGTGGGGGAGCATCGCGGAGTGGAACTTCTCGCTGCCCTGGACGGAGGCGCGCCACTGGAAGAAGCACAGGCCGTCGGCCCCGCGGGCGAGGTGGGTGAGGGAGTTCCGGATCATTTCCCCGGGTGCCTTGGCGATGTTGCGCGGCTGCCAGTTCACGGCCGAGGTGGAGTGTTCCATCAGCAGCCAGGGCGAGCCCTGGGCGAGTCCGCGCGTGGCGTCGGCGGCGAAGGCCAGTTCCATGGTCGGTGCCTCGAGCCGGTGGTCGAGGTAGTGGTCGTTGGCGATGACGTCCATGTGCGGCGCCCAGGACCAGTAGTCCTGGGTGCGGATGTGGGCCGTGACCATGAAGTTGGTGGTGACCGGCACGGTGCTGTGCTGCCGCAGGATCTCCGCTTCGGCCGAGTAGTAGCCGAGCAGTTCATCGGAGCTGAAGCGGTGGAAGTCCAGGACCTGGGTGGGGTTGTACGCGGAGATGGTGGTGCGCGGAGGAAGGACCTGGTCCCACCCGGAGTAGCGCTGCGACCAGAAGGTGGTGCCCCAGACGGCGTTGAGCGCGTCGAGGCTCTCATAGCGGCTGCGGAGCCAGCCGCGGAACGCGGACGCGGAGACGTCGCAGTAGCACAGGGCGTTGTGGCAGCCGAGTTCGTTGGAGACGTGCCAGAGCCGGACGGCGGGGTGGGCGCCGTAGCGGCGGGAGACCTGCTCGACCAGGCGCAGGGCGTGCTCGCGGTAGACCGGGGAGCTTGGACACCAGGCCTGCCGTCCGCCGGGCCAGGCCCGGACTCCGTCGGCGGACTGGGGGAGGATCTCGGGGTGCAGGGTGGTCAGCCAGGCCGGAGTGGAGGAGGTGCCGGTGCCGAGGTTGACGCCGATTCCGTGCTCGTGGAGCAGGTCGAGGATTTCATCGAGGCGTTCGAAGGAGTAGTTCCCGGGCGAACTTTCAAGCTCGGCCCAGCCGAAGATGTTGATGGCCACGAGGTTCACGCCGGCCTGCTTCATCAGCTGGACGTCTTCCTGCCAGACCTCACGGCTCCACTGCTCGGGGTTGTAGTCGCAGCCATAGACGAGCTTTCCGTTTCCGGACAGCTCCGTGACTGGATATTTGTTCAGGTTCAACCCTGCTCCTTCGGCTTGCTCTGCACGTGCAAGACGAGGAGGGCCTCGTTGCCTTGAACGCTCTGTGAACGCTCCCAGAAACCGCGGAACCGAAGTCCTCTGCAATCTCTGGGAGCGTTCACAGCGTAGCAATGGCCCCGAAAGCTGTCAACGGCTGAGCTACCTCCGAGTAGTCGGAGGCTCGGCTACAGTACAGATATGTCCCTTACCCGAATGCGAGCACGGCGCGCCACGATCAACGACGTCGCCGACGCCGCGGGGCTGTCCCGGGGCACCGTCTCCCGGGTGGTCAACGGGGAGAAATACGTCTCGGCGGAGGCTCGGACGGCCGTCGAGGCGGCGATCGCCCAGGTGGGCTATGTGCGCAATACGGCGGCCCGGAACCTGGTCACCCAGGAGTCCAGGGCGATCGGCCTGATCATCCACGAGCCGCATTCGCTCCTGTTCGAGGACCCGAACATCGGCTCGATCCTGCTGGGGGCCAACGAGGCGCTCTCCAAGGCCGACTACCAGCTGGTGACCCTCATTATCGACTCCGACCGCGACAGCCACCGGGTCGCCGACCACCTGCGCGGGGGCCTGATCGACGGCGCCGTCATCGTGTCGGCCCGCGCCTCGGATCCCATCGCCGCCGCCGTCGCCGATATCGGGCTGCCGGCCGCCTTTGTCGGGCATCCCGACGGCACCCCCGACCTGCCGTACGCCGCGATTGACAACGTCGAGGCGGCACGCGCGATCACGAGCAGGCTGCTCGGCACCGGGCGCCGGCGCGTCGGCATGATCGCCAGCGCCCTTGACCGCGACTCGGGCCAGGACCGCCTGGCCGGATTCCGGGCCGCGATGGGGGAGCGGTACGACCCCCGTCTGGTCGTTGAGTACCCCCTCTACACCTACGCCGCCGGCTTCGAGGGCATGCAGAAGCTGCTCCGCCGCGACCCGTCGATCGACGGCGTGTTCGCCGCCTCCGATGCGGTGGCCGCCGGCGCCATGACCGCGCTGCAGGAGGCCGGACGGCGGGTGCCCGAGGACGTCGGCATCGTCGGCTTCGACGACAGCAGCTGGGCACTGCGGTGCCGGCCCCAGCTTTCCACCGTGCGCCAGCCGGCAGGGCTCCTCGGCACCACCGCGGCCGAACTGGTGCTCGCCCAGCTGATGGGCCTGCCCAGCTCGCCGCGCGTGCTCGAGACCGTCGTCATGTGGCGCGGTTCGGCCTGACCACCGGCCGCGCCTGACCACCGGCCGCGCCTGACCACCGGCCGCGCCTGACCACCGACCGCGCCTGACCACCGACCGCGCCTGACCACCGACCGCGCCCGCCCGCCGGGCTACACCCGACGCATCAGGACCCGGCGAACGGGAGCAGTTCCTGCAGCCCCTAGCCCTCGGTCCGCCTCAGCTCGATCAGGACCGACTGCTCCGGGAACAGCACCGGCGCTTCAAGGCCCACCGAGCCCAGCAGGCGCCCGCTGAGCGACAGAGGGGATCCCTCGGCCGCCGCCTCCACCCAGGCCAGGGCTGACTGCCCGTTCCCCGGAAGCTCGCGGTGGGGCGCAGCGAGCGAGATGCTGTAGGAGCCTTCCGGGTCGAGCCCGGGAAAGACGATCCGCCCCGGAGGGTAGCTGGCGCTGGAGGCGGTCAGCGAGTAGCCGAACAGGGCCGACGAGCCGTCGCGGGCGACGACGCCGCGCACGTCCATCGCCGGGTCCGGAAGGTCCGCGTAGACGGTGTGTCCGGTGTGGAGCACGTCCCGCCACGCCTTGTGAACCTCAATCCACTCCGCCAGTGCGGCGGTGTCCTCGGCGCTGAGGTCGGAAATGTCCCACTCCACACCGAAGTGGCCGAAGACGGCCGTGGCGGCGCGGAAGGACAGGCCGTGCGCGCGTCCGGTGGAGTGCGAGACGGGCCCGCCGACGTGCATGCCCATCAGCTCCGGCGGCACCAGGAGCCCCGTGTACTTCTGGTTCGGCAGGCGTTCGATGGGGTCGATGCAGTCACTCGTCCAGATGCGGTCGGTCCGAGCGAGGATGCCGAGGTCCACGCGGGCTCCGCCGGAGGCGCAGCTTTCGATCTCGAGGCCGGGGTGGCGCTGCTTCAGCTCATCGAGCAGGCGGTACAGCGCCAGGACGTTCTCGTGGATGACCGCGTGTCCGGTGCGGGCGTCGGCGCCGTCGAGCACCTCGCGGTTGTGGTCCCACTTGACGTAGGAAATGTCGTTTTCGGTGAGCACCGCGTCGATCGACTTCAGGATGTAGTCAAAGGCCTCGGGGTTGGCCAGGTTGAGCACCTGCTGCTGGCGTCCGGGCACGGGCAGGCGGCCCTCGGCCTGGATGATCCAGTCAGGGTGGCTGCGCGCCAGGTCCGAGTCGGGGTTGACCATCTCGGGTTCGAACCACAGCCCGAACTCCATCCCGCGCGACCGGACGTGGTCGATCAGCGGGGTCAGCCCCTCGGGCCAGACCGCGGGGTCCACGAACCAGTCACCGAGGCCGGCGGTGTCGTCCCGGCGGCCGGAGAACCAGCCGTCGTCCAGCACGAAACGCTCGATGCCGACGGCGGCGGCCTTGTCGGCGAGGTGGGTCAGGCGTTCGAGGTTGTGATCGAAGTAGACCGCCTCCCAGGTGTTCAGCGTGATCGGGCGCGGGCGCCGCGGGTGGCTGGCGCGGAGCCTCAGTTCCTGGTGGAAGCGGGCCGCGAGCTCGTTGAGTCCACGGCCCCAGGACCCGAGGGCCTCGGGCGCGTCGTACCGCTGCCCCGGTGCGAGCACGATCTCACCGGGGAGCAGCAGCTCCCCGGCTCCGAGGAAAGCCTCGCCGGTCGGCGTCTTCTCGACGAGCAGCTGGTGGTTCCCGCTCCAGGCGGTGTGGACGGCGTGGACCAGGCCGCGCTGGAACCCGAAGGCCGGTTCGCCCGCGCCCAGCAGCAGGGTCGCGTCGGCGCCGGGGCGGCCCTTCCTGCTCTCCCTGCGGTAGCTGCCCGCCGTGAGGGCGTGGCGCTGGGGGCTGCGCTCGCGCAGGTGCCGGCCCGTGGTGTCCAGGACCTCCTGTGCGCCGGCCGGAAGGGGGAAGGTGGCCAGCAGGGAGCGGACCTCGTAGGCGACGTCGGCAGTGTTGATGACGCCGAGGCGCTGGCGGAACAGGCCCGCTTCGGTGACCGTCAGTTCGGCTTCGAGGGTCAGGCCCGCGACGGCGTCGACGGCGGTGAGCCGTACATCGGAGGCCGTTGACCGCAGGTCGGTGGTGGTGAACGCCGCGGAGATGAAGGACCCGCCGCGGTGCCCGGTGAAGCCGGCGGTTCCCTGCCAGCCGAAGGACTCCTGCGGAACGAGGGTCAGGCGGGCCGGGATGTCGATCCCGCCCGAAACCCGCTGCGGCCGGAGGGCCGCTGCGAGGGCTGCTAGCTGGTCGTCGGCGATGTCCCCCAGGGCCTCGCCCCAGTAGAGAACCGCCGGGAGGCCGTTGGTGGTGGTGTCGAGCACAACGCTTGTGCCCGAACGCGAAAGGTGAAGAACGGGGGAGGACTGCATCCCTCATTTCTACTGCAAAACCGGGAACCGGCGTCAATCACCCGGGAGCGCCGGAGGGCTCCGGCGGGAGTCCCGCTAGGCCGGAAGGTCGGCCGGTGCCGGGTGATCCGGAAGGGTGACGGTGAAGCGGGTGCCCCGGCTGATTTCACTGCTGCAGGAGATCGTTCCGCCGTGGCCCTCGACGATGGCCTTGGTGATGGAGAGCCCGAGGCCCGTGCCGGGAACCCCTGATTCCCGGGCCGAGCGGGAGCGGAAGAACTTGTCGAAGACCCTCGCGGCGTCCGCCGGGGTCATTCCGGAGCCGGTGTCCTCGACCGACAGGACCACCTCGTCGCCGTCGGGCCGGGCCGTGATGGTGACCGTGCCGCCCTCCGGGGAGTACTTGATCGCGTTTGACAGGAGGTTGTCGATCGCCTGGGAGATCCGCTGCGGGTCGGTGTGCGCCCACAGCGGGGAGGGCACATCCACCCGGATGGTGATTCCCCCGGCGCGGGCCTGGGCGCTCAGCGAGCCGACGCTGGAATCCACAAGGCCCGCGATGTCGGTGCGGCGGGGGTGGACGCTCAGCGCGGCGGAGGCCGACAGCAGCAGGTCCGAGACGATCTCGAGCAGGCGCTCGGCATTGCTGTGGGCGATGTCCAGGTAGTAAGCGGTGCGCGGCGGCACCTCTTCGCCGGAGTCCTGCGCCAGTTCGAGGTTGCCGAGGATCGAGGTCAGCGGCGTCCGCAGCTCGTGGGAGACGTTGGCGATCAGGTCGTCCTTCGCGGCGATCGCCTCGACCAGGCCGGTGACATCGCTCGAGGCGATGACGGCGCCGCTGAAGTCGCCGGAGTCGCTCTTCATGGCCCGCGCCGCCGTGGAGAGGGCCCGCTGGTCGCTGCCCTGCCCGATCCAGATCAGGTAGTCCGCGAAGGACTCGCCGTCGACCGCCCGGCGCACCGGGCGCTTGGCCTCCGGCAGGACCGTCCGCTGGTCCTGGCCGAACAGTGCGAGCGCCGACTCGTCGGCGCCGGAGCTTCCGGAGGGCAGGGCGAGGCGGTGGAGGAGGTTCTGCTGGTGGTTGGTGAGGATCGTCTCCCCCTCCGCATTGACCGCCACGACGCCGACGTCGATGGTGTCCAGCACCGTGTGCAGGAGCCGCTCGCGCTCCTTGCTCGAGTTGAGCAGCTCGCGCAGGATGGCATCCTTCTTCATCAGCTGGCGCTGCTGCAGGGCCACATTGGCTGTCGCGAAGCGGACCGCGAGCGCGACCGAGAGCAGTGTCACGGGGAGGAAGACCGTGCCGCTCAGCTCGGCCGCGGTGACGTCCGGGAGCTTGGCCAGCAGCGGAAACCCCACGATCAGCAGGGGCCCGACGAAGCTCATGAGCACCGCCAGCCAGCCGAGGATGCCCGAGGCGGCCAGCCAGATGACCGGGAAAACGGCGAGCGCACCGAGGCCGGGAAGGATTTCCAGCCCGCTGTTGCGGGTCACGGCGATCGCCAGAATGTCACCGATAGGGATGATCAGGGGAGCGGCCTGGGGAAGGCGCTCCCAGGGGATCAGCCAGCAGGCCAGGAACAGTGCCGCGTGGACGGCGAGTCCGAGCTGGAACCAGGGAAGGCTGAGCAGCCCGGGCCAGACGCTGGGCGCGGCCAGCACGATGCCGACGATGATGACCGTCAGGGGCAGCTGGCACAGGCCGATCCGGACCCGCGGACCGAGCCGCCGGAAGTAGAGGTTTGTCTTTGTGGTCGGGGTCGACTCGACGGGCGGAGGCTCATACAGAAAGGCTGGAGGCGCGGGTTCCGTATGAAGAGAGGACATTTCTCTATTATTGCCCCCGTACGGGCAATAAGGTGCAGAAATTCGGTAAAGAAACTGCGGCAATCTTGCGTAACTTACTTAACACGAACTTCCCTTGTAGCCTGTAAAACAATCACGGGTCTCAAGGTGCGCGAGAGTGAATACGTTTCACACCTCCCGACCTCCGGCGTAAGGGAAAAATATGGGTGAGCAGGGGACTGCCGTCGTTATTGAAGACGACGAAGATGTGCGCAATCTCTTGAGCGCTGTCCTTCAGCAGTCGGGGTTCGAGGTTCACTCAGGGGCGACGGGGCGTGAGGGGGTCCTCGCGGTGCGCGGCAACAGCCCCACGGTGGTGACCCTCGACGTCGGCCTGCCCGATATCGACGGTTTTGAGGTGCTCCGCCGCATCCGGGCGTTCAGTGACTGCTACGTCATTATGCTGACCGCCCGCGCCGATGAACTGGACACCCTCATGGCCCTCCAGTCCGGCGCCGACGATTTCCTCACCAAGCCATTCCGGCCCCGCGAGCTGAGGGCCCGGGTCGCTGCCATGCTCCGGCGTCCGCGGGAGGCCGGAGGGCCGGCCGGCGCATCCCCCGAGGCGGGGACGGCTCCGCAGCAGCCGGTGCTGCGCCACAACGGCCTCGTGCTCCACCAGGAAACCCGCACGGCCAAACTGTTCGATGCCGAAATCAGTTTAACGCGGAGCGAGTTCGATTTACTTCACGACCTTATGCGCAGCGGCGGCTCGGTCCGCACTAAAGCCGATTTAGTCCGGGTGGTACGCGGCGAGCAGTACCGGGATGCGGCCTACGTTAGCGATGTGGACGAACGGGCTGTCGAAGTGCATATCGGGAATCTTCGAAAGAAACTCCGGGAGGACCCCCGCCAGCCCGCCTGGCTGGTGACCGTCCGGGGCGTGGGCTACCGGCTGGCCCCGGAGCGGGTCCAGAACTAGAAGTCCCCGGATTCCGGGATTTTCGGAACCGGGGCCGTCGGTCGACCGCCCGGAGCGGACGATGGGTCCGCTCCGGGACGGCTCAGCCGGCGGGCGGCCGGGCCGCGAGCGCCTGTGCCAGCGCCGCCGCGGAGCCGGCGCTGCTGTTGATCCGCCAGTCGGTTTCCTTGGCGAAGTGGAACCAGACCAGGGCCGTGACGTCGGGCTGGGCCGCGAGGTAGCGCACCAGGGACGAGTTCCAGGTGGACTTCGAGCCGCCCGCCTCCGCCGACGCGGTCTCGGCGATCAGGATCTGCTTCACCGGGGCGAGCCGGCGCAGCTCCGCAAGTCCTTCTCCGAACAGGGCCTCGGGCTCCACCCAGGTACTCCACGGGGCGGAGGCGCCCCAGTTGTAGCCGTCGAGCGCGACGGCGTCGACGTACTGGGCTCCCGGGTAGAGCTGGTCCAGGGGTGTCGACCCCCAGTACGGGACGTTCGGATTCCATACCCAGGAGATATTGGAGGCGCCCGTGGAGGCCACGACGTCGTGCACATGGCGCCACGCCGCCGCGTAGTCGCCGGCCTCATTGCCGTTGACCCCTTCCGCCCACGGGTACCAGTTGCCGTTCATCTCGTGGCCGAAGCGCAGCATCACCGGGTGGCCCCACTGGGCCAGGGCGGAGCCCCACTGGCGCAGGTAGGGGTCGAAGTCCCCGGCGGCGATGCGGTCCAGGGAGTAGGCGGGCTGGGCGGTGCCGCCGCCCCAGAGCCAGGGTTCCCAGGTCAGCAGGGTCACGGCGCCGCGGGACCGGACTGCGTCGAGCTCGGCGAGCGGCGGGGCCTGGGCGAAGTCCTTGTATGACAGGACGACCGACGGCGCCTCACCGGCGAGCACGGCCACCTCGTCGAGCTCACCGGCGGCCATCGGACCGCCGGGGGTGCCTGCGCCGAAGCGCAGCGGCGCCGTGCGGATCCCTGGCACGGGGGCGGGGCCGGCGGGCGGGGCGTAGGTCAGGGTGAAGGGCGCCGAGGCGTGGCCCGAGCCTGCCCGCGCCTCGATGAGCACCGGGCTGCCGGCGTCGGGGATGACAATGCCTGCGGTGAAGGATCCGGACGCGTTGGCGGTGATGGGCACGGAGGCCGTACCGGCGGTGAGGGTGCCCTTCGATTTCCTGGGGAACCCCGTTCCGGAGACGGTGACCAAGGTCCCGGCGGGTCCGCTGGAGGCGCTGAGGGAGATGGACGCCGTGGCGGCGTGCACCGGCTGGAGGGACCCGGGGCCGAGCGCCGCAACGACGGCGGCAAGGCACAGGGTGAGCGCGGTGCGCAGCAGGCGCGCCGCGAACCGGCGGGGGGTGGGCAGGACGGTGCCCGGGGAGGCGTCGTGCATGGGAGACCTTTGCTGTTCGGAAGCCCGGCTGACCGTGAAGGCCCCGTGGCTTTGCGTCACCGGCTCGCACCGGTTTTGCCCTTGTCGAAAGCGGGGCCGCAGCCGCCGCTGGAGGGCAGGTTCGCTGCCGCCCTCCCCTCCATTCTCGATCTGCCCAGGGTGCGGCACCAGAGGATTATCCGCAGGAAAGGCGCAGGAAAAGCGCGGCCTCCGGCCCTGGGTGGGTGCCTAGGCGGGATTGGGCTGCCAGCGGGTGACTTCGTAGGTCAGGTGGGCGAACTGGGCGAGCTGCTCCGCGCTGCGCAGGCTGAGCCGGTCCGACTGGATGAAGCGTGGCAGCAGCGGCGCCCCGGCGTCGAGGGTGACCGGGGCGATCGCGACCTGCACCTCGTCGAGCAGGTTGGCGTCGAAGAACTGGCCGGCGAGGTCGCCGCCGCCCATCAGCCAGATGTCCTTGTCCCCCGCGGCCTCGAGGAGCTGCGGGTAGACGGCGCCGGGTTCGCCGCAGACGAACCGCACATCGGCGCCGTCCGGCCGGGGAAGGTCCCGGTTGGTGAAGACGAATGCGGGGCGGTTCCCGTAGAACTCCCGCCACCGTCCGGGGCGCTCGAGGACGCCCTCGGCCTCGAGCATCCACTCATAGGTCTTCGACCCCTGGACCAGCACCGTGATGCCGTCCAGGAAGTGCCCCTGGTGGTAGGGCTCGGGCTGATCCACGGCGAAGAGCCAGTCCATCGAACCCTCCCCGTCGGCGAGGAATCCGTTGAGGGAGGAGGCGGCTCTGTAGATCGTTTTCGTCATGGTTCGGGTCCCTTCGGTCCGGTGCGCTAAGACTAGCGCCTGGGGGCCGCCGAACAGCCGCAGCCGAAGGAGGGATCCGCTTTAAGACGGCACTTTTGCGGCGCCGGCGGGCGGTCCCGAACGCGGCGGCCCGGTGGACCCGCGCACCACCACCTCGGGGGCGCCCGGCACCAGCACATCCTCGGGGGGTGCCCCTTCGAGCTGGGCGCAGAGCGCGTCGACGGCGGCCTGCCCCAGCTCCATCAGCGGCATGGCGATGGCCGTCAGGGGAGGGTGGAGGAACCCGGCGAGGGGGAGGTCGTCATAGGAGATGACGGAGATGTCCTCGGGAATGCGCAGCCCGGCGGCATGGACGGCCGAGAGGACGCCGATCGCCTGGTTCAGGGTGCTCGCATAGATCGCGGTCAGGTCGGGGTGGTCCGCCAGCAGCCGGGTGGCCGCGGCATAGCCGCCCTGCTCGTTGAACTCGCCAGACTCAATCGAGGGTTCCGGGATGCCTGCCGCCACCGCGGCGCCGAGCAGCCCGGCCCGTCTGCTGACGGTCGGCGCGAGCTGCTCCGGGCCCGAGACGTGGCCGATCCGCCGGTGCCCCAGCGCGAGCAGGTGATCCAGGGCGGCCTGGCTGGCCGCCTCGATCTGCAGCGAAATGTTCCGCCCGGAGCCCGCGACGACGCGGTTCACGAACACGTGCGGAATCCGGGAGTCGGGCAGCATGCCCAGCAGCGGGTGGTCGGGGCGCGCCGAAGCGATCAGGAGCCCGTCCACGCGGTGGCTCGCCACCAGGTCGGCGAACTGCCGGTCTACGCCGAAATCGGCCGAGTCCTCCGCCAGCAGCATGGCGAAGCCGCGGACCCGCGCCTGCTGGACGGCGCCGCGGGTGATGCGGGAGTAGACCGGGTTGGTGAGGTCCGGGATGAGCAGGGCAAGGGCGCGGGTACTGGCGCCGGCCAGGGCACGGGCGCCGGTGTGCGGCTGGTAGCCGAGGTCCCGCACCGCGTCGAGGATGCGCGTGCGGGTCTCCTCCCGGATGGAGAGGGTGCGGTCGTTGTTCAGGACCCGGGAAACGACCGATTTTGTGACACCGGCATGGTTGGCCACGTCAATGAGGCGGGACCGCTGTTTCGGGTGGAGCGGAGCGTCGGCGTCGCGCACTGAACCTCCCTTCGAAGCATGCGGCAGTCTGATTCTGCCACAGCGGCACATGTGATGTTGACCTCACCCGGGAATCGCCGTAGGGTGGACGCCGCCGGGGAAAACCGGTTTTCTAGGCGTCGGACGGCCCTCCGGGGTAGAGCCGGCTCCTCGGTACCCACGTCCAAAGGAGTGACCATGGCCAAAGTCGAAACAATGCAGACGGACCTTTACCGGATCCCCCTGCAGCAGACGCTGACCGACAGCATGCACGGAGTGATGCTGGATTTTGAACTCATCACCGTGCGGGTGACCGACAGCGACGGGGCCGTCGGCCTGGGCTACACCTACACCGTCAACCACGGCGGTGCGGCCGTGGCCGTGATGATCGATCGTTACCTCGCGCCCCTGCTGCACGGCCAGGACGCCGACCGCATCGAATCGCTGTGGCAGCAGATGTGGTGGGCCCTCCACTACGCGGGCCGCGGGGGACACGTGACCTCGGCGATCTCCGCAATCGACATCGCCCTGTGGGACCTCAAGGGCAAGAAAGCCCAGCAGCCCCTGTGGCGCCTCTTCGGCGGCTTCGACCCCAAGGTGCCCGTCTATGCCGGCGGGATAGACCTTCAGCTGCCGATCGAGGACCTGCTCGCCCAGGCCGACAGCTACCAGGAGCACGGCTTCCGCGCGATCAAGATGAAGGTCGGACGCCCGCAGCTGCGCGAGGACGTCGCCCGGGTGGCCCGGATGCGCGAGCACCTCGGAGAGGACTTCCCCCTGATGGTCGATGCGAACATGAAGTGGAGCGTCGATGAGTCCATCCGCGCCGCCCATGCGCTCGCCGACTTCAACCTGGTCTGGATCGAGGAACCCACAATTCCCGACGATTTCGCCGGGTACGCCCGCATCGTCCGCGAGGGCCGCCAGCCGATCGCCGGGGGCGAGAACCTCCACACCCTCTACGAGTTCCAGCAGGCCATCACCGCCGGTGCGATCACCTTCCCCGAACCGGACGTCAGCAACTGCGGCGGCTACACCACCTTCCGGAAGGTCAGCGCCCTGGCCGAGGCACACAACCTCCCCGTCACCTCGCACGGGGTGCACGACCTCACCGTCCACGCGTTGGCCGCGGCGCCCAACCGGACCTACATGGAGGCCCACGGGTTCGGGCTCGACGCCTACCTCGCGGCGCCGCTGCGCATCGAGGACGGCTTCGCCCTGGCCCCCGAACGTCCCGGCCACGGCGTCGAGCTGGACTTCGCGGCCCTCGAAGGGGTGCGTGCATGACGGTCGCGGAGGTCCGGCCCGGCGGAGAAACGCCGGCAGCACAGTTCCTGGAGGGATGAGATGTCCGATCAGCTGAAAATCGTCATCACCGACTGCGACCACGACTCCATCGCCATTGAGGTGGAACTGGCGCGCAGCCGCGGCGCCGGCCTCACCCTGGCCACCTGCCGCACCGAGGACGACGTCATCGCCGCCGCCGCGGGAGCCGACGGGATCCTGGTGCAGTACGCGCCCATCACGGCCCGGGTGCTCGACGCCCTCCCGGGGCTTCGAGCCATCGGGCGGTACGGGGTGGGCGTCGACACGGTCGACGTCGACGCCGCCACCGCCCGCGGCGTCGCGGTGTGCAACGTGCCCGACTACGGGACCGAAGACGTCAGCGACCACGCGATCGCGCTGGCCCTGACCCTGGCCCGCGGAGTGACCCAGCTCGACCGGCGGATGCGCGCCGGTGAACACAGCCTGGCCCCGGTGCGGCCGCTGCACCGGACCGCCACCCGGGTCTTCGGCATCGTCGGGCTCGGGCTCATCGGCTCGGCCACGGCCCGCAAGGCCCGCGGCATCGGGTATACGGTGATCGGCTACGAACCCCGCCTTACCCCCGGTTCGGTCACTCCCGACGGCGTTGAAGTCGTCGGATTCGAGGAACTCCTCGCCCGCGCCGACGTCCTCTCCCTCCACGTGCCGCTGAACGCCGACACGCACCACCTCATCGACGCCGGAACCCTCGCGGCCATGAAACCCGGCGCGGTGCTGGTGAACACCTGCCGCGGCGGGGTCGTGGACACCGCGGCGGTGGTTGCCGCCCTGGAGTCGGGGCAGCTCGCCGGGGCCGGTCTCGATGTCTTCGAGCAGGAACCGCTGCCGGAGGGCCACCCCCTCCTGGGCCTCGGGAACGCGGTGCTGACGCCCCACGCCGCCTGGTACAGCGAGGAGTCCTACGGTGAACTGAAGAGCCGGACCCTCGAGAACGTGCTCGATGTCTGCTCCGGAACCGTTCCGCGCAATATCCTCAACCCGAAAGTGCTCTCATGACCCCCTCCGATTCGACAATGAAGGCCGCCGTGCTCACTGCGCCGGAGACCGTCGCGGTGCAGCAGGTTCCCCTGCCCGAGGTGCCCGACGGCTGGGCGCTGATCCGGGTCGAGTACACGGGGCTGTGCGGCACCGATTTCTCCATCTACCACGGCACCCACCCGCGGGCCGCGCCGCCGCTGATCCTGGGCCACGAAATCACCGGGACGGTCGCCGTCGCCGCACCGGACGGCCCGGCCGAGGGAACCCGGGTCGTCGTGGAGCCGCTGATCACGTGCGGCACCTGCGGCCCCTGCACCAGCGGAAACTCCCACGTGTGCTCCAACCTCAACCTCTACGGCATCGACGCGCCGGGCTCGCTGGCCGAATACGTCGCCCTTCCGGCGCGGGCGCTCCTGCCCGTCGATCCGAAGGTTCCCGCGCGGCAGGCCGCCCTCGCCGAGCCTTTGGCCGTCGCGGTGCACGCCGTCGCCCGGTCCGGGCTGTCGGGGGGCGAGCGCGTCGCCGTCTTCGGCGCCGGTCCGATCGGGCTGCTGACGGCCCTTGTCGCCCGGGAGGCCGGCGCCGGGGAGGTGTTCCTCATCGAGCCGAGCGAGGACCGCCGGGAGGCGGCCGGGCGGTTCGGTTTCCAGGTCCTCGCACCGGGTGAGGACCCCGCCGGCACCGTCCGCTCGAGGACCGCAGGCGCCGGCGCCGATATCGTCTTCGACTCCGCCGCACACCCTTCCGTCGCCGCGGCCCTGTCGGGGGCGGCCCGCGTGCAGGGCACCATCGTGCTCGTCGGGGTGTACAAGGAGCCGGCGAAGCTCGACCTCCAGCGAATCACCTTCTCCGAGCAGAAACTCCTCGGTGTGCGGGTCTACACCCGCCAGGACATGGAACGGGCCGTCGGGCTGATCGAGGCCGACGTGCTGCAGCTGGGTCGGCTGCCCATCGAGGTCTTCGGCCTCGGCGAGGTGCCGGCAGCCTTCACCAAGGCCATGTCGGCCGGCGGGGTCCTGAAGGTCCTCGTCGGGTCCGCGGCGGAAGAGAGCGGGGCGGCCGATGTCTAATCCCTTCGACCTCACCGGGCGCACCGCCGCCATCACCGGGGCATCCCGCGGCATCGGCCAGGCGACCGCCCGGGCCCTGCTCGAGGCGGGAGCGGACGTGATCGCCCTGCAGCGCAGCGCGGTCTCCACCGAACTCGAGGAGACCGCTGCGCGGCTGGGCCGCCGGATCGACACCGTCCCGGTCGACCTCACCAGCGAGGAGTCGATCGCCGGGGCGATCACCGCCGCCCTGGCCGCCTCCGAGGTGCACATCCTCGTCAACAACGCCGGAACGCAGATCCGGCACGACGCCGTTGAGTTCCCGCTGGCGGACTTCGACACCGTCATGCAGGTCAACACCCGCGCCGTCTTCCAGCTGTGCCAGGGCTTCGGTGCCCCCATGCTGGCGCGCGGCGAGGGGAAGATCGTGAACCTCGCCTCGATGCTCACCTTCCAGGGCGGGTTCCGGGTGCCGGCGTACGCGGCGTCGAAGGGCGCCGTCGGACAGCTGACCAAGGCGCTGAGCAACGAATGGGCGGGCCAGGGCGTCAATGTCAACGCCATCGCGCCCGGCTACTTCGCCACCGACATGAATGAGGCGCTCCTGGCCGACGGGAACCGCTCGGCGCAGATCCTCGAGCGCATCCCCGCGGGACGCTGGGGCAAACCGGACGACCTGACAGGAGGAGTCGTGTTCCTTTCCTCGCGTGCCGCCGACTACATCCACGGCACCATCCTTCCGATCGACGGCGGGTGGCTGGGCCGATGACTTCTCCCGCCCCCCTCCAGCGTCCGGCCGCAGGCCAGGCCCTGCTCCGGAACCCCGTGATCGCGGTGCTCCGCGCGGGCCACGCGGACCAGTACGCCCCGGTGATCGACGCCCTCCTCGCCGGCGGGGTGACCTCGATCGAGCTGACCCTCAGCACCCCCGGCGCACTTGAGGAGCTGCCGCGACTGCTCGAACGGTTCGGGACCGAAGCCGAGATCGGCGTGGGCACGGTCACCAGGGTCCAGCAGGCGCGCCGGGCCATCGACGCTGGAGCCGCCTACATCGTCACCCCGGTGATGGACCTTCCGACCGTGGGCCTGTGCGTCGAGCGGGGCATCCCGGTCTACCCCGGCGGCCTGACCCCTACTGAACTGCTGGCGGGCTGGAACGCGGGCGCGACGGCGGTCAAGCTGTTCCCCGCCTCCACCGTAGGTCCCGGGTATATCGGCCAGCTGCGCGGGCCCTTCCCCGACATTGCCGTCATTCCCAGCGGCGGCATCGGCATCGCCGACGTGCCCGGCTGGATCGAGGCCGGTGCGCTCGCCGTCAGCCTCGGCGGGCCGCTCCTGCGGGACGCCTTCGCCGGTGGAAGCCCGGCGGGCCTGGTCCAGCGGGCCCGCGAGGTCGTCGAACTGGTGGCCCGGTCACGTCCGGCGCCCGCACCGCGGGGAGCAGAGGAATGACTCCGGTGTCCGGCGGGAGCCCCGCCGGGGTCGTCACCTTCGGCGAAACCATGGCTCTGATGAGGGCACAGACGCCGGGACCGCTGGCCCACGCCTCCGAACTCGGCCTGGGCATCGGCGGCGCCGAATCCAATGTCGCCATCGCCCTGGCCCGGCTCGGCACCCCGGTGTCGTGGTTCGGCCGGGTGGGTGCGGACAGCCTAGGCGACCTCGTGGTCCGCGAGCTGCGCGCCGAAGGCCTCGAGGTGCGCGCGATCCGCGACCCGGCCGCGCCCACCGGGCTGATGATCAAGGAACGGCGCACGCAGCACAACCAGAAGGTCTGGTACTACCGGGCAGGCAGCGCCGGCTCCCGCCTCGGCCCCGCCGATGTGCCGGTGGAGGAGATCGCCGCCGCCGGGCTCCTGCACGTCACGGGCATCACCCCCGCGCTGTCGGAGTCGGCCGCCGACGCCGTCGACCTCGCCGTGCAGACCGCGCGTGCAGCGGGCGTCCCGGTCTCCTTCGACGTCAACTACCGCGGGGCGCTGTGGAGCCCCGAGGCCGCCTCGCCCGTGCTCCGGGGTTTTGCGGGCCGGGCCGACATCCTGTTCGCCGGCGACGACGAAGCCGCCCTGCTGGTGGGCCCGGCCGAGGATCTGAGGGAACTCGCCGGCGCGCTCGCGGAGCTTGGGCCCTCGCAGGTCGTGGTCAAGCGCGGCGCCCAGGGGTGCGTGGCCCTGGTGGACGGGGTGTACTTCGAGCAGGCCGCCGTTCCCGTCCAGCCGGTGGACACCGTGGGCGCCGGTGATGCCTTCGTCGCCGGGTATCTCGCCGAACGGCTGAGGGGGCTCGCGCCCCAGGAGTGCCTGCTGACGGCGGTGCGCACCGGAGCCTTCGCGTGCCTGGTGCCCGGAGACTGGGAGGGCATGCCGCGGCGCAGCGAACTCGGGCTGCTTGAGGCGACAGAGCCGGTGTCGCGCTGACGCCCGCAGGGAAGGGCCCCGCCCGGTGTCGGCTCCTAGCCGGCGGGGGAGCCGGCCCGGGTGGCTGCCGCAATGATTCCGCGCATTGAATTGTTGAGCGTTTCCACCTGCTCCCGGGTCAGCCCGAGCCGCTCCAGCATGGTCCCGGGCACCCCGACGGCCTCCGCCCTCAGGGCGGTGCCCGTCTCCGTCAGGCGCACCGCCAGCGTCCGTTCGTTCCCGGGCACCCGGTTCCGGGTGATGTAGCCGAGGGACTCGAGCCGTTTGAGCATCGGCGAGATGGTGGCCGGTTCCATCATGAGGATCCCGCTGATCTCCCGGAGCGACCGGTCGTCCTGTTCCCAAAGGATGAGCATCACCAGGTACTGGGGGTGGGTGAGCTTCAGTCTCTCAAGGACCGGACGGTAGGCGTTGACCACCGTCCGGGAGGCGATGGACAGCGCAAAGCAGAGCTGGCGCTCAAGCAGCAGATCGTCGTCGGGGGCAGTCATGGCTCCGTCCTGGGGTGAAAGAAGGTTCTGCGGAATAAAGCTTAGCGTACTAACAGTTAGAGGATCTGAATGCGGAAGGCCCCGTCGAATTAATCCTTACCCGGGATTGTTCAGGGAGAGCTTCCCATCCTGACGGGCAGGCTCTGTGCGGTTTGCCGTTCCAGGGGCGCTGAGGATCCGCGCTTGTACCAATGCGGCAGGGAGTCGACCTCCCGGGCGGCAGCACAAAGATCAGGACCCGGCTCCCGGGCCCGGTGGGCCGGCTTCTTCCGGCGCCACGTGGTGGAAGGTAAAAAGTGTGACTGAAGTAAAGACAACCGACGTCGTCGTCATCGGCGGCGGCCCGGTCGGAGAGAACGTAGCCGACAGGGCGGTTCGGGGCGGACTGACGGCGGTGCTGGTCGAATCCGAACTGGTCGGCGGCGAGTGCTCGTACTGGGCCTGCATGCCGTCCAAGGCGCTCATCCGTTCCGGCGCCGCCCTTTCCGCCGCACTGTCCCTGCCGGGGGCGCGCGAAGCGGTCACCGGCAGCCTCGACGCCGGCCAGGTGTTCGCCCGCCGGGATGCGATGGCGGCCAACTGGGACGACTCGGGACAGGCGAAGTGGGTGGCGCAGCAGGGGATCACCCTGGTACGCGGCCTTGGGCGCATCTCCGGGGAGCGCGAGGTTGAGGTCACCGCCAAGGACGGGACGGTCACCACGATCCAGGCCCGCCAGGCTGTCGTGATCGCCACCGGGTCCGTGCCGGTGATCCCCGCCATCGAGGGGCTCGATGAGACTCCGTTCTGGGGCACCCGCGAGCTTGTCTCCGCCGAGGATGTTCCGGAGTCGATCACGGTGATCGGCGCAGGCGTGGCCGGCACCGAGCTGGCTCAGGCCTTCTCCCGGCTTGGGGCGAAGGTGACGATTATTGCCCGCAGCGGAATCCTGCGGGGATTCCCGACGCCGGCGGCCGACATTGTGAAGAACGCACTGGAACAGGAAGGGATCCGGGTCCTGACCAACACCGGCATCCGGACCGTTGCCAAGAACGGTGAAAACGCAGTGTCCGTCACCCTCGACAGCGGCGACACCATCGAGTCCGACAGGCTGCTCCTCGCCACAGGCCGCCGGCCGGCGCTGGACGGGCTCGGACTCGAGGATCTCGGGCTGAGCTCCGAGGGCCTTCCCTCGGATGACACGGGGCGGGTCCGCAGCGCGGGTGACTGGCTCTATGTCCTCGGTGATGCCGCCGACAAGGTGATGCTGACGCATCAGGGCAAGTACGAGGCACGTGCCGCCGGTGATGCCATCGCCGCCCGGGCCGCCGGTACCCTCGGTGACGACGTCGAGCCGTGGAGCAAATATGCCGCGACGGCGAACTCGTATGCGGTGCCGCAGGTGGTCTTCACCGATCCGGAGATCGCCATGGTGGGACGCACGCTTGAGCAGGCGCAGGATGACGGCGTCAACGCGTCGGAGGTCTCGCTGCCGATCGCTGTGGCCGGTTCCGCCCTCCACTCCGAGGGCTACACCGGATGGGCGCAGATGATTGTCGACGAGGACCGCAGGGTCATCATCGGCGCGACCCTGGCCGGGCCGGACGTCGCTGAAATGCTCCACGCGGCGACGATCGCGATTGCCGGCGAGGTGCCGTTGGAGCGGCTCTGGCATGCAGTCCCGTCGTTCCCGACGGTCAGTGAGGTCTGGCTGCGGCTCCTCGAACAGTACGGGCTGTAGGCCGGTACGGCGGCGGACCCTGTGCGGGAGCTCGACGGCTCCTGATGCCGGGTGAGGTGTTCCCGGGCGGTTATGAGCCCGGGGACACCTCCTCCGTGTGGGTGCGCTTGTAATAGGCGCGCGAGGCGCGGACGCGCATCCCGCAGGCCGGCGTGCACCATTCCCTGCGCGGATGGTCCTTGAGGAAGAACAGGAAACATCCAGGCGCCTGGCAGTCGCGCAGCTGGTCCAGCCGCTCTCCCGAAAACAGGTCGGCGGCGTCACGGGCCAGGGCCGACAGCGCCGCACGGGGGGCGGTGCTCCTGGCCCGGGTGGACTTCGACAACGCACCCTGCGGCGTGAGGGTCAGGACCGGGGATGCCGGGGCCACTGCGGCGGCGCGGTTCAGGACCGCGACGGGGCCCTCGGCCGGGGGGAGCCCCTTGGTGAGGTCCGAGGCGAGGGTCCGTACCGCGCTCCGCAGTTCGAGGAACAGTGCGAGGTCGCCCTCCCTGACCTCGGCGAGCTCCTCGGCGGGCAGCTCGATTCCGTCGAGCTGCGGGGCCACTTCGAGGACCCAGGCCGCAACATCGGCCGGCGTCGACAGTCCCTCCCGGGGCTTCCCGCGTACCGCGAAGTAGGTGTTCGCGAGGTCCAGGGCCGGGGAGTCCCTAATGACCGGAGCTCCACCCTCGTATGTCATGGGCATCTTCTCATGATAACAGTAATCAATAAACGTGAGAACAGCGCACTCCACCCTATCGCATGACACCCGGGCCGACTCTCTCCAGATGAGTTCCGGGACGGCGGCGTGTCCGCTGCGACACGCCGCCGCACTTTCCGGAGAAGGGCGGGCCCGGTCCTGCCCCCGGGGCGCGGAGGGGCGGGGATTATGGCCCCTGCGCCGGGACGAAGCGCCCCGCGGCGTAAACTGGAGATCTGCGGACAAGTTTGTGCCACTCCAGGCGATGTCCGCTAGGAGGTTGAATTGGCACAACGTATGGCGGACCCCACCTATCAGGCCCAGCAATGGGAGCGGCGCTACGATCCCAACATTGAAGACGTGAACCGGCTGTGCGATGCGCTCGGGGCCCTCAAGCCCGGGTCAACCGTTCCGTACATCGACCCGGTGCACGACGTCGACGGCTGCAAGATCGTGAGTCTCTTCTCAAGTCCCGGTTCATCACTGCCCTCGGGGTTTGTCTCGTTCGAGAATGACGATCCGGCCTCCGTGCGGATCGCCGAGATCTACGAGTCCGCCGGCCTGCGCCCCGAGCAGGTCATGCCGTGGAACGCCTACCCGTGGTTCCTCGAGGAGGGCAAGGAGCGGGCGCTGTCGATGGACCAGATCGCCGACGGTGTGAAACCGCTCCTGAGCTTCCTCCAGCAGGTTCCGCGCGCCTCGGCCCTGATCGCCCACGGAGCCGACGCCCATAAGGCGGCCCGCCGGCTCATGAAACTCGAGAACCGGGCCATCTACAAGCGCGGCTTCAAGATCTATGAGGTGCGCTCCACCAGCGAGCGGGCCTTCAAGGGGACGCCGGCGAACCAGGAAATCTGGCTCAAGGAAATCCATGCGGCCTACACCGACGCCATGGGCCGCGCCGGCATCCGGGTGCGCCAGACCATCTAGGCCGCTCAGGGCCGGGACCGTTCGTTGCCCGGACCGCCGTAACCCGGTCGACCGCCGAAGTGTCGGTGCGCCGCGATAGCGTGGAATTCCCCCACGAACCGGAGCCAGGCATTCATGATTGAGGCGAGCAAACTCCTCCAGGTCAGCCGTATCTACATTGAGCCGGAGGCGGCCGCGCTTCCCCGGGGCCAGCAGGTGCTGGCACGCTGGCCGGAGGCCGAGGTGGTCGAAGTAGCGAGCCACTGGCGCATCCCCGAGCTCAGCGGCGACGAGGCGAACGTCCGGCGCTGGGTGCGGATCAAGACCGAGGCACTCGTTGTGGGCGTCAAGAAGTCGCTGGCGGCAAAGCCCAACGGGCGCTCCGCGGACTTCATCGCGCCCTCCACGGCGAACGGCTGCGCAATGGCCTGCGCCTACTGCTACGTCCCCCGGCACAAGGGCTACAGCAACCCCATCACGGTCTTCGCGAACATCGAGCAGATCAGCGGCTATCTCGAACGGCACGTGGCGCGCCAGGGCATGAAGCTCGAACCCAACCAGTGCGATGACACTGCCTGGGTCTACGACATCGGCGAGAACAGCGACTGTTCGGTCGACGCGATGGTCAGCGACAACGTCCGGGACCTCGTCGATCTCTTCGGGAGCCTGCCGACGGCCAAGCTGTCCTTCGCCACGAAATACGTCAACCGGGACCTGCTCGGCTGGGACCCGCGCGGCCGGACCCGGGTCCGGTTCTCCCTTATGCCCGAGCGGCTGGCGCGGGTCGTCGACGTCCGCACCTCGCCCATCGCTGAGCGCCTTGCCGCGGTCAATGACTTCGTGGAGGCCGGGTACGAGGTCCACCTCAACTTCTCCCCGGTGATCGTCACACCCGGTTGGCAGGAGGAGTGGCGCTCCCTGTTCGCCCAGATCGACGCCGTCCTGACCCCGCAGGCCAAGGAGCAGCTCGCGGCGGAGGTCATCTTCCTTACCCACAACCAGCAGCTCCACGAGGTCAACCTCGGCTGGCACCCCCGCGCCGAGGAGATCCTGTGGCGGCCCGAGCTCCAGGAGCAGAAACGCTCGTCGAACGGATTCATCAATGTCCGGTACACCGCCGCCGAAAAGCGCGGCTACCTCGACGACTTCCGGGCATTGATGGGGCGCCACCTTCCGTACTGCCGCATCCGCTACGCCTTCTAGTCCGGTCGCATACGACGGTTGGAATTTTCCTTGTCCGCGTATTCCCCTGGCCCTACAATCGATTCACCCCGCAACGGCCGACTGGCGCGGCGCGGTGGGCATTTTCAGGGAGAGGACGTTTCCATGATGATCCGGCCCGAGTCCGACGGCTCCGAAACCCCTGGGCGGCGCAGGTATCAGCGACCCTCGCCCACGGCACTGCGGAACCCCGAGTCCAACAAACTGCTGCGTGACCTTTCGGCGCGGCGTCACCAGGCGATGCAGAGCCTGACTAACCGGGCGCGGGCGAACCGCCGCACGCCCCCTCCGTCCACCTGAGACGGGCACGCGCCGGCTCCGCGGGAACTTCCCGGGAGCAGGCGGCGGACAGGAAGTCAGCGGGCAGGAGGGCGGCGCGGTGACCTCCGAGCATTCCCGGGCAGCCTCGCCGCCCGCCAGGGCCTGGCCGGACCCGCCGGCGCTTCCGCGCCCGCTCATTATGGACCAGTTCTGGGCCGACGCGGTCTTCCTGCATTGGAGGATCCCGGTGGCCGCCGCCGCGCGCTACATGCCACCGGGGGTGGAGCCCGATGAGATCGACGGCTCCACCTGGGTCGGCCTGATCGGCTTCCGCATGGTCGGCGCCGGGCTGGGGCAGGGGAGGCCTGTTCCCTACCTGGGGTCGTTCACCGAAATCAATGTCCGTCTGTATTCGCGGGGGCCCGACGGCGTGCGCGGCGTCGTCTTCGTCACCCTCGACGCGTCCCGCCTGGCCGTGGTGCTGGCCGCCAGGGCTTTCAGGATCAACTACGTGTGGTCACGCTGCCGCCCGACGGGGGAGAACGCCGGTGACGTGGGCGGGGAGCGGTTCGGCTACGACGTCCGGCGGTTCAGGGGCCGTGCATCCTCCTCATTTTCCGTGCGGCCCGACCGGACGGCCGCCGCGGCCGATCCCCTGTCCCTGGAGCTGACCGCCCGGTACGGGCTGCACACCGGGCTCGGCGGCCGCACGCTGTATGTCCCCAATACGCATAAACCCTGGCGCCTCTTCCCTGCCGAAGTGGTCCACCTCCAGGATTCCCTGGTGGCGGCGGCGGGCTTCGGGGTGTCGGGACCGCCCGAGTCCGTGCTCTTTTCGCCGGGGGTCCAGACCCAGTTCGGGAGGCCGGCAGTTGCGGCGCCGGGCCCGGAGGGGCGCCGGGTTTCCCGTACCGGAAAAACCCTTGACGCCGGATGGATGCCGGCGTAAGTTACAACCAAATGGTTGTAGATCAGACTGACGATGCCAGGCTGGACCGCCTCTTCCAGGCGTTCGCCGATGCCACCCGCCGCGATATCCTCGCCCGGGTCATCACGGGGGAGTACTCGGTGTCCGGACTGGCCGCCCACTACGCCATGAGTTTCGCCGCAGTACAAAAGCATGTCGCGGTAATGGAGCGTGCCTCCCTCGTCACGAAGGAGAAGCGCGGAAGGGAGCAGATCGTGCGGCCTGATCTTGAGGGTGTGCAAAAGGCTCGGCGGCTGCTCGAAGAGTACGAGCTGATCTGGCGGCAGCGTGTGGATCGGATCGCTGACATTCTCGCTGAGGAAAAGGAGTAGTCCCATGACATTCATCTCTTCGCACCAGGACCCGGAGGCCCTCAGCCTCACCTTCGTCGCCGAGTTCGATGCCAGCGTCGAACGGGTATGGCAGGTCTGGGAGGACCCGCGCCAGCTCGAACGCTGGTGGGGTCCGCCCACCTATCCCGCGACCTTCCAGCGGCATGAGTTTGTGCCCGGGGGGTCCGCCAGCTACTACATGACCAGTCCCGAGGGCGAGAAGTTCCACGGCTGGTGGAAGATCACGGCCATCGACGCACCCCGCCGCCTCGAGTACGACGACGGATTCGCCGACGAAAACGGTGTGCCGGACGACAAGATGGGGGCCACCCACAGCGTCATGACCCTCGAGACCGTCGAGGGCCGCACCCGGATGACCACGGTGACTGTTTTCGAGAGTGCCGAACAGCTCCAGCAGATGCTGGAGATGGGCATGGAGGAGGGGGTCCGGGAGGGGATGGGCCAGATCGACGCCCTGCTGGCCGAGCCCGCGCGCGCCTGAGCAGGGATCTCCCGGCCGGCCCCGGCCAGCCGGGAGACCGACGCGGGCCGCAGGTGCGGAAGCCTCAGGCCATCCCGGACGGACGGATGCTCAGCGTCTCGATGGTCGCCTCCCGGGAGGCATCGGCGGCGAGCCGCACGGCCTTGGCCACCTGGGCCGGCTGGATCCAGGCCTCGGGAGAGTACTCCTTGCCTTCGGCCCGGTGCAGTTCCTCCTGCATGTCGGTGGCCACCCGGCCCGGGTGGATCGAACTGACCCGCACCCCGTGCCGGCGCTCCTCCTCGCGGAGGGCGTCGGTGAAGGCGCGCAGGGCGAACTTGGTGCCGCTGTAGGCAGCCGATCCGGCCCCCGAGGTGTAGCCGGAGCCTGAATTGATGGCAATGACCTGGCCGCGCGACGCGCGCAGGGCCGGAAGGAGCCGCCGGGTCAGGCCGACCACGGCGAAGAGGTTGACCGCGAAGCTTTCCTGCCACGCGTCGTCGGACAGGTCCGCGATGGCGCCCACCCGCAGGACGCCTGCCGAGTGCACGAGCAGGTCGAGCCGCCCGATGCCCGCGCAGGCCCGCTCCACCTCCGCCGGATGCTGAAGGTCCGGGGCGAAGATGCCTGCGGAGGGAAGGCCGGCGGCCAGTTCCGTCAGGGCGCGGGAATCGCGCCCACCCAGCAGGAGGTGGTGGGTGGGGGCGAGTTCGGCGGCGATGGCACGACCAATGCCGCGGGAGGAACCCGTGACGAGGGCGACGGGGAGATCGGTCATGGAGCCACAATAACAATCCGGCGCCAACCTCCCGGGCGCTGGATCCTTCCTTCCGAGCCGGCGATACCATCATTGCACCTATTCCGCAACCTTAGATGGTGTGTAATGAAAAATCTCAAGAAGAAATCGTCCTCCGCGCTTGCAGTTCTTGCACTCGCGGCGGGGCTGGGGATCGCGGCTCCCGGGCCGGCGTCGGCTGCCTACTGCGGCATCACTTGGGGTTCACTGCCCAAGACGGCCGCTGCTCAACCGACGGCGCCGATCACCAACGTGCGTGCCGGCCGGCATGCGTGTTTTGACCGGATGGTGATCGACCTGCGCGGGGAGCGGGTCGGCTACGACGTCCGCTATGCCCGGAGCGTCCATGCGCCCGGGTCGGGTGCGCACGTACCGCTCCGCGGTGCGGCGGACCTCTCGATCCGCGTCAAGGCTCCCGCCTATGACGCGCGTGGGAATGCAACCTACCGGCCAATGAACCGCAGTGATGTGGTGAGCACGGCCGGGTACAGCACCTTCCGGCAGATCGCCTACGTGGGCAGCTTCGAAGGGCAGACCACCTTCGGGCTGGGCGTGCGCGCCCGGCTTCCCTACCGCGTGTTCACCCTCGACACGCCGGGGACCGGCTCACGGCTCGTGGTCGACGTGGCCCACCGGTGGTAGCGCCGGGTTGCGGCCGGGGGTGGTGATCCGCCTCCGGCCCCACCCGGGTGGCCCATCCGGACCGGGCATCCAACGGAGCCCGCAGCGGTGCCCGCACCCTGCGGGCTCCGTCATGTTTCCCGACCCGGCGGCGCCGGGTAAGTCCGTCCCAGTATCGTTGAAGCCTGCCGGCCGTGGGCCGGCGCTCCGCCTCTGGGAAGGAAGTACGTACGGATGGATGTTCCGTTTTTCGTCTGGGTCGTCACGGTCATCGGGATTGTGGGCCTGCTGGCCTTCGACTTCTTCTTCCATGTCCGCAAGGCACACACGCCGACCCTGCGGGAATCGGCGATCTGGTCCTCAATCTATGTGGGAATCGCCGTCCTTTTCGGGTTGGGCATCCTGGTGTTCGGCGGTCCCACCGCCGGCACCGAGTACTTCGCCGGCTACATCACCGAAAAAGCGCTGTCCGTGGACAACCTGTTCGTGTTCCTGATCATCATGTCGAGTTTCCGCGTGCCGCGGGCCGACCAGCAGAAGGTGCTGCTGTTCGGCATCGTCTTCTCCCTCATCGCCCGCACCGGCTTCATCTTTCTCGGGGCGGCGCTGATCAACTCGTTCGCCTGGGTGTTCTACATCTTCGGACTGATCCTGCTCCTCACCGCCGGGAACCTGCTGAAGCCCGGCGGGCACGACGACGACACCGAGCCGGCGATGGTGCGCCTGGCCCGCCGGTTCCTCCCGGCGTCGAACCACTACGACGGCGACAAGCTGTTCACCATCGAGAACGGCAAGCGGGTCCTGACCCCGATGCTGCTGGTCATGATCGCCATCGGCGGAACGGACATCCTGTTCGCGCTTGACTCCATCCCGGCGATCTTCGGGCTCACGCAGAACGTGTTCATCGTCTTCACCGCCACCGCGTTCTCCCTGATGGGCCTGCGCCAGCTGTTCTTCCTCATCGACGGGCTGCTTGACCGCCTGATCTACCTTTCCTACGGCCTGGCCGTGATCCTCGGGTTCATCGGCGTCAAGCTGATCCTGCACGCGCTGCACGAGAACAACCTCCCGTTCATCAACGACGGTGAGGAGGTGCCCGTGGTGGAGGTCAGCACCGGGGTGTCCCTCAGCGTCATCCTCGGAGTCCTCCTGATGACGGTCCTGGCCTCGGTCTACAGCCCCAAGGGCAAGGCGAAGAACGCCGTCTCCGGTGCCCGGCGCCATGCCACCGACTACCTCGACCTCAACTACGAGACCGACATCGTCGAGCGCGAACGGATCTACGCGAAGCTGTGCGCCGAGGAGGCGGACCTGAAGCGGCTTCCGGAGAAGTACAAGCGCCTGATCCGCAACGAGACCGAGTTCCTTGAGCTCATCGGCAGGGCGCATGCCGAGCACGACAAGGCCCTCGCCCGCGAGCCCGGCCGCTAGCGGTACCCGCCAGGCGGAGAGGGACGGCGCGCCGGTCCTCGATGCGCCTCCAACCGTTGCGGGCGGCCCGCCGGCCGGGCACCATCGGGACATGACCAAATACCTCATCTCCTTCCCGAGCGACGCCATGGTGGTCAGCGCCGAGGAATTCCCGATCGTCTCCGCCGAGTCCCACGCCCTGATCCAGGAGGCGAAGGATGCCGGAGTCTACGTCTTCGGCGGGGGAATCAACGAGCAGGTCGATGCCGTGCTGGTCTCCGCCGACGGCTCGGTGGGCACCGAACTCTATCCGGGCTCTCAGCTCACGGGCGGGTTCCTCGTGCTCGAACTGCCGACGCGCGGGGACGCGCTCGAGTGGGCTCGAAGGATCGCGGTGGTCTGCCGTTGCCCGCAGGAGCTCCGCGAGTTCGGGTATGACCCGGAGAGCTAGCCGGACGCCGCGATCGGAGGTATCCCGGGCCCGGCTCAGGCGGGGCGGACCCGGACCTGGCCGCCGTCGACCTCCCACCGGGTGTCGAGGCGGACGTTCTCCAGCAGCCTGCGGTCGTGTGAGACAAGGAGAAGGGCCCCGGAGTAGCCCTCGAGGGCCGATTCGAGCTGTTCGATGGCCGGAAGGTCAAGGTGGTTCGTCGGTTCGTCGAGGACCAGGAGGTTGACCCCGCGGGCCTGAAGCAGCGCCAGCCCCGCCCGGGTCCGTTCGCCGGGCGAGAGCGAGCCCACCCGGGCCCCGGTCTGGTCAGCCTTCAGCCCGAACTTCGCCAGGAGGGTACGAACCTCGGCCTGGCTCAGCTGCGGCATCAGGCGTTCGAACGCGTCCCCCAGGGGCGCCTCCTCGTCGAGCAGGCGGCGGGCCTGGTCGATCTCGCCCACGGCCACGCTGGCGCCCAGGGCCGCCGTGCCCTCCGCGGGGGCCTCGTGGCCGAGCAGGAGGCGCAGCAGGGTGGATTTCCCGGCGCCGTTGGGCCCGGTGATGCCGATGCGCTCACCGCCGTTGACCTGCAGGGACACTGGACCGAGCGTGAAGGCGCCTCGCCGGACGGTCGCCTGGTTCAGGGTCGCCGCGACCGAACTGGACCGCGGGGCGGCGCCGATGCTGAACTGGAGCTGCCACTCCTTGCGGGGTTCCTCCACCTCATCGAGGCGGGCGATGCGCGACTCCATCTGCCGGACCTTCTGGGCCTGCTTCTCGGAGGACTCCATGCTGGCCCGGCGGCGGATCTTGTCATTGTCGGGATTCTTCTTCATGGCGTTGCGCACCCCCTGGGAGCTCCACTCCCGCTGGGTCCGGGCCCGGGCCAGGAGGTCCGACTTCCTGTCGGCGAACTCCTCGTAGGCCTCCCGGGCGTGGCGCCGGGCCACCGCCCGCTCCTCGAGGAAGGCGTCGTACCCGCCGTCGTACACGGCCACCTGGTTCTGGGCCAGATCGAGCTCGACCACCGTGGTGACGCAGCGGGCCAGGAACTCCCGGTCATGGGAGACGAGCACCACGCCGCCGCGGAGGTTCTGGATGAACGACTCGAGGCGGGCGAGGCCGTCGAGGTCAAGGTCGTTGGTCGGCTCATCGAGCAGCACCAGGTCGAAGCGGCTGAGCAGCAGCGCCGCCAGGGCGACGCGGGCAAGCTGGCCGCCCGACAGGGAGGTCATCAGGGCATCCGGGGCCACACCCACCGCAAGGTCGGCCAGCACCGGCGGGATACGCTCCTCGAGGTCCGCGGCGCCGGAGGCCAGCCAGTGATCGAGCGCGGACGCATAGGTGTCCTCCGCCTGGCGGGTTCCCGATCCCAGCGCCTCCGCCGCCTGCTCCATGGCCGCCGTCGCGGCGGTCGCCCCGGTCCGGCGGGCCAGATAGGCCGCGACGGTCTCCCCGGTGATCCGCTCGTGCTCCTGGGGCAGCCAGCCGACGAACGCGTCCGCGGGGGCCGTGCGCACCGAACCGGCGGCGGGAGCGTCGGCGCCGGCCAACAGCCGCAGCAGCGTCGACTTGCCCGCGCCGTTCGCCCCGACCACCCCGACGACCTCCCCCGGGGACACCGTGAGGTCGAGGTCGGTGAACAGGACCCGGTGGCCGTGGCCGCCGGCGAGGGACTTGGCCACGAGTGTTGCAGTCATGGTTCCAGTCTAGGAGGCCCGGCGCCCTGGGCCCGCCGGTCCGGCGGGATGCCGCGCCCGGCTAGGATGGGCGGAACCCGATCACCCACGCCGCGGGAGGACCTATGAAGACCATCTACGCGCTCCATGAGAATCCGGACTGGTTTCCGCCCTTCGCCCGGGCGTTCGAGCAGGAGGGCGTCGAGGTGGTGGAGTGGGTGCTCACCGATGGAGTGCTCGACTTGGACGGCGTGCCGCCCGAGGGGATCTTCTGGTCCCGGATCAGCGCCTCGGCCCACACCCGCGGTCACGGCCTGTCGAAGGATTACGCCCGCGCGGTGCTGTCCTGGCTCGAGGCCTCCGGCCGCCGGACGGTCAACGGGCGGCGGGTGCTGGAGCTGGAGATGAGCAAGGTGGACCAGCTCACGGCGCTTCGGGCCGCCGGGATCGACACGCCCCGCACGGTGGCGGCCATCGGACGGCAGCGCATCCTCGAAGCGGCGGAGGCCTTCGAGGCGCCGTTCATCCTCAAACACAACCAGGGCGGCAAGGGCCTGGGGGTGCGGAAGTTCGACTCCCACACGGAACTGGCCGACTACGTCGCGTCCCCGGGCTTCGAGGAGCCCCAAGACGGAATCACCCTGGTGCAGGAATACCTGCAGGCCGCCGAGCCCTTCATCACCCGCGTCGAACTCGTCGGCGGGCGCTTCATCTATGCGATCAAGGCCGACACCGCGCGCGGCGGGTTCCAGCTCTGCCCCGCCGATGCCTGCGCCATCGACCCGGCGACGGGCCGGCCGGTTCTGCCGCCGGGGGCCACCATTGCGCCGGAACCCGGCCAGCAGCTGTTCTCCCTAAGGGAGGGGTTCGACTCCCCGATCATCACCGCGTACTCCGACTTCGCCCGGCGGAACCACCTTGAGGTGTGCGGCATCGAGTTCATCGAGACTGTCGACGGGAGGGTGGTGACCTACGACGTCAACACGAACACCAACTACAACGCCGTGGTGGAGGCCGGGGCGCCGCTGTCGGCTCCGCGGGAACTCGTCCGCTACCTCGCCCGGCTCGCCGACCCGGACAGGCAGCCGGCACCGGCCTAGGATTAAGGCACGCACCCGGAGGAGGGACACCGATGGCAGGAGACAAGGGAAAACGCAGGGTCACGAAGGACGAGCTGCCCAGCACGCTGCAGCGCTCGGGCGGCGCCGCCCAGGCCACCTTCGCCCGGACGCTGGAGTCAGCCGAGGAGCAGTACGGCGACGGTGAGCGGGCGCACCGCACCGCGTTCGCGGCGCTGAAGCACACCCACGAGAAAGTGGGCGATCACTGGGAGCCGAAGGAGAAGAACGGCCCCTCCGATGCCCGGGCCGAAGGCGGTGCCGACTCCTCCCGCGATACGGCCGGCGGGGTCGATGCGAACGCGTCCAAGGCCCACCTCTACGACCTGGCGAAGCGGCTCGACGTGCCGGGCCGGTCCACAATGACGAAGGACGAACTCGTCGACGCGCTGCAGAAGGCCAACGACGCCTCCACCCGCAGGGCCCGGAAGTCCGAGGCGCGCTGACGGCGCACTGACTGGCCGCCGCGCCGCCCGCTACAGCCCGTAATAGTCGCCCAGCAGGCGTTCCTCTTCGGCGGAAAGCTCCTTGTCGCCGGCCACCTCGGGGGCGTCGCTGATTCTGTCCCGGGTCCACCCGAGGTGGAGGTCGCCCCCCTCGAACCGCGAGCCGGCCAGCGGAACGAAGTGCTCCCGGGTGTTCAGCAGGCCCAGCGAGACGGTGACCCAGCCCGGCGCTCCCGAGGACTTCCCAAGGTGGACCTCATTGACGGCACCGAGTTTGGTGCCCTCGCTGTCCCACGCCGTCGCGTCCTGCAGTTCGTTGATATCAAGCTGGGCCATGGCTGCTCCGTTCGTTTTTACCATTTCAGCCCAGATCGCCGGGATGGGCAATGGCCCGTCCCGGCGCCCTCCGGCGGCTATCCGGCGTTGTCCACCGCATCGCCCAGCAGCGGGAGGAACTCCTCCAGGGCCCAGGGCAGGCTCAGTGGGCTGGCCGCCGAGATGGACAGGGTGAGGGTGTTGTCGCTGTCGGCCACGAGCGCACCCGACTTGACGGCGGGAATCTGGCCGAGCAGCGGGTCGGTGGCAATGGCGTCCTTCGTGGTTTCGTCAGGCACCCAGGTGACGAAGACATCCGATTCCAGTTCGTTGGCCCGCTCGGCGGACCAGGGGATGAAGAATTCATCGGACCCCTCCGCGGCACTGCTGATGACCTCGGCCTCCTTCATGCCCAGCGAGGACAGGAACCTGGGGCGGTTGTCGTTTGCGGTGTAGAGGCTGACCGGCTCCGCTCCGGCGGGGTCGAGGGTGCCGTAGATGAAGCTTTTCCCCTCAAGCTGGGGGTAGTCGGCTGCGGCATCCTCGATGGCCTTCTCGGTGTCGGCGACAAGGTCCTCGGCCTGCTCAGAGAGGCCCAGTGCCTCTCCCACGAGGCGGGTCGAGTCCTGCCACGCCGTGCCATAGGCAGTCTCGGGGTAGGCAACGACCGGGGCGATGTCGCTCAGCGTGTCGTAGTCCTCCTGCGACAGCCCGGAGTAGGCGGCGAGGATGACGTCCGGGTCGGTGGCCGCGATGTCATCGAAGGGCAGGCCGTCGGTCTCCGAGTACTGGACGGGGGCGTCCTCGCTGCCGATCGAAGCTCCGAGCTCCTCCAGCTTCGCGTCCTTCCACGGGGTCGAACCCTTATCGTTCCCGCCGTAGGTGTCGGTGGGCATCCCCACCGGAACGACTCCAAGGGCGAGGGAGACATCGGCGTTCACCCAGGAGACCGTCGCCACCCGCTCGGGCTTTTCCTCAAGGACGGTCTCGCCCAGGGCATGCTCGATGGTGACAGGGAAGGCATCCGCCGCCCCTGCCTCATTCCCGCCGGATCCGGCCGACTCTCCCGAGGCGGGGCCGGTGGAGCAGGCCGAAACGGACAGGACGGCAGCGGCCGCCAGGAGGGCGCGCGTGCGGAGGGGGGCCATGGGGCTCCTTGACTTCTGGGTGACCCTTCGGGGTCTTTCGATCAGGACAGAAGTAAGGGTAGCCTAAGCTTAGGCCGCTTAAGAAAAGCCCCCCGGGGCTGGGGCTCCGTCGGGGCCGCGCCGCGGGGTGCGGTCAGAAGAAATTGGCGATATAACCGACGAAAAACAGCAGGAACAGCAGGACGATGACTCCGGTGACGGCAAGCCAGGCGCGCGAGAAACCCTTGGAGGGCCCGGCCTCGCCGTGGCCCTGTTGCGCGGCGGTGCTCGCCTCGCCGGGGGGAGTCTCCCCCGGGGGTACTCCGCCCCCGGGCTCCAGCCCGGTGATGTTGTCGTCCTTCGGGTCGGGATTCGCTGCGGACATCTTTTTCCTCCGGTTTGACCAGCGGATGGTGGGCATCCTTAGCCTACCCCGATAAAGATAAGTCTGCTTAGGATTTCAGCCGGCGGGCTGCGCCGGTTCCTCCACGCGATCCTTCTGCGCCTCCCGCTTCGGTGTCCACGACATGGTGATATTGACGCCGTCGTGCGTTTCCTTGACGAAAAGGTGGAGGTCCTCGCCCAGGAGGGCTTCGTGCTCGAAGTCGTCCCCGGCCTCCCGTGCCATATCGCCCAGGCGGCAGATGGCGACGGCCATGGCGCGGCCCCAGTCCTGGGGGTGCTTGCTTGTCGATTCCTCGGTGGCTGTGAATTTTCTGCCGGTCGTGTTCATGTCTCTCCCTGATCCGGAGGCGGAGAACGGGCTTTCCCTCAGATGGAAAGCGTTTCCATTTTATCAGCGGGTCCGTCCGGGCGTCAGGAAACCGTCCGGTTGCGAAAAGTCCAGGTGTCAGGACCGCAGCGCTGCGCGGGCGGCCTGGCCAATCACGGCGCTGTAGGTGGGGTAGGCGAACTTCACCCGCGCGAGGGTTGCGAGGTCGGTGCCGGCAGCCATCGCCGCGGCCACCGCCTGGATGACCTCCACGGCGTTCTCCCCGACGGAGTGGGCGCCGAGGATAAGCTCCCGGTGCCGGTCGGTCACCAGCTTGAGGAAGCCCTGTTCGCGGTCGTCGATGATGGGGCGTTCCACCGCCGCATAGGGCAGCACGACGGCGTGGCACTGGGAGTCGCGGGCCCGGGCCTGGGCCTCGGTGAGGCCGACGCCCGCATAGTCGGGGTCGGTAAATCCGCCCTCGGGAAGCAGGTGGTGGGGAGTGGTGCGGTTGGCCCCCAGCACCGCGTTCTCTGCGGCGGTCTCGCCCTCGAACACGGCCGCCTGCACGAGCATGCTTGAACCGTTGGCATCACCGGCAACAAAGATGTGCGGCACGTTCGAGCGGAGGTAGTCGTCGACCGGCACGGCGGTGCGGGTCGACTCGACGCAGGCGGCCTCGAGGTTCAGCCCGTCGAGGTTCGCCGGCCACCCCGCAGCCATCACCACGGACTTCACGGTGATTTCGTCGGGCTGCCCGCCGGTGCGCCAGGACAGCCGCAGCGCACCGTCCGAGGGTCGAATCGCATCGATCCCGGTGATGCCGGTTTCCACCCGGACGCCCCGTGAGCTGAAACCCTCCGTGACGGCCGCCGAGACGTCGGCGTCCTCGGTCATCAGGATCCGCGGGGCGACATCGAGGAGCAGCACCTGCGAGCCAAGGGCATTGAAAATTGTGGTGAGCTGGGCACCGGTATGGCCCCCGCCGATCACCGCGACCGACGCCGGAAGCTCCGGCATTGAAAGCACCTCATGGGGCAGGACCGCAGCCTCGGCCCCCGGGATCGGAAGGCGCCGCGCACTGCCCCCGATGCACAGGATGATCGACCGGGCGCTGACCAATCGGTCTCCGACGGCCACCGTGTGTTCGCCGGTGAAGGAGGCGTCCCCCGCAATCAGGTCGATGCCGAGCCGGTCGATGAGCGCGGGGTACCCCTTGGCGGCGAGGACCCGCTCGACGGTGGAGCGGACCCGGTCGACGGTGGTGGGCCAGTCAACCTGCGGCTGCGCGACGACGATGCCGTAGTCGTGGGCAGTGCGGACCTCACGGAACAGCCGTGCGGTCTTGGCCAGGACGCGGGTGGGAACGCAGCCGGAATTAACGCAGGTTCCGCCCAGGGCCGAGCGCTCAACCACCGCCGTGCGCGCCCCCAGCTCGGCGGCGCGCACGGCGGCGGCCATTCCCGCCGGCCCCGCCCCGATGACGAGCACGTCGTAGGTGTAGTCCATGAGGCGCTCCCTGGGGTGGACGGCAGATGTTCCGCCATCCTGTCGTGAATTCCCCCGCACCTCAAGGCCATGACTCCCGCGGCCGCCGGGAGTACGCTCGTTGTGTGAGCACCCCTACGACGGCAGAACCGATCGTCCGGCACTCCGCGCTGAACCTGGTTCCGGCCACCGCAGCCGTCCTGTCGGGGTTCCTCCTCTTTGCCCTCGAGTACCGGGTAGCGGGCTATCTCCTGCTGGCCGCCGCGGTCGTTGCTGCCGCCCTGATCAGCCGCCCCCTGCTCAAGGACGTCGGGCTCGCGGCCCTGGGTATCACCATCATCAGCACCGTCCCGATCACCACGGACATCAGCATCGGCCACATGACCGTCATGGGGACGGCGATGGTCCTTGCCGTCGGGCTGCCCTACGCCGTCTCCCGGTGGGTCTTCCGGGACCACGCCATCCGTTTCCCCGTCCTGACCGGCTCGAAGTGGTCCCGGACCGAACGGTGGTACCTTGCCGCCGTCGTCGTGATCGGGTACCTGATCCTGCCCGTGTACATGATCCCGACCGGGGTGTACCGGAACTGGCCGGCGGCCAGCGACGGCGCGGACATCTTCAAACTGTTCCTGGGCACCAACGTCCTGGGAATCTGGGACGAACTGTTCTTCATCTGCACGGTGTTCACGCTGCTGCGCCGGCACCTGCCGGAATGGCAGGCCAACCTGCTGCAGGCGGTGGTGTTCACCTCCTTCCTGTGGGACCTCGGATTCCACGCCTGGGGCCCCTTCCTGATCTACCCCTTCGCCGTGATCCAGGGCTGGATCTTCGCGCGCACCAAGTCCCTCTCCTACATCGTCAGCGTCCACCTTCTCTTCGATTTCGTGCTGTTCCTGGTGCTGCTCCACGCCCACAACCGCTGGTTGTTCCCGATCTTCCTGTACTGACTGCCGTGAGCCGTTAGGCTGGATGCCACTGGTTCGCAGCGGCGCGCCGGGCCGCCGGCCCGGGCGGCCCGCCGGCGACAGGATTCTGGAGGACAGGGTGCGGGAAGGGCAGTTCACAGGGCCCGTGCAACGGATGGCGGCGCTGCCTCCGGCGGTCCTCCATGTGCTCTTCGCCGCAGCCCTGGTCACGGCCGTCTACATCGGCAGGGGCACGCAGCTCGAAACCAGCGGCTACGCCCTGGCCTGGCCGGCGGCCGGGGCCGGTTTCCTCTGGGTGCTGTGGGCCTGGCCCCGCCGCGTCGGCGTGGCGGCGGCACTGACGGGCATCTTCGTCCTCACCTCCCTGCTCAACGGGTTCACCGGGCTGGATCCGGAAACCGCCCTCATCACCGGCTTCGGCAACCCGGTGCAGGCGCTCGCCGCCGTGTTCCTCTTCACCCGGTTCGTTCCCACGCGGACCCAGCAGAGCGTGGGGGAGTATCTGGGCCTGGCCGCGGCGGCGGTGATCGCCTCGGTGATCGGCGGCGCCGTCATCGCGGCGGGCGCCTATGCGGCGGGTTCGGGCCTCACCGTTCTCCAGGGCTTTTCACCCTGGGTGGTCCGCAACGCCGTCTCACTCGTCGCCATCGGAAGCGTCGCGCTCGTAGCCACCCGGACCGTGCCCGGCCCGTCGCCGGCCCGGCCCTCGGCCGTGCGGTGGATCGAATACGTGGCCCTGGCCGGGGCCACCGCGCTGCTCTACATCGTCAGTTTCATGCCGTCGAATCCGTTGCCGATCGCCTTCGTCACCCTTCCGGCGAATATCTGGGCCGGGCTGCGCCTGACCACCGGCTGGGCGATGGCGCACGGCCTGGCCAGCGGAACCCTGCTGGTCTGGCTGACGATCTCCGGCAACGGTCCCTTCGCCAGCCTTCCGGCTGATGCCGCGGCCTACGTGGCCCAGGCGTTCACCTTCGTCGCGTTCTCGGTCTCGGCGGTCCTGGCCCTCAACGGCGAGGAGCGGCTGCGCCTCATCGCCAGCCTGTCCGAGGCCCACCGGGAAGCCCAGGCCGCGACCCAGCTCCGCGACGTCGTGATCGAGAAGATGTACGACGGCGTCATCGCCGTCGACGCCGCCGGCGCGGTGCTGGTGCACAACACGGCCGGGGCCCGCTGGGTGGGGGAGACCCGGCTGCGCTCGGACGTGCCCTGGACCGCGCGCTATGACTTCCGGACGACGGCCGGTGTGCCTCTGGCAGAGGAGGAGCTCCCGCTGAACCGTGCCCTCGCGGGGGAGACCGTGGAGCGGGAGAGTATGGACCTTCACCTGCCCGACGGAGAGGTGCTCCACCTCTCCGTCGACGCCGTGCCGCTGCCGGCCGGTCAGGGCGCGGTCATCGTCTTCCACAATGTCACGGTGGAGCGGCGGCACCAGCAGGACCTTGCCCGTTTCGCCTCGGTGGTGGCCCACGACCTGCTCACTCCGCTGACTGTCTTCGACGGATGGCTCGAAATCCTCCAGGACGAGGATCTCACCGAGGAGGAACGCGCAAGCATCGTCCGGCGCCTGAGCCGGGCCAGCCTGCGCATGAGCAACCAGATCCGCGCGCTGCTCGACTACAGCCTCGCGAAGGCGGACAAGCTCACCCCCACACCCGTCGACGTGAACGCCGTCGTCTCGGCAATCGTCGACCTGCGCGCGGCCCTGCCCGCGGAATCGGACGCACCGCCCGTCGACTTCCGCCTCGACCTGCGCAGCGACGTCTACGCCGACCAGCGGCTGTTCACCCAACTGATGGAAAACCTGATCGGCAACGCCGTGAAGTACGGGCCCGCCGACGGAACCGCCGTCGTGGCGGTGACCTCCGAGAAAGACCCGGACACCGGCTGGACGCGGCTCAGCGTCGCGGACAATGGAATCGGGGTGCCTGCCGCGGATCGCGAGCGCATCTTCACCGAGTTCCACCGGTCCGCCAACGGCGCGTCCCGCGCCCCTGGCACCGGGCTCGGGCTCGCGATCTGCCGCAGGATCGTCGAAAGCCACGGCGGGGAAATCCGGGTCGAATGCCCGCCCACCGGCGGCGCCGTTTTCATTGCCACCCTCCCTGCCTCCCCGGAGCAGCTGCCCGCCGGCATCGGGGCCGAGGCCGCCGGCTCGCGGGTCCCGGCCGGGGGTGCCTCCTAGCGGTCCTCCGGAGACCGGCCGTTCCGCGGATAGAGTGCGGGCGAGCCGGAGTGGCCCCCGCCGCCCCGCAACCCGGCAAGGATGGCCGCCATCGCTTCAATCGAGGAGTGCTCGGGCCTCCAACCGAGCACCGCAGCGGCCCGGTCGGTGTTCATCACCGGCGACTGCGTCGCCATGTCGACCCAGCCCGGGTCCGTCCGCTGCACGCCGAGGGACCAGCTCGCCCCCACGGCGGCCCGCAGCAGGGCCACCGGCACGTTCAGGACGCGGCGGGCGCCGAGGAGTCCCCCGACGCGGGCTGGAGTGAGCTCGGGCTCGGCCGCGATGTTGAACGCGCCCGAGGCCCGCCGGTCGACGACGCGCCAGTAGGCGTCGGCGACGTCGTCGGCATGGACGGCCTGGAACACCATCCGGTCCGGAATGGGCACCAGGGGCGGGGCCACCCGGCCGAGGAACACCTTCGGAATGAGCGGACCGAGGAAGTACCGGCCGACCTCGCTGCCGGCCCCTGTCTGGAAGATCAGGCCCGGCCGCAGCCGGGCCACGGGGATCTCCGGATAGTCGAGTTCGAAGCGGTCAAGCAGCCTCTCCTGCTCCGCCTTGTGCCGGCTGTAGTGGGAGGTGGTGATTCCTCCGGTGGGCCAGGACTCGTCCCTGCGGACGGACTTGTCGGAGGGGGAGTAGGCCCCGACCGAGGAGGCGCAGACAAACTGCCTCACGCCGGCCTCCCCGGCGGCCCTTAGCGCGTTCTCGGTGCCGAGTACATTGGTCCGGTGCATTGCGGCTTCGTTCCGGTTTGGCTGGATGGCCCACGCGAGGTGGATGACGGCGTCGACTCCGGCCAGCGCGCCGGGGAGCCCGCGGCGGCCCTCTTCGGTGCCCACATCGAGGGTCTGCCACTCCACCCCGCTGTAGGGCGGGGCCGATTCGTCGGGGCGCCGCCGGGCGATTCCGACGATCGAGAGGGGCCCGGCATCCCCCGCCGCCGCGCGGTCCGCGGCCGCCCGGTGGAGCCGTCGAAGCACGGCGGTCCCGACATTTCCGGTGGCTCCAATGACGGCAATACGCATGGGGACCGCTCCTTCTCGTCGCTTTGTTACACCGTAGTGGCTGTTCATCCAACTGGACTAGTAAGTAAGCTTATGGTGCAGTGGGGCGGGGAACAGTGCAGCGGCAATCCGTACGTCTGCAGATCGACACGTAGGTGGAGGTACCAGTGAACAGCAAGAACGCATCGCAGGCGGACACTCAGGAGGAGGCGACCCGCCTGAAGGCGCAGAATGCCCCTGATCCTGACGATTCGCGCAAGCCCGACGACCCCACGGAGCTCGCCAAGCCGGCCTGGGGCTACATTTTCAAGCGCACCGTCAGCGAGTTCGGCAAGGACCAGTGCACCGACCTGGCCGCCGCCCTCACCTATTACGCCGTGCTCTCGATCTTCCCGGCCATTCTCGCGCTGGTCTCCCTGCTGGGCGTCTTCGGCCAGGCTGAGGCGACGACGACACAGGTCCTGGGCCTCGTCGAGCGCTTCGCGCCAGGAGATGCGGTGGACACCATTGAGCCGGTCATCACCCAGCTTGCCTCCTCCAGCGCCGCCGGGTTGACGCTCGTCATCGGTATCCTCGGCGCCATCTGGTCGGCCTCCGGCTACGTCGGGGCCTTCGCCCGCGCCATGAACCGCGTGTACGAAGTGCAGGAGGGCAGGCCCTTTTGGAAGCTGCGGCCGACCATGCTCGCCATCACCGTCACGGTGCTGATCCTCATCGTGCTGCTGGCCCTGATGCTGGTGCTCTCGGGCCCCGTCGCGGAGGCCGTCGGTGACACCATCGGCCTCGGCTCCACGGCCGTGACCGTCTGGAACATCGCCAAGTGGCCCGTCATGGTGGCCTTCGCCGTGATGATGATCGCCGTGCTCTACTACGGTGCCCCCAATGTGAAGCAGCCCAAGTTCCGCTGGATGAGCATGGGGGCCTTCATCGCCCTGCTCGTCCTGGCCCTGACCACCCTGGGCTTCTCGTTCTACGTCGCAAACTTCGGCAACTACAACAAGACCTACGGCGCCATCGCCGGCGTGATCGTGCTGCTGCTGTGGCTCTGGATCGCCAACCTGTCGCTGCTGTTCGGTGCCGAGTTCGACGCCGAGGTGGAGCGGGGACGCCAGCTCCAGGCCGGCATCGAGGCGGAGGACACCATCCAGCTGCCGCCGCGCGACACCAAGGCCACCGAGAAGAAGGAAGAGAAGACGCTGAAGCTGGTCAATGACGGGCGGGAACTCCGCGACAAGTACGGCCGCGAATCCGCCCACCGGTAACCCCGGACCACCGGACGCCTGGAGGGGATTAGGGCACGGCACCGTTTCCTAATCCCCTCCGGCGTAGGTTAGCCTTACCTCAGACCGATTCCGCGGCTGAGGAGGACCCGAATGGCAGTGCGAGCGACCGCGCTGCCAGGGACCGTTTCCGTCCCGGACACCACCTCCGCCGCGGAGGGCAGCGCGCCGGGCGGACGGAAACGAAGGCTCCTTGCCGCCGTCGCCGCGCTCGCCCTGATCGGCGTCGCCTCCCTCACCCTGGGCGCCCGCCCGGTCGGGCTTGACACCTTCCTGCAGGCGCTCACGGCCTTCGACCCGGCCAACGGCGACCACGCCGTGGTGGCATCCCGGGTCCCGCGCACCGTCGCCGGGCTGCTCGTCGGGGCCGCTCTCGCCGCCGCCGGCGCCGCCATGCAGGGCGTGGCACGCAACCCCCTCGCCGACCCGGGCATCCTGGGCATCAACGCCGGTGCCGCCCTCGCGGTCGTCGCCGGGATCCACCTTTTCGGCGTCAGCGGGCCCGCCGGGTACCTCTGGTTCGCCTTCGCCGGGGCCGCCGCCGCGGCGGCAGCCGTCTACGCGGTCGCCGCGCTCGGCCGCGAAGGGGCGACCCCCATCAAGCTCGCCCTCGCCGGGGCCGTCCTGGCCGGCGGGCTGGGCAGCCTGACCAACGCCATTCTCGTCTCGCAGCAGGAAACCCTCGACCGGTTCCGCTTCTGGCAGGTGGGCACCCTCTCCGGCCGTGGCTTCGAGGTGCTCGGCACCGCCGCACCGTTCCTTGCCGCCGGGCTGGTCCTGATCCTGTGCACGGGCCGGATCCTCAATGCGCTCGCCCTCGGTGACGACGTCGCCCGGGGCCTGGGCCAGCGGGTGGCCCTCTCCCGGGCGGGCGTGGCGCTCGGCGTGGTGGTCCTGTGCGGGGCGGCCACCGCCGTGGCCGGCCCGATCGCCTTCGTGGGCCTGGTCGTCCCGCACCTCGTCCGGCTGCTGGTGGGCTCCGACTACCGGTGGGTGCTGGTCTTCTCCGCGGTCCTCGGGCCGGTCCTTCTCCTGGGCGCCGACATCCTGGGCCGGATCCTGCTCCCGCCGGGGGAGATCCAGGTCGGCATTCTGACCGCGTTCGTCGGGGCGCCGGTCTTCCTGGTGCTGATCCGCAGCCGGAAGGCGGCGGGCCTGTGAGCGCCTCCACCCAGTACCTGCGGGACGGGGCAGCGGAGTCCGGATCCGCCGCCCGGGCCCTGGCCGCGGGGCGCGCCGCACGGCGGCGGGTCCGCGGCGTGCGGGCCGGTGCGCTGGCGCTGGCCGTCGTCCTCCTGTTCGCCGTCTCGGTGCTCCTTGGCTCCTATACGGTCACCGTGCCCGACTTCTTCCGCATCCTCGGCGGGGTGCAGATCCCCGGAGCCAGCTTCATCGTGCTCGAGAACAAGCTGCCGCGCGCCCTGATGGCCGTCCTCGTGGGGATCGGCTTCGGCATGGCCGGAACGATCTTCCAGACTCTGCTCCGCAACCCCCTGGCCAGCCCCGACGTCATCGGCATCAGCTACGGGGCCAGTGCGAGTGCGGTGACGGCCATCGTTCTCTTCGGAGCATCCGGGGCGGCGGTGTCCTTCGCCGCGGTCGCCGGTGGCCTGGCGGTGGCCGCCGCCATCTATCTGACCGCCCGGCGCGGCGGCCTCGGCGGCTACCGGCTGATCCTCGTGGGCATCGCCTTCGCCGCTGTCCTCCATGCCCTGGTGAACTTCCTGCTGACCCGCGCCGATCTCCGGACGGCGGCCGAGGCGCTGGTCTGGCTCACCGGATCCCTGAACTCGAGCAACTGGGACCGGGCTGTCCTGCTCGTGGGCGCCCTGGTGCTCCTCGTCCCTGCCGCCCTGGTGCTCTCCCGCATCCTGCAACTCCTTGAGCTCGGCGACGACGCCGCCGCCGGACTCGGTGTGCGGGTGGAGGCCTCCCGGGCCGCCCTGATCCTGACCGGCGCCTGCCTCGCCGCCGTGTCCACCGCCGCAGCCGGCCCGGTGGCCGCCGTTGCCTTCCTCTGCGGGCCCATCGCCCGGCGCCTGGTGGGTGGGCCGCCCTCCCTCGCCCTTGCCGGCCTGGTGGGCGCCGTCCTCGTCCTGGCGGCCGACTTCGCCGCAGCCAACCTGATCCCGGGCACCTCCCTTCCGGTGGGAGTCCTCACCGGGGCCCTCGGGGCGCCGGTCCTGCTCTGGCTGCTGATATCCGTAAACCGATCCGGCCAGGGAGGCTGACATGGCTGACACCCCGCGAGTACCCTCCACCCTTGAGGCGCGCTCCATCACGCTCGGCTATGACGAGCGGAAGGTGGTGGACGGGCTCACCGTGGCGCTGCCGCCGGGGAGGGTCAGTGCCATCGTCGGCGCCAACGGCAGCGGGAAATCGACGCTGCTGCGGGGCCTGGCCCGGCTGCTCAAACCCTCCGGCGGATCGGTGCTGCTGGACGGGCAAGACATCCGCTCCCTCCCCTCCCGTGCCGTGGCCCGGACCGTCGGGCTGCTGCCCCAGGCACCCGTTCCCCCCGGGGGCATCACCGTCGCGGAACTCGTCGGCCGCGGCCGCTACCCCCACCAGGGCTGGTTCCGCCGCTGGACCCCCGGGGACGACGCCGCCGTGGCCGAGGCCCTGCGGGTGACGGACACGCTCTCCTTTGCCGACCGTTCCGTCGATGAGCTGTCCGGCGGCCAGCGGCAGCGCGTCTGGATCGCCCTGGCGCTGGCCCAGCAGACCGACATCCTGCTCCTTGACGAGCCGACCACCTTCCTCGACGTCGCCCACCAGATCGAGGTGCTCGACCTGATCACCGACCTCAACCGGAGCTCCGGAACCACTGTGGCCATGGTGCTCCACGACCTCAACCTCGCCGCCCGCTATGCCGACCATCTGATCGTGCTCAAGGACGGGCGCCTCGCGGCGCAGGGCCCGCCGGCCGCGGTCGTCACACCCGGACTGGTGCGCGAGGTCTTCGGCCTGTTCTGCACCGTCATCGCCGACCCCGTTGCGGGAACCCCCCTTGTGGTCCCAATGGGCCGCCACCACACCGCACCCGTGCCCGCCGGTGCCGGGGCGGCGTCATGACCGAAACCACCCGGCGCCCGGCCCGCACCGCGCCCGCGATTCCCCCGGTGCTCGCCTTCGACGTCGAGGTGAAGAAGGTCGAGCGGATCGGCGCGAACTTCCAGCGCGTCACCTTCGGCGGGGACAGCCTGCGGGACTTCGGCGTGAACGGGCCAACCTGCGACCTGCGGATCAAGGTGATCATCCCTCCGCCCGGCGGCGGCACCGTCGACCTCCCCGGCGAACTTCTGCGCGGGGCCGGCGACGGCTGGTACCAACGCTGGCTTGGCCTTGACCCGGCCGAGCGCGGCGTCATGCGCACCTACACCGTTCGAGAGTCCCGCTGCCAGGGGCCCTCACCGGAAATCGACGTTGACTTCGTCCTGCACTTCGACGCGGACGGCAGCGCCGGGCCGGCCGCTCGATGGGCGGCCGGGGCGGCACCCGGGGCGACGCTGTGCCTGATCGGTCCGAACGCGGCGGCCGCCCGGTGTGCGACCGCCGGAGCGTACGGCGGCATCGAGTGGAGACCCGGACTGGCGGGCTCGGTCCTCCTGGCAGGGGACGAGACCGCGGTCCCGGCCATCAGTGCCATCCTCGAATCCCTGCCGCCGGAACTGGGCGGGCAGGCCTTCCTCGAAGTCGCCGACGCGGCGGACATCCAGCCCCTTGAAACCCCCTCCTCGGTGGAGGTCACCTGGCTCGTGCGCGGCCGCGCCGAGCACGGCGGGCTCCTTGCCCAGGCCGTGCGCCGAGCCCTTCCCCCGCCCGGCTGGGCCGTCCTGGCCGGGTCCGCCCCGGACCGGGGTGCTCCCGGGCCCGAACCCGAGGAGGTGGACGTCGACCGCACGATCCTCTGGGAAACCCCGCAGGCGCTCTCGGCCGCCGCCTCAACGGCCGAACGCCCTCCGGGATCCCAGCCGTTCTATGCCTGGATCGCGGGGGAGGCCTCGATGGTGCGGGAACTGCGCCGGTACCTGGTCCGCGACGTGGGCATCGACCGGAAGCAGGTTGCCTTCATGGGGTACTGGCGCCGCGGCCGGTCCGAATCCGCGTAGCGGCGCGGCGCGCCGCCGCCGACACGCCCGGTGGAACATAACGGAATTGTAACTTCCGGCAAAAAGAGTAAGCTTGCGTGAAGTCTCAACACCGTGTATTCCCCTGGTCCGTACGCCCAGCCCTGTCAGCGGACCGCTCTGACCCACCTCATGACAGGGGCGGAGGACCCATTCCCGGCAGCGCACCGCTGTCTTCGGGGTGAAGCCTTCACTGCATTGAACTGTCCGCACACAGCGGACCGGATGCCTGCCTGCCCGCTTCCGGGCATGCCGGGAGCCGGCCCTGTGCAGTGGGGCCGAGTCGACTCTTGCTCGAACCCGACAGCTAACTTCGCAGGCGTCGCAGAGAGGCATTGAACTTGACCAACCCGGCCCTGCCCGGACGCCGCCGCGCGTCCGCAGCTGTCCCCAGCGCCACTTCAGCAACGCCGGTTCCCGCCGCACCGGACGCCGTCCCCGCCTTTCCGACCCGCCGCTCGCTCCGGCCCGAGCCGGAGCCGGTCCGCCGGCGCGAGCTGCGCCGCACGGCTGCCACCGACACGAAGCAGGCGGGCCTCCTTCCGCGGATGCGCGCCGGAGCCCTCGTCGTAGGCCTGGCCGCCGTCGGCGCGGGCCTGGTCATGGGCGCCGTCCCCGCTCCGGCCTCAATGGACACCAAGACCTCAACGGTCCAGGCCGCCCCGGCCGCGTCGCTGCCGCAGATCACCGCCGACGCCGCCGCCGACATCGACTTCAGCCGCCAGAAAGTGGCCGGCGTGGCCATGGCCAAGTCCGGCACCAAGGCGAAGACCCTCTCCACCGGGATCGCCCGGACCGGTGACAAGCCCACCCTCGCGGCGCCCCTCGAGAACCTGAGCGTCGCCTCGACCTTCGGCTACCGTGTGAACCCGCTCGGCGGCTACGCGCCCGAACTCCACACGGGCATCGACTATGCCGGAGCGTGCGGAACCCCCGTCAAGGCCTCGGACAAGGGAGTTGTCGTCGACGCCGGCTGGCACGCCTACGGCGGCGGACAGCGGATCGTGGTCGACCACGGTGACGGGCTCAAGTCGACCTACAACCACCTCAGCTCGATCGGCGTCAGCACGGGCCAGACCATCGCCCGCGGCGCACTGATCGGGGCCGTCGGCACCACCGGAAACTCCACCGGGTGCCACCTGCACTTCGAAGTCCTCGTCAACGACGAGAAGGTCGACCCCCTGCCCTGGCTCTAGGCCGGAAGGGGCGCTCCAGCGGAAGACGACCCGGTCGGTGCCGGCGGGACGGTGTCCCGCCGGAGCCCGCCCCCGCTCCTGCCGGCCGCCTACGGCAGGGGATTGCTGAGGATCGCCGGGTCCTTGCGGCCGTAGGGCATGCGCAGCCGGAGCGATTCGGGCTTCATCTCGAAGGACATGTGCGTCGCCTTGCCCAGCGGGTCGCCGTCGAGCTGCACTTCGAGCGGCTCGTGGAGCTGCACCTCGGCCCGGCTGCACTGGTAGTACTCAAGCGAAGGGTCCTTGCCCTTGCCCTTGGCGAAGAGCTTGCCCGCCACATTCAGCCAGCCGAACCGCCCCCGCGGCGCGACGGTCATCAGGTCAAGCAGCCCGTCATCGATCTTGGCCCCGGGGAAGATCTCGAGTCCGCCCATGATCTTGCCGCAGTTGCCGCCCATCACACTGCGCAGCCGGCGGTCGAAGGGGCGCCCGCCGTCGATCGTGATGGTGGTCCGGGCCGGCTTTCCCGGAAGGTTCCGGATTCCGGCATCGACGTAGGCCAGCCAGCCCACCTTGTCCTTGAGGTCGTCCCGGGTGTCCGACATGATCGCGGCGTCGTAGCCGAGGCCGGCCATCACGAGGAAGACGTGGGCCTTCTGCGCACGGTCCACCGTGACGTGCACGACGTCGATCCTCCGTTCGGTCCCGTGGAACGCCGTATCGACGGCCTCCTCAGGGTTGTCCACGGCAATATCGAGGTTCCTCGCCAACAGGTTTCCCGTGCCCAGCGGCACCAGGGCCATCGCGGTCCCGGTGCCCGACAGTTCCTCGGCCACGCACCGCACCGTGCCGTCGCCCCCGGCCGCGATGACGACATCGACGCCCGCGCGCAGCGCCTCCTGCGCCTGCCCGTGGCCCGGATCCTCGACCGTGGTCTCAAGCACCAGGGGCGCCTCCCAGCCCTCCTCGGACGAAACCCGCTCCACAATCTCCCGGGCGTCCGCTCCGGTGTTCTTGATCGGATTGAGGATCAGCGCGGCCCGCTTGCCGGCACGGTCGGTGGTCGTCATGGATTCCTTCGAAGTCGGCTGTCGGGACCCGCCCGTCACGGGTTGGCACGAGCCTACCCGGGCTGTGCCGCCGTTGGCAGACGCGGTAGCCTTTGCTGATGGATTTTTCCCAGCGGTATGTGGCACTCGGCGATTCCTTCACCGAAGGCGTCGGCGACCCGGACCCGGGCAGCCCCAACGAGGTGCGCGGCTGGGCCGATCGGGTCGCACAGCAGCTCATCCTGGCCGACAGCTCCTGGGGCTACGCCAACCTCGCCATCCGGGGCAAGCGGATGCGACAGATCCTGGAGGAGCAGATCGACGCCGCCGTAGTGCTGCAGCCGACCCTCGTGACGATCTACGCCGGCGCCAACGACATCCTGCGCCCGCGCGTTGACATCGATGCGCTGATGGAGCGCTACGACGCCGGAATCGCCCGGCTCGCCGCCACCGGTGCGGCGGTCGTCGTCTTCACCGGGTTCGACTCCTCCGCCTCCGCCGTCTTCGCCAAAACCCGGGGCCGCACCGCCGTCTACAACGAACTGCTCCGAGAAATCGCCGACCACCGCGGCGCCGACATTGTCGACTACTGGCGGATGCGCGAATTCCGGAACTGGTCCTACTGGGACACCGACCGGATGCACATGGCCACGGCGGGCCATCTGCTCATGGCCCGGAAGGTCCTCGAAACCCTCAAGGCCTCCCACAGCATCGACCTCCCCGAGCTCGACGCCCGGCCCGCGCTGACCCGGCTCAACCAGCTCCGGGCGGACGCCCAGTGGGCACGCGACTACCTCTCCCCGTGGGTGGGGCGGCGGCTGCGGGGTGTCTCCTCGGGCGACGACCTCACCGCGAAGTACCCTGCGCTGAGCCGGCCCGACTGGTCCGGAGCCAGTGTCCGGTGAGCCGGGTTCCGCCCCCGGCTGCGGGAACAGGTCCGCTCCCTGGCATGTGTCAGGATAGGCCCATGGCACCGCCCCGATGGCTCACCCCCGACGAGCGGCGGGCGTGGCTCGCGCTGTACGCTGTTTCGACGCTGCTGCCCGGAACCCTCGACGCCCACCTGTTCCGCGAGGTACGCATCACCCTGTTTGACTACCACGTGCTGGCGATGCTCTCCGAGTCCGAGGACGGGAGCCTTCCCATGAGCGAGCTCGCCGCCCGCTCCAACGCCTCGCTGTCCCGCCTCAGCCATGTGGCCAAGAAGCTCGAGGCGCGCGGCTGGCTCTCGCGCAGCCCCTCGACCCACGACGGAAGGGTCACCACCGCGGTCCTGACCGGGGAGGGGATGGACGCCGTCCAGCGCCTGGCGGTGAAGCACGTCGACAAGGTGCGCGAGCTGGTCTTCGATTCCCTGGACAAGCGCGACACCGCCGACCTTGAGCGGGTGGGACGGAAAATCCTTGCCGCCATCCAGTCCGACCACTGGATCCTCGGCGAGGACGGGCGCACCTGAGGACTCCTCCGGGAGGGAGGGCAGGCCCGGGCGGCCGGGGCGCGCACGGCAGGAAAAATGGTCCGCCTTCCGGTTTGGCGCTGAGCCGGACGGCACGTAGTATGGTATGGCGTTTGGTTGAGTCGCTCCCGCCCCGGCGGAAGTGACACAGCTACCCGTAACCACCTGGAATATTAGGCCGCCGCCGGGACATCGACCCGCGGCGCCGAATCTTCACCGTCTTCCCCGCGGCGAGGCGCCTCGGCAGGTTCTCACCCTGCCAGGTCCACCTCCGGAAAGCTGCAGTAATAACGGTGTCATTACTGGTGGCGGGACGCTTCACAAGTGATTCCGTCACGATCATCTAACTGGAGGAGAGTTATGGCAGCCCACTGCCAAGTGACCGGAGCCGAGCCCGGCTTTGGACACAGCATTTCGCACTCGCACCGCCGCACGAAGCGCCGGTTCGACCCGAACATTCAGAAGAAGCGCTACTGGGTTCCGTCCCTGCGCCGCAATGTCACGCTGCAGGTTTCTGCGCGCGGCATCAAGACCATCGACGTGCGGGGCATTGACGCCGTCGTCGCCGAGATCCAGGCGAGGGGAGTGAAGCTCTAATGGCAAAGGATAAGGACGTACGTCCCATCATTAAGCTGAAGTCCACCGCCGGCACCGGCTACACCTACGTGACCCGGAAGAACCGTCGTAACGATCCCGACCGCATGGTCCTGATGAAGTACGACCCCAAGATCCGCAAGCACGTCGAATTCCGAGAGGAGCGCTAAAGAATGGCAAAGAAGTCAAAGATTGCCCGCAACGAGCAGCGCAAGCTGATCGTTGAGCGCTACGCTGCAAAGCGCCTCGAGCTCAAGAAGACCCTTGTCGACGAGAACGCTTCGGACGACGCCCGCGAAGCCGCACGCCTCGGCCTGCAGAAGCTTCCGCGCAACGCTTCCCCCGTGCGCCTCCGCAACCGCGACCAGATCGACGGCCGCCCCCGCGGAACGCTCCAGAAGTTTGGCATTTCGCGTGTGCGTTTCCGCGACATGGCCCACCGCGGCGAACTGCCCGGTGTGACCAAGTCCAGCTGGTAACCAGGACGCAGCATCAGCAGAAGAAGCCGGTGGCCCTCGGGCCGCTGGCTTCTTTTGCGTTTAAGGCCGTGATTCCGGGCGGGCCTCCAAGCAGCGCCGGGCACCCTCCGGGACGGCCCGCGGGTCCCTGCAGGGGCCTTTCGGGGCCGGAATGGCCGTAAATTGGCCTAGATAAAGGCGCAGGAGCGGCGCAGTTCCGGGTTTTTCCCGCCCAAGCTGGTAAGTTTTCCGACAGGGGCTTTCCGAATACCCCGAAAGCTCGTTTCAATAACCATGTCCAGGAGGACCTAAATTGGCTAAAAACCGTAGTGAACTTGTTGCCGAGGTAGCTGCCAAGGCTGACACCAGCCAGGCTGCAGTCAACAGCGTGCTTGACGCCCTGTTCGACGTCTTCGCAGAGTCCGTTGCCAAGGACGAGAAGATCAGCATCCCGGGCTGGCTCGCCGTCGAGCGCACGAGCCGCGCCGCCCGCACCGGCCGCAACCCCCAGACCGGCGAAACCATCCAGATTGCTGCCGGCCATGGCGTCAAGCTGACCGCGGGTTCGAAGCTGAAGGCCTCCGCCAAGTAGCCTCCGCAGGATTCAGGACCGCTGCCGGACACCGGCGGCGGTCCTTTCCGCTTTAAACGGGCACGCGATTGGCCCTTGTTCTACCGGGGGTAGACAATGGAACACGTGTCAACACTTGCGAAGGGCCCCCGGAAGAGCGCGGTGCCCACGGAGAGCGGAACCGGCCCGGGCTTCCTCGCGGCGGCCGGAGTCCTCGTCGTCCTGGCCCTGCTGGCCGCGCTGCTGTTCTCCGGCGCCGCCGCCGCCCGCCAGCTGGGAGACCCCGGCGCGTTGACCCGCTGGGGGCTGCCCTTCGCCAAGGCGGCGAACAACCTTGGAGCCGCCGGAACCATCGGTGCCCTCGTCTTCGCCGTCGTGATCCTGCCCCGGACCCTCGGCGGGGGCCGGCCCGGCCGCACCGGCGCCGCCCAGGCCGAGCATCCCGCGTTTACCCGGGCACTGGCACTCGCCTCGGCCGCGGCGGTGCTGTGGACCCTCGGCGCCCTCGGGGTGCTCGTGTTCACCTACTCCGACGCTGCGGGGCTCCCGCTGAGCTCCGGGGAGACCTTTACCCAGGGCCTTGGCTCCTTCATCACCGACTTCGCGGCCGGCCGGGCCTGGACCGTCACCACCATTGTCGCCGCGGTGGTGGCAACGCTGACCTTCGGCGTGCGTTCCTCCGCCGGGCTCGGGGTGGCTACCGTCCTGGCGCTGCTCGGGCTGCTTCCGGCGGCGCTCGTCGGACACGCGGCCAGCGGCGACGACCACAACGCGGCCGTGAACTCCATCGCCCTGCACCTCGTCGGGGTGTGCCTGTGGTTCGGCGGCATCATCGTCCTTGCCGTGGTCGGCGGGCGCCTCGGCGGCTCCACCCTGCCGGTCCTCAAGCGGTTCTCGGCGCTGGCCGGGTTCGCCTTCGCCCTGGTGTTCCTCTCCGGGATCGTCAACGCCAGCCTGCGCATCACCGAACTGTCCCAGCTGAGCTCGCAGTGGGGGCTGCTCGTCACCTTCAAGGCCGTCGCGACGCTCCTGCTCGGGGGCGTCGGCTGGATGCACCGGCAGTGGGTCATCCCGCAGCTCGAGGACCGGACGGGTTCGGCGGGCTCGCGGCTGAGCGCACGCCGGGTCCTGTGGCAGCTGGTCACCGTCGAACTGCTCATCATGGCGGCGGTGTCCGGGGTGGCTGCGGCCCTGGGCCGGACCGCCCCGCCCCGCGGCGAGGAACTTGAGCCCAATGCCTCACCGGCGCGCATCCTCACCGGCTACGACCTGCCGCCCGCCCCGACGGTGGCCCGCTGGTTCACCGAGTGGAGGCCGGACTGGCTGTGGATCGCCGTCGCCCTTAGCCTCGCCGCGGCCTACGTCCTCGGGATGGCCAAGCTGCGCCGCCGCGGGGACCGGTGGCCCGCGCTGCGGCTCGCCTGCTGGCTGACGGGACTTCTCCTCCTGACCTACTTCACCTCCGGCGCGCCGGCGGTCTACGGCATGGTGCTCTTCAGCGCCCACATGGTCGACCACATGGCCCTGACCATGGTGGTTCCGCTGTTCCTGGTGCTCGGGTCGCCGGTCACCCTGGCCCTGAAGGCCCTGACCCCGCGCGCGGACGGCAGCCGGGGCATCCGGGAGTGGATCCTCGTCCTGATCCACTCGCGCTTCTCGCAGCTCGTCACCCACCCGCTGTTCGCCGCGGCGAACTTCGCCGGATCGATCGTGATCTTCTACTACTCGCCGTTGTTCGGATTCGCCCTGCGCGAGCACGTCGGCCACGAGCTGATGATCACCCACTTCCTCATCACCGGGTACATCTTCGTCCTGACGATGGTGGGCACCGACCCCCTGCCCCGGCGGGCGCCCTTCCCGCTGCGCCTGCTGCTCCTGTTCGCCACGATGGCCTTCCACGCCTTCTTCGGCGTCGCGCTCACGGGTTCGGACTCGCTGCTCCAGGCGTCGTGGTTCGGCAGCATGGGCCGGGACTGGGGCCCCTCCGCACTCCAGGACCAGGCGATCGGCGGCGCGGTGACCTGGGGCATCGGGGAGGTGCCGACGCTGCTGCTGGCCATCGGCGTCGCGATTATGTGGTCACGGACCGACGCGCGCGACACCCGGCGCAAGGACCGGGCGGCCGACCGGAATAACGACGCCGACCTCGCCGCTTATAACAGTATGTTCGCCGACCTCGCGGCGCGCGATAATGGCGGCCGTGCCGCCGGCACCCCCGCTCCGACCCCGCACAGCCCCGCATCCCGACCGACGCCAGGAGCCTCTGAATGACCGAAACCCCGATCCGTACTTCCTACCGCGTGCGGGCCTCGGAACTGGCCGGCCGCAACTGGCTCAACACCGGAGGCAGGCAGCTGCGCCTTGAGGACCTGCGCGGCAAGATCGTCCTGCTCGACTTCTGGACCTTCTGCTGCATCAACTGCCTCCACGTCATCGACGAGCTGCGGCCCCTCGAGGAGCGTTACTCCGATGTCCTCGTCACGGTCGGCGTGCACTCCCCGAAATTCGAGCATGAGGCCGACCCGGTGGCACTTGCCGCGGCCGTTGAGCGCTACGACATCCACCACCCGATCCTCGATGACCCGGACCTGCTCACCTGGCAGGCCTACACGGCCCGCGCCTGGCCCACCCTCGTCGTAATCGACCCCGAGGGCTACATCGTCGCCCACCTCTCCGGCGAGGGGCACGCGGCGGGGCTTGACTCGCTCGTCAGCGAACTCGTCGAAGAACACACGGCCAAGGGAACCCTGCACCGCGGCGACGGGCCCTACGTGCCCGCCGAAAGCACCGCGGGCACCCTGAAGTTCCCGGGCAAGCTCCTGCCCCTGCCCGCCAGCGGGACCTACCTCGCTGCGGACACCGGGCACCACCGCCTCGTCGAACTTGAAGCGGACCTCACGACGGTGCGCCGCGTCATCGGCGCCGGCACCCGGGGCGCCGCCGACGGTGACGCCGACACCGCCCAGTTCAACGAACCGCAGGGCCTGGCCCTCTTGCCCGCGGACGCCGCGGGGCGCGCCGGCTACGACGTGGTCGTCGCCGACACCGTCAACCACCGCCTCCGCGGTGTCTCCCTTAGCGACGGGACGGTCCGCACGCTGGCCGGAAACGGCGTGCAGCGGCTCCTCGACTCCGGAAACCACACCAAGCCGGGCCCGGAGCACGCGGCGGCCGAAGCGGCCCATGACGACACGCCGCGGCTGCTCGACGCCCACCTCGGCACCGACGCCCTGAACATCTCCCTGTCCTCCCCCTGGGACGCCGTCTACTCCAGCGTCCTGGGCCGGGTGGTCATCGCGATGGCCGGCACCCACCAGATCTTCACCTTCGACCCGGACACCTCCAGCGTCGACATCCTCGCCGGCACCGGCCTCGAAGGCCTGCTCGACGGCGACGGGTCCACCGCCTGGTTCGCCCAGTCCTCCGGGCTGGCCGAGGACCGCGACGGCAACCTCTGGGTGGCCGACTCGGAAACCTCCTCCCTGCGCCGGCTGAGCGTCAGCCTGACGGGCGGCCGGCCCGCGGTTACGGTCGACACGCCCATCGGCACCGGCCTGTTCGACTTCGGGTTCCGGGACGGCGACGCCGGCCAGGCACGCCTCCAGCACCCCCTCGGCGTCACGGCCCTTCCCGACGGCTCGGTGGCCATCGCCGACACCTACAACGGTGCGGTGCGCCGGTACGACCCGGCGACCGGGACGGTCTCCACCCTCGCCCGCGGGCTGGCCGAACCCTCCGACGTCGTTCTCGACGCCGCACCCGACGGGGGCGAGCCGCTGCTGCTCGTGGTCGAGTCCAACAAGCACCAGCTGGTGCGGCTGCCCATCCCCAAGGAGGCCCTGGCCGTCAACGAGGGCGCCTCGCAGAGCCAGCGCCCCAAGACCGCCGTCTCCAGCGGGCCGCTGGCGCTCACCGTCCGTTTCGCAGCGCCCAAGGGCCAGAAGCTCGACGACCGGTGGGGGGATCCCTCCCAGCTGAAGATCTCCGCCTCGCCCGAGAACCTCCTGGTGGCCGGGGCCGGAACCTCGGCGGGACTGACCCGGGAACTGCGCTTCTCGGAGGAGGTCCGCGAAGGGGTGCTCCACATCAGTGCCCGGGCGGCCGCGTGCGACGGCGAGCCCGGCGGAACGATCCCGGACCACGCCGCCTGCCACCTGTACCAGCAGGACTGGGGCATCCCGGTGGTGCTCGACGCCGCCGGTGAGGCCGAACTGGTGCTGGACCTGCGCGGGGTCAACTGAGCACAGCCTCCGGCGGGCCTTCCCGGCCCGCCGGAGCCCTCAGTACTCGATCACGGGGGTGACGGTGACCGTCGAGCCGTCGATCCGCAGCCGGGCCAGAAATTCGAACGGGCGCTTCTCCCTGACCTCGGAGATGGCGCCGCTGAACAGGTCCTGCAGCCGGGTCGACAGGGTGGCCGAACCGGCAAGGGGCGCGATGACCCACTCGCCGTCGTGCGGGTCGATCCGGACCGCCGGATAGTCCGTGATCGACCAGGAAATCTCCCCGGCCAGCCGCTGGCTGGTCTGGAAGTTGAACGGGCAGTTGGTGGGCTGGAAGACGGTCTGGGCCGCGCAGGCGTCCAGGAAGGCCCGGATTTCGGTGTCCACCGCCTTCACGAGCTTCTCCGTCGCCGCGGCCGGCAGCGCCAGCTTCGGCGCCGCGGCCCGGTCGGTCACCGCGACGGCCTTCGCCGGCGCGGTGAAGAACTCGCCCTGGAAGCCCCCTTCGACCCGCACCGGGTACAGGGACGCGAAACGGCCGCGGCCCTCGGGCAGCGCCACCCGGTCACCGTTCAGCTTGGCCTCGGTGAGGTTGGCAACGGAAAAATCGACGGTGGGAAGGGTCGACGGAACGAACTCCCAGGTCGAGAAGAAGAACCACTGCGTCCCGGTCTTCTCAAGGGGGAACCGGGTGGTGTGGTCGGTTCCGTCGATGCTGTAGGTCACCGGCACATCAACACGGCCGTTCGCGGTCTCCACCGGGTCCTGCACCCGCACGTCCTCGACCGCCGCCGCGCCGCGGGCCAGGGCCGGGCCGTCGAGCAGTGCCGCATCGGCCTTGGGCACCGACCCGTTGAGGATGCCCAGGGCCAGGCCGCCGTCCCCGTCCTTGAGCGCCGCGAAGTAGTCCCTCACCTGCTGCTGCGGCCCGTACACCCCGGTGTTGAGCACCACGACGGCCACGAAAAAACCCGCAACCGTCAGCAGGAGCGCCAGCAGCCAGGCTGACAGCACTCGGACGACGCGGGGGGTTTGCACGCTACAACGTTACCCGCTGCCAGTGCCGGACCCCGCGGCGGTTAAGCGGTTGCGGACGCCGGGACGCCGCCCCACCGGTGGTGGAGCGGCGTCTTGGCATGCTTCGCGGCAGGGCTGATTCAGCCGCCGGCGTGCTTGCCGCCTGCCGCAGTGGCGCCCCCGCGGGAGCTGCTGCCGGCGGACGCCCCCGCCGGGGAGCCACCGTCGGTGTTGCGGCTGGAGAAGCCGGAAGCCGTGCTGTCCCCGTCGCCCTGGGCGTTGGCGATCTCCTCGGCCCGTTCCTGGTTGGCCTCCTCGGTCAGGGCCGCGCCGGCCGCCTCATCACGGGTGAGGTTGTCGCCGGTTTCGGGGTCAAAGAGGTGCAGCTTGCGGGTGTCCAGCCAGATTTCCGCCTCCCGGCCGCCGCGGATGCGGCTGGCGGCGTCGAGGGTGACGACGATCTGGGGCCGCAGTTCGTCGGCGTCCATCTCCTTGGCCAGGTTGTTCAGCAGTTCCCGGACCTCGGGTGCGGGGTCGAAGTTGATGTACCCGTACTGCTCGTTGCCCAGCCACTCGGTGTGGGAGAGAACGGCATGGAAGGTCGAGCCGTGGCCGCGCTTGGAGTCCTCGACGAGCTTTGCGTCCTCGAAGAACTCAGGCCGCACCCCCACGAGCACCACCTTCTTGCCGGCGGCCTTCGCCGCCTTTTCCGCCGGGATGGCGAGGTCTCCCAGCGCCGTGCGCAGCACGTTGCCCTCGACGGTGGCAGGCAGGAAGTTCATCGACGGGGAGCCGATGAATCCGGCAACGAACAAGTTGCGGGGCTGCTCGTAGAGCTCCCGTGGCGAGGCGATCTGCTGCAGCTCGCCCTTCTTCAGCACCGCCACGCGGTCCCCGAGGGTCATCGCCTCGGTCTGGTCGTGCGTAACGTACACCGAGGTTACTCCGAGCCGGCGCTGCATCTGCGAGATCTCCGCTCGCATCTGCCCGCGGAGCTTCGCGTCAAGGTTCGACAGCGGCTCATCGAAGAGGAATGCGTCGGCCTGACGGACGATCGCCCGCCCCATCGCAACGCGCTGGCGCTGGCCACCGGAAAGGTTTGCCGGTTTCCGTTGGAGGTGGTCCGTCAGCTCCAGCGTCGACGCGGCCCCCGTCACCAGCCGGTCGACCTCCTCCTCGCTGTGCTTGCCCTTGGCAAGCCGCAGCGGGAAGGCAATGTTCTCGTAGACGGTCAGGTGCGGGTACAGGGCGTAGTTCTGGAACACCATCGCCAGGTTGCGGTCGCGGGGAGCCTTGTCGTTGACCCGGTTCCCGTCGATCAGCAGGTCGCCGTCGGTGATGTCCTCGAGGCCGACGATCATGCGCAGCAGTGTCGACTTCCCGCAGCCGGAGGGGCCGACCAGGATGATGAATTCGCCGTCGGCGATGTCGATGCTGATGTCGTTGACGGCGGGGAACCCGTCGCCGTACTTCTTGACGAGGTGGTTGAGGGTAATTGAAGCCATGGGAGGAAATCCTTTTCTTGATCCGGGCGTCAGCCCTTGACGGCGCCCTGAGTCAGGCCTGAAACGATTTGACGCTGGAACGCCAGTACCAGCACGACGACGGGGATGGTGACGATGATGGCCGCCGCGGAAATCGCCCCGGTCGGCTCCTCGAACTGTGAGGCGCCGGTGAAGAACGCCAGCGCCGCCGGCACCGGCCGCGCCGCCTCCGTGGAGGTCAGCGAGATGCCATAGACGAAGTCGTTCCAGGCGATGAAGAACGCGATGATCGCCGTGGTGAAGACGCCAGGCGCGGCGAGGGGCACAATCGCCTTCCGGAATGCCTGCCACGTGGTGGCCCCGTCGACCTGCGCTGCCTGCTCGAGCTCCCAGGGGATCTGCCGGAAGAACGCGGCGAGGGTCCAGATGGAGATCGGAAGGGTCAGCGACAGGTAGGGGATGATCAGCCCGGGCCACGTGTCGTACAGCCCGATGGAGCGCCACAGGTTGAACAGCGGCGTCACGATCGAGATGACAGGGAAGATGGAGACCGCCAGCGCGGTGGTCAGCACGAGCTTCTTGCCGGGGAAGTCCAGACGCGCAATCGCGTAGGCGCACAGGGTTGCCAGCACGACGGCGATGAACGTCGCGATCAGGCAGATGCCGATCGAGTTGCGCAGCGCCGTCAGGAACAGTCCCTGGGCGTCGCCGACCAGGATCTGCTCGTAGTTGCCTGTGGTTGCCTGCCCGGGCGAGGGCAGGAACTTCCGGTTCGTCAGGTCACTGGGCGCCTTGAACGAGGTGGCGAGGATGGAGGCCACCGGGAACAGGGCGTAGACAGCGACGAGAATGCTGACGATCCCCCACAGGACCTTCGATCGTGTACTTGTCATCACTTACCTCCCTGGGCCCCGGCGAGGTCCACCTTGAACAGCTTGATGGCGATGAAGCAGATAATCAGGACGCACAGGAACAGGAGCACCGAAACCGCTGACCCCAGGCCGATCTCCAGCCTGCTGATCGACTGCCGGTAGGCCAGCAGGGAGAGGACCTCGGTGCCGTAGGCGCCGTTGGTCATGATGAACACGTTGTCGAAGATGCGGAAGGCGTCCAACGCCCGGAACAGCACCGCGACCATGATCGCGGCCTTCATGTTCGGGATGATGACCTTGCGCATCTGCTCCCACCAGGTGGCGCCGTCGACCTTGGCCGCCTCGGTCAGCTCATCGGGAACCTGGGCCAGCCCGGCCAGCAGGAGCAGCGAGATGAACGGGGTCGTCTTCCAGATCTCCGAGGCCATGATCACGAACAGTGCCGTGGGCCCCTGGGCGAACCAGTTGAGGTCGGAGTCAATGCCCGGAAGCCAGGCGAACCAGCTGTTCACGTAGCCGGAGTTGATGTCGAAGGCGTAGAACCAGGCGAAAGCGGAGACCACGGTGATGATGCCGTAGGGCACCAGGATCGCTGTGCGCAGCGGACCGCGCACTGCCTTCAGGGCCTTGTGCATCACCAGAGCGAGGGCGAACCCGAGAACGAGTTCGATCGCGACGGTGATCACGGTGATCAGCAGGGTGACGCCGAGGTCCTTCCACCACACATTGTCGGTCAGGATGACCGCGTAGTTGCCCAGTCCGATGAACTCCCGCTCGCCGGGAGCGGTGAGGCGGAACTGGAATAAAGACTCGTAGATGGCCTGGAGGATGGGATACAGGGTCACCGCCAGCATGACAATGAACGCCGGTCCGGCGAGCATCCAGCCGAGCCGGCGCTCGGCGCGGACGCGGTCGCTGTACTGAGCAGTGGCCTTCTTGTCGGAGGGTCCGCCTGGCCCGACGCCCGGTGATGTATCCGGCTCAAGGTCGGGGCTGACGGGTCTTGCCGGTATTGCAGAAGTCACAGCAGTTGCTCCCCTCGAAGGACGGAGATGATGAATTCGGTCGACTCCTCGGGCGTGCCCTCGGGGTCGACCTGTGCTGGGGGCGCCCAGGTCTGCTGGATGCCCGTCGAGACCTCGTTGTAGAACGGGGTCTGCGGACGTGGGGCCGACTGCTCAAGCGATTGCCTGATGGTGTCCGCCATGGGGAAGGCCTCTTCGATCTTGGGGTCCTCGTAGGCCTCCGTGTTGGCGGGCGGGTTGCCGTTGGTGACGAAGTACTCGGCCTGATTCTCCGGAGAAACGATGCATTCGATCGCCTCGTAGGCAAGCTCCGGGTTGTCGCTGGCGGCTCCGACGGCGAGGTTGATACCTCCCAGCGGTGGAGCGGAGTCCTCGCCCTCGGTGACCTGGGGGTAGAGGCCCCAGCCGATGTCCTCGATCAGTCCCGCATCGAGGGTCCCCGCTTCGACCGCACCGTTGGTGGCGGGCCACACGAAGGGCCAGTTCACCATGAACGATCCGTTGTCCCCCTGGAAGTTGATCATCGAGGTGTTCTCGTTCTGGGTGGCCAGGCCGGGACCACCGAGGCCGTCCTTGCCGATCGTGGAGACGATGCGGGCCGCTTCGAGCCCTGCGGGGGACTGAAGCGCCAGTTCAATCTCGTCCGAAGGCGCCTCTGGGTCGACGATGATCGACTCGCCGCCCGACTCGACGAGGGCGTTCACCCACACGGTCATCGACTCGGCCTGGGCACCCTGGACGCCGAGGTACTTGTCCTGTTCCGCGGCGGCATCCATCAGTTGGTCCCAGGTGACCGGCTTGGACATGTCCAGACCGGCCGCCTCGGCCACCGACTTGCGGTACCAGAGGATCTGCGTATTGGCCCAGAAGGGGATGGTGACCAGTTCGTCCTTCCAGGTGGCCCCCGCCAGTGCGCCCTCGACGATGTTCTCCGTCGTGCTCTGCGCGACGTCCTCGGGCACAGGAGCAAGAAAGCCCGGCTCCGCGAGTTCGGGGATGAACGGCGGGTCCAGGCTCATAATGTCGAGGGAGGCGTCTCCGGCTGCGAGGCGCCGGGCGAGTTGTTCGCGCTGCGAGGCGGCGTCGCTGGGGAGGAGGGAAGTCTCAATCCGGTAGGCGCCCCCGGCCTCCTCGGTGCAGCGCTCCGCAATAGCGGCCTGCCCGCCGGCGTCCGGGTTGATGTACCAGGTCAATGTTTCGGTGCCGTCCGCGGGCCCGCAGCCGCTCAAGAGCAGCGTGCCTGCCAGCACCGACGCCACGGTGCCGGCGCGCGGTCGGTTGCGGGTGGAATTTTGTTTCCTAGTCGGCATACTTACCGAGCCTCCACATCTTTGTAGACAACCCAGCCGGCGCTCCGAGTGAAGCGGCAGCCCGTACAACCTGCGTGCTTTTTGACCATAAGCCTAGAGAGCGGAATGCGCTAGGCAGGAGGCTTACTAATCAGATGCAGGTGTGGCGGACGTGCCGGGGGAGGCAGAATGCGGTCGTCCCCGACGGGCGCACGATGGAGGCCGGTTTGAGGGCGGCCGGCCCCTGCCGGCGGGGCTTAGCGGGCGGCGGCGTCCACGGCGTGCGGCGGTCGCTGCAGGTCAGCGGTCACGGCCTCGGCAGGGTCGGTGCCCTGCTGGAGAATCCTGTTGCTGGCGTCTACGTGGACCACCGACGGGACGTAGGCCCGGGCTTCCTCGTCCGTCATCGACGCGTAGGTGATGAGGATGACGAGGTCGCCCCGGTGCACCAGGTGGGCCGCGGCCCCGTTGATGCCGATAACTCCGGAGCCGCGCTCGCCGGCGATGGTGTAGGTCTCAAGGCGTGCGCCGTTGGTGATGTCGACGATCGACACAAGCTCCCCTGGGAGGATATCGGCGGCATCGAGGAGATCGAGGTCGACGGTGACCGAGCCGACGTAGTGAAGGTCGGCGTGCGTCACCGTGGCCCGGTGGATCTTGGATTTAAACATTGTCCGGTTCATCAGGATCAAGGATACTGCCGCCGGTGGGGCGCAAAGGACGGGATCGCTCACAGCGCACAGGGCGCGGGCTGCGGAGAGCCGCGGCCGGGGAGAGGAGAGCGGGCGACGGGAATCGAACCCGCGTATCGAGCTTGGGAAGCTAGCGCTCTACCATTGAGCTACGCCCGCACTGCGGTTGAACCGCTCCATAACCCTACAACATTTCGGCGGGGCTGGCCGCGGCCGCCGTATCCCGGCGCGGCAGGCCCGGTTTCGGCGGGGGATCGGGCGGGAAATCGGGCGGACGCTGCGCCATGCCGGGCGGTGCCCGCGGCGGGCGACGTCCGCGGTCCGCGCGGTCAGCCGGTCGACCCGCGCCGGGCGCGGTCGATCAGTTCCTTCCACGGCTCGTCGAGCCGGCTCTCCGGCAGGGTCACCTCCTGGTACCCGATCACGATGTGATAGACGTAACGGTCGCGCTGGTCCCGGTCCCGCCGGGATTCCTCCTCCTGAGGCGCCTCCGCCGCCCGGTCAGCCAGCGGGAGCCACCGCTCCTCGGCCTCGGCGGGGCTCACCTCAAGGCTCCAGGTCCGGGTCATGCCGGCAAAGCCGCCCGACCGGGAGATCTCGATCCTCACCCGGTCACCTCCACCTTCGCCCACGCCTGCCTCACCGCTTCGTGCTCCTCCGAGTCCTGCCCGAACCGGACGCGGGCCGCCTCCTGCGTCACGTCGGCGAAGAGCCGGAATCCGCTGTTGGCCTGGATGCCGCCGCCGACCGCGGCGTCGAACCAGATCCGGCCCGCCCTCTCCCAGGCGAAGCCGCCCAGGTGCTGCGCCGTGAGGTAGAAGGCGTGGTTGGGGATGCCGGAGTTAATGTGGACGCCGCCGTTGTCGGAGGTGGTGATCACGAAATCCGACATGGTCGCGGGCTGGGGATCCCGGCCCAGCACATCGTCGTCGTAGGCGGTTCCCGGAGCGGCCAGGGACCGCAGGGCCCGGCCCTGCACCTGGTCGGTGAATACGCCCTCGCCCACGAGCCAGCTGGCCTGGTCAACCGTCTGCCCAAGGTGGTGCTGTTCGACGAGCACGCCGAAGACGTCCGAGAGGGATTCGTTGAGCGCCCCCGACTGACCCTCGTACACCAGGTTGGTCGAGTACTGGGTGAAGCCGTGGGTCAGTTCGTGGCTGATCACCGTCAGCGACCGGGTGAAGCGGCCGAAGACGTCGCCGTCGCCGTCACCGAACACCATGCGTTCGCCGTCCCAGAACGCGTTGTCGTACAGCTCCCCGTAGTGCACCGTCGCCGCCAGGGGCAGGCCGGCGCCGTCGATGGACGCCCGTCCGTACACCTGGCGGAAGAGGGCATCGGTGGCGCCCAGGCCGTCGTAGGCCTCATCGGTGGCCGCATCGCCCGTCGCGGCGTCGCCCTCGCCCCGGACCAGCGTGCCGGGCAGGATTTCCTGCCCTCCGGCGTCGGAGATCCGCCGCTCCAGCGGCCGGCCCACCGCGGTGCGCGGCGGAACCGGCGCCGCGAAGGCCTCCTCCCGGCCGGCCAGCAGGGGGTCGAGCTGGACGAGGGCCCTGCGGGCGGCCCGGGCCGCCACCGCGTGCCGGGGGTCATCCACCGCCGCTAGATGGGCCAGCAGGTGGGGCGGGACGATGCTGCAGTGCGGGTGCATGGGCCTCCTCGGTTGGTCCCAACCTAGACCCCGGCACCGACACCCATCAATGACCCGCCGCCGCGACACCCGCTCCCGTGGCGGTGGACCGCGGTGGAGCTGGTCGTACTGTTGAGCCATGAGTGTCGAGAAGAACACCCGCAGCCTCGAGGCCGGGATCGAACGGGATTTTGCGGACAAGATGAGCTACGGCTCCTACCTGCGCCTTGACCTGCTGCTCGCCGCGCAGCAGCCGGTCAGCCGGCCGGAGCACCACGACGAAATGCTCTTCATCATCCAGCACCAGACCTCGGAACTGTGGCTCAAGCTCGTCCTCCACGAACTCGGCGCGGTCCGCCGGTTCCTGCGCGCCGACGACCTGCGCGCCGCCATGAAGAGCATCGCCCGGATCAAGCACATCCAGCGGTCGCTCACCGAACAGTGGTCGGTGCTGGCCACCCTGACGCCCTCGGAGTATGCCGAATTCCGCGGCGACCTCGGCTCGGCGAGCGGCTTCCAGTCCTACCAGTACCGGGCGGTGGAGTTCCTGCTCGGCAACAAGAACGAGGCGATGCTGGCGGTGTTCGCCGACGACGAGACCGCGCACTCACTGCTCTCGGGCCTGCTCACCGAAAGCAGCATCTACGACGAGTTCATCGCCTACCTCGCCCGGCGCGGCTACGCGGTCCCCGAGGAGCTGCTGCACCGCGACGTGAGCACCGCCCACGTCTTCACCCCCGCGCTCGTCCAGGTGTACAAGGAGGTGTACGAGAACGCGGCGGCCAACTGGGATGTCTACGAGGCCTGCGAGGAGCTCGTCGACCTTGAGGACAATTTCCAGCTGTGGCGGTTCCGGCACCTGAAGACCGTTGCCCGCACCATCGGCTTCAAGCAGGGCACCGGCGGTTCCTCCGGCGTCGGCTTCCTGCAGCGGGCGCTCGAGCTGACCTTCTTCCCGGAGCTGTTCGCCGTGCGCACCGAGATCGGCCGCTGACTCCTGTAGTTTTGTAGCGTGCTGTTCTCCGACCGTGATATCCGTGCCGAAATTTCCGCCTCCCGCATCGAGCTGGATCCCTACGACCCGGCGATGGTCCAGCCGTCCAGCGTCGACGTGCGGATCGATCGGTACTTCCGGTTGTTCGACAACCACAAGTACGCCCACATCGACCCGGCCGAGGACCAGCCGGACCTGACCCGGCTCGTCGAGGTGGCCCCTGACGAGCCGTTCATCCTCCACCCGGGGGAGTTCGTGCTGGGGTCGACCTACGAAGCGGTGACCCTGCCCGACGACGTCGCGGCGCGGCTCGAGGGCAAGTCCTCCCTGGGGCGCCTGGGCCTGCTCACCCACTCCACGGCCGGGTTTATCGATCCGGGGTTCTCCGGCCATGTCACCCTTGAGCTCTCCAATATGGCGACCCTGCCGATCAAGCTCTGGCCGGGCTCGAAGATCGGCCAGCTGTGCTTCTTCCGGCTGACCTCCCCGGCGGAGCACGCGTACGGGTCGGGCGAGTACGGCAACCGGTACCAGGGCCAGCGCGGTCCTACCGCGTCCCGCAGCCACCTGAACTTCCACAGGACCTCGATCTAGGTCCTGTGCGCCAAGCGCCGGGTGTGCACCTCCAAGCGCCGAGTGTGCAGCTAACCACCTTCTGGAGCGCGTGAAGCGTGGTGATCTGCAGTTTCGGTGGGGAGCACCGGCGCTGGTGCTCCCTCCCGTCATCCACATAGCGCGGATCCGACATCAATGGCCCGGGCATCTGCCCGACACTGGCCGCATGCGCTCCCCACAACCCCTGCCGCGGGCCCTCGCCGGCCGCTCCTTCACCTTGGAAGAGGCGAGGTTGACCGGGGTTTCCCGACGGCGGACCGAATCGTCCGATCTGACGACACCCAGCCGGGGAATACGGGTGCCATGGGGCGCAGCACAGGCGGTCGCCGACTCCTTGCGCCCACTGCTCAGAGAGACCCCGGGGGCGGTTGTCGGGTTTTCGACGGCCGCACGCCTGTGGGGGATCCCCCTGCCGAGTGACCTTGGGCCCGGCTTTGCCGTCCATCTCATCTGTCCGCACGGGACGTCGGCCCCTCGTCGAAAGGGTGTTCGGGGCCATTCGATGAGGCTTCCGCCGACGGAGACGACAACGCTCGAAGGCATCGCGGTCACCACCCCGGCCCGGACCTGGTTCGACCTTGCACAGCTCATATCAGTCGATGCCCTGGTGGCGGCCGGGGACCACTTGGTGAACCGGAACGACAGGATCTTCGCGGAGAAGCGGGAGGCCGTTGCTTCGGTCGACGAGTTGTCGCAGCTGCTGACGACCCACCGCGGGTCACGGGGAGTGTGCACTGCTCGGGAGGCATTGCCGCTGGTCCGGGTGGGATGTGATTCCGCACCCGAGACCATGCTCCGTCTTGCCCTCGTCCGGGCGGGCCTTCCAGAACCCGTGCTGGGGTGGGTCATCACCGACGAAGCCGGCGGTCACGTCGTATGGCCAGACCTCGCGTACCCGACTTACAAGATCGCCATCCAGTACGACGGCGCACACCACTTCGAACGGGGGCGACAGGAGTTGGACATCGCGCGCAACGAAGCCACCGTCCGGGCCGGGTGGACCCAGGTCATTATCACCGCCCGCCTCATGGACGCGTTTGGTTCAGCAGCGGCGGTGGTGAAGGTGCGCGACGCCCTAATGGGGAACGGCTGGGACGGACGCCGCCCGCTCGGGTAAGGGAAAATCCACGGCGGCCGTTCCATGGGTGCTCGGCGCTGTCGTTGCTGTGTTCGCCGTCGTAGTCGTCGGGTTGATTCGGCAGATCACCACGTTATGGGCACTTCAAAGCGTGGTGTGCTGCAGTTTCGGGGGAGGGGTGTGCAGCGGAAGGCGGCGGCGTGCAGTTTCGGTGCCGGGAGCGGCGAGTGAAGGTTCCGGGGGCAGGAACGCCGGGCGGCTCAGGCCTCCGGGACGACGGCCGGAGCCACCTGCGCCGGAGGCTTCACCGGCAGCAGCAGGAGCAGCCCCGCCAGCAGCACGACCAGAATCCCCAGGATGCCGTACCGCTGCGCGCCGAAGATGCCGATCGACAGGGCGAACAGGGACGGGGCGAGGAAACTGACGGCACGCCCGGTCGTGGCGTACAGCCCGAACAGCTCACCCTCGCCTCCTTCCGGGGCCAGCCGGGCGAGGTACGCCCGCGAGGAAGCCTGGGCGGGACCGACGAACAGGGTCAGCAGGAGGCCGAACACCCAGAAGGTGGTGTCACCGGTCCACGCCATGCCGAAGAAGGAATATGTCTCGGCGCCGAGGATCAGGACCGCGGAACCGGCGACCAGCAGGCCGACCAGCGAGGCCGCGATCACCCGCTTGGGCCCGACCCGGTCATCGAAGTACCCGCCGACGACGGCGCCGAGCGCGGCGATCACGTTGCCTGCGATGGCGAAGACGATCACCTGGCTCAACTCGAACCCGAAGGTGCCGGCCGCGATGATCCCGCCAAAGGTGAAGACGGCGGCGAGGCCGTCGCGGAAGACCGCGCTGGCCAGCAGGAAGAAAATGGTGTGAGGGCTGGTCCGGTAGATGGCCTTCACCCGCCGGATCAGCAGCCCGTAGGAGGCGAAGAAGCCGAGCTGCGCCGCTTTTGCCTGCCGGGGCACCTCGGGCACAGCGAACATAACGGGCAGGGCGAAGGCGAGGAACCACAGGGCGGAGAAGACCGCCACCAGGCGGATGTTGAGGGCTTCCTCGGTCGAGGACCCGGCCCAGTCCACCACCGGCTGGACGAAGGCCACGAGGACGATGACCAGGGCGATGATGCCGCCCACGTACCCCATGGCCCAGCCGAAGCCACTGATCCGGCCGACGCTCGCCGGAGTGGAGATCTGGGAGAGCATGGCGTTGTAGTTCACGCCGGCGAACTCGAAGAAGATATTCGCGGCGGCGATCAGGGCCACGCCGAGGAGAAGCAGCTCGGGCCGGGGGAAGACGAAGAAGCACAGCCCCGTAAGCAGGGCCACGATCAGGCTGTTCACGCCGAGCCAGAGCTTCCGGCGGCCCCCGTTGTCCGACCGCTGGCCGGTGACCGGCGCGAGGAGGGCGATCAGCAGGCCGGCGGCGGCGAGGCCCCAGCCCAGGGTCGAGGAGGCGCGTTCCTCCCCGCCGAACGCGTCGGAGGTCAGGTACACGGTGAACACGAACGTGGTCATGACCGCGTTGAAGGCCGCGGAGCCCCAGTCCCACGAAGCCCAGGACAGGACCTGCCGCGAGAGGATCGGAGTGGGCCGGTTCGACGGCGCCGGAGCAGCACTCTTCACGGGCATCGGCAGCTGCTGGTCCTTGGTCATAGGGTGAATGCTACCGGCGCCCCGACCCGCCGCCCGGCCGGCGCGTTCGGCGCGTTTCGGCGCTGTTGAGCGACGGCTCAGGTGAGGTCGCGGGTCTTCTCGAACCGCTCGATCGCCTTCTGCATGGTGCGGTTGGTGAACACCTGGATGGTGGTCCTTATGGCACCGGAGATCAGGGCGAAAGCAAGTGCGGAACGTACGGTGTTCTCGAGTCCCTCGGTGCCCTTAGGCGAGGCCTCCCCGGTGATCTTCTCCCACAGGAAGTCGACAAGCTTGCTGGCGACAATCCCAGCGCCGAGGCCCATTCCGGTACCGAGCAGTTTTATCAGCAGGTGCATTGCGTCTCCTTGGGTTGACTGAATCTCAAACAAGCCTAGCGGTGCCGGGCCCGGGCGGCACTGCGGGGGAGAACCGCACGGGCGCCCCCGGCGGGACCAGGTGTAGACTCGGTCGCGCAAACATACGACAGGGGAGCGCCGACCGGACGCAGCAGAGCTGCCGACGGAACCGGGCGCTGAGAGTGCGGACCACCGCAGACCCTCGAACCTGATCCGGTTAGTACCGGCGAAGGGAGTCGAGTTCTCAGGGCGAACGCCACCGGCACGCGTGCCGTGGGCGGAGCGCCCTCCCCTCCTGTACCTCAGGAGGATTCCACCATGGCTCTCACCAAGGCCACCCCCGGCACGGGCACGTCCCCGCGCCGCTTCCAATGGCGCGTCGTCGACATCGTCGTCGCGTCGGTCCTCGCCGTCGCCGTCGGCGTCATCTTCTTCGCCTGGTCCGCCGGCTACAGCGGGGTCCAGCTGCTGACCGGCGCGTTCCCGCCGCTCACCGGCCTCTACACCGGCGGTTGGCTGATCGCCGGTGTGCTCGGCGGCCTGATCATCCGCAAGCCGGGCGCGGCCATCTACTGCGAGGTCCTCGCCGCCGCGGTGTCGGCCTTGCTCGGCACCCAGTTCGGGCTGTCGGTGCTGCTCTCGGGCTTCCTCCAGGGGCTCGGCGCGGAGCTGGTGTTCCTGCTCTTCCTGTACCGGAGGTGGAACGTTGGGGTCGCCCTGCTGGCCGGGCTCGGCGCCGGCATCGCCCTGGCCGTGAGCGAGAACATCCTCTACAACGCCCTCTGGTCCGTTGAGTATCAGCTGCTGTACGTGCTGTTCGCCTCGGTGTCGGGCGTCCTCATTGCCGGGCTGCTGTCCTGGCTTGCCGTGCGCGGGCTGGCGAAGACCGGGGTGCTTTCCTCCTTCGCCGCCGGACGCACGGCGGACCGGTGACCGCGGGCTCCACCCGCCCGGTTGCCGCCACCGCCGAGGGGTGGGGGTGGCGGCACGCCGGGCGGCCGGGCTTCGCGGTGCGGGGCGTCGACCTGCGCATCGAACCCGGTGAGCGGGTGCTGCTGCTGGGCGCCTCGGGCTCGGGCAAGTCGACTCTGCTCTCCGCGCTCGCCGGCGTCCTGGGCGACGCCGAGGAGGGCGAGCAGGAGGGCAGGATCCTGCTCGACGGCGACCCTCCCGCCGCCCGCCGCGGCCGGGCCGGGCTCGTGCTTCAGGACCCGGACTCCCAGATCGTGCTCGCCCGGGTCGGCGACGAGGTGGCCTTCGGAGCGGAGAACCTTTCGGTGCCGCCCCCCGAGATCTGGCGGCGCGTCCGGGAATCCCTTGACGACGTCGGCCTTGACGTTCCGCTCGACCGCTCCACTTCCGAGCTCTCGGGAGGACAGAAACAGCGGCTCGCCCTCGCGGCGGTGCTGGCCATGCGCCCGGGGCTGCTGCTCCTCGACGAGCCGACGGCCAACTTGGACCCGCAGGGCGTCACCGAGGTGCGCGACGCGGTGGTGCGCACCCTCGACCGAACGAACGCGACCCTGGTCGTCGTCGAACACCGGGTGGCGGTATGGGCGGACGTCGTCGACCGGGTTGTGGTCCTCGGCGCGGGCGGGGGCATCCTCGCCGACGGCCCGCCCGCAGCGGTGCTGGGAGACCCGGCCACCCGCTCGGTGCTCGCCGCGGCCGGGGTGTGGATTCCTGGCTGGCCTCCGCCGCTGGCGGAGGCGCCGGGATCACGGACGCCGGGAGCGGAACTGCTGGCTGCCCGCGGGCTCTCCGCGGCGCGCACCCGGCGGGGCCCGGCCGTCCTCGAGGGCGTCGAGCTGTCCCTGCCGGAGGGCTCGGCGCTCAGCATTGTCGGGGCGAACGGGTCGGGCAAGTCGACGCTGGCGCTGACCCTCGCCGGCCTGCTGCGCGCCCGCGCGGGAACCGTCACCGCCGCCGATACGCTGGCCCGCGGCGCCGGGACGGACCCGGCGCGGTGGAAGTCCGCCCAGCTGGTGCAGCGCATCGGATCCGTCTTCCAGGACCCCGAGCACCAATTCCTCACAGGCACCGTCGCGCAGGAGCTTGAGTTCGGGCCGCGCTCGGCCCGGATCCCCGCCGCCGAGTACGGTCCCCGGATCGAGGCCCTGGCCGAGCGGCTGCGGCTGACCCACCTGCTGCGCGCCAACCCGTTCACGCTCTCCGGCGGGGAGAAACGGAGGCTGTCGGTGGCGACCGTGCTCGCCACCCGGCCCGCTGTCCTGGTGCTCGATGAGCCGACGTTCGGCCAGGACGCCGGAACCTGGGCCGAACTCGTGGGCCTGCTGCGCGGGCTCGTCGCGGAGGGCCGCAGCGTGGTGTCGGTGACCCACGACGATGACTTCAGCCGCGCCCTCGGCGGCGGCATCCTCGAAGTGCGGGCCGGCAGCGCGCGACTGATGGCGGCGGCATGAGCGCGGACCTCTCGGCGCCCGTTCTGAGCGGGGCGGTGCTGCTGCGGGCCAATCCGCTCTCGAAGCTCTTCGCCGCGGGTATCGTGACGGTGGCCGTCATGCTCAGCATCGACTGGGTCAGCGCCGCCGTCGTGCTCTCCGGGGAACTGCTGCTGATGCCACTGCTGGGGATCAGCGCCCGCAGACTTCTGCTGAGGATCTGGCCGCTGGTGGCCGCGGCGGCGGTAGGCGGGTACGGCACGGCCCTGCTGGCCGAGAAGACGGGACGCGTGCTGCTTGACGCCGGGCCCTTCCTCTTCACCGAGGGCTCGGTGGGCGCCGGCATCGCGGTGGCCCTGCGCGGCCTGGCCGTGGCCCTGCCCGGCATTTTCCTCCTGATCTCGACCGACCCGACCGACCTCGCCGATGCCCTGGGGCAGAAGCTGCGCCTGCCCCACCGGTTCGTCCTGAGCGCGCTGGCCGCGATGCGGCTCGCCGGTCTCCTGCTCGATCAGTGGCGCATGCTCGGTCTGGCCCGCCACGCCCGCGGCGCCGGACCGGATGGGAGCCCCATCGCCCGCGTGCGGGACTTCCTGGGGCAGTCCTTCGGGCTCCTCGTCCAGGCGATCCGCCGGGCCACCCGGCTGGCCGTGGCCATGGAGGCCCGCGGCTTCGGCGCCGGGCCGCGGACCTGGGCACGGGAGAGCACCTTCAGTGCCGTCGATCTCTGGGTTGCCGCCGCAGGAGCCGCGCTCGCCGCGGCCGCGGTGGCCGCCGCGGTGGCGGCCGGGACCTGGAACCTTCTCCTGACCTGACGCCGGCCCGGAGCCGGCATCAGCGCAGGGGGCCGCAGTCAGAGGAACCGGTCGACCAGCGCGGCGAGTTCCGCGGTGAGCTCCGGTGCCGTGGGGATGGCCGCACCGTCGATCGCCGTCACCGGCGTCAGCAGCCGGATGCTTGAGATCAGCCAGACGGCGTCGGCCTCCAACAGGTCCTTGGGCTCCAGCGGGCCGTAGCCGAGCTGCCAGCCGGCCTCGGCGGCCGCCTTGAACAGTGCCCCCTGGGAGGTGCCGGGCAGGATTCCGCTCTCAAGCTGGGGCGTCACGAGCGTCTTGACGCCACCGCGGTGGCGGGCGGTCAGGACCGTGGAGGTGGGCCCTTCGAGGACCTTCCCGTCGGAGGAGGTGAAGATGACATCGTCGGCGCCGTGTTCCTTCGCGTGCCGGATGGCGGCCATGTTCACCGCGTAGGAGAGGGTCTTGGCGCCCAGCAGCAGCCAGGGTGCGCGCTGGGCGACGGTACTGTCGTAGCCGCGGTCGAGCAGCAGCACCGAAACGCCGGTCTCCCGCTGCCGGCGCGTGGCGGCAGGGACGGGGGAGACAGCGACCCAGGCCGTGGGCCCTGCGCCTTCCACTCCGCGGGTGGCGATCAACTTCACCACGGCCTCGGGCTGGCCGGGGGTTGATGCGGCGTACTCGGTGAGCGCGGTGCAGATGGCCCGGCTCCATGCTTCGGCATCGGGAATCTCCAGGCGCAGGGCAGCGGCCGACGACGCCAGCCGCGCAAGGTGGGCCTGTTCCTTGCGGACGCCCCCATCGACGGCGAGCAGGGATTCAAAGACGCCGTCGCCGCGCGTGGCTCCCTGGTCGGTGGCCATGAGCTGGGGCTGGGCCGCATCGACCACACGGCCGTGCTCGAAGGCTGAATCAAGGAACACCAGAACTGTCATGCCGTCAGCATAACGACCGCGACCGGCCTCAGTCGGGGAACCGGGACCCGAGGGCCGACAGCACGCCGAAGGCCTTGGTGCGCACTTCCTCCCATTCCTCCTCGGGCACGGAGTCGGCGGTGATCGCCCCGCCGACGCCCAGCGAGACCCGCGTGGCCCCGCCGTCCTGTTCGAGGACCAGGGTGCGGATGACGACCGCGAGGTCCGCCGCGCCGGTCAGCGAGAAGAAGCCGGCCGCCCCGGAATAGGCGCCCCGCGGAGCATCCTCGAGGCGGTCGAGGAGGGCCATCGTGCTGATCTTCGGCGCCCCGGTCATCGATCCGGCCGGGAAAGCCGCGGAGACGGCCTCGGCGCGTGAGGATCCCGGCCGCAGCCGGGCGTCGATGGTGCTGACCATCTGGTGCACGGTGGCATAGCTCTCGATGGCGCACAGCCGGCTGACCGTCACTGAGCCCGGGACGGCGAAGTGCGAGAGGTCGTTGCGCAGCAGGTCGACGATCATGATGTTCTCCGCGCGGTCCTTCAGCGACGCGCCGAGGTCCCGCCGGAGGGCCTCGTCCTCCACCGGGTCGGCGGAGCGGCGCCGGGTGCCCTTGATGGGCTCGGCGCGCAGGAACCCGTCGGCGTCGAGCCGCAGGAACCGCTCGGGGGAGGTGCTGGCGAGCACGGCGCCGGGGAAGCGCAGCAGGTGGGCGAAGGGCGCGGGGTTGGCCTCCCGCAGCGCCAGGTACAGCGGCAGCGGGTCGACGGCTCCCTCGAGCCGGGCCTCCAGCGCCGTGGTCAGGCAGACCTCGTAGGTGTTGCCCTCCCCGATCTCCGCCTGGGATTCCTTGATCTTGCCGAGGTACCCGGCGCGGGTGTCGCGGGCGGTGAAGACGGGGGCCTGTCCGGCCGGCGCGGGGTTCCGGGTGGCGCGGCTTCCCGGCGCCGGGGCGCCGAGCACGGCGGCCCGGGCGGCCTCGAGCCAGCGTCCGCACTCCGGGTCTGCCGTGCCGTCGCCGAGGGTGAGCAGGAAGGTGCACCGCTGCTGGTGGTCGACGACGACGGCGCGCCCGGCGAAGATCAGGGCCGCGTCGGGAAGCGGAGCCGCAGGCAGGGACGCCCCTCCGGTCTCCCGTTTCAGTTCGTAGCCGAGGTAGCCCAGCCAGCCGAGGGCGAAGCCGCACTCATAGCCGGCGGGGGCGCGCATGCTGCCGCGGCCCCAGACGCCGTCGAGCCAGCGGAAGAACTGCCCGTGGATGCGGGCGGTGACGGCGCCCGCGGTGACCTCGGTGAGGCCGGCGCGGTGGCGGACCGACTGGCCGTACCGGCCGCCGTCGTCGGCCAGGATGGTGAACCGGCTGCGCTCCGGGGCGGTGGTCTCGCGGGCGTCGGAGCTGTCGAGCCACACCGCCGAGGGCGAGGAGCCGTACAGTTCGGCGAACACCTCCGGGGTCGAGGGCTCATGCCCCAGTCGCTCGGCGTGGACCCGCAGTCCGCGGCGCCCTGCGCGCTCGGGTGACATGGGGGCGGCCCACCGCGGCAGCCCGGACAGGGCCAGCCGGACCTCGTGCGGGGTGCCCAGGCCCCGGTGGCCCTGGACGATCAGGTCCGCGTTGCCGGCCGGGTCATCCTGTGCGAGCCAGGCGAGTTCCTGCTCGGCCCAGCGCTGCCAAAACGGGGCGAAGGTGTCGCCGTCCCGGGTGAGGGCGCTGGTGCGGCGGACGTCGTCGGGCGCCTCGACCCACAGGGCGGCGTCGAGGTAGGGGCGGGCGGCGGCGCAGGAGGCCCCGACGCCCTCCACGATGACGATTTCGGCCGGTTCGGTGCGCCGCAGCGGGCCGTCGGTTCCGCGCTCCCAGTCCCAGGCGTGCCAGGTGGCCGTGGCGCCGGCGGCCAGGGGGCGCAGCACCGACTCGACGTAGCGGGCCAGGCCGCCGGCGAGTCCGTCCCAGCCGGGGTAGATCTCCTCGAGGTGGAACAGGCTCACGCGGTGGTGTTCGCGCAGCAGCGCCGCCAGTTCCACGGCCAGGGTGGTCTTTCCCGCGCCGGAACGCCCGTCCACGGCGAGGATGAGGGGGACGCCGGCTCGGCCGGAATGGGCTTCCATCGCTACTTCCAGAGGGTGCCGGGGAGCCGGCGGGGGAGGGCGGAGGGAGGGGCATCAGGCGAAGGCAAGGAGCACCCCCACGGTGACGAAGAGGGAGCCGAAGACCCGGTTGAGGGCCTTCTGCCCGCGCTGGCTGCGCGTGTAGCGCTGGAAGGAGCGTGCCGCGGCGGCGTAGAAGAACCACATCACCAGCACATCGATGGCCACAACCGTTCCCGCCAGCACGCCGTACTGGCCCAGCAGCGGCTTCTCGGGTTCGATGAACTGCGGGATGAACGCCAGGAAGAAGACGACCGCCTTCGGATTAAGCAGGTTCACCCACAGCCCGCGCCGGAACATGGAAAGCGGGCCCTCCAGGTGGCGGGTGGAGGCGGCTTCCTCGGGCTCCGGTGCCGCCAGGAACTTCCGGACTCCCAGATAGATCAGGTACGCGGCGCCCGAATAGCGGATGATGCTGAAGGCCACCGGGGAGCTGGCGACGAGCAGCCCGAGCCCGGCCGCCACGACGAGAATGTGGATCAGGAGTGCGGCCTGCTGACCGGCGATGCCCCAGATCGCCCGGCGGAAGCCGACGGTGAGCGCGTTGCTCATGGTGTTCACCGCGCCGGCGCCGGGGGTGAAGCTGATGAGGGTGCCGGCGCCCAGGAGCGCAAGCCAGACCGAGGGGTTCACCTGTTCATAGTAATTCCTGGCCGCTGCCCGCCCCGCCTCAGGGCCCCGGGTCAGGGTCGGGCGAGGATCTCCGTGCTCGGCATCAGGAAGGTGGCCTCCGGCGCGCGCCCCCAGGCGAGCCACCCGGCAGAGATTCGTTCGAGGTCGTCCCGGTCCGCAAGTCCCCGTTCCAGCGCCTGGTCGGCGAACGCCGAGTGAAGCACCCGTGCGGCCCAGGACTCCGAGTGCGCACGGCGGCGTTCGTCGGTGGCGTAGAGCCAGTTCGAGGAGGAGACCTCGATGTCCTGGAACCCGGCGTCCTGCGCCCAGCCGAGCAGGCGGCGTCCGGCGTCGGGTTCGGCGCCGTTGCCGCGGGCGATCCGCTGGTAGAGCTCCATCCACTCGTCCAGCTCGGGAAGCCGGGGGTACCAGCTCATGGCGGCGTAGTCGGCGTCGCGCACCGCCACGAACCCGCCGGGGCGGGCGACCCGGCGCATCTCGCGCAGGGCTGCCACCGGATCGGCGAGGTGGTGCAGGACCTGGTGGGCGTGGACCAGGTCGAAGCTCTCATCGGGGAAGTCGAGGTCGTAGACGTTTCCGGTCTGGAAGCGCACGTTGGGCAGGTCCGCGGCGAGGCCGGCGGCCTCGGCCACCACCTCCGGCGAGCGGTCGAGGCCCGTCACGGTGCCGGGGTCGACGGCGCGCGCGAGGTCGGCGGTGATGCTCCCGGGCCCGCAGCCAACATCGAGCACGTCCATGCCCGGCCGCAGGTTCCCGATCAGGTAGGCGCCGGAATCCGCAAGGGTGCGGGTGGCGTGTGCCTGGGTGACGCTGGGGTGGTGGCCGTGGGAGTACACCTCGCTGTTCATGGTCCGAGGGTAGCGCCCGGTCGCGGTCCGGGCAGCCTTCCGGCGTCATTCTTCGCAGTAATCGTTGCCGCGGTGATCCGCTCCAGCATGGTGGTCAGCAGGGCGAGCTCGTCTTCGCTGAACTGGTCGAGCGCCGCCGAGATGTGCTGTGCGAGGGGGGCGAAGAGCCGAGACCCGGCCGCCTGTGCCTTCTCGGTCATCTCCAGGTGCACCTGCCGGCGGTCGATGTCGCTGCGGGCGCGGGTGACGTGCCCGGCGGTGGTGAGCCGGTCGATCAGAGCCGTCGTTGCGGGGGAACTGAGGTTCAGTTCCTCACGCAGCCTGCCCGGCGTGACAGTCGTCCCCGATTGGGCTGCCCCGACGAGGATGCCCAGGGCATGCAGGTCGGTCCGGTGCAGGGCGTCCTTGGCGCTCACCACGTCGACATAGCGTTCGGTCTCCGCCGTGAACTGCTGCAGGAGCCTCAGAATGGCCGCGCGGTTGTCCTTGCCCACTGTTACCCCTCCCTTCCCTTTTCCTACTCTAGGCCCCCTCCCCATTTATCTCCATCATGGATATACTCGACCGCAGAGACAATCCTTCGGAAGGCCCCATCATGAAAAGCACCTGGCTGCGCGTCCTGCTACCGGCTCTCATCGTCCTGGTCTGGCTGGTCGGCGCCGGCTTCGGCGGCCCCACCTTCGGCCGGCTCGAGGAGGTCTCGAGCAACGACCAGGCGTCCTTCCTGCCCGCAAGCGCCGAGTCCACAGCCGCCGGCGAGTTCGAGGAGCAGTTTCGGGACTCCGACGCGGTGCCGGCCGTCATCGTCGCCGAGTCCGCGCAGGACATCGCGCCCGGTGAGCTCGGCGCCTACGCCGCCGTCGCGGGGCAGCTCGCCGAGGTCGAGGGCCTCGAGGCGCCGGCCGGCGGCGGCCCCACCGTCGTCGGGCCCATCCCGTCGGAGGACCTCGGCGCCGTGCAGTACCTCGCCTTCGTCTCGGCCGACGCCGAACTCGGCGAAGTCGTCGCCGAGCTACGGGAGGTGCTCAATGCGGAACTGCCCGACGGCGCCACCGGCTACGTCACCGGGCCGGCGGGGTTCACCGCCGACCTGGTCAGCGCCTTCGGCGGCATCGACGGGATCCTGCTCGGCGTGGCGCTGGGCTGCGTGTTCCTCATCCTGCTCGGCGTCTACCGCTCCCTGGTACTGCCGTTCCTTGTCCTGCTGACCTCGGTGTTCGCCCTGGCCACCTCCATCCTCGTGGTGTTCGCCTTCGCCAAGTGGGACTGGATCCAGCTCAGCGGCCAGAGCCAGGGCATCCTCTCCATCCTCGTGATCGGCGCCGCGACCGACTACGCGCTGCTCCTGGTGGCCCGTTTCCGGGAGAGCCTGGGGGAGGTGCAGTCCACCTGGGAGGCCATGAAGCGGGCCTACCGCGGATCGGTTGAACCCATTGCGGCCTCGGCGGCCACCGTGATCCTCGGGCTGTTGTGCCTTCTCTTCTCCGACCTCAACTCGAACCGCAGCCTCGGACCCATCGCCGCCATCGGCATCGTCTTTTCCCTCGCCGCCGCGCTGAGCCTCCTCCCGGCCCTGCTGCTGATCTTCGGCCGCGCCGCCTTCTGGCCGCTGCGGCCGAAGGTGGGGGCCAGCGCCCGGAACGCCTCCACCGGCGGGCCCGCGGGCACCGAGGGCCTGCGCGGGCTGTGGCGGGCGGTCGCCGTCCTGGTGGCCCGCCGGTACCGTACGGTCTGGATCGGCTCCCTCGTCATCCTGGGGGCCGGAGCGCTCGGGCTCACCCAACTGCAGGCCAGCGGTGTACCGCAGTCGGAAGTGATCCTGAGCTCCTCCAATGCCGTCGACGGGCAGGAGGCGCTCGGCCGCCACTTCGACGCCGGCGCCGGCAGCCCGATCGCCGTCATCGCCCCCGAGGAGGACCGGGACCGCGTCCTGGACCTCGTCGGGGACACCCCGGGCATCTCCGAGGCCGCCCTCGCCACCGACCCAGCCGGAGCCGTCGACGTCAACGACGGCCGGGTACTGATCAGCGGCACGCTGCAGTTCCAGGCCGATTCCGAAGACGCCGAAAACGTCGTGCGGGACCTCCGCGCCGACCTGGAGCAGCAGAGCCCGGACTCGCTGGTCGGAGGCGTGACGGCGATCGCCGTCGACACCAACGACACCGCAGTGGCCGACCTGGGCAAGATCATCCCCATCGTCCTCGCCGTCATTCTGGTGGTCCTGATGCTCCTGCTGCGCGCCGTCGTGGCGCCGGTGCTGCTGATCCTGAGCGTCGTGCTTTCCTACGCGACGGCCCTGGGCGTCTCGGCACTGGTCTTCAACAACCTGCTCGGCTTCGAGGGGGCCGACGCCTCCGTGCCGCTGTTCGGCTTCGTGTTCCTCGTGGCGCTGGGGGTGGATTACAACATCTTCCTGATGACCCGGGTCCGCGAGGAGTCGCTGCGGCTGGGCACCCGGCCCGGAATCCTGCGCGGGCTGGGCGTGACCGGCGGCGTCATCACCTCCGCGGGCGTGGTGCTGGCGGCGACCTTCGCCGCCCTGGGCGTCATTCCGATCCTCTTCCTCGCGCAGATCGCCTTCATCGTCGCGTTCGGCGTGCTGCTCGACACCATCCTGGTGCGGTCGCTGCTGGTGCCGGCGCTGGCCTACGATCTGGGCCCGCGCATCTGGTGGCCCTCCGCGCTGGCCAAGGGCCAGGTGTCCGCCCACCGCGCCGCCGGGCCCGATGCCGAGGAGCACGAGCACCGCGAGGTGGCGGCCCACCGCGCCTGAGCCCAACCGGCCGCGGCGGGCCGGCTGGGCGGGAGGCATTGCCCAAACTGCTAAGTACGCTTAGCGTTGACGGGGTCCAATGCCCCTGCGGGCCCGTGCCGACACGAAGAGGTCCTCCGCCATGTCCTTCCGCTTCCGAACCGCCCTGGCCGCCGTCGCCCTCGCCGCCACCAGCCTTGCTGGGGGAGCACCAGCGTCGGCCGACACTACGGACATCGCCCCGCCCGGAGCCAACGACTGGTCGTGCAAGCCCAGCGCCGAGCACCCGCGGCCCGTGGTGCTGGTTCCCGGCACCTTCGAGAGCATGGCGAAGAACTGGTCGACGCTCTCACCCCGCCTGGCGGCCGAGGGCTACTGCGTCTTCGCCCTTAACTACGGCACCACCAACGGCGTCGACGCCACCGGGCCCATCGCCGAGTCCGCCGGGGAGCTCGCCTCCTTCGTCGACGGTGTGCTGGGCGCCACCGGGGCCCAGAAGGTGGACATCGTCGGGCACAGCCAGGGCGGAATGATGCCCCGGTACTACCTCGGGTTCCTCGGCGGAGCGAAAAAGGTCAACCACCTCGTCGGGATTGCGCCGTCCAACCACGGCACCGAAGGCGTGATTGCGCCGACGCCGGACCAGGTTCCCCTGGGCTCCGGTGACTCGGGTTTCCTCTGCCAGGCCTGCGCCGACCAGGAGGCGGGGTCGGCCTTCCTGACGAAGCTGAACTCGATCGGCGACACGGTCAACGGGCCGTCCTACACGGTGCTTTCCACTAAGTACGACGAGGTCGTCACCCCCTATCCGAGCCAGTTCCTCAGCGGGCCGGCCCAGCAGGTCACCAACATCACCCTCCAGGACAAGTGCCCGCTCGACCCGATCGAGCACGACCAGGCGCCCAACGACCCGGTGGTGCACCAGCTGGTCAGCCACGCCCTGGACTCCAAGGGCCCGGCGAGCCCCCTGTACCAGCCGGAATGTATCCCAGCATTTCGAAGTTGAGTAGGGCAGGCTCAACTTTGGTTTGACTCTCGATGAGGGCGGGGTACAGTTGAGTGTAGAACGCTCAATCTACGCGCCCGGCGGTTGAGCGGCCAGCAGATTACCGGGCTGTCGAAAGGAAACTTGCATGTCACGTGCAGTAGGCATTGACCTCGGAACCACCAACTCAGTTGTTTCAGTCCTCGAAGGCGGCGAGCCCACCGTTATTGCGAACGCCGAGGGCGCGCGCACCACGCCCTCCATCGTTGCTTTCTCCAAGGCCGGCGAGGTGCTGGTCGGCGAGATCGCCAAGCGCCAGGCCGTCAACAACATCGACCGCACCATCGCGTCGGTCAAGCGCCACATGGGCACCGACTGGTCCATCCCCGTCGATGACAAGAAGTACACCGCCCAGGAAATCTCGGCCCGCATCCTTCAGAAGCTGAAGACCGACGCCGAGTCCTACCTCGGCGAGAAGGTGACCGACGCCGTCATCACCGTTCCCGCGTACTTCAACGACGCCGAGCGCCAGGCCACCAAGGAGGCCGGCGAGATCGCGGGCCTGAAGGTGCTGCGCATCGTCAACGAGCCCACCGCCGCGGCACTGGCGTACGGGCTGGACAAGGGCAAGGAAGACGAGCTCATCCTCGTGTTCGACCTCGGCGGCGGAACCTTCGACGTCTCCCTGCTCGAAGTCGGCAAGGACGAGGACCAGTTCTCCACCATTCAGGTCCGCTCCACCGCAGGCGACAACCGCCTCGGCGGCGACGACTGGGACCAGCGTGTCGTCGACTTCCTCCTCGCCCAGGCCAAGGCCAAGGGTGCCGACCTGTCCAAGGACAAGATCGCCCTGCAGCGCCTGAAGGAAGCCGCGGAGCAGGCCAAGAAGGAACTGTCCTCGGCCACCTCCACCAACATCTCGCTGCAGTACCTCTCCGTCACCCCGGAGGGCCCGGTGCACCTGGACGAGCACCTCTCCCGCGCCAAGTTCCAGGACCTCACCAAGGATCTGCTGGACCGCACGAAGAAGCCGTTCCACGATGTGATCTCCGAGGCCGGCATCAAGGTCTCCGACATCAACCACATCATCCTGGTCGGCGGCTCGACCCGCATGCCGGCCGTTTCCGAACTGGTCAAGGAACTCGCCGGCGGCAAGGAGCCCAACAAGGGCGTCAACCCCGATGAGGTCGTCGCCGTCGGCGCCGCCCTGCAGGCCGGTGTGCTGAAGGGCGAGCGCAAGGACGTCCTGCTGATCGACGTCACCCCGCTCTCCCTCGGCATCGAAACCAAGGGCGGCATGATGACCAAGCTCATCGAGCGCAACACCGCCATCCCGACCAAGCGGTCCGAGACCTTCACCACCGCCGACGACAACCAGCCGTCCGTAGCGATCCAGGTCTTCCAGGGCGAGCGCGAGTTCACCCGGGACAACAAGCCGCTGGGCACCTTCGAGTTGACCGGCATCGCGCCGGCCCCGCGCGGAGTGCCGCAGGTCGAGGTCACCTTCGACATCGACGCCAACGGCATCGTGCACGTGTCCGCCAAGGACAAGGGCACCGGCACCGAGCAGTCCATGACCATCACCGGTGGATCCTCCCTCTCCAAGGAGGACATCGACCGCATGGTCCGCGAGGCCGAGGAGCACGCAGCCGAGGACAAGGCCCGCCGCGAGGCAGCCGACACCCGCAACGCCGCCGAGCAGCTCGCCTACTCGGTCGACAAGCTCATCGCCGACAACTCGGACAAGCTGCCCGAGGAGGTCAAGACGGAGGTCCAGGCCGACGTCGACGCCCTCAAGAAGGCGCTCGAGTCCCAGGACAACGACGACGAGGTGAAGACCGCGTTCGAGAAGCTGCAGGCCTCCCAGTCCAAGCTCGGCGAGGCCATCTACGCCTCCGCCCAGCAGGACGGCCAGAGCGGCCCCGGCGCCTCGGCAGACGGATCCGGCCCCGCCCCGGCGGACGACGACGACATCGTCGACGCCGAGGTTGTCGACGAAGAAAAGAAGTAACCATGCCGCACCACGGAAATGAAGAAGAGCACCAGTCAGAGCCAGTGAGCTTCCGGGACAACCGCAAGATCGACCCTGAAACGGGCGCCGTCCGTGGGCAGCAGAACGACGCCGGCGACCCGGCACCGGCCCAGCCGGTGTCCGGGGAACCGGCCGGGGAGCAGGCGCCTCCGGCCCCTGCCGCCGCGGATTCCGCCGACGGCGACGCGCTCGCCCAGGCCGAAGCCATCCTCAATGAGGCCGGCGAGGGCGAGGACGCGCCGGTGACGGAGGTCATCGCCGAACTGCGCAACGACCTGCTCCGGCTGCAGGCCGAGTACGTCAACTACCGGCGCCGCGTCGAGCGGGACCGCGACGTTGCACGCGATCAGGCCGTCATCGGGGTCCTCAACTCCCTGATGCCGGTCCTCGACGACATCGACGCCGCGCGCCAGCACGGCGACCTCGCCGACGGGCCGTTCGCGGCGATCGCGGGCAAGTTCGAAAACGCCCTCAAGGCGTACGAGCTGACCCGCATCGACGAGACCGGCGTGGCCTTCGACCCGAACATCCACGAGGCGCTCATCCAGCAGCCCAGCGCGGACGTCCAGGCCGACAGCGTCAGCCAGGTCCTCCGCGCCGGCTACCGCAAGGGCGACCGCGTGCTGCGGGCGGCCCAAGTGATCGTCGCAGTACCGGAGTAGCGTTACTGTCCCGGGCGGGGCGGTCTTGCCGGGCCAACGAAATTCCAGAGCTCGCAGAGCTCGCTTGGAATATTGAAGGCCCTACACAAGACCGCTCCGCCCGGGACGATCCGTACCCGGTACATTTCAGGTTTCAAGAAGAAGCAGTGAAAGGAGACTCCAATTGGCTAGTCAGGATTGGGTCGATAAGGATTTTTACAAGATCCTCGGTGTCTCCAAGGACGCAACGGACGCCGACATCAAAAAGGCGTACCGCAAACTCGCCCGCAAGCACCACCCTGACCAGAACCAGGGCGACGCCGGGTCCGAACGCATGTTCAAGGACGTCTCCGAGGCCTACTCCGTCCTGTCCGACTCCGAGCAGCGCCAGCAGTACGACGCCATCCGCGCCATGGGCGGCGGCGCCCGCTTCACCGCCGCCGGTGCCGGGGCGCCGGGCGGAAGCGCCGGCTTCGAAGACATCTTCGGGAACCTCTTCGGCCAGAGCGCCGGGCCCCGCACCCGCGGCGGCAACAGCTACGGCAACCTCCCGCCCGAGTTCGCCGACCTCTTCGGCGGCGGCGGAGGGTTCGGCGGCGGCTTCGACGCGCCCCCGCGCAAGGGCGCCGACCGCACCGCCAGCACCACCATCTCCTTCGCCGGCTCCATCAAGGGCACCACCATCGGGCTGCGCGAGCCCTCCGGAGAGGTCATCGACGTCCGCATCCCGGCCGGCATCAAGGACGGCCAGAAGGTGCGGGTGCGCGGGCGCGGCCAGTCGGGGCCGGCGGGCAGCGGCGACCTCATGGTCACCGTGAACGTCAAAGACCACCCCATCTTCCAGCGCGACGGCGACAACATCAAGGTCCACGTGCCCGTGACCTTCCCCGAGGCCGCACTCGGCGCGCAGATCGAGGTGCCGACCATCACCGGCGAACTGGTCAAGATGAAGGTCCCACCGGGAACGCCCTCGGGCAGGACGCTGAGGCTCAAGGGCCGGGGGGTGTCCACGCCGAAGGTGACCGGGGACCTGCTGGTGACCATCGACGTCGTCGTGCCCCAGAACCTCTCCAAGGAGGCCGCCGCCGCGGTCGAGGCGTTCGCCGCCGCGACCGCCGACGCCAATCCCCGCGCCGGCCTGGCGGCCAAGGCCCGGCTCTAACCGCACACCCCTCCGCCCCGTGCGGAACCGGAAGGAGGCAACCGCACGATGGATACCACGATGCCCATCTACGTCATCTCGGTCGCCGCCGAGCTGGCCGACATGCACCCGCAGACGCTGCGCCAGTACGACCGGCTCGGGCTCGTCACGCCGAGCCGGGCGCCCGGACGCGCCCGGCGGTACTCCCAGAAGGACGTCAGCACCCTCCGCGAGATCCAGCGGCTGTCCCATGAAGGAGTTTCCCTCGAAGGGATCCGCCGCATTCTCGAACTCGAGAACCAGGTGTCGGCGCTGCAGCAGCGGGTCCGGGAACTGAACTCCGAACTGGCGCAGCGCCGCGGCCAGCCCGATCCCAGCCGGGTGTTCGCCGCCGGGCTGGCCGGCGACGTCGTCACTCTGGCCCGGGGCCAGCGCCCGCGGGCCCGCAGCCAGGCCGTCATGGTCTGGCGCCCGGACACCGCCGGCAACTGAGCAGACGGCACGGCCCGGTGGATTCCCGCGGCCAAAATCTGGAAATCGCCGCACCCGCAGGGCACACTAGAGGCATGCTCCGCTCCCGCTCCCGCTCCCCGAGGACCCTGTACTGATGGACGGATTTCTTCAGCTGCTGATGGTGTTCGGCATCATCCTGCTCCTCATGGGCCTGACCTCCACCGCGCTGCTCTGGCTGGCCGTCCGGCGGATCCGGCGCTCAGGACTCATGCGGCGCGCGGCCGACAACGGCGTCCTGACCCTTCACTCCCTCGCCATGGACCGGACCGTGCGGGAGCCGGCCCGGCTGGCCCTGGAGCTCCGCCGCTCCAACCAGGCCAACCGGCGGGCTCTCGCCGAGGCCGTGCAGCGCGGCTGGCCGGTGGGCAACCTGCCCGCCGCCGCCGAAGAGCTCGAACGGGCCGCCGCCTCCGTCGGAGACCACCTGCGCATGGCCGACCGGGAGCCGAACCGAGCCCTGAAACGGGAACTGACCGCGGACCTCGCCCGCCATGTGCGCTCCCTTGAGGGACTCTCGGTTGACCTCCGGCGCTGCCTGCTGCGGGGTTCAGGCTCCATGGACCGGCTCGAGCTGGAACGCAGCGGCGCCCGGCTGACCATGGAGATCAGCGCCATGCATTCATGGCTTACCGCCTACGGGGTCCGGAGGGCGTCATGACGGCGCCGCTCCGCCGCTCCTAGGCCCCGGCAGGGCAGCGATGTCCCTTTCCCGGCGCATCTCGCGGATCGTCCGCGCCAACAAGGCCGCCGCCCAGCCCGTCGAAGACCCCCGGGTGACCGCCGCCAACGCACAGCGTGCGCAGCACGCGGCCCTGGACCAGGCGCGGCGGGGAGCCGCCGATGTCGCCGCGCACCGGCGCCGCCTCGAAATCCTGGCCGGTGAGGCCGCCGCGCGGGTGCGCCACTTCGAGGCGCATGCCGCCGCCGCGGTCGCCCGCGGCGATGACAACGCCGCCCGGGAGGCCCTGCGCGCCCAGCTGGGGGCCGCGAAGCACCTGCAGACCCTCAGCGGGCAGCTCCAGGAGATTGATGCGCAGGCCCGGCGGCTCGCCGCCGACGTCGCGCGGCTTGAGGAACGGATGTCCGACAGCTGGCTCCGGCACCAGGCCCTGCTGGCCCAGCAGGCCGCGGCCGAGGCCTCGATGCGGGCCCAGGAGGCGCTGCGCTCCTCGGCGGGCCCGATCGGGGGCGGGGAGCTCGCCGCCCGGGAGGCCGAGCGGGAGGTGCGCCGCCTGCAGGCCCTCGCCGCCGCCCGTGAGGAACTGGCCTGGTCGGATCCATCCTCACAGCGGGTCCAGGAGGCGTTCGAGGAGCTCGAGGCCGACTCCGCCGCGCGCCTGGAGCTGGCCCGGCTCAAGGAACAGCGGGCTAGAGGCTCTCGTCCCGGGCCGCAGTAAGGGCCCCCAGCACCGCGTCGTCAATATCGTCGACTGTCTTCAGGCGGATCCGCCAGCGGAACGGATCGTCCTTCGCCGCCCGCGCCGGCTCGGCGCGCGGATCGTTCGGGCGGGCGAAGCGCAGGAACACGTCGACGGCGGACTTCGTCGCCGGGGTGACCTGCGCGAACTTCCGGCGCGCCGTCTGCAGTGAGATGTAGGTCTTGCGCATCTGCACCTCGACGCCGTCGGCTTCGAGCGCCCAGGCGAGGAGCCGGTCCCCGATGGGGCGCAGCGCCTGCCGGTCCGCGTACTGGCCCTCGTACAGTTCGTCCACGGATCGAAGGATGAAATCCGGGTAGCCGAACATCGCCCAGTCCACGCTCATCAGGCTGTAGCCGGTCACCCCCTGGGGTTTCAGCCAGGCCGCCAGCGCCGCCCGGGAGCCGACGCCGGCGCCGCGGGCTGCCTGGACCCACTCCTCGACGCTGCGGCCCGTGGTGCGCTGGAGCCGTTCCGCATTCGTGTCGGCCATCGCCTGCCAGGTCTTGATCTCGCCCATTGCTCCAGCGTAGCCGGACCGCCCTCTCCCCTGCGTTGGTACACTCGCCGCATGGAGCTGAACGGATCCCACTTCCTTGTCGTCGGTGCCACCGGAGTGCTGGGATCCGCGCTCGCGCGCGGCCTTGCCGCCCGGGGCGCCCTGCTGACCCTGAGTGGACGGTCGGAGGCCAAGCTGGCCGCCCTGGCCGGCGAGCTGGGCGGTGCCGCCGCCGGCACCGTCGCGGCCGACCTCGGCCGGCTCAGCGCACCCTCGGACATCGCGGCCGCCGCCTACGGCCGGGAGCTGAACGGCATCATCTTCGCCGCCGGCGTCGTCGCCTTCGGGCCGGCCGCGGAGGTCGACGACGACACCCTGGATGAGCTGATGCTGGTGAACCTGCTCGGGTACATGCGCCTGATGCGCGAGCTGGCGCCGCGGCTGGCCGAAGACTCCGTCGTCGTCCAGCTCAGCGCCGTCGTCGCCGAGCGGCCCACCGCGGGCATGGCGGCCTACTCCGCCACCAAGGCGGCACTGAGCGCCTACGGCAAGGCACTCAGCCTCGAACTGCGCCGCCAGGGATCGCGGGTGCTGGACGTGCGCCCCCCGCACACCGAGACCGGCCTGACTGAACGGACCCTCGCGGGCACCGCCCCGCGGCTACCGCAGGGCAAGGACCCGCAGGCCGTTGCCGAGCGCATCATCACCGCTCTGGTGGAAGGCGAGAAGGACCTGGCTTCCACGGCGTTCTGAGCCGGCCGTTCCGGACGCCGCCCGCGCTCAGGTTTCACGGGGCGCCAGTTGAGGCAGGCGCCCCGGGTCGGTCTCGAGGGTGGAGCGGTCCCAGCCGGCGCCGTCGGCGGCCGCTTCATGCGTTGACCTGAGGAAGTCAAGGCCGATGGCGTCCGGATCCGCCGAGCGCCTCACGGCGTCGTAGGGAAGCAGGAACAGGCCGAGGTCCTCCCGTCCACCAGCAGTCCCGGCCAGCGGCTCACACCACGACCTTGATGTTGACGGACAGGGTGTTCAGGGACGACATCAGGTTGAACGCCCCCGTGCCGGGGCACTGCGCCCGGCGGGCGGCGCCCAGGACGACGTCGCGGCCCGCATCGAGCAGACCGTCGGCGAGGGCGGTGCCGACATTTCCTGTTCCAAGTACTGCAATTTTCATGGGTTCTCCTAGCCCGGAGGAATCGAGGGACGGCCGGGACGGGATCGGAAATGTCCGCGGCGGCAGGAGCTGAAGGGCTGACCTGGATTTATGTTCCATGCCCGGCTCGGTAGAGGATCCGCGGATCATTACGCGCGGCCCAGGGCGTCATACGGGCAGGGACTCTGGCCTGCACCGCCGGCTCGGTGTAGAACAGAACGACGGCGGTCCGCCGCATGAAGCTGCCGTCCGGACTCGGAAAGGATCCAGCGAATGAGCGAAGCGATAGGGATCGTTCCCTCGGCGGCACCCTCGGGCACCGGCTGCGCCGAGTGCCTCGGCAGTCAGGGGTGGTGGCTGCACCTGCGGCGGTGCGCCCAGTGCGGGCACATCGGGTGCTGTGACTCCTCGCCGAGCCAGCATGCGAGCCGGCACGCGGCGGAGTCCGGCCATCCCATCATCGCCTCCTTCGAGCCGGGGGAGGACTGGTTCTGGAACTATGAGACCGGTTCCTACACGAAGGGAATGAAGCTTGCGCCGCCCCAGCACCGCCCGTTGAAGCAGGGCTCGCCGGGGCCGGCAGGGGCCGTTCCCCGCGACTGGGTCACGAAGCTCCACTGAACCGCTGCACTGAATCGATTCAGGGAGGCGCTCCGGGCGGTGCCCGGGCCTACCCGGTGGGCTGGTCCGTGCGGCGGTAGGTGAGGTCGAAGACCATGCGCCCGGCCTCCAGCGCCTTGTTCTCGAAGCTGGTCAGCGGGCGGCCCTCAAACCGCGGAGCCCAGCCGCCCAGGGCGTCGGTGCCCTCGTTGATTCCGGTATTGCCGGTGCTTACGGGGTCCTTGCCTTCACGGACCGGGGCGCCGCCGACCACCGATTCCACCCCGCTCTCCCACACCTGGGTGAGGGGGCTCATCTCGCCGGTGCGTTCGCCGGCGTGGAGGTTGGCGAACATCGGTGAGGCGTTGAGGACCGAGCGCATCTGCACGGCGTAGTCGGACCAGTCGGTGGCCAGCCGGAACAGTCCGCCGGGTTCAAGCACCCGGGCGGCGAGCTCGACGAAGCTTTCCTTCACCAGGCGCCGCTTGCGGTGGCGCACCTTGTGCCAGGGGTCGGGGAAGTAGACCCAGAGCTCGCTGAGCGAGGCCGGCCCGAGCATTCCCGCCAGGGCCTCGGGGGCGTTGACCTGGGCCACCCGGACGTTGGAGAGGCCCTTCTGGCTGATCCGCAGCATCGTCTGGGCCAGTCCGGGGCGGTACACCTCGAGGGCCATGAAGTTGCGGTCCGGGTCAAGCTCCGCGGCGTGGGTGATCGCCTCGCCGAGCCCGGAGCCGACCTCCACCACGAGCGGGGCGTGCCGGCCGAAGGCAGCGGTGGCGTCGAACCGGTAGTCAGGGTCCACCGACGTGTCGGCGGACACGCGCGGGACGTCGATCAGGTAGTCCCCGGCGAGCTCGGCCCACGCCTCGCGCCGGCGGCCCTGGAGCCGGGAACCGCGTCGAACGAAGGACACGGGGTGGCCTCGGGGCGGTGCGGGAGCTTCGGGTGTTTCGGGATCTGCCGGGGTGGTTGCCGGGGCGTTGGGCTCGGTGCTCATCACCCTCAAGGCTACCGTCCGGCGTGCCCGGCGCGGGGCCGCCGGACTCTCAGCCGATGCCCGACGCGGCGAGGGACGCCAGCCGGGACAGCGCCAGCTGGGCGTACAGGGCGGCGCCGTCGGCCAGGACATTGTCGTCGAACACGGCCAGGGGCGAGTGGTTGAACGGTGCCGAGCGCGGGTCGGCGCCCGGGGGAGTGGCGGCGAGGAAGACGAAGCTGCCGGGGACCGCCTCCAGGATGCGCGAGAAGTCTTCGGAACCGCTCAGGGGCTGCTGCATCTCCGTGTACCGGCCGGGGCCGAAGAGCGCGTCGACCTGCTCCTGCGCATGGAGGGTCTCCGAGAAGTTCGTCACGGTCAGCGGGTACTCGGTCTCGTAGTCGACGTCGGCCTCCAGCCCGTGCGCCTCGGCGATGCCGCGCACCAGGCGTGGGGCGATGGCAGCCATCTTCTCCCGGTTTTCCGCCGAGAAGGTCCGCACGGTGGCCTCGATCCGGGCCGTGTCGGGAATGATGTTCCGCTTCGTGCCCGCCTGAAGCACGCCGACGGAGATCACCACCGGGTCGAACATATTGAACTGCCGGGTCACCATCACCTGCAGCTGCGTGACGATTTCGGCGGCCACGGTGACCGGGTCCTTCGCGGTGTGCGGGGCCGAGCCGTGGCCGCCGGCGCCGCGGACCGTCACCATGAGTCCGTCCGAGGCCGACATCAGCGTGCCGCCCCTGCTGGCGAAGATCCCATTGGGCAGCAGCGAGGAGGTCACATGGAGTCCGTAGGCCGCGTCGGGCAGCCGGCCGGAGGCCTCGAGGATGCCCTCGCGGATCATCACCGCCGCGCCGTCGAAGCCCTCCTCACCGGGCTGGAACATGAGCACGACGTCGCCGGCCACTTCGTCCCGGTGGGCGGCGAGCAGACCGGCGGCGCCGGCGAGCATGGAGGTGTGCAGGTCGTGCCCGCAGGCGTGCATCACGCCGTCGATGGTGGACGAGAACTGCTCCCCGGTGCGTTCCTGAACCGGGAGGGCGTCCATGTCCCCGCGCAGCAGCACCGTGGGCCGCCGGCCGGCCGAGGCGGCGGTGCCGCGCAGGACGGCGGTGACGGAGGTCGTCTCCTCGCCCAGCGTCACCTCGTACGGGAGGCCCTCAAGGGCCTCGAGGACCTTCTGCTGGGTCCGCGGAAGGGACAGCCCGATCTCGGGTTCGCGGTGCAGGCGGTGCCGCAGATCGGTCAGGCCGCCGTGGAGCTGGCGTGCCTCCTCGAGCAGGCTGGCGGGGGTGGCGGTCATTGAGGTCCTCCTGGTGGATTCGGTCGATGGTTTCCCTGGTGTGGGGGTTCTCACACCCTCCCAGACGGTGCCGGAAAACGGGAGGGGCGTAGTGTCTCGGGGACGGTGCGCGTCAGGCGGAGGCCGTTCCGGCTGGTAGGGTGGAAGGACATGCCTGCGTATCCCGGAGGCCGGAGACGGCCCCGATACCCGCAGCCTGCGTCGATGAGCGCTTTCTTTTGTCCCGCATCCAGCTTCCCGTATGGAAGCGCGGTGGACACTGTCTGACTTTTCTTCGGCGAACCCCTGTGCCAACCGGCGCCGGGGAAGATGAGAAGAAAGTTCGTGTATATACATGACTACTTTTGCCGCCCTTGGTGTGCCCAAAGCCCTGGTTTCGAACCTGACCGCGCAGGGAATCACCGAACCTTTCCCCATCCAGGTCAAGACCCTCCCCGACACCCTCGCGGGACGCGACGTCCTCGGCCGCGGCCGCACCGGCTCGGGAAAGACCCTCGCTTTTGCCCTTCCCATGGTGTCCCGGCTCGCCGAGCAGGAGGCTGCCTACCGGCGCAAGCCCGGACGCCCGCTGGCCCTGATCCTCGCCCCGACCCGCGAGCTGGCCACGCAGATCAACAACACCGTCGAGCCCCTGGCCAACGAGCTGGGCCTGAACACCACCGTCATCTACGGCGGGGTTTCCCAGCAGCGCCAGGAGAAGGCCCTGCGGGCCGGCGTCGACATCGTCATCGCCTGCCCCGGGCGCCTCGAGGACCTGATGCGCCAGAAGCTCATCACCCTTGAATCGGTGGAGATCACCATCCTCGATGAGGCCGACCACATGGCCGACCTGGGCTTCCTGCCCGTCGTGAAGAAGATCATGGACACCACGCCCACCGAGGGCCAGCGCCTGCTGTTCTCGGCGACCCTCGACAACGGCGTGGACAAGCTCGTCAACCGGTACCTGAGCAAGCCCGTCACCCACTCGGTCGACGATCCCCAGGCCGCGGTGACCACCATGGAGCACCACGTGCTGCTCATCGGCGACCAGACCCAGAAGAAGCAGCTGATCGTCCAGCTTGCCTCCGGCACCGGGCGCCGCCTGCTGTTCATGCGCACCAAGCACCACGCCCGCAAGCTGGCCAAGACCCTCACCGACGCCGGCATCCCCGCGGTCGACCTCCACGGCAACCTCTCGCAGAATGCCCGTGACCGGAACCTTGCGGAGTTCTCCAGCGGCGATGTGCGCGTCCTCGTGGCGACCGACGTGGCCGCCCGCGGCGTGCACGTTGACGACGTCGAACTGGTCGTCCACGTCGACCCGCCGACCGAGCACAAGGCATACCTCCACCGTTCGGGCCGCACCGCCCGCGCCGGGTCCTCGGGCACCGTCGTGACGATCACCCTGCCGGAGCAGAAGTCCGAGGTGCAGAAGCTGATGCGCGCCGCCGGCGTCGACGTCGCCTTCGAGAACGTCAAGGCGACCTCGCCGCTCGTCGGCAAGCTGATCGGTGACGTTGCGGAAAAGATCGATCCGCGCACCCGCGCCGCACTCATCGCCCAGCGTGACACCGCCCGCGGCGAGGGCACCTCCACCGGTGCCAACGCCCAGCGCAAGCGCGCCCGCCGCGGCGCCGCAGCACCCGCCGCCGGCGGACGCGGCGGCAGGGGTGGCCGTGGACGTGTCGCGGCCGAGGCGCAGCCCGCCCAGGGCAACCGCGCCGACCGCCGCAAGGACCAGCCGCAGGCACCGCGCTTCGGCACCGAGGCAGGCGCCGGCGCAGGCCGCCGACGCTCCGCCGAGGGCCGTCCCGCCGCCGACACCGCCGGAACCCGCAGCCGCCGTCCCGCAACGGGTCAGCGCGCCGCGGACGTCGCTCCCCGCCGTCCGGCGGCCGCCGGTGGAACGTCCTCGGGCCAGCGCAGCCACGCACCGGCCGCTGCGGGCCGTCCCGCCAGCGCCGGTCGCGCGGGTGGCTCGCGCAGGGCAAGCGCCCCGGCGTCGAACGACCGCCGCACGCGCTAAGCTCCGCTGATCCGGCAGAGCCGATCCAGCAGAGCCGATCCAACAGAAGGCCCCTTCCCGCACGGGAAGGGGCCTTTCTGCTGTGCGGGGCGTTTTGCGGTGGGGGGGGGCGCCGACTTGGCAGATAACCACGCTTTGGGCGCGCGAAAGCGTGGTGAGCTGCAGTTTCGACGGGGTGGAGGCGTGGTGAGCTGCAGTTTCGGCGGGGGCCGAGGGGCCGCGGAGCAGATCCCCGGACGCCGTGCCCTGCGATGCGCGACAATGGGCCCATGAATACACTCCTGAACGTGATCTGGCTGCTCTTCGGCGGTATCTGGCTGGCCCTCGGCTACTTCGCCGCCGGGATCCTGTGCTGCGTCCTGATCATCACGATCCCCTTCGGAATCGCCTCATTCCGGATCGGCCTCTACGCCCTGTGGCCGTTCGGACGGACAGTGGTGGACCGGGGTGGGCAGGTGTCCTTCTTCTCCACCGTGGGCAACATCATCTGGCTGCTCGTCGCGGGGATCTGGATCGCCATCGGGCACGTCCTCACGGCGATCCCCATGTTCGTGAGCATCATCGGGATCCCCCTGGGCATCGCCAACCTCAAGCTCATCCCTGTGTCACTGATGCCGCTGGGGAAGGTCATCGTGGAGACGCGTGGCACTCGAATTCCCCAGTACCGCTGACCCCGGGTCGGGAGCGCCAAGGCGCCGGGACGCGGGAGTGCGCCCGGAAACCCCGCCGAGTTGGCAGCTCACCACGCTTAGGTGCGCTGGAAGCGTGGTGAGCTGCACGTTCGGCGGACGTGGTTGGTGCAGAGCGTGGTGAGCTGCACTTTCGGCGGAAATGAGTGTCTCCTAGGAGCCGGCTCCCCGAAGGAACGCCTCCATGAGCGGCCCTCCCGAGGTTGAGCCGAGCTCGCCCTCTTCCACGAAGACCGCCACGGCAAGGTCGCCCTGCAGCGCGACGATCCACGCGTGGGTGCGCGGCGGGGTCTCGCTGCCGAACTCCGCGGTCCCGGTCTTCGCATGCACGGGTTCGCCCGGGACGCCGGCGAGCATGCCCGCGCCGCCCTCGGTGACCACGGCCCGCATCAGCGTCCGCAGGGTGGCGGCCTCCTCCTCTGTCAGTTTGCTGGGTTCGGCCGGCGCATTGGTGGACTTTGAGGCATCCTCCGACGGCCCGGAGGACGGGGACGGGGATGCCGACGGCGCAGAGTCCGACGGCGACGCGTCGTCCTGCCCGCCCGCCATCACCGTCGGGGTGACCCTGGCGCCCTTGCCGACGCTCGCTGCCATGGTCGCCAGCGCCAGCGGCGAGACGAGGATTTCGCCCTGCCCGATCATCGACGCGGCGTGCGCGGTGCCTTCGGCCTCGGCGGGAACGACGCCGAAGAAGGCGGGCGTGCCGATGGAGGCTTCGATCCCGACGCCGAGGTCAGCGGCGGCCGAGGCGAGTTCCTGCTGGGACACCTTGTCGCGGTTGGAGATGAACCCGGTGTTGCAGGACTGCGCGAAGCTTTGGAGCAGCGGGATCGTCCCGGTGAACTGCGCGGGGTAGGTGCTCGCATTGTTGAAGCTGCGCCCGTCGACTGTGAGTTCGGCGGGGCATTCGGTGGGGGACTCCGGAGTGAGGCCCTTGCGCAGCAGCGCGAGGGTGGTCGCGATCTTGAAGGTGGACCCCGGCGGGTACTGCCCGAGCAGCGCGGTGGGCAGGCCTTCGCTGCCGGGCCCGTTGGCGGCGGTCAGGATTTCCCCGGTACTGGGGCGGATTGCGACGATCGAGGACGCCGAGGGCTCCTCGGCAAGGGTGTTCTCGGCGAGGGTCTGCAGCTTCGCGTCGAGCGTCGTGGCGAGCGGCTTTCCATTCACCGGGGACTTGGAGAACAGCGGCCGGGGTGTCAGGGTGGTTCCGTCGCCGAGAACCGCGGTGATCATCACCCCGGGGGTCCCGGCGAGCAGGTCGTTGTGCTGCTGCTGCAGGCCGGAAAGGCCGGTGATGTCCCCGGCCTCGAGCTTCCCGCCGGACTGCTCGATCAGTTCGGCCGTCGGTTCCCCGACGGTGCCCAGCAGCTCACGGGCAAATGAGCGGGTCGGGGCCAGTTCGCGGAAGTCCTGAAGGGCAACCGCCCCCGGAATGGCATCGATGGCGGCGCGGTCGGCCGCGAGCGGGGCGTCCTCGCGCAGCACGATGGCCTCAACGAACGCCTCCGCGCCGGCAGCGGCCACCTGCTCCGCGTAGGACGCCGGATCGATCTCCACGAGTGCGGCGAGGGCACGCGCCGCGGCGTCGTGCCCCTCCTCGGGGGCTTTGGTCTTGTCGATGCCGACCCGCAGGACCGTGCGCTGCGTGACGAGGACCTCGCCGTTGGCACCGGTGATGTCGCCCCGGTCAGCAGGAATTTCCTCACGGGCGAGGTGTTCATCGACGCGCAGTTCCGGCACGAAGATGGACGGGTCCCATTCGGCCTGCCACTCGTCCTCCTCCCGGGAGAGCTCCACTGACGTCGAGTACGTCCAGTCCTCGTCCGAGGCGTCGACGTCCCACACATAGTCCAGGGTGGCGGTGGCGGTGTCCTCACCGGTGGATTCGACGCCGCCGGCGGTCACCTTGGGCTTCAGGGGGGCGAGTGCCTCGGTGATGGTGCCCAGGTCCGTGGTGACGTCCTCGGCCCTGACTACGGTGAAGGCGGAGCCCCCGACGTCGAGTTTCGACAGGCCCGCTGCGAGCTCTTTCGCGGCGTCGGCGGCGCTGGGCCGGTCGTCGGCGCAGGCGGCGAGCGAGGCGGCCAGGACGGCGGTGGTAAGGACGGCGGTGAGTCGATGAAATTTCCCCATCGGGCCATTATGGCCGACAGCGGCCCCTCTCCGGACCGGGTTCGAAAGAACGCCGGCGGGCCGGGCAGCAGCCGGCGGCTTCGCTGGAGGCGGACCGGGCATAAAATTCCGCGCGACAAGGTTGAGTCAGGTACACTCAACTTAGGTTTTGGAGGGTGTTCCGAGCAGGAACATCGTCGATAGCGAAGGATGGGTTGATGGACGCAAAATTCACCACCAAGAGCCAGGAGGCTCTTTCGGCTGCGGCGATGAACGCTTCGACGGCGGGCAATCCGCAGGTCGAAACGCCGCACTTCCTCAAGGCGCTGATGGATCAGCGGGAGGGCATCGCCGTGGCCCTGCTCAAGGCCGCCGGCGCCTCGCCCGACGACATCAGCGTGCAGGCCAGCACGGCCATCCGCGCCCTGCCCTCCTCCTCGGGGTCGAACGTGGCCCAGGCCCAGTTCTCCCGGGGGGCCCTGCAGGTGGTTTCGGCTGCCCAGCAGGAGGCCGAAGTGCTGGGGGACCAGTTCGTCTCAACCGAGCACCTGCTGCTCGGGCTCGCAGCAGACTCCGGTCCGGCCGGCAGGATCCTGCGCGAGGCCGGAATCTCCCGCGACGCGCTCGCCGCCGCGCTCCCCGGGGTCCGGGGCGACCGCAGGGTAACCTCCGCCGACCCGGAGAACACCTTCCAGGCCCTTGAGAAGTTCGGCGTCGACCTCACCGAGCTGGCGCGGGCGGGCAAGCTCGACCCGGTGATCGGGCGGAACTCCGAGATCCGCCGCGTGGTCCAGGTGCTCTCGCGCCGCACCAAGAACAACCCCGTGCTGATCGGGGAGCCCGGCGTCGGCAAGACGGCCGTCGTCGAAGGTCTCGCGCAGCGGATGGTCGAAGGCGACGTCCCCGAATCCCTCCGCGGCAAGTCCCTCATCAGCCTCGACCTCGGCTCGATGATCGCCGGCGCGAAGTACCGCGGCGAATTCGAGGAGCGGCTCAAGGCCGTGTTGGAGGAGATCCGCTCCTCCAACGGGCAGGTCGTCACCTTCATCGACGAGCTGCACACCGTGGTCGGGGCCGGGGCCGCCGAGGGATCGATGGACGCCGGCAACATGCTCAAGCCCATGCTGGCCCGCGGCGAGCTGCGTCTGATCGGCGCCACGACCCTTGACGAGTACCGCGAGAATGTGGAGAAGGACCCGGCGCTGGAGCGTCGCTTCCAGCAGGTCTATGTGGGAGAGCCGTCGGTGGAGGACACCATCGGCATCCTCCGCGGGCTCAAGGAACGCTACGAGGCCCACCACAAGGTCTCCATCGCCGACTCCGCCCTGGTGGCCGCGGCGAGCCTGTCCAACCGGTACATCTCCGGGCGGCAGCTGCCGGACAAGGCCATCGACCTCGTCGACGAGGCAGCGTCCCGGATGCGCATGGAGATCGACTCCGCCCCGGTGGAGATCGACGAGCTGCGCCGCGCTATGGCCAGGATGCGCATGGAGGAGCTCGCGCTGGAACGGGAGACCGACGAAGCATCCCAGGAGAGGCTCGAGGACCTGCGCGCGGTCATGGCGGACCGGCAGGAGGAGCTGACGGCGCTTAACGCCCGGTGGGAGGCCGAGAAGGCGGGCCTGAACCGGGTCGGCGACCTGAAGGCTTCCCTCGACGAGCTGCGCTCCCAGGCCGACAAGGCACAGCGCGAGGGCGACCTGGAGACGGCCTCGCGAATCCTCTACGGGGAGATTCCGCAGGTGCAGCGCGAACTCGATGCCGCCCAGGCCGCCGAGCAGGAGTCGGCGGGGGAGGCCCCGGAGCTGATGGTGGCCGAAGAGGTGACGGCCAATGACATCGCGGAGGTCATCTCGGCGTGGACCGGCATTCCCGCCGGGCGCATGCTGCAGGGCGAGAGCCAGAAGCTGCTGCACATGGAGGAGGTCATCGGGTCCCGGCTGATCGGCCAGTCCAAGGCGGTCGCGTCGGTCTCGGATGCGGTGCGCCGTGCCCGGGCCGGGGTGTCCGACCCGAACCGGCCCACCGGCTCCTTCCTGTTCCTCGGTCCGACCGGTGTGGGCAAGACCGAACTCGCGAAGGCGCTGGCGGACTTCCTGTTCGACGACGAGCGCTCCATGGTGCGCATCGACATGTCCGAATACTCCGAGAAGCACTCGGTGGCCCGGCTCGTCGGCGCGCCTCCGGGCTATGTCGGTTACGAGGAGGGCGGCCAGCTCACCGAGGCGGTGCGCCGCCGTCCCTACAGCGTCGTGCTGCTCGACGAGGTGGAGAAGGCTCACCCGGAGGTCTTCGACATCCTCCTGCAGGTGCTCGACGACGGCCGCCTGACCGACGGGCAGGGACGCACCGTGGATTTCCGCAATGTCATCCTGGTGCTGACCTCCAACCTGGGCTCGCAGTTCCTGATGGATCCCTCGCTCGATGACGCGGCCCGCCGCCAGACCGTGATGGCGACGGTGAACGCCAGTTTCCGGCCGGAGTTCCTCAACCGGCTCGACGACGTGATCATCTTCGACGCGCTCAGCCTCGATGAGCTGTCGAAGATCGTCGACCTTCAGGTGGAGGCGCTGGGCAAGCGGCTGCAGGAGCGCCGCCTCACGCTCGAGGTCACGCCGGCGGCCAGCGAGTGGCTGGCCCTCACCGGGTTCGACCCCGCCTACGGCGCCCGGCCCCTGCGCCGGCTCGTGCAGCGGGAGATCGGCGACCAGCTCGCCCGGGGAATCCTGGCCGGGGAGATCACCGACGGGGACCGGGTCCTGGTCGACCGGGACGGCGATGGAAGTGCCGACGGCCAGCGGGAGGGGCTGAGCCTGCGCGCGGTCACCTAGGCGCGCAGGCCCCGCAGCTCTCCTCCAGCAGGCCGGAGCCTACTCGGTGAGCAGGCTCCGGCTCAGCGTCGCACCGTCCTGCAGGACGGCGAAGCAGTCAACCCGGCGGTCGCCGTCGGCCCACGTGCCCTCGGTCGGCGTCACGCGCAGCAGTTCGATCCTGCCGGCTCCGGCCGCGACGCCGGAGTCGATCGGGGCGGTTTCACAGGCCGCGTCGGCCCGGGCCCCGAGCTGATCGCGGCCGGGGAACTTGGCGTCGTCTGGATAGAACTCCGAGGCGATCAGCTGGGCCCGGTGCGGCGTCGAGCAGGTCACGATGGTGACATCGCTCTCGATGTCGGTGAAATCAAGGAGGCAGTGGCCGGCCGTCAGGACCGACGGCGGGACGTCTTCGGCAATCACCCCGTCAGCGCCGGCCGCCGTCGGGATGTCCTCCGGCGACTGGGGGTCGCCGGCGCCGGTCAGACCGCGCACCAGGCTGATGGCCGCCCAGACGACCAGGGCCAGGACCGCGACACCGCCGAGGACAAGGATCGCCACCGGGCGCCGGGACTTCTCCCGGCGCTCACGGGACCGCGCCCGCCGCGGGCCCACGGGGTCGCCGGCGTCGCCGGCCGGAGCCCAGACGGACCGGCGGGCCTCTGCCGACGGCTCGGCGGTCTCCGGTCCACCGGATGCGCTGCGGGAGACGGCGGTCGCGCCGGCCCGTCCGGTGGCACCGGACGAAGCCGCGGGGCCGACACCGAGAGCGGCCGGATCGGTTCCCGCGAGGAGGCCGGAGTGGGCGGCGCCCGATCCGACCGCCACCGTTTCAAGGACGGAGGCGAGGCGGAGGTCCTCGGTATCGTCGGCCGCGGAAGCGTCGGGTCCACCCGTGCCGGCGTCCTCGGCGGAACCGTCCGCGGTCGCGTTGGGGGCGGACGGATCTCCGGCGGACCGGCCGGAGGTGGAACCCGCGGAGCTGTTGGGAGCGGGCTGCTCCCCGGCGGGCCCGGCGGGAGGCGCGTCGCCGGAAGGGGTTTCCCCACCCCGGCCGTCCGGGATGGACGAACCGGTTGACCCGCCGGCCGCGGAGGCGCCGGACCGGGGGCTCCCGCCCTGGGCCTCACTGCTCTGGAGGGTGGGATCCGCCACGTCGCCGGCGGGACCGCCCGCAGGTGCGGTGCCCGACGGAGCCGCCGTCACGGTCGGCGCGTTGGCAGGCAGGGGACCGGCCAGGAGGGTGCCGGCGTCCTCGGCCTCGTCCGCCACTGCCTGGGCCTCCGCCGCCGCGTCCTCGAGGGCTGCGGCGTCGGCGGTGGTCTTGCTGACGGACGCAGGTGCCAGCACCGGTTCGGCGAGCGTCAGGTCCTCAGCGGTCACCGACAGCTCGGGTTCCGCCGGTGCGCCGGCGGCGGTGGCCTCCGTGGCGCCCGCGGGCCCGACGGCGTCGGTGTCCAGGTCCGCATCCCGGGCGGCATCCTGGTGCCCGCCGGCATCCCGCTTCCCCTGATCCTCCGGACCACGCTGGGCGTTCTCCCGATTCTTCGTAGCCAACCGTTGTCTCCTCGGAGGGTTTTCGTTCTGCGCCCGGAAATGGGCCCTTAGGGCAGAACTCTATCCAAATTTCCGGCGCTCGGGCGCTGACCTTAGCCCGCCGGTTCGCGCCCTTTCAGGGCAGTGGGCGGGCGATCCGTCATGCAGGTCACAACGGCACGCGGACTCACGTTAAAGCATGTAACCTATAGTTACGATAAATTGACCAATTACTCCGGGGCCTCGCTGCAGCCTTGGGCCTTTGTGCCCCAGTGACCACCTCCGGATCGACGCACAAAGGGGGTCACGCCATGGGGCGCGGCCGTCAAAAGGCAAAAGCTACCAAGCAGGCACGGGACATGAAGTACTTCAGCCCCGCGACCGACTACACGGCACTGCAGCGCGAGCTCACAGGCCCTGGTAGCCATGCCTCCAACCGACGCAGTGAACCTCTCGAACCGGTGGAACCGGACTATTCGGAGTATGCGGACAAGTATGCGGACGAATTTGACGACGACGGAGAAGACGGTTCGCGGCGCACGGGATAGCCTCCGGCGCGCCGGATAATCCTCTGATCCCCGCTTCGGGCTTTCGCGGGTCGGCAGCAAATAGACATTGAAAGAGCGGTGCACCCGGTGCACCGCTCTTTCGTTCGTTCTTCCTGCCGGCCTGTCCGGCCCGGAGGCGCAGGCCTCAGGCGTAGGAGCCCACCAGCCGGACCGCTCCGCCGTCGACGCCCTTGGCGCCCTGCACGTAGTCCGGTCCGTCCGTCGCGGCCGATCCGGCGGCTGAGCCCACGGTGCCCATGGCCCAGGCGGGGACGCCGCGCTCGGCGAGGCGCGCCAAGGCGGCGTCGGCCCCCTCGGCCCCAACGATGGCCACCATGCCCACGCCCAGGTTCAGGGTGCGCTCCAGATCGGGCAGGGGCACGTTGCCGAGTTCGGAGACGAGGGCGAAGATGGGCGGTAGCGCCCAAGTGGAGCGGTCCACGGTGGCCTCCATACCGCGGGGGAGGACCCGGGCGAGGTTCGCGGCGAGCCCGCCGCCGGTCACGTGGCTGAACCCGTGCACGGCGGCGCCGGTGTAGCGGGCGAGGTCGAGGCAGTCGGCGGCGTAGATGCGCGTGGGCTCGAGCAGTTCCTCGCCCAGCGTACGGCCCAGTTCGGAGACCTGTCGGTCAAGGGCCCACCCGGCCGAGTTGATGACCCGGCGCACCAGGGAGTAGCCGTTGGAGTGCAGACCCGAGGCGGCCATGCCGATGACGACGTCGCCCTCCCGCACGCGGTCCGGTCCGAGCAGCCCGTCGGCCTCCACGACACCGGTGGCCGCACCGGCGACGTCGTACTCGTGCTCCCCGAGCAGGCCCGGGTGCTCGGCGGTCTCCCCGCCCACCAGTGCGGTTCCGGCGACCGAGCAGGCGGCGGCGATGCCACGGACAATGGCGGCGATGCGCTCGGGAACCACCCTGCCGCAGGCGATGTAGTCGGTCATGTAGAGCGGCTCCGCGCCGACCACCACGATGTCGTCGACGACCATGCCCACCAGGTCGAAGCCGATGGTGTCGTGGATGTCCATGGCCTGGGCGATGGCGACCTTGGTGCCGACGCCGTCGGTGGAGGTCGCCAGCAGCGGCCGACGGTAGGTCAGCAGCTTCGACACGTCGTACAGGCCGGCGAAGCCGCCGACGCCCCCGATCACCTCGGCGCCGTGGGTGGCCTTCACCGCGCCTTTCATCAGTTCGACTGCGCGGTCACCGGCCTCGACGTCCACTCCTGCACTTGCGTAGGTGATGGGATTGGGGGAGGGGTTCATACCCGTTCTTTCCTGTCGGCGTCGGTGAGTACAGCTTCGAATTCGGTGTCCGGCCCGGGATCGCACCCGTCGGCACCGGTCTTGTCGGCCGGGTTGAGCTCCAGGAGGTGCTTGCCCAGGCGGTCGGCGGCGGGAAGTTCGATGGGGTACGTGCCGGTGAAGCACGCCGTGCACAGCCGCTCGCGGGGCTGCTGCGTTGCCTCGATCATGCCGTCCTCGGAGATGTAGGCGAGGCTGTCGGCGCCGATCGACTTGCTGATCTCCTCCACCGCGGCGCCGTTGGCGATCAGTTCGGCGCGGGAGGCGAAGTCGATGCCGTAGAAGCAGGGCCAGCGGACCGGCGGCGAGGAGATCTTGACATGGACCTCGGCCGCTCCGGCCTCCCGCAGCATCCGCACCACGGCCCGCTGGGTGTTGCCGCGCACGATGGAGTCGTCGACGACGATGATGCGCTTGCCGCGGATCACCGATTCCAGAGCGTTGAGCTTCAGCTTGATGCCCAGCTGGCGGAGGGTCTGGCTGGGCTGGATGAAGGTGCGCCCCACGTAGGCGTTCTTGACGAAACCGTGGGCGAAGGGGATGCCCGACTGCTCGGCAAATCCGACGGCGGCGGGGGTGCCCGATTCGGGCACGGGGATGACGATGTCGGCCTGCGCAGAGTTCTCGCGGGCGAGCTGGCGGCCCATCTCCACCCGGGATTCGTACACCGAGCGACCGGCGATGGCGGCGTCGGGCCGGGCCAGGTACACGTACTCGAAGACGCATCCGGCGGCCGTCGAGGACCCGAAGCGGCTTGAGCGGACTCCGTCCTCGTCGATGGCAATGAACTCCCCGGGCTCGATCTCCCGGATGAAGCTCGCGCCCACGGTGGCCAGCGCGGCCTGCTCGGAGGCGACGACCCAGCCGCGCTCGAGGCGGCCGAGCACCAGCGGGCGCACCCCGTAGGTGTCCCGTGCCGCGTAGAGGGTTCCTTCGTCCATGAACACGAAGCAGAAGGCGCCGCGGATGTTCGGCAGCAGGTCCATCGCCGTTTCCTCCAGCGAGCGGCCCTCATCGCCGGCCAGCAGCGCCGTGACCAGGGCGGTGTCGGTGGTGTTGCCCTGGGCGATCTCCCCGGAACGGGGGACGCCGTGCCGGTCAAGGACCATCTGGTAGAGCTCGGCGGAGTTCGTCAGGTTGCCGTTGTGGGCCAGGGCGACGGTGCCCGCGGCGGTGGCGCCCAGGGTGGGCTGGGCGTTGGCCCACTGGGAGGCTCCCGTGGTGGAGTACCGGCAGTGGCCGACGGCGATGTGGCCGGTGAGGGTGTTGAGGGTGGTCTCGTCGAACACCTGGGACACCAGGCCCATGTCCTTATACACATTGATGCGCGCCCCATCGCTGGTGGCGATGCCGGCGGACTCCTGCCCCCGGTGCTGCAGGGCGTACAGGCCGTAGTACGTCAGCTTGGCCACCTCTTCGCCCGGGGCCCAGACGCCGAAAACGCCGCAGGCATCCTGGGGGCCTTTTTCGTTGGGGAGAAGATCGTGGGTAAGTTTTCCATCACCGCGCACCATGGACCCATTCTCTCACGGGCCGGATGCGGCGCCTGAACGTGACGGCGCCCGGCTTCCTGCGGCGGTCGAAAAAAGTCTTCCCATCCCTTGACTTGTATACGGCGTACACCTAACGTTGGGGTTCTGATGGTGTACGCCGTACGCCAAACACCCGAGAGAGTGGAAAATGACCTCACTGCGAAGGACCGCCGCCGTCGCCGGCGTCCTCTTCCTCATCACGCACGTCACGTCGATCGCGGCGCGGCTGCTCTACGTTCCGGCGCTCGGCAATCCGGAGTACATCACCGGCTCGGGGCCGGAGTCGCTGGTGGTCCTTGCAGCCTTTCTCGATGTGCTGCTCGTGCTGGCCATCGTCGGAACCGGCGTTGCCCTCTACCCCGTGGTCCGGCGGCAGAACGAAGGGATCGCCCTGGGATATGTGGCGCTGCGTACCCTCGAGGGCGCCGTGATCACCGCCGGCGTCGTCGCCCTCCTGACGCTCGTGACACTGCGGCAGGACCTTCCGCAGGCGGGCCCGGAGACGCTCGCCCTCGGCAGCGCCCTGGTCGCCTTCAACAACTGGACCTTCCTCGTCGGGCCGAGTTTCATCTGCGGAACGAACACCCTGCTCCTGGCCTACCTGCTCTACCGGTCAGAACTGGTGCCGCGGTTCATCGCCGTGCTGGGACTGGTGGGAGGGCCTCTGGTCTTCGCCTCGGGGGCGGCCCAGATGTTCGGCCTCTACGAGCAGGTCTCGGTGTGGGCAGCGGTGGCAGCCCTCCCGGTCTTCGCCTGGGAGGTATGCCTTGCGGTCTACCTGATCGCCAGGGGCTTCCGCTCCCCGGCCGTGGCGGCGCTCGACGCGGCCCGGACGCCGGGCGACCGCGTGCCCGCCTAGTTCGATGAACGGCCGGCGGGGACATTCCGGCCGGCGGGTGAACCGGCGGGGACCGCGCCCAGCGGCGCGGTCCCCGCCGTTCCCGTGTCCGGGCGGCCGGGGCCGGGAACCCGGCCGACGCCGCCGGTGGGGCCGGTGTGTCGGTGGGTGGGTGCGTCAGCGGGCGGTTGTCGACGCCTCGGGTTTCAGCAATTGGGTTTTCGCCCCCTGCGAGGTCCAGCCCCGCGCGTGAAGCCGCTCGAAGCCGTCGAGCAGCAGATCGAGGGCGAACTCGAACTCGAACTCGTCGTCGCAGCCGTGCCCGACCACCGACCCCTCGTCGTGCGTCACCGACGTCGCGATCGCCACCACGTTCGGATAACGCTGAGCCGCCTGCCGCAGCATCTCGGCCCGGTCGGCGTCCGATACGGCCGGCGCCGGGGCCGCGGGGTCCTCGAACAGTTCCTGGGTGAATCCCCACATCCGCCCACCGAGGGCGTGCATGGCGTGGTGGGTGAGGTCGAGGGACAATCCGCCGGTCAGGAACACACCGACGAAGGATTCCATATAGTCGAGCACCCGAGGGGTCATGGCGGTGCGGGTCTCGATCGCCCGGCGCGCCCAGGGGTGCCGCTGCAGGGTGTGCCGCGCCGAGAGGATCCTCGACCGCACCCCGCTCTTCCAGTCGGCGTCGGCCGCCGGAGGATCGATCTCGCCGACGATGACGTCGACCATGCCGTCGAGGAGTTCCTCCTTATTGGCTACGTGTTTGTAGAGGGCCATCGGCACCACCCGGAGCTCCTGGGCGAGCCGGCGCATGCTGAGGGAGTCGATGCCGATCTCATCGGCAAGGGCCACCGCGGCCTCCAGCACCCGGGCCCGGTTCAGGCGCGGGCGCGGCCCGGCCTGGAGAGTGTCCGTCATTGCCGCCACCTTGTCCTGTGCCGCACGCCCGGTCGAATCGTTAGGAGTACAGTGTACGCCTCGGGTTCGGCGGGCGGAACCGGTTGGAGGAGGGCGGGCTCAGGCGTCGTCGTCAATGGGGTCGGCCGAGAGGCGGCGGGCCCGGCGCACGCTGCGCCGGTCGAGCACCAGGACCACGAGGGCGCCAAGCAGCAGCCCTGGCAGTGCCAGGACGACGAAGAAGAATCCCAGGACGGATTCGCGGGTCAGGGTGGGATCGGGCGGGCTCGTGTAGGCGATGATGAGGGCGGCGATGAAGCCGGCCGCCACTCCAAGCAGCATGAACGGGGCGAACCGGGGGGCGCGGCGCACGCTCACCTCCCGGCGCTCGGCGGGGCGCCCGGACGGGCTGTTGGACGGCGGGGTCTCGGAGCTCATGAATTAAGGCTACCGGCGATCAGCCGGTCCGTTCGACCAACTGATAGCCGTCCTCGGCGAACACCAGGGTGTAGGCGGTGCCCGGGTAGGTCTCCTCGGCGTGCGCCTCGGCGTCGGCCGGGGGAGTGGTGCCCCAGCTCCAGTCCTCGGCGTCAACGAGGAGGAAGTCGGGGGCCGGGTTGGTGTTCCCGATCCAGTACACCTCGGACCGGGGCACGAGGTAGGCCATCAGCCCCACGCCGGTCTCCACGCTGGCCCCTCGGGGCACTGCCTCGATCAGCCGGTGCGCGGCGTCCCACCGCGGGGACTGCCGGTAGGTTTCAGGGTCGGCGAGCTCCGCCAGGGACTGGCCGGGCAGCAGGGCCAGCGCGGCGGCCGCGGCGCAGGCGCACCCGGCCCCGGCGAGGACCCGCGGCAGGGTGCGCCCGCTGCGCCGGAGCCGGGCCGCGGCGTCGATCAGGGCCAGGAAGAGCACGGGCATGAGCACGGCGCTGTAATGCCAGCCCGGCCCCCAGTAGCCCACCTCGGTGGAGGCGAAGCGCCAGAGCAGGGTCGGCACCAGGACCAGCGCCAGCGGGGAGCGCAGGAAGACTACCCCGCCGGCCACCAGGAGCAGGAGCGCCGTCTCGTACTTGGGCGCCCCGGAGAAGAAGTCGGCCGCCGCCTGCAGGGGGTCGGCCACCATCGCCTCCGCGTCGACGCGGCCGGCATAGTCATAGGATCCCGCGGAGTTCAGGCCCGGCAGGATCACCCGCACCGAGAGCAGGAGCCAGAGCGCGCCCCAGACGGCGAGCCAGAGGCCGGCCGCGTGCCGGAAGCGCAGTGCGATGACCAGACCCAGCGCGATCACCGTCAGGCCCAGGTCCTCCTTCACGAAGACCAGCAGCGCACCCCAGGCCACGGCCGCGGCAAGGCGCCGGCGGATCAGCGCCTCGCAGCTGAGGGCGAGCAGCGGCACAGCGAAGGCGATCTCATGGAACTGGGCGGCGGCGGCGGCCTGCAGCCCCCAGGACAGGCCGTAGGCCAGCCCGACGGCGGTCCCGCCGGCCCGGCCGAGCTCCCGCAGCCCGGTGCGGGCGACGACGAACACCGAGAGCCCGAACAGCAGGTTCTGCACCACCAGGAGGGCGAAGGCCGAGGGGAACAGCGCGTAGACCGGCCCGAGCAGGACCAGCAGCGGATGGAAGTGGTCCCCGAGCAGGTTGAAGGACGCGCCCTTGATCGGAACGATGGGCGCATCGAATCCCGCGTAGGCCTTGGCGAGCTGGGTGAAGATCCCCAGGTCCCACGACGGCGACTCGAGCCGGTGCCACTGCGCGGTGGAGTAGGCGCAGTAGAGGGCCGTGACGGCGCCGGCGATCAGCCAGGCGCCGGCCGGCTGGCGCCGGAGGGCACCGCCGGCCGCGGCGGCCAGGGCGACGGCGCGGGCCGGGCCCCGGCGGCGCAATTCCGGCCGGCCGGTGCTCCGGTGCGGCGCCGGTGCTGGATGCGCCATGGCTACCGGTCCGGAACGGGAGGCCCGGCGGCCGGAGGAGGCACGTCGGGGAACAGTGGCAGCCAGGCGCCAAGATCGGCCCGCTGCCCGGAGGCCGAGACCCTTCCGGCGGCCACTGCGCCGCTCCACGACAGGGCGCCGGTGGCCAGCTCCAGCCAGGTCTGCGGATCGGTTTCGACGACATTGGGCGGGGTGCCCCGGGTGTGGCGGGGCCCTTCGACGCACTGCGTCACGCCGAAGGGCGGCACGCGCACTTCGACGCTGTTGCCCGGGGCCCGTTCAGCGAGTTCCTCAAGGCAGAAGCGCACGGCCGCGGCCTTCTCGGCCCGGCCGCCACCCGGCGCGGCCCGGAGGGCGGCGTACCCGTCCTCGGCGCTGATGCGTCGTCGTGCCATACCGTCCCTTTCGGTGCCGATCCTGCCTCCGGTGCCCGGACCTCAGCTCAGCGAACCCGCGTCAAGCTGGGCCAGCACGGGCGCGGCGAGGCGCAGGCTGCCCACGGGGCGTCCACCGCCGAGGACGCGCGGGACCACCCGCTCAAGCACCGCGCCAACCTCCGCGGCGTCGATGGCCCCGGCGGCGGCGAACAGGCTCAGGCCCACCAGGGTGGCCGCCCGCAGGTTGCCGTCGAGGACCTTCAGTGCCAGGGACGCGCCGGTGGGTGCGGCCAGGACCAGCACGCCCTCCGCACCGCTCTTGGCGAGGATGCCCAGCTCCTCCATGACCACGGAGTTGTCCTGGCCGCGGCCGTGCACGGCCCACGGGTAATCGAGCATGGCGGTGGCCACCGTCGCGGCGCGCGCGTCCGCGTACTTGTCCGAGGGGGCCTTGGCGATCCTGCCGATGCCCCGGGCCAGGCCGGTGAGGGACACCGCGGCCACGGGCGCCCCACAGCCGTCCACGCCCCAGTGCGCCGGCGCCTCTCCGGTGTACTCCTCGATGACCTCGGCGATGCTCTGCTGCAGCGGGTGGCCCCGGTCGAGGTAGGTGGAATGGTCCCAGTTGTTCTCGGTGCACGCCCACAGGAATCCTGCGTGCTTGCCGGAGCAGTTGAACGCGATGCGCTGTTTTCCCTTGCCGGAGAGGACCAGCTGGGTCCGGGTGGCCTCGTCCTGCGGCCAGTCCTCCGGGCACTGGAGGTGCTCTTCGCTCACGCCGGCGGCATTGAGCATTGTCTTCACCACGTCCAGATGTTCGGCGCTGCCTACGTGGCTGGCGGCCGCGAGGGCCACCTGCGGGCCGCGCAGGGGCACCCCTGACTTCATGGTGGCCAGAGCCTGGAAGGGCTTGAGGGTGGAGCGCGGGTAGATCGGCGCCTCGACGTTGCCCAGCGCGATCACCACCGAGCCGTCGGCGGCGAGGACGACGGCGGATCCCACGTGGCGGGACTCGATCAGGCCGCTGCGCTCAAGGACGGCGAGATCAACGGCGTCGTCCGAGCTGAAAGTTGAAAGCATGGAACAAGTATTGCCTATTCGCCGGCTCCTTCCGCGGCACCTTTCCGCCGGCGCCGCGCCCGCCGGAGGGGACGGGCCTCCGGCGGGCGCGGCTCCCGCAGCGCGGCGTCCTGCCCGCGCCGGTGGAAGGGCCTAGGTCGCAGTGAACTGGACCGACTGCCAGCCGGAGGCGCCATTGGGCACGGGGTCGGCCCGCTCGTCGGTCTGGAGCCCGTCGGCGGGGTCCGTGGCGCGGGCGCGCAGCGTGTGGGAACCCGGGCCGACGGTGATCTCGTGGTGCCACTGGCGCCAGGTGTCGACGGAGGCCTCCGCGGCAAGGGTCACCTCCTCCCACCGCCCGTCGTCGACCGAGACCTCGACCCGGGTGATGCCGCGGGTCTGGGACCAGGCCGTCCCGCCGATCTGGACCGTGCCCGCGGCGACCTTGCCGAAGGAGCGGGGGACCTCGACCCGGGCCATCGTCTTGATCGGGCCCTTCTCGGACCAGCCGCGGTCGGTCCAGTAGGAGGTCCGGTCGGCGAAGCGGGTGACCTCGAGATCGACCACCCACTTGGTGGCCGACACGTACCCGTACAGCCCCGGCACCACCATGCGCACCGGATAGCCGTGTTCAAGGGGCAGCGGCTCGTCGTTCATGGCGACCGCCAGCATGGCGTCGCGCCCGTCCTGCAGCACGGGCAGCGGGGTCGAGGCGCTGAACCCGTCGCTGCTGGTGCTCAGGACCATGTCGGCGCCCCGCAGCGGCCGCGCCCGCCGAAGCAGGTCCCGCAGCGGGTAGCCCAGCCACTTGGCGTTGCCCACGAGGTTGCCGCCCACCGGATTGGAGACGCAGGTGAGCGTGATGTGCCGCTCGATGAGGTCCTCCTCGAGCAGGTCGTCGAAGGTCAGGGTGAACTCCTCCTCGACCATGCCGTGGACCCTCAGTTCCCAGGTGTCGACGTCGAGCTGGGGGACGCTGAGGGCGGTGTCGATGCGGTAGAAGTCGGGGTTCGGGGTCAGCCACGGAACGACGCCGTCCACCGGGGCTTCGAGCCCGGCCGGCAGGACCGGGGCCGGGCTGGCAGGGGCCGGCAGCCGCAGGCTGCGCCGGGCCGCCTCCACGCTGTTGCGCACGCTGCCCAGGGCGCGGCCCCCGGCCGCGGCGGCGGCCGCCGCCGCCGTGGTGATGCCGGCGGCGGCGAAGAACGAACGCCGCGAGGACCCGCCCGGCAGGGCCCGCGCCGCCGCGGGGGCGGGCGCCATGTCGGCGGGCGCGGGGTCGGAGGGTACCGCTCGCGCGGCGGGCAGGCGGGCGATCATGAGCCGGAGGGCCAGCAGCCCGGCGGCCGTGCCGATCAGGGAGGGGAGGGCATCGTAGGTTGACGCGCCGGCCCGGGACAGGACACTGGCCACAATGACCAGGCCCGCCGCGGTGACGCCGACGGCACCCAGCACCCACCGGTGGAACGCGGCGATGCCGAGGACCGCCGCGAGGGCGGTGATGGTCAGGCCCATCCCGACGAACAGGGCCGCCTTATCCCCGGTCCCGAAGGTGGCGATGGCGAAGTCCTTCAGCCACCCGGGGGTGAAGTCGATGAACGTCGATCCGAGGGCGATCACCGGCGTGGCACGGGCGGTGAAGAACGCCGCGGCGAGCTCGGCCACGCCGAGGAGGAGTGCCGCCGCCGCGATCCCTGCCAGTGCTGCCAGCAGGGTCGTTGCTCGGGCGCTTTTCCGTCGGATGTCCATACCGGGTATTCGGAGATGCCGGTTCCGTGTATGGGTGGGCGGGCGGGGCGTAACAGGGGGAGCGGGCTTCGTGGGGTGCGGCGCACCCAGTACGCTGATCTACTGTGAAGGTTCTTGTGATTGGCCCCGGTGGCCGCGAACACGCCATCGTCCGTGCACTGCTTAACGATCCGTTCGTCCGCGAGGTCCACGCGGCCCCCGGCAACGCCGGCATCGCCGCGGACGTCCCCACCCACAGCATCAACGCCAGTGATCCGGCGGAGGTGACGCAACTGGCGCAGCGGCTCGGCTCGGATCTGGTGGTCATCGGCCCCGAGGCGCCCCTGGCCGCCGGCGTGGCCGACGCGCTCACCGAGGCCGGGATCCCCGTCTTCGGGCCCTCCCGGGCCGCCGCGCAGCTCGAGGCCTCGAAGGCCTTCGCCAAGCAGGTCATGGCCGCGGCCGGCGTTCCGACGGCGATGGCGCGGGTTGCCTCGACCACCGCCGCGGCCGAGGAGGCACTCGATACCTTCGGCGCCCCCTACGTGGTCAAGGACGACGGCCTGGCCGCGGGCAAGGGAGTCGTGGTGACCGGCGACCGCGCCGAGGCGCTCGCCCACGCCCAGAGCTGCTTCGACGCCGGCGGAAGCGTGGTCATCGAGGAGTTCCTCGACGGTCCCGAGGTCTCCCTCTTCGTACTCTCCGACGGATGCAGCGTGGTCCCGCTCGCCCTGGCCCAGGACTTCAAGCGCATCCACGACGGCGACGTGGGCCCCAACACCGGCGGCATGGGCGCCTACTCGCCCCTGACCTGGGCGCCGCCCGGCCTCGTCGACGAGGTGGTGACGCGCGTGGCCCAGCCGGTCATCGACGAGATGGCCAACCGGGCCACCCCCTTCGTGGGCGTGCTGTACTGCGGGCTGGCCCTGACCTCGCGCGGAATGCGGGTCATCGAATTCAATGCACGCTTCGGCGACCCCGAGACCCAGGCCGTGCTGGCCCGCCTGCGGACCCCCCTCGGCGGGGTGCTGCTGGCGGCTGCCAGGGGCGGCCTGGACCGCCTCAGCGGCCTCCAGTGGTCCCCCCGGACGGCGGTGGCCGTGGTGCTCGCCGCGGAGAACTACCCCGAAGCGCCCCGGACCGGCGGCCGCATCCGCGGCCTGAAGCGGGCCGCTCAGCATGAGGACGTGCAGGTGCTGCACGCCGGAACGGCGGAGAAGGACGGGAAGGTGGTCAGCTCCGGCGGCCGCGTGCTCGCCGTCGTGGGGCTGGGCGGCGACCTCGCCGGCGCCCGGGCCACGGCCTACGACGCCCTGGCCGAGATCGACCTCGAGGGCGGACAGTTCCGCACCGACATCGCCCTGAAGGCCGCCCGCGGCGAGATCCACGTCGCGGCGGCCGCCGCGCCGGTGGCGGGACGGTGAGCTCCTTCGCACCCCCGCACCCGGACCTGCCCGGCTGGAGGCACGTGTACTCGGGGAAGGTGCGCGACCTGTACGAGCCGGCGGACGGGGACCCGGACCGGGTCCTCGTGGTGGCCAGTGACCGCATCAGCGCCTTCGACCATGTGCTCGCCACGGAGATCCCGGACAAGGGCAGGGTCCTCACCCAGCTGAGCCTGTGGTGGTTCGAACGCCTCACCGGGGTGCGCAACCACGTGCTGGCCGCGGACGAGGCCGGCGGGGTCCCGGCCGCCGTCGCGGGCCGCGCCATGATCTGCCGGCGGCTCGAGATGTATCCGATCGAGTGCATCGCCCGCGGCTACCTGACCGGAAGCGGGCTGGCCGAATACCGCGCCTCGGGCACGGTCTGCTCCCTGCCGCTGCCGGCCGGGCTGCAGGACGGCTCCCGGCTCGACCCGCCGCTGTTCACGCCCTCGGCCAAGGCCGAGGTGGGCGAGCACGACGAGAACATCACCTATGACGCCGTCGTCATGACCGTGGGCGACGACGCCGCTGCGCAGCTGCGTTCGCTGACCCTGGACATCTACTCCCGGGCCGAGGTGATCGCCCGGGAGCGCGGGATTATCCTCGCCGACACGAAGGTGGAATTCGGCCTCGACCCGGTCGCGGGGCGGATCACCCTGGGCGATGAGGTGCTGACCCCCGATTCCTCCCGGTTCTGGGACGCCTCGCAGTACTCCCCGGGCCGCGCCCAGCCCTCCTTCGACAAGCAGTTCGTGCGCGACTGGCTCACCTCGGACGCCTCCGGCTGGGACCGGGTGTCGGCGCCGCCGGCCCTCCCCGCCGACGTCGTAGAGCGGACCCGCGGGCGCTACATCGAGGCCTACGAGCGCCTGACCGGCCGGGCCTTCGCCTGAGGGTCCCCCGGACACCGGGCGGCGGCTGGGGCGTACGTCACGGAACCGACACTTTCGGCGCACCCGGTGGAGCCCCGCGTCGGCGGCGTTAGACTCGCCTCACAATTTCCGCAGCCGGCCCCGCTCCCGACGTCTTTGGACAGCGGCGGCGGTGCCGGCCGGAGGCCCGCTCAGCCCGCCACGAGGAGAAGTGTCCTATGCAGACGAAAATCACCCTCATCATCGACGTCCCTGCCGACCCGGAAGCATTCGAGCGGGAATTCCCCGACCTCCTCGCGAAGGCCAGGGCGCTGCCCGGCCAGGTCCGCCTCGAGTCCGCGAAGGTGTGGCCGAAGGAGGACGGCACGCCGGCTCCGGCGCACCGCACTTTGGATGTCTATTTCGATGATTACGATGCCGCCTCCCGCGCGGTCAGCGTGCCGGAGGCCGGGGCGTTCTTCGAGAAGCTCGGCGGCCTGGGGGTATCCTTCACGGGGCTGTTCTGCGAGGTCGAGGAGCAGTAGGAACCGCCGCCGGGCCGGGGCCCGGGCATTGACCCGGCGGACGGCTCCGCGCTTAGCCCGTCGCGCCTCCGGGCGCGAAGAGCTCGTCGAAGCCCTCGAGGGGAACCTCGACCAGGCCCGGGGAGCGCGGGCCGGGTGCGCCGGGGCCGCGGGGGTTCAGGAGGACTTCGGAGAGCACGACGGCGTGGATCTTCGCCAGGTCGTACCCAACGCTGAGGGTCGCCCGGCGCAGGGACCCGGTGGCGGTGGGGTCCCAGTAGATCGCCGTCTGCAGGGCCTGGACGCTCCACAGCTCCCGGGAGGGCAGGAGGCCGTCCCCGGCGTCGGGCAGGTCGAAGAGGGCGCCCTGTTCCGGGTCGGTGCCCGGAAGGAGGGTGACGCCCGGCGGGCGGGTCAGGATGGAGATCCTGCCAATGCCCTCGGCCGAAAGGTAGCCGCCCTTGTTGCTGGGGACCGCCGTGATGCCGGTATCGACGAGAACGGGGTTTCCCAGCAGCAGGTTCCAGACCCGGTCGCGGGTGGCGTGGCGGTAGATCTCCCGGCGGACGAATTCCTCGGGCTGGTACTCGCTGAGGAAGTGCACCACGGCCTTCTGGGCCGCGGCGTCGATGAGCCCGGCCACCCGGTCCAGGGTGGGGCCGAACCGGGAGACGACCTGCGCCGCGTTGTGCATTGTTCGGGTGCCTCTTCCGGCGCTCGGGGTTTCGCTTGCCCTTAATCCAACCGCATCGGCCCCGTGATCCCGGGTCCAACACGCGACCGCCGCCGGCTTCGTCCTCGCTGCTTCAGGCCAACTGCTTCAGGCCAACTGCTCCACGCCATCTGCTTCAGGCCGGGGCGACCGCCTGGACGCAGAACCCCGGTCGAGAACCCGGGACACAGGAAAGGACGCCTCCGCCCTGCGGAGACGCCCCTGCTGTCGTGCCTGAGTTAACTTCTTTGGTCGGGGTGACAGGATTTGAACCTGCGGCCTCGTCGTCCCGAACGACGCGCGCTACCAAGCTGCGCCACACCCCGATGCATTGTTCCCGCCGCATAACCTGCGGCAAAAGCAACTTTCCAAGAATACCCCGTGAAGGCCCGGGAGGCGAAACCCCGGCCCGTCGCGGCCGGCGGTCCTACACCAGCGAGTCCTTCCAGGCCGCGTGCAGGGCCGCGAACCGGCCGGTTCCACCGATCAGGTCCGCCGGCTTTCCGTCCTCAACCACCTCGCCGTCGTGCACCACCAGCACCCGGTCGGCGATCGCCACGGTGGAGAGCCGGTGGGCGATGATCAGGGCCGTGCGCTGTCCCAGCAGCCGCTGCAGGCCCTCCTGCACGAGCCGCTCGCTGGGAATGTCAAGGGACGAGGTCGCCTCGTCGAGGATCAGCACGGCGGGGTCGGCCAGGAAGGCCCGGGCGAAGCTGATCAGCTGCCGCTGCCCCGAGGACACCCGGCCCCCGCGCTTGTTGACGTCGGTGTCGTAGCCCTCGGGCAGTTCGCGGACGAACGTGTCGGCGCCGACGGCCCGCGCGGCCGCCTCGATCTCCTCCCGGGACGCATCGGGCCGGCCGAGGGCGATATTCTCGGCGACGGAGCCGCTGAACAGGAAGGCCTCCTGGGTCACCATGACCACCGAGCGCCGCAGGTCCTTCGCGTCCACCTCGCGCAGGTCCACCCCGTCGAGGGTGATGCTCCCGGCGGACACGTCGTAGAAGCGGGCGATCAGCTTGGCGAGCGTGGACTTTCCGGCGCCGGTCTGCCCGACCAGGGCCACGGTCTGGCCGGCCGGGATGGCCAGGTTCAGGGGCGGGATGACCTGCGGGCCGTCGGCGTAGCGGAACTCGACGTCCCGGAATTCGACGGCGCCCCGGGCCTGCGGCAGGGCCACCGGGTTCCGGGGCGGGCGGACCGTCGGAACCTCCTCGAGCAGCCCCGAGACCTTCTCCAGCGCCGCCGAGGCGGACTGGAAGGAGTTGTAGAAGAGGGCCATCTGGTCCACCGGCTGGAAGAACCGCTTGCTGTAGAGCAGCAGGGCCAGCAGCGCGCCCACCTCAAGCGAGCCCTCGAGGACCCGGAAGCCGCCGGCCGCGAGCACGACGGCCACGGTGAGGTTGCCGATGAGCACCAGCCCCGGCTGGAAGACGCCGTTGAGGTTGATCGAGCGGATGGTGGCCTGGCGGTAGTCCTCGGCCAGTTCGTCGTACCGGGTGGCGTTGGCCGGTTCCCGGCGGAACGCCTTCACGGCGCGGATCCCGGTCATCGTCTCGATGAAGTGGACGATGAGTTTCGCGGAGACCACCCGGGAGGACCGGAAGGCGATCTGCGAGTGCTTCTGGTACCAGCGGGCCAGCAGGAACATGGGAACCCCCGCCGCGAGGATCAGCAGGCCGGTCCGCCAGTCGAGGGCGAAGATGGTCACGGCGGTGAAGAGCATGAACATCGCGCCGGAGGCCAGGGAGCTGATGCCCGAATCGAGGAGTTCGCGCAGCGCCTCGAGGTCCGAGGTCTGCCGGGAAATGATCCGGCCCGAGGTGTACTTCTCGTGGAACTCGAGGCTCAGCCGCTGGGTGTGCCGGAACACCCACAGGCGCAGGTCAAGCAGCATCGCCTGGCTCAGCCGCGCCGTCGCCCGCACGTACCCGGCGGTGAGCACGGCACCCAGGACGGCGGCGAGGAGATATGCGCCGCCGGCCGCCACCAGCTGCACCGGATTCCCGGCGATCAGGGCCGGCAGGGCCCGATCGATGCCGAAGGCGATGATCGCCGGCCCGGCCACCCGGGCCGCCTGTGAGATGACGACCAGGGCGATGGTGAGGACGAACTGCCGCCGGTTGGGCCGGATCAGTGCCCCGAGCAGGCGGAAGGAGCGTGCCCGCACTGTCCGGTTCTGCGCCCGGTCCAGCAGGACCTCGTCCTCGTTGCTGACGCCGGCGGGGGCGGCCCCCGCCGTCGCTTCCGGGCCGGACTTCCGCCCCGGCCGCCGTCGCGGCCGCTGTGCAGCCTTTGTCATGCCAGTGCCTCTTCGTCGTCGTACCCGCTGTCGAGATCCACCGGTTCCTCCGTCAGGCTCGCAATGACATAGCGGTAGTGGTCGTTGCGGGCGAGCAGTTCGATGTGCGTGCCGACGTCGGTGATCCGCCCGTCCTGAAGCAGCGCCACCCGGTCGGCCAGGGCGACGGTCGAGGGCCGGTGGGCGACCACGAGCGTCGTCGTGCCGCGCAGCACCTCCCGGAGCCGCTCCTCAACGAGTTCCTCGGTGCGCACGTCGAGGGCGGAGAGGGGATCGTCGAGCACCAGCACGCGTGGCTGGGCGGCGATGGCCCGGGCCAGGGCCAGGCGCTGGCGCTGGCCGCCGGACAGACTCAGTCCCTCCTCGCCGATGAGGGTGTCGACCCCGAGCGGGAGGGAGTAGACGAAGTGCGCCTGGGCCACCTCGAGCGCCTCGGCCAGCAGTGCCTCCGCCTCGGCGTCGCTTTCGGTCCGGGCGCCCATCAGGACGTTGTCGCGCACCGAGCTTGAAAAGAGGGTCGTGTCCTCGAAGGCGACCGCCACCAGGGTGCGCAGGTCGGCCAGCGCGAAGTCCCGCAGGTCGGTGCCGTCGAGGGTGATGCGCCCTCCGGTCACGTCGTAGAGGCGCGGCACGAGCTGCACCAGGGTGGTCTTGCCGCTGCCGGTCACGCCCACCAGGGCCAGGGTTTCTCCGGCCCGCAGCCGCAGGTCCACGCCGTTGAGGATGTCCCCGGCAGCGTCCTGGGTGTCCGGGTAGCGGAAGTGGACGTCCTCGAAGGCCAGCTCCCCGCGCGGCTCGGCCGGCCGCGCCGGTGCGGCGGGGGACGTGATGGGGTTCCGGGTCTCCATGACCTCGTAGTGGCGGTCGATGGCGGTCTTGGCGGTGAAGGTCATGGCCAGCAGCGGTCCGATGAATTCCACCGGGCCGGCGACGACGGCGGCGGTGGCGAAGAACGCGACGAGCGCCCCGATGCTCACCTGCCCCGTGGAGGCCAGCAGCACGCCGACGACGAGGGAGGCTCCCAACGCCAGCTCCGGGAGCAGGGTGACCACGAGGGAGAAGTTGGCGAGCGATTTCGCCTTGACGATCTCGGTGCGGCGCAGCTGCTCCGCCTGCTCATTGAACGCATCGAGTGCCTCGCCGCTGCGCCCGAAGGCCTTGAGCACGCGGATGCCGTGAACCGATTCCTCGACGGCGGTGGCAAGGTCGCCGGCCTGGTCCTGGCTCCTTCGCGAGACCCGGCTGTAGGAGGTGCGGAAGCGGAACCCATAGATCATGATCGGCACCGCGGCGGCGAGGAAGATCAGGGCGAGGATCCAGTTGGTCAGGAACATCACCACGACGCCGATCCCCACGGTCAGTGAGGTCACCACCAGCATGATGAGGCCGAACGCCATCCAGCGGCGCATCAGGTTCAGGTCCGACATGGCGCGGGAGAGCAGCTGGCCGCTTCCCCAGCGGTCGTGGAACTCCACCGGGAGTTCCTGGAGGTGCCGGTAGAAGGAGGTCCGCATGTCGGTCTCCACGGAGGTGGCCGGGCCGATGACGAACTGCCGCCGCAGGGCGATCAGCGCCGCTTCAAGGACGCCGAGGAGGAGCACCAGCCCAGCGGCCAGCCAGACCCCCGAGGCGGAGCCGCCGCGCGTGAGCGAGTCGTTGACGAGGACGCGGAGCACCTGCGGAATCGACAGCGCCATGACGCTTGCGGCCAGGGCGCACAGCAGGCCCAGCAGCAGCCGCGGGGCGATGGGACGCACGTGCGGGTACAGGCGCTTCATCGACTCGCGCAGCGTGGGTGCCGGTTTCATTCCACCTCTTCGGTGCTCGATGTCGGTCCTGGATCCCGCGCGGGCCGGGGCGGCCCCCGGAGGCCGGCGGGCCTGGCTCCCCGTTGAACGAACAGCGGCGGAAAACTTCTCCTACGCGGCATCCCGGGCGGTCAGGGTGAGCAGGACGGCCTCGGGCCGGCAGGCCAGGCGCACCGGGGCGAACCGGGAGGTGCCAATGCCCGCCGAGACGTTCAGCGGCACCCGGTGCCCGCGGTGCTCCCACTCGGTGAGCCCGCGGGCACGCCAGGTCGGAAGGTCGCAGTTCGTCACCAGCGCCCCGTAGCCGGGAACGCAGACCTGGCCCCCGTGGGTGTGGCCGGCGAGGATCAGCTCGGCGCCGCCGTCGGTGAAGTAGTCGAGCACCCGCTGGTAGGGGGCGTGGGTGACGGCGATGCGCACGTGCGGGGCCTCGGCGGAGGTGCTGCTCCCGGCGGGGTAGCCGGCGTACCTGTCGCGGTCGAGGTGCGGATCGTCGACGCCGGTGAAGTCGAGGCGGAGGCCGCGCATGCCGATGGACTGGCTCCGGTTGGTGAGGTCGATCCAGCCGGCGGTGCCGAAGGCGCTGAACATCCGGGCCCAGGGCAGTTCGCGGGGCTCGCGCGTGCCGGCGGAGGAGGGGCCGGAGAAATACCGGAGGGGGTTCTTCATCACCGGCTCGTAGTAGTCGTTCGAACCGGGGACGAAGACGCCGGGAAAGCGGAGCAGCGGGCCGAGGGCCTCGAGCAGGGGGCCCACGGCCTTGCGGTGGCTGAGGTTGTCCCCGGTGTTGACGACCAGGTCCGGTTCGAGCCGGGCCAGGCCCTGCAGCCAGTCGCGCTTTGACTTCTGATGGGGCGCCATGTGGATGTCGGAGAGCTGGAGCACCCGCAGGGGCCGGGCTCCGGGCGGGAGGATCCGTACCGTCTCCTCACGGAGCGAGAAGAGGGTCCTTTCGATCACCGAGGCGTAGCCCAGGGTCGCGGCCCCGGCGAGTGCCGTGAGCCCGGTGCTCCATGCGAGCGCTGTCCCTACCCCGTTCGTCCTCGATGACTCCACGTTCAGTCGTCCCCTTCGCCGCCGTCGTCGTTGCCGTTTCCGTTGCCGCCGCCGTTGTTGCCGCCGTTGTCGTCACCCGGTCCGGCCGGTCCACCGAGTATGCCACCGGGGACGCCGGGAAGCCCACCGGGGCCGTTCTGGCCGTTGCCGTTCTGTCCGTTACCGAAGAACGGTACGCTCGGGCGGCCGTTGATGATGTTGGGCGGCGGGTTCTGGAACGGCTCACCGACGTACAGGCCCGGAATCTGCTGCATGAAGCGGGCCCAGGAGGGAGCGGCGATCAGGGAGCCGTCGATCTCCGGGTACACGCGGCCGCCGATCTGCAGGCCGCTGAGGGAGGTGTTCCCTTCCTTCCAGTTGCCGATCCAGCTTGCCGTGGCCAGGCCGGAGTTGTAGCCCATGAACCAGGTCTGCGAGCGCTGGTCGTTGGTGCCGGTCTTGCCGGCCATCGGGATACCGCCGTACTCAAGCAGTGAACCGGAGCCGGTCTTCATGACCTCCTGCGTCGCGTAGTTCACCCCGCGTGCGGTCTCCTTCGGGATGACCTGCTTGCAGGAGGAGGCCGGAACCGGGTAGCTGGTGCCGTCCGCGGCCGTGACCTCGGTCAGGGCGCGGGGGTCGCAGACGCTGCCCTCGGCGCCGAAACCGGCGAAGGCGGTGACCATCGACAGGGGAGAGACATCCTCGACGCCGCCGATGAGCGCCGAGGGCGCGACGGTGAGGCGCCCGGGTTCACCGTCCTTACTCTTGCCGTTGTGGACTCCCATGTCGTAGGCGATGTCCTGGATGCGGCAGAGGTCGAGCTGCTTGGCCGAGGCCATGGTGATGGTGTTCAGCGACTGGGCCAGACCGCGGAGCACGGTGGCGGGACCGTAGTTGGTGTCGCCGTAGTTCTGCGGGAAGTACCCGCTGAGGCCATCCTCGCTCTGCACCCGGTAGGCGCCGCCTTGGAGGCAGCTCGCCGTCCACCGGTCGTTCTCCGGGTAGCGCTTCTTGTTGCCGTCCAGGACCGTGTTCAGGGACTTTCCAGCGTCGACCCATGCGGCAACGGTGAAGGGCTTGTAGGTCGAGCCCGGCTGGAACCCGCCGATACCGCCGAGGCTCTTCTCGGGATTCCCGTCGGCGTACTGATCGACGTTGAAGTTCAGGACCGAATCGCCGGCCGCCTCGCCCGGCCGGTACCGCGTGTTCTGCGCCATCGAGATGATGTTGCCGGTCTTCGGGTCGACGCTCACGAGGGAGTGCCCCACGGCCCCGTCGGTGGTTTCGGGGTTCGCCGTCTCATTGACGGCGGTCTGCGCGGCTTTCTGCACCCGCGGATCAAGCGTGGTCTTTATGGTCAGCCCGGAGCGGTAGAGGACCTTCTTGCGGTCCTCAGGGGTTTCGCCGTAGGCGGGATCGTTGAGGATCAGGTGGGTGACGTAGTCGCAGAAGTAGGCTGCCTGCGCGGCGCCGGCGCAGCCGTTGAGCGTCGGGGTGATCTTCAGGCTGAGGTCCTTCGCGACGGCGGCGTCGTGCTCCTCCTGCGTGATCTTGCCGGTCTTGAGCATGGCGCCGATCACGAGGTTGCGCCGCTCCAGCGACCGCTCCGGGTTCAGCTCGGGGCTGTAGTAGGTGGTGCCGTTGACGACGCCGGCAAGCAGGGCGCTCTGCTCGATGTTGAGGTCTTTCGCGTCGACGTTGAAGAAGTACTTGGAGGCCGCCTGCACGCCGTAGGTGGTACCGGTAAACGGCACGATGTTGAGGTACCCCTCAAGGATCTCGTCCTTGGTGAGTTCCTTCTCGACGGCGATGGCGAGCTTCGCCTCGCGCAGCTTGTCCCCGATCGTCTTGCTGCCGCTGAAGACCGCTTCCCCGCCGTTCTGGCGGGCGGTGTCGATCAGCACGTTGGTGACGAACTGCTGGGTGAGGGTTGAGGCGCCGCGGGTGGTGTCGCTGCTGATGTTGTTGGCGACCGCGCCGAGGATGCCCTGCAGGTCGACGCCGCCGTGCTCGTAGAAGCGGTTGTCCTCGATCGCCAGCAGGGCATTGGTCATATTGGGGGAGACCTGGTCGAGCGTAATCGGCTGCCGGTTCTCCTCGTACAGGGTCGCGATCAGCGAGCCGTCGGTCGCGAGGATCTTGGTCGGCTGGGCGAGCGCGTCGCGCTCAAGCTCCGCCGGGAGCTCCTCGAAGAACTGGATGGAGGCCGACGCCCCGGCGCCCGCCGCGGCGGCGACGGGCACGAGCAGTCCGGCGGCGAGCACACCACTGAGTCCGCTGATTCCGAGGAATGCAACGATTTTCCCAAGGGTGGTTGCCGTGTCAAAGAGAGGGGAGGTCCGAGGAGCCATGTACTGCAGTTTACAAGCACGCGCTAGGCTTTGACGCATGACCAAATGGGAGTACTCCACGATTCCGCTGATCATCCACGCCACCAAGCAGATCCTTGATCAGTGGGGTGAGGACGGCTGGGAGCTCGTCCAGGTGGTTCCCGGACCCGACGGGAACGGCCTCGTGGCCTACCTGAAGCGCGAAAAGGGCCAGTCGTGACCGGCACTGAAACCGCCCCCTCCGCGGTCGAGGCGCGCCTTGCCGAGCTGGGCATCACCCTGCCGGCCGTCGCCGCGCCGGTCGCCAGTTACGTGCCTGCTGTCATCTCGGGCACCTTCGTCTACACCTCCGGGCAGCTCCCCTTCGTTGACGGGAAGCTCCCGGCCACCGGCAAGGTCGGGGCCGCCGTTGACGCCGACACCGCCCACTCGCTCGCGGCCACCTGCGCCGTGAACGCCCTGGCCGCGGTCAAGGAGCGGATCGGCGACCTGGACCGGGTGACAAGGATCGTCAAGGTCGTCGGCTTCGTCGCCTCCGACCCGTCCTTCACCGGCCAGCCGGGCGTCATCAACGGGGCCTCGAACCTGCTGGGCGAGGTCTTCGGAGATGCCGGAGTCCATGCCCGTTCCGCCGTCGGCGTCGCCGTGCTGCCCCTTGATGCGCCGGTCGAGGTCGAAATGATCGTGGAGTTCGTCTAGTCCCGTGGACCGACTAAGCAACCGCAGGTTCCCCCTCCATCCTGAGGAGCGCAGCGCCGCCCGGGGCTGGGTGGAGTATGGTGCCCGCACCCCCCTGAAGGCCCGCCCGGCCTCCTCGGTCGTCCTGGTCCGCGACAGCCCGACGGGCGCGGAGACCTACCTCACCTGCCGCCGCAGCGAATCGCCGCTGGGAATCGTCGGGTTTCCGGGCGGCCTGATCGAGGAGTTCGACGACGACCCGGTCGACTGGTGCGGACCCAGCCCCTCCGCCTGGGCGAAGGCACTGGGGACCGACGACCACAACCTGGCCCGCCGCCACGTGCTGGCCGCCGTGCGCGAACTCTTCGAGGAAACCGGCGTGCTGCTGGCCGGGCCCGACCCCACCAGCATGGTGGAGAGCACCCGCGGGCGGGAATGGATGAAGGCGCGTGAGTCCGTCGCCCATCAGGACTCATCCTTCGCGGAGGTCCTTAGCCGGCGCGGACTGGCCGTCCGGTCCGACCTGATCAAGCCGCTGGCGCACTGGCTGACCCCCGACTTCGCGCACCGCCGCTTCGACACCCACTACTTCGCCGTGGCCCAGCCCGTGAACCAGTCGCCCACGCTCCTAGAGAGCAAGGGCATCTGGGGTGAGTGGAAGTGCGCGGCGCAGGAGATCGAGCGCCGGAACACCACCGACCTGGGTGACGAGGTGGGCCAGCCCAACACCGTGGGACGTACCCTGAGCGAGATCACGGTGCCCGCGGTGGAGCTGATCCTCGAAAAGCTCGGCTCATCGCGCGGCTGTATCGCCTATCTTTCCCACAAACGGAAGATCAAGCTCTATTACCCGCACCTGGCAGAGCACGACGGCGACCTGATGCTCGAGGTCGCCTGCCCGGTGCTGACCGAGGGCGGCTCGGCCCAGCGCGGCCGATAGAAGCGCGGCCGGACCACCCCGGGGCCCGGCCGGGCCGGGTCAGCGGCTGCGCTGGCGCAGACGCTGGATGTCGAGAATGACGACGGCGCGGGCCTCGAGGCGGAGCCAGCCGCGCTGGACGAATTCGGCGAGAGCCTTGTTGACCGTTTCACGTGAAGCGCCGACCAGTTGGGCCAGTTCCTCCTGGGTCAGTTCGTGGGCTACCAGGACGCCGTCGGTGGCGGGCCTGCCGAAACGGTCGGCCAGATCCAGCAGCGCCTTCGCGACGCGGCCGGGGACATCGGAAAACACGAGGTCCGCGAGGGACTCGTTGGTGCGGCGCAGCCGGCGGGCGAGCGCCTGGAGCAGCTGGGCCGACACCTCGGGGCGGGTCTCGAGCAGCACCCGCAGGTTCTCGTTCTTCAGCCCCGCCAGCCGGGTCTCCGACACCGCCGTCGCCGTGGCAGTGCGCGGGCTGGGGTCGAACAGGGCCATCTCGCCGAAGAGTTCACCCGGGCCGAGGATCGCCAGCAGGTTCTCCCTGCCGTCCTGGGCGGTGCGTCCGAGCTTGATCTTGCCGGAGACGATGAAGTACAGCTGGTCGCCCTGGTCTCCCTCACGGAATACCGACGATCCACGCGAGAGGTCAACTTCGGTCAACTCATCAGTGAGGGCGGCGAAGACGTCGTCTCCCAGCGAAGCGAAGAGCGGCGCCCGGCGCAGTACCTCGATATCCATGAATTCTCCTGTTGACTTGGGGTGGTGCGGCTGTCCCGCGTGGCCTCTACCGTCCCATCTTGCCGTACCCGGGCATGATGGGACAGCCGGTACACGCCATTCCGCCCGCGTTAAGCGGTCCGCGCAACCGGCGCGCTGCCGCGGGACGGCTCCCGGCCGATAGAATCGGGACTCAGTGATGGAGGTGCGCGGCTTCCGGACGAAGCACACTGGGAGAACGGACATGCCCGACTTCACGATTCTCGACGTCGTACTGGGCCTTGTGCTGCTCGGGTACCTCGCCGTGGGGCTGCGCAACGGCCTCTTCGTGACCCTTGGCGGCATCGTCGGGTTCATCGCCGGGGCCGTGGCAGCCTTCTTCGCGATCCCGCTGGTCAGCGCGGCGGTCCCCGACAACGGCTGGCGTCTTCCCGCCGTCATCGCCACAGCCCTCGTTCTCGTCGTCGTGGGCCAGGCCCTCGGCGCCGGCCTGGGCTCCTCGATCCGGCGCTGGCTGAAGGTCCGGCCCCTGCGGACCGTCGACCGGCTGCTCGGCGGGGCGGTCAACACCGTGGTGGCGGCGCTGGTGATGTCGATGCTCGCCTTCAGCGTGGGCAGCCTCGGCGTCCCCTTCCTGTCCCAGCACCTGGCCGCCTCGCAGGTCATCCGCGGCATCGACAGCGCAACCCCGGCGCCGGTGCGGACCTGGCTGGCGCAGCTGCGCACCATCGCCGTGGACGACGGCATCCCCACCATCCTGGACACCGTTGCGCCGCCGCTGGCCGCGGAAGTCCCTGACGAATCCGTCGACACCCCCGAGCTCGCGGCAGCCGCTGCGTCGGTGGTGCGGATCGCCGGCACGGCCTTCAAATGCGGGCAGAACCAGACCGGCACCGGGTTCGTTGTGGCACCCGGGCGGGTCATCACCAACGCGCACGTCGTAGCGGGGGTGGGCGAACCCGTCGTCGAGGTCTTGGGCGGAGGGGCGCTGCCGGGGCGGGTCGTGCACTTCGATCCAGCCCGGGACATCGCCGTGCTCGCCGTCGACGGCCTGGACCGGAATGCGCTGCCGCTGGGGGATGAGCTGCCCCGCGGGACGACGGCGGCCTTCGCCGGCTACCCGGCCGGCGGGCCCTATCGGATCCAGCCCGCCAGCGTGCAGAACCTGTCCCCGGTGATGGTCCAGAACATCTACGGTGCCAGCCCGCGGCTGCTCCAGGTGTACAGCCTGGCCGCGAACGTGCAGCAGGGTAATTCCGGCGGGCCGCTGCTCGACCTGCAGGGCCGGGTGGCCGGGGTGGTCTTCGCCAAGTCAACGGCCGAGGCGCCCGTCGGGTATGCGCTGTCGCTGGCCGAGCTGCGGCCGATCGCCGAGCGCGCGCCGGGCTACGCCGACGCCGTCCCCTCCGGGCAGTGCACCCCGCGCTAGGGCCTGCCCTCCGCCGGCTCCGGCGGCAACCGCGCGGGCCCGCCGGCGGGTTCCGCGGCGCGCCCCGCGGAGGTCCCGCGAGACCAAATCGTGACCGGATGGATACGGGAAATACGAAAACCGGCCGCTTTAGAAGTTAGGCTCGTCACACGGCCAGTGCGCACAGGCGCGTTCCGGTCCGGCGGATACAGGGTTGTCCGGCCAGAAACACTCGTTCAACAGGAGCTCAAAATGTCTACACGCGACACTTCTGTGCGCAGGTTCCATCTCACCAGGAAACGTGCTGCGTTGACTGCGGGAATATCCATCGGCGCGCTGCTCATGACCGGCTGCGTCCAGAGCGAGCGCGAGGAGGGGGCCGGCGCCGAGGGTTCGGGCGAGGCCGTCAATTCGACCTTCGTCTTCGCTGCGTCCTCCGACCCGAAGTCCCTCGACCCGGCCTTCGCCAGCGACGGCGAGTCCTTCCGCGTCAGCCGCCAGATCTTCGAGGGCCTCGTCGGCGTGGAGAAGGGCACCGCGGACCCGGCGCCGCTGCTCGCCGAGTCCTGGGAGACCTCCGAGGACGGACTGGCGACGACGTTCAAGCTGAAGGAGGGTGTGAAGTTCCACGACGGGACCGACTTCAACGCCGAGGCCGTCTGCTTCAACTTCGAGCGCTGGTACAACTGGACCGGCCTTCAGCAGGCCGAAACCGTGTCCTACTACTACAACTCGCTCTTCCGCGGGTTCAAGGACCAGCCTGACGAAGCCGTCTACGAATCCTGCGAGGCCAACGGCGACAACGAGGTCACCGTCAACCTGGCCAAGCCGTTCGCCGGCTTCGTCCCGGCGCTCTCACTGCCGGCCTTCGCCATGCAGAGCCCCACCGCCCTCGAGGAGTTCAAGGCCGACGAGATCGGCGGTTCCGAGGAATCACCGAAGCTCAGCGAGTACGCCCTCGGCAACCCGGTGGGCACCGGTCCCTTCAAGTTCGAGTCCTGGGACGTCGGACAGCAGCTTGAGCTGTCGAGCTTCGAGGATTACTGGGGCGAGAAGGGTCAGATCACCGAAACGATCTTCCGCATCATCGACGACCCGCAGGCCCGCCGCCAGGCCCTCGAAGCCGGAACCATCGACGGGTACGACCTTGTCGCCCCCGCCGACGTCCAGTCCCTGAAGGACGGCGGATACAACGTGGTGGCCCGCGACCCGTTCACCATCCTGTACCTGGGCTTCAACCACAAGGTCGAGCAGCTCGCCGACCCGCTGGTCCGCGAAGCCATCGCCCACGCCATCGACAAGGAGGCGCTGGTGAGCCAGACCCTTCCCGAGGGTACCAAGGTGGCAACCCAGTTCATTCCCGACGTCGTCGACGGGTACAACGAGGACGTCACCACGTATGACTTCGATCCGGAGAAGGCGAAGGAGCTCCTCGCCGAGGCCGGCTACCCGGACGGCTTCGAGGTCCAGTTCAACTACCCGACGAACGTCTCCCGTCCGTACATGCCCACCCCGGAGCAGGTCTTCACCAACCTCCAGGCGCAGCTGGCCGACGTCGGAATCACCGTCACCCCGGCGCCTGCCGCCTGGTCCCCTGACTACCTCGACCAGGTCCAGGGCACCGAGGACCACGGCCTGCACCTGCTCGGCTGGACCGGCGACTACAACGACACCGACAACTTCATCGGCGTCTTCTTCGGCCAGCAGAAGCCTGAGTTCGGCTTCGACAACCCGGAGCTGTTCGCCGCACTGGACGAGGCCCGTGGCATGACCGACCGCGACGAGCAGACGAAGGCGTACGAGGAGATCAACGAGCAGATCGCCGAATTCATCCCGGCCATCCCGCTGGCCCACCCGGCACCTTCGCTGGCGTTCAACGAGCGCGTGACCTCCTACCCGGCCAGCCCGGTCAACGATGAGGTCTTCAGCGAAATCGAGCTCAGCAAGTAATACCAGCACGTCCAGTGGAGCCGGACCCGTACGATAGGTCCGGCTCCACTGTGTTGGAGAGCACATTCTGGTTCACCCCGAGAGGACACTGTGTTACGCGTCATAGGCAAGCGAATTGCCCTGCTCATCCCCACGTTGTTTGGGCTTTCCGTCCTGCTCTTCCTCTGGGTGCGCAGCCTCCCGGGAGGTCCGGCGACCGCGCTGCTCGGCGAGAAGGCAACCCCCGAGGCTGTCGCCCGGGTCAACGAGCTGTACGGGTTCGACCGGCCCCTCCTGACCCAGTACTTCACCTACATGGGCAAGCTGCTGCAGGGCGACTTCGGCGTCTCGATCAACACCGGACGGCCGGTCCTCGAGGAATTCGCAACCCGCTTCCCGGCGACCATCGAACTCACCATCGTGGCCCTGATCTTCGCCATCGGCGTCGGCGTGCCGCTGGGATACGCGGCGGCCCGCCACTACGGCCGCTTCGTGGACCACAGCTCAGTAGTGCTGAGCCTGATCGGCATCACAGTTCCGGTGTTCTTCCTCGCGTTCATCTTCAAATACCTCTTTGCCATTCAGTGGTCCCTCCTGCCGCCCGACGGCCGGCAGAACCCGCGCATCAACGCAACCCACTTCACCGACTTCTACGTCCTGGACGGGCTCCTCACGGGGGAGTGGGACGCCGCCTGGGACGCCTTCCTTCACCTGATCCTGCCCGGGCTGGCCCTGGGCACCATCCCGCTGGCCATCATCGTGCGCATCACCCGGGCCTCGGTGCTTGAGACCCAGAACGCCGACTACGTGCGAACCGCCCGGGCCAAGGGCCTGATGGAGCGCACCATCCGCAGCCGCTTCATCCTGCGCAACGCCATGCTCCCGGTGGTGACGACGATCGGCCTGCAGCTCGGCCTGCTCATCTCGGGTGCCGTGCTCACCGAGACGGTCTTCGCGTTCAACGGCATCGGGCGGTTCCTGCGCGATGCCATCTTCGGCCTCGACTACCCGGTCCTCCAGGGGTTCATCATCTTCATCGCCATCCTCTACGCGATCATCAACCTCCTCGTTGACATTTCCTACAGCATCATCGACCCGAGAGTGCGTGTGCAGTGAGTGCAATCTTGCCCCCCGCCACCGGCGGATCAGCAGCCCCCACAGACCCCGCAATCGATACCGGGGGCGGAACCGGCCTCTGGAAGGACGCGTTCCTGCGCCTGCGGCGCAACCCGCAGGCCATCGTCGGCGCAATCATCATCGGACTGTTCCTGCTCGTGGCGATCCTCGCACCGGTCCTGGCCCCCTTCGGTGGCAATGAACTGCCCGGCCGCACCGAAATCACCCCCACCACCATCCCCGGGCCGGGTGAGATCGGCGGCTACCCGCTCGGGCTCGACCGCTTCGGCGGAGACCTGCTGAGCAAGCTCATCTGGGGCGCACAGGCCTCCCTGCTGATCGGCGTCGTGTCCACCGCACTGGGCCTCGCCGGCGGTATGCTCCTCGGCGTCCTTGCCGGCGGCTTCGGCGGCTGGGTCGACAGTGTCATCATGCGCTTCGTGGACATCCTGCTGTCGGTGCCGAACCTGCTGCTCGCCGTGAGCATCGCGGCCATTCTCGGCCAGAGCCCGTACGCGATCATGATCGCCATCGGCGTCTCTCAGATCCCGATCTTCGCGAGGCTGCTCCGTTCCTCGATGCTCTCGCAGCGCGGATCGGACTACATCCTGGCCGCGCAAACCCTCGGGCTGAGCCGGGGCACGATCACCATGAGCCACCTGCTGCCCAACAGCATGGGGCCGGTGATCGTGCAGGCAACGCTCACCCTGGCCACCGCGGTGATCGACGCCGCGGCGCTGTCCTTCCTCGGCCTCGGCGGCGGGCTGCCGCAGGCCGCCGAGTGGGGCCGGATGCTCACCTATGCGCAGGTGGAGCTGAGTATCGCTCCGCAGCTGGCGTTCCTGCCCGGTGCCTGCATCGCTATCACCGCCCTGGGCTTTACCCTGCTGGGGGAGTCCCTCCGGGAGGCGCTGGATCCCAAGACGCGGCAGAAGTAGCCCGGCGGGAGCCCGCTCCCGCCGCCTCGTCAAATCCACCTCGTCAAATCCACCTCGTCGAATCCGCCCCGCTGCTGACCCAGCGGCGGGGCGTCGGCGTTAAGTGCCGCAGAAGGTCCGGTACGGGCCGAAGTCCTCCGGGGCGCCGACGGCATAGCGTTCAAGGCCGGGCCGCTCGTCGTAGGGCGCCGTCACGGCTTCGAGGAGACCCGCCAGCGGGCCCAGGTCGTCGTTTGTGGCCGCAGCCAGGGCCTCCTCGACGAGGTGGTTGCGGGGAATGTAGGCCGGGTTGGCCCGGTCCATTGCGACCGCGTCCGGGCGCAGGGCGAGCCAGCGCTGCGCCCAGGCGTCGAACGCCGCAGGATCTGCGGTCCGGTTCCGGGCCGGCCCGGCGTGCCCCCGGGCGGCGGAGCCCAGGTCCCGGAAGAACGAGGTGTAGTCGGCCCGGCCGGCATGCAGCAGGGCCAGGAGGTCGTCCGCGAGCTGGGCGGCCTCGCCGTCGGGCACCGGGCCGGCCAGGCCCAGCTTGGCCTTCATCCCGGCCAGCCAGGCGGCGCTGTACTGGCCGCGGAAGGCCTCGAGGGAGGCGACCGCGGCCTCGACGGCCCGCTCCTGGTCCTCATGGATCAGGGGCAGCAGGGCCTCCGCCAGCCGGGCGAGGTTCCACTCGGCGACCAGCGGCTGGTTGCCGTAGGCGTAGCGCCCGCCGGAGTCGATCGAGCTGTATACGGTGGCCGGGTCAAAGGCGTCGAGGAAGGCGCAGGGCCCGTAGTCGATGGTCTCGCCCGAGATGGTCATATTGTCGGTGTTCATCACCCCGTGGATGAAGCCTGCGAGCATCCACCGGGCCACCAGTGAGGCCTGGGCGGAGACCACCGACTCGAACAGCGCGAGGTAGGGCGATTCTGCCTGAGCGGCCTGCGGGTGGTGCCGGGCGATGGCGTGGTCGGCGAGGCGGCGCAGCAGGGCAAGGTCCCCGCCGGCCGCGGCGTACTGGAAGCTGCCCACCCGCAGGTGGCTGTCAGCGACCCGGGCGAGCACCGCTCCGGGCAGCACGGTTTCGCGGCGCACCGGCCGGCCGGTGGCCACCACGGCCAGCGAGCGGGTCGTCGGGATGCCTAGTGCGTCCATGGCCTCGCTGACGATGTACTCGCGCAGCATGGGGCCCACCGCCGCCAGGCCGTCCCCGCCGCGGGCGAACGGTGTGCGCCCGGACCCCTTGAGGTGGAGATCGCGCAGGCGGCCGTCGCTGCCGGTGATCTCGCCCAGCAGCAGTGCCCGCCCGTCCCCGAGGCGGGGGCTGTAACCGCCGAACTGGTGGCCGGCATAGGCCTGGGCGACGGGGGTGGCTCCGGCGGGCAGCGAGGTGCCGGTCAGGAACGAGATCCCCTCGGGTGTCCGCAGCGCCTCCGGGTCGAGGCCCAGGGTGAGGGCGAGCGGTTCGTTGAGCACCAGCAGCCTCGGCTCCGGTGCCTCCTCGGCCCGCCAGGGGATGGCCAGCTCCGCCAGCTCCCGGGCGAAGCGGCCGTCAAGTGTGGCAGTGAATCCGGTTACGGCGGTCATGCCCCCAGAATACCGACGCCGGCACCGCCGGACCGCTTCAACTTCCTATCCGCGGGCACACCTTTCGGGGTGGACATCCCGGCCTCCGTGCCGCACGGGGACGCCGGGAGCGCTGCCGCTCCGGCCTCAGGAGGCGATGCCGCCCTCGATCTGCAGCTCGTTGCCCGGAATGGAGGCCAGCAGCCGGCGCGTGTAGGGGTGGCGGGCGTTCTGGAAGACCTCTTCGGAGGTCGCTGCCTCGACGAGTTCGCCGTCCTTCATGACGCACACGTAGTCGGAGATCAGGCGCACCACGGCGAGGTCGTGGGAGATGAACAGGTAGCTCAGGCCCAGTTCGGCCTGCAGGTCGCCCAGGAGTTTGAGGATCTGCGCCTGGACGAGCACGTCGAGTGCCGACACGGGCTCGTCGCAGACCAGCAGTTCGGGCTTCAGGGCCAGCGCGCGGGCGATGGCCACGCGCTGGCGCTGCCCGCCGGACAGCTCCGAAGGGTAGCGGCGCAGCGCGTTCTGGGGCAGGGCCACCTGGTCCATCAGTTCCCGCACCCGGGCGGCCCGCTCCTTCTTGGAGCCGCGCTTGTAGGCGTTGAGGGGCTCCTCGACGATGCGCTCGATGGTGAACATCGGGTTCAGCGAGGAGTAGGGGTCCTGGAAGATCGGCTGGACCCGCTGGCGGAAGTCGTTGAGCTGCGCCTTGTCGAGGGTGGCGACGTCCATGCCGTCGAAGGTCATGGTGCCGGAGGTGGGCTCGATGAGCTTCAGGAGCATCCGGGCCGTCGTGGTCTTGCCGGAACCGGACTCGCCGACGATGGCGACCGTTTGGCCCCGCGGCACGTCGAGGGTGACGTTCTTGGCCGCATAGAAGTCCTCGGAACTGCCGCGGCGCTTATAGACCTTGGTGAGGTCCCGGATCTCCACAATGTTCGCCGGGGGAGCCGCCTTGCCGTTCTCGTGCTCGGCGAAGACCGCCTCGGCGAGCTTCGCCCGCTTGGCGGGGTCGTCGTTGTAGGCACCCGGGCGCAGGCGGACGGCGGCGACGGACGGGGCGGCGCGCACCAGCGACTGGGTGTAGGGGTGCTGGGGGTCGTTGAGCAGCTGCTGGGCGGGGCCGGTCTCGACGACCCGGCCGCGGTGCATCACCACGAGGTCGGAGGCGCGCTCGGCGGCCAGCCCGAGGTCGTGCGTGATCAGCAGCACCGAGGTGCCCAGCTGGTCGGTCATGGTGTCGATCTGGTCGAGGATGGTGCGCTGGACAGTGACGTCGAGGGCGCTGGTGGGCTCGTCGGCGATGAGCAGCCGCGGCTGGCACGCGAGGCCGATCGCGATTAGGGCGCGCTGGCGCATGCCGCCGGAGAACTCGTGCGGGTACTGTTTGGCGCGCTCGCCGGCGTCGGGCAGGCCTGCGGCGGAGAGGACCTCGATCACCTTCTGCTTGACGTTGGCCTTGGTGGCCATGCCGTGGACCAGCAGCGTCTCGGCGACCTGGGTGCCGATCTTGGTGACGGGGTTGAGGTTCGACATCGGGTCCTGCGGCACCAGGCCGATCGCCCGGCCGCGGATGGATCGCATCTTGGACTCGGCCAGGCCAACGAGCTCCTGGCCTTCGAAGAGGATGCTGCCGGCGGTGACCTTGCCGTTGCCCGGCAGCAGGCCGATGCAGGCCATGGCCGTCGTGGACTTGCCGGAGCCGGACTCGCCAACGATGGCCAGCGTGCTTCCGCGTCGAAGCGTGAAGCTCGCGTTTTCGACGGCGCGCACCTCCCCGTGGGTGGTGCGGAAGCTGATCGCGAGGTCCCGGACTTCTAGCAGGGGCGCGTCGCTGGCCGCCGTACCGGCGGGAGTGATATCCGTCATGAAACTATGGTGCCCTACCGGTGCGCTTTTCGCGTAAGGCGACGTTCCGGACCGGCGCTAACTTTTTGGTCTCGCCGCGGCCGGGGCGCCCAGCCGCGCCGCGAGGTGCTCCACGGCGAACCGGTATCCCTCGACTCCCGCCCCCACGATCACGGCGTCGGCGACCGCGGAGATGTAGGAGGTGTGCCGGAAGGCCTCGCGCCGGTGCACGTTGCTCAGGTGGACCTCCACCACGGGCAGGCCCACGCCGGCCAGCGCGTCGGCGATGGCGATCGAGGTGTGGGTGTAGGCGCCGGCGTTGATGACGATCCCGCCGGCGGTGCCCGCCGCGCCGTGGATGGCGTCGATCAGGGTGCCTTCGGAGTTGGACTGGAAGGCCCGCAGCGTGCATCCCCGGGAGGCCGCGGCGGCACGGGCCGTCTCCTCGACGTCGGCGAGGGTGGAGGTGCCGTAGATCTCCGGTTCCCGCGTCCCCAACAGGTTCAGGTTGGGGCCGTTGAGCAGGAGGATGCTGGGTGAGGGGGCCGCGGTCATGGCTTAACTATGCCCCAGCCCGCAGCCTACGCCGCGGAGGCGGTGGCCTGCTGGCGTGCGCGGAGCCGGACGGCGAGGAGCGCCCCGACCAGGGTCACGAGGCTGAGCACCACCAGCACGATGCCCGGGTGCCACCAGGCGCCGTCGGTTGCCGTCCCGAAGACCGTGGTGATCGAGGGGACGAAGCCGGCGATGATCGCGGCGATGCTGTAGGCGAAGGACAGCGCGGTGAAGCCGGTGCGGGGGTCGAAGATGTCGGCCATCAACCCGCCCAGTGCGGCCCACGTGGCCGTCGGCAGGATGCCGCCCAGGAGGATCGCCGCGATGTAGACGGGCTCGGTGGCGATGCTGATGACCCAGTAGAGCGGGAAGGCGATCAGGGCGGTGCCCAGGGCGCCGCCGGCGACGACCTTTGCCGATCCGATCCGCATGGCGAGGTAGCCGAACGCGGGGATGGTCACCAGCTGAAGGAGCGACCCGATCAGGGCGGCGTTGAGGACCGTCGCCTCGCTCAGGCCGAGGCGTTCGGTGCCGTAGGCCTGGGTGTAGGAGACGAGGAGGAAGTAGGAGCCGATGCCCAGGACGGCCGAGGCCGCGGCCACCACGACGGCCGTCGGCTGCGAGCGGATGACCTCGAGGAACGGGACGCGGGCGAGCCTGTTGCTGCTGGCGGCGTCCTTGAAGACCGGGGTCTCGTCGATGGCCAGGCGCAGGTAGATCGCCACGGCGAGGAAGGGGAACGCGAGCAGGAACGGGATCCGCCAGCCCCAGGTGGTCATCACGTCGGGCACGGTGACGGTCAGGATCAGGAAGATCAGGGAGATGAGCATGGTCCCCACCGGCGAGCCCAATTGGGGGATCGACGCGTAGAGCGCACGCCGGCGCGGTTCGGCATGCTCGGTGGCGATGAGGATGGATCCACCCCACTCCCCGCCCAGCGAGAGCCCCTGCAGCAGGCGGAGCACCGTGAGGATGATCGGCGCCCACACCCCGATGGTGTTGTAGTCGGGCAGCAGGCCGACCGTGCCCGTGGCCAGGCCCATCAGGGTGATGGTCCAGATCAGGGTCTTCTTGCGTCCGATGCGGTCGCCGAGGTGCCCGAAGAGGATGGCACCCAGTGGGCGGGCGACGAAGCCCATCGCGAAGATAAGGAACGCGGACAGGGTCCCCGCCAGGGGGTCCTGCGTGGTGAAGAACACCTCATTGAAGACCAGCGCGGCCGCGGTGCCGAAAACGTAGAAGTCGTAGGACTCCAGGGCGGTTCCGACGAAGGAGGCGCCGGCGGCCCGGCGGGCCATCCGGGGACGGGCGACGGGAGCGGGCGCGGCGGCGAGTGAACTTGACACGCTGACGATTGTCCACCCGGCTCCGGCACGGGTGCCAACGTTTGAGTCCAATCTCACACCGGCCGCCCCTCCGGGCCCGCCGCCGGAACGGCAGGACGGGCCCGGCGGGCGGTCCGCGGTCGGGCTACTTCCGCAGCGAGGCGGCGATCTGCTGCATCACCGTGTTGTCGGCCAGCGTCGTCGCGTCCCCGACCTCGCGGCCCTCGGCGACGTCCTTGAGCAGGCGCCGCATGATCTTGCCGCTGCGGGTCTTGGGCAGCTCCGGGACCACGAGGATGTTCCGCGGCTTGGCGATCGGACCGATCTCCTTGCCCACGTGGTTGCGCAGCGTGGTGACGATGTCGTCGTCGTCCTTGGCCGAGCCGCGCAGGATGACGAAGGCCACCACGGCCTCGCCGGTGGTCTCGTCCTTGGCGCCCACGACAGCGGCCTCGGCGACCGACGGGTGGCTGACCAGGGCCGACTCGATCTCGGTCGTGGAGAGCCGGTGCCCCGAGATGTTCATGACGTCGTCGACCCGGCCCAGCAGCCAGATGTCGCCGTCCTCATCCTTTTTGGCTCCATCGCCGGCGAAGTACATCTCGTCGAAGCGCGACCAGTAGGTCTGCTTGAACCGCTCCGGGTCGCCCCAGATGCCGCGCAGCATCGACGGCCACGGCTCGCGGACCACGAGGTAGCCGCCGGAGCCGTTGGGCACCGACTGGCCCATCTCGTCCACGACGTCGACGGCGATGCCCGGGACGGCGACCTGCGCCGAGCCGGGCTTGGTGCTGGTCACCCCGGGCATGGGCGAGATCATGTGGGCACCGGTCTCGGTCTGCCACCAGGTGTCAACGATCGGCGCCTTCCCGCCGCCGATGATCTCCCGGTACCACATCCAGGCCTCGGGGTTGATGGGTTCACCGACCGAACCCAGGACCCTGATCGAGGAGAGGTCGTACTTCTTCGGGATGTCCCGGCCCCACTTCATGAAGGTGCGGATGGCGGTGGGGGCGGTGTAGAGGATCGAGACCTTGTACTTCTCGATCAGCTCCCACCACCGGCCCTGGTGCGGGGTGTCGGGGGTCCCCTCGTACATCAGCTGCGTGGCGCCGTTGATCAGCGGGGCGTAGGTGACGTAGCTGTGCCCGGTCACCCACCCGATGTCGGCGGTGCACCAGAAGACATCTGTCTCAGGGCGCAGGTCAAACGTGTACTTGTGGGTGAACGCCGTCTGGGTGAGGAAGCCGCCGGTGGTGTGGAGGATGCCCTTGGGCTTGCCGGTGGTTCCGGAGGTGTAGAGGATGAACAGCGGGTGTTCGGAGTCGTGCGCCACGGCGGTGTGCTCGTTGGAGGCGGTGTCGACGACGTCGTCCCACCAGACGTCCCGTCCCTCGGTCCATTCCACCGGTTCGTTGTTGCGCCGGACCACCACCACGTGGGTGATGGTCGATCCTTCCTTCTCGAGCGCGGCGTCGACGGCGGGCTTGAGGGCGCTGGGCTTGCCGCGGCGGTAGGTGCCGTCGGCGGTGACGACCAGCTTGGCCTCGGCGTCGTCGATCCGGCTGCGCAGAGCATCGGCGGAGAAACCGCCGAACACCACCGAGTGCACCGCCCCGATGCGGGCGCATGCCAGCATGGTAATCACCGCCTCGGGGATCATCGGCAGGTACACCGCGACGCGGTCGCCCTTCTGCACTCCAAGGGATTCGAAGGCGTTGGCCGCCTTCTTCACCGATTCGGTGAGCTCCGCATAGGTGTAGCTGCGGGTGTCTCCGGGCTCGCCTTCGAAATGGATGGCCACGCGGTCCCCGCGCCCCTCCTCGACGTGCCGGTCGAGGGCGTTGTAGGCGGCGTTGAGCTTGCCTCCGACGAACCACTTGGCGAAGGGGGCCTCGGACCAGTCGAGGGTCTGGGTGAAGTCGGTCTCCCAGGAAAGGCAGGCGCGGGCCTGGTCCGCCCAGAACTCCGTCCCCCTGCTGCGTGCCTCCTCATAAAGGGAGGGCTGGGCGAGAGCCTGCGCGGCAAATTCCTCGCTGGGAGGGAAGCGGCGTTCCTCGTGGAGCAGGTTTTCAAACGCGTCGCCTTGCCTCTGGGCGCTTTCGGACATGTCTTACCCCTCTGCGGCTCGATCCATTCCTGGCTGAAATCCAGGCCGGCGCAGCGGTTCCGCTGCGCAGATGCACTTCCCGAACATTATCGGCCAGTTCGCCGGACTTGTGTCAGCGATCACACTCCAGATGTGAAAGGCCGACTTTGTGCGTTGAGCGGTTCCACCCTCCCGGCCCCGGTGCCCCGCGTGCTAGTGAAAGGGGATCGGGGGTGGCTACTGTGGAGGAAGGACATGGGCAGCCGGTGCCGCACCGGGTGCTTCCGTGCGGCCGCGGGCCGCCGCCACGAACGGGAGAGCAACAATGACCGAAGACTCTAAGAACCGGACGGCAGGCGTGGGCGCGCAGCCGGACGCCGCAACCGCCCTATCCTCTGCCGATGCCAGCGGCGGTGCCTCCACTGCTGACACCGCCGTCGTGAAGCAGGCCGCAGGGAAGTCCACGGGGAAGTCGACCGGGAAGTCCGCCGCGACGTCCGCCGCGACGTCCGCCGGGAAGTCCACCGGGACCTCCACGGTGGCGGACCCGGCTGCCGGCGCCGCCACCACGGCCGTACGTCCAAGTCCCGTCGCCGAAGGCCCGTACAGCTCCAGCAAGGCGGTGCTCGGGCGGTTCACGCTCCGGGAGGTTGTCCTGCTGGCCTCCGTCGCGGTGATCTTCCTGGGGACGCTGCTTCCCTTCTTCCGCGGAGAGGTGCGCTACGCGAACTTCTGGAACACCCTTCCGCTGTTTTTCGTGGGCATCGGCATCCTGCTCCCCGTCGCCGCCGCCGCCCTGGTCATCGGGCGGCGGCAGGGGGCCTCGGGCCTGCGGGTCGGTTCGTTCTCGGTCGACCAGTTCGCCTCAATTGCGGCGGCCCTGGCCGCGGCGTTCTTCTTCCTCCAGACCATGACCGCCTTCCACATCGGCCCGCTGGTGTCGCTGATCGGCGCCGTGGGCATGCTCGCGGCAACGGTCCTGGCCCCGCACCTGCCGTTCTTCGCCAAGGACTTCAAGGAACGCACCGAGACGCCGGCCCATGCCGTGGCCCGCGCCGTCCTGCCCACGCAGCCGAAGGCGCCCAAGGCCCCCAAGGCGCCGAAGCCGGCCAAGGAGGAGAAGGCCAAGGAGGAGAAGGTCACGCAGCACTCGGTTGAGGTTCCCGTTTCGGGTGCGGCTCAGCAGGCAACTGCCTCCGGCGCGGCGGGCTCGACGCCCGCGCCGCAGGCGCACGGCGGGCTCCAGGCCGCGGCCGGCGCCGCCGGGGGTGCAACGGCCGCAGCCGCCGCTTCGCCCTCCGCCGGGGCAGCGGGCCAGCCCTCGGGCCGAACCTCGGCCGATGGCGCCGGAGATCCGGCGGCCGGTCCCCGGCAGGCGCAGACTCCGGACTCGGGAACCCCGGATTCCGCCACCGCGGGTGCCGGTGCGTCGTCGGACGCGCAGACCCGCGTCCACCCGGTGACCGAGGCCAGCCCCCGCCAGCAGGAAACGATCTCGGCAACCAGGAGCGCCGACGAGGAGCAGGTGGTCGAGGCGTTCTGGTTCGCCGTCGGCACGCCCCGGCCCGTCGTCGACGAACAGTCCGGCCGCCAGCTCTTCATCGTGCAGCCCGGCGACTGGGAAGTGGGCATCGAGGACCGCGGCACCGAGTTCCTCGTGCAGGACAAGAGGACCGGGCAGATCGGCGTCATGCGCAACCTCACCAACATCGAACGGGCACCGCGGGAGTAATCCCCGCTGCCCTCCGACAGCACACCAGGCACGGGAGGCCGATTCATGAAGGGGCACACCAATGAGGCCGTCTCGGCCACGGCCCTGAAGCGGCGCGCCCGCCGGATCAACCGCGTGCTTGGGGAGGTGTACCCGTACGCCCACGCCGAGCTGGACTTCCGGAACGCCTTCGAGCTCCTCGTGGCCACGGTGCTCTCGGCCCAGACGACCGATGTGAGGGTCAACCTCACCACGCCCGTCCTCTTCGAGCGGTACCCGGACGCCCGGGCGCTCGCCGAGGCCGATCCCCTGGAACTGCAGGAGCTGATCCGGCCGACCGGGTTCTTCCGGGCCAAGGCTAACAGCCTGATGGCCCTGGCGAACCGCCTTGTCGACGAGTACGACGGGGAGGTGCCGGGCCGGCTCGAGGATCTTGTCACGCTCCCCGGGGTGGGCCGGAAGACGGCCAATGTGGTGCTGGGCAACGCCTTCGGGATTCCGGGGATCACCGTCGACACCCACTTCGGCAGGCTGGCGCGGCGCTTCGGCTGGACCGGGTCGGAGGATCCGGTCAAGGTCGAGATGGAGGTCGGTGCGCTGTTCGAGCCGCGGGACTGGACGGATCTTTCGCACCGCCTCGTCTTCCACGGGCGCCGGATCTGCCACGCCAAGAAACCCGCCTGCGGTGCCTGCCCGGTCGCGGCGCTGTGCCCCTCCTATGGCGAGGGGGAGGTGGACCCGGTGAAGGCGACAAAGCTGCTGAAGTACGAACTGGCACCGGGGCGTGAGGAACTGCTCGGGCTGATGCGCAGCGGGCAGACCCGGACCGAACTCCGCGCGGCCGGATATACCCTCGGAACGTGAGCGCCTACCAGTCCCTGCGCCACTACGCGGAGTCCATGAAGGACGCCGACTCGCTTGACCTGCCGACCGCCTGGCGCCTGCGGATCCTCAACCCGAAGAAGGCACGGCGGGCGGCGGTGCTGATTCTCTTTGGGACGGCCGACGACCATCTGGCACCCGGACACCCGGCCACCGCGCCGGCCGACCTCGACCTCCTGCTGGTTCAGCGCGCGGATTCCCTCAACAACCATCCCGGGCAGGTCGCCTTCCCCGGTGGTGCCATCGATCCCGGTGACGCCGACGAGCGGGCGGCCGCCCTGCGGGAGGCACAGGAGGAGACCGGGCTGGAGCCCTCGGGAGTCGAGGTGCTCTGCGCACTGCCCGAGGTCGGACTGCCCTACAGCAACTTCCTGGTCACGCCAGTGCTCGGTTGGTGGCTGCTGCCTACCCCGGTCGGCGTCGTGGACGAGGGCGAGTCGGCCCAGGTTTTCCGTGCGCCCGTCCGGGACCTGTTGAATCCGGTCAACCGCAGGACGGTCGTGTTCCAGCGCGGCGGTTCCACCGGCCGAAGCCCTGGCTTCGTCCTTCCCGAGGCCACCGTGTGGGGCTTCACCGGGATGCTTCTCAGTTCCCTGTTCGATGCCCTGGGCTGGACCGAGCCGTGGGACGAGTCGCTGGTCATCCCGCCGCCCTAATTCCGTGGCCCGGCTAGCTGCGGTCCCGCCGAGTGTGCAGGTAACCACCCTTTGCTGCGGGCAGAGCGTGGTGATGTGCAGTTTCGGCGGCGGAGCCCGGTTGGGGGTGGACGGCGGACGGCGTGCGGATGCTACTTGGCGTCGGCGTAGGAGCGGACGACGACGACGTTGACCGCGAATTCGATCGGTATCCTGCCGAACACCAGCTCCGTGGCCGCTGCGGCGGACTCCTCGATCAGCCGGCTGACCTCGCCGGCGCGCTCCTCGGGCACGTGCAGCATGACCTCGTCGTGCAGGAAGAAGACGATTCCCGCCACGGCCGCCGGGCCACCCAGCACGCGGAGCCTCCGGCGGACCTCCGCCAGCCAGCACAGTGCCCATTCCGCTGCGGTCGACTGCACCACGAAGTTCCGGGTGAAGCGTCCCCGCGACCGGGCCGCGGCATCGGCGCGGCGCTGCTCCTCCGCACTGGTGGTCCGCTGCGCGGCCCGCCACCGCTCCGAGGCCGGCGGGCACCCCCTCCCGAGGTAGCTGCCGACCGTGCCACCGGATTCGCCGACCCGCGCGGCCGCTTCGACGACGCCGATCGCCCGGGGGTAGGTGCGGGCGAGCTGGGGCATCAGGCGCCCGGACTCGCCGGTCGTCGCTCCGTACATGGCACCGAGCATCGCCAGCTTGGCCTTGGCGCGGTCCCCGCCGAAGCCCTGTTCGGCGATGCCCTGGTACAGGTCCTTGCCCCGGGCGGCGGTGGCCAGGGCCGAGTCCTGCGCCAGCGCGGCCAGGACGCGCGGTTCGAGCTGGGCCGCGTCGGCGACGATCAGCACGTGGCCCTGGTCGGGGCGGACGGCGTCCCGCACCATCTTCGGAATTTGGAGCGCCCCGCCGCCGCGGGAGGCCCACCGCCCGGAGACCACCCCGCCGACGACGTACTCGGGGCGGAATCGGCCGTTGTCCACCCAGGTGTCGAGCCAGGTCCAGCCGTTCGCCGTGAGCAGCCGGGAGAGCTTCTTATAGGCGAGCAGGGGCTCGATCGCCCGGTGCTTCTGCTGCTCAAGCTCCCAGGAGCGGGTGGTTGCCACCTCGATGCCCGCCCGGTGCAGTGCCCGGATGAGCTCCTGGGGCGAATCCGGGTTCAGCGTCGGACTGCCAAGGGCCTCCCGGAGCTCGGCGGCCAGACGTTCGAGGGCCGGTGGGCGCTGGCCTTCGGGCGGGCGGGAACCCAGCAGCCGCTCGAGCAGCTCCTCGTGGATGTCACGCCGCCAGGGAAGGCCCGTCGATTCCATCTCGGCGGCCAGCAGCGCGCCGGCCGACTCGGCCGCCAGGAGCAGGGAAAGCCGGCGGGGGTGGGTGGAGTCGGCCACCGCCTGCAGCTGGGAGCGGAACTCTGCGGCGACGGCCCCCGCCTCGGGTCCGGATGCCGTGGGCACGTCATCGAACAGGCTGCTCTGGTTGGGAGCGGGCGGGGGAGGCAGGATCTGCCGGGGCAGGGACGGCTCTTCTCCGTCCACCAGGCGCGAGCGCAGTTCCTCCGCGTAGGCCGAGGACGAGCAGTAGGGGGAGAGGGCCAGGACGGCGCGGGCGAGCGCAAGGTCGTGGCAGCGTTCCAGGCTGATGCCCGCCGCGAGCAGCCCCGGATACCAGGGGCGCGTGCTCTCCCAGACCCAGCGGGGCGAGCCGGCCTCGAAGCGGGCGAAGGTGCCGTGCAGGTCCTCGGCGGCGGCATTTACCGCAGGTCCCGACGGCGTGCCGGCGGCGTCGAGGGGTTGGAAGACGGCGGCGGTGTCCCGGTCGGTGCTGGGCGGGTGCGCCACGACGACATACATGTCCTCATTCTGCCCGTCCCCGGGCGGGAGTGTGGGTAGCAGGGCCGCCGGGACGGCCCGCGGATCGGCAGCGTTGTCCACATACGCGGCCGCCGCCGCCGGGGAGAACCGCGGCCGCACACCCTTGAAGGATGACGGAACGGCGTTCCTGGACTCCCGCGGGCACGGAGGACTAGCGGGTGGTCCTCGTGGGCGCGGCGCAGGCCCTCCGGGATGAGGCTGCGAGGGTTGCGGCGGCGGCCGGGGTGGCACTGATCGTGGCGTCCTCGGTGCCCGAAGCGCTTCGGCATTCTCCTTCGGTGCTCCTGCTTGCCCCGGATGCGGGCGGGGGTAGCCTCCCGCACGGGTGTCCGGTGATCCTGGTCGGCCTGCGGGAGGAGGAGGACGCCGTCTGGTCCGCGGCGGCCGCGCGGGGTGCCGGCAGGGTGGCGATCCTGCCGCAGGCCGCCGGCTGGCTCGCCGAACACCTGGGCCGGGCGCGGTCGGCCGCCGCGGGGCCGGTGCTCGGCGTCCTCGGGGCGGCTGGAGGAGCCGGGTCGAGTACGCTCAGCTGCTGGCTCGCCGACGGCGCCGCATCGGCCGGTGCCGCGACCCTCCTGATCGACGGGGACCCGCTGGGCGGGGGCATCGAACAGGCCCTGGGCGACGCCGCCGCCGGGCTGCGGTGGCGGGATCTCGACGGTGTGCGCGGGGCGCTGAACCCCGCGCAGTTCGCGGCCGCCCTGCCGCGGCCCGCCGGTTTCTCCGTGCTCTCCCATGGTCCCTTCCCGCCGTCGACCGTCGAGGTTTCCTCCGCTTCCGGTCCGGTTCTGGACGCCGCGCGGCAGGCGTTCCAGCTGACCGTCGTCGACCTCGGGACCGCGGGGGGCCTTGACGATGCGCTCCTGGCCTCCTGCGGCAGCGTGGTGCTGCTGGTGCCGGCCCGGCTGCGCGCGGTCGCGGCGGCGGCCGTCCTGCTCCCTCGGTTCTCGCCCATGCCGGTGCACGTGGTGCTGCGCGGACCCGTCCGGGGAGGACTCCTGCCGCACCGGGTGGCAGAGGTGCTGGAGGTGCCCGAACCGCCCTTCCTGCCGCATCTACCCGGCGTGCCGGCAGCCGAGGCCCAGGGCCGGCTCCTGGACCGGGGCCGCCATCGCGCCATCCGCAGGCTTTGCCACGGTCTCCTCGAGACCGCCCTCGACGGCCGGGACGCGGCATGAACGGGGGCATCCCCGGTGCCCGGTCCCGCCGGGGAGAGCGGGTGCCGACCGGAACCCGGGCCGGTGGAACCGACCCGGACATGGTCGACCTCGTCCGCCGCAGGGTGGTGGCCGGGTCGGCGCCGGTGACCGGTGCCGGGCTCGCGGAGGCCGTCCGGTCCACGGGCAGGCTCCTGGGTTCCGAAGGGACCCTCACCGCCGTCGACGGTATCCGGGCCGAACTCCAGGGCCTCGGGCCGCTGCACCAGCTCGCCCAGGACGACACGGTCACCGACATCCTGGTGAACGGACCCGCGGAGGTCTGGGTGGATGGTGCCGGCGGGCTGCGGCACGTGCCGCTGGCCTTCGCCGGCGACGACGACGTCCGTGCCCTGGCCTCACGGCTGGTGGCGGCCGGAGGACGCAGGCTCGACGACGCGAATCCGTGCGTTGACGTGCGGCTCAGGCACTTCCGGATCCATGCTGTGCTCCCGCCGGTCTCGACGGGGGGAACCCTGCTGTCCATCCGCATCCGCCGGGAGCGGGTCTTCACGCTGTCCGAACTGTGCGCCTCGGGTGCCTTTCCGGCGGACCTTGCGGCCATCCTGGCGCAGGTCGTGCATCGTCGGCTGAACTTCCTCATCAGCGGGGCAACCGGGACGGGGAAGACCACGCTGCTATCGACCCTGCTGGGGCTGAGCAGCTCCGCCGAACGCCTCGTCCTGGTGGAGGACGCCGCCGAGCTCAACCCACTCCACCCCCACACCGTCGGCCTTCAGTCCCGCCACGGGAACGTCGAGGGCGCCGGCGCGGTCGACCTGGCGGAACTGGTGCGGCAGGCCCTGAGGATGCGACCGGACCGCCTGATCGTTGGAGAGTGCCGGGGCGCCGAGGTGCGCGAACTGCTCGCGGCCATGAACACCGGGCACGACGGCGCCGGAGGCACGGTCCACGCGAATTCCGCCGCCAGCGTCCCGGCCCGGCTGACGGCGCTGGGAGCCCTGGCGGGCATGACTCCCCAGGCGCTGGCGGTGCAGGCCTCAAGCGCCCTGGACGTTGTCATCCATTTGGTCCGCGGCGCCGGGGGGCGGCGGGTGGAGCGGATCGCCCTGATCGGGCTGTCCGGCGGGCGGCTCGTCGTCCGGCCGGCGCTGACCTCCAGCGGCACGGCGTGCACCCGCGGCGAGGCCTGGGCGGCGCTTACGGCCCGCCTCGCAGGGGAGGGCCCTCGGTGACCGGCCTGCTGGTGGGGCTGCTGCTCGCCGTCGCGGTCCTGATCCTCCGGGCCGATGCTCCGCTGCCCCGGAGGATCTCCGCCGGGCCCGCACCACCGTCCGGCGTCCAGGCAGGCCTGGCCGGCAAGACCGGCTTCGCGCGGCACTTCCGGCGGCAGCCCGCAGTGGAGGCGCACGAGCCTGCCCTTTTGGTGCACCAGATCACGGGCCTGCTCCGGGCCGGACGGTCACCGCTGGTGCTGTGGCGGGATCTGGAGCTTCTCTACGCGGAGGCGGCCGGAGAAGGTTCGGTCTTCGCGGCGCAGGCACTCCCGGTCCTCAGGGCCGCCGGGCGCAGCGCATCGCTGGGCCTGAGCGTCACGGCGGTACTGCGCGACCCGGGCAGGGCGGAGGGCGCAGGGGATGGGGCGCGTGCGGGGCCGCGGGATCCCGCGCCGACGCTGTGGGTGGACCTGGCCTCGTGCTTTTCGGTCGCCGAACGCAGCGGGGCGCCGTTGGCGGAGGTCCTGACCCGGTACGCCGTGCAGCTGGATGCCGCAGTGGATGCGCAGGCCGCCCGGGAGACGGCGCTGGCGGGACCGAGGGCCACCGTGACGCTGCTTGGCTGGCTGCCGGTCGTCGGTGTGTTGCTCGGCTACCTCATGGGGGTCAACCCCGTGGGGGTGCTCCTGGGCTCCCCGATCGGGCTGCTGACGCTGATGCTCGGCCTTGGGCTGATGCTCGCGGGGCGGCTGTGGTCCCGGCGACTGGTGGCCGCCGCGGTGCGGGGTCCGTGATGCCCACCGGAGCCAGCGTGGGGTTGCTCCTGCTCGCGGCGTTTATGGTGCTGGGCGCCTCCCGCGGAGTGCCTGAGGCGCGCCGCAGGTCTCCGGAATCTTCCGCGCCGCCCGACGGCATCACCGATGTCCCGCTGATGCTCGACCTGATCGGCGCGATGCTCACCGCCGGTGCGCCGGTGACGCACGCGCTGGGGGTGCTGGCCGACTCCTGTGCGGAACCCGTCGCACTGAAGCTGCGGGGCGTGAGGGGAGCCCTTGAACTGGGCGCGGCGTGGAACAGCGCCTGGGACTCCGGGCCCGCTCCCCGAGGACGGCCCGGCCGGGCGGCGGTTGATGAACTGCGGTCGGCTCTGGGGTTCGCGGCGGTGACGGGGGCGCCGTCCGCCGCGATCGTCCACGCCCGGGCCGCCCAGCTGCGGCGGCGGCAGAACCGCGCCCTGGAGCGGCGGGCGGCCGCTCTGGGCGTCCGCCTCGTCGTGCCCCTCGGTGTGTGCGCGCTGCCGGCCTTCGCCTGCCTGGGCGTCGTCCCGGTCGTCCTGGCGCTCCTGCCTGCCGGATAGGTGCGCCCGCCCGGGTTATCCACTTAGGGCCGGCGCGGGGCCTGCGGGTCCGCGGCGGGCGGGAGAGTCGAAGGACGCCGCAGCCGCGGCGGTTTTCAATAGGTCCCGCCGGGCATCGGCGGGACGAGCACTTGAGGAGTACCCCATGGCGAAGACCATTTTGTCCCCCGCGGTCCGGCTGCCGGGACGGGCCGTCCCGATGACTGGCCGGTTCTGCCGCTGTTCCACGGCCTCCAACACCCCGCATACCTCACCCGGGCCCTCCCAGGGCGGGGCGGACCCGGCCGCGTCCGCCTCCGCCGTGCCGGGGCCTTCGCTGCCAGACCATGTACCCAGTGGGATGCGCGAAGCAGGGCTGGCGACGGCCGAGTACGCGATCGTGACGCTGGCGGCCGTCGGATTTGCCGCGCTGCTGGTGGCTGTGCTCTCCAGCGGTGAGATCCGCGGAATGCTGATGTCCCTGATCACCAACGCCCTCAGCTTCGGGTGAGGGCGTGAGCCGGCACCTGCAGGGCGGTGGGGGGCCCGAACGTGGGTCCGTCACCGCCGAGATGGCGGTGGCCCTGCCGGTGCTCGTCCTTCTGCTCGGGGTGCTCCTGGGAGCCGCAACCGTCGGTGTCGCCCAGCTTCGCCTGGAGGAGGCGGCCCGGGCCGGGGCCCGCGAGATCGCGCGTGGAGAGACCAGGGCGTCGGTCGAGGCGACGGTGAGGCGCCTGGCCGGGCCCGGGGCGGGGCTGGACGTTGCCGGCGATGGGGGCTGGACCTCGGTCACCGTGGCCACGCAGGTCCAGGGGCCGTTCCTCAACCTCCTGGAGATACGGCTCTCGGCCACGGCCTCCGGGTGGTCTGAACATGCCCGCTAATCGCACTCGGGCGGAGCGTGGGAGCGGCACGGTGCTCGTGGTGGGCCTTGCCGCGGTCCTCATCCTGCTGCTCGCAGCGCTCTCCCTACTGGTGCAGGGCGCCGTCGGCGGGGCGCGGGCTGCGGCCGCCGCGGACCTCGCCGCGCTCGCCGGCGCGGACGCCGCGCGCGGCCTGAGGGACGGAGATCCCTGCGACGTCGCCCGGGGAACCGCCCGCCGGCACCGGGCGGAGCTGGTGGGCTGTCTCCGTTCGGGGCCGGGAGGGGTGATCGTCACGGTGCGGACCTCCGTGCCGGTTCCGGGAATCCTTTCGGAGGCCACCGGGGCCGCGAGGGCCGGCCCGCCCCCGCACCGGGCCCACCCACCGCCACCCCGCCCACCGCCGCTCCGTCCGCCGCGGTAGCGGACCCGCTGTCGACAGCGGTAGCGGAGGCAGTGTCAAGGCGGCGGAAGCGGGTTTGCCCTGTGGCGTGGGTCCACCCGTCGCCCTAGTCGGCCCCGGGACGGACCGCCGCCCCTGCTTCCACCGGCGCCTCCACCGACCCGGCCAGGATCAGGGACAGCAGCCTGACCGCCCCGGCCTTGCTCAGCGGATTATTGCGGTTGCCGCACTTGGGGGACTGCACGCAGGAGGGGCACCCGTCGGAGCATTCGCAGGCGGCAATGGCGTCGCGGGTGGCGGCCAGCCAGACCCGGGCGGCCTGGAATCCGCGCTCGGAGAATCCCGCCCCGCCGGGGTGGCCGTCGTAGACGAAGATCGTCGGGAGCCCGGTGTCAGCGTGGAGTGCCGTTGACACCCCGCCGATGTCCCAGCGGTCGCTTGAGGCAACGAGGGGCAGCAGCCCGATGGCGGCATGTTCGGCGGCGTGCAGGGCGCCCGGAAGCTCCTCGGCGGAGATCCCGCCCTTCTGCAGCAGCTCGTTGTCGATCTCGAACCACACGCTCTTGGTGAAGAGGTCGCGGGCGCCGAGTTCGAGCGGTTCCTCGCCCAGGATCTCGTTGGAGGCAAACGCCTTGCGCTGGAAGGACACCACCTGGGTCGTCACCAACACATCCCCGAAGTTCACCCGCACCTCGCCCCACTGCTCGGCCTCGCCGCGGTCGATCACCTCGATCTGGGTGACGTCCCTGGCCTGGGTGTAGTAGTCGGGGCTGGCCCGGGACACCACCGCGCAGTGGTCCTGTTCGTTGAGGCTCTCCACGACGTAGGTGCGTCCCTGGTGCACGTACACCGCGCCCGGGTGGGCCTGGTAGTGGCTCTGCGGGGAATCCATGGTGCCCAGCAGGGACCCCGTTCCGGCCTCGACAATACTGATCGGCCCGCCGCCGTCGGCACGGAGATTGACCATTCCCGCGGCGCTCTGCGGGTGCGTCCAGAACCAGCCGGCGGGCCGGCGGCGCAGGTACCCCTGGTCCGTCAGCTGGCCGAGCAGTCCGGGGGAGGAGGGGCCGAACAGCCCGAGGTCGGCATCGGTGAGCGGCAGTTCGGCAGCCGCCGCGCACAGGTGCGGGCCCAGCACATAGGGATTGGACGGGTCGAACACCGTGGCCTCGACGGCGACGTCGAACACCGCCTCGGGGTGATGCACAAGGTAGGTGTCGAGCGGGTCGTCGCTGGCAATGAACGCCGCCAGGGCGTCCTGCCCGGAGCGGCCGGCACGGCCGATCTGCTGCATCAGCGATGCCCTCGTGCCGGGCCAGCCGGCCACGAGCACCGCGTCCAGTCCGGAAATGTCGATGCCCAGCTCCAGGGCCGAGGTGCTGGCCACGCCGAGGAGTTCACCGCTGCGCAGTGAGGCCTCAAGCGCCCGGCGCTCCTCGGGAAGGTACCCGGACCGGTAGGCGGCGACCCGGCCCGGCAGGCTGGGGTGGACCTCCTCGAGCAGCCGCCGCGAGGTCGCCGCAATGCTTTCGGCGCCCCGGCGGGACTTGATGAACGCGATGGTGCGCACCTGGGCCGAGACGAGGTTCGCCAGCAGGTCCGAGGTTTCCGCGATCACCGTGCGGCGCGACCGGGCGCCGTTCTCGCCGCGGAGTTCGGTGAGCTGCGGCTCCCAGAAGGCGACCGTGGTGGAGCCGTGCGGGGAGGAGTCCTCGGTGACAGCCTGCGCCGGCGCGCCGATGAGCCTGCTGAATGACGCCGCGGGTTCCGCCGAGGTCGCCGAGGCGCCGATGAATACGGGGGAGGACCCGTAGCTGGCGCAGATCCGACGCAGGCGGCGCAGCAGGTTGGCCACGTGCGAGCCGAAGACCCCGCGGTAGCTGTGGGCCTCGTCGATGACGACGTACCGAAGCCGGCGGAAGAACCGTGCCCAGGCTGGATGGTTGGGCAGGACGCCGTAGTGGAGCATGTCGGGGTTGGCCAGCACGAGGTTGGCGTGGTCGCGGATCCAGCGGCGGGCACCGGGGTCGGTGTCGCCGTCGTACGTCGCGGCGCGGACAGTGGGCAGCTTCAGGGCCTCGAGGGCGGAGAGCTGGTCGGCCGCGAGAGCCTTGGTCGGCGCCAGGTACAAGGCGACGGATCCGGCCGGCGCGAGGGTCGACTGGTCGGCGAGTTCGCTGCGGTGGATCTCGTCGAGCACCGGCAGCTGGTAGGCCAGCGACTTCCCGGAGGCGGTTCCCGTGGAGATGATGGTGTGCGCCCCGGAGTGCGCAAGGCCGGCCCCGCGGACCTGATGGCGCCACGGTTCACGGACGCCGAGGGAGGCATAGGCGTCAACGACGTCGGGGTGGGCCCAGACCGGCCATGGCTCGTGCTCGGCCCGGCGGGCGGGAATCTCCCGGACATGCAGCAGCTGCTCCGGATGTGCTCCTCCGCCGAGCAGCGGGATGAGGGAATCGTGCAGTGCCACCCCACGATTCTTCCACCCGCCCGCGGCGGGCGGCACTCGGACGGCGGTTATCCCCTCAGGATGAACACGTCGGCCAGCTGTTTCCAGCCGAGGAATGAATACAGTTCGCGCCCGTCCGTGGTGGCCATAAGCAGGCCGATGCGGACGTCGTCCTCGAGCACGGCCGCGGTCAGGGCGCGCATGACGAAGCTTGCCAGGCCGCGGCGGCGGAATTCCTGCTCCGTCTCAATCCCGTCGTACACCGCGAAGTCGCCGACGACGGAGACGGCGCCGCGGGCGGCTGGCTGGCCCCCGAAGGTGACCTCGACGCGGCGGCAGCCCGGCTCGTCGTGGCGCTCCAGCACGAAACCGTCGGGGGTCGGGGGTCCTCGACGTCCTGGTCGGCCATATCGGCGCTCATGAGGGACTGCCGGTCCACCACCTGCAGCGCGAGCGGCCGGGTGACGGCGAGCAGGTCCTCCATGCGGTTGGTGGCCACGGTCAGCACCCGGTTGGGGTCGGCCTTGGTCTCCGCTGCCACCTGAAGCAGGAGCTCCTCCGACGGCTCGTAGAGAAAATGCTCGTCCCGGCCGCCCTTGTCCGTGAGCACCACAGAGGTGGTGCGCCCGTCATCCTGCCGGTCGTAGCCCCGGCAGGTGGCCCACCCCGTGATCCAGGTGGAGAGGAGATCGTTGGTTCCTTGTGTTCCCATGCACTGACGATAGATGGAGGAGGGGCCAAAAAACACAGTCCCGGCGGACAGTGACGATTTTGAGACACAACGTACCCTTTAACCCGTGCCTTTGAACCGGATCGTCCTTTACTACGCCTTCACGCCCCTGCCGGATCCGGAAGCGGTCCGGCTGTGGCAGCGAACCCTCTGCGAGAGCCTGGGGCTGCGCGGGCGCATCCTGATCTCCAAGGACGGCATCAACGGCACGGTCGGCGGGAGCCTGGACGCCGTCAAACGGTATGTGAAGGCTACCCGCGAGTACCCGGCGTTCAAGACGATGGACATCAAGTGGTCCGAGGGCGGGGCCGAGGACTTCCCACGCCTGAGCGTGAAAGTCCGCGAAGAAATTGTCTCCTTCGGCGCGCCCGGCGAGCTGAAGGTCGGACCGGACGGCGTGATCGGCGGCGGCACCCACCTGCGCCCCGAGGAACTCCACGAACTCATCGACGCCAAACGCAGCCAGGGCGAGGACGTCGTCTTCTTCGACGGCCGCAACGCCCTCGAGGCGCAGATCGGCCGGTTCAAGGGCGCCATCGTGCCCGACGTGTCGACCACCCATGACTTCGTCGCGGAGCTCGACTCGGGCAAGTACGACGACCTGAAGGACAAGCCGATCGTCACCTACTGCACCGGCGGGATCCGCTGCGAGGTGCTCTCCAGCCTGATGGTCAACCGCGGCTTCAGCGAGGTCTACCAGCTCCAGGGCGGCATCGTGCGGTACGGAGAGACCTACGGCGACAAGGGGCTCTGGGAGGGATCGCTGTACGTGTTCGACAAACGCATGCACCTCGAGTTCAGCAGCGACGCCGTGACCATCGGCAAGTGCGCCCGCTGCACGGCCCCGACGAACAAGTTTGAGAACTGCTCCAACTCCGCCTGCCGCAACCTCACGCTGTACTGCGCGGACTGCGCCGCCCGTCCCGAGACGCTCCGCTGCCCGCAGGGCTGCGAGACGGACGAAGCCGAGGCGACAGCCGCCGGAGCCGCATAGTGGACGGCTTCGACGCAGACGTGGCCGACGCGCCGTCGGTGCTGCACCCGGGCCTGCTCGAGTCGCTGGCCGCCGACCTCGCGGCGCTGAACTACACGGTCGGCGGGGTGGCGGACTTCGTCGGGCAGGAGGCGTACGCGGCCCTAAACCGCGACCAGCTGGTGCCGGTGCTCCTGGCCTGCGAGGATGAACTCGGCGCCGCGGCACCCTCACCGCTGGTGGTGCCGATCCTGCTGTGGCTCGTCGGCGGAACCCTCACCCAGGACCAGTTGGACCTCGCCTTCCCGATCACCGGCGCGGACGGGCTTCAGGCCCTGCGGCTGATCGACCCGGTGGACGCCCCGGCGCCGGACACACTCCGGCGCGCCGCGGTCGAACTCCGCCCCTATTCCTCGGACGCCGACGGCGACCTGTGGGTAGCCAGCGACCTGGGCGCACTGCAGCGCCCCGGCGTCCTGCGCCATGACCACGTGCTCGGCATCGGCGGGGCGTCCCTGACCCTGGCGCAGGTCACCGTGCGGCCGAAGGTCCGCACGGCCCTGGACCTGGGCACCGGCTGCGGCATCCAGACCTTCCATCTGCTCTCCCACGCCGACCATGTCACCGCCACCGACATCTCGCCGCGGGCCCTGGCCTTCACCCGGTTCAACCTGCTGCTCAACGCCGGGCCGCTGGGCATCGACCCCGGCGCCCTCGACGCGCGCGTCTCGCTGCGCCTGGGCAGCCTCATGGAACCGGTGGCCGGGCAGCAATTCGACCTCGTGGTGTCGAACCCGCCGTTCGTCATCACCCCGCGGTCCACCGAGGAGTCCCCCGAGGACCAGTTCACCTACCGCGACGGCGGCCTGCCCGGGGACGACATCGTCTCGGGGCTGCTGGCGAACCTGCCCGGGGTCCTCGCCGAGGGCGGCACGGCCCAGCTGCTGGGCAACTGGGAAATTCCCGCCGGCCGGGAGTGGGATGAGCGGCTCCGGGAGTGGCTGCCGGAGGGCACCGACGCCTGGATCATCCAGCGCGAGGTCCAGTCCCCGCTGCAGTACGCCGAGACCTGGCTGCGCGACGCCGCCGAGAACCGGGACCGCGCGGCCTACGTCAAGCGGTACGCGGACTACCTCGGCGACTTTGCCTCCCGCGCCGTGGGGTCGGTCGGCTTCGGTTACATCTGGCTGCGCCGCACTTCCGGCGGCGCCCCCGCCTGGGTGCGGTGCGAGGCGATCACCCATGAGGTGGAACAACCCCTGGGCCCCCACCTGGGGGCCGCCATCGAACGCGGCGACTGGCTGGCGTCGGCCGCCCCCGGCGGCGCCGGGGGCGCGCCGGACCAGACCGGACCGGGCCAGACCGGGCCGGACCAAAACTCCGCAAACTCGAATCGGACGAACCAGCACGCGCCGGGCCGGGACTTGAACTGGGAGTACCTGATGGTGGCCGGGGACGTCACCGAGGAACGCCACCAGCGCCCCGGTGCCGAGCACCCCGGCGTGATCCTGCTCCGGCAGGGCGCCGGCCTGCGGCGCACGACCCTGCTGAGCACCGAGCTCGCGGGGTTCGTCTCCGCCTGCGACGGGGATCTGACCGCCGGCCAGATCGCCGGAGCGCTCGCCGTCCTGCTGGGTGAGGACGGTCCGGATTTCGTGCCGGACCTGCTCGCCATGGCGGGTCGGCTGGTGCTCGAAGGATTCCTGATTCCGGCCCCCTGAATTCTGCCGCTACCCTAATGCAGGAATGCATACCGCATACTGGGAGGGGTAGAGCCAGCAGCGGAACCCCCGCCGCACGCCATTGACGGACTGGCTCAGCACCCCCGTATCGAGGAGAGAAGTGCCCACTAAGGCATCGGACAAAAAGCACGGAAAAAAGCTCGTCATCGTCGAGTCACCCGGCAAGATCAAGACCATCGCCGGCTACCTCGGGGAGGGCTTCGAGGTCGCGGCCTCAATGGGCCATATCCGTGACCTGCCCCAGCCCTCCGACCTGCCGGCCGAGATGAAGAAGAGCTCGGTGGGCAAGTTCGCCGTGGACATCGAGAAGGACTTCGAGCCGTACTACGTCGTCTCCTCGGACAAGAAGAAGAAGGTGGCCGAGCTCAAGGCCGCCCTCAAGGACGCCGACGAACTGTATCTCGCAACCGACGGTGACCGCGAAGGCGAGGCCATCGCGTGGCACCTGCTCGAGGTGCTCAAGCCCAAGGTGCCCGTCTACCGGCTCACCTTCCCCGAAATCACGAAGGAAGCGGTCCAGCGCGCCCTGCTGGAGATGCGCGACCTCGACATTCCGATGGTCGATGCCCAGGAGACCCGCAGGATCCTCGACCGCCTCTACGGGTACGAAATCTCCCCGGTGCTCTGGCGCAAGGTGGCCCGCGGCCTGTCCGCCGGGCGTGTGCAGTCCGTCGCCACCCGGCTGGTCGTGGAGCGCGAACGCGAACGCATGGCGTTCCGTGCCGCCTCCTACTGGGACCTCACCGGGTCCTTCACCCCTGCCGAGGCCGCCAAGGGCGGGGCGTTCCCCGCGAAGCTTGTCTCCGTGGACGGCAGCCGCATCGCCTCCGGCAAGGACTTCACCGACCGCGGCGAACTGAAGGCCTCCGGGGTGGTGCGCCTCGACGAGCAGGCCGCCCGGTCCCTGGCAGCGGGCCTCGAGGCCGCCGCGTTCACCGTGCGCTCGGTGGACACCAAGCCCTACACCCGCCGCCCTGCCGCGCCGTTCACGACGTCGACCCTGCAGCAGGAGGCCGCCCGCAAGCTGCGCTTCTCCTCCAAGACCACCATGCAGGTGGCCCAGCGGCTCTACGAAAACGGCTACATCACCTATATGCGTACGGACTCTCCGGCGCTGTCGGACCAGGCCGTCAACGCCGCCCGCCGCCAGGCCTCTGAGCTGTACGGCGCGGAATACGTGCCCGAGGCCCGGCGGATTTACAAGGGCAAGTCCAAGAACGCGCAGGAGGCCCACGAGGCCATCCGTCCCGCCGGGGATTCCTTCCGCACCCCCGCACAGGTCGCCAAGTCCCTGCGCGGCGACGAGTTCCGGCTGTACGAGCTGATCTGGAAGCGCACCGTCGCCTCCCAGATGGCCGATGCCAAGGGCTCCACCGCCTCGCTGCGGCTCGGCGCCGTCAGCGCCGACGGGCGCGACGCCGAGTTCTCGGCCTCGGGCACAGTCATCACCTTCCGCGGCTTCATGGCGGCCTACGAGGAGGGCCGCGACGCGGACCGCAACCAGGACGGCGACGACGACGCCGGCCAGGGCACCCGCCTGCCGAACGTCGCCAAGGGCGACGCGCTCGGCGCCGAGGCCATTGAGGCGATCGGCCACGAGACCTCGCCGCCGCCGCGCTACACCGAGGCGTCCCTGGTGAAGGTCCTCGAAGAGCGCGGCATCGGCCGTCCATCGACCTATGCCGCCACCATGTCGACGATCGTCGACCGCGGCTACGTGCGGGTCCGCGGCCAGGCCCTGGTACCCAGCTGGATCGCGTTCTCCGTGGTGCGACTGCTCGAGGAGCACTTCAACAACTACGTTGACTACGACTTCACCGCCGAACTCGAGGAAGACCTCGACCGGATCGCCCGCGGCGAGGCCGGCCGGGTGGAATGGCTCGACCGGTTCTACTACGGCGACCGCAAGGACACCGGGCTTCACACCATCGTGAACGACCTCGGCGAAATCGACGCCCGCCGCATCAATTCGGTGGAGATCGCCGACGGCATCACCCTGCGTGTGGGCAAGTTCGGGCCCTACCTTGAGAAGCCGCTGCCGGCCGACGCACCCGAGGGCGCCGAGCCGCAGCGCGCCAACGTGCCAGAGGACCTCGCCCCCGACGAGCTGACCGCCGAAAAGGCGATTGAGCTGATGGAGTCCCCGGTCTCCCAGGAGCGGGTGCTCGGTGTCGACCCCGAAACGGGCCGGACCATCGTGGCCCGCGACGGACGCTACGGGCCCTACGTCATCGAACTGATCCCCGAGCCGACCGAGGCCGAGCTCGCCGCCCAGCCGGTGGAGTACTACAAGAACGGCAAGCCGAAGCCGCCGAAGAAGCCCGCCAAGGTCAAGCCGCGCACGGGCTCGCTGTTCAAGTCGATGTCGGTGGAAACCGTGACGCTCGACGAGGCGCTGAAGCTGATGAACCTGCCCCGGGTCCTGGGCGAGGATGCCGAAGGCAAGGAGATCACCGTCCAGAACGGACGCTTCGGGCCGTACCTGAAGAAGGGCAGCGACTCGCGCTCCATCGGGTCCGAAGAGGAGATCTTCACGATCACCCTCGAGCAGGCCCTTGAGATCTACGCCCAGCCCAAGCAGCGCGGCGGACGCACCGCGACCCCGCCGCTGGCCGAGTTCGGCGACGACCCGGAGAGCGGCAAGGCGATCGTGGTGAAGGACGGCCGCTTCGGTCCGTACATCACCGACGGCATAACGAACATCACCGTCCCGGGGTCAATGGCTCTGGAGGAGCTCAGCCGGGAACAGGCGATCGACATGCTGGCGGAGAAGCGGGCCAAGGGGCCGGCTCCCAAGAAGACAACCCGGCGCGCCCCGGCCAAGCGCAAGGTAGCGGCGGGGAAGTAGCCCGTCGCGGCACGGGGTGTGCTGCGCGGTGCCTCGATGAACAGGATGAGTGGCTCGACGGATGGCGGAAGAATGCGGATAGGCGGGCTGGACACTGGCGCGGTGCACCCGTCGGGCAGGGCGGTCTAGATGACGCTCCCCGAGGAATCCCGGTCCCCGATCCCCGTGGCGCTCTCCAGTGCCTCGGTGTACCCGCTGTCGGTGCACGACGCCTTCGCCATGGCGCAGGATCTCGGGTACGACGGCGTGGAGGTCATGGTGACCAACAACTCCACCAGCCAGAACCCCGATCTGCTGCGCGGCCTGAGCGCCCGCTACGACCAGCCGATCCTGGCCATCCACGCCCCGACACTCCTGCTCACCCAGCAGGTATGGGGACGGGCCTGGACGAAGGTCGAGATGTCCGCGGCCATGGCCGCGGAAGTGGGCGCGAAGACCGTCGTCGTGCACCCGCCGTTCCGCTGGCAGAGCGGCTACGCCGAAAACTTCGCGGAGGGGATCCGCCGGGTCACTGACGAATACGGCATCAAGATCGCCGTGGAGAACATGTACCCGTGGAAGGTCCGGGGGAGGGAGGCGAAGGCGTACCTCCCGCACTGGAACCCGATCCCGGAGCCCTACGACGCGGTCACCTGGGATTTCTCCCACGCGGCGATCGCGGGGATGGATTCCTTCGAGGAGATCCGGGGCCTGGGGGAGCGGCTCTCCCATGTACACCTCACCGACGGCACGGCCAACGGCAAGGACGAGCACCTCGTGCCCGGCCAGGGGGAGCAGCGCTGCGCCGAGGCGCTGCGGCACCTGAGGGACTCGGACTGGGACGGCGTCGTGGCGGTCGAGGTCAGCACGCGCAGGGCCCGCGGGGCGGGCGAGCGCGAGGAGTGGCTCGCCGAGACGCTCTCCTTCGCGCGGAATCACCTGGGCCACTGACCGCGGAAGCACCTGATCATCGGCCGGTCCCGGCGGGCGCACCCGACCTGTGCCGAGGCAAACCGGCCACAAATAAGACGGTTAACGCAGTGACGCCGCCGGTGTGGCCAGGTACTGGGGGAACACGTGGCCTACCAGCGGCGCCGGACCGGATCAGGAGAATCCGGCCCTCATCACTCGCACCTTCATGAGGTACGTAGAACGTTACCGGCCCATCTTGTGACTCCCCGGCGAAAATGCTGGGAGAACGCTGGGAGTCGCCCGTGGCAGGATTGGTCCATGAGCGAAACTTCCCTTCACCTTTCCTTCCTCGGTACCGGATCGATGAACGAGGCGATTCTCGGCGGGCTGCTCTCCGCGGGCCGTGACCCCTCAAGCGTCACCGCAACCGTGCAGCGTCCCGACCGGGCCCAGGAGCTCCGGGACAGGTTCGGCATCGAGGTCCTTGCCACCGGGGACAACCCCGAGGCCAACCGGGAGGCGGCCGCCGCGGCGGACGTCGTCGTCGTCGGGGTGAAGCCCGCCGGCGTGCTGCCCCTGGCCCGGGAGATCGGTCCGTCCCTGCGGCCGGACACCCTGGTCCTCAGCGTGGCCGCGGCCGTGACCACGGCGATGCTCGAATCGGCGCTGCCGGCCGGGCAGCCCGTCATCCGCACCATGCCCAACACCCCCTCCCGGCTGGGCCGGGGCGTCCTGTCAATCTCCGCCGGCGCGTCCGCGGGCCCGGAACACCTGCGGACGGCCCGGGACCTCCTGTCCGCGGCCGGGACCGTGGTGGAGATCCCCGAGGAGCAGGTGGACGCGCTCTCGGCGGTCAGCGGCTCCGGGCCGGCGTATGCCTTCTATCTGGCCGAGGCGATGGCCGCGGCGGGGGAGCGGCTGGGCCTCGAACCGGACCTGGCACGGCTGATCGCCAATGAGACCGTCGCCGGGGCGGGCTTCATGCTCGCCGAGGACGGCGCCGACGCTGGAGCGCTGCGCCGCGCCGTGACCAGCCCGAACGGAACCACGCAGAGCGCCGTCGAGACCTTCGACCGGGAGGGCCTGGCCGAGATCGTGGCGCGCGGCGCCCGTGCCGCCACCGAGCGCGCCGCCCAAATCACTCGGGAACTCGGCGGCAGCTGACGCGGCAGCTGAGGCGGGAGCCCCGGCGCGCCTGAGCGGGCCCGGCCGGGATCAGGGGCGGGCGGCGAAGCGTTCGAGCAGGTCCACGTGGCCCGAGACGATCAGCATGTCCCGCCCGGAGACCTTCGTGTTGGCCTGCGCGTAGGTGAAGTCCTCGCCCGGGGACTTCACCCCGACGATGGTGACCCCGTACTTGGAGCGCACCGAGGACTCGGCGAGGGTGAATCCCTGCGTCTCCTTGGGCGGGTACATCTTCACGATCGCGAAGCCGTCGTCGAATTCGATGAAGTCGAGCATCCGGCCGCCCACCAGGTGCGCGGCGCGCTGCCCGGCGTCGGCCTCGGGGTAGATCACGTGGTTGGCGCCGATGCGCTTGAGGATCTTCCCGTGCGACGGGGTGATCGCCTTCACCCACAGGTGGTCGATGCCCAGGTCCACAAGGTTGGCGGTGATCAGCACGCTTGACTCGATGGAGGTGCCCACCCCGACGACGGCGGCGGTGAACTCCTGCGCGCCCAGCTGGCGCAGCGCATCGAGGTTGGTGGCGTCTGCCTCGACGACGTGGGTGAGGGTTCCGGAGAACTTCTGCACCAGCTGCCCGTCCCGCTCGATGGCCAGGACCTCGCGTCCCTGCTTGACGAGCTGCTCGGCCGTTGCGGCACCAAACCGGCCAAGACCGATCACCAGGACCGGGGCGTTATGTGCTGGTCTGTCAGCCAATGATCGGCCTTTCTTCGGGGTAGTGGTACAGGGTGCTGCGCTGGCGCAGGGCCAGCGCGGAGGCAAGGGTAATTGTGCCCATCCGGCCCGCGAACATCAAAGCCGCGAGCACGTACTTGCCCGCCGGCGGAAGCTCCGCGCTGAGGTTGGTGCTCAGCCCGCAGGTCGCGAAGGCCGAAATCACCTCGAACAGCACCCGGTTCAGGCCCTCCCCGGAGATGGCGAGGATGGCGCCGGTGCCGAGCAGCACCACCGTGGCGCCCATGAAGATCACGGAGATGGCCACCCGCAGGGTGCCCTGCGGGATGGTGCGACCCCAGGCCCGCACGTCCGCGTCGCCGCGGGCCTCGGCCACAATGGCCAGGAACATCACGGCGATGGTCGTCACCCGGATGCCGCCGGCGGTGGAGGCCGAGCCGCCGCCGGCGAACATGAGCGCGTCGGTGAGGAGCATGGTGGTGGAGTCCATCGCCGCCTGGTCAACGAGGTTGAATCCGCCCGAGCGGGTCATGACGGAGGCGAACACGGCGTGGATCAGCTTGTCGCTGGCGCTGAGGCCGCCGATCGTGTCGGCGTTGGACCACTCGAGGGCGCCCCAGGCCAGCGTGCCCACCGCCAGCAGGATCAACGACACCACGATGGTCAGCTTGGTGTGGAGGTTCCATTTCCGGTACCGCCAGCGGGTCTGGAGCAGGACCATCATGACGGGGAAGCCGAGGCTGCCCAGGAACACCCCCACCATGAGCGGCACGATGATCCACAGGTCGGTTTGGTAGGGGACCAGCCCGTCGGAGTGCGGGGTGAACCCGGCGTTGTTGAAGGCCGAGATGGAGTAAAAGATCCCGTGCCACACCGCCTGGCCCAGCGGCTCCCCGAGGATGACGAAGCGGGGGATCATGGCGAGGGCGAGGACGACCTCGATCACCACGGAGGTGGTGATGACGATGCGCAGCAGGGTGCCGATCTCCCCGAGCCGGCCGGCGTTGTTGAGCGCCTCCTGGGCGATCAGCTTCCCGCGCACGCCCAGGCGCCTGCTCACCACCAGGGCCAGCAGGGAGGCCAGGGTCAGGGTCCCCAGTCCGCCGATGAAGATGCCGAGCAGGATGATCAGCTGCCCCAGGAAGGACCAGTGGGTGGCCGTCGAGACGACCGTCAGCCCCGTCACGCACACCGCCGAGACTGCCGTGAACATCGCGTCATGAAGCGGGGTGACGGTCCCGTCCGAGGAGGCCGCCGGCAGGCTCAACAGCCCCGTGAACAGGAGGATGACGGCGACGAAGATGGTCAGGGCCAGGCGGGCCGGCGAGCTGTTGGCGAACCCGTCAAGGAAGTCCCGCAGGCGCGCCAGGGCGCGCGCGAGCCCGCTCCGATCTTCCCTCAGCCACGGAGGCTGCTGAGTAATCATTGACGCCGATTGCCCCGTTGCTGTTGATGCCGCCGCAGCGGCCCGAAAGTTGTCCTTGGAGTAGTAAATCACTTTCGCCCCCGCTTCGTGGCCGAAGTTCGGGGCATCGCGTAGCCTGAGGGCGATGTCTAATTCCTCCGCGCCTGCGCCCCCGACACACGTTGTCTGGGACGATGAGATGCTCGCCTACAACTTCGGCCCGCATCACCCAATGAACCCGGCCCGGCTCGCGCTGACGGCCCGGCTGGCGCGCGAGATCGGGCTGCTCGACCTTCCCACCGTGTCGGTGGTGCGCCCGTTCGTGGCCGCCGACGCCGAACTGGCAACGGTGCACAGCCCCGCGTACATCGCCGGGGTGCGCGCGGTGAGCGCCGACCCCGACACCGCGCGTCCCGAGTTCGGCCTGGGCACCGCCGACACCCCGGGCTTCGCCGGGATGCACGAGGCCAGTGCACGGCTGGTCGGCGGCTCGCTGGCGGCGGCGGACGCCATCGTCGCAGGCACCGCGCTCCATGCCGTGAACTTCGGCGGCGGCATGCACCACGCGGCGCGCTCGGCGGCCAGCGGCTTCTGCATCTACAACGACGCCGCTGCGAGCGTCCAGCGGCTCCTCGACTCAGGGGTCGCGCGGGTGCTCTACCTCGACGTGGACGCCCACCACGGGGACGGCACCCAGAGCATCTTCTGGAACGAGCCGCGGGTCATGACCATCTCTCTTCACGAGACGGGGATGAGCCTGTTTCCCGGAACCGGCTTCGCGAACGAGACCGGCGGCCCCGGCGCGGAGGGCACCGCGGTCAACGTTGCCCTTCCGACCTCGGCCGGCGACGCGGCCGTCCTGCGCGCGTTCCACGCCGTGGTGCCCCAGCTGGCCGAGGTGTTCGCGCCCGAGGTGATCGTCAGCCAGCACGGGTGCGATTCCCACCTTGCCGATCCGCTGACGAACCTGCGGCTCAGCGTCGACGCCCAGCACGCGATGATGCTTGGCGCCCGGGACCTTGCGGACCGCATGTGCGGCGGGCGGTGGATCTCCACCGGCGGCGGCGGATACAACCTCGCGAACGTGGTGCCCCGCTCCTGGAGCCTGCTCATTGCGGTGGCGGCGGGAGCCGCGATCGGGCCGTCCACCCCGGTGCCGCCGGCGTGGCGGGACCACGTGCGCGAACGCTACGGCTCCACCCCGCCGGCCCTGATGGGCGACGGTGCTGACACGTGGTGGCGGTCCTGGGAAGTGGGCTACGACCCCGGCGACGACCTCGACCGCACGGTCATGGCCACCCGCCGGGCCGTGTTCCCGCTGCACGGGCTCGACCCGTGGTTCGACTGAGGGACCGCAGCGGGTCGGGATGCCGCCGGCGGCATATATCGCTAGGGTGAAGTAATGGGTATCGACGACGTGTTTGCAGTCATCGCCGAGCGCACGCGGCGGGACATCCTCGAGCTGCTGCGCACCGAGGGTAAATCGGTGGGGCAGCTCGTCGGAGAGCTCGGCGTGAGCCAGCCGACGGTGTCAAAGCACCTCAAGGTACTGCGCGAGGCGGGCCTGGTCACCATGAGGGCGCAGGGCCAAAAACGCTTCTATTCGCTTGAATCCTCACCCCTGCTTTCCGTGCAGGACTGGATCGCCGGCTTTACCGCGGCGCCGGCCGAGGCCGCCCCCGAGGCGCCGGTTCCCACCACCGTCCCCGGGCCCGCACCCGAGGAAGCGGAGGCACCGGTCTCCGCAGAGGAGGTGCCGGCCAGCGCCGGGGCCCCGGCCGCAGGAGTGCTGGCGGCGGCTGCGCTCGCGCCCGCCGGATCACCCCGGGCCACGGCGGAGGCAACCCGGCAGCAGCAGATCGGCAGGACCATGGGGCGGGCGGCCGAACGCGCGGCCGACCTGATCTCCCAGCTGCGGCGCCGGAAGGACCACGAGCGGTAGCGTGCGGCCGATGCGCCCGCCGATGGGCCGCCGTTCGGCACCCCAGCAGGCCTTCGCCGGCGGCTAGGGGAGCCTCCCTACCACAGGGGCTTTCACTTTTGTCACAGGTGCCACTAGAGTACCGTCCTAGGCAGAAAATCCTCATGCTTCGAGGCGGCGTATCCATCGCGCGCATCCTGCATCAGTTCGAATGCCGGTCTCAGGGTGGGAAGCCTTCAAGTAAAGGAATAGTGGTGAGATGGCAGACGGGAACTTCTCGGATGTGCAGTTCTTGACGGTGGCTGAAGTCGCCGAGGTCATGCGGGTGTCGAAAATGACCGTCTACCGACTCGTTCATTCAGGCGAACTGCCGGCCGTCCAGTTCGGACGCTCCTACCGGGTTCCTGAGTCGGCCGTGGCCGATTACCTCCGCCACGCGCAGGTCGACGGGCAGTCGGCCACCGCGTAGCCGCCGGTCGGGGGCGGCACCAATTGCCTGTACCCTGTTAAGGAACGTTTTGCGCGGTCAGTAACTGCCGCGCAACTACCGGTTTTACCGGGCCCGCGCCAGTCAGTGCGTGCCCATGTCAGCTCCGGGCGGTCCTGCGCTGTTTTCGCAGCGGAGGCAGCCGCCTGGATTCCTATTAAGTTTGTGAGGACTCTGTGGGTTCAGTAATCAAGAAGCGCCGCAAGCGTATGGCCAAGAAGAAGCACCGCAAACTGCTTCGCAAGACCCGCCACCAGCGCCGCAACAAGAAGTAGGGCACCGCTCTTCTGCTCCACAGCTGGAGGGCCGCCGTCCGGCGGCTCCCCTTCCAGTTTTCCCGGTCCGCAGCCCCAACCGTCAGGTTGGAGCGGTGGGCCGGACGTGGTTAACAGCGGCGTGGTTGACGGCGCAATCCGGTGAGCTGCGGTGTCAGCGGTCCCGCAGTTTCACGAACCCCCGCCACATTCCATAGACGGCTCCCACTCCGGTCGCCGCCTTCAGCCCCAGGGTCGCGGCGCGGCGGCCGCTGCGGAAGTCGAACACCGGCCAGTTGTTCGCCCGCGCGTGCCGGCGCAGCCGGGAGTCCGGGTTGATCGCGACCGGGTGGCCCACGCTGCTCAGCAGCGGGACGTCGTTGAAGGAGTCGCTGTAAGCCCAGCAGCGGTCAAGGTCGAGGTTGTCCCGCGCCGCCAGTTCCTTCACCGCCACGGCCTTGGCCGCGCCGTGGAGGAACTCCCCGACCAGCCGTCCCGTATACAGGCCGTCGGCCACCTCCCCGACCGTGCCGAGGGCGCCGGTGAGGCCGAGCCGTTTGGCGATGACGCTGGCCACCTCGACCGGCGTGCCGGTCACCAGCCACACCTTCCGTCCGGCGGCCAGGTGCTGGTCCGTCAGTGCCCGGGCCCCGGGCCAGATCTTGGAGGCGATCATCTCGTCGTAGACCTCCTCGCCGAGGGCAAGGATGTCCGCATGGGCAATCCCGATGGCGAAGGCGAGCGCCGCGTCGCGCACCGAGTTGACGTCGGTCATTGTTTCGCCACGCAGAACGAACCGGATCTGCTTCCACGCCAGGCCCGCGGCGAAGCGGAGGGTGAATGCACGGCGTTGATACATCTTCCGCGCCACGTGGAACAGGCTGGCGCCGCGCATGAGCGTGTTGTCCACATCGAAGAAGGCCGCCGACCCGGGCGCGCCGGGCGTATCCGGGGGGAAGGGAAGGTCCTTCCCGGCGGCACCACGCATGGTGAAAGTCTAGCCACAAGCGGTGCCCGCGTCCGTGTGCCGCGGCGGGTAGGTTGAAAGGATGAACACCCAGCCCGAAGGCCCGCCGCCCGACGTCGTGCTCGTGACGAAACCGCAGTGCCACCTGTGCGAGGATGCGCGCGCCGTGGTGGAAAGGGTCACCGCCTCGCTGGGCCTGCGCTGGCGGGAACAATCGGTCACGGACGCGCCCGAACTGCTGGAGAGGTTCGCCGAGGAACTGCCCGTGCTGATGATCGACGGCATCCAGCGCGACTTCTGGACGATCGACGAAGAGCGGCTGCGCCGCCTGCTGCGGCCCTGAACTGATCCGGTCGGCCAGCACCGGCGCTCCGAAACTCAATGCGGTGGAGGGCCTCCCGCCGGCCTTCCGTGGTGGCGGAAACCTCCGGCGTATGGCGGGGGAGAGCCTGTCGCACCGGGACCGGCGGTCCTACGCTTAAGGTCCAGCGTTCGGGCTTCGGCGCAACCGAGCCCCGGAGCCCACCGGACCCGACGGAAGCGAAAGCAGGGATGCGCCATGACCGAGGATCGTCCTCCCCTCCGGGTGGCTGAAATTGCCCGGATCGGGCACCACGAGGCCATGCGGCTGGCCGCAGAGGAAAATCAGCGGTTCTCCACTCTCCTGCAGCAGCTCAGCGCCGGGGACTGGGATCGGGGGACCGACTGCGCCCGTTGGACGGTGCGGGATGTGGCCGTGCATGTCGTTGCCTCCGCCGAGGGGCAGGCCTCACCCCTTGAGTTCCTGCGCCAGGCGGTGCGGGGGCGCAGGCTCACCGCGCAGATCGGCGGCCAGCATTGGGTGGATGGACTCAATGAGGCCCAGCTTCAGGCTCGTCGTGATCTTGGTGCCCAGGACATCCCGGCGCGGTGGGCGAGTGCGGCCCGGGCCGCGCTGAGGTCCCGCAGTCGGCTGCCCGGGGCCATCGGAAGGCTTCGGCTGCTGCCCCTGGGCAGCATGGCCGGCGTCGACTTCGGCTGGCAGCCGCTGAGCTATCTCTTCGACATCGGGTTCACCCGCGACGTCTGGATGCACCGCATTGACATCGCCCGGGCCATCGACCGGCCGCTCAACCCGACCCGGGAACACGACGGGCGCATTGTCGAAGACATCATCGCGGAATGGGCGACCCTCCACGCCGATCCGTTCCACCTTCGACTCACCGGTCCGGCCGGCGGTACCTTCATCCGGGACGACGACGGGAGCGCACCCCTGGAGATCGATGCCATTGACTGCTGCCGGATCCTCTCCGGCCGGGGGACGCCCGGGGGAGTGCTCGAGCACCCGCTTCCGCTCTGAGGTCCGTGCTCCTCCACCCCGGCGAAGCCCGCACTTGGTGGGCCCGACTGCTGCGGCATAGAGTTGAAGGGATTTCGAGTCGGGGCTTTGGGGGCAGCGGCCGGAACGGGCGCCGCTTCGGTGGGCCACCTGATGCAACGGAGCGGATTACAGTGACGACGCCAGAGACGCCAGAGCTTCATTCGGTGAGCGCCGATGGCGGGCGCCGCATTCCGCCGGCCTCCCTGACCCGCCTCACCATCTACCTGAGGGCCCTGAACTCGCTCCTGGCCGAGGGGATCGAACGGGTCTCCTCGGAGGTCCTCGCGGACGCCGCCGGAGTCAATTCGCCGATCCTGCGCAAGGATCTTTCCTACCTCGGTTCCTACGGCACCCGGGGCGTCGGCTACGACGTGCAGTACCTGAACCGCCAGATCTCCACCGCACTGGGTCTCACCCTCGACTGGCGGGTGGCCATCATCGGAGTCGGCAACCTGGGCCGGGCGCTGGCGGGCTATTCCGGGTTTGCTTCCCGCGGGTTCGAGATCGTCGCGCTGGTCGACGCGGACAGGATGGTTGTCGGATCGGAGGTCGGCTGGCTGCGGGTGAGCGCCGTCGACGACCTTGAGACGGTCCTGGAGCGGACCCGGGCGAACATGGCGGTCCTCGCGGTGCCGGCGCCGGTCGCCCAACAGCTGTGTGACCGCCTGGTGGCCAGCGGGATCACCAGCATCCTCAGCTTCGCCCCCGTGGTGCTCCAGGTCCCTCCGCACGTCCAGCTGCGGAAGGTCGACATGTCAACGGAGCTGCAGATTCTGGCCTACCACGCCCAGCGGGCGCAGGACGCGGTCATCGAGTCGATCACCGACGCCCGCTCGGCGCAGTAGGCAGCGGCTTTCAGTAGCGCGGAGCGGCGGGCTTGAAGTACTCGCCCGCGGGCTTCAGGTAGCACAGGACGACTCCGGCGACGACGAGGATCACCACGAGGGTCGACAGGAGACCGACCGGGGCGCCGCCTGTGAGGCCGAAGAGGAACCCGAGGACGGACAGGGCGGCCAGGACGGTCAGCGTGATTCGCGCCCAGTTCTTTCCCTTGCGGATCATGAACGCGAGCAGGACATAGAGGGCGGCGAACAGGAGCCCGACGACGACTCCGACGGTCGTGGCGATCCCGCTGACGGACTCGGGGGAGACCCCCGAGCCTTCGAACTGCTCAAGCTGTTCCGGGGTCAGGCTGGCCAGGGGATCGAGCGAGCTGATGATCGTGCTGATGAGCCCGAGGGCGGCCGCCGCGATGATGAGCCAGAAAGCCAGGACGACCCGCTGGGGTGCGGGCCCCTTGGCGGTGGCGGGCATCGAGGCCGAGCCCGGATACGCGTAGCCGGAGGGCTGGGCCGACTGGTAGCCGTACGGCTGCTGCCCATAACCCTGCTGCCCGGGGGAGGCCGGGGAATTCTGACCGTAGGACTGCGGAGCGTTCTGCCCGTAAGCGGGCGGGGGGTTCTGCCCGTATGCAGGCGAGGGGTTCTGCCCCGGGGACGGCGTCGGGTTCTGCCCGTACCGCGGCTGGCCCTCGTTCTGGCCGTACCGTGGCGCGTCCGGGTTCTGCGGGTTGGAGTTGGGGTTCTCGTCAGGTGTGCTCATTGCCGCATCCGTTCGTCAGGCGTGCAGGGTAGGACGAGCCGGCACCTGCCGTTTCGCGGCCCGCCGGATCTTGGGTTCACCCTACCGCGCCGGCCGGCGGAGTCGAGGGTTTGATCCGGCGCGCCCGGCGCTTCGGTACCGCCGTTCCGGCCGCGGCGCCGGCGGGGCCGAACGCAGTGCGCCGCCGGCGTTCCCGAAGGCCCGCCGGCGGCGCAGTGTCAACCGGGTGGATGGCCCCGGTCGGAGTGGATCAGTTGGCCGAAGGTGCCACGAAGGCGGCGTCAACCGAGATGGTGACCTTGTCGCCGACAAGCACGCCGCCGGCTTCGAGGGCGGCGTTCCAGGTCAGGCCGAAGTCCTTGCGGGAGATCGTGGTCTGGCCCGAGATGCCGGCGCGTGTGGCGCCGAAGGGATCGACAGCGACGCCGTTGAACTCGGCGTCAAGGACCACAGGCTGGGTGATGCCGCGGATCGTGAGATCCCCGGCGATCTTGTAGGTTTCACCCTTGGTCTCGACGGAGGTGGAGGTGAAGGTCATCTCCGGGAAAACCTCGGCGTCGAAGAAGTCGGCGCTGCGCACGTGGGCGTCGCGGTTTTCGTCACCGGACTGGAAGGAGACGGTCTTGATGGTGGCGGTGACCTTTGAGTCCTCGAGCGAGGAACCGACGACCATGGTGGCGTCGACGTCTGCGAAGCTGCCGCGGACCTTGCTGATGCCCGCGTGGCGGACGGTGAAGCCGATCTCGCTGTGGGAGGGGTCGAAGGACCAGGTGCCGGTGGTGAGGCCTGTGGGAATGCTCATGGATGTTTCTCCTTTATGGAAGCGGAAGGCTTGTCACTATGTAAACATGTTTTTGCATGTTTTATTCCTCGGGGTCCCGGTTCGGCCCCTGAGATCCCTCCGAGATTTCGGACGCTGTGGTGCCGGGACGGGCTTTCAGGATTTAGTCCGGTGGCGGAACTCTGAGAAACTAGGCAGATGCCCCTTGCAACCGTCCACCTGGTGCGCCACGGTGAGGTCCACAACCCCGAGGGCGTCCTCTACGGACGCCTCCCCGAGTTCCACCTGTCCGAACTGGGACGCCGGATGGCGGACCAGATGGCCGCCCACTTCGAGAAGCGGCGCAGCGATGGAGCGAACATCGTCTACCTTGCGGCCTCCCCGCTGGTCCGGGCCCAGGAGACGGCACAGCCGCTTGGGACGGCCCTGGGCCTGCCCGTGCACACCGAGGAGCGCATCCTCGAGGCCGAAAACCGGTTCGAGGGGATGTCGCGGGTGAAGAGCAGGCTGCGGAATCCCCGGTACTGGCCCCTGCTGGCCAACCCCTTCCGCCCCTCCTGGGGGGAGCCGTACTCCCGCCAGGTCGAGCGCGTCATGGCCGCCGTGCAGTTCGCCCGTACCCGCGCCCTGGAACTGGGTGACGGGGCGGATGGTCCAGTGGAGGCGGTTCTGGTCAGCCATCAGCTGCCCATCTGGGTGACGCGGCTGGCGGCCGAGCACCGCCGCCTCTGGCATGACCCCCGGCAGCGCGAATGCACCCTGACCTCGGTCACCTCGCTCGACTTCTCCGGCAGCGACATCACCCGCGTCCGGTACGAAGAGCCCTGCGCCGATCTGCTGCCCGGAGCGGCGAACATTCCGGGAGCATAGTAGAATTACTACACGCTGTAGAAATATCTGAAAGAAGCCGTGAAGCCTCTGATCCCCGCCCTGGCCCGCCGCCCGTGGTCCGCGTTCCGCGCCGCCGCGGTCCTCGGCGTCTCCATTTCGCTTGGCCTCGCCGGCTGCGCGGCGGATGATCCGCTGGCCCAGCAGGCCGCCGCCGGGGACAACAAGAACTACATCGCCGGGGACGGCTCGGTCACCGAGTACGCAGCCTCCGACCGGGGGAAGCCCGTGAACCTCTCCGGGACGCTTTTCGACGGCACTCAGGTGGCAAGCTCCGATTGGGCGGGGAAGGTGACCGTGCTCAACTTCTGGTACGCCGCCTGCGCCCCGTGCCGCAAGGAGGCCCCTGACCTTGTGGCCCTCTCGGACGAATTCGGGCCGCAGGGAGCGCAGTTCTATGGAGTCAACATCCGCGACGAGCGGGCGACCGCGGAGGCCTTCGAGCGGAACTTCGAGATTCCCTATCCGAGCTTCAACGACAAGGACGGCGGCGTCCTGCTGGCGATGACGAGCTACGTCCCCCCGCAGGCGGTGCCCACCACCCTCGTCCTGGACAAGGAGGGCCGGGTGTCGGCGCGGATCCTGGGACTGGCCGAAAAGAGCACGCTCAAGGCCCTCGTCCGCGATGCGCTCGGGGAGTAAGGCATCATGACCCCGGCACTGGCCGCAACCGCGGGGCCCGCCCTGGCCGCCGGCAACGCCTTTGCCGACGCCGTGCTGAGCGGGTCGATGCTCCTCGCCCTCCCGGTCGCCCTGCTGGCAGGGCTCGTCTCCTTCGCCTCGCCCTGCGTGCTGCCCCTCGTGCCGGGCTACCTTGGCTACGTCACCGGCCTGACCGGAGTGGACCTCGAGCAGCAGAAACGCGGCCGCATGTTCGCCGGCATCGCCCTGTTCGTCCTCGGCTTCTCCGCGGTCTTCATGGCCTACGGCACGCTGTTCGGCCAGCTCGGGGCCTGGCTGCGGGTCTCCCAGGACTGGCTGATCCAGCTGCTGGGCATTGTGGTGATCCTGCTCGGGATCGTCTTCCTCGGCGGCTTCGCCTTGTTCCAGCGGGAAAGCCGGCTCCATGCCCGCGTACCCGCAGGCCTGTGGGGTGCGCCCCTGCTGGGGATGACCTTCGGACTGGGTTGGGCCCCATGCATCGGCCCAACCCTCGGCGCGGTCCAGCTCCTCGCCATCTCCGGTGACGATGCGAGCGCGCTCCGGGGCGCCGTCCTCACCTTCGTGTACTGCCTGGGCCTCGGCCTGCCCTTCCTCTTCATCGCCCTGGGCATCCGGCGGGGAATGGGCGCGCTGCGGTTCTTCCGGCGCAACCGGCTGATCCTGCAGCGCTCCGGCGGGGGCCTGCTCATCCTTGTGGGAGGGTTGATGGTCACCGGTATCTGGAACAGCTGGATTACCAGCATCCAGGACCTGCTGGTCAGCAATGTGGTCCTTCCCATCTAATCCGTCCGCAGCACGACGCAGAAAAGCGATCCCCACGAGAAGCAGGTCATGTTGAACAAGGACACGGCACGAACCGAGGGCACCCAGCCCGACGCCGCCCTGCCCGCGCTCGGATTCACCGGAACCCTGCGGTGGGCATGGAAGCAGCTCACGAGTATGCGCATCGCGTTGTTCCTGCTGCTGCTCCTTGCCGTGGCCGCCGTTCCCGGATCGCTCTTCCCCCAGCGGTCTGCGAATCCGGCCGTCGTCACCACCTACCTCCAGGACCACCCGGACAGCGGCCCGATCCTCGACTGGTTCCAGCTGTTCGACGTGTACTCCTCGGTGTGGTTCTCCTCCATCTACCTGCTGCTGTTCATCTCCCTGATCGGCTGCGTGACCCCGCGCGCGATCGCCCACGCCAAGGCCGTCCGGGCCAAGCCGCCGGCCACCCCGCGCCGGCTCTCGCGCATGCCGGTCTACGGCACCCTGGAGATCCCTGCCGCGCAGGCGTCCGGCGCCGCCATCACCCCGGCCTCCGCAGTGGCCGATGCCGCCGCGCTGCTGAAGAAGCGCGGCTACCGCGTCGACGTGCGCGACGCGGACGGCGATCGACCGTCGGTGGCGGCCGAGCGCGGCTTCAGCAAGGAACTCGGCAACCTCGTCTTCCACAGCTCCCTGATCGGGGTGCTGGTCAGCGTCGCCGTGGGAGGCCTGTTCGGCTACAACGGCCAGAAGGTGATCGTCGAGGGTGATACCTTCGTGAACACCCTGGTCGGCTACGACGCCTTCACCCCCGGCACGAATTTCTCCGACGACCAGCTCGAGCCCTACTCCATCCGCCTCGATGCCTTCGACGTGCAGTTCGACCGGGCCCTGGAGAGCCACTACGGCCAGCCCCTTGACTTCACCGCGAGCCTGACCACCCAGGCCGGGCCCGACGCCGAGCCCAAGAAGCAGACCCTCAAGGTCAATGCCCCCGTGGACATCGGCGGCACGAGCGTGTACCTGGTCGGCAACGGCTATGCCCCCGTGATCACCGTCCGCGACGGCGAGGGGAATATTGCCGTGCAGGGACCGGTGGTCACCATCCCCTCCGACGGGCTCTACACCTCACTGGCAGTGATCAAGGCCCCGGATGCCCGGCCTGAACAGCTCGGTTTCGTCGGATTCTTCCTCCCGACCGCCTTCGTCGATGAAAAGGGTGTTTCCTTCTCCCGCGACCCCGACCCGTTCAACCCCCAGCTCAACCTCAACTCCTACGCCGGGGACCTCGGCCTCGACGGCGGGGAACCGAAGAACGTCTACGTCCTCGACACCGACAACCTGACGGAACTGAACAGCCGCAACAGCGACAACGGGGGCATCGTGCTGGGCCTCGGCGAGACCTACGACCTGCCGGAAGGGAAAGGGTCCATCACCTTCGACGGGCTGAAGCGCTACATCGCCGTGGACATCCACCACGACCCGGCTCAGCTCGGGGCGCTGGTCTTTTCGGTCCTCGCCCTCGCGGGCCTGAGCGCCTCGCTGTTCATCGGCCGGCGGCGGGCCTGGGTGCGGACTGGGGAGCACCCGGACGGGCGGGTCCTCGTTGAGTACGGGCTGCTGGCCCGCGGCGAGGATCCGAGGCTCCCTGCCGAGGGTGCCGCGGTGGAGAAGCTGCTGACCAGCCACTGGCTGGCGCACCCGGACAAAGCAGGGGAAAATCAATTGCAGCCCGCCGGGGCTCCCGCCGCCGGAACGGGCGCCGGGACCGACGGCGACAACGGTAAGGACATCGAATGAAAAGCGTTAATACCGAACTGGGCGCCACCAGCGAGCTCTTCATGCTCCTGGCCTCCATCGCCTACGTGGTGGCGCTGATCTTCTTCGTGCTCGACCTGGTGAAGTCGAGCCGCACCATCGGTGCCGTCGAGGCCCGCCTGGCCGCCGGCCAGGCGCAGGCCCCGGCACAGGCAAAGGTCCTCGCCGGTGCCCGCGGCGGCGCCTCCGCGCCCGTTCCTGCCGGCCCGGCCATGGCCGACACCTCGATGGATTACAGCGCCGGCCCCCGCCGGTCCTCGGCCCGGATCGCGGTGGCCCTGACCGTGGTCGCCACCGTCATCCACGGTGCCGCGGTCCTCACCCGCGGCATCGCCGCGGACCGGGTGCCCTGGGGCAACATGTACGAGTTCTGCACCACCGGTGCGCTCGTCGTCTCCCTGATCTTCCTGATCACCCTGACCCGCAAGGACCTGCGGTTCGTCGGCTCCTTCGTCATCGGGCTCGTCGTGATCATGCTGTGCGCGGCGACGGTCGGCTTCGCCACCCCGGTCGCCAACCTGATCCCCGCGCTGCAGAGCTACTGGCTCATCGTGCACGTCTCCATCGCCGTGGCCTCCTCGGCCCTGTTCACCCTCACCTTCGCCATGTCGGTGCTGCAGCTGATCCAGTCCTCCCGCGAAGCCCGCATCGCGGCCGGCGGGCCCGACAAGGCCGGTTTCATGCGGCTCGTGCCGCCGGCCCTCAGCCTGGAGAACCTCTCCTACCGCCTCAACGCCATCGCCTTCGTCGGCTGGACCTTCACCCTGATTGCCGGGGCCATCTGGGCCGAGGAGGCGTGGGGCCGGTACTGGGGCTGGGACACCAAGGAGGTCTGGACCTTCGTGATCTGGACCGTGTACGCCGGCTACCTGCACGCCCGCGCCACCAAGGGATGGACCGGAACCCGGGCGGCCTGGCTCTCGATCGTCGGGTACCTGTGCATCGTCTTCAACTTCACCATCGTGAACATCTATTTCTCGGGGCTTCACAGCTACTCCGGCGTCTAGGCCGCGGAAAGGCCCAGGCGGTAGCGCAGCAGAAAGCCGCACCCGCCCGCTCGTTGACCACGAGGGGGCGGGTGCGGCTTTTTCTCTGCGGCGGGCGGAGGGCTGGTGGCCGGAGGTGCGGGCCGGGAGGGAGGTGGGCTACGGGTTGTTGGGCCGGTGCGCGCCCGTGCTGCCCGCCTCGTCGGCGTCGTCGTCGGGATCGGTGGCCGGAGCGGGACCCGTACCGTTGGCGGGGGTGCCGCCGGCGGGGGCACCACCCGCAGGGGTTCCCGCTGCGGGAGCGGTGGTTCCGCCGCCCTTCACGCCCCCCTTCGCGCCGCCCTTCGATTGGGCTTCGCGGGCCTTGAGCTCCTCCTCCTTGCGCTTCAGTTCCTGCTCGCGGGCCTGCTGCCGGCGTCGAGTCTCAAGATTCTGCAGGAACTGGGGATCGTCATCGGGTGCGGTCGGCTGGCGCGGGGCCGGGCGGGGAGGACGGGTGCCGCGCGTCCGCCGCGGCCTGCCGAACAGGAACCACAGGCCGGCTCCGATGAGGGGCACCACCAGGATCGTGATCAGCCAGGCGGGTTTCGAGATACTGCGTACCTCGTTTGACCGGGTCATGGCGCATTCGATCAGCGCGTAGACGATGACGGCGACTCCAAGGAGCACCAGGAACAGCAACAGGCGGGGCATACCCCAATTGTAGGCGAGTAAACTTGGAGGGTGCCCTTCCTCAAATTCACCGCTCTGCGCCTGCTCCTCGTCGTCGTCTTCTTCGTGATCTGCGTGGTTCTCGGGCTCGGTGCGGTGCTCTCCGCCGTCGTTGCCGCCATCCTCGCCTGGTGCGTAACCTACCTGTTCTTCCGCCCGCTGCGCGACGCCGCTGGTGCCTCCCTGCAGCGGCGGTTCAAGGACGGCGCCCCGCGGGCGAGCAACTTCATGGAGAAGGACGACGCCGCCGCGGAGGACTCCATCGACCCCAACGCCCCGGTGAACGCCGACCGCAGGCCGCGCGACCTCTGACCGGGGGTCTCCGCGCTCCTAGGCGAGGACCTCGGTGAGCACGATGCCGAGGCCGAACAGCAGGCTGAAGCCGAGGTTGATCAGGCTTGTCTGCTTGAGCACCGGGATGAGGCTGCGCCGTTTCTTGCCCTTGAGCATCAGCCAGCTGGGCATCAGGCCGGCCGGAACCAGCAGGAGCACCAGCAGCACCCACGGGTGGTTGTCGATGAGGAACAGCGGCAGCAGGACGGCCGCGGCCAGCATCATCACGTAGCTGACCCGGGCCGTGCTGTCGCCCAGGCGCACCGCCAGGGTGAGCTTGCCGGCCTCACGGTCGGTCGGGATGTCGCGGACATTGTTCGCCATCAGCAGCGCCATGGCGATCAGGCCGGTGCTGATGGCCCCCACCCAGGCCGGTGCGCTCAGCTGACCGGCCTGCGTGTAGGTGGTGCCGAGGGTTGCGACGAGGCCGAAGAAGACGAAGACGAAGACGTCGCCGAGGCCCAGGTACCCGTAGGGGTTCTTGCCTCCGGTGTAGCCCCAGGCCGCCGCGATGCAGCCGACGCCCACCAGCAGGAGGAACCAGGCCTGCGAGAGGACGATCAGCGCAGCGCCCGCCACCATGGCGAGCGCGAAGCAGGCGAACGCCGCGTGCTTGACGTCTCGGGCCCGGGCGGCGCCGGAGCCGGTGAGCCGCAGCGGGCCTACCCGGACGTCGTCGGTGCCCCGGATCCCATCGGAATAGTCGTTGGCGTAGTTGACGCCCACCTGCAGCAGCACGGCCACGACCGCGGCGAGTACCGCGTTGAGCGGTCGGAACGCGCCGAGCCCGAACGCGGCGGCACTGCCGGCGATCACCGGCGCCAGGGCCATGGGCAGGGTGCGGGGGCGGGCTCCTTCAAGCCACTGAGCGGCAGTCGCCACGGTGTGTTCCTTCACTGGTTGTGCTGGCGGGCCGGTGGCCCGAAACGGTTGGCGCGGTGTCCGGCGCTAGGAGTCCCGCTGTTCGAGCAGCGCCCGGACGGACTGCCGGTCCGGCTTGCCCCCCGGCAGCAGCGGCATCGCCTCGAGGGCCAGGACGGTCTTGGGGGCGGCGTGGGCTCCGAGTTCCTCGGCGACGTGTCGGCGCACCACCTCGGCCTCCACGGTGCCAACCACCGCGGCGGCCACCGAGGTGCCCCACTCGGAACTCGTGATGCCCAGGACCAGGGCCTGGTTCACCCCGGAGATTCCTTCGATCACCTCTGCGACGACGGCCGCGGAGACCTTGAGGCCGCCGGTCACAATGACGTCGTCGAGGCGCCCGTGCACCTCGACGGTGCCGTCGGCGGTGAGCGCTCCGGCGTCGTCAGTCCGGAACCAGCGCCGGCCCGAGTTGAAGACGAACCGTTCACCGGTCAGCTCCGGGTCGCCCAGGTAGCCCTCGGCCAGTACCGGGCCGCTGATCCACAGCCGGCCGCCGTCCTCGCGGACCTCCACGCCGTCAAGGGACCGCCCGTCGTAGACGCATCCGCCCGAGGTCTCGCTCATCCCGTACGTCTCCACAATGTTCAGGCCGTGCCGGCGGGCCTCGCTGCGCAGGCCCGATCCGAGCGGGGCGCCGCCCAGCAGGATCGCGTTGAACCGCTTGAGCGCCTTCAGGGTCTGCGGTGTGGGGTCCTGGAGGAGCCGGTGAAGCTGGGTCGGCACGAGGGAGGTGAACCGCACGCGGTCGGTCAGTTCGCCCGCTGCGGAGGTGAACGCGTCCGCCGTGAAGGCCGTGGCGGGGTCCATCGCCCAGGGCTCCGTCCCGGCGTACAGGGACCGGACGAGCACCTGGAAGCCCGCGACGTGATGCACGGGCAGGGTCAGCAGCCACTGGCCCTCGGCGCCCAGCGCGATCGCCGTCGCCATTGAGGACGCGGCGAGCGCATCGACGCTGAGCATGGTCTTCTTCGGCGCCCCGGTGGAACCGGAGGTGCTGAGCACGGCGGCGATCTCGTCGTTGGGCAGCTCGCCCGTGAACTGCTGGCCGAGGGCGGCATGCGGTGCGACGGCCGGTCCCTCGCCCGCAAGGGAGGCCGCCAGGGGCTTCAGCAGTGCCTTCGGGTCGAACGCGGGAGGGGTATAGATCGGAAGGAGTTCCATGCGCGTCCTAGAAGTAGTAGGGAAAGGCGGACCAGTCCGGGTCGCGCTTGGCGAGGAAGGCCTCCTTGCCCTCCACCGCCTCGTCGGTCATATAGGCAAGCCTGGTGGCCTCGCCGGCGAAGACCTGCTGGCCGGCCAGGCCGTCATCGGCGAGGTTGAAGGCGAACTTCAGCATCCGGATGGCCTGGGGGCTCTGCCGGGCGATGTCGGCTGCGTACTCCAATGCCGTGCGCTCCAGGTCGGCGTGGTCGACGGCTTCATTGACCGCCCCCATGGCCACCATGTCCTCGGCCGAATACTCCCGGGCCAGGAAGAAAATCTCGCGGGCCTTCTTCTGCCCGATCTGGCGGGCGAGCAGGGCCGAACCGTAGCCGGCGTCGAAGCTGCCCACGGTGGCGTCGGTCTGCTTGAAGCGGGCGTGCTCGCGGGAGGCGAGGGTCAGGTCCGCCACCACGTGCAGGCTGTGGCCGCCGCCGGCCGCCCAGCCGTTGACGACGGCGATGACGACCTTGGGCATGGTGCGGATGAGCCGCTGCACCTCGAGGATGTGGAGCCGGCCGGCACGTGCCGGATCGATGCTCTCCTTCGTTTCGCCTTCCGCGTACCGGTACCCGTCACGGCCGCGGATGCGCTGGTCGCCGCCGGAGCAGAACGAGTGGCCGCCGTCCTTGGGGGAGGGACCGTTGCCGGTGAGCAGCACCGTGGCGACGTCAGGGCTCATGCGGGCGTGGTCGAGGGCGCGGTACAACTCGTCGACGGTCCCGGGGCGGAAGGCGTTGCGGACCTCGGGGCGGTTGAAGGCGATGCGCACGGCGGGCAGATCCCTGAGCACGCTGCCGTCGGCGGTCCGCTGGACCTGGCGGTGGTAGGTCAGGTCGGTCAGATCGTCGAACCCCGACACGGCGCGCCACTGCTGCGGGTCGAAGGTATCGGAGACCTGGACGGGAAGATCGGATGTCACCAACCGAGTCTAACGGCGCGCAACCGGCCGGGCATGCCGCGGCGGCTCAGGAGATGCAGAACTCGTTGCCCTCCGGATCGGTCATGGTGTACCAGACGAGGGGCCCCTGGCTTGCCTCGTAGAGGAACCGGGCGCCGCGGGCCACCAGGGCCTCGCGCGCATAGTCCTTATCCGTACCGGACAGGTGGATGTCGAGGTGCACCCGGTTCTTGACGCTTTTCGGCTCGGGTACGGGTTGGAAGACCAGGCGCATCCGGTCTTTGCGCTCCAGTTCACCGGCCCTGCAGACCGCCGCCCCGCCGGTCCACACGCGGGCCCCGTTGTGGGACGTGACGTCGGACTCCTTCGCATATCCGGCCGCCAGCATCTTGTCGATGAAGCCTTCGTCGACCGGTTCGACGATCCAGCCCAGGGTTTCGGCCCACCAGTCCGCCTGGGTATGGGGGTCCGCGCAGTCGATTGAAATCTGAATATTGTGTTCCATGCCGACACGGTAACGCCGGCTCCGGGGCCGGCGGAAGGAAACCGCGGACAGCCTGCGTCCTCAATCGCCGGCGGACCTCGCGCATTTGCCCTGAATTGATGCGCTCCGCGGATAGCTGGCGGCACCGCACGGAGGAGGCACCGGAGGTAAAGAAAATGCCCGCCGCCCCCATAGGGGTTGACGGGCATTTCCGGCCGGTGCGGCGCGAATTACATCATTCTGGTGGAATAGAAAATGATCCAGATTACCGACAGGACCGCGGCGATCCAGCCGAGCACCATGCCCGCCGTGGCCTTGGAGCCCAGGCGCTCCGCCTTCTTCGCCTGCATGATGGCCAGCGGGCCGAGGACGATACCGAGGACGAAGAGGCCGATGATCCCGAGGATCAGCGACGTCCTTGCGGCTTTCTCACCCTCGTTGGGCTGGGCGGGATTGGTGACTGCGAAATTCTGCTCGGACTGGTGCTGAGACATTGTTCCCCCTGATTGTGCGGATAAGCCGGTGGCCGGCGATCAGTCATTTTTGCATTAAGGCACCAGCTTTGGGAAAGCGGCCGGGCAATTCCATCCGGAAGGGGTCGTCAGTTAGTGCGAGAATTTCGTATTTCATCCGGAATTCCTGCGGCCGGCGCCGACCGCAGAGGCCGGTTTTCCATCTCGTCATCGCAGCCGCGCCGGGTTCCCCCGCCGATGGCAGCGGCGCCCTCGCCAGGGCCGGCAGGAGCCCGTAGAGTCCTGGATGGCTGCATCCGGTGTCCAACCTCGGAGGGATCATGGCGCGTCTGGTTTTTACGGGCATCACCTCCTTGGACGGGTACGTCGCCGACGAGGCGGGTTCCTTCGACTGGAGCGTCCCCGACGAGGAGGTGCACGCGTTCATCAACGACCTCCAGCGGGCCGTCGGCACGCACCTGTACGGTCGGCGGCTCTATGAGGTGATGCTCGCCTGGGAAACCCTTGAGACGGCCGGCCACCCGGCCGCCATCGCCGACTTCGCTGACATCTGGCGGGGCACCGACAAGATCGTCTACTCGAGGACGCTGCCGGCCGTGGCCACCGCCCGGACCCGGCTGGAGCACACCTTCGACGCGGCGTCCGTGAGGCGCCTCAAGGCCGGGGCGTCCCGGGACCTGGCCGTGGGCGGACCGGGCCTCGCAGCCGAAGCGATCAGCGAAGGGCTCGTTGACGAGATCCACCAATTCATCTCCCCGGTCGTCGTGGGCGGCGGCACGCGGTTCCTGCCCGGCGGGGTGCGCCTGGACCTCGAGTTGCTCGACGAACGCCGGTTCCGCAACGGGGTCGTGTTCCTGCGCTACGGCGTCCAAGGCTCCACCGGCTAGCCTCGGTCCATGGAACCCGATGTCCTCGCCACCCGCGCCGCCTACGATGTCGTGGCGGACCGGTATGCCGACCTCCTGCGCTTCGAGCTCGACGGGCTTCCCCTCGAGCGCGCACTGCTGGGCGCGTTCGCGGAACTGGCCCGGTCCAACGACGCCGGACCGCTGGTCGACGTCGGGTGCGGACCGGGCCGGATCACCGCCCATCTTGCCTCGCTGGACGCCCCGGTGCGGGGGATCGACCTGTCGCCGGGCATGATCGCCGCGGCGCGCAGGGACCACCCGTCACTCGCGTTCGAGGTGGGGTCCATGGAACGGTTGGACCTGGCCGACCGATCCGCGGCAGGAGTCCTGGCCTGGTATTCGCTCATCCACATCCCGCCGCCGAGGCTGGAGGCGGTCCTTGCCGAATTCGCCCGCGTCCTCGTGCCGAACGGCCCTCTGCTCCTCGCCTTCCAGACCGGGAACGAGAAGCGGCGGATCACCAAGGCCTACGGCAGCCGGGTCAGCCTCGACGCCTACCGTCTCGACCCGACGGTCCTCACCGGGCTGCTTTCCCGGCACGGGTTCGCGTTGGTTTCCTCAACCCTGAGGGAGCCGCACGAGGGCGAGAAGACGGCCCAGGCTTTCCTCCTTGCCAGCAGGCGCTGACCGGGCGGCGGAGGCGCCCCCTACAGGAGGGCATTGAGCCCGGAGCCGGGCGCACAAGGAAAAGACGGGCGGCGGCAGGAGTGGCGATTCCTGCTCGGCAGTGCTCCGGCGGCGCCCAGCGCGCCGCCACCGGCACCGGGGTGGGCCGCGTCGGTTGACCGGGGAAAACCCCCGTGCAATTCTTGATACAGCTTTACAGAACGAGCGGTCGGTAATTCCGGATCCGCCCACCCGTGCACCGGCCACCCGGCCCTGCGACATGGAGGCAGTCATGACCGAAGCATTTCTCGTGGGCGGAGTGCGCACTCCGGTCGGCCGGTACGGCGGAGCGCTTTCCCCGGTCCGGCCGGACGACCTGGCGGCCCTGGTCCTCCGCGAGGTGGTGGGGCGGACGGGCATGGACCCCGGCGGCATCGACGAAGTGATCCTCGGAAACGCCAACGGCGCCGGCGAAGAGAACCGCAATGTCGCCCGGATGGCCGCGCTCCTTGCCGGCTTCCCGGACACCACGCCCGGCATCACGGTGAACCGGCTCTGCGCCTCCGGGCTTTCGGCAATCATCCAGGCCTCCCAGATGATCAAGTCGGGGGCGGCCGACGTCGTCGTCGCCGGCGGGGTCGAGTCAATGAGCCGTGCGCCCTGGGTGATGGAGAAGCCGGCCAAGGCCTACGCTCGACCGGGGGCCGTGTTCGACACCTCCATCGGGTGGCGGTTCACCAACCCGGAGTTCGCCGCCATGGACAAGGTGACCTACTCCATGCCGGAAACGGCCGAGGAGCTGGCCGAGCTTGACGGGATCACCCGCGATGACGCCGACGCGTTCGCACTGCGCTCCCACCAGCGTGCGGTGGCGGCCACGGAGGCCGGACGGTTCGACGCGGAGCTGGTCTCGGTCCAGGTCAATGAGGGCAAGCGGTCCTACAACTTCGACGCCGACGAGGGCCCCCGGGCCGACACCAGCCTTGAAGCCCTCGCCGGGCTCCGCCCGGTGGTCAAGAAGGGCGGAGTGGTCACCGCCGGCAACTCAAGTGCCCTCAACGACGGCGCCTCCGCGGTGATCGTCGCCTCCGAGGCCGCGCTTGAGAGATTCTCCCTCACTCCGCGGGCCCGGATCCTCGACGGTGCCTCGGCCGGGGTGCCTCCGCACATCATGGGCATCGGCCCGGTCCCGGCCACCCGGAAGGTCCTCGAACGCACCGGCCTCTCCATCGGCGACCTCGGCGCCGTCGAGCTGAACGAGGCCTTCGCCACGCAGGCACTCGCCTGCATCCGCCGGCTCAGGCTCGACGAGGACATCGTCAACCGCGACGGCGGGGCGATCGCCCTGGGACACCCGCTGGGGTCCTCCGGGGCGCGGATCGCCATCACCCTGATGGGCCGGATGGAGCGCGAGCTCGGCCCGGGGGAGCGGCGGCTCGGCCTTGCCACCATGTGCGTCGGCGTGGGCCAGGGCACCGCGATGCTCATTGAGGCCGTCTGATGGAGTCCTTCGAAGCGCTGATTGTCGAGGAAGGCCCCGACCGGCTGCTCGTGCGGCTCAACCGGCCCGCCGTACGCAACGCGATCGACCGCCGCATGGTCGAGGAGCTGCACCAGCTGTGCTCGGGCCTTGAGGCGCACCCACGGGTGCTGATCCTGACCGGGACCGGGGGCGTCTTCGCCTCGGGAGCCGACATCGGCGAACTTCGGGAGCGCCGCCGCGACGACGCCCTCGCCGGCATCAACTCCACGCTGTTCACCCGGATCGCCCGCCTGCCAATGCCGGTGATTGCCGCCCTCGACGGGTACGCCCTCGGCGGCGGCGCCGAGCTGGCCTATGCCGCCGACTTCCGCATCGGCACCCCCGCCCTGAAGATCGGCAATCCTGAGACCGGGTTGGGGATCCTCGCGGCGGCCGGGGCGAGCTGGCGCCTTCGGGAGCTCGTCGGGGAGCCCCTTGCCAAGGAGATCCTGCTGGCCGGGCGCGTCCTGGACGCCTCCGAGGCGCTCGCCGCACGCCTCATCACCGAGATCCACGAACCCGACGTGCTGCTTGAGGGTGCGCACGCGCTCGCCGACCGCATCGCCCGGCAGGACCCGCTCGCCGTCCGGCTCACCAAGAGCGTCTTTTCGGCACCGGCGGAGGCGCACCCGCTGATCGACCAGCTCGCCCAGGGCATCCTGTTCGAGTCCGAGGCGAAGTTCGAGCGGATGCAGCGCTTCCTTGACCGCAGGAACGGTTCCCAGCCGGCTCCCACGGCCGCCGAGGGCGGCGAACGATGAGCGTCCCGGCCCGGGTCGGGGTGCTCGGCGGAGGACGGATGGGCGCCGGTATCGCCCACGCGTTTGTCGTTGCCGGGGCCGACGTCGTCGTCGTGGAGCGTGACGATCCGGCCGCGCTCGCCGCCCACGGGCGGGTGTCCGGCGCCCTGCACAAGAGCGTGGAGCGCGGATCGACGACGGAGCCGCTGCGGACGCTGCTCGACCGGGTCCGCATCTCCACCGACTATGCCGCGTTCGCCGGCTGCTCCCTCGTGGTCGAGGCCGTTCCGGAGGACTCCGGCCTGAAGGAGGCGGCCCTCGCCGCCGTGGAGGAGCACCTCGCCGACGGCGCCTGGCTCGCGACGAACACCTCCTCGCTCTCGGTCGCCGGCCTGGCCCGGGTGCTGAAGCGGCCCTCGGAGTTCTGCGGCCTTCACTTCTTCAACCCGGTGCCGGCCTCCACGCTGATCGAGGTGGTGCTCGGCCCCGACACCTCCGAGGCGACCGCCGCGGCGGCACGCGGATGGGTCGAGGCCCTGGGGAAGACCCCGGTGGTGGTGCGTGACGCCCCCGGGTTCGCCAGTTCCCGGCTCGGGGTGGCTCTTGCCCTTGAGGCGATGCGCATGGTGGAGGAGGGGGTCGCCTCCCCGGAGGACATCGACACTGCCATGGTCCTCGGCTACAAACACCCGGTGGGCCCGCTGCGGACCACCGACATCGTGGGCCTCGACGTGCGGCTCGGCATCGCCGAATACCTCGAATCCACGCTGGGCGAGCGGTTCTCCCCGCCGCAGATCCTGCGGGACAAGGTGGCCCGGGGGGAGCTTGGCCGGAAGTCGGGCCGTGGTTTCTTCGAGTGGAACGACTGACCCCGCGGCGCCCTCCGGGGATTCCCCGGGCATGACCCCGCCGGGAGGCGAGCCGCGCAGGGACGTCGGGTGGGAGGGCGCCGTGAACGCGCGCGACCTCGGCGGCGTGGCCGGCGGGCCCTACCTGAACACTCCGCTTCACTACCGGGACAACCTGGAGCGGTGGCCCGGGAAATTCGCCGCGGTGGCCCGGGCCGTCGTCGCAGCGCCGGCCGGGGGCGTGATCGTCCACTGCGCGGCCGGGCGCGACCGCACCGGCATGGTGACCTCCCTGCTGCTCGCCGCATGCGGGGTGCCGGCCGGGGACATCGCCGATGACTACGAGGTGGCCGTGCGGACCATGAACGAGCGCTACCGGACCCAGTCGGCACCGCGGGAGAATCCCCGGAGCGCCGAGGAACTGTCGACCTGGCTGCACCAGGCACGGACGCACCTTCTGGAACTGCTCTCGACGCTCGACGCCGGGTCGTACCTCCGGGAGGCAGGCCTCTGCCCCAGTGAGCTCACCGCGCTGAGGGCCCGGTTGACCCTCTGAGCCGCGCCGGCAGCCTGCCCGGCCGCCGGGGCGGCCTACTGCGCGGGCCGCTCCCGCTGCAGGGCGGCCAGGTCCGCGCCGTCCCGCACGGCCGGGAGGTACCCGGAGCGGTAGCCCTCGGCGTTGGGGTGGAGGCCGTCCGGTTCGCCGGCGCCGGTGATCCACGGTTCGGGCGCCCCTAGCCCGTGCGATCTAAAGCCTTCGGTCGTCGGGACCCACAGGAAGCCGTGAGCGGCGGCAGCCTCCTCGAGGACGGCGTTCAGTGAGTCGGTTCCGGCGTTGAAGGCCTCCTGCGCCGGAAGGCTCAGGGCGTCCGCCGCGCCGAATTCGGGGGAGAACAGGTGGGGGTAGCCCGTCACGACGACCGCCGCCTCCGGAGCCGCCCTCCGGAGCTGTCCGTAGAGGGCGTCGAGGTCCCGGGCCAGGGCGGGCAGAACGAGCGCCGTCGTTTCCTCGACCAGGCGGCGGCACGACTCGAGGGGCGCGGCCGCGCAGGTTCCCGCTACCTGGCCGAACCCGGCGTCGTTGCCTCCGGCCGACACGGTGACAAGATCGGTCTGCGGCCCGAGCGAGCCCTCCTCCATGAGCTGGGAGACCTGTCCGGGGACGCTGGACGGCGCGGCGCCCGGGGCGGCGACGGCGCCGGCGCACGTGCCGTCTGCCGCGAGGTCGACCGTGCCCTCGGCGTCGAGCAGCCCGGGCAGGCCGAGCGGCGAGCGCCGGCATTCCCCGGAGTAGGAGCCGGCGCCGAGGCCGGAAGCGTAGGAATCGCCGAGGGCGACGTAGGACAGGGGCTCCGGCGGTGCGGGCGTCGCCGGCGACGCCGGGGAACAGGCGGACAGCGACGCGGCCAGGAACGCCATAAGCAATGCGGCCGACAGAACCCTTCGGCGGGCCGCCGGCGTCCGTACCGGCCGGAGGCGCCGCGCTGCGAAGGGGCGGCGAGCGGTCATGTCTTCCACGCTATCAAGGCCGGGAGGGGTGCTCAGCCGTTCTCCGCCTCCGCGTTCCGGCGGGCTGCCCGCAGCCCCGCGAAGGCGACGGCGCCGGCCCCGAGGGCCGCGGCGATCCCGGGGGCGCGGTAGCGGGGCAGGGTCCGCACCGCGGTCCCGGCGAGGCCCCATGCCACGGCCGCGGGATAGGCCGCGGAGACCGGGAGCCGCCGGGTGACGGCGACGGCGGCACCGGCCAGGGACGCCAGCAGGGCCGTTCCCCAGAAATCGGCTCCAGGGCGGGGTGCCCGGACGCCGCGGTCGATGAGGAGCTCGGGGACCGCCGCACCCGCCGCCAGGGTGATCCAGCCGCTGAACAGCCCGAGCGGGACCCGTACGAGCCAGCGGGCGGCGGCCGATGTCTGTTCCGCCTGATCCACCGGCGTGGCCCGCGCATAGCCGAGGAGCGCCGCGGAGGTCGTCGCGGCGATGAGCGGCAGCTGAACCGCGGGCGAGGACGTCCTCGCCCAAAGCCCGGACAGGCCCACGGCCGCGGCCGCCGGGCCGCCGGTCCGGCGGAGCAACCGATTGCGGCGTTCGGTGGGAAGCGCCTGGTAACCGGCGTACCCGAGGACGCCGGCGTAAATGGGGAACCAGATAGAGAAGGCGTAGTTCGCCGGAAGGACCCGGCTGGTGCTCTCATTGGCGTCCCCGTAGTGCCCGGTGGCGCCGCTGAGGATCCCTCCAGCCACGGCTGCAGCCACGGCACACTGTCGAAGGAGGTCACGGTCGGGCATGGGCGGTCCTTCCGGGCCGGGACAGGCCTCGAGGCCGGGAAGCCGGGAAGCCGGGCCAGGGGCGCGCCGGTCGGCGTGAGGGGTCGAGGATGCTGCCGGGAACGAATGGAGGTCCTGACCGGTACGGCACTGATGGGGGACATTGCCGGGGTCCGGTCAGGACCTCTACGCAAGGACTGTACAAGAGGCACCACCCCCTGCCGCAAGGGTTTCGACGGAGGAGTATCACGAGGGTCGAGAATATTCCGGCTCAACTATCACCTCTGTCCCACGGGTTCCCTTCCGTCACCCTTCACGGGCGGAGCCCAAAGGAAGGGATGCCCAACGTTACGCAGTGTGACATGCACGGCAGCGCCCCCAAAGACGGTGGGGCGGGCGCCCGCCCGTCCCCACCTCCGGTCATCGCGGGAACCTGCCGGGCCGGAAGGACGCGAGCATCGGATGCTTGTCGCCGGTCAGGACCTCCCCGGCGAGCAGCTCGCCGCCGATGAGTCCAAGGGTTGCACCTGAGTGGGTGAAGGCGACGAAGCATCCCGGCGCCTGCTCAAGCTCCCCGAAGACGGGCTCCCCGTCGCCGGGAATGGGCTTGCGGCCGATCTTCCAGGAGGCCGGCTCGAGGGCGGGGGTTCCCTCGATGAGATGGGCCACCTCGTCGAGCAGTTCCTGGACGACGGATTCCGGAACGGAATAGGTCCCGTCGGCATTCTCGGTGATGGCCTCCTCGTACCAGTCGTGGTCCGCGGCCAGGGAGTTGTCCGGGTTGGGCCGGACCGCGGCCCGCGGGGTGTTCAGGACGGCGCGCAGGCCGTGCTCGACCGGCTTCGTCACAACGAGCATCGACACGGGCGAGGCGTCCTCGATGGTGATTCCCAGCGCGGCGACAACCTCAGGGGTCTGCGGGCCGCATGCGACGACGACAGCGTCGCCGTCGTGCTTCCCTCCCGTGCCAGTGACGACGCCGGTTGCCCGGCCGCCGGTGAGGACGACCGAGGCCTTTCCCGCGTGGGTGACGAGGTCCCCGCCGAGGTCCTTGAACTCCTCCATGAGGAACTCGATGAGGTGCGGCAGCGACACCCAGCCTTCCCCGGGGTTGAAGATGGCCTTCGGAGCCACCGCTGCGGGGTTGACCCGGGGGGTGAGGGATCCGACCTGCACCGGGGCGATCAAGTGCGAGTCGTAACCGTGCCGCTTTTCAGAGGAGTGGCGCCTGGAGGTCGCCTCCTCATTGCCGGCCCCGCCCCAGTAAAGCGCGCCGTCGAAGCGCAGCCAGTCCCGGGAGGGGTCGGCGGCGAACAGGGTGCGGTAGCGGTCGATCCCTGCCATCCGAAGCAGATGGTAGGGGTCCGGGCGCTCGCCGGCGGAGTTCAGCCAGGATAGGGACCGGCCGGAGGCGCCGCTGGCCAGTTCGGCCTCGGTCACCAGGGTGACGCCGGCCCCGCCGCGCAGCAGGTGGACCGCTGTCGAGACACCGAGGATGCCGCCGCCGATGACGACGACGCGCTGGAGAGGTGTGGGCATAGGGACACCCTGACTCACCGGACCCGGTAAGGGAAGGCAAAAGGTCGGGTTACCCCGCGGGTTGACCGATCCGCCGGCGAATCGCCAAGAGGCAGGCGGCCTCAGCCGGGGATCGGCTTGTCCAGCAGCAGGTTGGTGATCCGCATCGTGCACAGCCGCTGGCCGTCCTCGTTCTCGATGAGCACCTCGTGGGTGGTCAGGGTCCGCCCGAGGTGGATCGGCGTGGCCGTGACTGTGACCCGGCCCGAGCGGGCCGACCGGTGGTGGGTGGCCGAGACGTCGACCCCGACGGCGGTCTTGCCCAGGGTGCTCGCGTGGATCACTGCGGCCCAGGATCCGACGGCCTCGCCGACGGCCAGCGAGGCCCCACCGTGAAGCAGTCCGAAGGACTGCCGGTTGCCCTCAACGGGCATTGTTGCGACGACCTTCTCGACTGACTGCTCAAGGATCTCCACGCCCATGGCGACGTCCAGTTCACCGGGGACAATGCGCCACGGGGTCCGGGCCGCGTCGGGTGCTGAAGTTTCGCTCACTGGGGCTCCTTGGGGGTGCACTGAAAAAGGCCGATCCTGTACGCTGGGGAAATATTACCGAACGTCCGTTCAGTTTATCCTCCGGGGGCGGCGGACGCGTTGAGATCAAGCTGAAAGGCGAGTCGATGACGACTGCTACCGCTGTGAGCACGGACATTGTCCCCAGCTTCATCGAGGACTCCTGGTGGGCTCCGGACCAGCAGGTCCTGGACAGTGGGAACTCCACCCGGGTCCGCGACGCAAGCACCGGCGAGGTCCTCGCCGTCGTCAGCACCGCAGGCCTCGATGTCGGCGCTGCGGTGCGGTTCGCGCGCTCGACCGGCCAGGCCGAACTCGGGAAGCTCACCTTCCACGAGCGGGCCCTGAAACTCAAGGAGCTTGCCCAGTTCCTCAACGGGCACCGGGAGCCGCTCTATGAGCTGTCGGCCCGGACGGGGGCCACCCGCGGCGACTCGATGGTCGACATCGACGGCGGCATCGGCGTCCTGTTCACCTTCGGCTCCAAGGGGCGGCGCGAGCTTCCCAACTCGCAGGTCATCGTCGACGGCCCGGCCGAAAACCTCTCCAAGGACGGCTCCTTCCTCGGCACCCACATCTACACCCGCATCCCCGGCGCCGCGGTGCAGATCAACGCCTTCAACTTCCCCGTCTGGGGCATGCTCGAAAAGCTCGCCCCCGCCTTACTCGCCGGTGTTCCCACCATCGTCAAGCCCGCGACTCCGACCGGGTACCTCACGGCGGCCGTCGTGAAGCTGATCGTGCAGTCGAACATCCTGCCCAAGGGATCCCTTCAGCTCATTTCCGGACCGGCCCGGGACCTGCTCGACCACCTCGACTACCGCGACCTCGTCGCCTTCACCGGGTCCGCCTCCACTGCGAACCACCTCCGCTCCCACTCGAACGTGATGCACGGCGGTGTGCGCTTCAGTTCCGAGACGGATTCCCTCAACGCCGCGATCCTCGGGCCCGACGCGGTGCCGGGCACGCCGGAATTCGAGGCCTTCATCCGCTCCCTCGTCACCGAGGTGACTGTGAAGGCCGGGCAGAAGTGCACGGGCATCCGGCGCACCATCGTGCCCAAGGCCCTCGTCCAGGACGTGGTCGGCGCCGCCCGCGCCCGCATTGAGGAACGCGTCACCCTCGGCGACCCCCGGGCGGAGGGCGTCACCATGGGCGCGCTGGCGTCCCTCGAGCAGCTCGAGGGGGTGCGGGACGCGGTGCGGGAACTGATGTCCTCCGGCGGCGAGCTGGCCCTTGGCTCGCTCGAGGCGCCGCCCGTGACCCGCGCCGACGGCACGGTCGGCCCCGCCGAGAGTGGAGCGTTCATGGCGCCGGTGCTCCTCACCTGGGACGACGTCGAAGCCGGTGCCCTGCACTCGGTGGAGGCGTTCGGGCCCGTCGCTTCGGTGATCGGCTACGACAACCCCGCCCACGCGGTCCACCTTGCCGCGCTCGGCTCCGGCTCCCTGGTCGCCACCGTGTGCACCAACGACCCGGCGGTGGCCCGCGAACTCGTCACCGGCATCGCGGCCCACCACGGACGCGTGCTGATGCTCAACCGGGAGGACGCCCGGTCCTCCACGGGGCACGGGTCCCCGGTGCCCCACCTCACCCACGGCGGCCCCGGCCGGGCCGGCGGCGGCGAGGAGCTCGGCGGGATGCGCTCGGTGCTCCACCACATGCAGCGCACAGCGCTCCAGGGCTCACCGAACATGCTCACGGCCGTCACCGGCATCTGGCACACCGGGGCCGACCGCAACTTCGACGGCGTCCACCCGTTCCGCAAGAACCTTGCCGAACTGCGCATCGGCGACGCCGTGCGCTCGGACCTGCGGCAGGTGACCCTTGAGGACATCACGGCGTTCGCCGAGACCACGGGGGATAAGTTCTACGCCCACACCAACGAGGAGGCCGCCGCGGCCAACCCGTTCTTCCCGGGAATCGTGGCGCACGGGTACCTGCTGCTGTCCTGGGCGGCCGGGCTCTTCGTCGACCCGGCGCCGGGGCCGGTGCTGGCCAACTACGGGCTTGAAAACCTGCGCTTCCTCACCCCCGTGGCCGCCGGGGATTCGATCCGGGTGACCCTGACGGCCATGCGCATCACCCCGCGCGAGACCGACGAGTACGGCGAGGTGGCCTGGGATGCGGTGCTGACCAACCAGTCCGACGAGATCGTGGCCACCTACGACGTGCTGACCCTCGTGGAGAAGTAGGGCTTTCCCGTCGGCGGGCAGTGCGGGCGGCCCGCCGAAGCGGTCGCCGGGACGAGCGGCTGCCGGCGCTGGCCCGCCCGCGCTGGGTGCCCGGGCTCAGGGCCGGTGGTGCAGCCCGTCGAAGACCATGGTGATGACGTCGTCGGCCAGCTTGCCGGCGGTGAGCTGGCCGCCCGGTTTGTACCATTCGACGATCGAGTTGATCGTGCCGAACAGCAGCCGGGTGGTGGTCCGCGGGTCGATGTCGCTGCGCAGCGATCCCTCCGAGCGGGCCGCGTCGACAAGGGCCGCGACCTGCCGGTCGAAGGAGCGCCGCCGCTCAAGGGCACCGCGCTCAACCTCCGTATTGCCGCGCAGGCGCAGCAGGAGGGTCACGAACGGCAGGCGCTCGGTCAGGACGGCGATGGTCCCGCGGAGTACGAATTCGAGCCGCGCGTCCGCCCGCCCCGACGTCGCCCGCGGGTCGGCGAGGACCGCCTCAAGCCCGCCGAGGGCGTGTTCGAGGGCCAGCCGGAGCAGGTCGCCCTTCGAGGGGACGTGGTGGTAGATCGCGGACTTGCTGATGCCCAGGTTCTCGGCGAGCACCCCCATGGAGGTCGCTTCGTAGCCGTGCCGGTTGAAGACGTCCACGGCGATGGTGAGGACCGCCTGCTGGTCGTAGCCGGGACGCCCGCGGCGTCCGGGTGTGGTGACCGGTACTTGAGTGCTCGCCATATCCGTCATTTTCGCATGAGCGTTCGGTCACTCCGCGCCGGAGCGGGGGCGGAGGTCGTAGACCCTCTTGAGCTTCCCGCTGGAGCGCACCAGGGAGCCCTGCTCGACGACGGTCACGGTGCAGCTTGAGCCGATGTGGATCTTGATCTGCTCCCGCAGCGTGGCCGCGGCGTCGCGGGCCGCCTCCGCGGACACGCCGTCCCGCGGCTCCACCTTCACGTTCAACTGGTCCATGCGCTGGCCCTCGGGGCGGGTGAGCTCAAGCTGGAAGTGCGGGCTCAGCGCCGGAATCCGCAGGGCGAGCTCCTCGACCTGGGTGGGGAACAGGTTGACTCCGCGCAGGATGATCATGTCGTCGCTGCGGCCGGTGATCCGCCCCATCCGGCGCATCCCGGGCCGGGCGGTGCCGGGCAGCAGCCGGGTCAGGTCGTGGGTGCGGTACCGGATGATCGGCAGGGCCTCCTTGGTCAGGGAGGTGAAGACGAGTTCGCCGGCTTCGCCGTCGGGCAGGACCTGGTCGGTGAACGGGTCGACGATCTCGGGCCGGAAGTGGTCCTCCCAGATGTGCGAGCCGTCCTTGCTCTCCACGCACTCACCGGCCACGCCCGGGCCCATGACCTCGGAGAGCCCGTAGATGTCGCAGGCGTCGAAGCCCATGCGCTCCTCGAGCTCGTGGCGCATCTCCTGCGTCCACGGCTCGGCGCCGAGCACGGCGGTCTTCAGCGTCGTCGAGCGCGGGTCGATGCCGGCGGCGGCCATGGCGTCGAGGATGGTTAGGAGGTAGGTGGGGGTGGCGAGGATGGCGTCGGGCTCGAAGTCGCGGATGAGCTGGATCTGCCGCTCGGTCTGCCCGCCGGACATCGGAATGACGGTGCACCCGAGCTTCTCGGCGCCGTAGTGGGCGCCGAGGCCGCCGGTGAACAGCCCGTACCCGTAGGCGTTGTGGACCTTCCATCCGCTCTTGACGCCGGAGGCGCGCAGCGACCGGGCCACCAGTGTGGCCCAGCGGTCGATGTCCCCGGCGGTGTACCCGACGACGGTGGGCTTGCCGGTGGTGCCCGAAGACGCGTGGATGCGGACCACCCGGTCCTGCGGCACGGCGAACATCCCGAAGGGGTAGGACTGCCGCAGGTCCTCCTTGGTGGTGAAGGGGAACTTCGCCAGGTCCGACAGTTCGCGCAGGTCCCCGGGGTGCACGCCGGCGTCGTCGAACTTCCGCCGGTACAGTTCCACCTTTTCGTAGGCGAGCGCCACGGTGCGCTGCAGGCGCTCGAGCTGGAGCGATTCGATGCGGTCCCGGCTGTACTCCTCCTCGGGGTCGAGTGTTCCGGAAGCGGCCGCAGAGGCCTTGAGGGCTGTACCGGTCATGAGGGGTCCTTCGCCTTGGAGGAACGGGCGGGTGCGGGCACGGTGCGGGAGCGCCCGCGGAACTCGGCGACGGGCCGCCCTGCGGCGCCGTCGTGCGCGGTGATGGTGATGTCGTAGAGCCCGCTGCGGCCCGCGGCTGCCCGCCGTTCGGCGACCGCGGTCAGGACCTCGCCGGCACGCACCGGGCTGAGGAAGGTGATGTCGGCCCCTGAGGCGACCGTCACCGTCCCGGCGTCCTGTGCTCCGGATGCGGAGTCGGAGTCGGAGTCGGGGGATGCGGGGTTGCAGGCGAGGGCGAAGGCGGAATCCGCGAAGGCGAAAATCATTCCGCCGTGGGCGATGCCGAAGCCGTTGAGCATTTCCGGGCGCACCGTCATAGCAATCCGGGCCGAGCCCTCGCCGACCTCGAGCAGTTCGATGCCCAGCCAGGCCGACGCGTGGTCCTCCGCGAGGATTTGGTGCCGCGGTGCCGCGGGCCCCGCCGTCCGGACGTCGCTGTCCATTCGAGCCGCCTTCCGAATTATTTACCGAATGTTCATTAGGTAATACCCGCCGACGGGCACTGTCAAGGCGGGGAGGGCGGAGGCCTTGCTTTTGAAGCACTATATCTATTAGATATAAATGTCGAAGGAGAGGACGCGATGTCCCGTACGGAGCAGACCCAGACCGCAGTGCTCGGCGCCCTAAGTGTGATGCCCATGACCGGTTATGCGCTGCGGGAAGAGATCCGGTCAGTCCTCGGGCACTTCTGGAGCGAAAGTTTCGGCCAGATCTATCCGGCACTCGCCGAACTTCAGCGGCAGGGCCTGGTCGAGCGCACGGGTGCGGACCAGGTGCGGGCTTCGGTCTTTGCCATCACTCCGGCCGGGACGGCGCGGCTCCGCGAACTGCTCTCGGAGCCGGCGCAACCGGTCCGGCCGCGGAACGGGCTGATGCTCCGGCTCTTTTTCGGCCGCCAGCTGGGGCCCGAGGCCTGCCGGAACCTCATCCGGGAGGCCCGGGAGGAAGCGGAGGCGCGGTTGGCCGAGCTTGCCGTGGCGCGCAGCGAATCGCAGGAGGGTCCGCACGCCCAGGACCGCCCATACTGGCTCCTCACGATCTCCGCAGGCGAGCATGCCGCCCGGGCGGCCATCGCCTGGGCCGACGACGCCCTCGAGGCCCTTGAGACTCTGCCCGACTCGGCAGCGCCCAATCCTGCCGCAGAACCACCCGCAGTTTCCGAGACCGTCCATCCTGCCAGGGAGCACCCATGAACGCTTTCCCCTTTCTCCGTCGCCGGGGCGCCGCAACGCCTAGGCGGACGGCAGCCGCTGCGGCGGCCGGTTTCTCGGTCATCGCGGCCTTCCAGGCATCCCTGGCGCTCGGGGCGCCCTTGGGGGAAGCCGCATACGGCGGCGCCAGCGCTGGCCGGCTGCCGCCGGAGCTGCGCGCGGCCAGCGCCGTCGCCATGGTTGTGTGGCTGCTGGCGGCGGTGACCGTCCTTGCCCGGGTCCGTCCAGGGCCGGTTCCGGCGGGCAGGGCCCTCCGCTGGGGACTCCGCGGATTCATCGTCCTGCTTGCGGCCGGGACCCTTCTAAACGCCGCCTCGTCGAGTCCCTGGGAGCGGTTCCTCTGGGCGCCCCTGGCGCTCGTCCTGTTGCTTCTGTGCCTGCGCCTTGACCGTCAACGCGGAGAGGACGCGAGCCCGCACAGCCCTGCTGCCTGAGCGGACGGCACCGAGGGGCCCACAGCCTTCACCCAGAGCCTTCACCCAAAGTCCGTCTTCCCCTGTCGGGAACATAGCGGCTGTGGTTCACTGCGGAGACAAGGGTGCCAATCCCTCCGGAAACGGAGCGCGCAAGGTCGGGGCACCGTGTCAAGGCAGGGAAGGTGGTCCGGTGGGCATTGTGAGCTGCGGTGTGGCGGTGTCGCTCGACGGGTTCGTCGCCGGCCCGCGCCAGAGCCTTGAGGATCCGCTGGGGGAGGGCGGTGAGAACCTTCACACCTGGATGTTCGACCACCCGGAGGCGCACGCCGCCCAGCGGGAGGAACTGCTCTCGCACGGCGCGTACGTGATGGGCCGGAACATGTTCGGGCCCGTGCGGGGTGCCTGGGACGAAGCCTGGCGGGGCTGGTGGGGGGAGGATCCGCCGTACCACGCGCCGGTGTTCGTCCTGACCCACTATCCCCGGGACCCGGTGGTGATGGAGGGAGGGACCACCTTCATCTTCATCACCGACGGCGTGACGGCCGCGGTGGAGCAGGCGAAGGCTGCGGCCGGAGGCGGTTCCGTTGGCGTCGGCGGAGGCGCCTCAACCATCAACCAGTGCCTGGCCGCGGGCCTGATCGATGAACTGACCCTGCATGTGCCGCCAGTTCTGCTGTCCGCCGGTGAGCGGCTCTTCACCGGCGTCGGGGACCTTGAGCTCGCGATTGTGCGGTCGCGGAGCACGCCCCATGTCACCTCCACCACCTACCGGGTGGTGCGCCAGGGTTCGCCCCGGCCGTCAGGCCAATAGGTCAGGTAAAAATGCGCATATTCACCGGGTTCAAAGCCCTCCGGCGGTGCTAGGTTTTTTGGGAAGGAAGGTGCCCGATGACTGCCGGCCCCCCGGCGCCGCCGGCATCCGAAGTTCCCGGATTGTGCCTACCCAGGAGGAAGTCATGACGGACCATGTAGCCAACGTTTCCGCGTGCGATGTGGAAACCTGCTCCTTCAACCACCACCACGACTGCACGGCCTTCGCCATCACCGTCGGCGGCAGTCCCGAGCATGCGAGCTGCTCGACGTTCATCGACACGTCGGCCAGCGGCGGGCTGCCGAAGGTGCTGGCGCACGTCGGCGCCTGCCAGCGCTCCGAATGCCAGTTCAACGACCACCTGCTGTGCGATGCGGAGAATGTCCGTGTCGGCCCGGGCGCCGAGGCCGCTGACTGCCTCACCTACCAGCCCCGGTAGCGGCGTCCCCGGCAATGAGTGCGTCCTCGACGGAGGATGCGCCAGGGGCACGCCGGGCGGCGGGCTTTACTCCGGCGCGTCGGCGAAGGGCCGGACCTCGGTGGCGCCGAGGGCGTCGGCGGCGAACGCATAGTCCCACGCCACGTCCTTCCACCGAGCGTACCGGCCGCTGGCACCGCCGTGGCCGCCGTCCATCTCCGTCTTGAGCACGATCGGCTCGGAGCCGGTGGTCTTCTCCCGGAGTTCGGCGACCCACTTCGCCGGCTCGACGTACAGCACCCGGGTGTCGTTGAAGCTCGTCACGGCGGCGATGCGCGGGTAGTCCGCGGTACGGACGTTCTCGTAGGGCGTGTACTCCTTCATGTACCGGTACACCGCGGGGTCGGTGATCGGGTTGCCCCACTCCTCCCACTCCAGCGCCGACAGCGGCAGCTCCGGGTCGAGGATGGTGGTGAGGGCATCGACGAACGGCACCTGGGCCACGATGGCCCGGTACTTCTGGGGGGCGAGGTTCGCCACGGCGCCCATGAGCAGGCCGCCCGCGGAGCCCCCCATTGCGGCGATGCGCCGCGGGTCCACCCAGCCGGAGTCGACCAGGTGGTCCGTCGCGTCGACGAAGTCCGTGAAGGTGTTCTTCTTGTTCAGCTTCTTGCCCTGCTCGTACCAGGTGCGGCCCATCTCGCCGCCGCCGCGGACGTGAGCGACGACGTAGACGATGCCGCGGTCGAGCAGGGACAGCCGCGCCACGGAGAACCCGGGGTCCATGCTGACCTCGTAGCTCCCGTAGGCGTAGACCAGGGCCGGGTTGGATCCGTCCTGCCGCAGGTCCGCCCGCCGCAGGACCGAGAGCGGAAGCAGCGTGCCGTCGGCGGCCTTCGCCCACTGGCGTTCGGCCACGTAGCGCTCCGGCCGGTAGCCGCCAAGAACCTCGGTCTCCTTGCGCAGCGCCAGCTCCCCGGTGGCCAGGACGTAGTCGTAGATCCGCGGCGGGGTCAGGAAGGAGGTGTAGGACAGGCGGATGATCGGGGAGTCGAACTCGGCGTTGGCGAGGTTGCTCGTGATCAGCTCCTCCTCGAAGGCGGGCTCCGCGGGGGCGGCCTGGGCCGGCGTCCCGAGGCCCTCGAGGTCGAGGACCTGGACGCGTTCGGTGGTGTCCCGGCGGACCGAGAGCACCAGGTGGGTGCGGGTGACCGCGGCTCCGTTGACCCGGACGGCGTCGTCGTGCGGGATCACCGTCGTCCACTGCTGGTCATTGAGCGGACGGGAGAACTCGGCGGCGGCCACCAGGCTCACCATCGAGTTCTTGGCGTCGCGGTTGTGCGTCAGGACGTAGTGAAGCACCCCGTCCAGCCGCACCGGCTCCGCCTCGTACAGGATCCTCTCGTCCCGGGAGATTAGTGTGGTCAGCTCGGCGCCCGGCGTCGTCAGGTCGAGGACCCGGTATTCGCTGTACTCGGAGGAGCCGACGCTGATCAGCAGCTGGGTGCGGTCGGCGGAGAGGTCGAAGCCGGTCCACATGGCGACGTCGTCCTCCTGGTAGAGGACCTCGTCCGCCTCCACCGGGGTGCCCAGGGTGTGGACCTTGACCTGGAAGGGGCGCCAGGAGTCATCGACGACGGTGTAGAAGACCCGGGTTCCGTCGGGGGAGAAGCCGAGGCCGTAGAAGACGTTGGCCACCTCATCGGGCAGCAGCTCGCCCGACTCGAGGTCCTTGACGCGCAGGGTGAACCGCTCGTCGCCGGCGTTGTCCTCGCAGTAGGCAAGGAGGGAGCCGTCCTCGCTCACGGCGAGCCCGCCGAGGGAGAAGAAGGGCTTGCCCTCGGCCAGGACGTTCCCGTCGAGGAGGACCTGTTCGCCCTCGACCGGCCGCCCGGGCACCACCTCGGGCGGAGTCCAGTCGGCGGCGAGGTCGCCGGTGTCCACGGCGGCAACCCGGCACTGGATGCCGTACTGCTTGCCCTCCTCGGTGCGCGAGTAGTACCACCAGCCCTTCTTACGGGCCGGAACCGAGAGGTCGGTCTCCTGGGTGCGGTTCTTGATCTCGGTGAAGATACCCTCCCGCAGCTGCTCCTGGCCGCGGGTGACGGCCTCCGTGTAGGCGTTCTCCGCGGTGAGGTGGGCGGTCACCTCCGGGTTGTCCTTTTCCCGCAGCCACTCGTAGGAATCGGTGAAGGTGTCGCCGTGGTGGGTGCGTTCCACCGGCATTTTCTTCGCGGCGGGCGGGCGGGGGACGGCATCCACGGGGGTCTCGGCAGTCATGGGTCCATCTTGCCAGAAGCGCGGGGACGGGCCCGGGCGCTCGGTTTGCCCGGCGGACGGGCCCGGAGCCCGGCCGCCGAGGGGTCTGCTGCAGGCGCCCGGCGGTGGATTCGGTGTTGACGCCCTCCCGGCACGCCGCATATCCTGAACGAACGGTCGGTAATTATTTTCGACACGTTCCGCACAGTGAGGTGACCCCATGGCAGCACCAGCAGCGACCCAGTACGGCGGCCCGGACATCGACGCCGCCGGCCAGCAGCTGTTCGACGAGCTGATCGCCGAGGACTCCCGCATTGAACCGCGGGACTGGATGCCGGAGGCGTACCGGAAGTCCCTCACCCGGCAGATCTCCCAGCACGCCCACTCCGAGATCATCGGCATGCAGCCCGAGGCCAACTGGATCACCCGCGCGCCGTCACTGAAGCGCAAGGCCATCCTGATGGCCAAGGTCCAGGACGAGGCCGGCCACGGGCTCTACCTCTACTCCGCCGCCGAAACCCTCGGCACCCCGCGCGACAAGATGACCGAGGACCTGATCGCCGGCAAGGCGCGGTACTCGAGCATCTTCAACTATCCCGTGCTGACCTGGGCCGACATCGGCGCGATCGGCTGGCTCGTCGACGGCGCCGCCATCTGCAATCAGGTCCCCCTGTGCCGGGCCTCCTATGGACCCTACGGCCGGGCCATGGTGCGCATCTGCAAGGAAGAGTCCTTCCACCAGCGGCAGGGCTTCGAGATTCTGCTCGAACTCGCCAACGGCACGCAGGCCCAGCGCGACATGGCCCAGGACGCGATCAACCGCTGGTATGCGCCCTCGCTCATGATGTTCGGCCCGCCGGACGATGACTCGCCGAACTCCAAGCAGTCAATGGCCTGGAACATCAAGCGATTCTCCAACGATGAGCTGCGCTCGCGCTTCGTCGGCATGATCGCCGAGCAGGTGAAGGCCCTCGGGCTCACCCTTCCCGACCCGGACGTGCGCTTCAACGAGGACACCGGAAAATGGGAGCACGGCCCGCTCGACTGGGAGGAGTTCAAGGAGGTCCTCGCCGGCCGCGGCCCCTGCAACGCCCAGCGCATGGAGCGCCGCCGCGAGGCCCACGAGGACGGCGCCTGGGTGCGCGAGGCCGCGGCGGCCTACGCCGACAAGCAGGCCCGCAGGGCCGCCCCAGCGACGGAGGCAGCATGACCGGCGGATCAACAACCGGCGACGACGGCTCGACGGCGCCGGCCCCAGGGCCCGCCGAAAAGCGCCAGCCCTGGCCGCTGTGGGAAGTGTTCGTGCGGTCCTCGCGCGGGCTCTCCCACGTCCACGCCGGTTCCCTCCACGCGCCCGACGCCGACATGGCGCTGCGCAACGCCCGCGACCTCTACACCCGGCGCAACGAGGGAGTGAGCCTGTGGGTGGTGCCCTCCTCGGCCATCATCACCAGCGACCCGTCCGCGAAGGAGCAGTTCTTCGAATCCCCGCAGGGCAAGGACTACCGGCACGCCACCTACTACACCAAGAGCGAAGGGGTGAAGCACCTGTGAGCGAGGCCAACGCCAGCGCCACCCGCATCACCCCGGGCAACGCCCTGCGCCCCGAGGACATTGCCGCCTCGCATGCCGTGCCCTCCCCGGAGGCCGCGGAGTACGCGCTGTGGCTGGGGGACGACTCCCTCATCCTCGCCCAGCGCCTCGGCTGGTGGATCTCCCGCGCCCCCGAGCTCGAGGAGGATGTGGCGCTGGCCAATATCGCCCTCGACCTCATCGGCCACGCCCGTTCCTTCCTCACCTACGCCGGCCACGCCTCCGGCCGCACCGAGGACGACCTCGCCTACTTCCGCCGCGAGCCGGAGTTCCGCTCCGCGCACCTGTTCGAGCAGCCCAACGGCGACTTCGCCCGCACCATCGCCCGCCAGTTCGTAGTCTCCCACTACCAGTGGGAGCTGTACTCGCGCCTTCAGCACTCCACCCACCCCACCCTCGCCGGCATCGCCGCCAAGGCCGTCAAGGAGGTCGACTACCACCGCGACCACAGCCTCCAGTGGGTGCTGCGCCTGGCCCAGGGGACCGAGGAGTCCCGCCGCCGCATGACCGCCGGGCTGAAGCTGACCTGGCCCTACGTCGAGGAACTGTTCGCGGACGAGCCCCTGATCGATGCCCTCGGCGGCGCCGCCGTCCGACCCAGCAGCCTGCGGGAGCCCTTCGATGCCGCGGTCGCCGCGGTGCTCGCCGAGGCCGACCTCGAGGTTCCGGCCGTGCCCGGCGCCACCGGCGGCGGCCGCCGCGGCGTGCACAGCGAGCACCTCGGTTACATCCTCGCCGAACTCCAGGTCCTCGCCCGCGAGCACCCCGGCGCCTCCTGGTAGCCCTCATGCGCACCGACACCCGCACCTCCACCGCGGCACACCGGCCGGCCGATCCCGCCGCCGCCGCGGTCTGGGACATCGCCGCCACCGTCTGCGACCCGGAGATCCCCGTGCTCACCATTGAGGACCTGGGCGTCCTCCGGGACGCCCGCGTCGGTCCGGACGGAACCGGAACCACCGTGGTCATCACGCCCACCTACTCCGGCTGCCCCGCCATGGACGCCATCCGCGACGACGTGCTCACCGCCCTCCGTGCCCACGGCTACGCGGACGCCCGGGTGGAACTGGTCCTCGCCCCGGCCTGGACCACCGACTGGATGACCGAGGACGGCAAGGCCAAACTGAACCGGTACGGCATCGCCCCGCCCACCGGGCAGGCCGCCGCAGGGCCCGTGCGGGTGAGCCTGAGCGTCAAATGCCCCCAGTGCTCCTCCCTGAACACGCGCGAGCTCACCCGTTTCGGCTCCACCTCGTGCAAGGCGCTCTACGTCTGCCAGGACTGCCGGGAACCCTTCGACTACTTCAAGGTGCACTGACATGGCCGTTACCTTCGCCCCGACCAACAAGCGGCGCACCGCCTTCCACGAACTCACGGTGGCCGAGGTGCGCCGGCTGACCGACGACGCCGTCGAGGTCACCTTCGCCGTGCCGGCGGACCTGGCCGGAAAATACGACTACGTTCCCGGGCAGTACGTGGCGCTGCGGACCACGCTCGACATCGACGGCGAGCCGAAGGAAGTGCGCCGCAGCTACTCCATCTGCGCCGAGCCGCGCCCTGGCGAAATCCGGGTGGCGATCAAGCGGGACCTCGGCGGGGTGTTCTCCAGCTGGGCCAACGAGTCCCTCAAGGCGGGGGACCGGCTCGACGTGATGAGCCCCATGGGCCAGTTCATCTCCAAGCACGAAATGACGGAGCTGAACCACCCCGAGAAGATCGACACGGCGACGCAGAACACCTTCGTCGCCGTGGCGGCAGGCTCCGGCATCACCCCCGTCATCTCCATCGCCCGCTCGGTCCTCGCCGCCGGGGAGAACGTCCGCTTCGACCTCATCTACGCCAATAAGGCGGCCATGGATGTGATGTTCCTCGAAGACCTCGCGGACCTCAAGGACCGCTACCCGGCCCGGTTCGCCGTCCACCACGTGCTCTCCCGCGAACAGCGCATCTCGCCGCTCCTCTCGGGCCGGATCGACGCCGAGAAGCTGCAGACCCTGCTGGGGGGCGTGCTGCGCACCGAGGACGTCGACGAATGGTTCCTCTGCGGGCCCTTCGAACTCGTGCAGCTGTGCCGGGACACCCTCGCCGAGCGGGGCGTGCCGGCCGAGAAGATCCGCTTCGAACTGTTCAGCACCGGCGAACCGGCCCGTCCGGAGGGCCAGACCGGGCGCCCCGTCCGGCCGGCCGACAACGGCGAGAACTACACCATCTCCTTCCGCCTCGACGGGCTGCAGGGCACCGTCGAAAGCCCCACCCACGCGCGGGAATCCCTGCTCAACGCCGCCCTGCGGGTGCGCCCGGACGTGCCCTTCGCATGCGCCGGCGGGGTCTGCGGAACCTGCCGTGCAAAGATCGTCTCGGGCACGGTGGAGATGGAAGAAAACTACGCCCTGGAGCCCGACGAACTCGCCAAGGGGTACGTCCTGACCTGTCAGGCCCGGCCCACCAGCGACGCCGTGTCGGTGGACTACGACGCCTAGGAGAGGCATGACACTGCAGGACACCATGATTTCGCTTGAGCTCCACGACGGCGTCGCCGAGATCACCCTCAACGCCCCCTACAAGCTCAACGCCCTCGACGAGCAGGCGCTCGCGGACCTGTCCCGGGCGTACGACGAGGCCGAAGCGGCGGCCGCCGACGGGTCCGTCCGCGCCCTGCTGCTGCGCGGGGAGGGCCGCGCTTTCTGCGCAGGCCGGGACATCTCCGGGGTCGCGCCGGACACCGACGACGCCGAGGCCTACCTCGCCGGGCTGGTCACCCCGCTGCTGAAGAAGATGTCCGCCTTCCCGGCACCGACGTTCGCGGCCGCCCAGGGCGCCTGCCTCGGGGTCGGGCTGGGCCTGCTCATCGCCACCGACGTCGTCTACGCCGCCGACAACGCCAAGATCGGGTCGCCCTTCGCCAACCTCGGGGCCACCCTCGACTCCGGCGGCCACTGGCTGTTCACCGAGCGCCTCGGTGCCCACCGCACCCTCGACCTGATCTACACCGCCGAGCTGATGAGCGGTGCCGAGGCCGTGCGGTCGGGCCTGTTCAGCCGCTCGCTGCCCGCCGGCGAACTCCTCGAAACCACCCGGGCCACCGCCGCCCGGGTCGCCACGGGCGCCACCGGGGCCTTCCGCGCCTCCAAGCAGCTGGTGGCCGAGATCCGCGACCGGCGGCTGGGGCTGTGGGCGGCCGTGGACCAGGAGAACGCGGCCCAGGCCGCCCTCTGCCGGACGCCTGACTACGCCGAGGGGTTCACCGCCTTCCAGGAGAAGCGCGCGCCCCGTTTCGCCGGACGGTAGCACCAGCCCGGGGGCCGCAGCCCGCGGCAGCCAGGCACGCCGGGTGCTTTTCCGTGCCCTACCTGGTGTCGAGGTCCTCGAACACCAGGAAGGTCTGGGTGTCCAGGACGCCCGGCATGGACTGAAGCCGGTCGAAGATCACCCGGCGCAGGTCGAGGTTGTCTTCCGCGCGCACCAGCAGGATCACGTCGAAGTCCCCGCCGACCAGGGCGATGTGGTGGATTTCGGGAATCTCCCTCAGCTTCTCCCGAAGCTCCCGCCAGGAGTGCTGGCGCACCTTGAGGGTCACATAGGCCGAGGATTTCAGGCCGGCCTTCACGGGGTCCACGAGGGCAGTGAACTTCGTCAGCACCCCCTCTTCGGTGAGGCGGGAGATCCGCGAGTAGGCGTGGGCCCGTGAGATGTGGACGTTCTCGGCGAGCGAGGTGACCGACTGCCGTCCGTCCCGGGTCAGCTCGGCCAGGATCCTGCGGTCAACCTCGTCCAACAGCCCATCGGCCATCTGTCTCTCTCCGCTCCTGTAATCCAGCTCACACGGACCGTTCGTCTCCGATCCGGACCTCCGGGAGTCAATCCTTCCAGACTTTACGCATTTGATGGATACGAAATGCGCTCCGAAGCGATACTAAGGTGACACAGCATCCAATGCTGCCCCCTGCGAGCCGCGGGCGGCGGCGCGGAAGCTGTCGAGGACACGGCCAACGGAGGCGGACATGACGATTCCAACGAACAGCGACTCCACCAGAACGGAGGGCGGGGTCGATACGCAGTTGCTGCCCTCGCCGGTTCCGGTGCAGCTGATCGACCACCACGGGGAGGCCCACTCCGACGCCCGGTACGCGCTTCCGGACCCCCGGGCCCTCCTGGCAGGATACGCGCGGCTGATCTCTGGCCGGCGCATCAACGACCAGGCCAACGCCCTGGTACGCCAGGGGCGCCTTGCCGTCTACCCCTCCTCCCACGGGCAGGAGGCCTGCCAGGTGTCCGCGGCGCTTGTCCTGCAGTCCCAGGACTGGCTGTTTCCCACCTACCGCGACACCGTCGCCGTCATCACCCGGGGCGTGGATCCGCTGGAGGTCTTCACCCTCCTGCGCGGCGACTGGCACTCGGGCTACGACCCCTACGAACTGCACGTCGCGCCTCAGGCCACTCCGCTGGCGACGCAGCTGCTCCATGCCGTCGGCGTCGCCCACGCCGCCAAGCTCCGCGGCGAGGACACCGTGGTCCTTGCCCTGTGCGGCGACGGGGCCACCAGCGAGGGCGACTTCCACGAGGCGCTGAACTTCGCCGCCGTGTTCCACGTGCCGGTGGTGTTCTTCGTGCAGAACAACGAATACGCCATCTCGGTGCCGCTGAAGAACCAGTCGGTGGCGCCGTCCCTGGCCCACAAGGCGATCGGCTACGGCATGCCGGGGGAGCGGGTGGACGGCAACGACCTCGCCGCTCTCCTGTCGGTGCTCGGCGCGGCCGTCGACCACGCCCGCAGCGGCGGCGGCCCGGCCCTGATCGAGGCCCACACCTACCGCATGCAGGCCCACACGAACGCCGACGACGCCACGCGGTACCGGCCCGCCGAGGACGTCGACAAGTGGATCCCGAAGGACCCGATCAGCAGGCTGCGCACTTATCTGCGCGGGCTGTCCCTGCTCGACGACGCCGTGGAGGAGCAGTTCGCCGCCGATGCCGAAGCCCTCGCGGCCTCGATCCGCGCCGGCCTCAACGCCGACGTCGAGGTCGACCCGCAGGAGTTGTTCGCCCACGTCTACACCCAGAAAACAGCACAGCTCCGGGAGCAGGCCGACCTGCTGCGCGACGAGCTCTCACGCGAGGCGGTCCAGCCATGACCCAGATCTCCGAACGCGCGGCGGCCCCGGTCGAGGCGCCCGTCCAGCCCGCCGACCCGTCGGCGGCCGAGTCCTCGGCGGCAGCCCAGTCCGCGGCGACGGCCGTGACCTTCGCCAAGGCCCTCAACACCGCCCTTGCCGACGCCATGGCGGCGGACAGCTCGGTGCTGATGTTCGGCGAGGACGTCGGACCCCTCGGTGGAGTCTTCCGGATCACCGACGGGCTGACTGCCCGCTTCGGCCCCGGGCGCTGCTTCGACACCCCGCTGGCCGAGGCCGGGATTATGGGCATGGCCGTCGGGATGGCGATGAACGGCATGCGCCCGGTCGTGGAGATGCAATTCGACGCCTTCGCCTATCCGGCCTTCGAGCAGGTGGTCAGCCACGTCGCCAAGCTGCCCAATCGCACCAAGGGCCGGGTGCTGCTGCCGATGGTCATCCGCATCCCCTACGCCGGCGGCATCGGCGGGGTGGAGCACCACTGCGATTCCTCCGAGTCCTACTACGCGCACACCCCCGGCCTCACGGTCCTCGCCCCGGCCACGGTCCGCGACGCCTACCTCATGCTGCGCGAGGCGATCGCTTCGCCGGATCCCGTCGTCTTCCTCGAACCGAAGAAGCTGTACTGGTCCAAGGAGGTCGTCGACCTCGGGGAACTGCGCCGCACCTTCGAGGACGGTTCCGCGCCGCGGACCATCGGCAGCGCCGTCGTCGCCCGTTCCGGCACCGACGCGACCCTAATCGCCTACGGACCCTCGGTGCCCACCGCCATGGCCGCCGCGGCGGCCGCCGCCGAGGAGGGCAGGTCGCTTGAGGTCATCGACGTCCGCTCCCTCGTACCCTTCGACGACGAGACGGTGTGCGCGAGCGTGCGCCGCACCGGGCGGGCCGTGGTGATCGCCGAAACCCCGGGGTTCGCCTCGGTCGCCGCGGAGATCGTGGCCCGGGTCCAGGAGCGGTGCTTCCACTCCCTGGCCGCGCCCGTGCGGCGCGTCACCGGCTTCGATATTCCCTATCCGGCACCCAAGCTGGAGCATCACTTCCTGCCCAGCGTCGACCGGATCCTCGACACCGTCGACGAGCTGCAGTGGGAGGACGGGCAATGAGCACCGAAGCGCTGCCTGCGGCCCTGCAGGTGTTCCGGCTGCCCGATCTGGGCGAGGGCCTGACCGAGGCTGAACTCGTCAACTGGCTGGTCAAGGAGGGCGATGAGGTCCGCGTCGACCAGCCGGTCGCCGAGGTCGAGACGGCCAAGGCCGTGGTCGAGGTGCCCTGCCCCTACGCCGGCACCATCGCGGTGCTGCACGGAGCGGCGGGGGAGACCCTGGACGTCGGCGCCCCCCTGATCTCCGTCCGGGCGGCCGGCGCACCGGCTGCCGAAACGCCCGCCGTCCAGCCGCCTGCCGCCGGGGCCGCACCGCGCGTCGAACCCGTCGCCGGGACCACCGCCGGACCGGAGGCCGAAACCTACCGGAACGAGGAGCGGGCCGGCATCTCGACCGCCGCCGCGGCGGCCGCAGCACCGGAACCGGAGCAGGGCTCGGGCAACGTCCTCATCGGCTACGGCACCCCCGGCGGCAGCACGGGGAAGCGGACCCGTGCGCGCCGGACCTCCGGTTCGCCGTCCCGGCCGGTCACCCCGGGGCCCACTGCCCCGGCCGTGACCGACGGCGGGAACGCCGTGCAGGCCGTACGCTGCATCTCGCCCCTGGTCCGCCGGATGGCGGTCGAGGGCGGGCTGGTGCTGCGGGAGCTCAGCGGGAGCGGCCCGGACGGGCTGATCCTGCGCCGGGATGTCGAGGCGGCCCTCGCCGGCCGCGGCACCGGCGCCCCCGCCGCCCTGGACAGAGAACGGCCAGCGATGGAACCGCCGGCGATGGAACGGCCGGCGGTGGAGGCGTCCACGGTGGAGCAGCCGGCGTCCAGCATCGATCAGCGGTCCGGACTCGCCATCCTCGAGCGCGTCCCCCTGCGCGGGATGCGCAGGACGATCGCCGACACCCTCTCGCGCAGCCGCCGGGAGATCCCGGAGGCGACCGTGTGGGTCGACGTGGACGCCACCGCCCTGCTGGACCTGCGGGCCTCGCTGAAGTCCGACGGCGGCGCCCCCGGCCTGTTGGCGTTCATTGCGCGGTTCGTCGTCGCCGGTCTGGCGAAATATCCCGAGCTCAATACCCGCGTCCTCACCGGTGAGGACGGCTCCCAGGAGCTCCTGACCGTCGAGGGCATCAATCTTGGGGTCGCCGCACAGACCGACCGCGGGCTGGTGGTGCCGAGCATCTGCAGGGCAGACGTGCTCAACGCCCGGGCCCTGGACGCCGAAATCCGCCGCCTTACCGGGGCCGCCCGTGCCGGGAAGGCCACTCCGGCGGAGCTGACCTCCGGAACCTTCACGCTGAACAACTACGGCGTGTTCGGCGTGGACGGCAGCGCCGCGATCATCAACCACCCGGAGTCGGCAATCCTCGGCGTCGGGCGGATCATCGACCGGCCCTGGGTGGTCGACGGGGCGCTGGCGGTCCGGAAGGTGACGGAACTGACCCTGACCTTCGACCACCGGGTCTGCGACGGCGGGACGGCCGGCGGGTTCCTGCGGTTCGTGGCCGACGCGATGGAGAAGCCAGCCCGGCTGCTGGCCGACCTCTAGCGGCGCGCCGGAGCGGTTCCCGGCGGCGGGCCGGCTTCGCGGATTTCGTGGAGCCGGCCCCGCGGCGGTCTCAGGCGGGAACCATCTCCGGGACGGGCTTCGGCTCGACGTGGCGGATCATGCGCAGCCCGCAGTTTTCCTCGACCAGGGCCCCAAGGCTCCGGTACTGGAAGCTCTTGCTCGTGGTTCCGGGCCACCGCTTGCGCAGCAGCATGCCCAGGCGGGCCCCATTGACTCGGCCGTCGATGAGCAGTTCGGGGTCCGCGCCGACCAGCGAGAGGATGGCCTCCCGGTATTCGGCCAGGGTCGGCGGCGGTGCAGGCGGCTCTGGAACCGCAACGACGTGGAACTGGTCCGCGGCCGACCGGAGCATGCTGCTGACGGCACCGACGTCGGGACCGGAGGTCGTCACCACGATCACATACTTGCCCAGCGCATGCAGCCGCCGCACCAGCGGAACGTAGCCGCCGTCTCCGCTGACGATCACGAATACCTCGATCCAGGGCGCCTCGGCAGCGACCCGGAGCGCGTCGACCACGAGTTCGATGTCGGCCGCGTTCTTGATGTCCTGGCTGAAGGAGAAGATCTGGACCGGCTCGACGCCATGCCCGAGCAGTTGGCGGCGATAGGTGCCCATCTCCGCCCGCCCCCAGTTCGCGTAGGCCCGGGCCACCGCAGTCAGCGCGCCGACTCCGCTGTCGCGGACGAGCTGGCCGATGTCCTTGAGGATCGAGCCCACGGGAACGGAGGTTGGGTGCCCGGCAACCCCGCCGTACAGATTCTCCATATCCAGAAAAACCGCAACGTTCCGCCGGGGTGGTGTTCCGCCGGGTTCCATAGTCACCTGTCCTGGTTGGAGCGGAAGGAATTACCCCATACCCCGTATATAGGTATTTGAAGAAAGTAGCCCATCTGTTTCAGATGTGACTAGAGCTAATCAGGTATCAAATTACTTTCCCGGTGCCGAAGCGCTGCCGTTCGGGGACGGAATGCCGCTGGTAGTCTCTGCCCATGGATGAGTCAATGGGGAAATTTCTGTCCGACTTCGCTGCCCTGGTCGAGCTGGCGCAGGCGCAGGGACCGCGCGGTCCCCAGGGCGAACAGCTTGTCCCGATCCTGAGCGCACACCTCGGGCGCCCGGCACACGAGGTTCCGGTGGTCCTCGAACAGGTTCCCTCCCACCGCTTCGTGGACCTCGACATCTTCCTGGCCGGAGAGGCCGGAAAGGACCCGGCCGCCCGGCTCGTCGGCATCGGCGGGGGAGACCAGCGCCACCATCTATCCCTGAGCGACATGCTCCAGCAGCAGCAGTTCTTCCCGCGGCTTCCGCTCTCCCAGCCCGACTATACGAACGTGGCCGTGGGCCCCGACGCCCAGCGGCAGGCCGTGGCGCTGGGCGTCTGGCTGTTCACCCGGGACGGAGTCCCGCTGGTGGTCCTCCAGCGCACCGCGAGCCCGCAGTACGGCCGGATGACCGCATCGCTCGAGGTCCTCGCTCCGGACCCGGGCGCAACGGCCGCAATCCTCGCCGAGCTGCGCCGGCAGATGCAAAGCGACAGCGTGCTCAAGGGCCAGGTGATCTCCCTGACGATGGACGACTTCGGGCAGGGAAGCGCCGGTGTCACCTTCCACCACCGCCCGGCCCTCGCGGAGGCGGACGTCATCCTGCCCGAGGGCCTCCTGCAGAAAATCTCCGACCATGCGGTGGGCGTCGCCGCCCACCGCGCGGCCCTCAAGGCCCTGGGCCAGCACCTCAAGCGCGGAATCCTGCTGTACGGGCCGCCGGGCACGGGAAAGACCCACACCGTGCGCTACCTGCTCGGCCGGACCGAGGGCACGACGGCGATCCTGCTCTCCGGCGGCACCCTTGCCTTCGTGAGCGAGGCAGCCCGGATGGCCCGCGCCCTGCAGCCCTCGGTCGTGGTCCTTGAGGACTGCGACCTGATCGCCGAGGACCGCAGCTACGGCCACGGCCCGCAGCCCCTGCTGTTCGAGGTGCTCGACGCCATGGACGGGCTTGACGATGACGCCGACGTCACCTTCGTCCTGACGACGAACCGGGTAGACATGCTCGAACGGGCACTGGCCGAGCGTCCGGGCCGGGTCGATCTCGCGGTGAACATTCCGCTTCCCTCCGAGCGTGAGCGCATCGAGCTGCTCCGCCTTTACTCACGCAGGATCCGCTTCAGCGGGGAGGCGCTGGCCGCGGCCGCCACGCGCATCGAAGGAACCACCGCCTCCTTCGTCCGGGAACTTGTGCGCCGGGCGGTCCTCGGAGCCCAGCTGGCCGGCGCCGACGTCGCCGACGAACATCTCGAGGCCGCGGTGGAGGAGCTGATGGCCGACGGCGCCGCCCTGACCCGCAGCCTGCTTGGGAGCCAGCACCGCCCGGACGCCCCGGCCGGGCAGGGCTATCCTCCGGGGCCCGGCATCGTGCCCGGCCCGGGGTTTTTCCCGGGGCAGGAGTTCCCGCCGGGGGACTGGTCCCACCACGGCCCCGTGGGATGAGTCCCGTCGGAGCCCGGGGCTCCTAGACTGGAAGTCCATCGCCTATGGAGAGGGATCCTTCGTGTCCGCTATACCCGATGCCCCGGGGCAGGAAGCGCCATGGCAGGAGCCCGCGCCCGGGATCCGCGTCCTTTCACTGCCTGGATTCGCCGCGAACATCGGCTTCGTCCTCGGTTCCGAGCGCGGGCTGATCATTGACACCGGAGCCGGGCCCCGGCAGGCGGAGCAGATTCTGCGCAGGGTCCGGGAGGTGACGGACCTGCCGCTGGCCGCCGTCATCACCCACGCCCATGGCGACCACTACTTCGGCAACAGCTACCTGGCCGCGCACGGCGTCGAGCAGATCTGGGCCACCTCGCGCTGCAGCGAGGCAATGCTCGACGGCGGCGGGCAGCAGCGCGCCCTCGTCGCCGGGGTGGAACCCGAAATGGGCGCCGGAGAAGGCCCGCACACCGACCTCGTGGCGGCGACCCGCCTGGTCGACGGCAAGCCGGTGGACCTCGACCTGGGCGGCATCCAGGTCACCCTGTTCCATCTCGGCCGCGGCCACACCGACCACGACCTCCTGGTGGGCGCCGGCAACGTGCTGTTCACCGGTGACCTCGTCGAAGAGGGTGCCGATCCGGCCTTCGAGGATTCGTTCCCCACCGACTGGATCCGGACGCTCGGAAAGATCACGGCGCTCGAGGACCTCTACGACATCTTCGTTCCCGGGCATGGCGCTCCGGTGGACGTGCGGTTCGTCGGCACGCAGATGGAAAAGATGCGTGCGGCCATCCGGGTCACCAAGATCGCCATGGACGAAGCCTCCATCGACATGACCAAGGCGGTCCCGCTCCTGCCCTACGGCCCGGAACGTTCACGGGTGCTGCTGGACAGGCTCCGGACGCTTGCCCATTGGAAGTGGCTCTCCCGTCAGCCCTGAGCGCCGGGCCGCGCGGCGGCTTTGTTTGGGCGCGGGCGGTCCCCGGCGATCCGGGCCTGCGAGGTGAAGAGCCAGGCGGCGGCTCCGGCCAGGGTGAATCCGGTGCCCACGATCGAGGCGAGGCCGGCCCAGAAGAACAAGGGCACGCGCGCCGTCCCGGGGATAGGCGCCGGGCCGATCTGCTGCACCAGGACATAGAGCAGCGCGGACAGAACAAGGCCCGCCAGGCCGGCCACCCAGCAGAGCGCGAGCCACCACCGCGACCCCGCCCAGTGGCGTCCGAAGCCGGGCCAGACGTTCCACTCGTTGCCGGTGCGCATCACCAGCAGACCGCCCAGGAGCGCCCACGCCCCCACGACGAGGAGGGCGGCGATCACGTCGGCCGGGCGGTGCCACAGGTTAACGAAGGTCGCGGCACCCGCCAGCACCGAATACATCCCGCCGCCGGCCGCAACGAGCGGGCGCCAGCGCGGCGAGGACACAAGGAAGACCGCGGCCACCGCCGACGCTGCCAGTGTCGTATGCCCCGAGGGTAATGAATTGAAGTCGAGGGTGGGGACGCCGCGGTCGGGGCGGTCGAGCACCATGTTCTTGAGGATCTGGGTGGTGAGGTTCGCGCCGGCCATGGCGCCGAGGGCAATAAGCGCCGCGGCCCAGCGCCGCCGCACCAGCGTAACGAACAGGAGGGTGGCCGCGGCCATGACCACGGAGATCAGCGGCAGGTTGTCGAGGAAGCGGAGAAACGGCAGGGCGCCGTCCGGGGCGGCGGTGTCGGCCTCCGCCCACGCCGATTCGTCGGCGAACTGTCCGGTGGTGGTCCGAACGAACAACCAATAGGTCCAGCCCAGGGCCGTGAAGCACGCTGCTGCCCCCAGAACGAACAGCTGGGGGCTGCGTGCCGCCCTGGCCCGCCGACGGGTCCACCGAAGAGGTCCTCGTTGCAAGGTCATCCACCAACTGTTCCATATCCGGCTGAAAGTTCCTGAATTGCTTCTTTCTCCCGTCGAGTCCGCAGCTCACCACGTTCTCCGGGGGCGGAAGCGTGGTGAGCTGCTGTTTCGGCGGCAGGGGAGCGGCGCGCCGCGCACTCAAGTGCCACGTAGCCTAGACGCGTGAGCACACCCGACCCCCACACCCCGTTCCTCCCCCCGCTGGCCGAGCTTCGGGAGCGCGCGCACGTCGTCGCCGTGCCCATGCGGGTCCGCTTCCGGGGCGTCCTGGTCCGGGAAGCGCTTCTGATCGAGGGGCCCGTGGGCTGGAGCGAGTTCTCCCCGTTCCCCGAATACGGGGACCGTGAAGCGGCGAGCTGGCTGCGCTCGGCGCTTGAGGCGGGGTGGCACGGATTCCCGGAGCCGGTGCGGCAGCAGGTGCCGGTGAACGCCACGGTCCCGGCAGTGCCCGTGGCCCGCGTCGAGGAGGTCCTGGCCCGGTTCGGCGGCGTCGGCGCGGTGAAGGTCAAGGTCGCCGAACAGGGACAGGACCTCGCCCAGGACCTTGCCCGGGTGGCCGAAGTGCGCCGGCTGCTTCCCTCCGCGGCACTCCGCGTCGACGCGAACGGTGGCTGGACCGAAGGCGAGGCGCTGACCGCGCTGACCGAGCTCGCCCAACACCGGCTCGAATACGCCGAACAGCCCGTGGCCGGCATTCCGGGGCTGCGCGCGGTGCGCAATGAGCTGCGCCGGCGGGAGGTGCCGGTGCTCATCGCCGCCGACGAGAGCGTGCGGCGCGAGGAGGACCCGCTGCGGGTCGCCCGGGAGGACGCCGCCGACCTCCTCGTGATCAAGGCCGCCCCCCTCGGGGGAGTGCGCAGGGCGCTGGACCTCGTGGCCCGGGCGGGGCTGCCCGCCGTCGTCAGCTCCGCCCTCGACACCTCCGTGGGCATCCGCGCCGGGGTTGCCCTCGCCGCGGCGCTTCCCGAGCTTCCCTACGCGTGCGGACTTGCCACGGTCTCCCTCATGGAGGGCGACGTCACCGATGAACCGCTGGTGCCCGACGGCGGGTTCCTCCCGGTCCGTCGGGTCACCGCGTCCCCGGCTCTGCTTGAGGCCTTCGCCGCGCCGGCGGCCCGGCGGCAGTGGTGGCTCGACCGGCTCGGGCGGGTCCACCGGGTGCTGGCCGCGGCCGGGCGCTGAGGCGACCCGGACTCACTTGGCGAGGGCCGCCGTCACGGCCGCCTCCGCGTGAAGCCGGGTGGTGGCGAACACCGGCAGCTCCGAGTCGTCCTGCCCGATCAGCAGTTCGATTTCCGTGCAGCCCAGGATGATGCCCCCGGCACCCCTCGCGACCAGGTCCTTCATCACCGCCTGGTACCTGCGCCTCGACTCATCCCGGATGTCACCGAGCACCAGTTCGTCGTAGATGATGGCGTTCACCACCGCCTGGTTCTCGGGGCCGGGAAGCAGCACCTCGAGTCCGTGGGCGGCAAGGCGGTCCACGTAAAAGGCCTGCTCCATGGTGAATCTCGTTCCGAGCAGACCCACCGTCCGGACTCCCGCGGCAAGGACCGCCCGGGCCGTGACGTCGCCCAGGTGGAGAAACGGGATGGACACGGCGTCCTCGATGGCTGCCGCCACCTTGTGCATGGTGTTGGTGCAGAGCACCAGCAGGTCGGCGCCTGCTGCTTCGATCCGCCGCGCCTCCCCGGCGAGGATCTCGCCCGCCCGCTGCCACTCACCCTGGGTCTGGAGGCGTTCGATCTGCGCGAAGTCCACGGAGATCAGGACGCAGGAGGCCGAGTGCAGGCCGCCGAGCCGGTCGCGGACCCCCTCATTGATGAGCGAGTAGTAGAGCGCCGAGCTTTCCCAGCTCATCCCGCCGAGCAGGCCGATGCGTTTCATGCGCCCACCGTAGCGGACCGGTGCTCGCCCTGCCGATCACGCGGGGGTGTTCCACATGAGACCGGTGGGTCAAGTGTTTCGTGAGGGTTTCCCGCCCGTTCACCGGCGGGAACGCAGGACGTCGGCTTCCACCGCCAAGGTCGGACGAGAGTCCAACGCCAGTTCGTCCCTTGGAAGGCACACCCCATGAATGAAACCAGCCGCCGGCTGCTCCCCATGCTCGGACACACCAAGGGCAAGCGAAGCGCCGTCACCTGCGCCCTGAAGTGCGACAACGCCTGCGCGTCCGCGGTCTGCAATACCTCGGAGAACAACTACTTCCGCGACGTCGTCTCGGCCGAGTTTTCCCGGCGCAACCTGCTGGGTGCCGGCGCCACGGGGGCCCTGACCCTGCTGGTGGGCTCGGCCGTCGGGCCCGGGAAGGCACTTCCACAGGCGGTTGCCCTGGGCGGGCCGCGCAGCAAGCTCACCTTCACGCCCATCGCGCCCGTGGACGCCCTGGTCGATGACATGACCGTTCCTGCCGGCTTCACCTGGAAGCCGGTCATCCGCTGGGGCGACCCGCTGTTCTCCAACTCACCCGCCTTCGACGCCGGAAACCAGAGCGCGGCCGCCCAGGCCCTCCAGTTCGGCTACAACTGCGACTACACCGACATCCTCACGCTGCCCGGCAGCAAGGGACGCCGTGCGGTCCTCTTCGCCAACCACGAGTACACCAACGAGGCCATCATGGTGCCGCCGAGCCTTCCCCCCGCCGAGGTGCGCGGGATCGGCAAGGCCGCCCACGGGCTCTCCGTCGTCGAGCTTGAACGCAAGAACACGGCGAAGCCGTGGAGCTACGTTCAGGGCGCGCCTCGAAACCGGCGCTTCCTCACCACGACCCCCTACGAACTCACCGGCCCTGCCGCGGGATCCGACCTGGTGAAAACCATCGACGATCCGGCCGGCCGCACGGTGCTGGGCACGCTGGGGAACTGTGCGGGCGGCACCACCCCGTGGGGCACCATCCTCTCCGGCGAGGAAAACTTCAACGGGTACTTCGTCAGCGCCGGAACCAGCGCCGGGGACCGCCGGTACGGGCTGGGCTCCAAGCCCACCGTCCGCGGCTGGGAAATCGACGAGGCCCGCTTCGACACCCGGATACCCGGCTACGAAAACGAGAAGCACCGCTTCGGCTACATCGTGGAGGTCGACCCGTTCGATCCCACCTCCACCCCCCGCAAGCATTCGGCGCTGGGGCGCTTCAAGCATGAGGGCGCGAACGTGACTGTTGCCCCTGACGGCCGGGTGGTTGCCTACTCCGGGGACGACGAGCGGTTCGACTACCTCTACAAGTTCGTCTCCACGAACACGGTCCAGCCCGGGAACACCCCCGAGGCCCGGCGCGCGAACATGTCGCTGCTCTCGCAGGGTTCGCTGTACGTCGCGAGGTTCCAGGGCAACTCGGTGCCCGAGATCAACGGCACCGGGGCGCTGCCGGCCGACGGCGCGTTCGACGGCGTCGGGGAGTGGCTGCCGCTGCTGCTGGACAACGAATCGGCGGTGCCGGGAATGAGCGCGGCCGAGGTGGCGGTCTTCACTCGCCTCGCCGCCGACAAGGTGGGCCCCACCAAGATGGACCGGTGCGAGGACGTCGAACCGAACCCGGTGACCGGCAAGGTGTACGTGGCCTGCACCAACAACACCAACCGGGGAACCGGCACCAACGCCGCGGCGGACGAGGCGAACCCGCGGACCGCCAACCGCGACGGCCACGTGGTGGAGTTGACCGAGGCCGGCGGGGACGCCACGGCAACGCGCTTCACCTGGAACCTGCTGCTGGTGTGCGGTGACCCGGCGAAGAATTCCACGGCGTACTTCAGCGGGTATCCCGCCGATAAGGTCTCCCCGATCAGCTGCCCCGACAACCTTGCCTTCGATTCGGTGGGCAACCTGTGGATCTCCACGGACGGACAGCCGGGCACCATCGGCTACTGTGACGGCCTGTTTAGGGTGGGCCTCGACGGCGCCGAGCGGGGGCGGGTCGAGCAGTTCCTCGCCGTGCCGCGCGACGCCGAGACCTGCGGGCCCATCATCCACGACGACGAACGCTCGGTCTTCGTCGCCGTCCAGCACCCGGGGGAGGACGGCACCTGGGCGGCCCAGGTGTCCAGGTTCCCGGACTACGTGCCCGCCGGTGTACAACCGGCACCCGGCCAGGGCGCACTTCCCCGGCCCTCGGTGGTGCAGGTCTACCGGGGCTGAGCACCTCCCGGCGTTACCCGGCGGGGCAGGGTTGTCGCGGAGCAGGCGGGCGAGGTGGGCGGCATGGTGGGCGACACCGGCCGTGGTGGCTGCAACCTTCTCCGGGACGGCGTCGAGGTCCGGTAATCGATCGTCTGCATCGCCTCTCGACCCAGTAGGTGCCGCCCTGGGCCGGGATGCTGAGGCCGACGTCGTTCAGGGCTTGCAGCATGTCGGCAACGGCGGAGAGTTCGGTCAGGGTGGTCCGTCCCGGAGAGTGCAGCGGGAGGATTGTTGGGTTAAACGGTCCGGCCACCGCAGCGGGGGAACACTGCGGTGGCCGGTGCTGCCGGGCGTGGACTCAGGATGAGCCGGCCCGGCGCCGGGTGGTGCGCTCAGGCATTACGCCTGATCGGCGCTGCGGCGGCGGACCATGTAGGTTCCACCTGCTGCTGCGGCCAGGACGAGGCCACCGCCGAGGGCGAGGGCGCCGACGTTGGATCCGGTCTCCTGGGTGGCTCCCGTGTCAGCGCCACCGTTGGGCATGGCGCCCATCTGCGAGGCGACAAGGGTTCCACACAGTGCCGGTGAGGTCGCTGCCAGCGGAAGGTCCGGAGTCAGGTCGCTCTTGGCTTCCTGGGCGGCCGGGCTCAGGGTTGCGGGGTCGAGACCGTGGACGACGACGACGGCGGTGCCGGCTTCGAGGGCGGCCTTGGTGTCGGCGTTGACCTCGAACGTGCGCTGGATGGTGTAGCTGCCACCCTGGCCGCCGAGCTTGACGTTCAGGCCCTCTTCGGGACCGGTGCCGCCGCTGGTGGACAGCGTGGTGACGATTCCGCCGTAGGAGGGGGCGCCTTCGGTGGTGTTGACCACGCCGTCACCGTTGGTGTCGGCAGCGGGGGTCGGGCAGACACCCTCGGCGCCGCCGTGGATGTGCTGGACGTGGGGGTAGGGGCCGTCCATGAAAGTCTCGGCGAGGCCGGAGACCTGCAGGTTGACCGTCGCCTGGTCGCCCTTGACGTCGACGGTGATGGTGCCCGCGCCGGTGCTGCCGTTGAGCTGGCCGAGGGTGGAGGAGTAGGAGCCGTCCGCCGCCAGGGCGGGGGCGGCGGAGAGCGCCAGCATGCCGAGGGCGAGGGAGGGTACTGCGAGGAGCCGCATGTTCTTGTTCATGGAGATCAATTTCCTTCACTGTGCGGTGAGCGCACATCTTGGGATGTGCTTATAGGGTGTTCGGCGGGCTCTCCGGCGCGGATTGGTTGTCCGGAGAAATAACCACAGAAATATTCAGTAGCCTTACCGTAATCTCCTGTTGTTGGTCTGTCACAAGGAAAACTTTTCCCTGTTTCCGGCGATTCCTTTGTTGCAGATGGTGTTGGGGTGCTGGACCATATCCCTATGGAATTGCTGAGTGCCGACGTCATTGACCTGCAGGGCCGGTCGGGTGATCTCGAGGAACTGGAAGCACTGCGGCTGCGGCGGGTGCAGCGCCTCCTCGATGCGCGCCTTGCCTGCGAGCAGGCGGAGGCGAGCGGGAAGGACTCAGGCCCGGGCGCGGCCCAGAGCCGCTTGTGTGATGCAGTAAGGGACCTGGAGGAGGTCGACGACCTGCTGTTCAGTGCCAGGCTCCGCCGGTCGGCTCCGCTCGCCGGATAGTCCGCCGGCCCACGACGTCGCTGCCGGGGGCGCACCCGACCGTGCACCCCGGCAGCGACCCCCTCCCCCCGTGCGGTGCAGCCGGGGAGGCGCTGGAGCGCCCTCCGCCGCTAGGAGCCGGGGACCCGCGGCGCGAACATGATGATGGCCACGCCGGCAAGGCACACTCCGGCCCCGAGGATGTCCCACCGGTCCGGCCGGAAGCCGTCGAGCACGACGCCCCAGGCGAGCGAGCCCGCCACGAACACCCCGCCGTAGGCGGCCAGGATCCTGCCGAAGTGGGGATCGGGCTGGAGGGTCGCAAGGAAGCCGTACACGCCCAGCGCGATCAGGCCGATGCCCGCCCACCACCAGGGGCGGCCTTCACGGACCGCCTGCCACACCATCCACGCCCCGCCGATCTCGGCGACCGCGGCCAGGGCGAAGAGCACCACCACTTTCAGGATCATCCCTCCAGTCTCACCCATTCCGTGGAACTGCGGATGGGGGAGCAACCGAATCCAACGCCACGTCGTGATCACCATGGGCTGCGGGGATGTGTGCCCGGTCTTTCACGGCAGGCGCTACGAGCACTGGGCGCTGGCCGATCCCAAGGGCCGGCCCCCCGAGGAGGAGGTCCGTGCCGTCCGCGATGACATCCGGGTCCGGGTCGAGAATCTCCTCGCCGGACTGGTCCGGGCCGGCGCCGAGGGGCTTGGCGCGTCTACGCCTGTCCTGAACATCCCAGCGCGGGTCCAAAGGAAGGACCCGAACCGCCAATAGTGCAGTCAGTGGATGAGCTTGAGCCCGATGATGCCGCCGATAATCATCGTCAGGAAGACGATCTTCAGCAGCGACGCCGGCTCGGTTCCGGTGGCCATGGCGTAAATGATCGTCAGCGAAGCACCGATTCCCACCCAGACCGCGTAGGACGTACCGACGGGCAGCGTGCGCATCGCATAGGCCAGGCCGGCCATGCTGGCAAGGATGGAGACGACAAAGACGATGGTCGGTCCCATCCGGCTCAGGCCGTCCGACTTGCCCAGCGCCGTCGCCCAGACCGCCTCCAGGACACCGGAAATCACGAGTACGATCCACGCCATCACAGACTCCTCCGGGCCGTCTTGTCGCACACCGGGTACGGCACCCATCGTCCGGGAGCGCCCTGCTGGGGCAGCCCGCTCCCATTTATTCACGTTTGACCCGGAAAGGCCAAGGCGTCCTGCCCGCCCGGCCCCCCCCCCGGCGATCAGGGTCAGTGGCCCCGATCGATCCACTCCTGCAGGTGCGGGGCCTCCGCCCCGATGGTCGTTGAATCGCCGTGGCCGGTCAGCACCTCGGTGCCCTCCGGGAGGGTGAGCAGCCGGGTCCGGATCGACTCGATGATCGTGCCGAAGTCGCTGTAGGACCGCCCGGTGGCGCCCGGTCCGCCCGAGAAGAGCGTGTCCCCGGAGAAGATCACCCCGTGGGGTCCCAGGCCGGGAGCCCGGAAGCAGACCGACCCGGGGGAGTGGCCCGGCGTGTGCACGGCGGTGAGTTCCACCCCGCCCACGAAAAACACGTCGCCGTCGGCGATCGCGGCGTCGACGGTGGTTTCCGGATGCACCTGCTCCCACAGCATCGTGTCGGCCGGGTGCAGGTGGACGGGCGCCTTCAGCCGCGCCGCGACGTCCCGGACGGCCCGGATGTGGTCGTCGTGGCCGTGGGTGAGCAGGACCGCCTTCACGGTGCGCCCGTTGACGGCGCCCACGACGGCCGTTGAGTCGTGGGCGGGGTCGATGACCACGCATTCCTTGTCATCACCGACGATCCACACGTTGTTGTCCACCTCCCACGTGCCGCCGTCGAGGGAGAACGTTCCGGAGGTCACCAGGTGTTCGACGCGGACCCGGCCCGTGGCGTCGGAGCGCGGGGCCGACCCGGCGCTCACCGGGCGGCCTCAGTCCGGGCCGCGGCCGCGGAGGCAGATCGGCTGTCGGTGATTTCCACGACGGAGCGCAGCACCTTGCCGGCCTTCATCTTCTCGAAGGCGGGCTCTACGTCGCCGAGTCCGATCCGCTCCGAGATGAAGCCGTCGAGGTCCAGCCGGCCCAGCCGGTACTGGTCCACGAGCATGGGCAGGTCCCGGGAGGGCAGGGTGTCGCCGTACCAGGCCGATTTGATCGCGCCGCCGCGTCCGAAGACCTGGTCGAGCGGAATCTCCCAGGTGGTGCCGGGGTCGGGGACGCCCACGAGGACCAGGCGGCCGGCGAGGTCTCGCGCCTCGAAAGCCTGCCGGAAGGTGGCGGCGATCCCGACGGCGTCGATGACGACGTCGGCGCCGAATCCGCCGGTGAGCGCCCGGATCGCCTCGACCGGCTCCTGCTCCCGGGAGTTCACGGTGTGCGTGGCGCCGAAGGAGCGGGCGGTGGTGAGCTTGTCGTCGTCGACGTCCACAGCGATGATCGTGGTGGCGCCGGCCAACTGCGCCCCGGCGATGGCGGCGGTGCCGACCCCGCCGCAGCCGATGACGGCCACGGACTCGCCGCGCTGCACTGCGCCGGTATTGAGCACCGCGCCGATGCCGGCCATCACGCCGCAGCCGAGCAGGCCCACGGCCGCGTACTGGTGCTCCTCGAGGTCGCCTTCGATCTTCGTGCACTGTCCCGCGGCGACGAGGGTCTTCTCCGCGAACGCGCCGATGCCCAGGGCGGGGGAGAGTTCGGTGCCGTCGAGCAGGGTCATCTTCTGCGTGGCGTTATGGGTGTTGAAGCAGTACCAGGGCTGGCCCTTGCGGCAGGCCCGGCACTGCCCGCACACCGCACGCCAGTTCAGGATCACCCGATCCCCGGGGGCCACCTCGGTGACGCCCTCGCCGACCGCGGAGACGACGCCGGTGGCCTCGTGCCCGAGCAGGTAGGGGAAATCGTCGCCCACCGCACCGACCTGATAGTGGTGGTCCGTCTGGCAGACCCCGCAGGTGAGCACGTCGACCAGCGCCTCGCCGGGCCCCGGGTCGGGAACCAGGATGGTCTCAACGGTGGCGGGCTCGTTCTTGGCCCGCACGACGACGGCTTGAACCTCGTGCATGGATATCCCTTTCGGCTGGGGGAGGAGCCCACCGGGCCCGCGGTGCCGTTCCCTGTGGAGCAACTCGTCTTCTCAACACTACTGAAGTTCGGCGGCCGCAGGCATGCTGCCGCTTCCAGGAACCGAGGCGTATCGATTGATGGTCCGGCCCTATTGACGCCCTCCGAACGCGGTTCGACGATTGAAGCTCCACAGAGCGGGCGTCGGGAACATCATGGAGCACGATTTCGGGACCAGCGCGGCGAGGGAACGCCCGGACGAGGGCGGCCGCGTGGCTTACCGACTGCTCGGACCGCTGACCGTGACCGTTCGGGGGCAGCAGCTTCCCCTCGGAGGCCTCCGCCGCCGGGCCGTTCTGGCACTCCTGCTCGTTGCCCGGGGGGCAACGGTGGGGGAGGACGCAATCATCGACGCCGTCTGGGGCGATGATCCGCCGAGGGACGTACGCAACGGTCTCCAAAGCCACATCTCGCGGCTGCGTGCATCGTGGCTTCAGGTGGCCCCGGACCTGGCATGTCCGGTGCTGCGCACACCGGGCGGTTACCGTCTGGCGATGACCGGCAGCGACGTCGACGTGGACGAGGTGACCTCCTTCGTGGCTGCCGCAGGACAATCGCTGGAATCCCACCCGGCCTCCGCTGTCTCATTGTTCATCCGGGCGCTGGGTCGTTGGCGCGGCCGGCCGCTCGAGGAGTTCGCCGGTCTGCCCGGCTGGCCGGATTCCGCGCTGGCCGCAGAACAGCTCCATCTTGACGCACTGCACCGGAGGATCACCGAGGATCTGGTCGAAGCGCGTCTCGCGGCAGGACTGTACGACGAGGTGCTCCCGGACCTGCAGCGGATGACGGCGCAGGAGGTTCTGAGTGAGCGGCCGCACCGCCTGCTGGCCCTGGCGTTGTACCGCGGCGGGAAACCGACCGAGGCGTTGGCTACACTCCGCGGATACCGGGCGCGCCTGGCCGAGGATGCCGGACTCGATCCTTCAGCGGAGCTCCGCGCCCTCGAATCAAAAATCCTTGCGCAGCACCCCGCTTTGGAACCGCGGCGCGGTCGGTCAACCATCAATGCCCCGCCGTCTCCGCCGGCCTGGCTGCGCCCTCCGACCGCCCTGCTCGGCCGCGAAGCCGATCTGCAACGGGTGCGGGCCGCCATGGCCGCGTCACCGCTGGTGACCGTGACCGGCACGGGAGGGGTGGGCAAGACACGGCTGGCCATTGAAGTCGTCTCCGCCATTGCCCGGGAACCCGAAGCATCGCCCGTGGTGGTGCTTGAGCTTTCGCCCCTGCACCGCGGGGACGGCATTGGCCCGGCTCTTGCCGGCATGCTTGGCGTTCGTCCCGGCCCGGAGGAACCACTCGGGGAAGTCCTCGTCAATTACCTGAAGACCCAGCGGCTGGTCCTGGTGCTCGACAACTGTGAGCACCTGCTCGACGAGGTCGCGGACCTCGTCGACCGGGTGATCAGTGCTGGCCCGGCCCTGACGGTGCTGGCCACCAGCCGGAAGCGGCTTGGACTCCGGGCCGAACAGGTGGTTCCGCTGGGACCACTCGCCACTGAAGGCGGCGCGCCCGATTCCACCGGGGCGACGGCCCAGGGACACCGATCGGCGGCGACGCGGCTCTTCGAACAAAGCGCGCGGCGGGTCCAGGACGACTTCGCCCTGGACGAGTGGACCCTTCCCGCTGTGGACGAGTTGTGCCGGCGCCTCGACGGACTCCCTCTGGCAATCGAACTCGCCGCCGGTCAGGTGCGGACTCTCGGCGTGACGGGCCTGCGGGAACGGCTCGACGACCGGTTGGATCTGCTGTCCCTCCCGCGGCAGGCGTCGCTGCGGACCGTCATCGACAGGTCCTACGACCTGCTCACAGCTCATGAAAAAACATTGTTCGCCGGGCTGTCGGTGTTCGACGGTGGGTTCACCCTCGAGGCCGCTGAGCGGGTGGCCGGCGGGGCCCTGGCCGGAAGCTCGACGGTCAAGGCCCTCACCCGCCTGGTCGACGCGTCCCTGGTCTCGGCCCGCCAGGGCAGGAGCGGACGCCTCCGATACTCGCTGCTGGAGACCCTCCGCGCCTATGCCGCGGAACGGCTCGCGGCGGACACGGCTGACAGCAGCGCGGTGCTGCTTCACACCGCCTGGGTCGTGGAGCTCGTGGAAGAAGCCGAGGGTGCTCTTGAGGGCGCCGATGAGGCACGGTGGGTCGAAACCCTCGAGGCCGAGCTGCCGAATATCCGCACTGCGTGGCATGGATGTATGAGCCGGTCCGACCTCACCTCGGCCGCGCGCATCACGGTAGCCCTGGCGAACTACGCGCAGATCCACGAACAGTCCGAACTGTGGCCCTGGGCGCGGGCCCTGGCGGCCCACCCGGGCTTGGCGGGACATCCCCTGTCCACGGCCGTACAGAGCGCGGCCGCGCAGGCCGCCTGCCTGCAGGGTGATCTCGACGAAGCGGAACGGCTCCTGGCCGCAGCGCGGCAGACCCTCGAGGCGTCCCCGCAGCTTTCGCAGCGGGCATGGTTGTGCGCGGCGTCGGCCAACATTGTGGCGATCTTCAGGGGCTCCTATACGGAAGCGGAAAAGCTTGCCCGCGAGGCCTGCGCTGCCCCGACCGTCTCGCCGCTGTGGAGGGTCATTCTGCTGGCGGACATCGCCCTGGCCCGGCTGTACAGCGGCGATGTCGAGGGTGCGCGCAAGGCCGTGACCCCCTGTATCCGGCTGGCCGCTGCTGTCGGCTGCCCCGCCGGACGCTCGTTCGCGTTGTTCGTCGACGGGGAGGTGGCCCTCGTCGACGACCCCGACCGGGCGGCCACCGCCCTGGAGGAAGCGGTGGCGGCCGCACGGACCGTCAAGGCCGGCTATGTGGAGGGCATTGCCATGGTCTCCCTTCTCTCAGGCGCGATGCGGGGGCGGGACTACGCCCGGGCGCTCGCGGCCTTCCCGGTCGTCATTGAGCACTGGCACCGCGCGGGGATGTGGGTTCAGCAGTGGACCACGCTGCGCCTGCTGGCCGAGCTGCTCGCGGACCTCGACCAGCCCCGGCCCGCCGTCGTCCTGCTGTCGGCAGCCGGGAGCGCGCCTGAGGCGTCGGTTATCGGAGGCCCGGAGGCGGACCGCGCCGAGGAGCGGTGGACGCACCTTGCCCGCCGCCTCGGTCCGGCGGACACCGCCCGTTGTGCGGCCATGGGCTCGGCGCTGACCCGGTCCGAGGCGATCGTCTACGCGCTCGGCACCGCCCTGCCCCAGGCACGCGAGGCGGCCGCACGTCCGGGCGCCGCCCTGAAGTGAGGGACCGGGTCGGGGCGGAATCTGTCAGCAGATTGTGCGTGGCCTGCAAGCGGCTCCTGCGACCGTGGTTCCACCACCTCAACGAAGGAGTTTCCGTGAATATCAACGAATCCGAGCTGAACGCCCTGACCGCGCAGCTTGCCACCGAGCTGGTAGGCGCCTGGGGAATCGTCTCGGTCCATCTGGGTGTGCGGCAGGGCCTTTACCAGGCCCTTTCCGCCGGCCCCGCGAGTGCAGGCGAACTGGCCGCGCGGACCGGCACCAACGAACGCCTGCTCCAGGAATGGCTGGCGGGCCAGTCACTGGCCGGGTACATCACTGTGGATCCCGATGGCCGGTACCGCCTCTCCGCGGAGCAGGAAATGGTCCTGGCCGTCGAAGAATCACCGGCCTACCTTGGCGGCCTCACCGAGGTCCTTGCCGCCACGGTCCAGGGGCAGCAACGCATTGACGCCGCGTTCCGCTCCGACGGCTCCCTGTCCTGGGGAGATCAGAATCCGGGGCTGTTCGACGGCTTCGACCGCTCCTTCGGCCCGGTCTACCGGGCGTGCCTCCTGACCCAGTGGCTTCCGGCACTCTCGGGGGTCGAGTCCAAACTGGCCGCCGGCGCCCGGGTTGCCGACATCGGCGCCGGACAGGCGACGGCGGTGACGCTCATGGCCGCGGAATTCCCCGCATCGCGCTTCGTCGCGGTCGACCTGCACCAAGGCTCGTTGGAGGCCGCGGCCAAGAAGGCCGCGGCCGCAGGAGTGGCGGACCGAATCCAGCTGGAGAACGCCTCCGGCGCCGAGTACGGGGGAGGGCCGTATGACCTGATCACCTTTTTCGACTCCCTCCACGACATGGGGGACCCTGAGCGGGTGATCGCAAACGCGGCCCGGCAGGTGGCCGAGGACGGGTCAGTGATGGTCGTCGAACCGATGACGGCCGAGGGTCCCGAGGACGCTGCGGGCATGTTCGCCGCGCGGCTGTTCTACCCCAGCTCGGCGATGCTCTGCACCCCTTCGGCTCTGGCAGGAGGCGCGACGGCCCTCGGCAATCAGGTCCCGGACGAAACGTGGGCCCGCCTGTTCCACCGCAATGGATTCACGTCCTTCCGGCGGGTGGCGCAGACGCCCTTCAACCGCGTCTTCGAAGCACGCCGCTGAAATGTGCGGGAGGCCCCGCGCCCGGACGGCCGCCGACGGCTGCCGTCCGGGCCGGCGTGGATCAGCACCACCCGGGCGACACCTACGCCTGATCGCCCGGCACTATACAAACCCACGCGCATTTCGGCTAGGGGGCGTGTGAAAAGCGGTTCAGAGTGAAAACAAGACGGCAAGCCGGTGAATTGCGGTGTTACCGTCCTCCCAGAACGTGTGCTTAGGCAACAGGTTCGCCACGGCGGCCTCCATCACGGAGCGCCGCCCAGCTGGGACATTTCACTAAGGAGAACCCTTGAATTCCACTACCCCTAGCAGGAGGATGCGGCGCGCGATGGCGCTCGCCGTCACCGGCGCCGTCGTCCTCGCCCCCGTGCGCGCGTATGCCGCCCCCGGCACCGACCCGGGACCGTCAACCACCTCCTCACCCGGTGCCGACGGCGCACTCCCCAAGTCCGACGACCGCTCCGACCCGGTGGCCGACGCACGCCGCGACCTCAACCAGAAGGCGGTCGAGAAGGTCATCTCCGGCGAGGCCAAGGTCGAGGACCGCAACGGCTCTCGGGCCGTCCGGGTCGCTCCGGGTCAGTGGGCCGAGTACGGGCTCACCGACAGCGACCAGATCCTCTCCTTCCTGGTGGACTTCGGCGACCAGGTCGACCCCCGCTACCCGACCGCCGCGCCCGGACCGAAGCGCGACACCATCAAGGAACCTAACCGTGCGGTGGACAACTCCACCTACTGGTCGCCGCGCTTCGACCGGGCGCACTTTCTGGACATGTTCTTCAGCGGGGATAGCGAATCCCTCAAGGGCGTCTACGAGGAGATGTCCAGCGGCCGCTACACGGTCGACGGCGACGTCAGCGACTGGGTAACGGTTCCCTTCAACTCGGCCAGCTACGGCCAAACCGAGAGCCAGGCAGATATGACCCGGTTTGTGCAGGACACGGCCAATGCCTGGTATGACTCGCAGCTCGCCTCCGGGAAGACGCCCGCCGAGATCGACGCGTACCTGGCAACCTTCGACCAGTGGGACCGTTACGACTACGACAAGGACGGCGACTTCAACGAAGCCGACGGCTACATCGACCACTTCCAGGCCATCCACGCCGGCGAGGGCGAGGAAGCCGGTGCGCCCTCCTCGGCCATCTGGTCACACCGCTGGTCCGTCGGCCAGGCCGGCCGGGGGGTCTCGGGGCCCGCGGCGAACCCCTATGGCGGCATCAAGATCGGCAACTCCAACATCTGGATCCGCGATTACACCACCGAACCCGAAAACGGCGGCCTCGGTGTCTTCGCGCACGAATACGGCCACGACCTCGGCCTGCCCGACCTCTACGACACCAGCGGCGGCGAGAACGGCACCGGCTTCTGGACGCTCATGAGTTCTGGCTCCTGGCTGGGCCACGGCAAGGGCTCGATCGGCACCACCCCGAACCACATGGGAGCGTGGGAGAAGATCCAGCTCGGCTGGCTCGACTACGAGGTGGCCACCGCCGGCCGCGCCTCGACCCACACCATTGGGCCGTCCTTCCATGCGACGAAGGCCCCGCAGGCGGTCGTCGTGAACCTTCCCAAGGACGCGGCGGGCAAGAGCCGCTTCTACATCGCAGAGAATCGCCAGTACCTGGGCTACGACGGAACGCTCGCCACCGGCCCGTACAACTTCGGCTGGAGCCTCAGCGCCCCGGACACCGTGGAGCACTACACCTACCAGGACGGCCTGAGCGTCACCTACTGGAACACCGCGCAGCGCAACAACAACACGCGCCAGCACCCGGGCGAGGGCCTCGCGCTGCCCGTGGACGCCCATCCGAAGCCACTGACCTGGTCCGACGGTACGGTGGTGCGCAACCGCATCCAGAGCTACGACGCCACCTTCGGCCGCCAGGCCACCGATCCGCTCGGCCTCCACCGCGAGCAGGCAACCGGCATGACGACGCTCTCCGCGCCGTCGCAGCCGGGCGTTCCCGTCTTCGATGACACCAACCCGAACGCCTACTACGACCCGGCGAACCCGCAGGGCTCCGTCATCGTGGGCGGCACCGGCACCCGGATCGAAGTGATCCAGTCCAACCCGAACGGAATGCTCACCCTCCAGGTGCGCTGACCCGCCGGGCACGCAGAAGGAGCCGGGAGGATTCTCCCGGCTCCTTCTGCGTTCATCGACGGTCAGCTGAGCAGCCGGATGGCCACGCCGTCCTCCCAGTGGAACAGGTGGCGTCCTTTGCCGCCGTCCAGCTCCACCCAGAGCACGCTGGCGTCCTCGCCCAGCGCATCCACCACGCCGGGCACCGAATGGCCGTTGCCCAGTTCGACGACGACGGCGTCCCCGGTGGTCAGCTCCTGCCAGCGGACCCGCGCGGCGGCGGCACCATCCACGGACGACCAGGCCTCCGGCCGGCCACGTTCAATACTCCTGAAAAGCAAGTTCAGCCCCTCTCAACGGACATTCGGCTCAATGGACCTACGGCACAAACCGGCAGCCTGACAGGCGAAGATGGGCGTCTCCTGAGCCGCCGCTGGGAATCTCTCCACCGCCGGGCGGAGTCCGTGGCCTCCGGGGTGTCCGCCCGCCGGTCCCGGCCCGGCTGCCGACATTGCCCCCGCCTTTCCCGGCGCGTAGAGTTCCCGCCCATGACCACCGTTGATGACCAGGGCCGGGTTGAACCTCCGCTTGCAGGCACCGAAGCCGAGACCCTGCTCGGCTACCTCGACTACCAACGCGCCACCCTCGCCTGGAAGGCGGGTGGACTCGACGCGGCGGGGCTGTCCGCCACGGTCGGCGCCTCTGCCCTGACTCTCGGAGGCCTCCTCAAGCACATGTCCTTCGTCGAGGACCACTGGTTCACCTACACCCTGCACGGACAGGACCGGCAGCCCCCGTGGGACGCGGTGGACTGGAAGACCGACCCCGACTGGGAGTGGCATTCCGCCGCCGGGGACACCCCCAGCGAGCTCCTGTCTCTCTGGGACGGGACGGTGGGACGGTCCCGCTCGGCGACGACCCGGGCCCTCGGTTCGGGAGGCCTTGACCAGCGTGCCCGCCGCCCCTGGGCCAGTGGCGAGGCGCCGAGCCTGCGCTGGATCCTCGTCCACATGATCGAGGAGTACGCCCGGCACAACGGCCACGCCGACCTGCTGCGCGAATCCGTCGACGGAAGCACTGGAGAGTAACCCGCTACCTCTGGCCCGGCAGGCCCCGGCACCGCGCCGGCCACCCGAGGGGCGGGCCGCGGGCGGCTGCCCGGGGCGTGGAAGTATTGGGGGATGAGCGATTCCCTTCCATCCTTCGAAGCGGCGCGGCGTGCGGTGACGGCCCTGGCCAACGGGGGTGTGCACGACGTCGTCGTTGCCCCCGGATCCCGCAGCGCGCCGCTGGCCTACGCGCTGGCCGAGGCGGAGGCCGCCGGGCAGCTGACGCTCCACGTGCGCATTGACGAGCGCTCGGCCGGGTTCACGGCGCTGGGCCTGGCCCTGGGCGGGAAGCGGCCCGCGGCAGTGCTGACCACCTCGGGCACGGCCGTCGGGGAACTGCTGCCGGCCGTCATGGAGGCCAACCACGCGGCCGTGCCGCTGGTGGTGCTCTCGGCGGACCGGCCCGAGGAACTGCGCGGAACCGGCGCCAACCAGACGACGCGGCAGCCGGGCCTGTTCGGCAGCCACGTCCGGTGCGCCTTCGACGTGCCGGCGGGGGAGGACCCCGGACCCTTCGTCGCCCGTGCGGTGCGCGAGGCCCGCGGCGGCGGAGCACCGGCCGGACCGGTCCAGCTCAACCTTGCCTTCCGGGACCCGCTGGTACCGGCAGGGGACGCCGGGGCCGCGCCGGTCGAAGGTCCCGTCGAAGCGCCGGCACCCCCGCACGACGGTGCCGGGACGCTGCCGTCGGCCGGCGGGGACGGCGCGGCGGCCGGCTCAGCGGAGGCCCTCCAGGAGGCAGGACGCCGGGCACCCTCAGCGCCGGCGGCCGGCGGCCCCATCGTCGTGGCCGGTCACGGTGCCGGTGAGCTGGCGGCGGTCTTCGCCGCTCACCTTGGGCTGCCGCTGCTGGCCGAGCCGTCCTCTAATGCCCGGTTCGGCACCAGCGCAATCGCGCCCTACCGACTGCTTCTCGGGCACCTGGGCGCCGGCATCACCCGGGTGGTGGTCTTCGGCCGCCCGACGCTGTCCCGGCCGGTGGCCGCGCTGCTGGCCCGTACCGACATCGAGCGGGCACTTTACCTTCCGGAGCCGGCGGCGTGGTTCGAGCCGGGCCGCCGCTCTGAGCGCATCATCGACAACCTTCCCGAGCTACTCGAGTTCGCCGGGCCGGCGGCGCCGGGCTGGCTTGAGGCCTGGCGCTCCGCCGGCGCGGCCGCCGATGCGGCCATCGCCACCCTGCTCGCCGGCGAGGAGGGCCTCACCGGTCCCGCCGTCGCCGAGGCCGTCTGGGAGCAGACGGACGGGTTCCTGGTGCTTGGCTCATCGAACCCCATCCGGGACGTCGAGCTCACCGCAGCTCCGGGCTGGCACCCGCTCGAGGTGTTCGCCAACCGCGGGCTGGCCGGCATCGACGGCACCGTGTCGACGGCCACCGGGATCGCCCTGGCCGCCGGGGTGCCCACCCGGGTGCTGCTGGGCGACCTGACCTTCCTTCACGACGCCGGCGGGCTGCTCATCGGCGCCGGGGAGGCCGAGCCCGACCTGCAGCTGGTGGTGCTGAACGATCACGGCGGCGGAATTTTCGGGCTGCTTGAGCACGGGGAGCCCGCGACGGCGGCGCGCTACGGGGCCGCCGTGGAGCGGCTCTTCGGGACGCCGCAGCAGGTGGACCTGGCGGCGCTGGCCGCTGCCTACGGGGTGGCCTTCGAACGGGTCACCACGCTGCAGGGCCTTGAGACAGCAATGGAGCGGCCCCTCAGGGGCCGCTCCATACTTGAAGTCCAGGCGGACCGGCAGTCGCTGCGGGCGCTGCACTCAAGGATCCAGGACGCCGTCGCTGCGGTGCTCGCGCCCTGAGGCGCGGTGCGGCCGGGAACTCCTCCGCGCTAGAGCACCTTGGAGAGGAAGCTCCGGGTGCGCTCGTGCTGCGGGTTGCCCAGGACGTCCTCGGGCTTGCCCTGTTCCACCACGACGCCGCCGTCCATGAACACCACGCGGTCGCCGACCTCCCGGGCGAAGCCCATCTCGTGGGTGACGACCATCATGGTCATGCCCTCGCGGGCCAGCTGCTTCATGACCTCCAGGACGTCGCCGACGAGCTCCGGGTCCAGTGCACTGGTGGGCTCGTCGAAGAGCATCATGTCGGGATCCATCGACAGTGCCCGCGCGATGGCCACGCGCTGCTGCTGGCCGCCGGAGAGCTGGGCGGGGAAGGCGTTCTCCTTCTCCGCGAGGCCGACCTTGGCCAGGTTGCGCCGGGCCACCTCTATCGCTTCGGCCTTGCCGCGCTTCTTGGCGCGCTGCTGGGCGAGCGTGAGGTTGCCGAGCACGGTCAGGTGGGGAAACAGGTTGAACTGCTGGAACACCATGCCGATGCGGGTGCGCATCTTGTCCAGGTCGGTCTCCGGATCGGTGATGTCGATGCCTTCGACCATCACCGATCCGGTGGTGGGTTCCTCGAGCCGGTTGACGCAGCGCAGCAGCGTCGACTTTCCGGAGCCGGAGGGCCCGATCACGCACACGACCTCACCCTGGTCGACGTGGAAGTCGATGCCCTTGAGGACGTCGTTGCTGCCGAAGCTCTTGCACAGGGCCCTGACTTCGATCGCCGGTTCGGTGGTGCTTACTGCCGAGGAGCCCTTTGACAAACTAGTCATGGCAATCACCGGCCTCTCTTGTTGTGTCGTTCAAGCTTCGCGACAAGTTGCGTCAACGGCAAGGTGATCACCAGGTACAGCAAGGACGCAACCACCAGGGGGGTGGCGTTGGCCAGGCTCGTCAGCGAATCCCGCGCGAAGGTCGTCAGCTCCCGTTCGCCCAGGGCCAGGCCCGCGATAAACAGCAGCGAGGTGTCCTTGATCAGGATAACGAGTTCGTTCGTCAGCGGCGGGGTGATGATGCGGAACGCCTGGGGGAGCACCACTGAGACCATCGTCCAGGTCGGGTTGATGCCCAGCGAGCGGGCCGCCTCGACCTGCCCCTTGGGGACCGCTTCAATGCCCGCACGGATGGTCTCGGCGATGTAGGCGGCTGAGACGACAATCAGTCCGATCAGGCCCGCTCCCACGCTGCCTCCCGGCGGGCGCCACTGGAAGGCGATGGGGATGGCGTACGCGAAGCCGAAGATGACCAGCAGTGCGGGCAGGCCGCGGAAGAGTTCGATGTAACCGGTGGCCAGCCAGCGGTAGGGCAGGACCGGTGAGAGCTTCATCAGGGCCAGGATCAGCCCGAGGATCAGGCCGCCGATGAACGCGATCACGGTGTAAATGACCGTGTTCTTGGCCGCGATGACGACGATCTCGGGGAAGGTCGCGGCGGCGACCTCGAGGTTGAAGAAGTTGGTGCGGATCGCGTCCCAGTCGGCGAGGAACGCGACGACGAGGATGACGATGACGAAGACCGCGTAGAGGACGCCCTGGAACAGGCGCCGGCGTGTAGAGGGTTTCACGCTGGGGTGTACCTTCCTTCAGGAGGTGGCGCGCTGGTGCCCCGGTGGCGCTCGGCCACCGGGGCACCGGCAGTGTTTTTCTACTCCGCGAAGTAGGTGTCGTAGATTTCCTGGTACTTGCCGTTGTCGCGCAGCTCGCCGAGCTGCTCGTTCACTGCGGAAACCAGCTCTTCGCTGCCTTCCTTGGCGAAGGCGAAACCGTACTGCTCGTCCGTCTTGTACTCCTCGGCAATGGTGAACTTGCCGTCCTCGGTGTGCCCGATGTTCACCGGCAGGTCCTGGAGGAGCGCGTCGACATTGCCGGCCTGGATGGCGGCATACATCTCTGCATCAGAGGGGAAGGCGACGACCTTGGTGTCGGCGGGGACGTTCTCCCGGGTGTAGGTCTCGCCGGTGGTGCCCTGCTGGACGCCGACCGACTTGCCTGCCAGATCGTCGACGGTCTTGACGTCGGAGTCCGCCGGGACCAGCAGCGACTGCAGGGAATCGTAGTAGGGCTCGGAGAAGGTGAGGTTCTCCTCGCGCTCCGGCGTGATGGTCATGGCGCTGGCTCCGACGTCACACTGGCCGGCGGCGATGACGGCACCACTCTGGAGGCCGTCGAAGCCGACGTCCTGGACCTCGAGCTCGAGCTCGAGGCCCTTGGCGATCTCCTTCATCAGGTCCATGTCGAAGCCCGTGTACTCGCCGTTCTCCTCGAACTCGAACGGCGGGTAGGGGATATCGGAGCAGACGGTCAGGGCGCCTTCATTGACCAGGCTGAGGCCGCCCGCCTCACCTGCTGCCCCGGGTTCATCGGAGCCGCCGCCGCAGGCGCTCAGCGCCAGCGTTCCGGCGGCCAGTGCGGCCAGCATTGCGGTTTTCGTGGAAAACATCGGATACCTCTGCGTTTGGACGGGTAGGAAAGGTCGTGTTGATTCTAACTGCACAAGAGATGTGCGTCACAGGCTACAGGAGATGCGTATTGGTAACCAAGCATTTCCCGCGGGCAATACGGCCCGCCTAGCGGGAAAGGCCCAGCGCCTCGATCATCGGGCGGAACTTGCTCCACGTTTCGGCCAGTTCGGCCTGTGGTTGCGAGCCTTCAACGATTCCGCACCCCGCATACAGCCTCACCCGGGTGCTGCTTTCGATCACCGCGCCGCGCAGCGCGATGCCCCACTCGCCGTTGCCTTCGGCGTCGATCCAGCCGACCGGTCCGGCGTACGGTCCGCGCTCAAGGTGTTCAAGCTCACGGATCAGGGCGCCGGCAACGGTCGTCGGAGTGCCGCAGACCGCGGCCGTGGGGTGCAGCGCCTCGACCAGGGCCAGCGAGGTCGGCACCTCGCCGCCGCCGTCCCGGGTCAGCCGGGCACGGACGTCCGAGGCCAGGTGCCAGACATTGGGCAGCTGCAGCACGAAGGGCTCGCTGTGCGAGGTCATTGAGTCGGTGAACGGTTCAAGCTGGCGGGTCAGGGAGTCGATGGCGATGGAGTGCTCGTGAAGCTGCTTCGCCGATCCGGCAAGCACCCGCTCGGCATACCCCGGATCGTCAGCGGGGGCTCCGGCCCGGTCGAGGGTGCCGGCGAGCACGCGGGCCTGCGCCGTCGAATCCTCAACCTTGATCAGCATTTCCGGGGTGGAACCGATCAGCCCGTCCACGGAGTACGTCCAGCAGTCCTCGTACCGCACCGCCAGCTCCCGCAGAACCTGCGCCGTGGCGACGGGGGATCCGAGTTCGGCCACCACATCGCGGGCCAGGACGACTTTGCTCAGCTCTCCGGCCTGGATTCGCCGCACCCCGCCGGCCACCGCCTCAAGGTACTGCTCCTCGGTGAGTACCCCCGGGGCGAGCCGGTCCTCCGGGTGCGGGGCCCGGGCGGGGTCCACCTCTTCGAGGTAGGCGGCCAGGGCCGACTCCGCTGCCTCCGCGCTCAGCTCGGCGTCGGCGTCGTTCGAGATATAGGTCAACCAGCTCTGCCCGTCGCGGCAGCCGATGATGATTTCCGGCACGATCAGCCGTGAGGCGTGCTGTGAGGTCTTCGAGAAGGCAAAGGAACCGAACGCCACCAGACCGGTGCCCGGGACGGAGAGGCCGTTGACCACCTCGGCCGATTCCAGTTCCCTCCGCCACCACCGCTGCGCCTCCGCGAAGCGGTCCGGGCCGGCGGTGGTGAAACGGGTCACCTCGCCGAAGGCGATAAGGCCGCCTCCGCGCCGGATCCAGGTATGGGCGTCGTTGCGGACCAAATAATCGAGAAGACCCGTCTCGGGTTCGATCCGCCCCCGGGGGATGGTGATGCTTCTCAGGCCGCCCGCGCGCCCGGGTGCAGGGGCAAGCGCGGCAGGAAAGGGATTGCTCATGATGATCCAAGCCTACTCCGGTGCGCGGGCGCGGCTTCCGGGGCGGGCCCGTCCCGACCGCCGCGGTCGGGTGTGCCGGTTTTGTTTGAGACAATAGGCGGGTGAACCGTGCATCACTGGAAAAGCGCCCTGATGAAGTAGCAGCCATGTTCGACGGCGTCGCGCCCCGGTACGACGTGGTCAACGATGTGCTCTCCCTCGGGCAGACACACCGCTGGCGGCGCCTCGTGGTGCAGGCGGTGGGTGCCGAGCCGGGACAGCGGGTCCTCGACCTTGCCGCCGGGACGGGCACCTCCAGCGAGCCCTATGCGGACAACGGCATCGACGTCGTCGCCTGTGATTTTTCCCTCGGCATGCTCACCGTGGGCAAGCGCCGCCGCCCCGACATCGACTTCGTCGCCGGGGACGCCACGAATCTGCCGTTCGCCGACAACTCCTTCGATGCCAGCACCATCTCCTTCGGGCTGCGCAACGTCAATGAGCCGCGCAAGGCCCTTGAGGAGATGCTCCGGGTCACCAAGCCCGGCGGCCGGCTCGTCATCGCCGAGTTCTCCCAGCCCACCGTGGCGCTGTGGCGCAACCTCTACACCGAATACCTGATGCGCGCGCTGCCGGCGATCGCCGAGAAGGTCAGTTCCAACCCCGACGCCTACGTGTACCTGGCCGAGTCCATCCGGGCCTGGCCGAACCAGGATGAACTGGCCGCCTGGATCACCGGAAGCGGCTGGGGCGAGGTCGCCTACCGCAACCTCAACGGCGGGATCGTCGCCATCCACCGTGCGGTCAAACCGGGCGGGACGCCACGGCCAACAGCTGCGCCCGCCGCCCGCGCGCGTCTCCGCCGCCGCAGCACCCGGGCAGTCAACTAGTGTCAGTCCTCATCGCCGGGGCGGGTCCCGCAGGCTCCACTGCCGCCTACTACCTCGCTCAGGCCGGCATCGAGGTCACCGTCCTTGAGAAGACGCACTTCCCGCGGGAGAAGGTCTGCGGCGACGGACTCACCCCGCGCGCGGTGCGTGAAATCCAGCTTCTCGGCCTGCCGCACGACGAAGCGGACGGCTGGCGGCGCAATAAAGGCCTGCGCCTGCTCGCCGGCGGACGCACCGTCGAGGTGCCCTGGCCCGAACTGAGCGACTTCCCCGGGTACGGTCTGGTGCGCACCCGGCTCGGCTTCGACGAGGCCCTCGCCGGCCACGCCCGCGCGGCCGGCGCCACCATCCTTGAGGGACATTCGGTCTCCTCGGCAGTCCGGGACGAGACGGGCCGGGTCACCGGCGTCACCGTGAACCTGCTCGACGACGCGGGCCGGAAGACGGGTGAGTCGCGCACCTTCTCCGCCGACGTCGTCCTGGCCGCCGACGGGAACTCCACCCGCACCGCCGTCAGCCTCGGGATGGCCAAACGCGACGACCGGCCCCTCGGCGTCGCCGTGCGCACCTACTTCACCAGCCCCCGGCACAATGATGACTGGATGGAGGGCTGGCTTGAACTGCCCGACGCCACCGGGCGCCCGCTGCCCGGCTACGGGTGGGTCTTCGGAGTGGGCGACGGCACCTCCAACGTCGGGCTGGGCATCCTCAAGTCCTCGTCGGAGTTTGGAAAGCTCGACTACAAGCAGGTCCTCCGGGACTGGACCGCGGGCATGCCCGCCGAGTGGGGGTTCACCCCCGAGAACCAGGTCGGGGAGATCCGCGGCGCCGCCCTGCCCATGGGCTTCAACCGGATCCCGCACTACAGTCCGGGCCTGCTGCTGCTCGGTGACGCCGGCGGAATGGTTTCCCCCTTCAACGGCGAGGGCATCTCCTACGCCATGGAATCGGCGCGCTTCGCCGCGGAGTTCATCGCCTCGGCCCAGGACGTCACCTCGCTCGCCGGAAGGGACCAGGTCCTCACCGGCTACGCCCCGCACATCCGGACCCAATGGGGCAGCCACTTCACGCTCGGCCGGGTGTTCGCCCAGCTGATCGGTAAACCGGCAATTCTGCGGCTGGCCCTGCGCACCGGCATGCCCGTTCCGGTGCTCATGCGCTTCGTGGTGAGGATGCTCGCCAACCTCACCGACGCCGGCGGGCGCGGCTTCGAAGACAGGGTGATCCACCTGCTCGAAGCGCTGGTGCCGCCCACCGCCAATCAGCCGCTGGCCCCCTGCGGTACCCGTGCGTCATCCGCCACCCCACTTGGTTAGGCTTATACAGTGACTTCCTCCTTCGACTCCGGCATGACCAGCGTGGAAAACGGCACGCTCGACACCGCTGAGAACCCGGACGACGGCTTTTCCTCCTTCAAGCTGCCGCCCGGCTTCGCGCTCATCGCCGACGATCCCGACCTCGGCCCCGCCGTCTCCTCCTGCCTCACCGAGGTGGAAAAGCAGCTCCGCGGGGCCATTGCCAGCGCCGACAGGCTCGCCGACGCCACCTCCCGCCACCTCGTGGAGGCCGGTGGGAAGCGCATCCGTCCGCTCCTGACGCTCCTGGCCTCCCACCTTGGCGACCCCGGCCGGCCCGAGGTGGTCCAGGCCGCCGTCGTCGTCGAGCTGACCCACCTGGCCACCCTGTACCACGACGATGTGATGGACTCGGCGCCCTACCGCCGGGGCGCCCCGACGGCCCACGAGGTGTGGGGCAACACCGTGGCCATCCTCACCGGGGACCTGATCTTCGCCCGGGCCTCGATCCTGGTGTCCGAACTTGGAGGAGAGGCGCTCGGGATCCAGGCCCGCACCTTCGAGCGGCTGTGCCTCGGGCAGCTCCACGAGACCGTCGGGCCGCGCGAGAATCAGGACCCGCTCGAGCATTACCTCTCGGTCATCGCCGACAAGACCGGCTCCCTCGTGGCAGCCTCGGGCCAGCTGGGCGCGCTGTTCGCCAACACCTCCCAGGAAGTCATCGACGTCATGGTGGAGTACGGCGAGAAGGTCGGGGTGGCCTTCCAGCTTGCCGACGACGTCATCGACGTCACCGGGCTGAAGGTGACCTCCGGGAAGTCGCCTGGCACCGACCTGCGCGAGGGGGTGCCGACGCTGCCGGTCATCCTGCTGCGGCGCGCCGCCGCCGCCGGTGACGCCTCCGCCGCGGACGTGCTGGCCCTCGTCGACGGCGACCTCAGCTCCGATGAGGCGCTCGGGGAGGCGGTGGCCGCGGTGCGTGCGCACCCGCAGACCCAGGAGGCGTGGGCCTTCGCCCAGCGCTGGGCCGACGACGCAGTGGCCGCCCTGGAGCCCCTGCCCGAGAGCGTGGTGAAGCAGGCCCTCACGAGCTTCGCACAGGCTGTCGTCAGCCGGGACGTGTAACCCCCCGCCGGAGGTCACAGGCCCTCGGTCGGCCGCTCCGTCAGCTCGATCCGGGCCCGCTCCCCATCGCTTCCGCGGTTGAACTCGACGTCGACGGTATCGCCGGGATCGAGGCGGCGCAGCACCGCCAGCAGGTCTTCGGGGGAAGCCACTTCCTCCCCGTCGAGGGACGTGATGATGTCCCCCGGGCGGAGCCCCGCCTCGCCGGCCGGCCCGCCCTCCGCCACCGAGATCACCACGGCGCCCGTGGTGTCCTCGACGCGCAGCTGCTGGGCGATCTGCGGCGTGATGGTGCCGGGGGTCAGGCCCAGATAGGCGTGGTCGGCGGTGCCGTCCTCGAGCAGTTCCTCGGCAATGGCGGTTGCCGTTGGGGCGGGGATGGCGAACCCCAGTGAGACGGCCCCGGTCTGGGGCGGGATGTACGCCTCGCTGATCCCGATGATCTCGCCCTGGCCGTTGACCACGGCGCCACCCGAGTTGCCGGGACTGATCGCGGCGTCTGTCTGGATCAGATCCACAAGCGACTGGCTCCTTGAGGCCGAGCCGGGGATCTGCCGGTGCAGACCCGAGATGATCCCGGACGTCACGGTGTTCTCGAAGCCGAGGGGAGAGCCGATCACCACCGCCAGTTCCCCGATCTCCGGCAGCCGTTCCTGGAACTGCGCCGCAGGCAGGTCCTCCCGGTCGGCCTGGACCAGGGCGAGGTCGGAGACCCGGTCGGCGGCGGTCACGGTGCCGGCCACCCGCTGGCCGTCGGCGAAGGCCACCTCCACCTCGGTGTTGTTGCGCACCACGTGTTCATTGGTGATGATCAGGCCGTCCTCGGAGTAGATCACCCCGCTGCCGAGCCCGCCCTCGGTGAAGATGGTCACCACCGAGGGCTGAACGGCCTCAACGATCTCCGGGATGGACAGGGCGGCGTCCTCCCGTTCCGCGGACCCGGGACCCTGCCCTTCCCCGCTCCCCGCCTCGGCGGACTGCTCCGTCCGGGTGGCTGTCGGGCCGGGGTCGGGGTCCCCATTGCCTTCGAACGCGGTGCAGCCGGTCAGCACCGCCAGGACGAGCACGAGCGGCGCCAGGGGGCCCAGCCCGCTGCGGTGGACGTTCCGAGGTCGTCGCATTCGGGTTACTCCCGACCGGCCGGGAGGGCGGCGGCGCCCTGCGCGCCGGGTGCCGGTCCGGCCGAGCCGGCACCGCCGATTACTAGGACTGCTTAATCATGGGCGGCACGGCCGGCCGGCTGTCAAGGATGGGCGGGCGCGCGAGGGGCCCTGAGGCGCTGGGAGGTCGGGCACCGCTTCCGGTGCTGCAGGGTCGGGGGCGAACGCTCCCGGGCCGCCGGCGGCGTCCGGCTGCCGTGCTCCCGCGGCCGGCGGGGCCGGTGGCCGCCCTGGGCGGTATCGGTGCCTTTCCCGCGGCGGCGGGCCGGGGCGGCTATACCGCGGACGCGGTCAGGAGGGTCGATCCTCTCGACAATTTCCTGGAATTCGGCATCGAGGAAATCATCCTCAAGGCACATCAATTCGACGAACCCGGACACCGCGAATTCTTCACGGGACTCGACGGAATGCGTCAACATGGGAACCCCTGCAAAACCAGCTTTCAATTACACAATGGCCGCATATGTTTTTGCCGTCCCGGCAGCTCCGGGACACCTCTTTTAATAGCACCGGAGGGTGCCGGATCGCAAGGGTCCGGTACCGGACTGCAGGGGTCCGGTGCCGGACGGTGGGCCGCGGACCTATGGCGACGGAACACCCTGCCACAGATGGGCCCCGGTCACAGGAAGGCGCGGAGTTCCCGTGCTTTCCGGGCGCGCACCTCGGGGTCGACGATGGGGCGTTTGGGGGTGAAATAGAAACCGTCATCGTGCCACCGCGGCAGGACATGCTGGTGGTAGTGCCAGACATGCTGGCTGCCCGCGGGTTCGTTGTGCTGGCGGGTGGAGACGCCGTCGGGCTGCCACGCCCTCTTGATCGCCACGGCAAGGTCCCGGGTGAGGAGCATGATGCGCGAGGCCACGTCGTCGGGAAGTTCGTACAGCAGTTCGAAGTGGGCGCGCGGTGTCACCAGCACGTGGCCCGGGTTCGGCGCGAATCCGTGCGAGGCGATGAAGGCGAGGGCGAGGTCGTCGGCGTAAATGATGTCCCCGGGCCGGCAGAGGTTGCGCGGGTTATCGAAATTGCCGCGGGCCAGGTCGCAGAAGGGACACTGGTAACCCTCCGGGGCGTGGTTGACGAACTCGGACATCTCAGTCCTCGTCGGTGTCTTCGAACACCCACTCGAACAGGTCCAGGACATACTCGCTGAACGTTCCCTCTTCGCTCTGCCACTCGCCGCGGGCATTGTTGCGGCGCCAGATGATCGGGTCGGGCACCGACAGTTGGTCGGCGCGCATGCCCCAGGTGTACTGCTCGTCCTCGTCCTCAAGGAACAGCAGGAAGCCGTCTTCGATCTCAAGCTCGTCCGGGTCCCAGAAGAAGTGGAACGCCTCCATGATGTCCTCGGTCGCCCCGACGGCGAGGTAGAACTCGCGCAGGGCCTGGGGCAGCGGGAAATTCTTCCCCTCCATCAGCTCGTCGATCTCGGCGGGCGAGAGGCCGTCCTCCTCTTCCCACTGGTCGTCAAAGTAGGCAGGAACCAGGGCACGGAACTTGTCCAGGAACAGCTCGGTCACGAAAAACTCCAGATGGGATTGGGGGAAGGCTCCATCCTATCCTCCAATGCGGGGCACGGTGACCGGCCCGCCGCCTAGGTCCGCGATGCGAGCGGTGCCCGCCACCCGTACCGCCAGGACAGCAGGCGCAGCACAAAGACGACGGACGCGGCCGCGGTGCCGCTGAACAGGTTGAACCACCCGGCCCCGACGAGCAGGGCCACGACGGCGGCGCCAAGCATGGCGGGGAGCGCGTAGATGTCGCGCGGGTCGAACAGCTGCGGCACCTCGTTGGCCACCACGTCCCGCAGCAGGCCCCCGCCCACCCCGGTCGTCACGCCCAGCAGGACGGCGGCAACGGGGTTGAGGCCAAAATCCAGGGCCTTCACGGTCCCGGTGACGCAGAACAGGGCCAGCCCGCCGGCGTCGAAGATGACCACGACCCGCTTGATCCGTTCCACCCCCGCCACGGTGAAGTAGACCAGCACCGTCGCCAGCAGGGGAGGAATGAGGTAGGCCGGATTGCTGAACGCCGCCGGCGGGGTGTCGATGATGACGTCGCGCGCGACGCCGCCGCCGAGGCCCGCGAGGGAGGCAAGCAGCAGCGAGCCCACGAGGTCGAAGCCCTTGCGTGCGGCCAGCAGGGAGCCTGAGACGGCGAAGAAGAAGACGCCCAGCAGGTCAAGGATCAGGGCGATCTGGGACGCGGCGGTCATGAAGTCCTTTTCAGGGGTGGGTCAGGCCGGGGTTTCGATCTCCCGCGAAAGCACCCAGGTCTTCGTTTCGCCCCGCAGTTCCACGGTGATCGTGGTCATCAGCGCCTCGATCAGGGCCAGGCCCCGGCCGCTCTCCTCGTCGTCGTCGGGCAGGGAGCCCGACGGCATCTCCGGCGAGGGCACGGCACCGATCTCCGAGATGCGGGCCTGCAGCACCGAGGCCATGACGGTCAGCGTGACGGCCAGCCGGAGCTCGCCGCCGGGCACCGCGACGCCGTGCTGCACCACGTTCGAGGCGGACTCGATCACCGCGGTGGTGAAGGCCATCTGGTCGAGTTCGGGAACGAAGGAGGCGACCTCCCAGATCCGGTCGAGCTCGGTGTGGAGTTCGTCGATCGCCTCGGGGGTCGCGGGCGCCTGGTAGGCGCGCTGGGCGAGCACCTCAGTCATTGGAGAAGGCGCCTTCGGCCGTGGCATGCGGTGTCAGGACCCGGTTCATGCTGGTCAGCTCCAGGACCATCTTCACCTGGGGCTGCACACAGGCGATGCGGAGGTCTCCGCCGGCCTGGCGGGCCATCTTCAGGCAGCCGATCAGGGCGCCCAGGCCCGAGGAGTCGATGAAGTCAGTGGCCAGCATATTGAGGACGATGCGCTTGTTTCCCGCCGAGACCACTTCGCCGACCACCTCGCGCAGCTTCGGCGCCGCAACCATATTGAGCCGTCCGGTGCCGGACACCTCGGTGTAGGAGTCCTTCTGTTCAGTGCTGAACCGCATCTACGCTCCTCTTTTCGGGGGTGAACCCCTTGTACTTTACTGCCTTGATCAGCACACTGAGGACCAGCAGGTCGAAGGCCACCCAGGCCACGTTGACGAGGGTTCCGATCGGCTCGTTGAGCCCGGCCGCAAGCCTGACCACCCCCACCATAAGTGCTGCGGCGAGCAGTGCCATCACGATCAGCTGCGGCCGGATCAGGTCCCAGCGGGGTCCGGATTCCTGGCGGGTCTTGGGGGTGACGGCGAAGCCCAGCGGGCGCCCGAACCACACGTTGCGGGCCGCCGTCGTGCAGGCCCGGATCCACGTCGGGAACAGGGCCAGGCTGTACTGCTGGCCGCGCCAGGTGGGGATGCCCCGGCCGGTGACCGCGAACAGCAGCTGGTTGACCACCATGAACGGCACGAAGCGGAGGAAGAACTCGGAACTGATCCCGGTCACCGGAAGCACGCCGAGGGTGAGGTAGATGACCGGGGCGGCGAAGTAGACGACGGCCGCGAAGCCGCTGAGGTAGGACCACATCGTCGCAAAGTACATCAGGCGCTGCGCCAGTCCCAGGCCGCGGCGGACCAGCGGATTCTCCCGCAGCAGGACCTGGATGGTGCCCTGCGCCCAGCGCAGCCGCTGCGTCAGCATGGTCGAAAGGTCCTCGGGGGCCAGTCCGGTGGCGAGGATTTCGTGGTGGTAGACGCTCTGCCAGCCCATGGCGTGCATCCCCATGGAGGTGGCCATGTCCTCGGTGACGGAGATGGTCGCCATCGGCATGATCGGCTGGGCCTCCGCGGAGCGCTCGATCGAGAGGGCGTCGAGGACCGCCTGGACCGACGCCAGGGCCGCCAGCGGGGACAGGTCGCGGTGGGACATGCGTTCGATCGCGCCGTCCAGTTCGCCCCCGCTAGGAAGGGCGGGTTCCGTACCCTGTTCGAGGGCCGCAATGTCGGCCAGGTCGGCCTCCAGCGATAAGAAGTCGGCGCCGACCAGGGACTGCACGGCGCCGTCGACGGTCCGGCGGACCCGGTAGGTGACCTCGCTGAGGGACACCCCCGCGCGCAGTTCCGCCCGCGCCCGCTCCGTTGCCGACTCGACGTCGTCGAGCAGCCCCGCGACCAGGGGGTCGGCCGCCTCGGGCGATCTGCGGGCCCGGCGCAGGGCGGTCCGGGAGGCCTTCAGTGCCCTGGTGACGCCCTGCTCGATCTCCTTGACGTAGCCGGCCAGGCCGAGCTGCATGAGGGCCTCGCGCCGCAGGACGGCATTGGATCCGCAGAAGAAGGCCGCGTTCCAGCCGTCTTTACCCTGCTGGATCGGTCCATAGAACAGCGGGGCCTGGCTGCCCAGCGGGTCGTCGTCGGGCACATTGGCGAAGTACTGCGGGGTCTGGACCAGGGCCACCCGCCGGTTGTTGAAGTAGCCGAGGGTCTTCTCGAGGATCGCGGGATCGGGGATCTGGTCGGCGTCGAGGATCAGCAGGAACTCGCCCTGGGTCTCCATGAGTGCGTTGTTGAGGTTGCCCGCCTTGGCGTGCCGGGGCCGGTCCGCCCAGTCCGGGCCCCGCGTGAGGTAGCCGAGGCCATGCTGCCGTGCCAGCTCCCGCACCTCCTCGCGTCCTCCGTCGTCGAGGATCCAGGTGCTGTGCGGGTGCCGGATGGTCTTCGCCGCGAGTGCGGTCTCCAGCACCATCTCCGGAGGCTCGTTGTAGGTGGTGATGAAGACGTCGACAGTTGCATCGGCGGGGGCGGGCGGGGCCGTGCGCTCCTTCTTCTTCCACACGGTCAGCCCGAACAGCCCGACGTCGATCAGGCTGTAGGTCTCCGCGGCCACCAGGGGAACCGCGATCCACCAGGCGTCCCAGTTGAGGGATTCCAGCCAGCGCCATGCGAGATAGTTGATGCCCAGCAGGAGGGTCAGGACCACCAGGAGGCGGGTGGGGAAAATCCTCATCCGGTGCGCTCCGCCGCGCGCAGGTTCCCGGCGTCACCGGTGGCGCCGGCTGCCTTCCGGCGGAGGATGACGACGGTGACGTCGTCGTCGACCTCGGGCACGTCGGCGAGCCCGAGCAGCGTCTCGCAGGCCTGTGCGGCGCTCTCGCTCGAATGGACCACCCGGGCCATCGCTGCGGTGAACTCATCGATGGTGGGGTAGGCGTCCAGCAGGCCGTCGCTGATGACCGCGAGGGTGTCCCCGGGGGCCAGGACCAGCCGGCCCGGTGTCCAGGTCTGCCCGGCCCACGCGCCGACGGGCGGCCCGCCGGGGGAGAGGCGGGTGCAGTCGCCACCGGCCGTGATGTGAAGTGCGAGGCCGTGGCCGGCGTCGACATAGTCGACAACGCCGGTGGAGGTGTTGAACCGGGCGTGGAAGAGGGTCACGAAGGATCCGGCCTTGTCGAGGTCGGGCTCGGTGGCCCGGGCGGCGGCGTTGAACGCCGCATCGATGTTCGACTGGTTGGAGACCGACCGCATGACCGCGCGGACGGTGGCGGCGATCAGCGCCGCTCCCATGCCTTTGCCCATGGCGTCGGCGACGGTGAGGTGGAGCCCGTCGGCGGTCCGGTACCAGTCGTAGAAGTCCCCGCCGACGCTGCGGGAGGGTCGGAACTGGCCGGCCAGGTCGTAGTCGTCGAGGGAGAGCGCGTCACGGGGGAGCAGGCTCTGCTGCACTTCGGCCGCGCGGCGCCGCTCGGTCGCATTGGCCTCCTCGACGGCGCTCTGCCGGTTCTGGCGGCGGAAGATCGAGTTGAGGCGCGCCACGAGTTCGCGCGGGCTGAACGGCTTGGAGATGTAGTCGTCGGCTCCGGTTTCGAGGCCCGTGAGCCGTTCGATCTCGTCGGTGCGGGCGGTGATCATGAGGATGTAGGCATCGGAGAAGGTACGAACCTCCCTGCAGATTTCGATGCCGTCGCCGTCGGGCAGGTTGAGGTCCAGGGTGATCAGGTCGACCCCAAGACGCGCGGCCTGGAGTCCCTCCCTGGCGGTTCCCGCCTCGGTCACGTCGAAGCCCTGCATGGTGAGGATCTGCACCAGGAGGCTCCGGATATCGGCGTCGTCTTCTACAACCAGGGCACGGCGTCGATCCGGAGCGTCAGTCATGTCCCTCATTAAACGCTACGGCCGGAGCTGGCCATGCACCGCGCAGTTCGTCGTGTCGCCGCACGAATGAGGGGCACGACGGCGGTCGGCGCCGGTGCCCCTCATTCATCACAACCGCCGCAGCTGGTTAGGCGGCGGGCTCAGGTGCGGGTTCGGGTGCGGGCTCCGGGGCGGGTGCGGGTGCGGGCTCCGGGGCGGGTGCGGGTGCCGGTGCGGGCTCCGGGGCGGGTGCGGGCTCGGGTGCGGGTTCGGGTGCGGGCTCCGGGGCGGGTGCGGGCTCGGGTGCGGGTTCGGGTGCGGGCTCCGGCGCGGGTGCGGGCTCGGGCTCGGGTGCCGGCGGCACGACCACTACCGGAGGCTTCGGCTTGTCGATGTTCTTCTGGAAGCCCTTGGAGTGCAGATGGGCCGCCTCGGAGTTCGACGTTCCGGGCGCCTTGGCCTTGGCGGCGGCGGCGACGGGGTTCGCCTTGGCTGCCACCGGTGCCTTGCCGGCGACGAGGGTCTTGGCAGCGGCAACCGGAGCCTTGGCCTTGGCTGTTGCAGCAACCGGGTTGGCCTTGGCGACGGTGGAGTTGGAGGTGCCGGCCGGCTTGGCCTTGGCGGCGGCGGCGACGGGGTTGGCCTTCGCCGTGGCGGATGGAGCCGCACTTGCAGCTCCCGCTCCGAGGGTCAGTGCGAGCATGCCGGTGAGACCGGCAGCGGCGATCTTCTGTACAACGTTCACGAATACCTCACTTCGGGTGAACCGGCCCAGCGCCGGCTCTTCCATCGACGGTATTCGCCGCTTCCCCGGTCCGTCCGAGGATTGCGGTAAAGCTGTGGACTTACTCGGCCAATCCTTACGAACCTGCGCTTTTCCTGCGCTTGGCTACCGCAGCGCCCGCACATTCAGGGCGAGGTAGAGGTGCACCCGATCGGCGGTGACCGCCGGGTCGTAACCGGTCAGGTCAGCGATCTGCTGAAGGCGGTAGCGCACGGTATTGCGATGCAGCTGAAGGGCGTCGGCGACGGCGGCCACCGACCCATTGAGCGCCAGGTACCTTTCGAGGGTGGTGATCAGCCCGCCGCCGTGCTTTGCGTCGAAGTCGACCAGCGGGGACAGGGCCTCGGCGGCGAGATCGGCAAGGGGAACGTCCTCGCTGGAGAGCAGCAGCGACGTGAGGCTGAGCCGGTTCGGCGGGTTCACCGGCCCGCCCCTGGTCAGGGACTCGCGGGCCTCGAAGTAGCTCCACCGCAGCCCGTTGGGCTGGGCGTAGGCACCGCCGATGCCCACCCGCGCCGTGAACCCCGCCGCGTGGAGGTAGGCGCCCAGCCGGGTGCCCAGCCCGGCGCCGTCCGGTTCGGGGGCCAGGACGAGCAGCCGGTCATCCAGCAGGGCCGTGAGGACACCGGCGCAGTCCTCGGGCAGCGGCAGGGTCCGCAGGGCCTTCCGCTGCCCCGACGCCACCTCCACTGCCACCACCACGTGCCGGCCGGTGCAGTCCAGGCCGGTGCTGCCCAGGCGGGCGACGGCGTCGGGCCCGGCGAGCGCGCCGCGCACGATGTCCTGCAGGAGCTGTCCGGCGGTGACCCGTTCGCCCGCCCGGCGGCGGGCCTGGTTGCTCAGTTCCACGCTGATCAGGCTCTGGGCATAGTCGACGATCGCAGCCGGGGCGTACGGCTCGGCGATGACCAGCGTGCACCGGTCCTTCAGTCCGGTCGCCACCGGAACCCGGTGCCAGCTCCGGTCTGATCCTCCCGGCACTGATCCTCCCGGCACTGATCCTCCCGGCACTGATCCTCCCAGCACTGATCCGGCGGGCACTGTTCCGGCGGGCACTGTTCCGGCCGGTGCCCGCCCGCCCGCGATGCGCGTGCCGTACTGGAAGAGGGCCACGTCCGTGCCGAGCATGCCCGCCAGTTCCTCGAGCAGTCGGGACAGCCCGCCGCCCCCCAGGAGTGCCGCAGCGAGCACCTGGTGGCCCCGGAGAAGGTCCTCGAGCCGCGAGTAGTGCTCCGCGGAGAGGGAATCGGCAACGATCTTGCCGATGGCGATGAAGGGCGTCTCGTAGGGGACCTCGAAGACCGGCAGTTCCACCCGATGCGCCTCCTCGAGCAGGGCCGGCGGGATGCGCTGATGGGACAGGCCCACCCCGAAGCCGACGGCGAGGCCGCCGGCCTCGGAGACCCGGCGCACGAAGCGGCGCTGCGCGGCGGGAGTCGTCTGCCGCACCCCCGTCGTCAGGACCACCTCGCCGCCGCTGAGGAACGGCAGCGGATCCTCGAGTTCGGTCACCGCAATCCAGCCGATCGGCGTGTCCGACGCGGGGGCACCGCCGGCGGGAACCAGGCGGAGGCTGGAGACGGCGAGCAGATCTGCAAGGGAGATGGCCATGAAACTGTCCTAGGATTGAGTTGTGCGCCTGCATGAAGGAATACTGGGTATCCTGTGCAAGAGTACCTAGTGAACCGTGAGTACCGACGGATAGGGTCAGCTTTAATTTGGCGCCCGATCCGCAACGCCGGCAATTTCGGCCGCACCGGCGGCGGCCCAACCCCGCAATGAAAGGGATGAACGCTGTGGTCCAGACCCTGCAGAACTACATCAACGGCGAATTCGTCGACGCCGCCGGCATCGAGCTGCTCGACATCGTCAACCCGACCAACGGTGAACTCGTTGCGAAGGCGCCGGTCTCCGTCGCCTCCGACATCGACGCCGCCATGGACGCCGCCAAGCAGGCCTTCACCTCGTGGAAGCACGTTCCGCCGAGCCAGCGGCAGCTGATGCTCCTGCGCCTCGCCGACGCCCTCGAGGCGAACAGTGAGGAACTCGTCGAGGCCCAGCACCGCAACACCGGCCAGGTGCGCGAAATGATCGCCGCCGAGGAGGTCTCCGCCGGAGCCGACCAGCTGCGCTTCTTCGCCGGAGCGGCCCGCCTGCTCGAGGGCAAGTCAGCCGGCGAATACCTGGAGGGCCACACCTCCTACGTCCGCCGCGAGCCCATCGGCGTCGTCGCCCAGGTCGCGCCCTGGAACTACCCCCTGCTGATGGCCGTCTGGAAGATCGGGCCGGCACTGGCCGCCGGCAACACCGTCGTCCTCAAGCCCAGCGACACCACCCCCGAGTCCACCCTCGTCCTCGCCCGGCTGACGCAGGACATCCTGCCGGCCGGCGTGCTGAACGTCGTCCTCGGCAACGGGGAAACCGGCGCCGCCATGGTCGAGCACAAGACCCCGGGCCTCGTCTCGATCACCGGTTCCGTCCGGGCGGGCATCGCAGTGGCCACCGGTGCGGCCAAGGGCCTCAAGCGGGCACACCTCGAACTGGGCGGCAAGGCCCCGGCCATCGTCTTCGCCGACGCCGACCTGAAGAAGTCCGCCGCGGCCATCGCCGAATTCGCCTTCTTCAACGCCGGGCAGGACTGCACCGCGATCACGCGCGTCCTGGTCCAGGAAGCGGCCCACGACGAACTCGTCGCCGCCATGGTCGAGCACACCAAGACGCTCAAGACCGGCAGCCAGGACGACAGCGAGAACTACTTCGGACCGCTGAACAACATCAATCACTTCAACGCCGTCAACGCCGTCATGGACGCCCTGCCGGCACACTGCTCCGTCGCCACCGGTGGCAAGCGCGCCGGCGACAAGGGGTACTTCTTCGAGCCGACCATCATCACCGGCGCGAAGCAGGAGGACGACATCGTCCAGAAGGAAACCTTCGGTCCCATCATCACGGTGCAGAAGTTCCTCACCGAGGCCGAAGCCATCGAGATGGCCAACGACGTCGAGTACGCCCTGGCCTCCAGCGTGTGGACCACCGACCACGGAACCGCGATGCGGACCTCCCGCGACCTCGACTTCGGAGCTGTGTGGATCAACACCCACATCATGCTGACCGCCGAGATGCCCCACGGCGGCTTTAAGAGCTCCGGCTACGGCAAGGACCTCTCGATGTACGGCGTCGAAGACTACACCCGCATCAAGCACGTCATGACCGTGCTGGATGCCTAGGAGGGACACCATGACAACACTTCCAGCAGTTCAGCCGACCTTCCGCCTGGAGCAGAAGCGGCACCTCACGGGCCCCTTCCCCGGCCCGCAGTCCGCCGCCCTTGACGCCCGCCGCGGCGCCGTCGTCGCCAAGGGGGTGGCCTCCGGCGTGCCGGTCTACGCCGCGGATGCCGACGGCGGCATTCTCCGCGACGTCGACGGCAACTCGTTCATCGACCTCGGCTCGGGCATCGCCGTCACCAGCGTCGGCGCCTCCGACCCGGCCGTCGTGCAGGCCGTGCAGGAGCAGGTGGGGCACTTCACCCACACCTGCTTCATGGTCACCCCGTACGAGGGGTACATCGCCGTCGCCGAGCAGCTCGCCGAGCTGACCCCCGGCGACTTCGACAAGCGCACCGTGCTCTTCAACTCCGGTGCCGAAGCCGTGGAGAACGCGGTCAAGGTGGCGCGCCTCGCCACGGGCCGCAACGCCGTCGTCGCGTTCGACCACGCCTACCACGGGCGCACCAACCTCACGATGGCGCTCACCGCGAAGTCGATGCCGTACAAGACCAATTTCGGTCCGTTCGCCCCCGAGGTGTACCGGATGCCGATGAGCTACCCGTACCGCGAGGAAAACCCCTCGATCACCGGTGCGGAGGCGGCCCAGCGGGCCATCACCATGATCGAAAAGCAGATCGGCGGCGAGTCGGTGGCGGCGATCATCATCGAACCGATCCAGGGCGAAGGCGGCTTCATCGTTCCCGCCGAGGGGTTCCTGCCGGCGCTCGCGGCCTGGGCCAAGGACAACGGCGTCGTCTTCATCGCCGATGAGGTCCAGTCCGGGTTCTGCCGCACCGGCGAGTGGTTCGCCGTGAACCACGAGGGCGTCGTGCCCGACATCATCACCATGGCCAAGGGCATCGCCGGCGGCATGCCGCTGTCGGCGATCACCGGCCGGGCCGACCTGCTCGACGCCGTCCACCCCGGCGGCCTCGGCGGCACCTACGGCGGCAACCCCGTCGCCTGTGCCGCGGCCCTCGCCGCGATCGGCACCATGAAGGAACAGAACCTCGCCGGGCGCGCCCGCGCCATCGAGGGCATCGTCGTGCCGCGCTTCACCGCGCTGCAGGAGGAGCTCGGCGACGCCGGCATCATCGGCGAGGTCCGCGGCCGCGGCGCGATGCTGGCCATCGAGTTCGTGAAGCCGGGGACCACCACGCCCAACCCGGAGGCCACCAAGGCCATCGCGGCGGCGTGCCTCAAGGAAGGGGTCATCATCCTGACCTGCGGCACCTACGGCAACGTGATCCGGCTGCTGCCGCCGCTGGTCATCGGCGATGAACTGCTGCTCGACGGCCTGGACGTCCTCGAAGGGGCCATCCGCGCCGCCGCCTAAGTCAGCGTACGGCGCCGTCCACACAAATCAGCGGGGCCGGCGCCTCCGCGACTCCGCAGATCACCACGTTCTTCCCCCGGGATGGCGTGGTGATCTGCGTTTTCGGCGGGGGCGGTGTAACGGCCGTGCAATAACGCCTCGCCGAGTGTGCAGATAACCACGCCACGTGGGCGGAATTAAGTGGTGATCTGCAGTTTCGGCGGGCGGTGGAGGGGGCGAAACATTGAATTGCCGTCACTCCTGCCACTACCCGCCGAAAACTATTCCCAAAAATCAGGTCCGCAAAGCCGCAGGCACCACTAGGGTGAGGGCATGTTGGAATCCGAGGCGTGGGGGGCCATTCTTGAGGACACCCACCGATATCCGTCACCGCACAATTCACAGCCGATAAAAATCCGGCTGCGCAGCTCAACCCAGGCGTCTCTTTATTATGATCTGGATCGAGGGCTGCCCGCGGAAGCTTATGGAATTCCCTTCGGCTACGTCTGCGCAGGCGTTTTCCTTGAGTCGCTCAGGGTCTGCGCGCAGGTTCGCGGATATGCGGTCCGGGAAGAACTCCAGCACCGCGAGATGGACTTCGGGGCGCAGGACCGGCTCCACCTTATCGGCGAGGTCAACTTGGTGCCCCGGCCTCCCGACGCCAACGATCGAGCGGACTACGAGGCGTTCCTGGCCCGGCGGACCTCCCGCCGGCCCTACGACAACACGCTGGTGGCGCCCGCCGCCGTCGCGGAAGCCGAGGACACTGCCCGGCGGCACGGGCAGGTGTTCCGCAGCTCCAGCGATCCCGCGCTCGTCCGGGCGCTCGTCCACGTCAACCAGGCCACGCTGTTCGATGACCTGCGCAACGACGCAGTGCACCGGGAAATCCTCACCTGGCTCCGTTTCTCGCGCGCCGAGGCGAAGGAGCGCGGTGACGGCCTGAGCGCGGAAACGATGCTGATGCCCGGACCGGTGCTGCGGTTCGCTATGCGGAACCGGGGGCTGTGGGATGCGCCGATGGTCGGCGCTCTCATCCGCAGGATCTATCTGAACACCATGCGCGGGGTGCGCCAGCTGGGCTGGTTGGAGGGACCCTTCGACGGGCCTTCCGACTATGTGGAGGCCGGCCGTACGTTCATGCAGGTGTGGCTGGGTTTCACCCGCCGCAATATCTACCTGCACCCCTTCGGCACCGTGATCACCAATCCCCGCTCGCACGCCGAGTTCGTGAAGGCCGCCGGCGTCACCGAGTCCGACGGGCGGATGGCCTGGATGCTCTTCCGCTTCGGCCACAGTGCCCGCCCACCGGTGGCGCACCGCCGCGCCGCATCCGCGATGATTCTTCCCTCGGGCCAGGAGCTGCACCCATGAAAAAGCTGTTGATCTTCGCCTTCCTCGCCGTCCACGAGCGGTTCGTCCGGCTGTTCATGCCCCGGGTCTCCACACACAAGCTGCTGCTGCTCCCCGGCATCGAGTCCCTCCGCTGGACGCTGGGGCGGTGGCGCGCCTGGCGGACCTTCGAGCTGGCGGCACGACGGGTTCCCGCCTACGGGCAGTTCCTGGAGAAGCAGGACTTTCCGGGCCGCCTCCCGGGCAACGGCAGGGTCTCGGAGGAGTTCGCGCGGATCCCGGAAATGGATAAGGACAGCTATATCCGGCCCTGGAGCACCGAGGACCGCTGCCTGGACGGGAAGCTGCCCCGCCGCGGAGTGGTGGTCGACGAATCCTCGGGCAGCTCCGGGGTTCCAACCAGCTGGGTCCGGGGTCCGGACGAGCGCGAGGCCACCCGCCAGCTGCTCCAGCTGGGCTTCGCCCGGACCGCCACTGCCCTGGACAAGCAGCCGTTCGTCCTCAACGCGTTTTCCCTGGGGGCCTGGGCCACCGGCATGAATGTCTCCTCGTCACTGACCGAGGTCACCATGATCAAGTCGGTCGGCCCGGACAAGGATAAGATCATCGCCACCATGCGGGAGTTCGGCACGGGGTTCACCTACATCATCCTGAGCTACCCGCCCTTCCTGAAGGCCCTTTTCGAGGACCCCCGGCTGGACTGGCAGGAGTACGACATCGTCGCGGCGTTCGGCGGCGAGGGCATCAGCGAGAACATGCGCGCCCACATCAACCGCTACACGCACGGCGTATTCGGCTCCTACGGCGCCTCCGACCTGGAGATCAATCTGGCCATCGAAACCGACTTCTCAGTGGCCCTGCGCCAGGCCGTCGACCGGAACCCGGAACTCGCCGCACGCATCACCCGGCAGGAGGAGTACGGCGTGCTGCCGATGATCTTCCAGTTCAATCCGTACGGCTACCTGATTGAAACCAACGACGCCGGCGAACTGCTGGTGACGATCGTGCGCCGGGAGAACATCAATCCCCGGATCCGCTACAACATCCACGACCGCGGCCATGTGATGCGGGTGCGTGAGCTGAAGCCGATCCTGCGCGAGTACGGCCTTGAGGACGTCCTGCGTGAGCAGCTGCTGGACCTGCCGCTGCTGTTCCACTACGGCCGCTCCGATCTGTCAGTGGACTTCAACGGCGCCGTCGTGGCTCCCGATGCGCTGCGGGACGTCATCTACAACGAGCCGGTGCTGCTCGACGCCGTCGAGAACCACCGGCTGATCAGCTACGAGGACGCGGCGGGCAACCGTCAGCTGCACGTCGCACTGCAGCTGACCCAGCAGGCCAGCGAGTCCGGGGCCCTCGACGTCGAGCGGTACCGCCCGCACGTGCTCGCCGAGCTGCGCCGGATGAACGGGGATTTCAACAACGCCATCCGAACCGCACCCGGCTCCACCCTGCCGACCATCGCCTTCTATCCCTACCGGACCGGGCCTTTCACGGCGGACGGACGCAAGCTCAAGAACGAGTACGTCTGGCAGCTGGACGCGGATGACGTGGGGGAGTGGGACCTGGACTTCTCCTACACAGCGCAGCCCTGACCGCAGCCGCGGCCACGCACGCCGGCTCCGCCGCCGAGTGCGCACTCAACCACGCTCCGCCCCGCCGGTTACGTGGGAAGCTGCAGTTTCAGGCCGGTGATGAGCGCCTCGAGGCCCGTGCTGAACGCAACATCGGCGGCATTGCTCCCGCCCTCCGCGGAATCACCCGCACCTTCGCCGGCCGCGCTGCGGACGGCCGAGGTGAACACCGGGAACTCCGGTCCCGATGCGCCCGAGTCAAAGATGTTGCTGGGCGCCGAGACATCGAGCGCCGAGCCGTAGATGAAGGACTCGAGGGCGACGATGGCGGGCACCACGCGTTCCTCGGGCCAGCCGGCGGCCAGGAAGCCCCGGGCGACCTCCTCGTACATCCGCAGCGTTTCCGCCGCATCGGTGACGGGCATGACGGCGATGACGGGTACGAGGGGCGCGTGCCGGGCGAACACCTCCCGGTAGGACCACGCCCAGCGGCGGACCGCCTCGTCCCACGGCTCGGTGGCGAAGGCGCTGAAATCCACCATGGTCATCACATGGTCCTGCACCCAGCGCAGCACTTCCTGCTTGGAACTCGCATGGTTGTACACGGCCGAGGGGGCGACCCGGAGGCGGCGGGCCAGGGCCGACATGGTGAGCCCCTCATAGCCCTCGGCGGCGATCTGGGCGACCGCGGCGGAGGTGATGCGCTCCCGGGAGAGCACCCCCCGCGGAGGCCGTCCAGCGCGCCGCGGTGTTCCCTGCGCAGCTGCGGTCATTCGAGCGGCTCCCATCCGTTGTTCGAATTTATCCTACGGCTCTTCCCAAAGGCGGGCCGGTTCGCTAAAGTCCTCACAGTAAATGAATACCATTCATTTTGTGGCGGACGTCACCGCCGCCGTAAGGAGACCATGAAAACGATTGAACGCGACGTCGTCGTGATCGGCGCAGGGCCATCGGGCCTGACCGCCGCGCGTGAACTGCGCAGGGCCGGCCACACGGTGGCTGTCCTCGAAGCGAGGGACCGGGTTGGAGGCCGCACCCACACCGACGTCATCGACGGTGCCACCCTCGAGGTCGGCGGGCAGTGGGTCTCACCCGACCAGACCGCCCTGAAGGACCTGCTCGAGGAGCTCGGCCTCGAGACCTACTCCCGCTACCGCGACGGGGAGTCGGTCTACATCGGCGCCGACGGCACCGCCAGGCGCTATACGGGGGAGTGGTTCCCGGTGGGGGAGCGCACCCGGGCCGAGATGGAGCGCCTGACGGCACTGCTCGATCGGCTGGTGGAGGAAGCCGGGCCCGAGGCACCCTGGGAGCACCCGCTCGCCCGTGAGCTCGATACCGAGTCCTTCGCCTCCTGGCTGCGCCGGCATTCCGACGACGAGGAGGCCTGCAACAACATCGGGCTCTTCATCGCCGGCGGAATGCTCACCAAGCCCGCCCACTCCTTCTCGGCGCTGCAGGCAGTGCTCATGGCAGCCACCGCCGGATCCTTCTCCAACCTCGTTGACGAGAACTTCATCCTCGACAGGCGGGTGGTCGGCGGCATGCAGGAGGTCTCCAAGCGCATGGCGGCCGAGCTCGGCGACGATGTGTTCCTCAGTGCCCCGGTCCGCACCCTGCGTTGGAGCGGCGGGGCGGGCGGCGGCGACGGCACCAGCGTCACCGCCGTCTCCGAGAGCGTCACGGTGCACGCGCGGCGCTGCATCGTGGCCGTGCCGCCGAACCTCTACTCCCGGATCTCCTACGACCCGCCGCTGCCCCGGCTCCAGCAACAGATGCACCAGCACCAGTCGCTGGGCCTGGTCATCAAGGTCCACGCCGTCTACACCACCCCGTTCTGGCGCGCCGCAGGGCTCTCCGGCACCGGGTTCGGCGCCGGCTCCATCGTGCAGGAGGTGTACGACAACACCAACCACGGCGACGCCCGGGGAACCCTCGTCGGGTTCGTCTCCGACGAGAAGGCCGACGCGATGTTCGAACTGCCGCCGGAGGAGCGGCGGCAGCGGATCCTCGAATCCATCGCCGCTTTCCTGGGCCCCGAGGCCCTGACCCCCGAGGTCTACTACGAATCCGACTGGGCCTCCGAGGAATGGACGCGCGGCGCCTACGCCTCAAGCTACGACCTCGGCGGGCTGAGCCGGTACGGCCGCCACCAGCACACCCCCGTCGGGCCGATCCACTGGTCCTGCTCGGACATCGCCGCCGAGGGCTACCAGCACGTCGACGGGGCAGTCCGCATGGGCCGGCGCACCGCACAGACCATCAGCAGCATCCTTGCTCCACCGCCCGGCACCGCTTCCGGTCCGGGATCCCTCTTCACGAAGGTGACCCAATGAGCACAGAGGTACGCACGACCGGCCAGGGGACAGGCCTCAGCAGGAAGGGCCTCAGCGCGGGCGCCGTCGGCCTGCTGGGCGCCGTCGTCATCGGCGTCTCGAGCATCGCCCCGGCCTACACCCTGACCGCGGCCCTTGGCCCCACCGTCGCCGAGGTCGGGGTGAACCTTCCGGCCATCTTCCTCGTCGGCTTCGTTCCCATGCTCCTGGTGGCCCTCGGCTACCGCGAACTGAACAAGGCGATGCCCGACTCGGGCACCTCGTTCACCTGGGCCACCCGGGCCTTCGGCCCGTGGATCGGCTGGATGGCAGGGTGGGGCGCGATCGCAGCGACGATCATCGTCCTGTCGAACCTGGCCGCCGTCGCCGTCGACTTCTTCTACCTCATGCTCGCCCAGCTCACCGGCAACGATGCGCTGGCCGATCTGACCCTGAACCTGCCGGTCAACATCGTCACCACCCTGATCTTCATCGCGGCGGCCTGCTGGATCTCCTACCGGGGCATGGAAACGATCAAGACCGTCCAGTACGTGCTCGTCACCTTCCAGGTCATCGTCCTGGCCTGGTTCGCCATCGCCGCGTTCGCGCATGTGGCCAACGGCTCGGCCTTCGACGCCACCCCGATCAGCGCCGAATGGTTCAACCCCTTCGCCGTCGGGTCCTTCTCCGCCTTCGCCGCCGGCGTCTCGCTGTCGATCTTCATCTACTGGGGCTGGGACGTCTGCCTCACGATGAACGAGGAAGCAACGAACCCCAAGAAGACCCCGGGCCGTGCAGCAGGCGTCACCATCGTCGTCATCATGGCCATCTACCTGATCGTCGCGCTGGCCACGCTGTCCTTCGCGGGCGTCGGCGACGGCGAACTCGGCGCGGGCAACCCCGACAACCAGGGCAGCATCTTCGCCGCGCTCGCCGGGCCGGTCATGGGCCCGTTCGCCATCCTGATGTCGATGGCCGTCCTGAGCAGCTCGGCGTCCTCGCTGCAGTCGACCTTCGTCTCGCCGGCCCGCACGCTGCTCGCCATGGGCCACTACGACGCGCTGCCGGCCAAGTACGGCACCGTCAGCCCCCGCCACAAGTCTCCGCGCTACGCCACGGTCGCTGCGGCCGTCGCCGCCGCCGGGTTCTACGTGGTGACACGGGTGCTGTCCGAGAACGCCCTGTGGGACACGATCACGGCCCTTGGCATGATGATCTGCTTCTACTACGGCGTCACCGCCCTGGCCTGCGTCTGGTACTTCCGTGCCGAGGCCTTCCGCGGAGCCGGCAACTTCCTCAGCAAGTTCCTCGCGCCGCTGCTGGGCGGGGTTATCCTCCTGGTGATGTTCGTCAAAACCGCCATTGACTCGATGGACCCGGCCTACGGCTCGGGCTCGGAGGTCGGCGGCATCGGCATGGTGTTCATTCTCGGCATCGGCGTGCTCCTGCTCGGCGCCGTGCTGATGGGCATTCAGTACCGGCGCAACCCCGGCTTCTTCAAGGGCACCGGGCTGCGCAAAGGCACCTCCCAGGACGCGTTCGACGACGTCCTGACCGACTGAGCACCGACCGGGCCGCCGGCGGATTCCTCCTCCTGGAAGTTCCGCCGGCGGCCTCCGCCGTTAAAGCCGAAGTCACCACTGCCACGGCCGATCCGGTACACCTCTTCGCGGCTCGACGGAGTCCGTCAGGAGGCTTACGATCGACGTACGGAACTCCCCGGACGGCTTGGACGTGCGGTGCCGCCATTGACCGGTCGACGGCGCGGCCCCCGACTCCGACCGGTGGGCCCCTGCCGCAGTGCCCCGATAAGGAGGGTCCCGCGGCCGGTGGGCCACGGCCATCCATAGCGGCCGGCCAGTGCGAGGCGAGTCATCATGCGGATCGGATTGATTGCAGGGCCATGGCTTCCGGTTCCGCCGGAAGGGTACGGCGGTGTGGAGCTGATGGTCGACTCCCTCGCCCGGGGGCTCGCCGAAGCCGGCCACGAGGTGCTGCTGGCCGCACCGGCGGACAGCAGGTGTCCGGTCCCGCTGCTTCCGGACACAGAGGTTTCGGATCCCTCGACCCTGGGGATCACCGGCTCGGAACTGCCCCATGTCGCCCACGCCTATGCCGGGCTTGCCGGGGTCGACCTCATTCATGACCACACCCCGACCGGACCTTTATACCGGCACCGGCCTCCGCGCGTCGCGGTGGTGGCGACCATCCACAACCGGCTGACTCCGGCCAGCCGGGAGTTGTACCGGGCCGCAGCCCAGGACACCGCCCTCGTTGCGATCTCCCGCAGCCAGCTCAGCGGGTCGCCGGACATCCGGGTGGCCGCGGTCATCCACCATGGCATCGACGTTGCCAAGGTGCCGGTCGGCCGGGGCGAGGGTGGCTATGTCTGTTTCCTCGGACGGATGTGCGTCGAAAAGGGTGTTGTCGAAGCGATTCGAACCGCCCGGGCCGCAGGACTTCCCCTGAAGATCGCGGCGAAGATGCGCGAAGCCGTCGAGCTTCAGTACTTCCGCGATGCCGTTGAACCGATCCTGGGGCCGAATGAGGAGTTCCTGGGCGAAGTCGGCGACGGCGACAAATATGCACTTCTCGGGGATGCAATCGCACTGCTCAACCCGATCCAGTGGCCGGAACCCTTCGGGCTGGTGACGATCGAGGCCCTGGCCACCGGCACGCCGGTCGTCGCGACGCCGCTGGGAGCTGTACCGGAAATAGTTGAGCCCGGCGTGACGGGCTATCTCGCCGATACCCCGGATGCGCTCGCGCCGCTCCTGGCGCGCGCCGCGGGACTTGACCGGGCCGTCATCCGGGCCCGCGCCGAGGAGCGCTTCAGCGCCGGGCGGATGGTCGATGAGCATCTGGCCCTGTATCTGCAGACAGCGGCGGCGGGGTGAACCGGGGCCTATTGCCGCGCAATCTGGGGTGCGGGACCATGGACACGGGCGACGGCCCAACGGCTTGTCGGTAGCGGACTATCGATCGGGAGCGGACCATGAGTGGATGGAATGCGGATAATGCTGCGGGCTCACCTGGCCTCGGCGCCGTCACTCTTGTCGAGGGTTCATCATTCTGCATCTCGGCCCAGAGCGGGGACATCCTTCCGGGCCTTCCCCAGGGCGCGTTCTACCAGGACACCCGCATCCTCTCGCGATGGCAGCTGACCCTGGACGGCTCTCCGCTTGAACCCCTGACCGCGCGCACCCGGGAACCCTACCGGGCGGTCTTCGTCGGCAGGCCAAGCGGAATCGACGGCGCCGACAGCCCCATCGTGGTGGAACACGAGCGTGAGGTCGGCCCGGGGCTGCGCGATGACATCCGGCTCCGCAACTTCTCGCAGCGGCAGGTCAGCTGCCGGATCCAGATCCTGATCGACGCCGACCTCAGCGACCTGTTCGAGGTGAAGGGTGGGAGGATACCCGCCTCAAAGGAAGGCGTACGGCAGGTCCGCGGGGACGAACTCCGGATTGAAGCGGTGCGGAACGACTCCCAAAGGGGGGTCGCGGTCAGCGCACCCGGAGCACTCGTCACCGAGGGGTCGCTCCTCTTCCTGGCGGAACTCGAACCGCGGGGGTCGTGGTCGGCCCGGATTATCAGCACGCCCCTCGTCGAGGGGGCGGGCCCGGACGAGCCGTTTTCCCCGACCGCGGGGTCCGTGCACCATGTAGCGGCCCAACGGCATGCCGAGTGGGAGCGCGAGGTGCCCCGCCTTGCCATCAGCGAACGGAACCTTGAACGCGTCCTCACCCGCAGCCGGGAGGACCTCGGCGCGCTGAGGATCTTCGATCCCGACGAGCCCGGCCGTGCCGCCGTGGCGGCGGGCGCACCGTGGTTCATGGCGCTGTTCGGGCGGGACTCGCTCATCTCCTCCTACATGGCCCTGACGGTGGATCCCACCCTGGCCGCCGGCACCCTCCAGACGCTGGCGTCGATGCAGGGGGAGAAGGTTGACCGGGCAACGGAGGAGGAACCCGGGAGGATCCTGCACGAGGTCCGGCTGGGAACCGGCGGCGGGCTGGCACTGGGGCATAACCGTGCGTACTACGGCACCGCCGACGCCACTCCGCTGTTCGTTGCCCTCCTCGGAGAGTTGGGCCGGTGGGGACTGGCCAGCGACCTGCTCTCGGTTCTGCTGCCGCATGCCGACCGCGCGCTGGAATGGGTCGAGCGGTACGGCGACCGCGACGGCGACGGGTTCGTCGAGTACGGGCGGAGGAACAACCACGGACTGGTGAACCAGGGCTGGAAGGACTCCTGGGACGGCATCAACTTCGCCGGCGGTTCCCTGGCCGAGGCCCCGCTGGCGCTCTGTGAGGTGCAGGCCTATGTCTACAGCGCCTACCTCGGCCGGGCACTTCTGGCGCGGCAGCTTGGAGATGACACGGGCGCCGCGAAATGGGCGCACAAGGCGGCGTACCTCAAGGCGGAGTTCAACGACCGGTTCTGGCTGCCGGATCGGGGCTACTTCGCGGTGGCGCTGGACAAGGACAAGAGACCCGTGGACGCCTGCGCCTCCAACATGGGCCACTGCCTGTGGCTTGGCATCGTCGATGCCGACAAGGCGCCCCTTGTGGTCGAGCGGCTCATGTCCGAGGAGATGTTCACGGGATGGGGGATCCGCACCCTCGCCTCCGATATGGGCGCCTACAACCCGGTCAGCTATCACAACGGCTCCGTCTGGCCGCACGACACCACCCTGGTCGCCGCCGGCATCATGAGGTACGGCTTCGTCGAGGAAGCGGTGAGGGTCGCCCGGGGCCTGTTCGACGCCGCAGAATACTTCGACGGCCGGCTGCCCGAGCTTTTCTGCGGCTTCGCCCGCGACGAGTTCGCCGAGCCGGTTCCCTTCCCCACGTCGTGTTCCCCGCAGGCCTGGGCGTCGGCCTCCCCGGTCCACCTTCTGCGCACCCTCCTGCGCTTCGACCCGCTCCTGCCGCAGGGCGAGGTGTGCCTGGCACCGGTGCTGCCGGAGGACTTCGGAAGCGTCAGCGCCGGCAACGTGCGCCTCGGCGCCTCCCGCATCACCGTGCGCGGCGAGGCGGGCAGCGGGACGATCGAAGGACTTCCGGCGGGCGTGAAACACCGCCCCGCGCCCCGCGGTCCGCTGGAGGACCTCATCTAGGACGGCGTTTTACCGGCTGAGGACACCGCGCCGCCGCGGTCAAGGCCGCGCCGGGCAGGGGATAGAGTGAAAGCCATCCTGCGCCGGCGCGGCCTTTCCGCTGCTCCGGGGCACCCGCCGAACGAAGGAAACCCCGTGCGCTACGTTGTCGGATACACGGAAAACGACCGCGGCCAGGACGCCCTCGCGCTGGCGACCTCGCTGGCCTCCACCCAGGGGGCGCAGGTCGACCTGGTCACCGTGCTCAACCGGCCGCGCTCCGGCGGTGCCGCCCCCGGCACGGACCGCGCCGAGGCCGCCCTCGCCCAGGCCGCCGCCGGCACCCCGGACCACGTCACCGTACAGACCCATGTGAGGACGGCCGATTCGTTCGCCGAGGGCCTGCTCGAGGCCGCCCGCGAATTCGAGGCGGAGCTGATCGTGATCGGCGCCTCGAGCAACGGACTGCTGCGGCGCTTCACCGTGGGCAGCGTTGCCAACGCCGTCCTTCATTCCTCGCCGGTGCCGGTGGCGCTCGCGCCGCGCGGCTACCGCCACCGCGACACCATCACCCGCATGTCCTGCGCCGTTGGCACCCGCGCCGGGGCCGGGGCGGTGCTCGATGTCGCCGTCGAATCCGCGGCCCGGCACGGGGTGCCGCTGCGCCTGATCTCGCTGGTGGCCCTGGATGTCAGCGACCCGACGGACTCGGGGGAGGCCTTGAACCAGGCCCACCAGCACGCCAACACGGTGCTCATCAACGCCGTTGAGCAGCTTCCGCAGGGCCACGAGGCCACCATCGCCGTCGCCCACGGCAGGACCATTGAGCAGGCAATCGACGACGTCGAATGGGACGCCGGGGAACTGGTGATCGTCGGCTCGAGCCGCCTCGCCCAGCACAGTCAGCTCTTCCTGGGCTCAACGGCCAACAAGATGCTGCGCGCCCTGCCGGTGCCGATGGTCGTGGTGCCGCGCGACTGGAACCTCGCCGCGGCCTGACCTGCCAGCCGGCCCCCCCGGAAGCGCCTCCGGGAGGGGGCTGGCGCCCGGGAGGCAGCTGCCTGGGGAGGAGATAGTCCCTAGGAGGAGATTGGTGCGGTCTGCCCGGCCGGTGCGGTGCTGCCGGCCGGAAGGGCTCCGCCGGACCCCTTCCGCGGGCGGGCCGAGCGCACTGTGCGGAGCATGTCGATGGTCAGCAGCACCAGGCCCGACCAGACGAGTCCGAAGCCGACCCAGCGCTCGGGCGGCATCTCCTCCCCGAAGACGAAGAGGGCCAGCAGGAACTGCAGGATCGGGGCGAGGTACTGGAGCAGGCCGATGGTGCTCAGGGGCAGCCGGCGCGCGGCCGCTCCGAAGAAGATCAGGGGGACCGCGGTGATGATCCCGGAGGCCGCCATGATCCAGAAGTGCCCGGGGCCTTCGGTGGTGAGCGTGGCGGCGCCGGTCGCGCCCAGCCAGATCATCACCGCGGCGGCGACCGGGGTGAGCAGCGCCGTCTCGATGCTCAGGCTCGACACCGCGTCGACGCGGGAGCCCACGCGCTTCTTGACGAAGCCGTAGAAGCCGAAGGAAAAGGCGAGGATCAGGGCAATCCACGGCACGGAGCCGTACCCGACGGCGAGGACGATGACCGCGACGAAGCCCAGCCCGATGGCTGCCCACTGGAGGCGGCGCAGCTTCTCCCGCAGCACGATGACCCCGAGCAGCACCGAGACGATCGGGTTGATGAAGTAGCCGAGGGCCGCCTCGATCGCGTGCCCCGTGGTGACCCCGTAGGTGTAGGTCAGCCAGTTCACGGCGATGAGGGCACCGGCCACGGCGAGGGTTCCGACGATGCCCGGGCTGCGCACCGCCGCAAGCACGGTGTGCCAGGCCTTGGTGGCGGTCAGCAGCAGGACGCAGAAGATCAGCGACCACAGGACGCGGTTCGCGACGATCTCCACCGCGCCGGCCGGATGGAGGATGAGGAAGTAGAGCGGAAGCAGGCCCCAGAGGCCGTACGCGCCGATGCCGTAGAAGATGCCGAGTGAGTTCTCACTGCGGGCCGGTCGTTGAGTTTTTACCGCTGTCGCATCGCTCACACGGTGAGGAACCGCGGAGGGCCGGAATTTATTCCCCCGGGCCCAAAGTGAGATCCACGCCACTGGTTTAGCCCCCTGCGCCGCACTGATTTAGAATAGACAAATGTGCGCAAATTCGGCGCACCGACCGGTTACCTTGAGTGTTTCCACCATGGAAGAAGGCAAATCAGTGTCTACCTCAGCTGCGGGCCGTCCGCTGCGGGTCGCGATCATCGGAGCCGGCCCCGCCGGCGTGTATGCCGCGGACATCCTGACGAAATCCCACCAGGTCCAGGGAGGGGATTTCGAGGTCAGCATCGACCTCTTCGACCAGTACCCGGCCCCCTACGGCCTCATCCGGTACGGCGTGGCCCCCGACCACCCGCGCATCAAGGGCATCGTCAATGCCCTGCACAAGGTGCTCGACCGCGGCGACATCCGGTTCCTGGGCAACGTCAACTACGGCCGCGACCTCACGCTTTCTGACTTCCGCCGCTTCTACGACGCTGTCATCTTTGCCACCGGCGCGGTCAAGGACGCCGACCTCAACATCCCCGGCATCGACCTTGAGGGTTCCTTCGGCGGCGCTGACTTCGTCTCCTGGTACGACGGGCACCCCGATGTCAGCCGCGACTGGCCCCTCGAGGCCCGGGAGATCGCCGTCATCGGCAACGGCAATGTCGCCCTCGACGTCGCCCGCATGCTCTCCAAGCACGCCGACGACCTGCTGACCACCGAAATCCCCGACAACGTCTACGAGGGCCTTCGGCGTTCGCCCGTCACCGACGTCCACGTCTTCGGGCGGCGGGGCCCGGCGCAGGTCAAGTTCACCCCCCTCGAACTGCGGGAGCTGTCCCACTCGCGCGACGTCGACATCGTCCTCTACCCCGAGGATTTCGACTTCGACGAAGCCTCCGAGAAGCAGATCGCGACGAACAACCAGACCAAGACCATGGTCAAGACCCTCACGAACTGGCTGGTCGAGGACGAACCCACCGGCGCCTCCCGCCGGCTGCACCTGCACTTCCTTCACACCCCGGTGGAGATCTACGATTCGCCGGAAACCCCGGGCAGGGTGGCCGGCATCCGGTTCGAGCGCACCGAGCTGACCGGTGAGGGCACCGTCCGCGGCACCGGAACCTTCATCGACTACCCGGTGCAGGCCGTCTACCGGGCCGTGGGCTACTTCGGCTCGGAACTGCCCGAGGTCGGCTTCGACTCCAGGCGCGGTGTGATCCCCAATGAGGGTGGGCGCGTCATCGACCAGGAGGGCAACCCCGTCCCGGGCATCTACGCCACCGGGTGGATCAAGCGCGGACCAGTCGGGCTCATCGGCCACACCAAGGGCGACGCCCTGGAGACCATCGGCTTCCTGCTGGAGGACCGGCTCAACCTGCCGGCGGCCGAGGACCCCTCGGAGGACGCCATTATCAACCTGCTCGAATCCCGCGGCGTCCAGTACACCACCTGGGAAGGATGGCTGCGCCTGGACGCACACGAGCTGAAACTTGGAGCCAACTTCGTCAACGAGACGGGCAACGGCGACCTCGTCCGGGAACGGGTGAAACTCGTCCCCCGCGAGGACATGATCGCCATATCGCGCGGGGAGTGACCTCGGTTACACTGTGAGTTCCGCCCCCTGTGCGGCGGAATTCATGATGTGGAGTGCCGATGTCGCCGTTCCGACCGACCTCCTCGGGGGACCTTACATCCCGAGTGATTCAGCAGCGCGCTGTCGATGCGCACAGCGCGCTCGGCCGTGGTGAACCGCCCGAAGGCAGCCTTCGGCGGGTGGTCCACGACTCGTGGCTGCGCTCCCTGGGGCACCTGACCGGCCCGGAGCGGGCCGGGGCCCGGCTGTCCTACACTCCGGACGAGCTGGTGGCCTACCGTGAGAGCCACCCGCTGGCAGCCGTGATGCCGGTGATCGACCGGCTCCTCATCCAGCCCAGCCGGGACAGCGGCCTGCTGGTCGCCGTCGGCGATGAGCACGGCAGGCTCCTGTGGGTGCACGGCGACCGGGCCTCGCTGCGCAGGGCCGAGGGCATGATGTTCATAGAGGGGGCCGACTGGTCGGAGGCCACCGTCGGCACCAGCGCACCCGGAACCGCCCTGGCCCTTGACAGCAGCGTGCAGATCGCCGGCGCCGAACACTTTAGCCCACAGGCCCATCCGTGGAGCTGCACCGCGGTGCCGCTGCACGACCCCGATTCCGGCACCGTCCTCGGCGTCGTCGACATCACCGGTGCCTCCGACGCCGTCGCCGGGCACACCCTCTCCCTCGTTAAGGCAAGCGTGGCCGCCGCCGAGGCGCAGCTGACCATCCAGCGGCTGCGCAGCAGGCTCTCCCCGTCCCGCCGGCCCGCCGACCGGGGTGCCCCGCAGTCGCTGTACCGCAGCAGCCTGCAGATTCTCGGCACCGACTACGGACTGCTCCACGCCGAGGGCCGGGCGAGCGAACTGACGCTGCGCCACGCCGAACTCCTGGCCCTGCTCGCCATGCACCCGGAGGGCCTCAGTGCCGAACAGCTCGCCGTGATGGCCTACCCGGAGCACGCCTCGGTGACCACGGTCCGCGCGGAGATGCTGCGCCTGCGCAAGGCCCTCGGCCAGCACGGGGGCGCCCTGATGCCGGCGTCGCGGCCGTACCGGCTGCCGCAGGAACTCATCCTCGATGCGGTGCAGGTGCTGAACCATCTTCACCGGGGCTCCCACCGCCTGGCCCTGGGGATCTACAAGGGCCAGGTGCTTCCGCGCTCCCAGGCCCCGGCGATCACCCGCCTGCGCGGGGAGATCAGCTTCCTGCTGCGGGACGCGGTCCTCAACGACGGCGGGGCCGAGGCCCTGCTGCAGTACCTCCAGCTGCCCGAGGCCGAGTACGACGCCGACGCCTGGATGACGGCGCTGAAGGTGCTCCCGGCACGCTCCCCCCGCCGGTCGGCGGTCGTGGCCCACATCGAACGCCTCGAGCGGGAACTGGGCAGCGACTGGCACCGCTGACGGCCGGCGGCCCGTGCGTCGGCCGTATGGTGGCCCCTGCGGCGGGCGGTGCAACGTCGGTGCAACGTGCCGCGACCTAGGCTCGGGGCGTGGACGAAGGCGTCCACCGGAGTTTCCAACGCCCAAGGAGTTACACAATGACTGTTTACGCCCAGCCTGGCCAGGACGGATCCAAGGTCAGTTTCAAGCCCCGGTACGAAAACTGGATCGGCGGTGAATGGGCTGCCCCCATCAAGGGCCAGTACTTCGAGAACGTGTCCCCGGTCAACGGGAAGGTCTTCTGCGAGGTTGCCCGCAGCACGGCCGAGGACATCGACCTCGCCCTCGACGCGGCCCACAAGGCGGCACCGGCGTGGGGGAAGACCTCGGTCGCGGACCGGGCGCTGGTCCTGAACCGGATCGCCGACCGCATCGAGGAAAACCTCGAGATGCTGGCCGTCGCCGAGACCTGGGACAACGGCAAGCCCGTCCGCGAGACCCTCGCCGCCGACCTGCCGCTCGCGGCCGACCACTTCCGCTACTTCGCCAGCGCTGTGCGTGCCCAGGAGGGCGGGATCTCCCAGCTCGACGACGACACCACGGCCTACCACTTCCACGAGCCGCTCGGCGTCGTGGGCCAGATCATCCCCTGGAACTTCCCGATCCTCATGGCGGTCTGGAAGCTGGCCCCCGCGCTCGCCGCCGGCAACGCCGTCGTGATCAAGCCGGCCGAGCAGACCCCGGCGTCGATCCTCGTGCTCATGGAACTGCTGAGCGACATCCTGCCCCCGGGCGTGGTCAACGTCGTGAACGGCTTCGGCGTCGAGGCCGGCAAGCCGCTGGCCTCCTCCAAGCGCATCCGCAAGATCGCCTTCACCGGCGAGACCACCACGGGCCGGCTCATCAGCCAGTACGCGAGCCAGAACCTCATCCCGGTCACCCTCGAACTGGGCGGGAAGAGCCCCAACATCTTCTTCTCCGACATCGCCGAGAAGAACGACTCCTTCTACGACAAGGCGCTCGAAGGTTTCGCCCTGTTCGCGTTCAACCAGGGCGAGGTCTGCACCTGCCCCTCGCGGGCACTGATCCAAGGCTCGATCTACGACTCCTTCATGTCCGACGCGGTGGCCCGGGTGGAGAAGATGGTGCAGGGCAACCCGCTCGACACCGACACCCAGGTCGGCGCGCAGGCCTCGAACGACCAGCTGGAGAAGATCCTCTCCTACTTCGACATCGGGGCCCAGGAGGGCGCCAAGGTCCTGATCGGCGGCGAGCGACTGATGCTCGACGGGGACCTCGCGGAGGGCTTCTACGTCAAGCCCACCATTTTCGAGGGCACCAACTCAATGCGGGTGTTCCAGGAGGAGATCTTTGGCCCCGTGGTCTCGGTGACCCGGTTCAACGACTACGCCGAAGCCATGGAAATCGCCAATGACACCCTCTACGGGCTCGGCGCCGGCGTCTGGTCGCGCAACGGCAACGTGGCCTACCGCGCGGGCCGGGAGATTCAGGCGGGCCGGGTGTGGGTCAACAACTACCACGCCTACCCGGCCGGGGCGGCCTTCGGCGGCTACAAGTCCTCCGGGATCGGCCGCGAGAACCACGCCATGATGCTCGACCACTACCAGCAGACCAAGAACCTGCTGGTCAGCTACTCCGAGAACAAGCTCGGGTTCTTCTAGGAACGCGCCGTGACACTCGAAGCGTCGGTGGTGATCCCGGGAGAGGACTTCTCCCGGGTCGCCCTCACCCCTGAGGCCACCGAGCTGCTGCGCAAGCTCTGGGACCTTCACGGGCCGCTGATGTTCCACCAGTCCGGGGGCTGCTGCGACGGCTCCTCGCCGATGTGCTATCCGGAGGGGGAATTCCTGACGGCCGAGGCGGACATCCTGCTCGGCGTCCTCGACATCTCCGCCGGGGACGACGGCGGTGAGCCCTCCGGCGGTGCCTCCGGGAACGGCGGGAAGCCGATCGGTTTCTGGATGTCCCGGGAGCAGTTCGAGTACTGGAAGCACACCCACCTCACCGTGGATGTGGTGCCGGGGCGGGGGAGCGGCTTTTCGGTGGAGGCGCCCGAGGGCAAGCGGTTCCTCATTCGGTCGAGGCTGATGGCGTAGGGCACGGCCCCGGGGCGCAGGACAACCCGACGGGAGTCTCGGCTACGGCCGGGGCTCCCTTCGGTTGCCGGGAGAGCAGCGCGCGGCTGCCACCGGGCACCCATCGTCAGCCCGGCGGATCCTGTCCGACGAGCCCGTCCACCGACTCCCGGAGAAGGTCGGCGTGGCCGTTATGGCGGGCATACTCCTCGATCATGTTCAGGAAGATGTAGCGCAGGTTCGGAAGCTCGATGGTGGGATCGGAGGCGACGGTGCCCCGGCGGGCCGGGCCGCCCTCGGCCAGTGCCTCGGCGAACAGGGCGCGGGAGCGTGCCACGGCGTCGCGCCATCGTCCATACAGCTGTTCGGGGGACTCCCCGCCGGCCGTGCGCCAGTCCCAGTCGGAGTCGTTCTCCCAGTCGACGGCATTCCACGGCGGGAGCTGCGCGCGGCCCTGCAGCCACTCGGTGGACATGTCGTCCTCGAAGCGGGCCAGGTGCTTCAGCAGGCCGCCCAGCGTCATTGACGAGGGGCCGGCCGTCGCCCGCAGCCCGGCCGCATCCAGCCCGCCGGTCTTCCAGGCGAAGGTCGCCCGCTGCCTCTCCAGGAAGGCCAGCAGGGCCGCGGCTTCGTCACCGGCGATGGGCGGCCCGGGATCGGTCGAAGCGGTTGAAGCGGTCGAGTCGTTCATGGCGCGGCTCCATCGGTGGTTCTTCCGGCTTCTGATCCGTGGCTTCCAATCGTTGCCCGGATGGAGCAGGATTTCCATCATCCGGTGGACGACCGTCACGGTCGACGGATGCTGCCCCAACCGGTTGCCCTTCCGGAATCCGCCACCGGACCGGTCTGTGGCCTTACACTTCCCTCAACACTGCACGAGGAGAGACGTGACACGTATTGGCATCGTGGCCGAAATGGGCCAGGAGACGCGGGTGGCGGCAACGCCTGCCACGGTGAGGCAGCTGCTGGAACTGGGCTACGACGTCGTGGTCGAGAAGGGTGCGGGGGAGTCGGCCTCGTTCCGGGATGACGCGTACACCGCCGCCGGCGCCGTCATCGGGGGCGCCACTGAGGCGTGGGGCAGCGACGTGGTGCTGAAGGTGAACCCGCCCACCGGGGACGAGATCGACCGGCTGGCCGAGGGCGCGACCCTGATCGGCATGCTGAGCCCCGGCCTGCGTCCGGACCTGGTGGAGGCCCTGGCGGCGCGCCCGATCACCGCGCTCGCCCTGGATGCGGTGCCGCGGATCTCCCGGGCGCAGTCGATGGACGTCCTGAGTTCGATGGCGAACATCGCCGGCTACCGGGCGGTCATCGAGGCCGCGCACGAGTTCGGCAGGTTCTTCACGGGGCAGGTGACCGCGGCGGGGAAGGTGCCGCCGGCCAAGGTGCTCGTCGCCGGAGCCGGTGTGGCGGGCCTCTCCGCGATCGGGGCCGCCAGCAGCCTCGGCGCAATCGTGCGCGCGACGGACCCGCGGCCCGAGGTGGCCGACCAGGTGAAGTCCATCGGCGGAACCTACCTCCCGGTCGAGGTCGGCGAGGAAATGACGTCCTCCGACGGGTACGCCAGGGCCACCAGCGAGGCCTACAACGCCCGGGCCGCGGAAATCTACACCGACCAGGCGCGCGACGTGGACATCATCATCACCACCGCGCTCATCCCCGGACGTCCCGCGCCTAGGCTGCTCACGGCGGCGGACGTGGCGGGCATGCGACCGGGCAGCGTGATCGTCGACATGGCGGCAGGGCAGGGCGGGAACGTCGAGGGCTCGGTGGCCGGGGAACGGGTGGTCACCGACAACGGCGTGGTGATCCTCGGCTACACGGATCTTCCGGCCCGCCTGCCGGCCCAAGCCTCCCAGCTGTACGGGACGAACCTTTTGAACCTGCTTCGGCTCCTGACCAAGGACAAGGACGGGCAGCTGAGGATCGACTTCGACGACGTGGTGCAGCGCTCGGTCACGGTGGTGCGGAACGGGGAGAAGACCTGGCCGCCGCCACCGGTCCAGGTCTCCGCGGCGCCGGCCTCGGCCGCCCGCGCGGAGGGACCCGCTGCCGAAGCCACCGCGGCGAAGCCGGGGCTCAGCGCTGCCGGCAAGGCCGGCCTTCTCGCTGCCGGCATCGCGGTGCTGTTCCTGGTCAACGCCGTGGCTCCGGCGCCGCTGCCGCAGCACTTCACGGTGCTGATGCTCTCGGTCGTGGTGGGCTTCTACGTGATCGGGAAGGTCCACCACGCCCTGCACACACCGCTGATGTCGGTCACCAACGCCATCTCGGGCATCATCGTCATCGGGGCGCTGCTCCAGGTCACCTCAAGCGACCCCCTGGTGCAGGCCCTTGCCGCCGCCGCGGTCCTGCTGGCGAGCATCAACATCTTCGGCGGGTTCGCCGTCACCCGGCGCATGCTCGGAATGTTCGCCCGCGGCGATCGGTCACGACCATGACCCCGGGAGCAGCAGCAACACTATCGAGGAGTGGAGACGTGTCGAATGCCGTTGCCGGGCCGTTTACCGCAGAGTCCGTTGCGGGTGCGGCCTACATCGTCGCGGCCCTGCTGTTCATCCTCAGCCTCGCCGGTCTGAGCAGGCACGAGAAGGCCCGGGCAGGCGTCCTCTACGGCATCGCCGGCATGGCACTCGCGCTCGCGGCCACCATCTGGCTGACCCTTGAGGGCGTCCTGGGCACGGCGCGGGGCTCGACCGGCCTGGTCCTGCTCGCGGCCGCCGTCCTGGTCGGCGGCGGCATCGGGCTCTGGCGCGCCCGTGTTGTGGAGATGACCGGCATGCCCGAACTCATCGCCCTGCTCCACAGCTTCGTCGGCCTTGCCGCGGTCCTGGTCGGCTGGAACGGGCACCTCCAGGCCCCCGCCCTGGCCGGGGACCTGATGGCGGTTCACCATGCGGAGGTGTTCATCGGAGTGTTCATCGGTGCGGTGACGTTCACCGGGTCGATCGTCGCGTTCCTCAAACTCTCCGCCCGGATAAAGTCAGCCCCGCTGATGCTGCCGGGGAAGAACGCCATCAACCTCGGCGCCCTTGCCGCGTTCGTCGCCCTGACCGTCTGGTACGTCAACGACTCCCGGCTGGAACTGCTCATCGCCGTCACCGTGCTCGCCTTCGGACTGGGCTGGCACCTCGTGGCGTCCATCGGGGGCGGGGACATGCCCGTCGTCGTCTCGATGCTCAACAGCTACTCCGGCTGGGCCGCGGCCGCGGCGGGGTTCCTGCTCAACAACGATCTGCTCATCATCACCGGCGCCCTGGTTGGATCCTCCGGCGCCTACCTTTCCTACATCATGTGCCGGGCGATGAACCGCTCGTTCATCTCCGTGATCGCCGGCGGGTTCGGCATCGCTCCACCGTCAACGACGGACGCCGAGCAGGGCGAGTACCGCGAGATCACGGCCCGGCAGACCGCCGAGCTGCTCCTCGACGCCTCGAGTGTGGTGATCACCCCCGGATACGGCATGGCAGTGGCCCAGGCCCAGTACCCCGTGGCCGAGCTCGCCCACCAACTGCGCGCCCGCGGGGTGACCGTTCGATTCGGCATCCACCCGGTCGCCGGACGCCTACCCGGGCACATGAACGTCCTGCTCGCCGAGGCCCGGGTCCCCTACGACATCGTGCTGGAAATGGACGAGATCAACGACGACTTCGACGGGACCTCGGTGGTCCTCGTGATCGGAGCCAACGACACCGTGAACCCGGCCGCGGCCGAGGACCCCGGCAGCCCCATCGCGGGCATGCCCGTGCTGCGCGTCTGGGAAGCGGACAACGTCGTCGTCTTCAAGCGCTCAATGGCAGCAGGCTACGCCGGCGTGCAGAACCCCCTGTTCTTCCGCGACAACACCTCAATGCTCTTCGGCGACGCCAAACAACGCGTCGAGGACATCCTGCGCAGTCTTCCGGAGGACTCCCCGCCCTCCCCGCTGGCCGGCTCCGCCGCACCCGGCCAGCACTGACTCCGGTTCCGCGGGCCGGATCGCTGCCCCGCCGGGGTCAGGCCTGCGGGAGGCCGCCGGGGACCAGTGCGCCGCGCGCCGCCCCGACCATCCCCTCGACAGCGCGGGCCAGGTGCACGCCGCGGTCGTTGACCCCGTCCCAGCGCACCAGCGCCTGGGCGTTCAGGCCGTCGATCATGCCCAGGATCTGCCAGGCGACGGACGCCGCGTCCGGGGTCTCGAACTGCCCCGCCGCGATTCCCGCCTCGACGACGTCCTGCAGCACCGCCTGCCAGGCGTCCATCTGGCTGCGCACGCTGGCGGCGAGTGCCTCGTTCCGGCGGCCGAGGGTCCAGGCCTCAACCCAGACCGCGGTCACGTCGAGGCGCGCCCCGTCCAGCAGCGTGTCCAGGAGCAGGGCGAGCCGCTGCGGCGGGTCCGGGAGCCGGGCCAGCAGGGCGGCGACCTCCGCCGTTTCGGCCGCGACGATGGTGGTGAAGGTGTCCGCCACGAGCGCGTCGACGTTGGGCTGGTAGTGCGCGACGAGGCCGGAGGCCACACCCACACGCGCGGCCACGCTGCGCAGCGTGATCGCGGCAAGGCCCCGCTCCAGGGCCAGTTCCCGTGCGGCTTCGGCGATTTCGGCGGCGCGCTCGGACGGTGCTTTCCGGGCCGCGCGCCTCGGAGGAGTGCTTGACATCACGCTTCAGTCTAAAGTAGTTTTCAACTCTATTGATCACTTGATCAATAACAGGATGTGCAGTGCCGCTGCGGATCCGCCGAGGGCCTTCAAGCCCCGGCGCCGGACGGCCGCACGGGAGTAAGGAGCCGCGAATGGCCTGGAGGATGCCGGCCGAGACCGCACCCCACGAACGCACCTGGATGGCGTTCCCCCGGGCGGGGCTGACCCTCGGCGCGGATGCCGCGTCGGCAGCCGAAGCCTATGCGGCGTGGACCGCCGTCGCACACGCGGTCGCCGAGTTCGAACCGGTCACCATGGCGGTCGACCCCAGCGAAATGGTGCGTGCCCGGAACCTGCTCGGCAGCGGCATCGAGCTCCACGAGGTTCCCCTCGACGAGTTCTGGATGCGCGACGTCGGGCCGACCTTCGTGCTCGACGACGAGCGCCCCGGCGTCCTCGGCGCGGTGGACTGGACCTTCAACGGCTGGGGCGCCCCCGCCTGGTCCGAATGGGAGAAGAGCGCGGAGATGGCCCGCGTGGTCGCAGCGCAGAGCGGCGCCGAACTCATCAGCTCGATGCTCGTCAACGAGGGCGGGGCGATCCACGTCGACGGCGCCGGGACGGTCCTCGTCACCGAGACGGTCCAGCTGGATCCGGGCCGGAACCCCTACGCGGACAAGGCCCGCGTCGAGGCGGAACTGGCGCGCACTCTCGGCGCCACGAAGACCATCTGGGTGCCCCGCGGCCTCACCCGCGACTACGAGGACCTTGGCACCCGCGGGCACATCGACATGGTTGCCACCCTGCCCTCGCCCGGCCGGGTCCTGCTTCACCTCCAGTCCGACCCAGGGCACCCCGACTTCGAGGTCAGCCGCACCCTAGCGGCCTTCCTCGAGACCCAGACGGACGCCGCAGGCAAGCCCTTCGAGATCCTCCCGCTGCCGGCGCCTGCCACCCTGCGCGACAGCGAAGGGTTCGTGGACTGGAGCTACGTCAACCACCTCGTGGTCAACGGCGGCGTGATCGCCTGCGGCTACGGGGAAGAACGGGCCGACGCGCTGGCCGCGGAGATCCTCGCGGAGGCCTACCCCGGACGGCGGGTAGTGACCGTGGACGCCCGGCCGATCCTGGCCCGCGGCGGGGGCGTCCACTGCATCACCCAGCAGCAGCCGGCACTGGGCGGAGGGGACGCCTGATGGCCCGGTTCGACGTCGTCGAGGCCTCCATTGCGCAGCTGCGCGCCGCCCTGGAGTCCGGGGAGACGAGCAGCGAGGACCTCACTCGGGCCTACCTCGCGCGGATCGAGGCCTACGACCGGAGCGGCCCCCGGCTGAACGCGGTCGTGGTGTCCAACCCGCAGGCCCTGGACGACGCCCGGGCCTCCGATGAACGGCGTGCCCGCGGCGCCGTGCTCGGACCACTGGACGGCATCCCGTACACCGCCAAGGACAGCTACCTGGCCGAGGGGCTCACGGCCGCCGCCGGCTCCCCGGCCTTCGAGCACCTCACCGCCCAGCGCGACGCCTTCACCATCGAACGCCTCCGGGGCGCCGGCGCGGTCCTGATCGGGCTGACGAACATGCCCCCGATGGCCAACGGCGGCATGCAGCGCGGACTCTACGGGCGCGCCGAAAGCCCATACAACGCCGACTACCTCCCCGCAGCGTTCGCCTCCGGATCGTCGAACGGCTCGGGCACGGCGACCGCGGCGAGCTTCGCGGCCTTCGGCCTCGGCGAGGAAACCTGGTCCAGCGGACGGGCGCCGGCCTCAAACAACGCCCTGTGCGCCTACACGCCCTCCCGGGGAGTGATCTCGGTGCGCGGCAACTGGCCGCTGGTGCCCACCATGGATGTGGTCGTTCCGCACACCCGCTCCATGGCCGACCTGCTTGAGCTGCTCGACGTGATCGTCGCCGACGACGCCGAAACCCGCGGCGACTTCTGGCGCACCCAGCCGTGGGTGGAGATCCCGCCCGTGTCGGACCTCCGCCCGCCGTCCTACCCGGCGCTGGCCCCGGCAGGGCCGGACGGCGCCCGAGTGGCTCTTGAGGGCCGGCGCTTCGGGGTGCCCCGCATGTACATCAACGCCGATCCGGAGGCCGGCACCGGCGAAAATCCGGGCATCGGCGGGCCCACCGGACAGCGCATCGACACGCGCCCCTCCGTGATCGCCCTCTGGGAGGCCGCCCGCCGCGACCTCGAGGCAGCCGGCGCGGAGGTGGTGGAAGTCGACTTCCCGGTGGTCTCCAACTACGAGGGCGACCGCCCCGGCGCCCCCACTCTCGCCACCCGCGGACTGGTCAGCCCCGACTACCTTGAGCGCGAGATCACCGACCTCTCGTCGTGGGCGTGGGATGACTTCCTGAAGGCCAACGGCGATCCGGCCCTCGACACCCTGGCGGCGGTCGACGGCGCGGCGATCTTCCCGGCCCCCGAGGGTGCGCTGCCGGACCGCTACGACGGGTTCGACGACGACATCGCCACCTACCCGGACCGCGTCCGCGACCACCCGGTGGAGTCCTTCCTCGCGATCCCACACCTAGCCGAGGGCCTGCGCGGGCTCGAGGAAACCCGCCGCGTCGACCTTGAGGACTGGATGGAGCGCCTCGGCCTCGACGCCGTGCTCTTCCCCGCGGCCGCCGACGTCGGACCGGCGGACATGGACGTCAATCCCGCCTCGGCCGACCAGGGGTGGCGCAACGGGGTCTGGGTCGCCAACGGCAACCTGGTGCCGAGGCACCTGGGCATCCCGACGGTGACCGTACCGATGGGCACGATGGCCGATACCGGCATGCCCGTCGGACTCACCTTCGCCGGCCGGGCCTACGACGACGCCGCCCTCCTGGGGCTCGCCGCCGCCTTCGAGGCCACGGGCCGGCGCCGCACGCCGCCGCCGAGGACCCCGCCGCTGGGCTGAATGGCACAGTGAACCGCTGAGCCGCGGCTCAGCGGTTCACCGTCGACATGTCCGCATACCGGTCCCCGACCGGCGCGGCGACCGCGCTGAGCGCGGCGAGGTGATCACCCGAGAGCTCGAGGGCCTCGGCGGCGATATTTTCCTCGAGGTGCTCGATCCTGCGGGTGCCCGGAATGGGCGCAAGGTCACCATCCTGGGCGAGCAGCCAGGCGAGGGCCACCTGCCCGGGGGTCGCTCCGACCTGCCGCGCCACGGCGTCGACCTGTTCGACAATCCGGATGTTCGCTTCGAGGTTGTCCCCGGCGAAACGCGGGTTGTAGCGCCGGACGTCCGCCTCGTCGAGCTGGTCGAGGCTGCGAATGGTCCCGGTAAGGAATCCGCGGCCCAGGGGCGAGTACGGAACGAACCCGATGCCGAGTTCGCGCACCAGCGGGAGGATCTCCTGCTCGGGGTCGCGGGTCCACAGTGAGTATTCGGTCTGCAGCGCCGTCACCGGGTGCACGGCGTGGGCCCGGCGGAGGGTGGCCGGCGCCGCCTCGGACAGGCCGATATGCCGGATCTTTCCCTGCTCGACCAGTTCGGCCAGGGCGCCCATCGTTTCCTCGACGGGGACGGCGGGGTCCATCCGGTGCTGGTAGTACAGGTCGATGTAGTCGGTGCGGAGGCGCCGCAGCGACCCCTCGACCGCCAGGCGCACATTCGCCGGGCTGCCGTCCAGGCCCCGCTCGCCCGAACCGGTGTGGCGGATGACGCCGAACTTGGAGGCGATCACCACCCGATCCCGCCGGTCGGCGAAGGCCCGGCCCAGCAGTTCCTCATTCGTGTACGGACCGTAGATCTCGGCCGTGTCGAACAAGGTGATGCCCAGGTCGAGCGCGTGGTGGAGGGTGCGCACGGCGGCGTCGTCGTCGGTGCCGCTGCCGGTGTAGAAGGCCGACATGCCCATGCAGCCGAGGCCCAGCCGCGAGACCTCCAGGTCCTGTCCCAGGGTGAGGTGCTTCATTTCGACGCCTTTCGGTGAGGTTTTCGGGCAAGCCTAGACCGGTGTGGCGGGCCCGGTCTTTAGTCCACCTCCTCCCCGCCGGAATATTTCTTGCACACCGTGCAACTTTTGGCGTAACGTCAAAGCGTGCAAACGGTTGAGGACGCGGTGGAGCCCCCGGAGCCTGTCGGCCGTCGGGAGCAGAACAAGATCGACACCCGCCGGGCGATCGCCGAGGCCGCGCTCACCCTCGCCCGCAGCAAGGGGGCCGGATCGTTCACCGTGGACCAGATCGCGGCCCGGGCCGGTGTCTCCCGGCGCACCTTCTTCAACTACTTCCACAGCGCCGAGGAAGCCCTGAACGTCAGCACCGAGTCCTTCCTCGAACTCGCCATCTCCAGTTTCTCCCGGCGCCCGGCGGGGGAGCCGCTGCTCGACGCCATGATCGCCGCGCTCGCGGCCACCGCCAAGGTCCAGGACCTCGCCGTGCATGGCGAGCTCTTCCGCATGGCGGCGGGCAGCCCGGAACTGCTGCGGGCCCAGCTGCACGCCTGGGAACGGGCGGAAGCCCGGATCATCGAGGCCGTCACCCACCACCTCCAGGGCGGCGCGTCGCCCCTCTACGTCAGCGCCCTCGTCGGCTCGGTGCTCTCCTGCGCCAAGGCGGCGATGCACGACTGGGCCGCCGACGACCCCGACCGGCACGGGGACGCCGGTGCCGCCCTCGAGGAGCGCATGGTGCTGGCGCTCTCAATGCTCCGGGACGGCTTCGCACACCCCGCCTGATCCGCACACGCCCACCCCACCTCCGTCACCCAAGGACACTTCCAATGGCATTTCTGCTCTACCGGCTCGGCAAGTTCGCCTACCGCAGGCGGTGGTGGGTCGTCTCCGCCTGGCTGACGGTGATGGTGGCCGTGGGTGCCTCCGCCGTCTTCTTCTCCGGCACCCTCACCAACAACTTCTCCATCCCCGGCACCGAGTCCCAGCGGGTCGCGGACCAGCTGCGGCGCGAACTGCCCGAGGCCGTCGGCGGCACCGGGACGGTCGTCTTCCGGACCGATGACGGCGCGGCCTTCACCCCGGACCAGGAGTCCGCGGTCCGGGAGGCCCTCGCCGGCGTCGCCGGCCTCGACGGCGTGAGGTCGGTCGTCGACCCCTTCGCCGTGACGGAGCAGCTCGAAGGCGGAAGGGCCGAACTCGAGAGCGGAAGGGCCGACCTCGCCTCCGGGGAGGAGCAGCTCGAGGCCGGCCGGGCCGGGCTTGAGCAGGGCCAGCAGGAGCTCGACGCCCAGCGGGACCAGCTTGAACATAGCGCACCCTCCCTGCCGGGTCCTGCTCTGGATGCCGCCCGGGCCCAGCTGGCCGCGGGGCAGGAGCGCCTCGACGCCGGCCGGGCCGAGCTCGAGGGCAGCGCCGCCGAACTCGAACAGGGCCGCACCGAGCTCGAACTGGCCGAACGCCGCCTCGAGGCCTCCTCGGGCGTCCGGCTGGTGGCGGACGACCGCTCCGCCGCCGTCGCCAGCGTCCAGTTTGAGAAGTCAATCAACGCCGTGTCCCCGGAGCTGCGTGAAGCCGTGCAGGAGGAGGCCGCGGCCGCCGCAGGTGGCGGCGTCACCGTGGACTACAGCAAGGACATCGTCGAGGACGTCTCCGAGATCTTCGGCTACGCCGAGATCATCGGCCTGCTCGTCGCCGCCCTGGTCCTTGTCCTCATGCTGGGTACGCTCGTCGCCGCGGGCCTGCCGCTCCTGATGGCCGTGATCGGCGTCGGCGTCGGGGTGGGCATCACCTTCGCCCTGTCAGGGATCATCGAGATGAACAGCATCTCCCCGGTCCTGGCGCTGATGCTGGGCCTGGCCGTGGGCATCGACTACTCCCTGTTCATCGTGAACCGGCACCGCACGCAGCTCCTGCACGGGATGGGGCTTGAGGAGTCGGTCGGCCGGGCCACGGGCACCGCCGGCAACGCCGTGCTCTTCGCAGGGCTCACGGTCGTAGTCGCGCTGGCAGCGCTCGCCGTGCCCGGCCTGCCGTTCCTCACCGTCATGGGCCTGTCCGCCGCGGGAACTGTCGCCGTCTCGGTGCTCGTGGCCCTGACCCTCACCCCGGCCCTGCTCGCCGTTCTCGGCACCCGGCTCATCTCCGCGCGGGCGTGGGCCCGCAACGCCAGCCGGTCCGGCGGGGCCTCCTCGGAGGAGGAGCAGCGGACCCAGGACCGGCGGGCCGAGCGCGGCCGCGGCTGGGGCGGGTTCGTCACCCGCAGGCCCGCCCTTACCCTCGTGGCAGGCATCCTGCTGCTCGGCGCCATCGCGGTCCCCGCGGCCCAGCTGCGGGTCGGCCTGCCCGACGGCGGATCCGAGCCCGCCGACTCCACCGCCTTCCAGGCCTACAGCACCGTCGACGAGAAGTTCGGAGAGGGCGCCAACGGGCCGCTGATCGTCGTCGGGGCGATGCCCGCAACCGCGGGCGAGGCCGAACTGGCCGAACTGCAGCTCGACGTCAACGACCTGCTGGCGGACATCCCGGAGGTCGCCGCCTCGATTCCCGCCTCGGTGAGCGCCGACGGGCGCACCGCCGTCTTCCAGGTGCTTCCGGAGGAGGGGCCGGCCAGCGAATCCACCGAGGACCTCGTGCGCACCCTGCGCGCCTCCTCCGACGACATCGAGGACCGGACCGGGGTCTCCGTGTCGGTGACGGGCCAGACGGCCGCGAACATCGATGTCTCGGCCCGGCTGATGGAGGCCATGCCGCTGTACCTGGGCATCGTCGTCGGGCTTTCGCTGATCCTGCTCCTGCTGGTGTTCCGCTCGGTGCTCGTGCCGCTCATCGCCACCGCCGGGTTCCTGCTCTCGCTGCTGGCGAGCTTCGGGGCCACCGTGGCGATCTACCAGTGGGGCTGGTTCGGGGACCTCTTCGGCGTGACCAACCCCGGGCCGATCCTGAGCTTCCTGCCCATCATCCTGATCGGGGTGCTGTTCGGCCTGGCGATGGACTACCAAATGTTCCTCGTCTCGGGGATGCGCGAGGCGTACGTCCACGGCGGAGGCGCCCGGGCCGCGGTGCGGGTCGGTTTCAGCCACGGCGCACGGGTCGTGACGGCCGCGGCGATCATCATGGTGTCGGTGTTCGCCGGCTTCGTGTTCTCCCACCTCACCATGGTCCGGCCGATCGGGTTCGGGCTGGCCTTCGGGGTGCTCCTCGACGCCTTCGTGGTGCGCATGACGCTCGTGCCCGCCGCGATGTACCTGCTGGGCCGGAAGGCCTGGTGGCTGCCGCGCTGGCTGGATAAGATCCTGCCCGACGTCGACGTCGAGGGGGCGAAGCTCACCCCGCGGCCCGAGCCCCAGCGGGAGGCCGTGCCGGCAGCGGGCTGACCGCCAGGCGTACCGCTTCGCGACCGAGCGGCCCGAAAGCGACCGCCGCACCTGATATATCCGGCGCGGCGGTCGTTTCGTATGCAGCGGCCGCTTTCGGGGTCGCGGATGGGGTCCCGACGCCCCCGGACGCACGCCCTCCGGAGAAACGCCGGAGGACCACATGGTGGCCCTGGTTAACCATCTCACCATGTGGACGGATTCAGTCCCAGCGGCTGGACCTCAATACGCTTGTCTGGGCAGTTTTCCCTTGACTGCCGCCCCCCCCTCTGTGAAAGATGCAGGCCATTGAACCTATTGCGCACAAAATCGATTGAGCAGTCGATAGCAGACTCTGACGAAAAGGGGCGCAGGCTCAAGCGTTCCCTGAACACGTGGGACCTCATGATCATGGGCGTTGCCGTGGCCGTGGGTGCGGGGATCTTCTCCGTCGGGGCCCAGGCGGCGGCGTTCAACGCCGGACCGGCCGTCACCATCTCCTTCGTGCTCGCCGCAATCACCTGCGCGCTGGCCATCATGTGCTACGCCGAGTTCGCCACCGCGATCCCCGTGGCCGGCAGCGCGTATGTCTTCACCTACGCCACCATGGGCGAACTCGTCGCCTGGGTCATCGGCTGGAACCTCATCCTCGAACTCCTTATGGCCGCGGCCGTCATCGCGAAGTTCTGGGGCATCTACCTCAGCGATCTGTTCGCGGTGCTCAACCTCGACGTGCCCTCGGAGATCAGCTTCTTCGGTCTTCCCCTTTACTGGGGGCCGCTGCTGATCGTCGCCATCTTCACCGCCGTGCTGGTGCTGGGCACCAAGCTCTCGGCCCGCGTGAACAGCGTGTTCACCGTCATCAAGATCGCGATCGTCCTCTTCGTCATCGTCGTCGGGTTCTTCTACGTCAGCCCCGAAAACTACACGCCGTTCGTGCCCGAATCCCAGCCGCCGGCCGACACCGAGGCCAAGTGGGCCGACCAGCCCTTCCTGTCCTTCCTCTCCGGGGCCACCCCGTCGGCGTTCGGCTTCACCGGAATCATCTCCGGCGCCGCGCTGGTCTTCTTCGCCTTCATCGGGTTCGACGTCGTCGCGACCTCCGCTGAGGAGGTCAAGAACCCGAGCCGGACCCTGCCGCGCGGCATCTTCGCCGGCCTGGCCGTGGTCACGGTGCTCTACATCCTCGTGACCCTCGTCGTCACCGGCATGGTCTCCCACACCGAGCTCGGCGAGTCGGGCGCACCGTCCCTGGCGACGGCCTTCCAGCTCGTCGGCGCCGACTGGGCCGCCGGCGTCATCTCGATCGGCAGCCTCATCGGCCTGACCACCGTCATCATGGTGCTGCTCATGGGCCTGGCCCGGGTGGTCTTCGCCCTCAGCCGCGATGGGCTGATGCCCCGCTTCCTGAGCCGCACCTCCGAGAAGCGCGGCACCCCGGCCCGCACGCAGATCCTCTGCGGCGTCGTCGTCGCCCTGCTCGCCGGGTTCACCCAGGTCGAGATCCTCGCCGAAATGATCAACATCGGCACCCTCTCCGCCTTCATCATGGTCAGCGTCGGCATCCTCGTGCTGCGGCGCAAGCGACCCGACCTGTTGCCGGCGTTCCGGGTGCCGTTCGGCAAGATCATCCCGATCGTGTCGGCACTGCTGTGCATCTACCTGATGCTCAACCTCGCCACGATCACCTGGGTGTTCTTCGCCGTGTGGCTGGTCGCCGGATTCGCCATCTACTTCGCGTACGGCTACCGCCACTCCCAGCTCAATGCGAATACCGCAGCGGGCTCGTCCGAACCGGAGGCTGACGAGATGGTCGGCGCCGGGACGCGCTGACGCCTCCGTTCACGACGGACGCACCCCGAAACGACGAACGCACCCGGAAAACCGGGTGCGTTCGTCGTTTTCTGGCGCGTGCGGCGCGAAAGGGCTCCTAGTACAGGGCCGCTTCCGACTCCGACGCCGGAGTCTCGCCGGAGCCGAGGTTGGCCCGCAGCTTGGCGCCCAGGTCGGCGTCGACGTTGGTCCAGTACTGGATGGCCCGCTCGCGGATATCGGAGCTGACCACGCCGCCGACGGCGCCGGTGATCGTCTCGAGGAACCGGGCCCGGGCCGCGTCGTCGAAGACCTCGCGGTAGAGCGTGCCGGCCTGGCCGAAGTCGTCGTCCTCGGCGTGCAGGGTGTGGGCGGCGCGCACGAGCTCGCCGTCGTTCTCCCAGCCGCCGTGCGGGCCGTACAGCGAAGGGTCGGCCGCGGGACCGCCCACCGAGTTCGGCGCGTACACCGGAGTGGAGGCGGAGTTGAAGTGGTACCGGCCCGCGCCGTCCTTGGAGTAGCTGCGCACCTCGCTCTTGGGCATGTTCACCGGCAGCTGGGCGTGGTTGGTGCCCACGCGGTAGCGGTGCGCATCGGCGTAGGAGAAGATGCGAGCCTGCAGCATCCGGTCGGGGCTGGCGGCGATGCCGGGCACGAAGTTCGACGGCGCGAAGGTCGCCTGCTCGATCTGCGCGAAGTAGTTTTCCGGGTTGCGGTTCAGGGTGAGCTTCCCGACCGGGATCAGCGGGTAGTCCGCGTGCGGCCAGACCTTCGTGAGGTCGAAGGGGTTGAACCGGTAGTCCTTGGCATTGTCGTAGGGCATGACCTGGACCTTGAGGTCCCAGCTTGGGTGGTTGCCCTTGGCGATGTTCTCGGAGAGGTCGCGCAGGTGGTGGTCGGCGTCCGAGCCGGCCAGGGACTCGGCCTCGTCGACCGTGAGCGTCTCGTGGCCCTGGTTGGACTTGAAGTGGTACTTGACCCAGAACTTCTCGCCGGCCTCGTTGATCCACATGTAGGTGTGCGAGCCGTAACCGTTCATAGTGCGCCAGGAGGCGGGAAGGCCGCGGTCGCCCATCAGCCAGGTCACCTGGTGCGCGGATTCCGGGCTCAGGGTCCAAAAGTCCCACTGCATGTCGGCGTCGCGCAGGTTGGTGCCCGGAAGGCGCTTCTGCGAGTGGATGAAGTCCGGGAACTTGATGCCGTCGCGGATGAAAAAGACGGGGGTGTTGTTGCCCACGAGGTCGTAGTTGCCCTCGGAGGTGTAGAACTTCAGGGCGAAGCCGCGGGGGTCGCGCCAGGTGTCGGGGGAGCCCTGCTCGCCGGCGACGGAGGAGAAGCGCAGCAGCGTCTCGGTGACGGCGCCGGTCTGGAACAGGGCCGCCTTGGTGTACATGCTGACGTCTTCGGTGGTCTCGAAGACACCGAAGGCTCCACCGCCCTTGGCGTGGACGACGCGCTCGGGGATCCGCTCGCGGTTGAACTGGGCGAGCTTCTCGATCAGGTAATGGTCGGTCAGCGGGATCGCTCCGTCGCGGCCGATCGCTGACGAGTTGCTGTCGTCGACGACGGGCGCCCCGGACTGCGTAGTGCTGAAATTGGCGTTCACTGTGCTCCTGTTTCTGTGGTGCTGCTGGGGTAAATCGTTGGGCCGGCGGCGGGGGCGCGGCAGTCAGCGCAGAGCCCCTGGTAGAGGACGTCGGCGATCTGGATGGTCATTCCGGCCGAGCCGGGGGACCACTGCGGGGTCAGGCAGGGGGCGTGGCCGACGGCGCACTCCACGTCCTCGATCCGTCCGCAGCCCGTGCACACGGCGTGGTGGTGGTTGTCACCGACCCGGGTCTCGTAGCGGGCGGGAGAGTGCGGGGTTTCGATGCGGCGCAGCAGGCCCAGGGCCGTCAGGTCGGCGAGGATGACGTACACCGACTGCACGGCGATGTGCGGCAGTTCCTGGCGCACGGCCGCGGCGGCGTCGTCGGCGGTCGCATGGGGGGAGCGCTCGACGGCGCTGAGCACGGCGAGGCGCTGCCGGGTCACCCGGCGTCCGTGGCCGCGCAGCTCCTGCGACCACTGCGCCTCGCGCGCGGTGGGGTGCGGAGCGGTGTCGGTCATGGAGGGAGTCAACCACCAATTCTGAGGAATTCATAATAAGGTCCGTCTAACTTGCGTGCCGCGGCAGGGCGTGGCTAGGTACGGTGGAACGATGGATTTATTGCGGCGGGCATGGGCCTGGACACTCGATTATGCGTACGTCGGCTTTTGGCAGCTTCACGGCCTCCTCGTGCGCGACGACCCGGCCCGGTACCTCGTTGCCGGCCCGGAGCCCTCCCGGGGCCCGGCGAAGCTGCCGGTGCTGCTGATCCCGGGCGTCTACGAGCCCTGGCAGTTCATGCGGCCGGTCGCCGCCCACCTGCACCGGGCCGGACATCCGGTGCACGTCGTGGAAAAGCTCGGCTACAACCGCGGCAGCGTGCCGGCGATGGCCGCGCTGGCCGCCGAATACCTCGAGGAACGCGACCTCCGCGACGTCGTCATCGTCGCCCACAGCAAGGGCGGGCTGATTGGCAAATACCTGATGACCCTGCCCGGAAGCCGGGCCAGCCGGCTCGTCGCCATCAACACCCCCTTCTCGGGCTCGTTCTACGCAAACTTCTTCGTCCTGCCGAGCATCCGGGCCTTCGCTCCACGGAACCGCACCCTGGTCTCGCTTGGGAGCAACCTCGAGGTCAATTCCCGCATCACCTCGATCTACGGGCGCTTCGACCCGCACATCCCCGGCGGCAGTTTCCTCAAGGGGGCGCGCAATATCCAGCTCGAGACCATGGGCCACTTCCGGCCGATCGCGGACCGCCGGGTGCTGAAGATGGTCGACGAGGCGATCGCCGCCGCCGAGTAGCGCCGGCGGGCGTAACCTTCGGCGGTCCCGACCTCGGTAGTTGCCGATGCGAACCACATCGCCGCTACACTTTTGGAGTGCCCAGACTCCTTGCCGACATCACGCCACTGAAGGAGAGCAGGGCCTTCCGCCGGCTCTACATCGGCACGACCCTCTCGGCCACCGGCACCCAGCTCACCCTGGTGGCCGTCAGCCTCCAGGTCTACGCCCTGACCTCCTCGAGCCTGAGCGTTGGCCTGTTGGGACTCTTCGCGCTGGTGCCGCTGGTGGTGGCCGGGCTGTACGGCGGGGCGATCGCCGACGCCCACGACCGCCGGACGGTGGCGCTGTTCTCCGGGTTCGCCCTGTGGCTGACGACCATCGCCATCGCCGCGCAGGCCTGGGCCGGCCTGAACAACGTCTGGCTGCTGTACCTCCTGGTCGCGGTGCAGAGCGGTGCGGCCGGCGTCAACCAACCCACCCGCAGTTCGATCATTCCGCGGCTCGTGCGGCCCGAACTCCTGCCTGCGGCCAATGCGCTGAGCATGCTCACCTTCGGCCTGGCGTTCACGGTGGGACCGCTGCTCGCGGGCGTGCTGGTTGCGCAGGTGGGCTACGCCTGGACCTACACGATCGACGCCGTCACGTTCACCGCTGCGCTCTGGGCCGTGTTCAGCCTCCCGCCCATGCCGCCCGAGGGGCCGACCCGGCGGGCCGGGCTGTCCTCGGTGCTCGAGGGGTTCCGGTTCCTGGGCACCCGCCCGAACATCCGCATGACCTTCCTCGTCGACCTCGCCGCCATGATCCTGTCCCAGCCGCGGGCGCTGCTGCCTGCCATCGGCGCCGTCCTGATCGGCGGCGGGGAATTCACCGTGGGCATCCTGCTCGCGGCCGTGGCGTTCGGCTCGGTGCTGGCGGGACTGTTTTCCGGCCCGCTCGGCCGGATCCACCGCCAGGGGCTGGCCGTGCTGTGGTCCATCGTGGGCTGGGGTGCCTCGGTGAGCGCCTTCGGCCTCGTGGTCGTCGCGGCCGGAGCCACCGGACCCGGCGCCGGCGGCGCGGTGACGCCCTGGATCATCCCCGCCGCGCTCTGCCTCGTCCTCGCCGGCATCTCGGACTCCGTCAGTTCGGTGTTCCGCAGCACCATCCTGCAGTCCGCCACCCCCGATGCGATGCGCGGGCGGCTGCAGGGCGTCTTCATCGTCGTCGTCGCAGGAGGCCCGCGCCTGGGCGACATGGTCGCCGGCGGTGGCGCCGAGTGGCTGGGGGAAGGCTGGACGCCGGTGATCGGCGGCCTGCTGTGCATTGCCCTCGTGGGCCTGCTTGCGAGGTGGCAGCCCCGTTTCGCCCAGTACGATTCGCGCAACCCGCAGGCCTGAAAGCGCTGCCCGTGCCGCGTCGACCGTGCCCTCGGGCCGGCCGCAGAATCGGTGGAACGGAGCGCCGCGCCCGGCCGTTCTCCCTAGACAAGACCCCTGAAGGAGATCCCGTCCAGTGCACAGACACTTCAACGGAGCCAAGACCGCGCTGTTGTTCGGCTCGCTCATGGGACTGTTTCTGCTCTTCGGGGCGGCCATCGCGGGCGCCACCCGGAACTCGTCCTTCCTGCTGATCTTCGCCCTCATCGGGGTCGGCTCTGTCGCCTACAGCTACTGGAACAGCGACAAGCTGGCGATCCGCAGCATGCGCGCGGTCGAGGTGAGCGAGCAGCAGGCGCCGGCGATGTACCGGATCGTGCGCGAGCTCAGCGCGCGGGCGAACCAGCCCATGCCGCGGCTCTACATCTCTCCGACCCTCGCGCCCAACGCCTTCGCCACCGGCAGGAATCCGCAGAACGCCGCGGTGTGCTGCACCCAGGGCATCCTGCAGCTGCTCAATGAGCGCGAGCTGCGCGGGGTGCTCGGGCATGAACTCATGCACGTCTACAACCGCGACATCCTCACCGGCTCCGTCGCCGCCGCCGTCGCCGGCGTGATCACCTCGCTGGCCCAGATGTTCGCCTTCACCGGCCTGATGGGCGGGAACCGCAGCTCCGGGGGCAATCCGATCGCCGCGCTGCTGCTGGCCTTCCTCGCCCCGGTGGCGGCCGGGCTCATTCAGATGGCGATCGGCCGGACCCGGGAGTACGACGCCGACGAGGACGGCGCGCGCCTGACCGGCGATCCGCTGGCGCTGGCCTCGGCGCTGCGCAAGCTGGAGCTGGGAACGCAGCGGGCGCCGCTGCCGCAGGACCAGCGGCTCGTCAACACCTCGCACCTGATGATCGCGAACCCCTTCCGGGGCGGAGGAATGCAGCGCCTGTTCGCAAGCCACCCGCCCATGCCCCAGCGGATCGCGCGGCTCGAAGGGATGGCCGGCCGGCCGCTCGGCCGCTGACCTCGGCCTAAGCCCTCACTGGACGGTTCGCCACTCGGCAGCCGCAGGGACTGGCTCGGCCGCGCGGGACCGAGCGAGATGGGCGAGCTGACGGCCCCGGAGATATCCTCCGGTCGTGATGCCAAGCACGGCGACAACGGCTCCCGCCCGGCCCAGTCCGGCGCTGTCCCTGCCTGTGCCCCAATCCCGGAGTCCGGACAGGACGGCGCGGGGAAGGATCCTCCGGACATAGTGCCGTTCGGAACGCAGGGCGCGTTTGTGGCCCACAAGATGGCTCACCTGGGCTTTCGAGAGCCCTTCTGACCAGGCTCGTGCCGCCATGTATCGAAAGGTTCCCCTGGCGGCGGGGACGTGATGGTGGACCACGGCGGTCGGATCGTAGACGATGCGCGAGCCCGGTGACGCGATGGTGGCCCGGATGCAGATTTCCGTCTCCTCACAGCCGAGTGGCTTGAGGATCTGTCGGCCAAGGTCCTGGTTGAAACCGCCGACATGCTCGAGGATGTCCCGCCGGAAAGACATGTTCGCACCGATCAGGTTGCGGACTTCGGTGGCCATCCGCGGCAGGCCCCGGTGGCTGCATCCCACGATCCAGTCGAGTTCCTCGCTGAAGTACCCGGGACGCCCCGCCTCCCAGACCGGGTCGACGTGCCCACCCACGGCGAGCACATCGGGATCGTCGTAGAACGAGATCAGGCGTTCAAGCCAGTCCGGGGCCGCCTCGGCGTCGTCGTCGAGGAAGGCAACAATGTCCGACGTCGCGTGGGCGATTCCGGTGTTGCGCGCGCCGGCCAGCCCGGGCTGGCCGGTGCTCTCCACGATCGTCACGGCACTGAAATTCGCGATGAGGTGCTTATAAAGGTCCTTGTTATGGTCCACGACAAGAATGATCTGCTGCGGGGGCACCGACTGGGCCCGTACCGACTCGACGACACGGGCCATGAGCGGCAGGCGGTCCTGGGTGTAGGAACAGATGACCACGGAAACAGTAGGTCGTACTCCAGTGGGCGACATGTCAGGCACCTTCCGCGAGGGTGAGCACGCTACGGGGATCGGTTGGAGTCCGTGAGTGCCGGACGCTGGGATAGGTGTATTTCACCCGCCGGAGCGCTTCGGGGCGGGCCCCGCCGGTGGGCGCGTCCCAGGCGGCGCACTCCCGGGCGAGGGTGCGCAGCACCCTCCACCCGTCACGGAAAGTCTGCAGATTGGAGGCTCCCGAAATCCGGTTCAGTTCCATGCTCGGAACCTCCGCGATACGAAGTCCTCCCCGCGCCGCCTTCACGATCAGTTCCGTCTCGATCTCGAATCCCTCGGATTCCAGCTGCAGGACCTCAAGGCACTCCCGCCGGAAGGCGATGTAGCCGTAGCAAAGGTCGGAGTAGTTGCTGTGGAGGACCACGTTGGCCAGCCCGGTCAGGGCGCGGTTTCCGGCCTCCCGCAGCCAGGTCAGGTCCTCGGAGCCGCCTCCGGTCACATGCCGGGAGCCCTTGACGAAGTCGAAGTCGTGCTGGAGCGGGGAGACGAACCAGCCGATCTCCTGCGGGTCCATGCT
>NZ_JAEKGC010000035.1 GCF_016405885.1 Arthrobacter sp. MSA 4-2 | reverse complement strand
GGCTGGACGGGTTCCGTCCCGGCTTCAACCCTCGCGCCGGGTGCCCGTCCTCCAAGAGAACCCCGGGCCCTGGGTGGGTGAAGCAAGATGTACAAAGGGTGAACCGGAGGTGCTGCTCGGTGAAATCCACACTAGAACTTGATCTTTGGAGTGTCGTCGAAACTGCCTACCCGACTTGATTTAGGCGTTACCCGGCCTGCTCGTTCATTACTTGAAGAAATTGCTAAACCCGTAAGTTCGTTGGGTGGTGATTACTTGCGCGGCGCTGCCTAATACCTGTCTTGGGCGATACCGGAGGTTCCGGGCGGCATTCACAGGGACCAGTTCTGGCAGTCCCTGCAGGAGAGCGATGCACTCCCGCGGCGGCGCGCCCTGGGCGTGACGGATACGTCCGGTGATTGGTCAGCGCGGCGCCCGGGTCTACCGGGAGGTCTTCATCAAGGGCGAGATTCAGGCTGGCCGGAGCGCTTTGGACAGCCCGCCCGGTCGCTGCACGCTGAAGCGCCGGACGTTCTGCTGTATATATGCAGCGAAACATATACGGCGTGCTAATTGGAGCTCCAGTGAGCTTTACCTAGCGATATGGCGGGACAGCGGGACAGCGAGACACCGCCCGGCGACTCCAGCGTCAGCCCGAGGTAAGTAATAGGCCGTAGCGCGCGAGTACGCCTACGACGACTTCTCCAAGTAGCAAACGAAAAGCTCAGGTAACGCCTAAATCAAGTCGGGTAGGCAGTTTCGACGACACCCCAAAGATCAAGTTCTAGTGTGGGTTTCACCAAGCAGCACCCCCGGTTCACCCTTTGTACACCCAGCGTCACCACCCAGGGCCCGGGGTTCTCTTGGAGGACGGGCACCCGGTGCGACCTCGAAAGTTGGAGCCGAGTAATGGGAATTGTAATCCGCAAGGACGATTCGCTAGGCCCGTCCAGCT
>NZ_JAEKGC010000034.1 GCF_016405885.1 Arthrobacter sp. MSA 4-2 | reverse complement strand
CCGTTCAGCCTGAAGGTGCTGTTGGAGAATCTGCTGCGGACCGAGGACGGGGCGAATATCACCGCCGATCATGTGCGGGCCCTGGCCGGGTGGAATCCGGAGGCGGAGCCGGATACGGAGATCCAGTTCACTCCGGCCCGGGTGATCATGCAGGACTTCACCGGGGTCCCGTGCGTGGTGGACCTGGCGACGATGCGTGAGGCGGTGGCCGAGCTCGGCGGGGATCCGAAGAAGGTGAACCCGTTGGCGCCGGCGGAGATGGTGATCGATCATTCGGTGCAGATCGATGTGTTCGGCAATGCCGGGGCGCTGGAGCGGAACATGGAGATCGAGTACCAGCGCAATGGGGAGCGCTACCAGTTCCTGCGCTGGGGCCAGACCGCGTTCGATGATTTCAAGGTCGTGCCCCCGGGGATGGGGATCGTGCACCAGGTGAACCTTGAGTATCTGGCCCGCACCGTGATGACCCGCGAGGTGACCGGGGCCGACGGGGGACCGGTGTTGCGGGCGTATCCGGATACCTGTGTGGGCACCGATTCGCACACCACCATGGTCAACGGGCTGGGGGTGCTGGGCTGGGGGGTCGGCGGGATCGAGGCCGAGGCGGCGATGCTGGGCCAGCCGGTGTCGATGCTGATTCCGCGGGTGGTCGGGTTCCGGCTCTCGGGGTCGATTCCGGCCGGGGCCACGGCCACCGATGTGGTGCTGACGATCACCGAGATGCTGCGCCGGCACGGGGTGGTGGGGAAGTTCGTGGAGTTCTACGGCGAGGGCGTGGCCGAGGTGCCGTTGGCGAACCGGGCCACGATCGGGAACATGAGCCCGGAGTTCGGTTCGACCGCGGCGATGTTCCCCATCGATGAGGTGACCCTTGAATATCTGCGCCTGACCGGGCGCCCGGCCGAGAACGTGGCCCTGGTGGAGGCCTACGCCAAGGAACAGGGCCTGTGGCACGACCCGTCCACCGAGATCCGGTTCTCCGAATACCTCGAACTCGACCTCTCCAC
>NZ_JAEKGC010000033.1 GCF_016405885.1 Arthrobacter sp. MSA 4-2 | reverse complement strand
CGGCGGTACTTGTTGACCATGGGGCAGTCGAAGGGGTCGCGGGCGGCGAGGCCGACCCGGTTGAGGTAGGTGACCACGGCCCCGTAGGAGGCGGCCAGGCCGACCTCGGTGTAGGGGACCTTGAGGGTCTCGCAGTGTTCGCGGACGATCACGGCGGCCCGGCGCAGGTGGGGGCGGGGCATGTCCGGGAAGAGGTGGTGTTCGATCTGGAAGTTCAGGCCGCCGAAGGCGTTGTTGATGAACGCTCCGCCGCGGATGTTGCGCGAGGTCAGGACCTGCTTTTGGAAGAAGTCGAGTTTGCTGTCCTCGGGCACGATCGGCATGCCCTTGTGGTTCGGGGCGAACGAGGCGCCCATGTAGACGCCGAACACGGCCAGCTGCACGCCGAGGAAGGCGAACGCCATGCCCACGGGCAGGAACCAGAAGAGGATGCCGAGGTAGGCGGTGAAGCGGACCGCGAGCAGGGTCAGTTCGACCCAGCGGCCGGTGACGGTGCCGCGGCGGAACAGGGTCACGAAGGAGCGGGCGTGCAGGTTCAGGCCCTCCAGGGTGAGCAGGGGGAAGAACAGGTAGCCCTGGCGGCGGGTGATCCAGGCCTGCAGGCCGCGGGCCTTGGCGGCGTCCTCTTCGAGGAAGGAGATGGTGTCGACCTCGATGTCGGGGTCCTTGCCGCGGGTGTTGGGGTCGTTGTGGTGGCGGGTGTGCTTATCGATCCACCAGGCGTAGCTGATGCCGACCACTCCGGCGGCGAGTACCCGGCCGGACCAGTCGTTGGCGCCGCGGGTCTTGAAGATCTGGCGGTGGGAGGCCTCGTGGGCCAGGAACGCCGTCTGGGTCAGGACCACCCCGAGCGCCGCGGCGATCAGCAGCTGGAACCAGGTATCGCCCAGCAGGGCGAAGCCGGTCCAGGCCGCGCCCATGGCCAGGGCCAGCAGGGCGAACACCGAGACGTAGAAGCGCCGGCGCCGGGTCAGCAGCCCCTCCTTCCGGACCTGCTTCAGGAGGACCGAATAGGACGCAACAACGTCATTGGGCTTGGC
>NZ_JAEKGC010000032.1 GCF_016405885.1 Arthrobacter sp. MSA 4-2 | reverse complement strand
ATGCGATTCATCAATGATCCGTCCACCGACCTGACCTATGCCGATGTGTTCCTGGTGCCCTCGGCCTCGGAGGTGGTCTCGCGTTTTGACGTGGATCTCTCCGCGGCCGACGGGACCGGTTCGACGATTCCCCTGGTGGTGGCGAACATGACCGCCGTGACCGGCCGGCGCATGGTCGAGACCATGGCACGCCGCGGCGGGCTGGGGGTGCTGCCGCAGGACGTGCCGGTGGAGGTCATCGCCGAGGTCACCGCCTGGGTCAAGAGCAGGCACACCGTCTTCGAGACGCCGCTGAAGCTGCGTCCGGGCAATACGGTCATCGACGCGCTGCACCTGATCAATAAGCGCGCCCACGGCGCGGTGGTCGTCGTGGACGAGGACGACCGGTACCTGGGGGTGGTGCGGGCCTCGGACTGCGAGGGGGTGGACCGCTTCGCCTCGCTGGAGTCCGTGATGCGGGTCAGTTCCCCGCCCATCGAGGCCGCCCGGTTCGACGGGGACCCCGCGGCCGGGCTGCGGGCGGTCTTCGCCGAACTCGACCGGGCCGGCACCCCGCTGGCACCGGTCACCCGGGAGGGGATCCTGCAGGGGGTCATCACCCGGGCCGGGGCGCTGCGCTCGACCATCTACACCCCGACCGTGGACACCAACGGTTCCCTGCGGGTGGCCGCCGCCGTGGGCATCAACGGCGACGTCGAGGCCAAGGCGGCCTCCCTGCTCGAGGCCGGCGTCGACGTCCTCGTCGTCGACACCGCCCACGGGCACCAGCGCAAGATGCTCGATGCCCTCAAGATCGTGCGCAGCCTGGACCCGAAGATCCCGATCGTGGCCGGGAACGTCGTCAGCGCCGACGGGGTGCGGGACCTCGTCGAGGCCGGCGCGGACATCGTGAAGGTCGGCGTCGGGCCCGGCGCCATGTGCACCACCCGGATGATGACCGCCGTCGGCCGGCCCCAGTTCTCCGCGGTCTACGAGGCCGCCACGGCGGCCCGCGAGCTCGGCGCCCATGTCTGGGCCGACGGCGGGGTCCGCTACCCCCGCGATGTGGCCCTGGCCCTGGCCGCCGGCGCCAGCCAGGTCATGATCGGGTCCTGGTTCGCCGGCACCTACGAGAGCCCCGGCGACCTGCACACCGACAGCGACGGGCGCCGCTACAAGGAAAGCTTCGGCATGGCCTCCGCAAGGGCGGTGCAGCACCGCACCCAGGCCGAGGACGTCTTCGCCCGGGCCCGCAAGGGACTCTTCGAAGAGGGCATCTCCACCTCCAAAATGTACCTGGACCCCGCCCGGCCCGGCGTGGAGGACCTGCTGGACATGATCACCGCCGGCGTGCGCAGCTCCATGACCTACGCCGGAGCCCGCACCCTGGCCGAATTCTCCGACCGCGCCCTGGTCGGCATCCAATCCGCCGCCGGCTACGAAGAAGGCCGCCCCCTCCCACAAAGCTGGTAACCGCACCGC
>NZ_JAEKGC010000031.1 GCF_016405885.1 Arthrobacter sp. MSA 4-2 | reverse complement strand
TTGGCGTAGACAGCCACCGAAACGGCGGGGACGTTGTACTGCTCCGCGAGGGTGGCTAGGCGTTCGTCGATCCAGTGCGCGATATCTGCGAGAGTTGTCATGCGGTTCAGTGTAGGTTCGCCAGGCAATCACATTTTCGGTCCATCCGACTAATTTCCACCTATATTTTGTTTGTTCGTACAAAGGGCAAATGGCCAAATACGAATCACTCAAACGGAAGCAGACGGCCGTGACCGACTTCGCGGCGGAAGCGTCAGCGGAGACGGTCGATACCGCGACCGGAGGGATCATCGAGGCGTCGAAGACGTGTTCATCGCCGTCTGCAATGGGCTCAATCAAGGGCCTTCCGGAGGCGATCACAACCACCTGGCAGCGCACGCTCATGCAGCAGTGCGTTGTGCACCCGATCCGCAGCCCGTTCCGCGACGCCGGCCGAGGGCACCACGGCGGTATTGTCAAAGTCCTCACACCGGTCCACACGGCTCCATGTGACCGGTTCACCGAATTCGATGCCCAGTGGAGCCAACGGTATCGGCGATCAACGGACTGTGTTGAGAGGGGCACTCGACAATAGTCGGACGAGGTTCCGGCAGGCGGGGTGGACGAGAAAGGTCAGCCCTTGATGAACCCGGTAAGTACTGCGCTCACTTCGCAACGCAGTAGCAGAGGCCGGCACCGCAGTCGCTGTCACCGTCACAGCACTGCCATTCGCCATCTACGACGGCCCCAGAATGAAATCTTCATCGTGCTCACACTGAAACGGCGCCTGGACGGGATCGACTAGTTCGTGCTCTCGCTGTCCGCCCGCGGACCGGACACCGGGGAAATCGCCGCGCACGTCGAGAAGGTCTACGGGGCCAAGGTCTTCAAAGACACTATCGGCCAGCTCACCGGGAAGGTCACCGGTGAGCTGGCCGAGGGGTCATCCCGGTCGTTGGAGCCGCACGACCCGGTGCGCAACACCGCGTTCTACGTCGTCATGAGAGTCACCGTGAACAGGGAACGCGACATCCTCGGGTACTGGGTCGGAGACGGGTTCTCGGGTGGGTAATCATAGGGCGCAACGCGTCTGCACGCCCAACACCACGGGCTCTCCCCCTCGGGGAGCCGGGAGAGGAGCCCAGGGTGCCCACGGGCCAAACGTTGACACAGCGCTGGCAAGGAAGGTGCTTGGGAGATGACAGCGGGGGTTGCTGTGTCACAAGCGGGTATTCGTTACCGACGCGGCGACAGCGGGGTGTGCCCCTCATCGGGAGCAGAACGCGCAGCTCCAGCATGGCGCGGAAACGGGCGCTTCCATCGGCAAGGTCGGTTGTGCTCAAGTCGACGGCTCCCCTGAGCCGATAGCGGAATGTGATCGGGTGCACCGACAGTGAAACCGCTGCGGTTGCCAACAATCAGTGGCTGGCAGCCCGGCGCACTGCGCGGCCGAGGTGCAGGTACTGTGCGCGGCCGGTGCCGTCATCGCCCAGGAAGGCGTGGGGCAGGTGCATTCCCTGCTGGCCCTTGAGCGGGATGAGGGTGTCCTCCCTCAGCCAGACCAGCTCGGTGGTCTCGTTGTCCACCCCTATTTCCTCTCCGGCGTCCGTCGCGGTGATAGTCATCCACACCCGGCCCTCTTCATCCTGGGTGACATCGAGGTCAACCATCCGGGAGCTGTACGTGCCGAGGAAACGCTCTGGGTCGATGGTCTTCGGCTCGGACGGGGGCACCGGCATGGGCGGGAGTTCCACGTCGGCGAGCTCCGAGAGAATGTGGGCCATCATCTCGTGGTAGAGTCCGAACGGTTCGCCTCCGTTCGTCAGGAGGGCGACGGCGACACCCTGTTTCGGGGCGATCCGGAGGAAAGCGTTCTGCCCGAGCGTGCTGCCGTCATGACCGATGATCTCACCGGCCGGCGTATCGTAGATCTCCCAGCCCAGGCCCCAT
>NZ_JAEKGC010000030.1 GCF_016405885.1 Arthrobacter sp. MSA 4-2 | reverse complement strand
GCAGACCAGCCAATTCAACCAATCAAAAAACAATCGGTATCAACAAACTTGGCACACTATTGAGTTCTCAAACAACAAACACGTGGGAATACTTTTCCGAGCCAGATCCGAAGTTTTCCCTCGAAATCCTCCAAAGCTCTTTATTTCTTCGCCGTGGTGTGTTACTAACTTATTTCATTTCCTTTCCCTTTGTCAAATCCGTTCTTTTCGGTGAAACCGGAAAAGTATTCGACAAAAGGGATCAACCCACAGCGAAATAAAGCATCATCCGGCTTTAGTGCTCAGCACACGCTGGACTAGCTTCAAGAATTTGATGGGGTTGGCTGCCCTCAGCGGGGCAACTCAGAAAACATTACATGCCTCCGCGAGCCAGCGCAAACCGGCGGGGCACGTTGTGATGAGCATCGCAGGGCACTCATGTCCTGCACTCCAGCGACTGCCTGGCCGACGCATCCGCTGCCCGAGCTGCTTCGTTTGAGCTCCCCGGCTCAGCTCGAGGGCGGCCGTACAGCAGACCGCGGGCCCTCGCTTCGCCGCGGCCACCGGGAGAGGTCCTGCGATGGATCTACCGCAGAGTGAGCTAGGGAGCTAAGGTTGCACCGTCGTCGAGGAGGACCCGCCGTGATTCCCGGAAGCACCGCTGCGTTGTTGATCGCTGTGTCCCTTCCGATTGCCCTTATTCCCGGGCCTTCAGTGGCCTTCATCCTGACCACGACGCTGCGTTCCGGGCGCGGTGGAGGCTTAGCCGCAGTCGCCGGAATCGAGTTGGGTTATGTTCTGCATGTGGTCGGTGCCGCCCTCGGCATCTCAGCTCTCGTGGCTGCAAGCGCAACGGCGTTTACAGTGGTCAAGGTCGTCGGCGTCCTCTACCTGCTCTGGTTGGCCTTCCGCGCGTTGGGCTCGCGCAGGGAGGGAACGTTGGAACAGCCCGCCGTGCAGGACGTGGAACCTACGGTGAGGCGCAGCCTTGCACGAGGGTTCATGGTCGGTGCGCTGAATCCCAAGACCGCCATGTTCTTTGTGGCCTTCCTCCCCCAGTTCGTCCAACCCGGAGCTGGGCCCATCTGGCTGCAACTCACTCTGCTGGGGCTTCTTTTCATTCTTGTGATGACTGTCCCCGACACGGCCTGGGCGCTGGCCGGCGCTGCACTCCGCCGCCATCTTCCCCGCCTGAAACTACGCGCGCTCGATCGCGTCAGCGGCTGTGTGTACATCCTGATGGCCGCAGCCGCATCGACCGTCCGACGGGCCGCCCCATAGGGTGCGCCCGGCGGGCAAAGGCCACTCGGTCGACCCCTTCACGTCTGCCCCACCTAGGCACCACTCGCTGGATGACCATGCAGCGGGGAGCCTCGAGGCTCTTTATATCGGGCCAGTCCCAGGCTTGTCTGCCGGATGGCGAGCACTCTGGCCCGAAGTGCCCACGCGCGGCCCCTGCTGTGCCGGCTTGTGGCGGCAGCTCCCGAGCGCGCGACCGTTGGAGCTGGCGCAGTGGAAGGGGCCGTGCAGCGAATGGGGGTGCAACGGACGGGGCTTGAAGCGGCGGACCGGGCGGGGATCTGCGGGCCCTGCGGGAAACTGTCTATTCCGCGACCTGTGGAGCAGTGCAACTGGGGGGCGGCCCATGGGCCGGCCCAGCTGCTTACGAGCAGCGAGCAGCCGTGTTCCGGCGTAGCTGATCAGGTGCCCCTGTAGCAGTGAGGGCGGCGGGCCGGCACGGTTGCGGTCGGCGCCCGCCAGCGGAGTGCGGTTCCAGTGGGGGCCAGCCAGGGTACCGCCGGTGCTGTGCGTAGGCAGCCGGTCGGGCGCCCCTGGCTTGCTGCCTGCCGCCCGTGATCCGACCCGGGCTGGCCCCTGTCGGCCCGCCGCCAAATGCGGCCGTCCGGGTGCGGCGCGCTGGCCCCGGTTGGGGTGGTTAAAGGGGTGCAGGCCCCACCGGTGGTGGGGCCTGCAGCCTAAGGGTGGTCCGGCGGTGTCCTAC
>NZ_JAEKGC010000002.1 GCF_016405885.1 Arthrobacter sp. MSA 4-2 | reverse complement strand
GGGTCGATGGGCCCGTAGCCTTCGAGCTCGCCGGGGGCGTCGTCGACGTCGAGGAGGGTCAGCACCGGGACGGTGACGTGCACCTGGGCCTGGATCCCGTTCCAGCCGTAGGGCTCAACCGGCCGGCCCGGAACCGCACCCGCACCGGCCGCACCCGCACCGCCCGCACCGGCACCGCCCCCACCCGCGGCCGCACCCGCACCGGCGGCAGCCGGGACGGCAGGGTCCGTGCCGGCATCGGCGGGGAGGGATGCGGTGCCGGTGTTTGCGGTGCCGGTGTTTGCGGGGCCGGGGCAGGTGTGGGTGAGCAGGTCGGTGAGGGCGTCGGTGCGCAGCTGGGCCAGGGTCCGGGTCTCCTCGGGGCACTGCAGCGCCCGGGAGAGCCGGGTCAGGCGCCCGTCGATGGCCACGGCCTTGTCCGCCGGCAGGTACACGTTCAGCCAGGCCATGCCGTCGTCGTCGGGATGGAAGTCGACCCGGCGGTTCTTCCGGGCCGATTGGGTCCGGTCGCTGATGGTCTCCGGGTGCATTTGTGCGCGCAGCCGGCGGGCCCGGTAGGCCAGCTTCGCGGCGGTGGTGTCCTGGGCGACGGGCAGGAGCTGTTGTTCGAAGTAGGGCAGGGCGAAGCCGGGCAGGCCGGCGCACTCCTGGACCAGGGTGGCCGCGTGCCGCCAGGAGATGGCCCCGGACTCCAGGGCCGTCAGGGTTGCCGGGAGGTGCCCGGTGAGCACGAAGGCGTGCTCGATCAGGGTCCCGGCGGTGCGTTCGGGGATCCGCAGGGCGCAGGCGACCTCGGAGGCGGCCAGGGCATCGGCCAGGGACCCGGCCTGCATCCCGCGCTCCCGAAGGCGCTCCTCGGTGAGGATCCGGACCCGCTCGGTGAACCTCACGGTCTGGGCCTCGGCCCAGCTCTTCAGCCGCGCCAGCGCCTCCAGCCCGCCGATCGCCTCATCCAGCCCGGCGGTCTCCGGTATCGGGCCGGTGAGGAACCCGGCACCGAGGATGTCCGCGGCGGCCTCCAGCCACCCGGGGTCCTGCGCCGTGGGATCCACCCCCGGATCCGGGATTCCTGCCCTCTCCATGACCCAAGGATCTCACCCACCTCTGACATTCCTCGGCCGGAAAACCAACCGGAAAACCACCCGGGAAACCAGCGGGAAAGCAGCACGAAATATGCAAAGGAAACCGCCGGAAAACTAGCCGGAGAAGAGAGGCAGAGGTGCACCCTTCACACCGGGTTCCACCGCGAAAAGCGCACCCGCCGCGGGCTCGGCGCCAGGCTCAAGGTTCTGGCGCGACGTCGTGATGTAGAGGGTGCCGAGGTCGTCCCCGCCGAACGCACAGGACGTCACCTGGGACGCAGCGACCTCGACCGTCCCACGAAGAACGCCGTCGGAGTCGTAATGCGCCACGGCCGAGCCGCCGTAGAGGGCCACCCACAGCCCGCCGTCCGCATCGATGGCCATGCCGTCGGGGGAGCCCAGCTCTGGGTCAACTTCGGCGAAGGTGCGCCGGCCGGTGATCCGGCCCGTGTCGAGGTCGTAATCCAGGGAGTCGATGCGCTGGGTGGGCGTGTCCGAATAAAACGCGGTGTCACCCACCGGATTCCAGTGCAGTCCATTTGAGGTAGAGACTCCGCGCAGCACCGTCGAGATGGAGTGGTCCGAGTCAAGACTGAACAGGGTGCCGGCCCCGAAGTCGCCCTCCCACGCCATCGAGCCGCAGAGGAAGCGGCCGCGGGGGTCGCAGCCGCCTTCGTTCATCCGGATTGCCGGGTCATCGAAGGCGGTCGGGCCCGGGGTGACCTTGGTGAAGTCCGCATCCGCGAAGGCAAACCCCTTCTCCACGCCGATGACGTACCCTCCGGACCTGCGCCCACGGATCACCGCCGCCACCTTCGCGTCGACCGAGTGGCGCGCCAGAGAGCCGTCGGCGCTCCGTACGAGCACGTCGCCAGCCAACATGTCGACGAACAACAGCGACCGGCGTAGGGCGTCCCAATAGGCTCCCTCGCCGTGGTAGGTGCAGGGCTCAGTGAGCTGTTCGGCCTTCATCGCCATCCGTCATCCTCAGCCGTCAGCCGGCAGGTCGAGTTGGTCGGAAATGCTGATGCACTTCCGCGTCTGGTCAATTTTGGACACGGGGTCGCCTAGTTGCACAAGGACCGTGCTTGAAGCGACCTCCTCGGGGTTGAAAAGAACCTCGACGGCGGGCTCGCGCCCGTAGGTGGTGGCGGTCCATGCGGTCTCGCCCTCGCTGAGCACCCAGTCGATGTCGTTGACCGAGACGCAGGCATCAGTGGTGGGCCCGGGAACTTCGACGCCGCAGCGCAGCACCACCTTTGACGGGTCGCCCCAGGCGGAAGTTGCCTGGCTGTTGGTCTCCCGCTGCGAGTGTTCGGCAACCTCCGGGGGCAGGGCGACCATCACCTCGGCGCACGCAGGGTTCTGGGCGTCGGCGGCGGGATCGACATCGACAACGGGGGCGCAGGCAGCCGTTCCCACGAGCACCGCCGCAAGCGGCACCGCACTGCGAAGGAACCGGGTAAGAGAAGGCATGCTTCAACCCTAGTAGCTCCTTCACCGACACGCGGCACGGCGGCCCCGGCCCGCGACCGCCGGGCAGTAGGCTTCGTTCAGGGACGGACGGCGCCACCGGTTCCGGCACGGCAACGGCGGGCCCGTCCAAGCGATCAGGGAAGTCAGATGGTCTCACAATCAGTTATCCGTCGTTCAGCGACAGCAGCCCTCACACTCGGACTGCTGGCAGTGGCGGGGGTCAACCCCGTCCTGGCAACCTCCCAGCAGCAGCCACCGCCCAACGGCCAGTTTCATGAGCCTGCCCCACCGGTTCCCGCACCGAACCCATCGCCGGCAATCGACCCGGCCACCGGGTTCGCCATCGACAGCTACACGGGCTATCTGATCCATCCGCCCACCGGATACCTGATCGAGCCGACCACCGGATATCTGCTGCTTCCGGGATCACTGATCTACACGAACCTGCTGTATGACAAGACCACCGGCAAGGTGACCGAGGTCGATCATGAAGCGCCTGCCTCGCCGGAACCGACGCCGACGCCGAAGCCGTCAGCAACGCCGACCCCGTCCCCGTCCAAGACACCCGCCCCGGCCACGCCTTCTCCTCCTGCCCCGACGGTTGAGGCGCCTGCGCCGTCGACCTCCCCGACGCCTACGGAAACACCGACGAGCCGGCCGACCCCGTCGGCTTCGGCCGAAGCGGTGGAGGCGGAGCTCGCCTCATCGCGCGCACCCCTGGTGTGGGCGGTCGGAGCGCTGGTGCTGCTCGCGGCGATCGCGACGATCGTCGTCGGAGTGCGACGGCGCCGGGCGGGGTCCTGAGGCCTACGCTGAGCCGGCACAGCATCTACTAGGACCGTGACCGCATAAGGCTCACTGGCTAAGGATGAGGGGATGTGCGGTGTCCGAGTACGACTATGAGGATGAGCCTGCCAGTTCGAGGGTTCGGCCGAAAAAGAAGCACCCTGTGCGGACGACTCTGCTGATAATGACCGCGTTCGTAGTGGTCGCTTCGATCGTTGCTGGCGCGTACGTCTTCAATCTTGCAAATACCTTCAACTCGAAGACTACGACCATAGGAACCGCCTTTCCCAGCGGTGATCGGCCTGCGCTGGAGCCAGCGGCGGAGGGATCCCTTAACGTCCTGCTCCTCGGCAGCGACGCCCGCGCCGCGGCCGACTCCCCGGGCGAAGCAGGTTCGGACAGCCGCTCGGACACGATGATGCTGATGCACATCCCTGTGGACCGTGAGGAAATTTTCGTCATGTCGATTCTGCGCGACACGTGGACGGAGATTCCGGGCCACGGTGAAAACAAGATCAATGCGGCGATTTCCCTAGGGGGCATTCCCCTCGTGGTGCAGACGGTCGAAAACCTTTTCGATGCTCCCGTTGACCACGTAGCAATCATCGACTTCGAGGGATTCAAGGGCTTGACCGATGCGCTGGGCGGCGTTGAGGTCAACAACCCCGCAGCCTTTCAATCCAGCGGTGCCGACGGCGAGTTCTTCGCCCAAGGCCTGATCAGGCTCCAGGGTGAGTCTGCCCTGAAGTTCGTCCGCGAACGGTACGCCTTCTCCGACGGTGATTACCAGCGCGTGAGGAATCAGCAGGTGTTTGTGAAGGCAGTGCTCGGTGAAGTCCTCAGCGCCGACACGTTGACCGATCCTGGAAAAGTCGCGAACGTCGTATCCAAGATCTCTCCCTACGTCAGCATTGACGAAGACCTCGATGCGGCGACCATCGGTAGCCTCGCGGTGTCACTGCGCAACGTCCGTTCGGGAGACGTGCACTTCTCTACCCTCCCGACCCTGGGAACTGGGACCTCGGCCGACGGGCAGTCGATCGTGGTTAAGGATGAAGCCGGGATCGCCCAGGTGGCTGAAGCGCTCAGCAAGGACTCGCTGGAGTCGCTCCCGCTCTTCTCCGAATCGCCGCAGTAGGGGATGACCTGCTTCGGCCCATCTGCCATCTGATACCCATTCACGGAATCGTCACCATCACCCCTTACGGTGGAACAGTGCCACTTACAGTTGGAGAGTTGAGCGAGTCCGCCCTGCTTGAACGCATCTTCCCGCGCCTCGCGCGGGCGGAAGCAGCATTGGTGGGCCCCGGCGATGACGCGGCCGTCCTCGCCGCCCCCGACGGGCGCACCGTGATCTCCATCGACACCCTGGTCCAGGACAAGGACTTCCGCCTGCTGCGCGAAAATGGCTTCGCGACGACCGGGTACGACGTCGGCTGGAAGTGTGCCGCCCAAAACCTCAGCGACATCAACGCCATGGGCGCCCGGGCGACCTCCCTGGTGGTCAGCCTCACCCTGCCCGCCGGCATTGCAGTGGAGTGGGTCGAGGCCCTCGCCGACGGCCTGACCGACGCGATCGACCAGCTGGGGGCTACCGGCTGCGGCGTGATCGGCGGGGACCTGGGCGGCGGCACCGAAGTCGTGGTCACGGCGGCGGTGACGGGCACGCTTGAGGGCCGCGCCCCGGTCCTGCGCTCGGGCGCCCAACCCGGCGATGTCGTCGCGCTCGCGGGGACCGCAGGCCGGGCCGCCGCCGGCCTTGCCCTGCTCGAATCCGGAACCGCACTCGAAGACCTGGGCGAGGAGGAGCTGGGCCTCATCGCCACCCAGTGCCGCCCGGAGCCGCCCCTGGCAGCCGGGCCGGAGGCTGCGCGGGCCGGTGCCCGTGCCATGCTCGATATTTCCGATGGCCTCATCCGCGACGCCGGCCGGATTGCCAAGGCCAGTTCGGTCGCCATCGACTTCGACCCGGAGGTGCTGCGCGAGCTCACCGAACCCCTTCGAACCGCGGGGCAACTGCTCGGAAAAAATCCCCTGGAATGGGTACTCGGGGGAGGCGAGGATCACGGTTTGCTCGCGGTCTTCGGCCCGGAAATTACGCTTCCTTCCGGTTTTACTGCGGTAGGCTCAATATCGGCAGGGACGCCCCGTGTGACGGTTGGGTCGCAGGCTCCGGCTTCGATCGGATGGGATCACTTTGCACACTAAGATCACCGCGAACGCGACAGCGATGAAGCGATGGTTAAGCAACGCCGAAGAGTCCCTCGGCAATCACAGCGACCGCCTCAACGCCATCAATATCTTCCCGGTCGCAGACGGCGATACCGGCACGAACCTGTACCTCACCGTGTGCGCTGCAGCCCGGGCGGTGCACGACGCCGAAACCACCGACCTCGGCGAGCTGCTGGCCATCGCAGGCCGGGCCGCCATGGAGGATGCCCGGGGCAACTCCGGCACCCTCATCGCCGTCTTCCTCAGTGCCATCGCTGAGCCGCTGAAGGGAACCACCCGGCTCACCTCCCGCCTCCTCGCCGCCGCGATGCACCGCGCGCAGATCCGCAGCTGGTCCGCCTTGAGTGACCCCGTGCCCGGCACGATGCTCTCCGTGCTTGAGGCCGCAGCCCACGGAGCGGCGAAGACCGCAGGCGAGCATGAGACCGACGAGAGCAACCACGCGCTCGCCCTGACCCTGCAGGCCGCCGTCGAGTGTGCACTCGCAGCCGTGGTCGATACCGAAAGTCAGCTCGGAGCCCTCACCGAGGCGCACGTGGTCGACGCCGGAGGCGTGGGCTTCCTGCTCATCCTCGACGCCCTGCGCGCCGCGTCCCTGGGCGAGGAACTGCAGGACGAGTTGCTCGACGGACTCCACGGCTACAACATCCAGGCACCCCACATCCACCGCGGAGCGGACACTGACGGGGTGGAGATCATGTTCACGATGAACCTCAGTCCGCTCGACGCCGCCACGCTCCGGCTGCATCTCGACGAGCTGGGCGACTCCGTCATCATGAGCGCCGTCACCGAGGTCGAGGAGGGCTACCGGTGGCGAGTCCACGTGCACGTCGTCGATCCTGAGCCCGCCCTCAAGCTGATCCACGAGGCCGGAAACCCCGACAACATCTCGCTCACCCAGCTCTCCTCATCGGACGACGACGCCGCCGGAGCGCCGGTCCTTGAGGGCCATGGACAGTAGGGTGCAGGCGGAATTCGATGTTCCGCTGGATCGTCGCCTTGGGTCGCTGGCCAAGCTGCTGGCGAAACACCTCAACCTCTTCACCGTGGGCCAGCTGCTCAACCACTTCCCGCGCAACTACTTGAAGCGCGGCGAACTCACCCCCATCGCCGACGTGCCCGTCGACGAGGAGGTCACCCTCATCGCACGGGTCCAGTCGGCCAACTCGCGGAGAATGCACACCCGCAAAGGGATGCTGCTTGAGGTCGTGATCACGGACGACGCCGACGGCCGCCTTGGCGGCATGAATCTCACCTACTTCAACGGGTATAAGGCCGAGAAGGACCTGCGCCCGGGCGTCCGCGCCATGTTCTCGGGCAAGGTGACGGTCTACCGCAGCAAGCTTTCCCTCACCAATCCCCGCTACGTCCTGCTTGAGGACGACGACAACCCGGACTACATCAACAAGCCCATCCCGGTCTATCCCGCCGCCGAGAAGGTCGGCAGCGAACGGATCGCTCTTGCGGTGGGCACGATCCTCGACACTTTCGACAGTGAACAGCTCAACGATCCGGTACCCGAGGCCGTCGCCCGCAGGGAAAAGCTGATGACCCTGCCCCAGGCGTACGAGCTGATCCACCGGCCCACCGTCATCGAGGAGGCCTACCGCGCCCAGCACCGCTTCCGCTACCAGGAGGCGTTCGTGCTCCAGTCGGCCCTGGTGCGCCGCCGGGCCCTCACAGCCCGGGAGGAGGCCACCAGCCGGCCGCCGCAGGCTGGCGGCCTGCTGGATCAGTTCGATGCCAAACTTCCATTCACCCTCACCCGGGGACAGCAGGAGGTGGGGGACACCCTCGCCGCGGAACTGGCCCGGGACCATCCGATGAACCGGCTCCTCCAGGGCGAAGTCGGTTCCGGCAAGACCCTCGTGGCGCTTCGGGCCATGCTCCAGGTCATCGACGCCGGGGGCCAGGCTGCGCTGCTCGCGCCCACCGAGGTCCTCGCCGCGCAGCACTACCAGTCGATCACACGGACGCTTGGCCCCCTGGCCGAGGGCGGGATGCTCGGCGGCGCCTCGGACGGCACCCGGGTGGTGCTGCTCACCGGGTCCCTTCCCACCGCGCAGCGGCGTCGCGCGATGCTGGAGGCCGCCTCGGGGGAGGCGGGCATCATCATCGGGACCCATGCGCTCCTTTCGGAGAACGTGCAGTTCTTCGACCTTGGCCTGATCGTCGTCGATGAGCAGCACCGCTTCGGTGTGGAGCAGCGCGATTCCCTGCGCTCCAAGGCCTCCGCGTCACCCCACGTCCTCGTCATGACCGCCACCCCGATTCCCCGCACCGTCGCCATGACCGTCTTTGGGGACCTTGAGGTGTCGACCCTCTCGGAGCTGCCCGCAGGCAGGTCTCCCATCACCACCCACGAGGTGGGCCTGGCAGAGCACCCTGCGTGGATCGACCGGATCTGGTCGCGCGCCCGCGAGGAGATCGATGCCGGGCGGCAGGTCTACGTCGTGTGCTCGAAGATCGGGGACACCGCGGGCCAGGAGGACGACCCCACGGCGCTGGAGCTGTACCAGCCGGCAGGCGCTGCGGCTCCACCGTCGGACCTCACCAGCGTCACCGAACTCTTCGAGTCCCTCCAGGAGGCACCCCAGCTGCGCGGGGTCTCGATCGGGATGCTCCACGGGCGCATGGACCCGGCCGACAAGGCCGACGTCATGGGCCGCTTCAACGACGGCGCCGTCCAGCTGCTGGTGGCCACCACCGTCATCGAGGTGGGCGTCGACGTACCGAACGCCACGCTCATGGTCATCATGGACGCCGACCGTTTCGGCATCTCCCAGCTCCACCAGCTGCGTGGGCGGGTGGGCCGTGGAGGCCACGCGGGAACCTGCCTGCTGGTCACCCGGCTCGAGCCGGACCATCCGAGCAGGGAGCGCCTGGCCGCCGTCGCCTCGACGACTGACGGGTTCGAGCTCTCGCAGAAGGACCTCGAACTCCGGCGCGAGGGCAATATCCTCGGCGCCTCCCAGTCCGGCGGCCACTCGGCGCTGCGGTTCCTCAAGGTGATCCAGCATGCTGCCCTGATCGAAAAGGCCCGCGCGGACGCGCAGGACGTCGTGCTGGCCGATCCAGACCTGACGGAGTACCCCGGGCTCGCCCTCGCCATCGAGCTGTACCTCAATCCCGAAAAGGAAGCCTTCCTGGAACGCGGTTAGAGTGAAAGCATGACGCGCATCATCGCCGGAGCCGCCGGCGGCTCAACCCTCACCAGCGTGCCGGGGACCGGGACCCGGCCCACCACGGACCGGGTCAAGGAAGCCCTGTTCTCGCGGCTTGAGGCGTACAACGCCATCCACGGCGCCCATGTGCTCGACCTCTTCGCGGGTTCGGGATCCCTCGGCGTCGAAAGCGCGAGCAGGGGAGCGGCCACCGTGGACCTCGTGGAGTCCGCGGAGAAGCCCGCCGCGGTGGCGCAGCGGAATGCGGACCTGGTCAACCGTGTGCTGGGGTGGACCGCCGCCCGGGTGCACCGGACAAAGGTGGAAACCTACCTCGACCGGGCCGCGGAGGACCTGAGCTGGGACCTCGTGTTCCTCGATCCGCCGTATCCGCTCCAGGACGCTCCGCTGGCGGCCATCCTCACCTCACTCGTGCCGCACCTCTCGCAGGTCGCCGTCGTCGTGCTGGAACGCTCCGCACGCTCCCCGGAACCGCAATGGCCGGAGGGCCTGGAGAAGTTCGCGGAAAAGAAGTACGGCGAAACACGCCTGTGGTTCGCGGAACCCGCTTGAGTTAAAGTCGCTCCCTGCAGCGCCGTCCTATGCTGCAGGGAGCGGTTCCGGGCTTCGACGCCGGCGCGCCTACGGCGTCCGGCGGTCCTCCGTCATCCGGCGGGTTCGCAGGAGCGCGGTTCCGCCGGCTGCCAGGCCGAGCAGGCCGGCGCCCAGTCCGACCCAGCCGGCGGCCGAGCCCGCCGAGGACCCTGCAGGTTCGGCCGCTGCCGCAGGTTCGAGCTCGTCGTCGCCCGAGGCACCGCCGGCTCCGGCGGAGTGCGCAGCCCCGTGTCCGGAGCCTTCTTCGGCGGCCGTCGTGGTGAAGGCGGGAGCGGGGCTCTCGGGCTCCTCCTCTCCTTCAGCGGCCGGCTCGTCCCAGGCCCTGGTTGAGCCGTCGGTGTAGAACTGCGTCGCGGGAAGGTTCACCACCGTGCCCGCCTCCGGAAGCTGCCCCACGGAGATGGAGAAGGTTTGGTATTCGTTCTGGGAGATTTCCGCCCCCTTTTCCGCAGTCCAGACGACGGAGAGCGGTGCCTCGGTGAGGGTGACGCCGTCCTCGGCCGTGACCGGCTCGGGAAGCTCACCCCGCACCACTTCGGCCGTCCAGCCCTCGAGCGGCTTCACCCGGACCGCCGTGAACGGGGTCTCGGCCGGAAGAGCCACCTCAACCTTGTTGGTCCCGGCGGTTTCGGACTCGTTGGGAACGCTGAAGGTCAGCTGGGAGTACCCGCCTTCAGTGGTGTTGGTTGGCGCCACCGACACGTGGGCCAGTGCCGCACCTGCACCCAGGGCCATCAGGCCGGCGGTGGCCGTACCGGTGCAGAGGGCGCGCGTGAAGAAGGTAGAAGTTGTCATGATGTGCCTTTCGGGGGCCGGATCTCTGTCCGGCGGGGATGGAGGACGCTCGGGGCGCCGCAGCTCCTACCGCTCTTCAGGCAGGCAGGAGGGGCAGCGCGGACGCTGCCGGGGGCCCTCGCAGCGGCGGCACCGACGCATCCCGCCGACGCAGGCGCGGCGCCCGCTGCGCGGCGACACTCCCGCCGATGCGGGGAGGGACGACGGCGGCCGCCTCGAGCGTACCGATCAGCGGGCGAAGCCATGCGGCCAGGAGTTCGAGCGCCGCCTCCCCCTTCGAGATGAGGAGGGCGAGGAGCGCCGCCGCGCAGGCGTGGGCCACCAGCATCGCCGTGCCGCCGGGCTCCACCGACTCCGCGAGCTGCCCGGTCAGCGGCTGGCAACCAACCGCTGCCGGTGCGTGGTGCTGCACCGGTGATGCGCCCGCGCAGGCCGGGCCGCCCGTCAGCGCGGTAAGGGCGGCGTGAAGGGCCAGTTCCCCAGTGAGCAGGATTGCGGCCAGCGCAGGGAAGGACAGGGCGCGTCCGGATACGGCCGTGACGGCCGCCAGGACAAGGGCAGCGAGCAGGAGCAGGATCGCAGGGCCGGGAAGGGTGCCTCCGCCGATCAGGTGGGAGCAGGTGCTCAACAATAGAATCAGGGCCGCGAGCACGGAGGAGCGGACGAAGCGGGACCCGGCCGGTGCGCTCACTCTGCCTCCTCGTCTCCTCGTTGCTTCTTTTTCGAAGCTAACCCGTGTGTTCGCTCCTGACTGGGCAGGGCCTGGGCGGAGACGAATGACGTCCCCACCCATCATCGTAAGGGCGCACTCCCCGTTACTCCGCCGGGTCGACCTGTATTCGCCGTCACTCGGCCGAAGGATGGGACACCAGGGGAAATGGTGCGGAAACGAGCTGGAGGGGAGTCAGGAAACAGGCCGGCCGGACCAGCGGGAAAGTGGATGGCCGGCCGGGCGAGGGCCTCCAGGATACGGTGCGCATCGGACCTACGTCATCTCGGCGTGGGAGATGGTACGGGATCCGGAGTGGGGCCGGGGGAGCGACTACGGAGGGAGGCGGCGTCAACGGCGGTGGGAACGGCGGGGACTTGGTGCCAGGAGGGTGACATTCGGGCCGTTGCTTGACCCTGATGCCGATAATCTTCTGCGCCGCGGGGTGCTGCTACGTGCCGGAGGCCTGGTCCTTCGCGGCCGACGCTGTTCGAGCACCAGGGTCGTCCCGGCGGTCGAGCTCTTCGGTCAGCTCGGCAAGGCGTGCCTCCGATTCAGGATCGGGGATGCCGAACTCGATGTAGTCGGAGTCAATGGCGCGGTGGACCCTGCTGTTGAGGACTGCTACTTCACTGCTGTTGAGGACGGTGAGGTCTTCCGGGAAGTTCTCCTCAGGAGCTATCCGGCTCGACTCATTGGCGCTTGCTTCATTCATATAGGTAATTTCCTTCACTCGGGACTTCGGGTGTGAGCCCCGGGACACCGGTTGACGATCCATCACGAACGCGTTCTCCCTTGGGAGGCCAGCCTTGGATGGCAGCGGATCGCCCGCTTGCTCCATCAAACCATCTTGGGAGACTTCTCGCCATCGACAGGTGGTGACCTGCGTGGAGCACCCTTGAACCGGTGGCGGGCCGAAGGTGCTGCCCCTTTTGGTGGAGCCGCCGTGCCGCGGCCGGCCGGACCTGGGCTTCAGCCTCCGGTCCCCGAAGCGAAGGCGTCGAGGTCCAGGCCGGTCAGCACGGCAGCGGGGTGGGGGCCTGCGGCGAGCAGGCGGCCGGTCCAGTCTGCGGGCCACGACTCTCGACGCGCGGCGATGACGATATTGCCCGGATACCGGCCGGTGAACATGGCCGTCTCACCCAGTGCGGCGATGCCCCGCGCCTCGCCGGCCAGGGTGCGCACCTGCCTCCGGGCGAAGCCGAGCGGCGGATCGTCGCCCACATTGACGAGGACGACGCCGCCCGGTGCCGCAAGTTCAAGGAGCCGCCGGTAGAACGGCGCCTCGGTGAGGTGGGCAGGGGCGTCTGCCCCGGCGAAGACGTCAAGAACGATGGCATCGAAGCCCGCCGCGGGCAGCCCGTCGAGCGCCGCCGCGGCGTCGTCGAGAAGAACACGGCATTGTGTGCCCTCGGGCAAGGGAAGGTGCTCAAGGACGAAGTCGAGGAGTTCACGCTCAAGCTCCACCGCTGTCTGCTCGGAGCCCGGCCGGGTCGCCTGAACGTAGCGCACGAGGGTCAGTGCACCGGCCCCGAGGTGGAGCACCCGGAGGGGTTCCCCGGGCGGGCGGACAACATCGATCACATTGGCGATCCGGCGGAGGTATTCATAGAACACCTGGCTAGGCTCGGCGAGGTTGACGTGTGACTGCTGGGCCCCGCCGATGCTCAGGATGTAGGCGCCGTCGAGGAAGGCATCCTCGTCAATCTCCGCGTGGGCACCCACCCCGCGCAGCCAACGGGTGGGCACCGAGTCGCCGGTATTCACAGCTTTCCCGGAAGCGAGGCAAGCCGTCCGGCGGCATCCTCGAGGATCTCCGACTTCTTGCAGAAGGCGAAGCGGAGCAGGGAACGTGTGCGCTCGGCTCCCTCCGGATGGCAGAAGACGGGCACGGGAATCGCAGCGACACCGACCAGCGCCGGCAGCCGGCGGGCCAGGTCGGTCGCATCCACGACCCCGAGCGGGGCGCAGTCGGCGAGCACGAAGTAGGTGCCCTGCGAGGCGTGGACCCGGAACCCGGCCGCCGCCAGCCCGGAGGACAGCAGGTCCTTCTTCCGCCGCAGGGTCTCGGCGATCCCCGTGAAGTAGGCGTCGGGCAGGCCCAGCCCTCGAGCGACGGCGCCCTGGAACGGCATCCCGGAGCTGTAGGTCAGGAAGGACTTCACGGTGCGCACGCGGGCCACGAGCTCCGCGGGACCGGTCAGCCAGCCGACCTTCCATCCGGTGACGGAGAACGTTTTGCCTGCCGAGGAAATGGTCAGGGTCCGCTCGGCGGCCCCGGGCAGGGACGCCACCGGAATGTGTGCGCCGTCGAAGGTCAGGTGTTCATACACCTCGTCCGTCACCAGCAGCACGTCGTGCCGTAAGGCCAGTTCGACGATCCGGGTGAGCGCCTTCCGGGTGAACACCGAACCGGTGGGGTTGTGGGGGTTGTTGAGCAGCAGCATTCGAGTCCGGCCGCTCATTGCCGCCTCCAGGGCCTCCAGATCGGGCTGGAAGTCCGGGGCCCGCAGCGGCACAGTGGTGTGGTCTGCTCCGGCCAGGCCGATGACTGCTCCGTAGGAGTCATAGAACGGTTCGAAGGTCAGGACCTCATCACCCGGCCCGGCGAACGCGAGGACGGCGGCCGCGATCGCCTCAGTGGCGCCGGTAGTGACAAGGACGCCGGTCTCGGGATCGGGCCTCAGTCCGTAGAACCGCTCCTGGTGGGACGCGACCGCAGCACGCAGTTCGGGCACTCCGCGCCCCGGGGCGTACTGATTGGCGCCGGCGGCGATCGCCGCACGGGCCGCCTCGAGGATCTCGGGCGGGCCGTCCTCATCGGGGAAACCCTGCCCGAGGTTGATCGCTCCGTGAGCGGCGGCCAGTGCAGTGATCTCCTCGAAGATGGTGACACCCAGCGCGCCGTCCGGGCCCAGCAGATTGGCGCCGAGCGCCGTCCGCTGCCAGGGTTCTGCGGCCTGCTGCGCGGAGCGGTCGGGGGAGGGAAAGGAGGTCGTCATAGGGACAAGTATTACCGCTCCAGCGTGGCGGGAGCCGCTGGGCAGCGAACTGGGTGGGTAGTTTAGGAGTATGCGCCGCGTCGTCTGCCCCGGATCCTTCGACCCCATCCACAACGGTCATGTGGAGGTGATTACGCGTGCCGCCGGTCTTTTTGACGAGGTGGTGGTGGCCGTGTCCACGAACTACTCCAAAAAGTACCGCTTCACGCTCGAGGAGCGGCTGGACATTACGGGCGAGGCGCTCGCCCACCTGCCGGGGGTCTCCGTCGAGTTCATGGGCCACGGTCTGCTGGCGGAGTTCTGCCGCGACCGCGGTGCCGTTGCGATCGTCAAGGGCCTGCGCTCAAGCCACGATCTCGACTATGAGCTGCCCATGGCGACGATGAACCGGCAGTTGACCGGCGTTGAAACGGTCTACCTGCCCGGAGAGAGCAGCTTCCTTCACGTGTCCTCGACGTTGCTGAAGGAGGTCGCCTCCCTCGGAGGGGACATCTCCGCGTACGTGCCCGGCACCGTTCTGGACCGCATGGCCCGGCCCACCGCCTCCTAGCGGGCCAGCGGAACGACGGGCGCGCACAGGGGCGCCCGGTGCCGCACCGGCCGCCGGGGTCGTTAGAGCGGGTACAGCGTCACCGCCGTCGCCTTGACGGTGAACCACACCTCGGAGCCGGGACCAAGGTCCAGTTCGGCCGCGGCGGAGGTGCTGATCTCCGCGCTGAGGTGCCCCGCCCGCACCGTGACGAACTCCCCGTGCGGCTCCAGGTCCGTCACCGACACCCGAAGGACGTTCCGGGGGCTTCCGGCGGGTGCCGCGGGAAACACCGAGACCGCCCGCGGGCTGAAGACTGCGGCGGCGGGAACCCCTGCGGGCAGCGGGGTCTCGGAGACCGCTTCAAGGCGGCGTCCGGCGGCATCGACCAGCCCCGACGGCACTGAGGTGCCCGGAACGAAATTGAGGCCGGCCAGGCCGGCGGCGAACGAACTCCGGGGCCGCTCCACCACCGACTGGGTGCTTCCTGCCTCCGCCACCTTGCCCTCCTCAAGCACCGTGACGGTGTCCGCGAGGATCAGCGCATCGAGAAGATCGTGGGTGACGATCACCGCATTCCGCCCTGCCAGCACCCGCCGCAGCATCCGCCGCAGGCCGGGAGCGGCGGCGGCGTCGATGGAGGCGAGCGGCTCGTCAAGCAGCAGCAGGGACGGGCGGGCCGCCAGGGCCCGGGCCACTGCCACCCGCTGCGCCTGGCCTCCCGAGAGCTGTCCCGGCCGCTTGTCGGCAAGCTCGGAAGCCTCAACCTCCGCCAGCCACCCCCGGGCCGACGCGCGGGAAGCAGCCCTCGATTCCCCGGCGCTCCGCGGAGCGAAGGCGACATTGTCGAGCACGCTCAGGTGGGGGAAGAGGAGGGGTTCCTGCGGCAGCAGGCAGACCCCGCGGCGGTGGGGCGGGAGGAAGGAACGCGGGCCGAACAGGCTCCGCCCGTCGAGCTCCGCGCTTCCGGCGTCGGCCCGCAGGAGCCCGGCGGCGAGGGCGAGCAGGGTGGACTTCCCTGCCCCGTTCGGGCCCAGCACGGCGAGGGTTTCGCCGTCGCCCATCGACAGGGCGACGTCGAACCGGCGGGCACGGACCGCGGCCTGCAGGGCGAAGCCCATCAGCGGAACGCCGGGGGCGAAGACCGGTGCGCCAGACCGACGACGAGGACGGCGACGGCCACCAGCACGAGCGATAGTGCGACGGCGGCGTCGGGGTCGGTTTCCCTCTGGAGGTAGATCTCAAGCGGCAGGGTGCGTGTGACGCCCTGGAGGGACCCGGCGAAGGTGAGGGTCGCCCCGAACTCCCCAAGCGCCCGGGCGAAGGACAGGACGGCACCGGAGAGGAGCCCGGGGAGGACGAGGGGAATGGTGACCCGGCGCAGCACCGTGGTGGGGGAGGCGCCGAGGGTCGCGGCAACCGCCTCGTATCGGCCGCCGGCACTGCGCAGCGCCCCTTCGAGGCTCAGGACAAGGAAGGGCAGCGCGACGAAGGTCTGGGCGAGGACGACGGCGGTGGTCGAGAAGGCGATCTCCACCCCGAGGGCACGCAGCGTGCCGCCCAGCAGGCCCTGCCGTCCGAAGGTGTAGAGCAGGGCGATGCCGCCGACCACGGGAGGCAGGACCAGGGGCAGCAGCACGAGCGCGCGCAGGACCTGCTGGCCGGGAAAGGCGCTGCGGGCCAGGACCAGCGCCATCGGGGTGCCGGCCACTATGCAGAGCGCCGTGGCAGCCGCCGAGGTGGTCAGGCTGAGCTTCAGGGCCGCGATCGAGGACTCGGAGGTGACCAGTTCAGGGAAACGCGACCAGTCCACCCGCACGACGACGGCGGCCAGCGGCAGCAGGATGAACAGCGCGCCGAGCGCGGCCACGAGGAAAAGCCAGGGAGGCAGTCCGGAAAAGCCCGCCCGGGGTCTCCGGACCCGTTCCGGGGCGGTCAGCGGCCGTATGCCGGTCACGGGCGGTCCGCGGGCGGCTGGAAGCCCGCCTCCTGCAGGAGGGCCTGCCCGGCGGAGCCGGTGACCGTGTCGATGAACTCCTGGGCAGCCTCCGGCGCATCGGGTGCCACCGCCCCGATCAGGTAGCTGTTGGGCACCTCCGCGGCCTCCGGGATGGGTATCTCCTCGACCTCCCCGGCCGCGGCGAGGGCGTCGGTGACGTAGACGAGTCCGGCGTCCGCCTCGCCGGAGATCACCTTGCCGAGCACCTCGGTGACCGAGGGCTCCTCGCTCACGGGGGACAGGCGCACACCGGTGACCTCCTGGATCCGCGTGGCCGCCGCACCGCACGGAACCTGGGGCGCGCAGGCGACCAACCGGACGCCGGTGAGGTCGGCGAAGCCCTTCACGCCGGCGGGATTTCCCTGCGGGACGGCGATGGTCAGCCGGTTCCGAGCGAACTCTCCGGGCTCGCCGTCGATCAGCCCGGCCTCGGCAAGCCGCTCCATTGTCGGTGCATCGGCGGAGGCGAAGACATCGGCCGGTGCGCCGGCCTCGATCTGGGTGGCAAGGTCGGAGGAGCCGGCGAAGTTCAGCACAACCTCCGATCCCGGGTTCCGGGCCTCGTAGTCCTCGGCCAGCGATTCGAAGACCTCCCGCAGCGAGGCCGCCGCGAAAACCGTGATCGTGTCCCCGGCCCCGATCCCGCCCCCGCTGGCCGGGTCCGCGCCGCCCCCGCAGCCCGTTAGCGCCAGGGCGCAGGCGAGGACGGCGGAGCCTCCGCGCCTGTGCCGCGGCCGCCTCCGGCCGGCGCGCATGCCGGACGCTGGGGAGGGCGCAGCCGGGATCACGGCTAGCGCCCCTGCGGGGTTTCGATGATCACCGTCGTCGCCTTCACGACGGCGACGGCGACGGCGCCGGGTTCGATGCCGAGGTCCCGCGCCGCTTCGGCGCTCATCAGGGACACCACCCGGTGGGGCCCGCACTGCAGTTCGACCTGGGCCATGACCGTATCGGCGGTAACCTTGGTGACCAGACCGACGAACCGGTTCCGGGCCGAGCTTGAGCTCCCGGCGGGATCCTCCGGGGTGACGGCACGCGACTGGGCGAGCCGGGCGAGGTCGACGCCGTCGACCTCGAGGACTCCGCCTGGCGAGCGGCGGCTCGACAGCGTTCCCTCGTCGATCCACCGACGGACCGTATCGTCACTGACGGCGAGGTACTGGGCGGCCTCTCGAATCCGTATATGCGGCATGAATATGAGGCTAAACCCTCAGATGCGGAAAAGGAACGGCTCCCCGCCCCGCATGGGCAGGGAGTTGACGTTCCGCGTCAGCGGGGGCATGGTTCGGGAGGGGCAGTGGGGCGTTTTGGGCTGGAGGAAGATCTCAGGCTAAGATGATACGTCGGTCATATGTTCTACAGGAGTCACCATTAAAAGCGATCTCAGTTCGCCTTTGATCTTCAGTGTCAAAGACCTCGGGCGCAGCCCGGGAAGCATGCGGACAATCGAAGAACATGTACCCGCACCCAAGGATTTCGGGGTGGCGCTCATCGGCGTGCAGGAGGGTTCCGACATGGAACTCGATCTGCGCCTGGAAGCGGTTCACGAAGGAATCCTTGTGTCGGGAACCGCGGACGTCGAGGTGTCGGGCGAATGCGGCCGGTGCCTGATTCCCCTTGAGTACACCAGCGGTGTGGAGATTCAGGAACTCTTCTACTACGGTGACTCCGGGTCGCTGCCGGCTGAAGAGGAAGAAGACCTGCACCGGGTTGAGAACGATTCGATCGATCTCGAGCCGGTGCTGAGGGACGCGGTGGTTACCTCACTGCCGTTCCAGCCGGTGTGCCGGGAGGACTGCAAGGGTCTGTGTTCCGAATGCGGAGCGCGCCTGAACGATGAGCCCGACCACCATCACGAAATTTTGGATCCTCGCTGGTCGGCCCTCGCCGGGCTGACCGGCACTGCCGCTGAGAATGATGCGGCACCACGTACAGAGTCAGACGAGAGAGAAGAGAGTTAGTCGTGGCTGTTCCCAAGCGGAAAATGTCCCGCGCGAATACACGCGCACGCCGGTCCCAGTGGAAGGCAACCGCCCCCAAACTGGTCAAGACCGTGGAGAACGGCCGCGTCACCTACAGCCTTGCCCACCAGGCCAAGGTTGTAACCGACTCCGCCGGCACCCCGCTGTTCCTTGAGTACAAGGGCCGCAAGGTAGCCGACGTCTAACCTGGCGTGTCAAAGGAAGATCTGACCAAGCGTCTCGGTGTCGATATCGATGCCGGGACGCTTCGTCTTGCCCTGACACACCGGTCGTACGCATACGAGCAGGGCGGCATCCCCACCAATGAGCGCCTTGAGTTCCTCGGCGACTCGGTGCTCGGCCTGTCGGTGACAGACGCGCTCTACCGCGACAACCCGGACCTTTCCGAAGGCGACCTCGCCAAGCGCAGGTCCGCCGTCGTCAGCACCCGCGCCCTCGCCGGAGTGGCCCGCAGCCTCGACCTTGGCCAGCACATCCTGCTCGGGCAGGGGGAGAAGCTGACCAACGGGCGCGACAAGTCCTCAATCCTGGCCGACACCATGGAGGCCGTCATCGGCGCCGCCTACCTCAGCCACGGGATCGAGACGGCCCAGGCGATGGTGATGCGGCTCATCGGGCCGCTGCTGCGGGACTCCGAGGTCCTCGGCGAGGGCACCGATTGGAAGACCCGCATCCAGGAGACCGCCGCTGCCCGCCGCCTCGGCGCCATCGACTACCAGGTGACAGGCACCGGCCCCGACCATGCGCGCTCGTTCGAGGCGCTCCTGGTCATCGGCGGAACGCCCTACGGCACCGGCGCCGGCCACTCGAAGAAGGAAGCCGAACAGGCCGCCGCGGCCGCGTCGTGGAAGATCCTGCGCGGCGCCGTGCCTGCCGACGGCAGCTAGGCCGCAGTGCCCGAACTACCCGAAGTTGAGGTGGTACGCCGCGGGCTGGCCCGCTGGGCCGGCGGCCGCACCATCGAAGCGGCTGAAATCCTCGACCCGCGCTCCGCACGCCGTCATCCCCTGGGGCCCGATGACCTGCAGCGGCGGCTTGCGGGTGCCACCATCGCCGATGTCGTCCGGCGCGGGAAGTTCCTGTGGATGCCGCTGAATGCCCCGAGTGATAATTCTCACCCTGCCGGGCCGCCCCGCACGGCGCTCATGGCCCACCTCGGGATGAGCGGTCAGCTCCTGGTGAAGGATCCGGGACTTCCCGACGAGAAACACCTTCGGATCCGCCTTGCACTGTCACCTGCACGCGACGAAACCGGCGTCGAACTGCCCTCCGAGCTGAGGTTCGTCGACCAGCGGATTTTCGGGGGGATGTTCCTTGCGGACCTCGAAGCGACCCCGGACGGACTCCCGGGCGGCAGGGGAGAGGGCGAGCTGCCGCTGATTCCGCGCCAGGCCGCCCACATTGCCCGCGACCCCCTCGACCCCGCCTTCTCCTTCGAGGTCTTCCACGCCCGGCTGCGGGCCCGCCGTACGGGCATCAAGCGCGCCCTGCTGGATCAGTCGCTCATCTCGGGCATCGGCAATATCTACGCCGACGAGGCGCTGTGGGCTGCGCGCCTCCATTTCGCCCGCCCCACCGACACCCTCCGGCGGTCCGAGTCCGTCCGCCTCGTCGAGGAGGCGCGGTCGGTGATGGAGCGGGCGCTCGAGGCCGGCGGAACGAGCTTTGATTCGCTCTACGTGAACGTCAACGGAACTTCGGGATACTTCGAACGCTCCCTCAACGCTTACGGCCGGGCGGGGGAGCCCTGCCGGCGGTGTGCCGCGGAGGGGCGGGAAACCCGGATCCGCAGGGATATCTTCATGAACCGCTCCTCCTACAGCTGCCCTCGATGCCAGCCTGTACCACGCAATGCCCGCTGGTAGTTACAGCGTTTACCTGTCCGTGATCTGAATGTGACAATTCCGAGATGCGCAGGTAGCGTTAGACCCGCGCCGGGACATCATGGACCGGCGCCCTTCGTCAGACTGCCTAACCCTGTCGGTGACAGAAGGACCGTTCGCATAACTTTTCCGACAGGGGCGGGGGAACCGAGAGCGGGCTCTTTGTGAAGAGTCCTAGGGGTTAAGGCGCGGCACGGACATCATCTGGGGAGATGGTCCGGCGCGCCCGGGTGTCCCATCCGAACCCGACAGCTAACTCCGCAGGCATCGGGAGAGGCAACTTTATGTCCAAGAATCGTACAATCGCGCGCCACCGGGCGACCCCGGTCCGCACCAGTCCCCTCAAGACCGCAACCCGCGCCGTCGCCGCAACTGCAGGCGTAGCAGGCCGTCCGGCAGCCGTCGTCGTCGCAGCTTCGGGCATCCTGCTCGGTGCAACGCTGCCGGCGAACGCTGCCGGCGAGGTTGAGGTAAGCACGTCCGCATCACAGGTCAGCGCCCCCGCTGTCCAGGCAGCTCCTGCCCCCGCCGCCTCCGCAACCTCGCACACCGTGGTTGCCGGCGACACGCTCGGAAGCATTGCCGGCAAGTACGGTGTCAGCCTTGACGCCGTCTTCGCCGCCAATGGAATGGGCTGGGACTCGGTCATCTACCCGGGCCAGACCATCGTTCTCTCCGGCAACGCCGTCGCTGCTGCTCCGCAGCCCGCCGCCGCCGTCCAGGCCTTTGCTCCTGCTCCGCAGGCGGCTCCGGCCCAGACCGCTTCGACTGCCAGCAACCCCATGGGCACCAGCAGCCAGAGCAACGAGATGCGCGTCATCGGCGCCGCCTCGACCAGCGGCATCGTCGGCACCGCCCTGCAGGGCATTGGTTCCGGCTACGTCTTCGGTGGCACCGGTTTCGGTGGCTGGGACTGCTCCGGCTTCGTCCAGTGGGTCTACGCCCAGCACGGCATCGACCTGCCCCGCACCACCTGGTCGCAGTTCGCCGCCCTGACCCCGACCGGCAACCCGCAGCCGGGCGACCTGGTCAGCCAGAACGGTGGAAGCCACGTCGGCATCTACCTCGGCAACGGCAAGATGGTCAGCGCGCTGAACCCCTCGCAGGGCACCCTCGTCCACGATGTGAGCGCCATGTCGGTCGACGGTTACTACACCGCCGGCTAATACCCCGCTGTTCTCAGCACGCAAAAGGCCGGTGCCCCGAAAGGGGTACCGGCCTTTTTTGTTTTCGACCGACGTGTCCGGACTCCCGCCGCGCATCCCGCGGACGGGGCGTGGTCGGTAGGCACGGTCGGGACTGCAGGTTCAGAAGCGGGGCCCCGGTGCCCGGTAGTGGGCGGCCAGACGCGCGAGGCCCTCGTCGATCGACACCTCGGGGACCCAGGCGAGCAGCTCGCGGGTCTGCCGCTGGTCATACCAGTGAGCCGTCGAGAGCTGTTCAGCGAGGAAACGGGTCATGGGGGGTTCGTGGGTGGACCCGGAGCGCCGCCACACCCTTTCGACAACCGAGCCCGCCGTCCGGGCCACGGCCCCGGGCACACTCCACCTCGGCGGCCGTACGCCGCCGGCTCTGCAGATTCCGGCGATCATCTCACCGATCGGCCGCGGCTCGCCGTTGGTCACGACCAGCGCCCTGCCCTGCACGTGCTCGATCCGGCGCAGCGCCGCAACGATGGCCGCGGCGGCGTTGTCCACGTAGGTTGTGTCCACCAGCGCCGTGCCCTGGTCGAGGACGGGAAGGCGGCCCGCCTTGGCCCGGGCCAGCACGCGCTCGACGAGCTGGGTGTCTCCTGGCCCCCAGACGATGTGGGGGCGGATGGCGGCGACCCGGAAGCCCGGCTCCGATTCGCCCAGCGCAATCAGTTCCGCAAGGCCCTTCGTCCGCGCGTAGTCGCCCCGCGCGCGCTCGGGAGCGGCTGGGGCGGCGCCTGCCCCGGCATATGAGGTGCCGTCCGCCGCCACCGAGGGCGAGGAGACAAAAACCACATCGGGCACGCCCGCGTCCTGCGCAGCCGCAAGGAGCGCCCGGGTCCCTTCGACATTGACGGCCTCGAAGTCGGCCGGGCTCCCGGTGAAGGAGACCTTGGCAGCAAGGTGGATGACCGCGTCGACGCCGGCGGTGGCCCGGGCGAGGGCCGCAGGGTCGGTGAGGGAACCCAGTTCATCCTGGGCCCCGGGCACGCCCGAGGGCCGGCGTTGGAACGTGCGCACCGGCGTTCCCTGTGCTCGAAGCAGGGCGGCCACCGCACCGCCAAGGAGGCCGCTGGCCCCGGTGACCAGGACGGTCATGGCGAGCGGACGCGGCCGCCGGACAGGGTCTGCTCCGCCCAGGCGGCGATCCGGGCCCGGTCGAGCTTCGAGTTGTGCCGGATGTCCACGGGCAGGGCCGGCACGGTGAGGACTGCGGCGAGCTTGGTTCCCGCGGCGGAGGCCGCGGCCCGGACGCCGTCTGCAAGCCCGGCTTCGGCCAGCCCCGGACGGTTCCGCCGGACCGGCGGGTCGGTCTCGACAACTCCGACAACGGCCTGGGTTCCTGCCGGCCCGACGCCGACGACGGCGGCGAGGCGCACCCCGTCGACCTCCTCGATCGCGTGTTCGACGCCGACGGGGGTGAGGACTCCTCCGGGGGCCGTGATGATGTGGCCGAGGCGGCCCTCCACCCATAGGCGCCCGGCCGCGTCGAAGTGGCCGACGTCGCCGGTGCGGTGCCAGGGCGCCGTGCGGGCCGATTCGGCCTCAGTGCGCCACAACCGGTGGTAGCGGTCCTTGACGTGGGGTGCGTCGACGAGGATTTCCCCGCTCACACCGGCCTCCGTCGTCGGCTCTCCGTCGGCGGACCCGTCGGGGCCGAGCGGGCTGACGGCCACCCGGGCCCCATGCACGGCGGTGCCTACGCAGACGCCGTTTCCGGCGCCGGGGAGACCTGCGGCGGCATCCTTGGCCGCCTTGCGGATCGAGGGCAGGTCGACGTCGGTGACCGGCAGCGCCTCCGTCATGCCGTAGGGAGTGTGGAGTGCCGCGTCGGGCAGCAGGGCCTGGACGCGTTCGAGCAGGGGAGCCGGGATCGGCGCACCCGCGGACAAAAGCAGGCCCACCCGCTGCAGGGCGGTCCGGCCGTCGGCGGAAAGGTCCGTTTCGGTCGCCAGCACGTTGCGCAGGGCGGCGGGTGAGGCGAAGACCGCTGTGGCGTCGACGGCGGCCACCGCGTCGGCAAGCGCCGCCGCGGTGAGGGTCCGCGGCGCTGTCACGTCCATGTCGGGGGTCACTGACGCCACTCCGAGGGCCGGCCCGAGCAGGGCGAACGGCGCGAAGCCCGCAACGAGGGCACCTCCCGGATGGATGCCGAAGGTCTCGGCCACCGCGTCCCGCATGGCGGAGAGCTGCCGGTGCGTGTACACGACGCCCTTCGCGGGTCCGGTGGAGCCGGAGGTGAAGAGGATGGCCGCGTCGGCGTCGGGATGCGGCGGCGGGCGGAGGCCGGCCGGGGCGCCAGCCGGTGTGCGCAGCTCGGCCAGCGAGGTATCGACGGCCAGCAGCCGGCGCCGGGCAGGATCGAGCTCCTCGACGCTGATCCGGCGTCCGGGCCAGCCGAAGATCCGGGCGGCCGCGAGGGCGCGCTCGATGCCGATGACGGCGTCCGGCGCGCTGCCGCGCACGGCGCGGGAGAGCCCGCGGGCGCCGAGTCCCGCATCGGCGACCACGATCACTGCGCCGATCCGCAGGCAGGCGTAGATCAGGACGGTGAGGTCAACCCCGGGCGGAACCATCAGGCTGATCCTGCTTCCGGCGCCCAGGCCGGAGCGGGTGAGCCCTGCGGCGACGGCGGCGATGTCGGCCTCCAGCCCGGCCCAGCTCAGCGATCGGCGCACGCGGCCGGCGTCCATCTCGGCCACGGCGAGCGACGAACCGTCTGCGGCCGCGGCTTCGGTGAGGCGGGTTTCCAGGGGAGTGAAGGCGCGGTCAGCGGCGTCGGCGGAACCGGAAACCTTGCCCGCGTCGGAAGTTGCCCCTGCGCGTCCGGTGTTGTCCGCCGCCACGTCCCGGCGCCTGAGCCAGGAGAAGAGAGTCCCGGCGACGTCGGCGTCCTCCTGGACGAGGTGGCCGGCGTCCTCGAAGCGGTGGACGTCGGCGTGCGGCAGCCTGCGGGTGAGGTCTTCGAGGTAGGTCTCCGTGAAGACCGGATCGTGAGGACCCCACAGGAGCAGTGAGGGAACGTCCAGGGTCCGGATCCCCTCGGCGATCTCCGTCAGGGCCGGAAAGCTCGGGTGGGATTGATCGCGGGGAATGTCGGCGACGAAGTCCGCGATGCCCTTCCGTGATTCCACGGTGCGGTAGGGCGCGCGGAAGGCGTCCCGGACCTCAGGGGCGAGCTTCGGCCGGGCCAGGGCGTGGGTGATGTCGAGGAACGCCGTGGTCGTCTGCGTTCCGGTCCGGCGCACCGGGGGAAGCAGGGCCAGGCGCAGGGGAGCGGGCAGGGGCCGGGACGGGTCCTGGTGCACCGCGGTGTTCGTGAGGACCACCCCGGCCAGGCGGGACCGGTTGCGGTGGGCGAAGCCGAGGCTGACGACGCCGCCCCAGTCGTGTCCGACGGTGACCAGGGGGCCGCGCAGGTCGGCGGCGGCGGCGAAATCCTCGAGGTCGGTGACGCGGTCGGCGAGGCGCCGGAAGACCCCGGTGCGCTGGGAGAAGCCCATATTGAGTTGGTCAACGGCGACGACGCGCCAGCCGGCCTGCGTTCCGGCGGGCAGCAGCGTGCGCCACAGGTAGGACCAGGTGGGATTGCCGTGGACGCACAGCAGGGTTCCGCGGACCTCGGTGCCGGACTCCCGGAGGGCCGCGGCATTGTCGAGGTAGTGCCAGGTGCGGATAGTTCCGGGGTTGTCGGCGGGAGCCGACGAGGGCACGTCGAGATACGCCGACCACGAGGGGTCAACGCCGGGGAGAGCTACCACGCAATCTCCATCATCGAGGTGTTGAGCCCTGAGCCCACACCGAGGCACAGCACCCGGTCCCCGGCGTTGAGGGACTGGCTTTCCTGCGCCAGAGTCATCGGCAGGGACGCGGGCCCCACGTTGCCCCAGCGGGGGAAGGTAATGGGCACCCGCTCGCGCACCAGGTTCACGGCCTTGATGATGGCGTTCGTGTAGGAGTTGGAGACCTGGTGGGTGACGTAGCGGTCCATCGAGTCCCACTTCCACCCGTCCGTCTGCGCTTCGTGCCAGGCGTCGACCACCAGTTCGAGCCCGCCGTCGAGCAGTCCCTTCGTGTCGGTGTACATGCCGTCGACCCCGCCGACGCACAGTTCGTGGTGCTGGGTCCCGGCCCGGGAAACGCCGCCCAGGATGCGGTGGGAGCCCGGGTGCAGGTCGGCCGGGCCGATCACGGCCGCTGCCGCCCCGGAGCCGAGGGTCAGGGTGGCGAACTCGCTGAGGAAGTCCTCCCGCGTGGAGGTGGGCCGGTTCAGCCGGTTGAACGTCGCCTCCTGGGTGCCCTGGGCGTCCTCGCCGGCCACGATCAGGGCGTACTTGATCTGGCCCGAGTCGATCATGTTGGCGGCCAGGGTCATGCCGTTGACGAAGCCGAGGCAGGCGTTGGCAAGGTCAAAGTTCATCGCGGAGGAGGGAAGCCCGAGGGAGTGGTGGATCTTCACTGCGACCGAGGGCTCAAGGTTCCGCCGGGTGACCGAGGTGTTGATGAGCAGCCCCACCTCGCCGGGTTCGATGCCCGCCTCCGCCAGGGCCTTCGCGCCCGCCTCGATGGCGGCGTCGTCAAAGGAGGTGCCCGGGGACCACCAGCGGCGTTCGGTGACGCCGGCTACCCGCTCAAGAAGTCTCTTGGAGAGTCGAAGGCGTTTCAGGCTCGGGGCGAGCCGCTCGTCGAATTCCGCGGAACTGACGACTACCGGCGCCTCCACGCTCGTGACGGCGAGCAGAGCCGTATTTTCATGTCGAAACGTCGCGTTACCGGTCAAATTTCCTGCCTCGTCAACTGATGAACGCCCCGATCCAAGGGGAAAATACCACCTTGGAAGTCGTGCCGGGGCGCCTTGGGATGCTTCCGAACCTTTGGAAAGCCTACTTGGTATTCCTCCAAGTGGTTCCTTTTTTGTCCGCACACGGTCGCGGCGGATGCGCGTCGAACCGTGCTACACACAGTAGATTGGGAAGACCCGCCCCCTTTGGAGAACCTGACCACTGTGCATTTGAAGAGTCTAACCGTGCGAGGCTTCAAGTCGTTCGCATCAGCGACGACGTTCGACTTCGAGCCGGGCGTCACGGCGGTCGTCGGACCCAACGGATCCGGCAAGTCGAATGTCGTGGACGCGCTGGCGTGGGTGATGGGCGAACAGGGCGCCAAAACCCTGCGCGGCGGCAAGATGGAGGACGTCATCTTCGCGGGCACGGCCGGGCGGCCGCCGCTGGGCCGGGCACAGGTGACCCTCACCATCGACAACGCCGACGGCGCACTGCCGATCGAATATTCCGAGGTGACCATTTCCCGTACGCTTTTCCGCTCGGGCGGATCGGAATACGCGATCAATGGCAGGAATTGCCGGTTACTTGACATTCAGGAGCTTTTGTCTGATTCGGGTCTGGGCCGGGAAATGCACGTCATTGTCGGCCAGGGTCAGCTCGATAGGGTCCTCCACGCAACCCCCGAGGAACGCCGGGGCTTCATCGAGGAGGCGGCGGGCATCCTCAAGCACCGCCGCCGCCGCGAGAAGACCGTGCGGAAGCTCGAGTCGATGGAAGCGAACCTCGCGCGCCTGACCGACCTGACGGCTGAGCTGCGCCGGCAGCTGACGCCGCTGGGCAAGCAGGCCGAGGTGGCCCGCCGGGCCCAGCAGGTGCAGTTCGAGGTCCGCGACGCGCGGGCGCGGCTGCTCGCCGACGAACTGGTCGGGCTGCAGGAGGCACTCGCCCGGGAGGCGGCCGACGAAACGGCGGCACGCCAGCGGCACGCCGAGGTCGAAGCCCTCCTCGAGGCGCAGCGGGCACGCCAGGGCGGACTTGAGCGGCTCGCCGCCGAGGCCGCACCGGCCCTGACCCGGGCGCGGGACGACTGGTACCGGCTCACGGCCGTCGCCGAGCGGTACCGGTCGCTTCAGGCACTCGCCGCCGAACGCTCCAAGCTGCTCGGCGTGCCGGCCGCCGCACCCGACCGGGGCAGGGACCCCGACGAACTCGACCGGCAGGCCCGCAGGCTCCGGGTCGAGGAGGAGGAGCTCAAGGACCAGATCCTGGAGAACGCCCAGGAACTCGAATCGGCCATCGTCGGCCGGGCCGAGGCGGAGGAGGCCGCCGCGGCCGAGGAGAAGCGCCTGACTGCGCTGCTGCGCGCCGCAGCCGACCGCCGCGAAGGGGTGGCACGCCTCGCAGGCCAGGTGGGAGCGGCCCGGTCTCGCGTCGAATCCGTCGAGGCCGAACTGGGCCGCCTCGGCGGCTCCATCTCCGAGGCGCTGGCGCGGCAGGAAGCAGCCGAACGTGAGTTTGCCGCCCTCGAAGAGCAGGTGGCCGGCGCCGTTGACGGTGAGGAGGGCCTGGATGCAGCCTACGAAGAGGCCCAGGCCGAGCTCGAACGGCTCGCCGGGATCACAACGGCCCTCGACGAAATCGGCCGCGCAGCCGAGCGCGAGCGGGACGCCCTGGCTGCACGCCGCGGGGTGCAGCTGGAGGGTCTGCGGCAGCGGGACGGCTCACAGGCGCTTTTGGCTGCCGGGATTCCCGGGGTTGGAGAGCCGCTCGCCGGACTGATCCGGGTCGAGCCGGGGTACGAAACCGCCGTCGCCGCGGCCCTCGCGGGCCTCACCGACGCCGTCTCCGTTGCCGATGCGGGCACCGCCGTGGCGGCGCTGCGCCGGATGAAGGAGGACGACGCCGGGCAGGTGGCCGTCGTCGTCGCGGGTCCGGCAGGCTCCGGCGGGAATGCGGCCCTGCCCTCCAATTCCGAATCGACGGGCACCGGCGCGGAGGCCGGCTCGACGGCCGGACCAACCGTCGCCCCGCCGGCCGGTGCGCGGTATGTCCTGGATCTCCTCTCCACCGGCCCGGCCCTGCGGCACTCGCTCGCGGCGGTGCTGGACGGGGTCGTCGTCGTCGAGGACCTCGATGCGGCGCACGCGGCCGTGCAGCGCCAGCCGGGCCTGACAGCTGTCACCCGGGACGGCGACACCGTGTCGGCCTCCACGGCCCGGGGCGGTTCGCCCGGAGCTCCGAGCCTGCTGGAGATCCAGGCGGCCGTCGAGGAGACGACCCGGCGGCTGGAGCACGCCTCAGCCCAGGCGGAGGACATCACGCGCCGGCTCGCCGACGCGGCCGCGCAGAAACAGCTCGCCGCGGAACGCGCCGCGGCGGCGCTGGAGAAGCTCCACGAGTCCGACGCGCGCCTCTCGGCCGTCGAGGAGAAACTTGGGCAGCTCGGTTCCGCCGTGCGCTCCGCCGGTGGGGAGGCCGACCGTCTCCGGAGGCTCGCCCAAACCGCCGAGGGAACGCTCGAACTCGAGCGGACCAAGCTCAAGGACGCCGAAGAGCGGCTCTCCGCGGTCCAGGAGCTGCCGGACGACCCGGACCCCTCGACCGAGGTGCGGGACCGGCTCTCGGCCGCCGCCGGAGCCGCACGCCAGTCCGAGATGGACGCCCGGCTCACGCTGAGGAGCGCCGAGGAGCAGCTCCACGCGCTCGCCAACCGGGCCGCCTCCCTGGAGCGCGCCGCGGCCAGCGAACGGCAGGCGCGCCTGCAGGCGGCCGAGCGGGCCCGCATCCGGCAGGCGCAGGCAGCCCGCGCCCGGGCCGTCGCTGCCGCGGCGGGCACGGTGCTCGAGTTTATCGCCGCGTCGATCGCCGCCGCGGAAGGGCTCCGGGCGGCCGCCGAGCGGCGCGCGGCCGACGCCGAAGCCCAGCTGGGCCAGGCCCGGGCGGCTCATGAGGCGCTGGTGGCCGAACTGGCCCGCCTGACCGACGCCCTGCACCGCGACGAACTGGTCCGGGCCGGCCAGCGCCTGCGCATCGAGGCACTGGAGAACCGTTCGGTCGAAGAGCTCGGGCTCACCCCCGAACACCTCACGGCCGAATACGGGCCGCACCTGCCCGTCCCCTCGGCCACGGCGTCGGAGGACAAGTGGGCCGACCTGCGGCTCCCGGTGGACGACGACGGCCGCGTCATCGCCGAGGGCGTGCCCTTCGTGCGGGCCGAGCAGGAGAAGCGGCTCCGGCGCGCCGAGCGTGACCTGGCCGCCCTCGGGAAGGTCAACCCGCTCGCGCTCGAGGAGTTCGCCGCCCTCGAGGAACGCCATACCTTCCTCAGCACGCAGCTGGGAGACCTCAAGGCCACGCGCAAGGACCTCCTCGACATCATCCGCGAGGTCGACGAGCGGGTGGAGCAGGTCTTCACCGCCGCGTACCGCGACACCGCCGTCCAGTTTGAGCACGTCTTCGGGCGGCTCTTCCCCGGCGGCGAGGGACGGCTGGTGCTGACCGACCCCGAGGACATGCTCGCCACCGGGATCGAGGTGGAGGCCCGGCCCGCCGGTAAGCGCATCAAGCGGCTGTCGCTGCTCTCCGGCGGTGAGCGCTCGCTGACCGCCGTCGCCCTGCTGGTGGCGATCTTCAAGGCCCGGCCCTCCCCGTTCTACGTGATGGACGAGGTGGAGGCCGCCCTTGACGACACGAACCTGGGCCGGCTGCTCTCCATCTTCGAGGAGCTCCGGGAGTCGAGCCAGCTCATCATCATCACCCACCAGAAGCGCACCATGGAGGTCGCCGACGCCCTCTACGGGGTGTCGATGCGCGGAGACGGCGTCTCGGCGGTGATCAGCCAGCGGCTGGTGGGCGCCTGAGCCGTCAGGCCTTCGTAGGCGGTGCGGCCTTGCCGCGGGTGGGGAGCGTCTCCCGGGAGCCGAGCCACAGCACGAAGGCCGCCATGGTCAGCGCCCCGGTCACCACGAACGCCAGCGCGAACGACCCGGAGGGGAGCTGGTCGATGATGATCCCGGCGAGGATGGGGCCGAAGATGGCACCGGTGTCGCTGGCCATCTGGAAGACCGCAAGGACCTTGCCGCCGCTGCGCTCGCTGCCGACGACGTCGGCCACCACGGCCTGCTGGGCCGGGTTGAGGATGCCGGCCCCCACGCCGCCGATGACACAGATAGCGAGGAAGACCGGAACGTCTCCGGCGAACCCGAGGGCGGCCATGGCAAGGCCGTTGACGGCCAGTCCGATGAGGAGCATCGGACGGCGCCCCCAGGTGTCGGCGAGGCGGCCGGACACCGTCAGGGCCAGGGCCGTCCCTCCGGCGAAGAACGCCAGCGAGATGCCCGCAATGCCGGGGCCGGCGTCAAGCACGACGGTGGCGAACAGCGGCACCAGGGCCAGCCGCACGCCGAAGGAGGACCAGCCGTTGGCGAAGCTCGACAGCAGCGACGCCCGGTACGCCGAGTCCTTGAGGGCTTCCCTCACCGTGAGCACCGACTGGGCGGCTCCGGCCCGCCGGTCCCCGAGCCGGGTGTCCTTGAGCTGGAAGAACACGACGGCGGAAGCGATCAGCAACGCCCCCGCATAGACAAGGAAGGGAACCCGCAGCCCGAAGCCGGCCAGCAGCCCGCCGAGGATCGGGCCGCCGATGCTGCCGAGCAGGAAGGCCGACGCATAGGCGCTCGAGATCCGGCCCCGGATTCCGGCCGGCGCCAGGCGGACGATCAGGCCCAGCGCGGAGACCGTGAACATCGTCGAGCCGATACCGCCGAGCCCCCGGAAGATCAGCAGCTGCCAGTAGTTCTCCGCGAAGGCGCACGCCGCCGTCGAGAGCGCCACGATCAGCAGACCCACCACGTACACCGGCCGCTCGCCCAGGCGCTCGATCAGCCGCCCGCCGGCCGGGGCGAAGATGAGCCGGGTGAAGGCGAAGGCGCTGACAATCACCGAGGAGGCGGTCACTCCCACGTCGAAGCTCTGTGCGAACTGGGGGAGCACCGGGGCGACGAGCCCGAAGCCGATGGCGATGACGAACGCCGAGGCGATCAGCACCTTGATCTCACGCGGAATCCGCTCCTGCTCCTTGCGGATGGGCCGGCCGGCCGGAGGGAACGGAAGCAGCCTGCGAAGGGCGGAGCGCTGGGGATTTCGAACCATAGTAAGAAGAAGTCTTCCACTGCAGGCGGCCGGATGCTCAATCGCCTCGTGTGAGAAGCTGGAACAGTGAATGAGACTCTCCAGATCGTAATCTTTTTCGTGATCGCCATCGCGGTCGTCGGCTCCGCCGCCGTCCTGCTGCTCAAGGGGCGCCGCACGCCTCCCGGGGCCTACCCGACGATTCGGGATGCCGATGACAGGGGCGGTCTCAATGTTCACGGGGCGACCTCCGTCGACCTTGTCGACGGCGAGCTGGCGACCACCCCGGGCGTCGTCGTCCCCGACGATCTCAGCGGACTCGACGAGGCCGTCACCGAGCTGCCGACCACCGAGCGGCCGGAGCCGGTGCAGGGCAGGCTCGCCCGGCTGCGCGCCCGGCTGGTGCGCTCCAACACCGCCCTGGGCAAGGGTCTGCTCGCGCTGCTGTCCCGGGACAAGATCGACGAGGACGTCTGGGATGAGGTGGAGGAGACCCTCCTGCTGGCCGACCTCGGCACCGAGCCCACCACCGAGCTGGTCGACGCACTGCGCGCCCGGGTCAAGGTCTCGGGCAGCCGAAGCCCCGAAGAGGTCAAGGCGATGCTCCGCGAGGAGCTCATCAAGCTCGTCGACCCCACCATGGACCGGTCGCTGGCGACCGAACGCCACCTCGACCGCCCCGCCATCGTCCTCGTCGTGGGCGTGAACGGTGTGGGCAAGACCACGACCGTGGGCAAGCTTGCCCGGGTGCTCGTCGCCGAGGACAAGGACGTGCTCCTCGGCGCGGCCGACACGTTCCGCGCCGCCGCCGCCGAGCAGCTTGCCACCTGGGGCCAGCGCGTCGGGGTGCCCACCGTGAAGTCCGACATCGACGGCGCCGACCCCGCCTCGGTCGCCTTCGAGGCGGTCAAGGCCGGGATCGACCAGGAGGTCGATGTCGTGATGATCGACACCGCCGGACGCCTGCAGAACAAGGTCGGCCTGATGGACGAACTCGGGAAGGTCAAGCGGGTCATCGAGAAGCAGGGCACCGTCGATGAGGTGCTCCTCGTCCTTGACGCCACCACCGGTCAGAACGGGCTCAACCAGGCGAAGGTGTTCTCCGAGGTCGTCAATGTCACCGGCATCGTCCTCACCAAGCTCGACGGCACCGCCAAGGGCGGCATCGTCGTCGCCATCCAGCGCAGCCTTGGCGTGCCCGTGAAGCTGGTGGGCCTCGGCGAGGGTGCCGACGACCTGGCGCCCTTCGAGGCCGAGAGCTTCGTGGACGCCCTCCTCAACTAACGCCGGGCGGCGCTCCCCGGCTTCGGGGAGCGCGGCCGGGCACAGGGGCGGGACGGTCCGTGGTGCGGTGGGAAACACCGCCGAAACACGGCCGTCACCGCCCTTTTACGTGAGCGCGGAACCAGTAACCTGCGCGAAACCTAAACCCTCATGCCCGGAAACACCGGCACGTCACTCTTGAGGAGCGGGAAGTGCCCGCCACCTCTGAGAGGACGTGAATATGGATCTGACAGCAGGTCACGTCTGGGTCATGGTTTCGGCCGCCCTGGTACTGCTTATGACGCCGGGTCTAGCCTTCTTCTACGGCGGCATGACCCGCGCGAAGGCCGCCCTGAACATGATGATGATGAGCTTCATCGCGGTGGGCCTCGTGGGAATCGTCTGGGTGTTGTGGGGCTACTCAATGACCGGCGGGGACGGAGTGGCCCAGCTCTTCGGGAATCCCTTCGCCTCGTTCGGGCTTCAGGAACTGATCGGCACCGAGGACCTGATCGGCGCCGGCTACGGTGTGACGTTCGCGATCATCACCGTCGCCCTGATCAGCGGCGCGATCGCCGACCGGGCGAAGTTCGGCGCGTGGTCGCTGTTCGTCCCCATCTGGGTCACCCTTGTCTACTGCCCGCTGGCCTTCATGGTGTGGGGCGGCGGTCTCCTGAGCGCCGACGGCCTCATCGGCGGCGCCGTGGGCGAGGCGATCGACTTCGCCGGCGGCACCGTGGTGCATATCAGCGCAGGCGTCGCGGCGCTGGTGCTCGCCGTGATCCTGGGCAAGCGCCAGGGCTTCGGCAAGGACCCAGCGCAGCGCCCCCACAACATCCCCCTGGTGATGCTCGGCGCCGCCCTCCTGTGGTTCGGCTGGTTCGGCTTCAACGGCGGCGCGGCGTCAACGGCCGAGGAGGCCGGGCTGATCTGGATCAACACGATGGCCGCCCCGGCCGCCGCAATGGTCGGCTGGCTCGTCACCGAACGCTTCCGCGACGGACGGCCCACCTCCCTTGGTGCCGCCTCAGGCATTGTGGCGGGCCTTGTCGCCATCACCCCCGCCTGCGCCAACGTGAGCCCGATCGGCGCGGTCTGCCTCGGCCTCGTCGCAGGGTTGCTGTGTGCGCTCGCCGTGGGCATCAAGTACCGCCTTGGCTTCGACGATTCCCTGGACGTGGTCGCGGTGCACCTGGTGGCCGGCGTCACCGGCACCCTGGCCCTCGGCTTCATCGCCCTTCCGGTGGACGGCGCCGGCGGCGGCCTGTTCTACGGAGGCGGGGCTGCGCAGCTCGTCGCGCAGCTCGTCTCGGTCCTCGTCGCCATCACGCTGTCGGCCGTCATGACCGCACTGATCGGCCTGGCCATCCACCGGACCATCGGCTTCCGCATCACCTCCGACAACGAGGTGGCCGGCGTCGACCTGTCCGAGCACGCGGAGACGGCCTACGAGTTCGGCGGCCTCGGCGTCGGCGGGTCCTTCCACCCGTTCGCCGACCAGTTCCGTGACAGGAAGACCATCGAGCAGACGGAGAGCGTGAACTCATGAAACTGGTGACAGCGATTGTCCGACCGGACAAACTCGACAATGTGCGCGGCGCCCTTGAGACGTACGGCGTGCAGGGCCTGACCGTCAGCCAGGCCAGCGGCTACGGCAGGCAGCGCGGGCACACCGAGGTCTACCGGGGTGCGGAGTACACGGTGGACCTGCTGCCCAAGGCGCGGGTCGAGGTGCTCGTCTCTGACGAGTGGGTCCGCGACATCGTCGACGTCCTCGTCTCCACCGCCAACACCGGAAGCGCCGGCGACGGCAAGGTCTGGGTCATCCCGGTCGAGGACGCCGTCCGCGTCCGCACGGGGGAGCGCGGCGAGGCCGCGCTCTGAACCCTCCGCCGTCAACCGGCACGCGTTCAGGCAAACGGCATCAAAAAGGAGGCACCCCCGGCCGGGGGTGCCTCCTTTTGTCTGCGGCGACCTCTCGTCTGTGGCGATGTGGGCCGGCCCGCCTGGGCGGGCCGGCGGTCAGCCGGTCGGGGGAGTCCCCGCCGTCAGGCGCCCGGCAGCGGAGTGTCCAGCGTCGAGGTCTCCCACAACGTCGGGCCCTGGGATCCGGCGGGGTACTCCTCGAGGGGCACCTCACCGGCGGCCCACGCCGCAAGCACCGGCTCGACGATGCGCCAGCAGTCCTCGGCGATGTCGCTGCGCACCGACAGCGTCGGGTCGCCGGAGAGGACCCCGTCAAGGACTTCGCCGTACGGCAGCAGGTCCGTGGCGTTCAGTTCGGCCGTCAGGGTCGCGCGGTCGAGGGAGAACATGTCGCCGGGGCCGTTGACGTCGAGGTCAAGCTGAAGCGTGTCCGGGCCGAAGCCGATCCGCAGGCGCGTCGGGGTATCCATCCCGGTGAAACCGTCGGGCAGGTGGTTCACCGGTTTGAAGGTGATGAGGGCCTCCTTGCGCTTCACTCCGAGGGCCTTGCCGGACCGGAGGATGAACGGCACGCCCGCCCAGCGGTCGTTGTTGATGGAGACGGTCACCTCGGCGAGGGTCTCGGTGCCCAGGGAGCTGTCGACGCCGGGCTCCGCGGTGTAGTCGGGCACCTCACGGCCCTTGATGCTGCCGGCGGTGTACCGTGCGCGGCGGCTGCTGCCCGGAACACTGACGTCGATCGAGCTGGCGCGGAGCACCGAACCGATGTGGTCGCGGAGGTCGCGCTCGTGAAGTGTGGAGGGGGCGTTGAGGGCCAGCAGTGCCATGACGTGGAGCAGGTGGCTCTGGATCATGTCGCGCAGCGCACCGGCGCGGTCGTAATAGCGGGCACGGTTCTCAAGCGCCAGGTCCTCGTCGAAGATCACCTCGACCTTGTCGATGTGGAGGTTGTTCCAGACCGGCTCGAGGATCCGGTTGGCGAAGCGCATGCCCAGGATGTTGAACACGGTGGCCTTGCCGAGGAAGTGGTCGACCCGGTGGATGTTGTGCTCCGGGACCAGCCTGGCGAGGCCGAGGTTGAGCTGGTGGGCCGACTCACGGTCGGTGCCGAACGGCTTCTCCATCACCAGCCGCGTGTCGGCCGGAAGGCCGAACGGGGCGGCGGCGGTGCAGGCCAGCTGGCTCACCGTCGGGGGAAGGGCGAAGTAGATCGCGACGGGACCTTCGAGGGAGGCGACGAGCTCAGTGAGCACCCCTCCGGCCGTGACGTCGACGTGGTGGTAGGTGCTGGTGTCCCGCACCTCCTGCAGGGCCCGCCTGCCTTGCTCACCGCTGGTCTCAATCGCCGCAGCGAAGGACTCGTCGATCCGGGCGCGCCACTTTTCGTCGTCCCAGGGATCCGACCCGGCCCCGACGAGGGAGAGCCCCTTGGCCCGGCCGGTACGGATCAGCCGGGCGAGTCCGGGCAGCAGGAGCCTGCCGGTGAGGTCACCGGAGGCACCGAGGATCAGGAGCGTCCGGACGCGCTTATCGGCCGTGGCGGCAACCGTTCCGGGTTCTGTAAGGGAAGAAGTATTCACCCCTACACCCTGCCACTTTCGGGCGCTCATGTCTTGCGGTCGGGCGCCCGGCGGACCCGCTCCCGCAGCCTCCTTGGTACCCTTGAGGTTGAGTCTTTCCAACCTCCGATGAAAGTAGTTCACGGCCTGTGTTCAATTCACTCTCCGACCGGTTGACCGCGACGTTCAAGAATCTCCGCGGCAAGGGGCGCCTGACCGAAGCTGACATCGACGCGACGGTCCGGGAAATCCGCCGTGCCCTGCTTGACGCCGACGTCGCCGTTCCCGTGGTGCGGGCCTTCACCGCAAGCGTCAAGGAGCGCGCGCTCGGGCTCGAGGTGTCGCAGGCCCTGAACCCGGGCCAGCAGGTCGTGAAGATCGTCAACGAGGAACTCGTGGGCATCCTCGGCGGGGAGACCCGCCGGATCCGGCTGGCCAAGACGCCGCCGACGGTGATCATGCTCGCCGGTCTGCAGGGCGCAGGTAAGACCACGCTGGCCGGAAAGCTCTCCAAGTGGCTCAAGGGCCAGGGCCACAGCCCCCTCCTGGTGGCCGCCGACCTGCAGCGCCCGAATGCCGTGCGCCAGCTCCAGGTCAACGGAGAGCGCGCCGGCGTCCCGGTGTACGCACCGCACCCGGGGGTCAGCTCCGAATTCGAGGCCGCCACGGGGGACCCCGTCGCCGTCGCCCGCCAGGGCGTGGCCGAGGCCCGCACCAAGCTCCACGACGTCGTCATCGTTGACACCGCCGGACGGCTCGGCGTCGACGCCGAACTGATGCAGCAGGCCGCGGACATCCGCGCCGCGATCAGCCCCGACGAGGTGCTCTTCGTCATCGACGCCATGATCGGCCAGGACGCGGTGAACACCGCGCTCGCGTTCGACGAAGGCGTCAACTTCACCGGCGTCGTGCTGACCAAGCTCGACGGCGACGCACGCGGCGGTGCCGCCCTCTCCGTCGCCTCGGTCACGGGCAAGCCCGTCATGTTCGCCTCCACCGGCGAGGGCCTCGGGGACTTCGAGCTGTTCCACCCCGACCGCATGGCCTCGCGCATCCTCGACATGGGCGACATCCTGACCCTGATCGAGCAGGCCGAGCAGTCGTGGGACAAGGACGAAGCGGCGCGGATGGCGCAGAAGTTCGCCGACCAGGAGGACTTCACCCTCGACGACTTCCTCGCCCAGATGCAGCAGATCCGCAACATGGGCTCGATGAAGAAGATGCTCATGATGATGCCCGGCGCCGCCGGCATGCGCGAGCAGCTCGAAAACTTCGACGAGCGCGAGATCGACCGGGTCGAGGCGATCGTCCGCTCCATGACACCGCACGAGCGCCTCGCGCCCAAGATCATCAACGGGTCACGCCGGGCGCGCATCGCCCGCGGTTCGGGCGTCCACGTCTCCGAGGTCAATGGGCTGCTCGAGCGGTTCGGGCAGGCCCAGAAGATGATGCGCAAGATGGCCTCCGGCGGCGGCATCCCGGGCATGCCCGGGATGGCCGGCCCAGGAGGGTTCGGCGGCCAGCGCAAGAAGGCCGCCGCGGCCAAGGGCAAGAAGAAGGCCCGCTCGGGAAACCCCGCGAAGGCCGCCCAGGAACTTGCGGCAGCCGAGGCCCGGCGCAGCGCGGCCCGCAGCGCCGCACCGACCGGTGCGGCCTTCGGAAACGCCGGCGACTTCGACCCGGCGTCGCTGAACCTGCCCAAGGGCTTCGAGAAGTTCCTCGGCAAGTAGCACCCCGACCCGGCCCGCAGGCCCGGCCTGCCGGCACCGCCGGCGGGCCGCGGCACAGGCTGAAGGCAACAGATTGGCAGCATGACGCAGGAACGCATTGTCTTTGTCCATGGCAGCGGCTCGTTCGGAGCGGCCGCCTGGCCGCGGCAGCACGGACTGGCCCTTCGCTATGACTGCCTGTTCCTGCGCCGGCACGGCTTCGACGCCGAGGCCGAGCCGCTGCCGACCGACCACGGCGAGGACCAGCGCATCATCACGGAGGCGCTCGGCGACGGCGGCCACCTGGTGGCCCATTCCCAGGGCGCGATCTCGGCGATGATCACCGCCGTCGAGCGGCCCGACCTGATCCTCTCGCTCACCCTGATCGAACCGGCCTGCCTGTCACTCACCGCCGACCTGCCCGTCACGGCAGCCCACATCGAACTCGTCACCCCCCTGTTCGAGCAGCGCGGTGAACTCACCGACGAGCAGTTCCTCCAGCAGTTCGTCCGGCTGCTCTACGCGGCCGAGGCCGAGCAGCCCACCACGGAGGACGAGCGCCGCAGCGCACGGCGGCTGCGGCTGCAGGCCCCGCCCTGGACCGCGCCCCTGCACATCGTCCCGGGCGTGCCCACCCTGGTGCTGACCGGGGGCTGGGAGCCGCTGTACGAGGAGGTCGCGGGCTACCTTGCGGGAACCGGGGCCGTGCACCGCGTCACTCCCGGAGCCCACCGCCCCCACGACACCGACGAAGGGGACCGGGTGGTCCGGGACTTTCTGCGCTCGTCCGCTGCCTGACCACCGCCCCTCCGGGAATAAGTTGAAGCTTCAAGTGTTAACTCCATAAGGACTTTACCTAGGAGGACACCATGACCATCGATCTGCTGCCGCCGGACACCGGAATGGCAACCGTTACGCTCAAGGTCGGCAACCTGGACGCCATGGCCCGCTACTACACCGACGCCCTTGGCCTCGAGCAGCTTGCCGGGCCCGACGGCGGTGACGGGGCCGGGCTGTACCTGGGGCGCGGGTCCACCCCGCTGATCCACCTTTCCCCGGCCGCCGGGCTCCGCCTTCCGGCGCCCACCGAGGCGGGCCTGTTCCATACGGCGCTTCTCTTCGGCAGCCGGACGGACCTCGCGGCCACAGTGGCCAGCGCCGCACGCCACCCGGACAGCCGGTATGTTGGAAGCGCCGACCACCTCGTCAGCGAAGCGTTCTACTTCACCGACCCCGAAGGCAATGGGATCGAACTGTACTTCGACAAGCCGAGGACGACGTGGCAGTGGACCGGCACCGGCCCGTCCCGGAGCGTGGTCATGGACAATCGAGCCCTGCCGCCGGCTCAGTACCTCACCAACCACCTGACCGAATCGGCCGTCGGTGACCTGCGGAAGGCCGGCGCCGGCGTCGGGCACGTCCACCTCCAGGTCGGGGACATCGACACTGCGCAGGCCTTCTACGTCGACACCCTCGGCTTCGAGCGCACGGCGGGCTGGCACGGGCAGGCCCTTTTCGTATCCGCTGGCGGCTATCACCACCACATGGCAATGAATGTCTGGAACAGCAGGGGGGCCGGGCCGCGGCAGGACACCCTCGGGCTCGGCGAGGTCCTCATCACCGTGTCGGCTGCCGACGACGTCGACGCACTCGCCGACCGGCTGCGGTTCGCGGGCATCGAGCGGCACTCGACGGGGGCGGAACTGCGCTTCCGCGACCCCTGGAACAACAGCATTAGGGTCGCCGTGGGCGCGCCCGCCGCAGGAATCGCCCAAACACCCCACCGTCTGGCACAATAGATTCGTACTCGATCCGTGCAGCCCCTCTCTCTGTGCGTGAATTGTGTCCTTTGAACCCCTCCGAATGGCCCGCCCCACGGGAGCAGGATGACGGGTTCGCCCCTTTCATTATCAAGGAGTGACCACACAAGTGGCCGTAAAGATTCGCCTCAAGCGCATGGGCAAGATCCGCGCACCTTTCTACCGTGTCGTCGTCATGGATGCACGCGCCAAGCGTGATGGCCGTGCCCTCGAGGAAATCGGTAAGTACAACCCCACCGAGGAGCCCTCGTTCATCGAGATCAACTCCGACCGTGCGCAGTACTGGCTCGGCGTCGGCGCCCAGCCGACCGAGCAGGTCTCGGCACTGCTGAAGATCACCGGTGACTGGCAGAAGTTCAAGGGCCTGGAGGGCCAGGAAGGCACTCTGCGGACCAAGGCACCCAAGGATGCATTCGTTGCTCCCGAAAAGGGTTCTGTGATCGTCCCCGAGGCCATCACGCCCAAGGCTAAGAAGGCCGACGAGGCCGCGGAAGCACCCGAGGCCGAGTAAGTTGCTTGCTGAAGCGCTGGACCACCTCGTCCGCGGCATCGTGGATCACCCGGACGACGTCCAGGTGTCCGCAAAGAGCAACCGCCGCGGCGAGACCCTCGAAGTGAGGGTCCACCAGGAGGACCTGGGCCGTGTCATCGGCCGCCAGGGCCGCACGGCACGCGCCCTGCGCACCGTCGTTTCAGCACTTGCGGACGGCGAGCCGGTCCGGGTCGACGTCGTCGACACCGACCGCCGGCACGCCTGAGCCCGCACCCCTGCTTTACCGTTCGGCCCCTCACCAGTTGATGGTGGTGGGGCCGAACCCGTTTCGCCGCAGAATTTTCCCCGATGTCCCTCACCGGAACGCAGGAGCAGCACCATGGAAGTACTCGTCGCAAGGATCGGCAAGCCCCACGGAATCCGGGGTGAGGTCACCGTCCAGCTGTTCACCGACGCCCCCGAGGACCGCTTCGAGCCCGGGGCGGTCTTCCGCGCCGAGGGCATCGCGCTGCCGGAGCTGACGGTGGCCAAGGCCCGCTGGAATAAGGACACGCTCATCGTCGCCTTCGAGCAGGTGCCCGACCGGAATACGGCCGAGACCCTCCGCGGCGGAACCCTCTTCATCGACAGCGACACCACCGACGATGAGGACGACGACGCCTGGTACGAACACGAACTCGTCGGACTCGACGTGCGCCACGAGGGGAACGTCGTCGGGAAGGTGACCGCACTTCGCACCATGACCGTCCAGGACCTGCTCGTCGTCGAGCTCACCGACGGCCACGAAGTCCTCGTTCCGTTCGTTGGGGAGATCGTCCCCGAGGTCAACCCCGAGGAGGGGTTCGTCACCGTGAATCCTCCCGCCGGCCTGTTCGAGCTGAACCTGCCCGGCTCCAACTCCGCGCCGGATGACGGGGAGGACGAGCTGGACGGCGACTCCAGCGACGCCGGTGAGCTGCCCGACAGTGCAACCCGGGCGGCCGGGGAAGGCCGATAGTGCGCGTCGATGTCGTCACGATTTTCCCGGAGTATCTGGCGGCCCTCGATGTCTCCCTGATCGGCAGGGCCCGGAAGGACGGCCTGCTCGATGTGCACGTCCACGACCTGCGGGACTTCACCGTCGACAAGCACCGCACGGTTGACGACACCCCGTACGGGGGCGGCGCCGGAATGGTCATGAAGCCCGAACCCTGGGCGCTTTCCCTTCTCTCGATCTCCGAGCAGAGTCCCGCGGGCGCGCGTCCCCTCCTGGTGGTGCCCTCACCCGCCGGCACGGTGTTCAACCAGGCCCTGGCCCACGAGTTCGCCGCTCGCGAGCACCTCGTCTTCGCCTGCGGCCGCTACGAAGGCATCGACGAGCGCGTGCTCGACTGGGCGTCGGAGTCCTTCGACGTGCTGCCGGTCAGCCTCGGCGACTACGTCCTCAACGGGGGAGAGGTGGCGGTGCTCGCCATGGTCGAGGCCGTCGGCCGCCTCATCCCCGGCGTCGTCGGCAACCCCGAATCCCTCGTCGAGGAGTCCCATGCCGACGGGCTGCTCGAATACCCCGTCTACACCAAGCCCTCCTTCTGGCGCGGCCGCGGCATCCCGCCCGTGCTGCTCAGCGGCAACCACGCGAAGATCGCCGAGTTCCGCCGCACTGAGCAGTTCCTCCGCACCGCCGCCCGGCGTCCGGACCTGCTGGACGCCATCGACGTCCCCTCGCTCACCGCCGCCGACCGTGCCGCCCTGGCCAAGGCGGGCATCGACATCGTCGATGGGCGGCTCGTTCCCCGCCCGGACGCCGCAGATTAGCCCCTGTCTGTTCTCTATGGAATAATTGGGGCTTGTGCCTGCTGGGCCCGCCCCTGCCACAGGGGGAGCGCAGCCAACAGCTCGGCACGCCGGCCCCGGGTAGCGGTGCAGCCGGCTAACTTTCTTCGGCGGTAATTGCCTGCTTCACCGGCCTTGACCGCTGCGACCAACGTGAATGACCTGTGGCGTTCACCAGGAGTATAAAGATGCATATTCTCGACTCGGTCGACGCCGGTTCACTCCGGAACGACATCCCGGACTTCCGCGCCGGCGACACCATCAACGTCCACGTGAACATCATTGAAGGCAAGAACACCCGTGTTCAGATCTTCAAGGGCTTCGTGCTCGGACGCCAGGGTGACGGCATCCGCGAAACCTTCACCGTCCGCAAGGTCAGCTTCGGTGTCGGTGTGGAGCGTACCTTCCCGGTTCACTCCCCGGTCCTCGACAAGATCGAGGTCGTCTCCAAGGGTGACGTGCGCCGCGCCAAGCTGTACTACATGCGCGATCTGCGCGGCAAGGCAGCCAAGATCAAGGAAAAGCGCGATCCCAAGACGGTCAAGTAACCCGTTTTTGGTGCGGAAAGACAAAGCTCCCGGGCCTCCGGCCCGGGAGCACACAAAACGCCGGTCTCCTGTGTGGGGCTGGCGTTTTGTGCTACCGGTCCTGATTCTCGCAATCGTGCTCACCTCCGTCCTGCGGGCGCTGGTCATCGACGTGTTCTTCATTCCGTCGGCCTCGATGGAACCCCTGCTGCGCCAGGGCGACCGCATCCTCGTCAGCAAGAGCGCCTTCGGCGACCGGCCGATCCAGCGGGGCGACGTCATCGTCTTTGACGGCCGCGGGTCCTTCGATCCGATCAGCGATCCGCGCAGTACCGCCCAGAAGGCCGCAGGGATGGTGGGGCAGTGGCTTGGGCTGCGCGGGTCCGATACCGTCTACGTCAAGCGGGTCATCGGCGTCGGCGGCGACCGGGTCGAATGCTGCGGAGAGGATGGCCGGGTGAGCGTCAATGGAAAGACCCTCGATGAGCCGTACGTCTCCGTCGGCGACGCGCCCAGCGAGACTCCCTTCGACGTCACCGTTCCGGAGGGTAGGTTGTGGGTGATGGGTGATCACCGCTCCGAATCGGCCGATTCGCGCGCGCTGCTCGGCGCTCCGGGCGGCGGATTCGTGTCCGAGGAGCGCGTCCTGGGGCGGGCGGAACACCTGGTGTGGCCGCTGGACCGGGCCGGCGCCATCGATTGACCGGGGGAGGGCGTTGAGCGGAACGCCACAGAGATTCAGTAGGAACAGAACGGCAGCTCCACCGCCGGCCAAGATGCAGAGGATTTCCTAAATGCCACGACGCTTCCACTGGAAGTCGGCCGCCCGAGCCGGCGGCCCGCAGCCGGCCGGTGCCACCCCCGCTGGACCCGACGCTGTACCCGCCGACGGTGGCGCAACGGGTCCTGAGCCCTCTGCCGGTGCGGGATCTTCTGCGGGTGCAGGCTCAAGGGCCGCAGCGAAAGATTCCGGCGGCAAGGGCGGCGGCTTCCTCGGCTGGCTCAAGGAGATCGCGACGATCGTGGTCATCGCCCTCGTCCTCTCCTTCCTGATCAAAACCTTCCTCTTCCGGGCCTTCTTCATCCCCTCGGGATCAATGGAGAACACGTTGCAGATCGACGACCGGATCTTCGTCAACCAGCTCGTGCCCGAACCCTTCGCGCTGGAGCGCGGCGACGTCGTCGTTTTTCGGGACGATGAAAAGTGGCTGCCCGAAGCGGCGGCCGACGCCGACACCAGCTGGCTCAGCGAAGCGCTCGTGTTCGTGGGGCTCGCCCCGGACGAGTCGCAGCAGCACCTCGTGAAGCGCGTCATCGGGCTCGAGGGTGACCGGATCGTGTGCTGTGACGCCGAGGGCCGCATGACCGTCAACGGGGAACCGCTTGACGAGCCGTACCTCTTCCCGGGGGCGGCGCCGTCAGACACCCCCTTCGACGTCACCGTGCCCGAGGGCAAGATCTGGGTGATGGGGGATCACCGCAACGCCTCCGCGGACTCGCGGGCCAACCAGGACAAGGACGGCGGGTTCATCGACGTCGACGCCATCGAAGGCAAGGCCTCGGTCATCGCCTGGCCCCTGAGCAACGCCTCCGGCCTCGACAGCTACCCCGAGGTGTTCGAGAACATCCCCGCACCGGCCGAAGGCGCATCGGGGAACTGATGGCTTCGGTCCGTACCGCCCGTTCCAAGGCACCCACCCTGTCCTTCGAGCGCACCTTCACTTCGACCGGCCACCGGTATGTCGCGGGGTGCGACGAGGTGGGCCGCGGAGCGCTTGCCGGTCCCGTGTCGGTGGGCCTGGTGGTGATCGACCTCGACGCGGTCAAGGGACTGCGCGGGGTGCGGGACAGCAAGCTCCTCTCGGCCGCCGACCGGACCGCCCTGGTGCCGCGGATCCGGCGCTGGGCCGCCGCCTACGGCGTCGGGCACGCGAGTGCGGCCGAGATCGACGCCGACGGGCTGATGGCCGCCCTCCGGGCGGCGGGCAACCGGGCGTGGGAGCAGGTCCTCGCGACCGTCCGCCCCGACGCCGTCATCCTTGACGGCAACCACGACTGGCTCTCGGCGGGCGGCCAGGGCAGCCTCTTCGACACCGGACCCGTGCCCACCGGCTGCGACTCGCCGGTCACCACCCGCATCAAGGCCGACCTCGACTGCCTCAGCGTCGCGGCCGCGAGTGTCCTGGCCAAGGTCGAACGGGATGACCTGATGGCGTCGCTCGCCCGGGAGCACCCGGAGTACGGCTGGGAGGTCAACAAGGGCTACGCGACGGCCGCCCACCGGGCCGCCATCGACGGCCGCGGACCAACCGACTACCACCGCCGATCCTGGCGGCTGGGAAGCACTGAACGGCCGGGAAGCCCCGGCCTCGAAATTGGGGGATGATGGATTCATGAGCGCCGAAGATCTTGAAAACTACGAAACCGACATGGAGCTCCAGCTGTACCGGGAGTACCGCGATGTCGTGGGTCTCTTCAGCTATGTCGTCGAGACCGAGCGGCGGTTCTACCTTGCGAACCACGTCGACCTGCAGGCACGCTCCGCGGACGGTGAGGTCTACTTCGATCTCACCCTGCAGGACGCCTGGGTGTGGGACGTGTACCGGTCGGCGCGCTTCGTGAAGAACGTCCGGGTCATCACGTTCAAGGACGTCAATGTCGAGGAACTCTCGAAGTCGGACGACCTCGCATTGCCCAAGGACGGGCCGTTGGGGGGCTAGGCTTCCGGTTTTGGTGCCTGCGCACGTCGATGGGCGGCGTGCCCCTCGGCAGCGCCGGGCCGTTCCTCAGGCGCGGCTATTCCTCGTCGCTGTCCCGCGGGTATTCCGAATCGGAATCTTCGGGCAGGTCAACGGACTGTTCGAGGACGTCGGCCTCCGAGCCACCGTTGCCTACGGCGAAAACCCCGGCGCTGGCATCATCCTCGCCGCCATCCGAAGCGACCGGCGTCTGCTGCTCAAGCTGGTCCGCCTCCGACCCTCCGGCCGTCCTGTCTTCGATGGGTGTCATTGCTGGTCCCTCCTCGTGCGCGGTTGATGAGCCGGTTTTATAGCATGCGAGCTTACTCGCCTTCGGACTCCATGGCGTCGGCGTACCGCATACTTCCTTGGTGAATCTCTGGCTTAGGGCTGAGCCGCGTTCGATCTCGACCGGCGGGTTATCCACATAGCGGCTGTCGCTCATCAGCTTCGCCCGAGAACCTTCCATCCTTGTCGTGGAGGTGGCGTTGATGGCGGCGAAGGACGAACTGGGACGGCGGGGCGAGGAGGCCGCTGCGGCGTTCCTCGAAGCGCGGGGACTGCAGGTGGTGGACCGGAACTGGCGGTGCCCCACCGGCGAGATCGATCTGGTGGCGGTGGACGGCGCGACCCTGGTCATCGTTGAGGTCAAGACGCGCACCTCCCAGGATTTCGGGCACCCGCTGGAGGCGATCAGCACGGCGAAGCTGGAGCGGCTCTACGTGCTGGCCTCCAAGTGGGCCCGGGCGCACGGGCAGCGCTTCGCAGGTTTCCGCGTCGACGCCGTGGCCATCCTCGATGATGGTGCGGGCAGTCCTCAGATCGAACACGTCCGGGCGGTGATCTAGGTGGCGTTGGGCCGCGCGTACTCGGTCGCGTTGGTGGGGCTCAACGGCTACATTGTGGAGGTCGAGGCCGACATCGGCCAGACGCTGCCGGCGTTTGTCCTCCTTGGCCTGCCGGATGCTTCTTTGAACGAGGCGAAGGAACGCATCCGGGCGGCCGCGCGGAACGCGGGGGTCCCCCTCAGCCGCCGCAAAATCACCGTTAACCTCGTTCCGGCGTCGCTTCCAAAGGGTGGTTCCGGTTTCGACCTTGCCATCGTGATGGCGGCGCTGGCCGCCGCGGGGGACATTCGGGGCTGCGGACGGACCGTGTTCCTCTCCGAACTCGGCCTCGACGGTCGGCTCCGCCCGATCCGAGGCGTGCTTCCGGCGGTCATGGCGGCCGTATCTGCCGGATACAGCGACGTCGTCGTGGCCCTCGGCAACCAGGCGGAGGCTGCACTTGTCCCGGGCGCCGAGGTATGTGGTTACCGTTCACTTGCAGAGGTGCTCCTGGCATATGGTGCCGATCCTGCTGCCGTGCAGTCGCTCAATGGGAGTGAGCCCGAGCAGCAGGAGGCAGACCCAGCCCAGCCGGAGGCGGGAGCGCAACGCGATCTTGCGGATGTTGCAGGCCAGGCTGAGGCACGGTTCGCCCTGGAGGTCGCTGCCGCCGGCGCCCACCATCTGATGATGGTCGGTCCACCCGGTGCGGGAAAGACGATGCTCGCCGAACGGATGCCTGGCATCCTGCCGGACCTTGATGACCAGCACGCCATGGAGGTCACGGCCATTCACTCGCTCAGCGGTACGCCGTGCAATTCGCTTCGGCGTCGCCCGCCCTTTGAGAACCCTCATCACACGGCAACGGCGGCCGCGATCATCGGAGGTGGGAGTGGCATACCGCGACCCGGGGCGGCCTCCCGTGCGCACCGGGGCGTTCTGTTCCTCGATGAGGCTCCCGAGTATGAGCGGCGGGTGCTTGAGGCCCTGCGTGAGCCGCTTGAGAGTGGTTCCCTGGTGCTCCACCGCTCGGCGGGAACGGCGGCCTATCCCGCCCGGTTCCAGCTCGTGCTCGCCCTCAATCCGTGCCCGTGCGGCCTCGCCTCGGGCAAGGGTACTGAATGCCAGTGCACTGCACAGCAGCGCCGTCGTTACTTCAATCGACTGTCCGGTCCCTTGCTTGACCGGGTCGACCTGCAGCTTGCGGTCAACAGGGTTGCACTGAACGACTATGTCAGCGGGACGGCAGGGGAGAGCAGCTCCGCCGTTGCTGCTCGGGTGCACACGGCGAGGAGCGCACAGGCTCAAAGACTTTCCCGCTGGGGTTGTTCGACGAATTCGGAGATCCGGGGCAGGATCCTGCGGGATGAACTCCGCCTGCCGCGCGGGGTCACCGCAGCATTGGACAGGGCCCTGGAGCGCGGCCTGGTCAGCGCCCGAGGCTGGGATCGGGTGCTCAAGGTCGCCTGGACCGTTGCGGATCTCGCTGGACACGTTCACCCCGACCCCGACGACGTGTCGGTAGCTCTGGGCTTCCGCCTGCAGGAGCGGGCCGCATGAACGTCCCCCAAGACAGCAGGACCGCGGTCGCGCGCGCAGCTTTGTCCCGGCTATTTGAACCTTCGGACGCCGTCGGACTCGCCCTGGTGGCTGCGGCCGGACCTCTTGACGCGCTCCGCATTGCCACCGGAGGTCTGAAAGCGGCCGGCGACCTGAGGCAGGAGATCCAGGAGCTGCTCGCGCCGGGCGAAGGCCAGAGCAATTTGCTTGACCGGGCGCTCGAACGCTGGGCACCCCGCCGGAACGACCTGGCACCCGAACGGGACCTCGCGACACTGGCCAGATTTGGCGGGCGCCTGCTGACCCCCGAAGCGGAGGACTGGCCGGCCGCCCTTGAGGACCTCCAGCTTGCAGCACCGGTGTGCCTCTGGGTCCGCGGATCGGCTGAAGTACCCCCGCTCCAGCGGATGGTGGCGATCGTCGGATCCCGCGACAGCACCAACTACGGTGCCTCGGTCACGGCCGAAATGGCATCTGGTTTGGCCATGAAGGGCCTTACCGTTCTCTCCGGCGGAGCCTACGGAATCGATGCCCAGGCCCACCGCGCAGCGTTGGGAACGTCAGGCACGGCCCAGCCTCCGACGATCGCCATCATGGCATGCGGTGTGGACCGCTATTACCCGGCGGGGAACGAGGAACTGCTGCGTACCATCGCGCGGGACGGACTCGTCATCTCCGAGGTTCCGCCGGGCTCTTCCCCTACCCGATGGCGCTTCCTGGCGCGGAACCGGCTCATCGCAGCTCTGGGCGCCGTCACGGTTGTCGTGGAGGCCCGATGGAGGTCCGGTGCCCTCAACACCGCCCACCACGCCGCCGGGCTCGGGCGTCCCGTAGGAGCCGTCCCGGGATCGGTCTACTCAGCGAATTCCGCTGGCTGCCACCGCCTTCTCCGCGACGGAAGCGCGATCTGCGTGACGGATGCGTCCGAGGTGGCTGAGCTCGCTGGTCCACTCGGGACCCATCCTGAGACTGATGTGTCCGTTCCGTCCAGCGACCACGATGGGCTGGCCGTTCAGGACATCCTCCTGCTTGATGCCCTCCCGCTGAGGATTTACTCCTCCATCGACAAGCTCGCCTCGGTGGCCGGGCTCGGATCACGGGACGTCCTGGCCGGGCTGGCCCGCCTCGAGCTCGCAGGCCTCGCCCTCCGCGGCCCGGAAGGGTGGAGGCGGGCACCGAAATCCTGACAGAAGAAACCGGGAAGAATCCTGCACCTCAAGAAGAACGAGGAGAATCTGCGATGAGACAGCATTACCGCATCGAAAGTCCTATCGGCGGCTTGATTCTTGTGGCGGCACAAGGCGGACTCGTCGGTGCCTACCACGAACGGCACGACCCGCAGCCCGGAGTGGTGCTGCTGGGGGAGCCCTGGCAGGAACACCGGCCGGGCCACCGGGATGCCGGACACCCCAAGGCAGGGGCCCCGCCGGGCAGCGAGCCGAGCGTTACCGCCGGCACGGTAGTGAACGGGATCGTGCCAAGGGAGCACGGAGGCTCTACGGGAAGGGATGCGGGCGGAGTCCTCATCGACGCAGCCCGACAGCTCGAAGAGTACTTCGCGGGAACCCGACGCTCCTTCCAGCTGCTGCTCCTCCCAGCCGGCACGGGGTTCCAGCACCGCGTGTGGGCCGCCGTCGCTCGAATTCCCTACGGCCAGACACGCACCTACCGAAGCATTGCCGCGGCACTGGGCAACCCCGCCATGGGCCGGGCCGTCGGTGCCGCGGTACGGGCGAACCCCCTGTCGATCCTCATCCCGGGCCATCGGGTTGTTGCGGGAAACGGGGCGCTCGCGGGCTATGCAGCCGGGATCGACGCCAAACGGTTCCTGCTTGACCTCGAGGGAGCGGCCGTTTCGGAGGAGGTCAACACAGCGCGAAGTGCCGCCGGGGAATCAGGGCGGACAGGGATCACCGCCGGGCCGGTCATCGCAACGGATACCGCGGGCGTCTCGGCGGAGGGGAGTTCGGCCCTGAGAGCTATATCGGGAGCGGGCAGCCCACGGGGCGGCACTGGGCGGGGGCGGTCCCGTGGACAACAAAGGGACCTCGTGTCCGGAGCGCCTGTTGGACGCGGTCATCAGGAAGGAGCAGAGTAGAGGTCCAAGAATTGTACAAAGCCGGAAGGGAGCTGGACATCGCTGTTGCGAAGACTCCCGCAGGCAAGCCGGCGGCCGACCTCTCACCGTCCTTCGCTGACGCGGTCGACAGGTACAGGCGGTATCTTGAGGCCGAACGTAACCGTTCTGAGCACACGGTCAGGGCCTACCTGACCGACCTCGAACTGCTGCTGGGCTTCGTCCGGGCCCGGGGCACCGAACGGCTTGAGGACGTGGAGCTCAGCGACTTCCGGGCCTGGCTGGGCTCGCTCGACAGCGCGGGGCTGTCCCGCTCCACCATCGCCCGGCGCGCGGCGACCGCCCGCAGCTTCATGGCCTGGGCCGAGCGCGAAGAACTCATCTCGGTCAATCCCGCCCTCCGGCTGCGGGCGCCGAAGCGGGAAAAGTCGCTGCCCCACGTCGTCACCCGGGCCCAGCTTGACTCCATCTTCGCCTCGCTGGAGGAAGCCGCTGCGGCGGGGGAGGGAGGCGCCCTCCAGGCCCGCGCCATGGTCGAACTCCTCTACGGCACCGGCATCCGCGTCGGAGAGCTGACCGGACTGGATATCGACGACCTCAACACCGAGCGGCGCACCCTCACGGTGCTCGGCAAGGGCAACAAGGAGCGGACGGTTCCCTTCGGAGTGCCTGCGGCCCACGCGCTGGATGACTGGCTGCGGCGCGGCCGGCCCCAGTTCTCAACCGCAGCCAGCGGGCCGGCCGTGTTCCTCGGCCGGCGCGGCGGCCGGATCGACCAGCGCGCGGTGCGCGGCACCGTCCAAAAACTGTTCGCCGCACTCGGCGGCACCTCGGCCTCGGGGCCGCACGCCATCCGCCACAGCACCGCCACACACCTCCTCGACGGCGGCGCCGATCTGCGGGCCGTCCAAGAGATCCTCGGCCACAACAGCCTGGCGACAACCCAGATTTATACGCATGTCTCGGTGGACCGGTTGCGCCGGAGTTACGAGCAGTCTCATCCCCGCGCATAATACGTCCCGTGGACCGGAATTCAGAGGCTCGCCGGAAAGCAAGTAATTTCTGCAATTACCTGAGTAGTTACAGTGGCGCTCCGGTGAGTTGTACGGCACAATGATTCCTAGTTAGTCATCCGGCACACTGCACACAGGGCAGTGTCGTCAAAGCACACGCAAAGCTGCACCGTTTCATCTGCCATGCAGGTCGTTGGGGAAGACGTACCTAAAGCTATGGAGGATGGAATGTCTGTTGTGATGGCCCGCGGTGTTTTGTACGTGCACTCAGCCCCTTCCGCGTTGTGCCCTCATGTCGAGTGGGCCATTGGGTCGGTGCTCGACAAGCGGGCCGACCTGGACTGGAGGCCTCAGCCCGCCGCGCCCGGAATGCACCGCGCCGAGCTCTCCTGGACCGGACCCCAGGGCTCGGGAGCGCAGCTCGCGTCGGCCCTGCGCGGCTGGGCGCACCTCCGCTACGAGGTCACCGAGGAGCAGAGCGCCGGTGTCGACGGCGGACGCTGGTCCCACACCCCCGAACTCGGCATCTTCCACGCCACCACCGACGTCCACGGGAACATCATGGTCTCCGAGGACCGCATCCGCTACGCCTACGAGGCAGGCGCCGGCGATCCGTCGGCCGTCTACAACGAGCTGTCCCTCGCACTCGGCGAATCCTGGGACGAAGAGCTCGAGCCATTCCGCCACGCAGCCGAAGGCGCTCCCGTCCGCTGGCTCCACCAGGTCGGCTAACAGGCACCCGGCAGCTGCTGCCGGTTCGGCAAGGGGCCCTTGAGCAGAAGCGCGGCCGTACTGCCATAGCACAAAGAAGGGCACTCCCGGATGGGGGTGCCCTTCTTTGTGCTAGGTGAGGCTAGACGTTCCGGATGACGACGACGGCATTGTGGCCGCCGAAGCCGAACGAGTTGCTCAGCGCCACTATGTCTCCGCCGGGAAGCTTGCGCTCGGAGGTCACGACGTCGAGGGGGATCTCGGGGTCCTGGTTCTCCAGATTGATCGTCATCGGGGCGCTCCGGTCGTACACGGCCATGACGGTCATGACGGCCTCGACGGCGCCCGAGGCACCGAGGAGGTGGCCGGTCTGCGACTTGGTGGCCGAAACCGCAACGTTGCCGATGTGCGAGCCGAGCGCTTCCTTCAGCGCGATGTACTCTGGCTTGTCACCGACCGGCGTGGAGGTGGCGTGGGCGTTGATGTGGACGACGTCCGAGGGCAGGGCCCGCGCGTCGAACAGCGCGGCCTTGAGGGCGCGGGTCGCGCCCAGTCCGCCCGGGTCCGGTGCGGTGATGTGGTACGCGTCGGCGGTGACGGACGTGCCGGCCAGTTCGCCGTAGATGCGGGCGCCGCGGGCGAGGGCGTGCTCCTCTGCCTCGAGCACCAGGGCGCCGGCGCCCTCACCCATGACAAAACCGTCACGGTTGAGGTCGTACGGCCGGGAGGCGTGCTCGGGGTCGTCATTGCGGCGCGAGAGGGCCTGCATCGAGGCGAACGCGGCCATCGGCATGGGGTGGATCGCCGCCTCGGCGCCGCCGCACATGACGACGTCGGCCTTGCCGGAGCGGATCAGTTCGAGGCCCTGGTGGAGGGCCTCGGTGCCGGAGGCGCAGGCCGAGACGGGGGTGTGCGCGCCGGCGCGTGCTCCGATGTCGAGGCTGACCGCAGCTGCCGGACCGTTGGGCATCAGCATGGGCACGGTCATCGGCAGGACGCGGCGGGGGCCCTTTTCGCGCAGGGTGTCCCAGGCATCGAGCAGGGTCCACACTCCGCCGATGCCGGTGGCGAAGGCAACGGCCAGGCGGTCCGGGTCGACCTCTTCAATGCCGGAGTCGCGCCAGGCTTCGCGGGAAGCGACGACGGCGAACTGGGTTGAGGGATCCATCCGCTTGGCCTCGACGCGCGTGAGGACTTCGGTGGCCGGTGTGGAGACCTGGGCCGCGAACGTGACGGGAAGTTCGTATTTCTGGACCCAGTCGGCCTCGATGGTGTGAGCACCGGAAACACCCTTGAGGGCGTTTGCCCACATGGTGGGTACGTCACCGCCGATGGGCGTTGTCGCACCGAGGCCGGTGATGACTACTTTGCGGGGCATGGGGTCACTCTTTCAAAGCGTTGGGTCGGTCGACGCCTTCCGGCGGGAACCTAGGGTGAAGAAGGGCGGCTGCCTCCGGCGCTCGGGCCGGAGGCTGCCGCCGTCGCTCCTCGCGGAGCAGGTGTTACGCCTGCGCGCCGGCGATGAAGGTAACGGCGTCGCCTACGGTCTTGAGGTTCTTGACTTCTTCGTCCGGGATGCGGACGCCGAACTTCTCCTCGGCGTTGACGACGATGGTCATCATGGAGATCGAGTCGATGTCGAGGTCGTCGGTGAAGGACTTGTCCATCTGGACGGACTCGGGAGCGAGGCCCGTTTCCTCGTTGACGATCTCGGCCAGACCGGCCAGGATTTCTTCGTTGTTAGCCATAGTGGCTCCTTTTCTGTTACTGCCGGGCGGTCCCGGCGTGGTTGGGTCAAACCGCTGTCGGCGGCTTGGGCGTGGAAAGTCAGGGAAGGACGACGACCTGGGCGCCGAAGACGAGCCCGGCTCCGAAACCGATCTGCAGGGCGAGCCCGCCGCTCAGTTCCGGCTGTTCCTTCAGCAGCCGGTGCATGGCCAGCGGAATCGACGCAGCGGAGGTGTTCCCCGCATCGACTATGTCACGGGCCACGCTCACGTGTTCGGGAAGCTTCAGCTGCTTGACCATCTCATCGATAATACGGATGTTCGCCTGGTGTGGCAGGAAGGCCGCGAGGTCGTCGGCAGAGATTCCCGCAGCATCGAGTGCCTGCTGGGCGACCTTGGCCATCTCCCACACCGCCCAGCGGAACACCGTGGGTCCGTCCTGGCGCATCGTGGGCCACAGGGAGGCCTGCTCCGCGTCGGAGTCGGCGGCTTCGCCGTCGCCCTCCGAAGCGGCGAGGGCGCCGAGGGAGTAGTCGCGGATGTCGATGAGGGAGCGGGTCATGCGGATCGACTCGTGCTTGCTGCCGTCCGAGCCCCACACAGACGGGCCGATGCCCGCCGTGGTCGACGGGCCGACGACGACGGCGCCCGCGCCGTCACCCAGCAGGAAGGAGATGGTGCGGTCGGAGTTGTCGATGAAGTCCGAAAGCTTTTCGACGCCGACGACCAGGACGTACTCCGCCGTACCGGCGTGCACGAGGGCGTCGGCCTGCGCAATGCCGTAGCAGTAGCCTGCGCATGCCGCGGAGATGTCGTACGCCGGGGCGGGGGTCGCGCCGAGCCGGTCCGCGAGCTGCGCGGACGCCGAAGGAGTGGCGTAGGGGTGGGTGACTGTGGAGACGAGCACCCCGCCGAGCTGCTTCGCGTCGATGCCGGCGTTGGCCAGGGCCTCGCGGGCGGCCGCCTCGGCCATGTCGATGACGCTCACGTCGCGCGGAGCGCGGTGGCGGGTGACGATGCCCGTGCGCTGGCGGATCCATTCGTCGGAGGAATCGATCCACTGCACGACGTCGTCATTGGTGACGATCACCTCGGGCCGGTATGCCCCGACGCCGAGAATGCGGGTGTAGTCGCGCAGGGGAGCCTGCTGAAGAGCCGGAGTGCTCACTGATGTCCTTCTGCCAGGGATGAGTCGGTATCCAGGAGACGCGAATGCTCGTCGATGAAGGCGCGGGCCGCGTCGAGGTCCTCCGGAGATTTTACGGGCAATGCGGCCGTACCGCGCATTCCGCGTTTCGCCAGCCCGGTCAGGGTGCCCGCCGGGGCCAGCTCCAGCATGCCGGTCACCCCCATTTCCTGCATTGACGCCATGCACAGATCCCACCGCACCGGGCGTGACACCTGGGCGATGAGGCTGTCAAGGTTCGCCTCACCGGTGCTCACCGGCTGCCCGTCGTAATTCGAGAGCAGGGTCGGCAGGGGTTCGGCGGGAGTGAGCGAAGGGCGCAGGGCCTCAAGCGCGGTCACGGCCGGGGCCATGTGGAAAGTGTGGAACGCGCCGGCGACCTTCAGCGGGATCACCCGGGCCTTGGCCGGCGGCTCGGCGGCGAGGGCGGCGAGCTGCTCGAGCGTCCCGGCGGCCACCACCTGGCCGCCGCCGTTGGCGTTCGCGGCGGTGAGGCCGAGCCGGTCCAGGACCTGCGCGACGTCGTCGGGATCGCCGCCCAGGACGGCGCTCATGCCCGTGGGCACGGCCGCGGCGGCTTCGGCCATGGCGGTGGCACGGACGCGGACGAAGGCGATCGCGTCGGCCTCGGTAAGGGCGCCCGAGATGGCCGTCGCGGTCAGCTCACCCACCGAGTGGCCCGCGACGACGGTCCCGGCGGTCATCGGGCGGTTCTCGAGGAGCACCCGGGCGGCGACCAGCCCTGCGGCAACAATCAGGGGCTGTGCGACGGCGGTGTCCTTGATGGTGTCCTCGTCGGACACCGTGCCGTGCTTGACCAGGTCGACGCCGGCCTGGTCGCTGAGGAGGGCGAGGTGCCCGGCGACGCCGGGCAGTTCAAGCCACGGGCTGAGGAATCCTGGCGTTTGGGACCCCTGGCCGGGGCAGGCGATTGCGAGCACGTTTCCAGCTTTCCAAATCGGCGGTGCTTTCTCGGGTGTTTCGTCGAACCAAGCTGCGGCGGACGCTTTGTAGGAACTCTACAAGGTCCAGCCCTAGCCGGAGCGGGTCGGCGACCGTTCCGGGGAGGACTTGGAGGGCTGATAGAGCCGCCCGACGACCAGCGCCGTCTGCAGCACAAACGCCTCCCGGGGGAGCAGCGGGTCCCATCCGGTGACGTCGCACACCCGGCGGAGCCGGTATCGAACGGTGTTGGCGTGGACGAACAGCGCACGCGAGGTGGCCTCGAGCGAGTGCCCCAGCGTCAGGTAGGCGGAGAGGGTCTGCTCAAGGCCGTTTGAGGCGTTGATCAGCGGCCGGTAGATGTTGTGGACCAGGGCCTTCCGCGCCGAGTCGTCGCCGGAGACGACCCGCTCGGGCCAGAGGTCCTCCGCGGACACCGGCCGGGGCGCCGTCGGCCAGGCCTTCGCTGCGGTGAGGCCGGCGAAGGCGGCCTGCGCGGAGCTGCTTGCCGCGACGAGGGACTCCGCCTCCGGGCCGTACACCACGGGGCCCGGCCCAAACAGTTCGCTGAGGCGGGTGTAGGAGGCGTCGCGCTCGTGCACGCCGCCGAGGACCAGGATGAGGCGGTCGCCCTGGATACCGACGAGGGTGTCCTCCGCCAGGCGTCCGGTGACGCGCCGGAGTTCGTTGAGGAACCCGGCGTTGGGTTCGGGCGGCGCGCTGCCCACCATCACCGTGATGCGGCCCGTGGAGTTCCACCCGACCGCGGCGATGCGGGACCGCAGGGCATCGGAGCTCTCACCGCGCAGGATTGCATCGACCACAAGGGCCTCGAGCCGGGTGTCCCAGGATCCGCGCGTCTCGGCGGCACGGGCATAGACGTCGGCGGCGGCGAAGGCGACCTCGCGGGAGTAGCGGAGCACCGCCTCGCGCAGCGGTGCCTGATCGGCCGGCGGCGCCAGGAAGGGCACCTGGTCCTCGACCACCTGAACCACGACACGGATCAGCTGGAGGGCCTTCTGGAGGCTGATCGAGCGCGTCAGCTCCGTCGGGGCGGTGCCGAAGACGTCGCTGAGCACCCAGGCAGGGGAGACGGGCCGCTGGTACCAGTTGACGAAGGAGGCGATCCCCTTCTGGGCGACCATGCCTAGCGCCGAACGTTCATCGGGGCGCAGCCCGCGGTACCAGGGGAGGTCGGAGTCAAGCTGCTTCAGGGTCGCCGTCGAGAGGGCCCCGATCTTCGAGCGCAGCCGCTCCACGGTGTCGGGATCCGGAGGCGCGGCCGATGACCCTCTGGCGGCCCCGGCGGTCCGGGGCGGGGAGGCAGGGCTGTCGGGGAGCGGCATGAACCGAGCATACGGTTTTCGCCCGGGAAGCTCCATTTTGTGGGACAGCTACAAAGAAAGTGCTTAAACGCAATGGCGGGCGGTGGACTTTCGTCCACCGCCCGCCGTCACCGGGTCAGGCCCGGGGACCCCTTGAGCAGGATCAGCTGTCGCCTCCGGCGTTGCCGGTGGTTCCGGCGTTCACGTCGAGCAGCGAGTACTTCTCGATGGCGTCCTTCGGTGCATTCGCATCGACCTCGCCGCGGCGGGCGAGCATCTCCAGCGCCCGGACGACGACCGAGTGGCTGTCGATCTTAAAGAACCGGCGGGCGGCGGCACGGGTGTCGGAGAAACCGAACCCGTCGGCGCCGAGCGTTGCGAACTCGTTCGGCAGGAACTGCCGGATCTGGTCCGGAACGGCCTTCATGAAGTCGCTGACGGCGACGATGGGGCCGGTGGCACCCTCCAGCTGCTGGGTGACGAACGGCTTGCGGGCCTCCCCGCCGGGGTTCAGGAACGCCTCCTCCTCGGCGGCAATGCCGTCGCGGCGCAGTTCGTTCCAGGACGTGACGGACCAGACATCGGCCGACACCCCCCAGTCCTCCGCGAGGATCTGCTGGGCCTCGATGGCCCAGGGCACCGCCACGCCGGAGGCGAGCAGCTGCGTGCGCGGGCCGTCGACCTTCGCCGGCTTCAGGAGGTAGATGCCCTTGAGCAGGCCCTCGACGTCGAGTTCCTCCGGTTCGGCCGGCTGCACGAACGGCTCGTTGTACACCGTGAGGTAGTACATGAGGTTCCGGTCGGACTCCGAACCGCCGGGGTTCTCGCCATACATCCGGCGCAGGCCGTCGCGGACGATGTGCCCGATCTCATAGCCGTAGGCCGGGTCGTAGGTGACGACGGCGGGGTTGGTCGAGGCCAGCAGCGGCGAGTGCCCGTCGGCGTGCTGGAGTCCCTCGCCGGTGAGCGTGGTGCGCCCGGCGGTGGCTCCGATGATGAAGCCGCGGGCCATCTGGTCGGCGGCCGCCCAGATGGAATCGCCGGTGCGCTGGAACCCGAACATCGAGTAGAAGACGTAGACCGGGATCAACGGTTCGCCGTGGGTGGCGTAAGCCGTGCCCGCGGCGGTGAAGGCAGCCACCGAACCGGCCTCGTTGATGCCTGCGTGCAGGATCTGGCCCTGAATCGACTCCTTGTAGGCCAGGACGAGGTCCCGGTCCACCGACAGGTAGTTCTGGCCCTTGGGGTTGTAAATCTTCGCCGTGGGGAAGAAGGAATCCATGCCGAAGGTGCGCGCCTCATCAGGAATGATGGGCACGATCCGGTTGCCGAACTCCTTGTCCCGCATCAGATCCTTTAGCACGCGCACGAAGGCCATGGTGGTGGCTGCCTGCTGCTTGCCGGAGCCGCGCTTGGCGACCTCGTAGGCCTTCTCGCCGGGGAGCGCGACCGGGGTGTGCTTGGTGCGGCGCTCGGGCACGAACCCGCCGAGCTCGCGGCGGCGCTCCAGCAGGTACTTGATCTCCGGCGCGTCGGGGCCCGGGTGGTAGTACGGCGGGTTGTAGAGGTCGTTGTCGATCTGCTCGTCGGTGATGGGGATCCGCAGGTGGTCGCGGAAGGCCTTCAGGTCCTCGAGGGTCAGCTTCTTCATCTGGTGGGTCGCATTGCGGCCCTCGAAGTGCGGGCCCAGGCCGTAACCCTTGACGGTCTTGGCGAGGATGACGGTGGGCTTGCCCTTGAACTCGGTGGCCGCCTTATACGCCGCGTACACCTTGCGGTAGTCGTGGCCGCCGCGCTTGAGGTTCCAGATCTGCGCATCGGTCATGTCCGCGACCATCGCCTTGGTGGCCGGCGACCTGCCGAAGAAGTGGTCCCGGACGAATCCGCCGGACTCGGTCTTGAAGGTCTGGTAGTCGCCGTCGGGGGTGGTGTTCATGATCTCCACCAGCGCCCCGTCATTGTCCTTCTCGAGCAGCGAGTCCCACTCGCGGCCCCAGACGACCTTGATGACGTTCCAGCCGGCGCCGCGGAAGAACGCCTCGAGCTCCTGCATGATCTTGCCATTGCCGCGCACCGGGCCATCGAGGCGCTGCAGGTTGCAGTTGATGACGAAGTTCAGGTTGTCAAGGTTCTCGTTGGCGGCGAGCTGCAGGAGGCCGCGCGATTCGGGCTCGTCCATCTCGCCGTCGCCCAGGAACGCCCAGACCTGCTGGTCGGAGGTGTCCTTAATGCCGCGGTTGTGGAGGTAGCGGTTCGACTGCGCCTGGTAGATGGCGTTCATCGGACCGATGCCCATGGACACGGTGGGGAATTCCCAGAACTCGGGCATGAGCCGCGGGTGCGGGTAGGAGGAGAGCGCGTGGCCCTCCTTCGACTTTTCCTGACGGAACCCGTCGAGGTCCTCTTCGGTGAGGCGCCCTTCGAGGAAAGCCCGGGCGTACATGCCGGGGGAGGCGTGGCCCTGGAAGAACACCTGGTCGCCGCCGCCCGGGTGGTCCTTGCCCCGGAAGAAGTGGTTGAAGCCGACTTCATACAGAGTTGCCGCTCCGGCGTAGGTCGAGATGTGCCCGCCCGCGCCGATCTCGGGCCGCTGTGCCCGGTGCACCATGACCGCCGCGTTCCAGCGCATCCATGCGCGGTACTTGCGTTCGATCTCCTCGTCGCCGGGGAACTCGGGCTCCTGGTCGGCGGGAATGGTGTTGACGTAGTCCGTGGTGGTCACCATCGGAACGCCGACGCTCTGTGCTCCTGCCCGCTGGAGCAGCGAACGCATGATGTACTGCGCCCGCTCGGTGCCCTGGGTGCGGATGAGCTGATCGAGGGACTCGATCCACTCAGCTGTCTCCTCAGGGTCGCCATCGGGCTTGCCCACGGTCAGACCACTCAAAATATCTGCCGTACCTTCTTCTGCAGCCACGCGAAAACCTCTCCACTTGTCGCCGATGATGTCAGCGACGCTTATGACTTTGAGCTTCGGATCGATTGCCCGAATGATTGTGCAGGTCCGGCCGGGGGCTGATTAACCGAGGCCGTTCACCGAATCACTCTATCGCCGCGGCGGGCCGGATGCGTAGCCGCAGCTTCGCGCTGGGCGAAACCGCGGACCGCAGGGCCGCAGCCGCCCGCCGGTGGACGCCGTGCAGGGCGGCGTCGGACGGTGGATGGGCCCGGCGCGGCGGTAAAGAGGGGCGCGGCGCCGACAGGTGGGGCCCGCAGCCGCCCGGGCAAAGGTCATGCCAGCTTGAAGCGTGGCGTATAAAGGTGTTGGCTGGTAGTAATACAAGACTACCTTTGTGCGGATTCGTCATCTGGACGGTCCCGGCGTTCTTCAGGAGGAACTAAGTGAGCGAGGCCGAAGCCGCCACTGCAGTAAGTGTGGCGGGCAAGTTGGGTTTGAAGACCGGTGACCTTGTTCAGGAGCTCGGCTACGACGAGGACGTCGACTTCGACTTCCGCGACGCGCTCGAGGCCGACATCGGGTCGGAACTTCTGATGGAGGACGACCAGGACGTCGTGGACGGCGTCATCCTGTGGTGGCGCAACAACGATGGCGACCTCGTTGATGCGCTCGTCGACGCGCTGGTTTCCCTCGGCGAAGGCGGCGTCATCTGGGTCCTCACCCCCAAGCCCGGGCGCGAGGGCTACGTGGCTCCATCCGAAATCCAGGAGGCCGCGCCCACTGCGGGCCTCCACTCAACCTCCTCCGCGGGAGTCTCGAAGGAGTGGGCCGCAACCCGCCTGGTGAGCCGGCGGAAGCAGTAACGTGACGAGGCTCCCTGTTCCGGGTGAGCCCGCACCCGATGCCGAGCTGGTGAACCAGCATGGCGAAACGGTTCGTTTGAGTGCCCTTCGGGGTGCACCCGCGGCGCTCGTCTTCTTTCCCTCAGCCTTCTCCCGGGTCTGCACCCGGGAACTGTCGGACCTGCAGGCTTCCCGGGCCCTCTTCTCGGCCCATGGTGTGCGGCTGCTCGGTCTCTCGACCGACTCCAAGTACGCCCTCCGGGCATACGCCGAGGCCGAAGGCCTCACCTTCGATCTCCTTTCAGACTTCTGGCCCCACGGCGCCGCAGCCCAGGCCTTCGGCGTCTTCGACGTGCGGGCGGGCCACGCCGGGCGGTTCACCTTCTTCCTCGACGCCACCGGCGTAGTCTCCTCCGTCGTCAGTTCCGGCCCGGGCGAGCCCCGCAGCGCGGCCGACTATGCCGCCGCCGTCGCCTCGTTGGCGGGTGCGGCGTGAGCGCGCAGCCAGGACAAGATCCCCCCGGCGATCCCGTGCCGTCGGATCAGGCAGCTCATCCGCGCTTCGGACTCACCGGATTCGCGACGGACGGCTCCGCCGCCCTGGCACCCCTCGATGCCGATGCTCTAGCCCGGCTCGATGCGGCCGTGGAGCTGCTCTCCGGCCTGCGGCTTGCCGTCCTGACCGGGGCGGGCCTCAGCACGGACTCGGGCATTCCCGACTACCGCGGGCCGTCGTCGCCCCCGCGCAACCCGATGACCTACCAGCAGTTCGTCGGCGATGAAGCCCTCCGCCGGCGGTACTGGGCCCGCAACCACGTGGGCTGGCGCCACCTGCGCCACGCCGACCCCAACCCGGGCCACGCCGCCGTCGCCCGCCTCGAGCAGCGCGGGCTGATCACCGGGCTCATCACCCAGAACGTGGACCGGCTCCACTCAACGGCCGGCAGCGTCAACGTCATCGACCTCCACGGCACCTACGACCGGGTTGTCTGCCTCAACTGCAGGACGCCGTTCCGGCGGGCCGAGATCGCCGACCTGCTCGAGAAGCTCAACCCCGGCTACCTGGAGCGCGAGTCCGACGCCGGGGACGTCGCCCCCGACGCCGACGCCGATGTCGACGACACCGCCGATTTCGTCATCGCACCGTGCCCGGTCTGCGGCGGCATGCTCAAGCCGGACTTCGTCTACTTCGGCGAGAACGTCCCGAAGGACCGGGTCGCCGAGGCCTACCGCATGGTGGACGAGGCCGGGGCCCTGCTGGTCGCCGGGTCCTCACTCACCGTGATGAGCGGGCTGCGGTTCGTCCGTCACGCGCACAAAGCAGGGAAGCCCGTGGTCATCATCAACCGCGGTGCGACCCGGGGCGACGACCTGGCGACCCTGCTCATCGACGCCGGGGTCTCGGAGTCACTGACCTACCTCGCGGAAAGGCTGCCTGCGCTGGAGAATTGAGCGCGGGCTGCCCGTGTGCCGGGTGCCAGCGATTGGCGCGCGCCGTCGGTCATCGGGTAGAGTCAGTCCTCGGAATGAGCGCCCTTCCGGATTTTCCCGGCGGCGACGCATTCACGAATTTGGGTCTTTAGCTCAGCTGGTAGAGCGCCACGTTTACACCGTGGATGTCATCGGTTCGATCCCGGTAGGACCCACCACCGAAACCCCGTTTCCCGGCTTAGATGCTGCGGGAACGGGGTTTCTGCGTGAGTGCGGCTGTTCCCTGAAGGACTCGGCGCCGCTGTCCCACGAAGGCAGTGGGCACCACCATCAGCACTTCGACTGCGCCCGACTGGCGCGACGGCTGACTCCACCTCGAACTGGTCGAAAATCAAGTGATCAGGGTAGAGAGTCCCAGCAATTTAGGGTAGAAAGTCACTCCAATTCAAGGTAGAAACCGGCTCCAATTAGGGTATGGAGTCATTCCAAATTGGGTTGCGCTCGATGGATCGGCCCCTCCAGACTTGACGCACTGGGGATCCATCTTTAAATCCAGGGGGCAACTGGTGCTGGACTCTGCTTTCTTCTCACTTCGCCGTCGTGGTGACGGCCGCAGGACTTCTCAATTTGGATTACGGCGCAGAGGTGGTCCGCGTCCCCGCGGGCCGCAGACTCTGCGGATCAATGCGGTGCTGACGGCGCTGCTGGTTACGGTGGGCGCCGTGGTGATGCCGGTCGCGGCATCCGGCGCGACCGGCGATGTCGGGGTCGAGGGTCCGTCGCATTCGGGGACGGGGACGCCGACGGGCACCAAACGGGCCACCAGCAATCTGTGGTTCCACGACGGGCTGTGGTGGGGCAACCTGTGGGACACGTCCAGCTCGGACTTCCATATCTTCAGGTTCAACCCCTCGACGAACTCGTGGGTCAATACGGGGGTGAAGACCGACACGCGGTCGAGCACCCACCATGACGTGCTGTGGGACGGGTCGACCCTGCATGTGGCGAGCTACCGGTTCGTCAACGACGGCCTGCCGGCCGAGCCGGGCTTCCCGACCACCATGAAGCGCTACAGCTACAACGCGAGCAGCAAGACGTACACGCTGCTGAGCTCCACCCAGATCAACAACTCGAAGGTTGAGGTCCTGACCATCGACAAGGACTCCACCGGCCGGGTCTGGGCCACGTGGCAGCAGGGGAACCGGATCTACCTGAACGTCACCGGCACCGACGGCAAGACCTGGGGGACGCCCTTCGCGCATCCTGCGTCACGGAGCAGCGTGTCAGTGGATGACACCGCGGCCTTGGTTGCCTACGGGCCCGGGAAAATGGGTCTGATGTGGAGCCGGCAGGTCGGTGACTCAACCGACGGCATGTACTTCAGCTTCCACGTCGATGGAGCATCGAACACCTCCTGGTCCACTCCCGTGGCGGCGGTGTCCGGGCAGCGCAGCGGTGATGACCATATGAACCTGAAGTGGCTGGATTCCTCCGGTGGTCGGGTCTTCGCCGCCATCAAGACGTCGTACACGTCGTCGTCCCAGCCGCTGATCCAGCTGCTGGCCTTGAACAACTCGACGTCGACGTGGTCGGCGCACACCATCGCAACCGTGGCCGAGTGCCCGAACCGGGTGATCGTCCTGATCGATGAGAGCACGCAGAGGCTGCGTACCTTCGCCACCTATCCCAAGCCAAGTGGCACGACCAACTCCGGTGCCTGCACCAGCTCCGGTGGTGCGATCTACGAGAAATCCACGCCGCTCAGCACCATCAGCTTCACCACCTCAAAGACGGCGCGGATCGTCGACGCCGACCAGTACGTGCACAACGCGACGTCGACGAAGCAGAACCTCAACAGCTCGGCGCGCGGCACGGCCAACAGCGGTCTGCTGCTGCTCGCCGATGTTAACGCCACGAGCCGGTACTGGCACTACTACGACGGCAGCGGCGGCAGCGGTGGCGGTGGCGGTGATACGACGGCACCGACGGTGACTGCCACCTCCCCAACCGCCGGCGCGACGGGTGTGGTGGTGACGACGAACGCAACGGGAACATTCTCGGAGGCGATGACTGCCTCGACGATCACGCCCTCCACCTTCACGCTGACGGCACAGGGGTCGACGACGCCGGTGCCGGCCGCCGTGACCTACAGCGGCAACGTTGCGACGTTGAACCCAAGTGCCGACCTGGCGGCGGGTACGACGTACACGGCGACGATCAAGGGTGGATCCTCCGGGGTGAAGGATGCCGCGGGTAACGCGCTGGCGTCGGACAAGACGTGGACCTTCACCACCGCTGCAGCGGGCGGCGGCGGTGGGACTCCGGAGACCGTCACGCTCAATGCCACGGCCGACAGCTACGTGGAGAGCGGAACGACGGGCACGAACTACGGCACATCGACCATGTTGGGTGTGGACGCCAGCCCGGTGGAGGTCTCGTACCTGAAGTTCGACCTTTCGGCCTATGCCGGCAGGACGCTCGAGAGTGCGACGCTGCAGCTGCGGAGTGCGGGCAGCGGGTCGGTCGGTACCCAGAACGTCAAGCTGGTCGCCAACGACGCCTGGACCGAGACGGGGATCACGTACAGCAACAGGCCGACGCTCGGCAGCAGCATCGGCACGCTGGGCCCGACCTCGGCCAACGCCAACTACAGTGTTCCGCTGACGGTCAGCGGCGTGACGGGTGAGCTCGGCCAGCAGCTCTCCCTGGGCATGGACTCCACCAACAGCGACGGCCTTGACCTCAACTCCCGGGAGGCCGGCAGCACGGTGGCACCGAAGCTGGTCCTCACCTTCAGGTAGGAGCAGGCCGCACGCGTTCACGACGAGCGCACCCGAAAACGACGACCGCACCGGATAAAACCGGTGCGGTCGTCGTTTTCGGGTGCGCGGGACGCTTTGCGGCGCGGTGGTCGTTTTCGGACCGCGTCAGTCGGCCGCAGCGAGCTGTCCGCAGGCCCCGTCGATCTCCTGGCCGCGCGTATCGCGCAGCGTCGTCGGGATGCCGGCGTCGCGGAGCCGGTTGATGAACTCCGCGGTGACGGCGGGCTCCGACGCCGTCCAGATGGACCCCGGCGTCGGGTTCAGCGGGATCGGGTTGACGTGCACCCAGCCGCGGCCGCGCTTGTTCAGCTTCTTGGCCAGCAGGTCCGCACGCCAGGGGTGGTCGTTCATGTCCTTGATCAGCGCGTACTCGATGCTCACCCGGCGCCCCGTGGTGGCGAAGTAGTTGTAGGCGGCGTCGAGGGCCTCGTCCACCTTCCACTTGGTGTTTACGGGGATCAGTTCGTCCCGCAGCTCGTCGTCGGGCGCGTGGAGGGACAGGGCGAAGGTGACGGGAACGTCCTCGGCCGCGAGCTTGTTGATCGCGGGCACCAGTCCGACCGTGGAGACGGTGATGTGCCGGGCCGACATGCCCAGGCCTTCGGGGGAGTCGTCGACGAAGCGGTGGACGGCGGCCATCACGCGCTTGTAGTTCGCCAGCGGCTCGCCCATGCCCATGAAGACGATGTTGGTGACGCGGTCGGCGTCGTGCCCGCCGTCGGTGCGGGTCCCGCCGAGCTCGCCCGCGGCGAGGACACGGTTTGCGGCGACGACCTGGTCGACGATCTCAGCGGTCGACATGTTGCGGGTCAGCCCAGCCTGGCCGGTGGCACAGAAGGGGCAGTTCATGCCGCACCCGGCCTGCGAGGAGACGCACAGGGTGACCCGGCCGGGGTAGCGCATCAGGACGGACTCGACGAGCGCGCCGTCGAACAGCCGCCAGAGGAACTTGATGGTGTCGCCGTTGTCGGTCTTGAGCTGCTTGACCTTGGTGAGCAGCGGCGGGAACATCGCCTCCACCATGTCCGCCCGGCCCGCCTTGGGGAGGTCGCTCATCAGCTCGGGGTCGGTGGTGTAGTGGCTGAAGTAATGGGTGGAGAGCTGCTTGGCCCGGTACGCCGGGTAGCCGAGTTCCTTCAGCCGTTCCTGGCGTTCGGTGAGCGTGAGGTCGGCCAGGTGCACCGGCGGCTGCTTCACGCGCGGGGACTTGAACTGGAGCAGCGGACGCCCGTCGCTGCCGACGACCGGGGCGGCGCCCTCCACCTCCGGGCGGACCTGGGGGCGGGAGGCGGGAGCAGGGGAAAGAATCGCGTCAGTCATCGGTTCCATTGTTTCATGACTTGTTTACCGGCGGGTCCGCAGCCGGCGGCGAATGTTACCGAGGCCATATGCCGTCCTGTGGCTTCCGGAGCGCTGCCGGTAATAGGCTGAGGAGTAAGGGATGGGGGCGAAGATGCCCCCACTCAGCGCAGGCGCCAACGACGCGCCTCGAAGCATCGGAGAAATAATTGAGTGCACAAATTGGAGTAACCGGGCTTGCCGTCATGGGAGCCAACCTCGCCCGCAACCTGGCCCGCAACGGCTACACCGTGGCCCTGCATAACCGGTCGATCGAAAAGACGGACGCCCTGCTCGAGAAGTACGGCCACGAGGGCGACTTCATCCGCACCGAATCCCTCCAGGAGCTCGTCGACTCGCTTGAGAAGCCCCGCCGGGTCCTGATCATGGTGAAGGCCGGCAAGCCGGTGGACTCCGTCATCGATCAGCTGGCACCGTTGCTCGAGCCCGAAGACATCATCATCGATGCGGGCAACTCCCACTACGAGGACACCCGCCGGCGCGAGGCAGCGCTGGCCGAGAAGGGCCTGTTCTTCGTCGGCGTCGGAGTGTCGGGCGGCGAGGAGGGCGCGCTGCTCGGGCCCTCGATCATGCCCGGCGGTTCCCGCAAGTCCTACGAGTCGCTCGGCCCCATGCTTGAGAAGATCTCGGCCAAGTACAAGGGCGAGGCGTGCTGCGCCTGGGTCGGCACCGACGGCGCGGGCCACTTCGTGAAGATGGTCCACAACGGCATCGAGTACGCCGACATGCAGGTCATCGGCGAGGCCTACGACGTCCTCCGTTCGGCCGCCGGCATCGAACCGGCCGAACAGGCCGACATCTTCACCGAGTGGAACAAGGGCACCCTCTCGTCCTTCCTCATCGAGATCACCGCCGAGGTGCTCCGCCACACCGATCCGCGCAGCGATAAGCCGTTCGTCGACATCCTCGTCGACTCCGCCGGCCAGAAGGGCACCGGCCGCTGGACAGTCGTCTCGGCGCTTGAGCTCGGAAGCCCGACGTCGGGCATCGCCGAGTCCGTGTTCGCCCGCGGCCTGTCGTCCCAGCGGGAGCAGCGCGTGCTGGCCCAGGAGACGCTGAAGGGCCACGAGTCGAGCGTTGAACTGCCCGAGTCGTTCGTCGAGGACGTGCGCCTTGCCCTCTACGCGTCGAAGATCGTCAGCTACGCCCAGGGCATGGACATGCTCGGCGCCGCCGCGAAGGAGTACGGCTGGGAGCTCAAGCTCGACGAGATCGCCTCCCTCTGGCGGGCCGGCTGCATCATCCGCGCCGAACTGCTCGACGACGTCATGAAGGCCTACGCCGGCGCGGACCGCCCGGCCAACCTCCTGCTCGCGCCGGCCTTCACCGAGGCCATCGCCGAGGCCGTCCCGGCCTGGCGCCGCGTCGTGGCCACGGCGGTGCAGCTGGGCATCCCCGTGCCCGTCTTCTCCTCGTCGCTGGCCTACTACGACGGCCTGCGCCGCAAGCGCCTGCCCGCCGCCCTGACCCAGGGACTGCGCGACCTCTTCGGCGCCCACACCTACAACCGGGTCGACGCCGAGGGCACCTTCCACACCCAGTGGAGCGGCGACCGCTCGGAGATCGAAGCCGTGGACACCCACTAGTCCAACGGGCTTAGACACGAGAAAGGCCCCGGGGAACCGGGGCCTTTCTTATGGGGGGCGAAGGCTAGATGAAGATGGCCGGGTCGACGTATTCGGCCGGATCCACCGCGGGAAGGGTCTCCCGGCGGGCGTCACGGTGCCGGTAGGTCGCGGGGATCCCGGTGATGATCGATTCCGGCGGCGTGCTCTTGACGACGACGGCATTGGCTCCCACGGCGCTGCGGGCTCCGATGGTGATGGGGCCGAGGATCTTCGCCCCGGCGCCGATGGTGACGCCGTCGCCGATGGTTGGGTGGCGCTTGACCTTCTCCAGTGACCGCCCGCCCAGGGTGACGCCCTGGTACATCATGACGTCGTCACCGATTTCGGCGGTTCCACCGATCACGACGCCCATGCCGTGGTCGATGAAGAAACGGCGTCCGATGACCGCCGCGGGGTGGATTTCGATGCCGGTCGCGGCCCGGGCCAGCTGGGCCAGGATGCGCGCCGGAAGGCGCAGCCCCGGCCGGGTCCACATCCGGTGCGTGAGCCGGTGCACCCAGATCGCGTGCAGGCCGGAGTAGACCAGGGTGTTCTCGACCGCGCCGCGCGCCGCTGGATCGTGGGTGCGGGCCGTCTCCAGGTCCTCGCGCAGTCTCCCTAAAAAGCTCAAGGCTTCCTCCTCATAGAGGGCGGGTCAGGCGCGGATGTCGTCGAAGAGCACCGTGGAGATGTACCGCTCGCCGAAATCGCACACGACCGCCACGATGAGCTTACCGGCGTTTTCGGGCCGCTTGGCCAGCTCAAGGGCGGCCCAGACGATGGCTCCCGAGGAAATGCCGCCGAGGATTCCCTCCTTTGTCCCCAGGGCACGGGCAACGCGCACCGAGTCTTCCACGGAGGCATCGATGACCTCGTCGTAGGCGTCGGTGTCGAGGATCTCCGGCACGAAGTTCGCGCCGAGGCCCTGGATCTTGTGCGGACCCGGCGCCCCGCCGTTGAGGATGGGGGAGTCGGCCGGTTCGACGGCGACGATCTGCACGCCGGGCTTGCGCTTCTTGAGGACCTGCCCGACGCCGGTGATGGTGCCGCCGGTGCCGACGCCTGCGACGAAGATGTCGACGGCGCCGGCGGTGTCTTCCCAGACCTCTTCGGCCGTGGTGGTCCGGTGGATCTCCGGGTTGGCGGCGTTGGCGAACTGCTGGGCCCAGATGGCGTTCTCGGTGTTCGCCACGATCTCCTTGGCGCGTTCCACCGCTCCGCGCATCCCCTCGGAGCCGGGGGTCAGGACGATCTCGGCGCCGTAGGCGCGGAGCATGACGCGGCGTTCGGTGGACATGGTCTCCGGCATGGTGAGGATGACCTTGTACCCGCGGGCCGCGCCGACCATGGCGAGGGCGATGCCCGTGTTGCCGGAGGTCCCCTCGACGATGGTGCCGCCCGGGCGCAGCGCACCGGAACGCTCCGCGGCGTCGACGATCGCGACGCCGATGCGGTCCTTCACACTGTTGGTGGGGTTGTAGAACTCGAGCTTGACCACCACGTCCGCCCCCAGGCCCTCAGCCAGGTGGTTGAGGCGCACCAGGGGCGTACCGCCGACCAGTTGGGTGACGTCATCGTAAATCCGTGCCATGTAATGAGCCTGCCTGATCTGGTCTGCCGCGGGGGACGGGTGGATAAGGGAACTAGGGCGCTGGGCTGCCGGAGTCAGCCTAGTTCCCGGCTTGTGCCTCGACTACGCGGCAAGCCATTGTGCGTAATATTTGCGCGCCTTGGCGAGCTTGGGGTTGATAATCACCTGGCAGTAGCCCTGCTCGGGGTGCTTCGCGTAGAAGTTCTGGTGGTACTCGGCGGCCAGGTGGAAGGAGGGGAGCCTCGTCACCTCGGTCACGATGGGGTTGTCCCAGTTCTCCTGGTTGCGCTCGATGGCCTCTTCGAAGAGCTTCTTCTGCTCGTCGTCCGAGTAGAACATCGCCGAACGGTACTGGGGTCCGACGTCGTAGCCCTGGCGGTTCAGGGTGGTGGGGTCGTGTGACACGAAGTACATGTCGAGGATCGCCTCGGCCGGGATGACGGTCTCGTCGAAGGTCACGGCGACGACCTCGGCGTGGCCGGTCAGGCCCGTGGCAATGTTTTCGTCGTTCGGGTGGGGCTCATGCCCTCCGGCGTATCCTGAGAGGACCTCTGTCACGCCGCGTGTCTGCTGGTAAACGGCGTCGAGGCACCAGAAGCAGCCTCCGCCAAGCACAAAAGTTTTCATACTTTGTACAATGCGCGGGACCCCCAGAAGATTCCCACCAGTGGCAGGAGGCACACCGGTATCTCTCGGACGTCCGATACCAGCCCGTTCGCCGGATGATGCCGCGACACGCCGAAGTTGACCGAGACCACATAATTGGTCGGCGGCGCGGCGCGCGGGGTACAACTGGTCCTATGGAAGAGAACCTGCAGCCCTCCAGCCCGGAACAAAGCGGGACGGAAACGGTTCCGACAGTCGGTGAGGTCCTGCTGGCCATCGAGGAACTCTGGCCCGAAAGCCTCGCCGAAGGCTGGGACGCCGTCGGCCTCGTTGCCGGCCGCGCGGACGCCGAGGTCAGCCGCATCCTCTTCGCCGTCGATCCCACCAGCGAGGTGCTCGACGAGGCCCTTGCGTGGGGCGCGCAGCTGATCATCTCCCACCACCCCCTGCTCCTGAAGCCGGTGAACTCGGTGGCTGCCACCGGCCCGAAGGGGGAGGTGCTGCACCGGCTGATCGAAAGCGGCTGCGCCCTGGCCACGGTCCACACCAACGGTGACAGCGCCGTGGGCGGAGTTTCCGATGTACTGGCCGACGCCTTCGGACTCAGTGAGGTGAAACCGCTCGTACGCTCCCAGGACGGCCTGCCCGAGGAGGGCATCGGCCGGGTGGGAAACCTCCCGGATGCCACGACCCTCGCCGACTTCGCCGAGTCCGTCTTCTCCATCCTTCCGTCGGTGGCCGGCGGCGTCCGGGTCGCGGGGGACAAGGACGGGTTGATCCGCAGGGTCGCCGTCTGCGGCGGCGCGGGCGACAGCCTGTTCGACGCCGTGCGCGCCAGCCAGGCGGACGTCTTTGTCACGGCCGACCTCCGCCACCACCCCGCGTCCGAGGCCCGGGAGCGGGCGGCGGGCGGACGGCCCTACCTGATCGACGTGTCGCACTTCGGCAGCGAATGGCTCTGGCTCACGCCGGCCGCCGCGGCGCTCGGCAACGTCCTGACCGACCAGGGTTTCCTGACCGACATCCGGGTCAGCAGCGTCAACACCGACCCCTGGGACTTCGTCCTCACCCCCGGCCACCCCTGAGCCGCACACCGGGTGGAACCCGCGCCCGGCCGCGCGCCCGCGCCGCCGCTGACGGCGCAGCCGGCGGGATGGGCGCCGTGGAGGCCTCCGCCGTAAGTGCAATAGGCTAGGACGGAACGTCAGTCGCCCACACACCGGAGGTTAACCGTGGCCAAGGCTCCACCAGAGGAACAACTGCGACTGCTGGATCTGCAGGCGCTTGACTCCCGGCTGAACCAGCTGCAGCGGCAGGCCGCGGTGGTGCGGAACAACCCCGAGATCGCAGCCCTCCAGGCGAGGGTCGCCACGGTCGACGGCGAACTGGTCAAGGCCACCACTGAACTGGCCGACCTCGAGCGGGAGCTGACCCGGGCCGAGGACGATGTCCAGGCCGTCGTGACGCGCCTCGAGCGCGATGAGCAGCGGCTCAACAGCGGCACGGGAACCTCGAAGGACCTCACGGCCCTGCAGAGCGAGGTCGCCTCCCTGACCCGCCGGCGTTCGGACCTCGAAGACGTCGAACTCGATGTCATGGAGCGGGTCGAGCAGGCCCGCGCCGCGCAGCAGGAAGTCCAGCAGCGCACCGACACCGTCCGCAGCGAACTGACGGCCCTCGAAGCGGCACGGGATGCCGAGCTCGAAGCGCTCGGGGCCCAGCGCGCCGAGGTGCAGGTCCAGCGCGATGAGCTCGCCTCAACCTTCGACGCCGCGCTGCTCGGCCTCTACGAGAAGACGCTGGCACGCCGCGGCGTCGGGGCGGCGAGGCTTTTCCACGGCAAGTCCGAGGGCTCGGGCATGCAGCTCAGCCCCGGCGACCTCGCTGACATCTCCAAGGCGGCGCCCGACGACATCGTGATGTGCCCCGACTCGGGCTCCATCCTGGTGCGTTCCGCGGAGTGGGGACACTGACACCCGTGGGATTCGATGCAGAACTGTTCGACCCGCATGCCCGCGCCGGCGCGGACCCGTCGGGGGATGCGCCTCTGCTGGTCGTCGAGGCCGACGGCGGCTCACGCGGCAACCCCGGGCACGCCGGCTGCGGCGCCCTGGTCCGCGACCCGAAGACCGGCGCGATCCTCGTCGAGAAGGCCGAGTACATCGGGAAGGCCTCAAACAATGTGGCCGAGTATTCGGGGCTTGTGGCGGGCCTCGAACTGGCCAACGAGATCAATCCGGCCAGCCGGATCCACGTCAAGATGGACTCAAAGCTCGTCGTCGAGCAGATGTCGGGCCGCTGGCAGATCAAGCACGCCGATATGCGCACCCTGGCCGCCCGGGCCCGGAAGATCGTCGACCCGCGCCGGGTGACCTATGAGTGGATCCCCCGGGAGCGGAACAAGGACGCCGACCGGCTCTCCAACGAGGCGATGGACGCCGGCATGGCAGGGGTTCCGTGGAAGCCGCGCACCCCCGCCTCGGCGGCGAAGGCGCCCGAGGCGGCTCCCGAGCCCGCGGCACCGCCGCGCGCGCCGGGGCGGCTGCATCATGTCGAGGTATGGGTCGCGGACCTCCAGGCCGCCCGGAAGAGCCTGGGCTGGCTGCTGGAGCGCCTGGGCTTCGCCGAGAAGGACTCCTGGGCCGACGGCGTGAGCTACAGCGGCGAGGGGTTCTACCTTATCCTTGAGTCCGGGCCCGACGTCCAGGCGGCACCGCACGAGCGTCGCCGTCCCGGCGTGAACCACCTGGCCTTCCGTGCCGGCACCCGCAGCGAGGTGGACCTGCTGGCCCGCCGTGCCGCGAGCCACGGCTGGACGCTGCTCTTCCCGGAGCGGCATCCGTTCGCCGGGGGAGCCGACCACTATGCGGCGTACCTCGAGAACGCCGAAGGGTTCGAAGTGGAACTGGTCGCCGACGCCGACTAGCGGTATCTCGGGTTCCGGCAGCGCACCCGCTTAGAGAGTGCGCGTCGCCCGGGAGCGCACCCGCTTAGATAGTGCGCTTTGCCCGGCGGCGCACCTGTTCGAGCAGTGCACCCGGGGCGGCCGGACCTACCTCAGGCGTCGAGGACGAGGTTCAGGCGGGCCGGCTTCTTCCCGGAGGCCGGCTCAAGCTCGGCCCTCCAGGCCTCGGATGCCGCCGACAGCAGCTGCTCCGGCGTCGAGGGGGCCTTGCCCCGCCGCGTCAGCAGGTGCCGGGCGAGGGCGCCGCGCGTGTGCTTGGCGAAGTGCGACACCACCGTGCGCTTTCCGTCCCGCTCGGAAAAGACGTTGACGGCGACGGTGCGCTCCGCCGGGGAAGTCCACGCCGAGGCATAGGTGCTGGAGCGGCAGTCGATGATCAGGGACCCTTCCGAGTGGGCGCGCAGCGGAGCGTCGAGGACGCTCTTCCAGAAGGAGCCGAGCCTTCCGGCCCCGGGCAAGGTTACGGACATGGCCAGGCGGTACGCGGGAATCGGGTCGCCGAAGCGCACCGCGCCCCAGAGCGCCGAGACGACCACGATCTGCTCGCGGGCCTTCCGGCGCTGCGCGGGGGTCATCCCGTTGTAGTCGAGCGCGTCGTAGAGGACGCCCGTGTAGATGCTGTGGGCCGGGGCCGCGGGCTCGGTGTGGAGGACGGTGTTGCGCAGGACCTCGGCCCTGAGCGATGCGCCGACGCCGAGCACCTCGTGCGCGTCGGCTGCGGCGCTCACGTCGCGCAGCGCCTGCAGGACCCGTTCACGGGAGGGGTTCAGTTCGGGGAAGTGGAGATCGTCGAGGGATACCGGCACGCCCTGCGCCGCCGCGGATTTTCCTTCGGACGGGGGCAGCAGAATCAGCACCCGAATACTCTACCGATTCCGGCCCGTGTCCGCGTTCACCGTACACTTGGAGGCGGATGGGTCGACCAGGCGGCCGCGTTGGCTCGGGGTCGAAAGATGCCGCAGTCACCGAGGAACGTCCGGGCTCCGCAGAGCAGGGTGGTGGGTAACGCCCACTCGGGGTAACCCGCAGGCCAGTGCCACAGAAAACAGACCGCTTCCCGGGACCCTTGCGGCCGCGGGAAGTAAGGGTGAAAAGGTGGTGTAAGAGACCACCAGCATGCCGGGTGACCGGCATGGCTCGGTAAACCCCACCCGGAGCAAGGCCAGACAGGGCGCGTTTGAGGGCTGCTCGCCCGAGTGTCCGGGTAGGCCGCTGGAGGGCGTCGGCAACGGCGTTCGTAGATGGATGGCCGCCGCTCCCGCACCGGCAACGGAGCGGGAGAACAGAACCCGGCGTACCGGTCGGCCCATCCCCCGAACCCCTCAAATTCCCCACCAATTCGCGGGAGTTTGGGGTTCGGCTGGGGGAGAGGTCTCGAATCGTTCCCCCCAAATCCCCCCAACTACCCGTCCCTGTGTGGGTTGCGCCGGCATGCGCTGGCTTCCGCCCCGGCGGTGCGGGCCCGGCTGAACTCCACCCACTGCAGCTGCACGAGCTCCTCAGTCCACGCCATCGCCAGGCCTTTGACGGTCTTCCTTGACCCGTTCTCGTAGGTCAACTCGGCCCACACCGGCGGGGCCTTCTCCGGCGTCCAGTGGATTCCCTCGGCGGGCTGCTCGAGCTGGATCGGGGGAGTGAAGCGGTCGGCCGACGGCGGGGTACCCTGCCAGGAACCATACGCGCCGGTCATACATCCACGGTAGCGGTCGGCGACCACACTAAGGTACAGCCATGACAACAATGAGATGGCGCGACGGCCACATACAACTGACCCACAGCGAACAGACGAATGACCCAATGACGGGTGACCTGCATGAGGAGGTATTTGGGGAGATCACTGCCCCTCCCGAATGGTGGCTGGAGGCTGTCGTTCATATCATCGCCATGCTTCCAGGGAAACCGAACGCCGACAATACGGGGTACGTCCTCGGGCCTGCGAACAGCGACCCCGACATGATCGGGACGTTGATTGCTACCAAGCTGAAGGAGTTCAGCTGAGGCTCGTTCGGACAACTGCGCCCCACCTCCGAAGAGGTGGGGCGCAGTTGTCAGGCTTCGTGCATGCCTTCGTAGGCGGGTGGTGCGGCGGCCAGCCAAGGCATGGACCGCTTGATGAACTCGTTCACCGCGGGGATCGCCATGACTCGGGTCATGCAGGCCGGGACGACTTGCGAGCCGGAGACCCACTGCCATTCCTGATCGAGGCCGAGTTCCTCCACGATGAGCGCCCACATGCAAGCGAATGCGACTAGGGTGCGGAGGTCGCCCGCTAGGGGTACTCGGTCTGGGTCCCAGCCATCAGTCACTTCCCTTCGAGCTTGGTGAGGATCAGGTCGAGCTTCCCGTCGATCCGGCGGGCGAGCACGAGCAGGGAGGCGACGCCATAGGCCGCCGTCTTCGCGAAGAGGAAGCTGAGGTATGGCAGGTGCTTGGCGGAATGCTTGGTGCCGTAGAAGGTAAGGAAGGGTGATGACCTCATCACAACCCGCTAGGCGGTCAGTTCGCCCGGTGAGCGGAGAGCGGCGGGCACGATGGTGGGCACCTGTTCCCACTGTGCTTCGGTGAGGTTGAGGGTGTTCAGGATGGACCGGATGGACCGGATGGCTTGAGCGACGAGGTCGCCTTGTGATTCGGCGAGACGGACCCGGCGCTCCTGGAGCCGGCCTTTAGGGCCGCGGTGGTGACGGCGACGAGGTGCTTCCGCTCCGCAAGGTACAGCTGGTACAAGGTATTGAACCCTGCGGCTTCGGTGGTGGTGTCGACGGGCCCCTGCTTACCGATGCCGGTCTGCGTTTCAGCCTTCCCTCAGACGAGTTCGTCGGGCTGGATCTCCCGAACCTTGTCCCGCAGCCACAGCCTCGCCCCGCGCGTCCGTGAGATCTCGTCGAGGAGGGTTTTCGCCGGGTCGATGTCCACGGGCAGGCCCAACGTGGTGACGGCTTTCTCCATGGTGGCCTTCGCATCCTGCTCAGCCAGGCGGGCGGTCGCGGCGCGTTGAGCCTGCGGTGACTTGCCCCCGTGCCGGGCACACCGCCGCTGGCCCTTCATCGCAGGGGCGCCACACGACTCCTCGGACTTCTTCTTCGCGCCGCACTCAGCCATTAGTGGTCACCGCTTCCTTCCTAGGTTCGTTCGGCTTTGGCGCGGCGGCCACGATTGCAGATGCCTCTCCTTTCATCTTTCGTAGCGTTTCCGCACGTGAGTTCACCGAAAGCTGCCACGCAGCAACCAGCTCAAGCCAATTCGTAGTAAATTTACTCAGCTCGAGAACCAGTTCTTGGTATTCTTCCCTGGCGCCCTCTCTCCTGCCGATCTGATTGGCGAGCGTGGAGAGACGGGCGAAATATGCCAGGCTCCCGGCGTGCCAGGTCTGGGCATGATTGAAAGTCTCAGCACTCACGTGTCGTATTTGGTTCGCCCATAAAGTCCAACTCACAGCAATTTCTGAGATGGCCTTTAGTACATTGGGCGAGTACTTATCGAAATCGGTTTGTCCGTCCCGCAAGGAAGTCATGTAGCGCGCAAGGGCATTGATCGCCCGATCCTCGCGAGCCAGACGGTCTTGGCTGGCAACTTGTTCCTCCATGAGGCGTCGTTGCTCGACAACCTGGCGCTCGATTTCACGGACTTGAGCAGAGCTATCCCTCTCCATCTGACGCAAGGTCCTGCGAGATGTGAGCCACGCGAGCAGGGCGAAGGCAGCGAGAAGAAAAGTTACCAGAGCTGTGAGCACGTCGCCGATCGTGGACCAAAGCTGCAGGTGGTCGAGAGGGGGAACGGAGCATGTGAGCTCGTCATTCTTGATGGCGTTGGGGATAAGCTCGCACGTCAGAGTGTCATTCCGGATCATTCCTTCACCCTAACGCCCTGAGTCTTGAGCCAATCCCGCCACATTTTCCTCGTCAATGAATTCAGTCTTCCGTCTCTGTGCGGTGGTAAGTTGCCCAGCCGTCATCGGCGATCCGAAGATCCCTCAAGCGTTCAGATACGCGGCTCGTCTCCAGGGAATCACTGAGCCGAGAATTTTCGTTTGTGGTGAGGAGGTGCCGGAGAGAAATGGCCCGCACCACGAGAAGTCCCATCCGTCCGATTTCCCGGGTGACGACGCCCTCCGGTTGGCGGTTCTGCTCGTAGTGCTTGGTCTTGTTGTATACCTGCGCAAACGCCTTTGCCAACGCCTCATGGGAGTGCCCTGACGCTGAAAGGTCGAGTTTGCTGCCAGCGATGCACCGATACATCCAGGTAGCTGTGGTCCTTTGCGTTCCACTCCGTCCGCCGTAAGTGCACTCCTCGCCTGATGCCGCCTCAAGTCTCTTGCCAATTGTCTCTATGGATATGCCCACAGCCAGAACTCGATCTTCGACCGTGTACGACTCGCGCTGTAAAATCCCCAGCACGGGACCACTGACTCGAGACCAGTAATCCCGGTCGCTTAGCCATTCCACCAGTCGATTTAGATCAACCTCTTGCATCGAGGAGAGCCCCAAAATGCTCTCCCGCTTGCGAGCTGCCTCCTTGGCGGCATCCGTGAAGGTCGAGACGTGTGTCATCTCAAGCTCATTTTGTGCTGCCCCTGGCCTTACACGATGTCCGGAGATCCACGCGCTTCGACCGTAATTGAGGGCTAAAATCGCTCGCATCTGCCTGTGAATCATGAGGTGCTCCTCCACATTCACCGCAGAGGCAAATGAAGTTTCGAACCATGCAACGGCATACATGTGCAGTTCCAAGCCATTCTGGATAGAACTGCGCCAGCTTATGGTGAGGGACACCTCGCAGTTACCTACCTGCATCGTAATGGCATCGGGGGAGCGAACCGTTGCGGAAAAGGACTGGGACCGACCCTCTTCATCAGCCTCTCGATTCGTTTCGAAGACACTCTTGCCGATGAACTCACCGAGCCCGGATATACTCGATTTCATCCAATTGAGTTTCAGCGGTTGGCCGAACTCCGGCTCAAAAAAATTGAAGATGACCGTCTCAGGACGCAGCGTGAAGTTCACCCCAGTGGTGAAATTTTCCTTACTTCTGAGCAGCGCGCATCCGTAGAGGGTCGCTTGGCCGTCGGCCGAGGAGAAGTGAAGCACATCAGGCACTGCGTCGGGCTCCTGCGCCCATCTATGCACTTCGGTGTGTTGGCCAGTCTCTGGCTGTTCATCGGAAAACTGTAGAGGGTAGCTGAATTCTAAGGTCGGTCCCCAATGTTCGTCGATTACTAAGCTCGCATGGGCGTACGGGGTGTCATCGACTCCGTCGATAATGAAGCCGGCGAGTGAATCTCCTACAGTCATCTCCGTGATCTTCAATACTTCTCCTGTAAAAAATCGATGGCTGGCGACATCGGACTACCATCAATCTAGCGATCTGCACGGACAAATCGTTCGCAGCGAAGGCAGCCGCGGAGACGTTCGCCAACTCCAAGAAGAACGAGACGCACCCCGGGGTGGACGTCGGCCCAGAGAGCTCGACCCTCGTGCGGGACTTTGCGGTGCGGTGGCAGGAGCAGCAGATCCACCAGTGCGCCTCGTCGCGTGAGGCGATCGCCAAGCGGGTGGAGGAGAACATCCTGCCCGTCCTCGGGGATAAGAGGATCGAGCAGGTGAGCCGCCAGGACGTGCAGGAGGCGGAGATCCTCGGGCACGAGACGCTGGCCGCCCGGACGGTGAAGAGGACGAACACCTACTTATCCGGCATAATGAAGCCCACCGTGCTCGATGGGCTGATCAAGGCGACGCCGTGCGTGGGGGTCAGATTGCCGCGGGCCGAGCACGAGCGGGTCCGGCCGCTGTCTACAGAGACGGTGCAGGCGATCGCCGACGTAGATCGGTCTCCCTATATACCGATTGTGGTTTTCTGTGCGGCGACGGGCATGCGCGGGGGAGAGATGCGCGGGTTGACCTGGGATCGGGTTGACCTCGTGAGGGGGTCGGTGACGGTGGACCGGCAACTCATCTCCCGCGACTCTCGCACGCCGGCGTGGGGCCCGGCAAAGTCAGCCTCGAGTGTGCGGACAGTCAACATCGGTGCGGCGACGGTCGAAATGCTCAAGAACCTCCCGCAGGCAGGACCGCTGGTGTTCCATCACGCGGGCCGGTCGCTGACCAGGCATGCAGCGGCGGATCCGCGGCGGGCGGCCCGGTTGAAGCTGCCGGGCATCGGGGATGGGTGGCACCAAGTTCCCCACCACCACACGTGCAGCTCATCGCAGGGGGCATGTGGCTGATAGCTGTGACCATAGACTCGGACACAAGAACGCCACCGAGACGCTGCAGACGTACAGCCATTTGTGGGTCGATGACCACACGAAAGCGGCCGAAATCAGCGACGGTTTGATCACCGTTTCCGAGCCTGGATTTCCGGCGTTCCCCCCAGATTCCCCCCGGTGAAAATGAAACGGCAGGTTAGGGGTGGTATGAAAGGATACCCAGCGTGCCGGTCGGCCCATCCCTCGACCGGCCCTGCGCGGCCGCCGGCGCGGGCAGGGTTACCAGGCGGTAATGCCGCCGCGAACAATAGGTAGACTTAGTAAAAGGGTCAACCCAAGGGAAAGTTTTTCTTTCCGAACCGCCGTCCGAGTGATAGCAATCACACGCGCTCCGCTACTCTGTGTCAATGACCGACACCGCCCCGCCGCGAAGGCACCTTCTGGTGCGCAACGCGGACTTCCGGGCGTTGTGGATTTCGGGTACGGCGGGGATCTTCGGCAATGCCGTGACCGCCGTCGCCCTGCCGGTGGTGGCCGCCGTCGAACTCAACGCAAGCAACTTCAAAGTTGCCGCCCTCGCGGGAATGGTGTTCCTGCCCTGGCTGCTCTTCGGCCTTGTCATCGGCGTCTGGGTCGACCGGCTCCCGCGCAAACCGGTGATCCTCTGGTCGCTGGTGGTGCGGGTCGCCGTCCTGCTGACCCTTCCGCTGGCCTACTGGCTAGGCGTGCTCACCACCGTCCATCTGTTCGCCGTCGCGTTTGCGGCCGGACTCACGTCGGTGTTCTTTAACCTTGCCGATACGGCCCTGGTGCAGCAGGCCGTCTCAAAGCATGAACTCGTTGAAGGGAACGGGCTCATGACCGGCTCGGGAGCCGCGGCCGATGCCGCCGGACGTTCCCTGGCCGGCTGGCTGACGACGATCGCCGGAGCGTCCAATTCACTCCTGGTGCAGGTGGGGGCCTCGCTGGTGTCCCTCGCGGCGGTGTCGCGCCTGAAGGTGCAGGAAGTGAAACCCGCAAAGACCGAACACCGGCTGCTGCGGGACATGGCAGACGGCATGAAATACACCTTCAGCACCGGGCCCCTGCGGGCCATCCTTTTCAACGCGGCGCTGTGGAACCTCGGCGGAAACATCGCCGCATCCCTGATCGTGCTGCTCGTGCTGCGCACGCTCGGTGAATCCGAGGTGTGGCTGGGTCTGCTGCTCGCCAGTGCCTCCGCCGGAGGAGCGGTCGGGGGGATCTCCGCCAAGGCCATGAGCGAACGGTTCGGGTCCGGCCCGCTGTGGCGCTGGTCGATGGTGCCCGGAGTGGCGGGTTACGGGTCCCTGCTGGTGATGACCCCAGGGTGGGGCATGCTGATCGGTGTGCTGGGAATGTTCGTGATGGGCGCCTCGGTGGCCTGGAACATCGTCGTGGGTGCCAGCTTCCGCCAGCAGGTCTGCCCACCGGGGATGATGGGCCGGCTCGGCGCTGCTTCCCGCACGGTGAGCTGGGGGATGCTCGCCCTTGCGAGCTTCGCCGCGGGGACCCTCGCCCACCTCTTCGGCGTGCGGGAGGCTGTTCTGATCGGTATCCTCATCGCCTGCGGCGCGCCGCTCATCGCCCTGATGGGGCCGCTGCGCCGGGTGCAGCGGCTCGAGGACCTCGAGCCGGCCCCCGAGGCGGACGGCGCCCGCGCCTGACCGAGCCCAACTCTGACTGCGCCCAAGCACCCTGACTACGGCCACCGCGGGGCGGCAGCCGGCTTGTGCGTGGGGCGGTACGTCAGTGGCCGAACGGATCCGGGTCGACGCCCGGCAGCCAGGTGAGGCCCGGAACGCCCCACCCTTGGGCCTTCACCGCCTTCTTGGCCTTGCGGCCCTGGCGTGCGTTGAGCCGGTCCACATACAGCTTCCCGTCGAGGTGGTCGTACTCGTGCTGCATGCAGCGGGCGAACCAGCCGGTGGCCTCGAACTCGACCGGTTTCCCGTCGCCGTCGAGACCGGTAACCTTCACCCATTCGGCCCGCTTCAGCGGATAGGCCTCGCCGGGCACCGACAGGCACCCCTCGGACTCCTCCTCGGGGTCCGGCTCGGCGCCCGAGATCTTGGAGGTGACCAGCGTGGGGTTGACCAGGACGCCGCGCGGCGGCACGCCATCGTCGTTGGCCATGCCGTACACGAAAATGCGCAGGCCCACACCGATCTGCGGGGCGGCGAGCCCGACGCCGTTCGCCTTGTCCATGGTCTCGAACATGTCGGCGATCAGGGCACGGAGCTCGTCGTCGAACGTCTCGACCTCGGCCGCCCTGCGGTGCAGGACGGGGTCTCCGACGATGGTCACTGGGTGAACAGCCATGGGTCCTTCCGGTGGTGCCGGGAGGACGGCCAGGGGCCTCCCGGGATGTTGACGTGGCGCTGCCGCTAGCCGGCGATCGAGCGGCCCACGGTCTCGCGCATGATCTCGCTCGTGCCGCCGAAGATGGTCAGCAGGCGTGCGGCGAGGAATGCCTGCGACACGGGGTACTCAAGGATGTAGCCGTACCCGCCGTGCAGCTGGAGGCAGCGGTCGGTGATGGACTTGACCCGCTCACTGGCCCAGAGCTTGACCCGGGCGGCGGAGACGGCGTCGAGCCTGCCCTCGTTGAAGGCCATCATGGCAGAATCCACGTAGGTCTCGGTGACCTCGACCTCGGTAAGGATGTCGGCGAGTTCGAACCGGGTGTTCTGGAAGTCCAGGATCCGTTCACCGAACGCGTTGCGTTCACGCGTGTAGGCGAGCGTCTGGGTGTAGATGGCGCGGGCGACGGCGGCCGACGCCACCGCGATGCCCAGCCGGCCCTGGGGGAGCTGCTCGATGCTGTAGCGCAGTCCCGAGCCGACCTCGCCCACCACGTTGTTGCCGGGCACCCGCACGTTGTCGAAGAACAGTTCGGCGGTGTCCGAGGCCTTCAGGCCCATCTTGTCCAGCTGGCGGCCGGTCGAGTAGCCCTCGGTCTTCTCCACCATGAACAGCGTGAAGGAGTCGCTGGCGCCGCGGCCGCTCCCGCCGTCGGTGCGAGCGAGCACGAGCGAGGCATCACCGGTGATGCCGTTGCCGATGAACGTCTTCTGCCCGCTCAGCAGCCAGTCGTCGCCGTCGCGGACTGCCTTGGTGCGGATCCCGCGCAGGTCGCTGCCGGCGCCAGGTTCCGTCCACGCGACCGAGGTGACCATTTCGCCGGAGACCATGGCGGGCAGCCAGCGCTCCTTGAGGTCATCGGAACCGTAGGCCAGCAGATGCGGCAGGACCATGTCGTCGTGGAGGTGGAAGGCGAGGCCGACGGCGAGGTGGTTGCTCCGTGCGAACTCCTCATCGAGGACGGCCCGGAACCGGTAGTCGGACATTCCGGCCCCGCCGAACTCCTCGGGCACGGCCATCCCGAGCAGGCCCTGCTCGCCGGCGGCTTCCCACAGCCGTCGCGGCATGCGGTGTTCCCTGTCCCACTCCGCGTAATGCGGGGCGACCTCCCGGACGTTGAACTCGCGGGCAACTTCGCGGAATAGCTCGTGATCTTCTTCGAACACTCGGCGCTCCATGCGGCACTCCTCAGCGGTGTCAATGGCTCGGTTCCTTCACCGGCCGGCAAAGCCCTGAAAAAACAACTGCCGCCCCGGAGGATCTCCGAGGCGGCTCGTTGTGCCGGCCATTGAATCGACCGGCCTCTTCGGGTGAGTAACGGGGGTTGAACCCGCGACCTCCTGGACCACAACCAGGCGCTCTGCCAACTGAGCTATACCCACCATGCAGCCTTTTCGTTCCCCGGCCCGGTCTGCACCCGGCCTTGGATCGATTCGCTAAAGGCAGCGGAAACAAGTTTACACACTTTTTCGGATGCTTTTGCCACCGCCCGTTCCAGCGCGGCAGACCGGGCACCCGGCGCGGCGAATCAGGCGTCCAGTTCCTGCGCCAGGGCCTTGCTCGCCGCCGAATCCGGGCCCGGACTCGGCACGAACACCGCCCGCCGGTAGTAGCGAAGCTCACGGATCGAGTCCTGGATGTCTCCCAGCGCCCGGTGTCCGCCCAGTTTGGCCGGGGCCTGGAAGTAGGCGCGGGTGAACCACCGGCGTGCCAGTTCCTTGATCGTCGAGACGTCGATGATCCGGTAGTGGAGGTGCTCGATGACCCGGGGCATGTCCCGAGCAAGGAAGTTGCGGTCAGTCCCGACCGAGTTGCCCGCCAGCTGGGCCTTGCGCGGCTCCGCCACCCATTCCTGGATGTACGCGAGCACCTTCTCCTCCGCCTCCTCCATGGACATCCCCTGGGGAAGCTCCTCCAGCAGGCCGGAGGTGGTGTGCATGGTGCGGACGAATTCTCCCATCTGGGCCAGGGCTGCCGGGTCCGGAGCGATGACGACGTCGACGCCGTCACCCAGGACGTTCAGTTCCGAATCGGTAACCAGGACCGCCACCTCGATGAGGGCATCGGCCTCGAGGTTGAGGCCGGTCATTTCGCAGTCGATCCAGACGATGTGTTCATTTGAGATTGGCACCCGACCAATGTACCGCGCTGACGCAGTCCGTCCGCGGCGGTTGGGCGGCTCCGGCCGGGAGTATTCCGCGGCGGTTGCAGGGGTCCCCGGCGGGTCAGATGACGGCGTCGGCGGGGCCGGGCCGTGCTGCGCCGGTGCTAATATCGAGGCAGTCTGGGCGGAATCCCCGCGGCCGGCCGTCCCGGAACCTCGGGCCGCTCGATCCGCATATCGGGAACCACCGGGTGCCCGGTCGTTCCGCTCCGTCGTCCGATCCGGTGCTGCCGACCGAGGGTAGTGGTGCGCCCAGTCCCGCCAGTGCCGACCAACGATTGGATACCCGTAGATGACCGCCCAGGTCCCAGTGACTGAGCCCTCATCGACGCCGCGCGTCGACCGGCCGAACACGGCGATCCTCCAGGGCTTCATCGGTTCACTGATGATGTGGGCCGGATCCCTCGGGGTTGGGTGGCTCTCCCTGGCATCGGTCGAACTGCGGCGGATCCCGCTGATCATCTGGCTGAGGTTCGAACCCGCCGGCGCCCTGGTGTCGGTGCTGGTCCTGGCTGTGGGCGGGATGCTGCTCGTCCGGTCCTGGCTGCGCCTCGGGCAGCGCCTGCACGGCTGGGGGCCGGAGACGCGCCCCTACGTGCTCAAGGCCGTCATCGCCTGGGCGGCGCCGATGGCGGTGGCGCTCCCGTTGTTCAGCCGGGACGTCTTCGCGTACATCGCCCAGGGGCAGGTGATGGTCGCCGGCCTCAATCCGTATCGAGACGGCTATTCGCAGATCTCGAACTACCTGCAGATCGGCGCCGACGACCTCTGGGCCCAGAGCCCCACCCCCTACGGGCCGGTGTTTCTCTGGCTCGAGGAGCTGGTGGTCCGTATCACCGGTGGGCAGCCCGACTTCTCCATCATCCTCTTCCGCGTGATCGCGCTGGCCGGGGTGGCGCTGTGTGTGGTGATGGTGCCCAAACTTGCGGCGCTTCACGGCATCAACGCGAACCGCGCCCTGTGGCTGACCGCGGCGAACCCGCTGTTCCTGACAAACTTCGTCGCCTCGATCCACAACGATGCGCTGATGCTGGGCCTGGCGCTCGCCGGCCTGTACCTCGCCGCGGTTCGCCGCCCGCTCTGGGGCATCCTCCTGGTGACCCTCTCGGTCGCCATCAAACCCATCACCCTTCTCTTCCTGCCGTTCATCGGACTGATGTGGGCAGGCAAGGGAGCGTCCTGGAAGCGCAAGTTCGCCTACTGGGGCATGACCGCGGGACTGTCGCTTGGCCTGCTGTGGATTCTGGGGCTGATCAACGGGTTCGGCTTCGGCTGGGTGGGGGCGCTGAGCACACCGGGGAGCATCTGGATCTGGTACGCACCGATCGGCTACCTCGGGCTGGTGGTCGCCACCCTCGCCGGAGCCCTCGGGCTGGACGGGTGGTTCCTGGCCGACCTCGTGCACAAGGCGGCGCGGGTCGCCTCGCTGGCCATCATCGCCCACCAGATCTTCATCGGCAGCCATGCGCGCCTCGTGCGCAGGCTGGCCCTGGCGCTCGCCGCCGTCGTCCTCCTGGCGCCCATCATCCAGTCCTGGTACGTGGTGTGGCTCATCCCACTGTTTGCCGTGACAGGGATCCGCGAGGACTGGCAGGTGAAGACCCTGTACTTCACCGTCTCCTTCTTCATGATCTACGCCATTTCGGACCAGCTGGACATCTTCCCCTACTTCGAGCTCAGCCTGACGGTGGCACGCCAGATCGCCGCCGTGGTGGCCTTCGCCTTCGCCCTGTACCTCGTCTTCCTCGACCCGCGCACCAAGGTTCTCTTCCGCCGGCGGTTCCGGCCCCGCCGGCCGGGAATGCTGCGCTGAGGCCAGCGGATTCCGGGTCCGGTTGGACCCCGACCGGTCTGCGCCGACATCCTCCGGCATGCGGTCACCGTCATCAGCGGTGATACTTGAAGGATGACCGAATTCGAAGAAACCCTGTTCCGCGGCGAATATGAGATCACCGAATGGGACCCTCAGCCCTACGACGTGCAGGGGAGCAGCTGCGAATTGTCCCGGGTGCGGGCCGTAAAGGTGTTCACCGGGGAGATCTCCGGCACGAGCACCGCCGAACTGCTCATGGCGGGCAATAACGTCGGTGCTGGATACGTTGCCTCCGAGCAGTTCACCGGGTACGTGAGCGGACGATCCGGCTCAATGACCGTGCAGCACTGGGGCGTGGCGGAAGGCTCCGAGGCCGCCGCCTCCGGGCACATCGTTCCGGGCTCGGGAACCGATGGACTCGCGGGAATCTCGGGCAAGGCCACCTACTCGCAGGACCCTGACGGCCAGCACCGGCTCGAGTTGAAGGTTTCCTTCGGACCCACCGACTAGGTCCGGCTGCGGAACCCTCCGGCGCCGAATCTCTCCGGAGGGTCGCGCCCCGCATAGTAAACTGGCTGTGATGCCTCCGTAGCTCAGGGGATAGAGCAGGGGCCTTCTAATCCTCTGGTCGCAGGTTCGAATCCTGCCGGGGGCACTCAAGAAAGCGGCCCGACCGGGCGTTCGTCCGGTCGGGCCGCTTTTCGTTAATGTCGGGCCACAACGCCGGCCGCTGTCCGTCAGCCGCTGTCCGTCAGCCGCTGTCCGTCAGCCGCTGTCCGTCAGCGCGGTCCGTCAGCCGCTGTCCGTCAGCGCGGTCCAGCCGTCAGCGCGGTCCGACCACTGCGGCCTAGCTGCCTGCCGTAGCCTGCAGGATTCAGTTCGTCAGGCCGGCCAGCTGACCCCGGGCAGCTTCCGCCAGCAGGTCCGAGCCCTTCCGGTTGGAGTGGATCCCATCGTTGCTGAGTCCGGCGCGCCACGACCCGTCGGCCGCCGCCACCGGGGTGTAGACATCGAGCAGGGGCATGCCCCGGGCCTCCGCGGCAGTCCTGAGCAGCCGGTTCAGCTCGACGGCGAGGGCGGGCTGCGTTTCCGACGGCGGCACGAGGGCAGCGATGGGCGCGGCGCCGCGTGCGGTGATGCCGTCCCACAGCACGCGCACGCCCTCGGCGGCCTGTTCGGGGGACCGTCCCTTTCGGATGTCGTTGGTTCCGGCCTGCACCACCACCAGGTCCGCCTGGCGGACCGCCGCATCGAGGCGGTCGACCAGACCCACTGTCTGCGCCCCGGGGTGGGATTCATAGGGCCCGAGCCGAAGTCCGGGCACGGTGCCCGCAACGACCGTCTGGCGCCACCACGAATGTTTCCCGTGGGCATGGGAGTCCGAGAGGATGCCGATGGTGCGGGCGGCCGCACCCGCGGCGGCCGTGCGGGTGCTGGCTATTCCCGTGCCGGCGGGCAGGGCGACCGAAGCCCGGCGGGCGGCCCTGCGGCGGGCAGCCCGCCGTCGAAGCGCGGCTTGAAAGGCGATCAGTGCCATTGCCGCGGCGGCTCCTGCAGCGGGCAGGATTCCGGTTCTGTGGGTTCGTCCAGCCATAGTGTCCCCTTTCCAGCTCGGGTGTTTCCCCATGCTAACTTCCGGTGCCGGGCCCGGGTGCGCTGGGAAAAGCCAGCCCAGGGGAGAGCCCGTGCCCCACGGATGTCCACATACGCGGCCTGCCCCGGTCGGCCCCGCATGGTTCTGGGGAGACTTGCACCAGGGCCGGCGCTCTGCTGGCCCGGGAGATTCCGGGCGGAAGGAACAGCGATGAACGAGACCATCACGGTGCGGGGATACGTTGCCACGGAGGTGCGGCTGGCGCTCACACCCAGCGGCCTGCCGATCGCAGGGTTCCGCATGTGTACGACCGAACGGCGTTACGACCGGGAGGCTGGGGCCTGGGTCGACGGGCACACGAACTGGTACTCGGTATCGATGTTCCGCCAACTCGCCACGAATGCTTCGGCGAGCCTGAAGAAGGGCGACCGGGTCGTCGTCTTCGGACGGCTGAAGGTACGTCCGTGGTCAAAGGAAGACGGACGGACCGGAACCTCGGTGGAGATCGACGCGGAGTCCGTGGGCCACGACCTGATGTGGGGAACCGCCGCGTACCGGAGGAGTTCCGCGGAGAAGACCGAAAATACCGAGAATATCGAGAAGACCCAGGAACCCGGGGACGGGACGGATGACGCGGTGCCGGAGGGCGTCGACCCTGCCACCGGACAAATCCTTGATGCGCCCGACAACATGGGCACCGCAGAAGGCTCCGACGAAGGACAGGGGCCGGAAGGCGGGGAGGCCGATCTGGCAGACCGTGGAGGAAGGTCAGCTACGAAAGCCGGCGCCACCCACTGATACAGGATGGAGCACCAATTCGCGGAATGTGAGATATGCCGTGCCACGCACTAGCCTTGGTGGTATGGCGGAATTTATCTACACAATGACCAAGGCCCGCAAGGCCGTCGGCGACAAAGTGATCCTCGACGACGTGAGCATGTCCTTCTTCCCCGGTGCAAAGATCGGCGTGGTCGGCCCGAACGGTGCCGGTAAGTCCACCATTCTCAAGATCATGGCCGGTCTCGACACCCCCTCCAACGGCGAAGCCCGCCTGAGCCCCGGCTACACCGTCGGGATCCTGCTTCAGGAGCCCCCGCTCAACGAGGAAAAGACAGTGCTCGGCAACGTCCAGGAGGGCGTCGCGGAGATTTACGGCAAGATCGAGCGCTTCAATGAAATCTCGGAAGAGATGGCGAACCCGGACGCCGACTACGACACGCTCCTGACCGAGATGGGACAGCTGCAGGAGGCTATCGACGCCGCCGACGCGTGGGACCTCGACTCCCAGCTCGAGCAGGCCATGGATGCCCTGCGCTGCCCGCCGCCGGACGCCGACGTCTCGGTGCTCTCCGGTGGTGAGCGCCGCCGCGTCGCCCTGTGCAAGCTGCTGCTCCAGAAGCCGGACCTGCTCCTGCTCGATGAGCCCACCAACCACCTCGACGCCGAAAGCGTGCTCTGGCTTGAGCAGCACCTCTCCGCCTACCAGGGCGCCGTGCTGGCCGTCACCCACGACCGGTATTTCCTCGACCACGTGGCCGAATGGATCGCAGAGGTCGACCGCGGTCACCTCTACCCCTACGAGGGCAACTACTCCACCTACCTGGAGAAGAAGCGGGCCCGCCTCGAAGTCCAGGGCAAGAAGGACGCCAAGCTGTCCAAGCGCCTCACCGAGGAGCTCGAATGGGTGCGCTCGAACGCCAAGGGCCGCCAGACGAAGTCCAAGGCGCGCCTGAACCGCTACGAGGAAATGGCGGCCGAGGCGGAGCGGACCCGGAAGCTTGACTTCGAAGAGATCCAGATCCCGCCGGGACCGCGCCTGGGCAGCCAGGTCATCGAGGCGAAGAACCTGCGCAAGGGCTACGACGAGCGCGTGCTCATCGACGGGCTCTCCTTCTCGCTGCCGCGCAACGGCATCGTGGGCGTCATCGGCCCCAACGGTGTGGGCAAGACCACGCTGTTCAAGACCATCGTCGGGCTTGAGCCGCTTGATGACGGCGAGCTGCGCATCGGTGAGTCCGTCAAGATCTCCTACGTTGACCAGTCGCGCGGCGGCATCGATCCGAACAAGTCCCTGTGGGAGGTCGTCTCGGACGGCCTGGACTTCATCCAGGTCGGCCAGGTCGAAATGCCGTCCCGGGCCTACGTCTCGGCGTTCGGCTTCAAGGGCCCTGACCAGCAGAAGAAGGCCGGCGTGCTCTCCGGTGGTGAGCGCAACCGCCTGAATCTCGCCATGACCCTCAAGCAGGGCGGCAACCTGCTGCTGCTCGATGAGCCCACCAACGACCTCGACGTCGAAACTCTCTCCAGCCTCGAGAACGCGCTGCTTGAATTCCCGGGCTGCGCAGTCGTCGTCTCGCACGACCGGTGGTTCCTTGACCGGGTGGCCACGCACATCCTCTCCTACGAGGGCACCGAGGCCGAGCCGGACAAGTGGTACTGGTTCGAGGGCAACTTCGACGCCTACGAGGAGAACAAGATCGAGCGCCTGGGTCCCGACGCGGCGAAGCCGCACCGGGTCACCCACCGCCGCCTGACCCGCGGCTAAGCCAACGGTCGGCGGCGGACGCCGGCCGGCTCCGGCCGGTCGGCGCCGCGGTCGGCCTGAAAGGGCAGGCCGCACGAAGCATTATCGCAGAAGGACACGGACCGTCCGGTCCGTGTCCTTCTGCGTTGTGCCGGGAGCCGCGGTGCGGTCAGGGCGGAAGCGTCGTCCGGGCCGGCAGCGGGGCGGCCGCCGTGTCGAGCTGCGGTGCTCAGCCCTCCCGGGGGACGCGGACCATGCCCTCCTGCGCCACGCTGGCCACGAGGTCCCCGGCCCGGTTGTAGATTTTCCCGGCGGCGAGCCCGCGGGCGCCCGAGGCGCTGGGGGAGCTCTGCACATACAGCAGCCATTTATCGACCCGGACCGGGCGGTGCCACCACATGGCGTGGTCGAGGCTGGCCACGCTCATTCCGGGGTGGATCCAGCTCAGCCCGTGCGGCCGCAGGATCGGCTCGAGCAGCGTGTAGTCGCTCGCGTAGGCCAGGGCAGCCCGGTGCAGCCCGTCGTCATCGGGCATCGGGCCGAAGGTCTTCATCCAGACGGCGTTGCGCGGCTCGCGGACGCCGTCATTGCTGACGTAGAGCGGGGAGTCGAGGTGGCGGACATCGAAGGGGCGGTCGAAGGCCCAGGCCCGGGCCACCGGGTGGTCGAAGCCGCCCAGCAGGTCGGCGGTGCTCGGCAGCGATTCCGGGTCCGGCACGTCCAGAGGCATCGGGTCTTGGTGGTTCAGGCCCTCGTCGGGTTCCTGGAAGGAAGCGATCATCGAAAGGATCGGTACTCCGTCCTGGTAGGCGTGCGTGCGCCGGGCGGAGAAGGACCTGCCGTCACGGAGGCGCTGCACGCCGAAGGTGATGGGCAGGTCGGCGTCGCCGGCCCGCAGGAAATAGGCGTGCATCGAGTGCACTTCCCGGGTGGGCTCGACGGTCCGGATCGCCGCGATGAGCGACTGTCCCAGCACCTGCCCGCCAAACACCCGCTTGCCCGGCTGGGGGGCCGAGGTCCCAACGAAAATGTCCTCATCGGTCTGCGCGCCGTCGGCGCTGCTCAGGTCGAGCAGGGACAGCAGCGAGATCGTGGGGTCGGTTCGGGGCTCTGCGGCCATGGGGCGGTGTCTCCTCGGGGCGGGTGCGTTCTCCGGATCCTTGGCGCAGGCTTCCGGGCCTACTGCTGACCTTAGACGTACCGATACCGGCGCCTCAAGGCGGCACCCTGCGCTCCGGCCGCCGGTTCCGCCGAATGGTCCGCGGGCGGCGGGTTTGAGAGGATGGTGCCATGCCCCGTACCCTCCCAGTCCTTCTGCCGCCGCGCTGCGGCGACGGTGATACCAACGGACGCACCGCCACGGTCGTTCAGCTCCCGGCTTTCGGCGGACGGTCGGCCCGGGAGTGACGGCGGCACTCGAGTCAACGCATCTCGTCTTCCCCGATGCCCAGGTCTCGGCCGACCTGCGCACCTTCACGGCGCGGGCGCGGTCAACCGACGACGGCGCCGTACGGCTGCAGGCCTCGGGAAGCGTCCTGGCGGCCTACGTCTGCATGCTGCGTCCTGCTGTGCTCGGCGAGGCGATCCCCACGGTGCTGGGACTGCGCACCATGCCCCTCGCCGAGCCGGCCCGGGTCGATGTGACGGTGGCGCTTGCCTCGGTCTCCGACCGGCTGGCGCACATGCGGGACGACGTCGTCTTCGCCGTCCCGACGACGACACTGCGGCAGAACTGGGCCGGGGTGCTGCCGCCCCGCGCCGGCTGGGAGCCCGCTGGGACGCTTGCCACCGATGTTCTCGAAGAGGCGGCAAGGACGGGGATCGCCGACGTCGCCGGCAGCCTTCCCGACCGCGCGGGAGCGCTGATGGTCAACAACCGGCGCGGCACGGTGTGGGGGAAGGCGATCCCCGGAGCCCCCGCGGGCCTGCCGGCGGGAGCCGCCTTCGGCGCCTTCGCCCTGGGGTTCCTCGCCGACGGTGAAACCCCGTCGCTGTTCACCAACGGCCGGTGGACCCGGCTGAGCACGTCGCGGGGCCACGTGCTGGTGCGTGCCGCCGCGGTGCTCTAAACGCCCTCGAGAGGCACGCCTGCGGTCAATCCGCGGCGTTCACCATGGACTGCGCCGCCCGGTCGAGGTAGTCCCACAGGGTCGCTTCGTGCAGGGGAGCGAGGTCCAGGGAGTCGACGGCGGCGCGCATGTGGCGGAGCCAGGCGTCGCGGGCCTTGGGGGTGACCTGGAAGGGAATGTGGCGCATGCGCAGCCTCGGGTGTCCGCGCTGCTCGCCGTAGGTCTTCGGCCCGCCCCAGTACTGCTCAAGGAACAGCAGCAGGCGCTCCTTGGCCGGCCCGAGGTCCTCCTCCGGGTACATGGGCCGCAGGATCTCGTCCTGGGCCACGCCGTCGTAGAAGACGTCGATCAGCTTCACGAAGGTGGGGTGGCCGCCGACCGCCTCGTAGAAGTTGTAGTCGGGCTGGGTGAAGCCCTGCCCGACCTGGATCACCCGGTCCGCCGGCAGGGACGGGCGGCCCGGCGTCAGCGGGATGGTCTCCTGGAGCATCGGCTCGGGTTCGGTCATGGCTTCTCTCCTGCCGTCTCCGGCTGGTCCGCCTGCGCCGGCTCGATGTAGTTTCCCTGCGAGCGGTTGCCCACCTTGGTGATGTCGCCGTTGCGCACGTACCAGATGGCACCGTTCGCATCGACCATGCGCGTGATGCGCAGGCCGACGGACTGCACCACGCCAACGGTCTCGCCGATCTCGATGGTGTCCCCGATACCGTACTGGTCCTCGATGGTGATGAAGAAACCGAGGAACGCGTCCCGGATGACCTCCCGGGCACCGAAACCGATGGCGATGCCGACAATCCCGACGCTGGCCAGGATCGGGCCGATGTTCAGGCCCAGTTCCCCCAGCGCCATCATGATGGCGACGGTGGCAAGGCTCACGCCGGCGACGCTGGTGAGGAGTCCGCCGATGGTTTCGGCCCGCTGGCTGCGCCGGCCCGTGTCCAGGGAGCGGAGCACGGGCTGTGCCCACCGGAAATGGGGCTTCTTGAAGACGTTGTACCCGTTCCGGACCCGGGTCACCGAACGGTGCACCAGGTAGCGGACGATGAGCCAGAGGAGGAGGGCGGCGATCAGGATGAGGACGGCGCCGATGACACGCCCGCCGTAGCCGAGCTCCGGAAAAAGATCCATGCCGGTGTTTGCTGCTTCCTTCGTGGGTGCCGCGGGGCCAGCTCCCGCCCGGTGCGGGTGCCCGGCGGCGCTGCTGTTATTAGGCTACCGCCGGGTCCGCGAGGACCGTGACGGGTTCATGGTCGACCGGGAAGTTCACCGAACGGGCGATGAAGCACGTCGCAGCGGCCTGGGCGTGGATTCCGGTGGCCTTCTCGACGTCCTCCGGTGAGGCGACTGTCACCCGGGGACGGAGGAGAACGCGGGTGAATTCGCCGGTGCCGTCGCGGTTGAGCCGCATGAAGCCTTCGGCGTCGTCGTCGTAGGCGGTCACTGTCACCCCCGCCTTCACCGCCACGTGGAGGTAGGACAGCAGGTGGCACTGGGACAGGGCGGCCAGCAGCAGCTGCTCCGGGTTCCACCGGTCCTTCTGCCCGTGGAAGGTCGGATCGGCGGTGCCCGGAAGGAGCGGCAGCCCGGGGGCGGTGACCTCGTTCTCCCGGCTGTAGTCCCGGTAGCCCGAGGTTCCGGTGCCGAGGTTCCCCGTCCACTTCACCGACACGTTGTATCGGTGTTCGGAGAGGTTCACGGGCTACTGGTCCACGGCCTGGGCGCGCAGCGCCCGCTGCACGCCGTCGCGGTTCTCGAGGATCAGGCGCCGCAGCGACGGAATCTCGTCACCGAGTTCGGCCAGGAACGCGTCGGTCCGCTCGAGCGTGTCCTCGGAGACGAGCCTCGAGGGGTACAGGCCGACGACGATCTGCTGGGCGATCTCGTAGGTGCGCGAGTCCCAGACCTCCCGTACCGAGTCGAAGTATTCCGCGGCGTACGGCTCGAGCAGCGCGGTGTCGTGGACGCGGGTGAAGCCCTGGATCGCCGACCGCTGGGCGGCGTTGGGCAGGTCGCTGCGCTCCACGATGGCGCTCCAGGCGTCGGCCTTGGCCTCCGCGGTCGGCACCGCGGCGCGTGCCAGGGCGGCCGCGAGCTGGCCGGTCGCCGTGGAGTCGACCTCGAGTTCGGCGTCGATCTGCTCGTGCCCGTACCGGCCCCCGGCGACGAGTGAGGTGAGCAGCTCCCAGCGGAGGTCCGAGTCGACCGTCAGCCCTTCGGGGACGGACGTGCCGGTCAGGATCGCCTCGACGACGTCGAGCTGGGCGTCGGTCCGGGCATGGGTGGCAAACGCCTTGATGAACTGGAGCTGCGAGTCCGACCCGGGCCCTGCCGCCTCGGAGAGTTCGAGCAGGCTGTCGGCCACGGCGTCGCTCATGGCCTGCCGGTCCTCGGGGTTGACGTAGAACGTGAGCGTGGCGGCCAGCTGGCGGAGCAGCACGAGGACCACCGAGGAATCGGATTCCTCGCCGATGTTCTGCATGATCAGTTCGACGTAGTTCCGCGCCGGCGTCTCGCCGTCCCGCGCCGCGTCCCAGGCCGAGCCCCACACGAGGGTGCGGGCGAGGGAATCGGCGAAGTTGCGCAGGTGCCGGATGGAGGTGCGCAGCGACGCCGGGTCAAGGCGAATCTTGGCGTAGGCGAGGTCGTCGTCGTTCAGCAGGACCAGGGCGGGCTGGCGCTGCCCGACGGCCTCGGGCACCTCGGTGCGCTCACCGTCGACGTCGAGCTCCATGCGGGCCACCCGGGTCAGCCTGCCTTCGTCGTCGAGGTCGTAGAAGCCGACGGCGAGGCGGTGCGGGCGGATGGTGGGGTAGTCCTCGGGCGCTGACTGCGCGATGGAGAAGGCGGTGATCACCCCGTCCTCGGTCACGGTGAACTCGGGGCGCAGGGTGTTCACGCCCGCGGTCTCGAGCCACAGCGAGGACCACTGGGTGAGGTCGCGTCCGCTGGCCTTTTCGAGTTCGACGAGCAGGTCCTTAAGTTCGGTGTTCTTCCAGGAGTGCCGGGAGAAGTACTCGCGCACGCCCTCCATGAACTTCTCCTGGCCCACCCAGGCGACCAGCTGCTTGAGCACCGAAGCGCCCTTGGCATAGGTGATGCCGTCGAAGTTCACCTGGACGTCATCGAGGTCCTTGATCTCGGCGACGATCGGGTGCGTTGAGGGCAGCTGGTCCTGGCGGTACGCCCAGGACTTCTCGAGCGAGGCGAACGTGGTCCAGGACTGGGTGAACTCCGTCGCCTCCGCGGCGGCCAGGGTCGACATGTACTCGGCGAAGGACTCGTTGAGCCACAGGTCGTTCCACCACTTCATGGTGACGAGGTCGCCGAACCACATGTGGGCCAGCTCGTGAAGGATGGTGATGGCCCGGCGTTCGACCGTGGCCTCGGGGACGCGGGAGCGGAAGACGTAAGTCTCGACGAACGTCACCGCGCCGGCGTTTTCCATGGCCCCGGCGTTGAACTCCGGGACGAACAGCTGGTCGTACTTCTCGAACGGGTAGGGCGTGCCGAACTGCTTCTCGTAGAACTCGAAGCCCTGGCGGGTGAGCTTGAAGATGTTCTCGGCGTCGAGGTGCTGCATGAGGGATCGGCGGGCGAAGACCCCAAGCGGGATGGTGCGCCCGTCCGCGCTCGTCAGTTCGCTGCGCACCGCCTGGTACGGCCCGGCGATCAGGGCGGTGACGTAGGAGGACATGACCGGCGTCGGTTCGAACGACCAGGTGGAGCGTGCCGGTTCCTCACCGGCAGCGGCGGCGGCGACCGGCTCGGGGGTGGGGGAGTTGGAGATGACATCCCAGTGCGGCGGCGCGGTGACGGTGAAGCGGAAGGTCGACTTCAGGTCGGGCTGCTCGAACACCGCGAACACGCGCCGGGAGTCAGGAACCTCGAACTGGGTGTAGAGGTACACCTCGCCGTCCACAGGGTCGACGAAGCGGTGAAGCCCCTCGCCCGTGTTCATATACAGCATGTCGGCGTCGACAACGAGCTCGTTGGAGGCGGCGAGGTCCGGCAGCGCGATGCGGTGCCCGTCGGCGACCGAGGCGGGATCGAGTTCCACGCCGTTGAGGCTCACGCGTTGCACCGTGTCCGTCACGGCATCGATGAACGTTGAGGCGCCCTGGACCGCATCGAAGCGGATCACCGTCCTCGAACCGAACACGCGCTCCCCGCGCATCAGGTCAAGGTTGATGTCGTAGGAGTGGACTTGCAGGAGTTCGGAGCGGACGCTGGCTTCGCTGCGCGTCAGGTTCATGCCGGGCAAGGGGTCGCCTCCAGGGTGGGGAACAAGGACGCCGCGTCGGGGTCGCCCTGCGCAGCGTTTCGTATTCTCTCACTTTTTCCTTTTAAGCACCTCCCTTCGGGGTTCCCGGCCCAGCGCTGCCGGGGAACGGGAGGCCGCGCGGAGGCGGTGGCCGGAACCGGGGGAGACAACGCGGCGGTGCCGGAGCAGTAGGCTAGAAGGCGGAATCACCCCCGACCGAACGGATTGCTCATGCGTGTCCACCTCGCCACAGATCATGCAGGGATGGAGCTCAGCGCCCACCTTGTCGGCCACCTCGGCGCCGCCGGCTACGACGTGCTCGACCACGGCCCGACCGAGTACGACCCCGAGGACGACTACCCGCGCTTCTGCATCAACGCCGCCCTCGCCGTCGTCGCCGACCAGGCCGCAGGTGTGGAGGCGCTCGGGATCGTGCTGGGCGGGTCCGGCAACGGCGAGCAGATCGCCGCCAACAAGGTGCGCGGCATCCGCGCCGCCCTGGCCTGGAACCTCGACACCGCCCGGCTGGCCCGCAACCACAACGACGCGAACGTCATCGCCGTCGGCGGCCGCCAGCACAGCGTCGAGGAGGCGGCCTCGATCATCGAGGCGTTCCTCGCCGAGCCGTTCAGCAATGACAGCCGCCACGTGCGCCGCATCGGCAAGATCGCCGACTACGAGGCCACCGGGGACGTCCCCGACTAGGCCCGCCGGCCCGCGACTGGGCCCGCCGGCCCGGCCGCACCCGCAGCGCACACAAAAACACCCGGACGTCTAAGACGTCCGGGTGTTGTCGTTTCCGAGGGGATGACGGGAATCGAACCCGCGTAATCAGTTTGGAAGACTGAGGCTTTACCATTAAGCTACATCCCCGGATCCCGGGCCTCAGAGGCTCTCCGGAACGCATATAACTACACCACAGGTGGGCTGCATTCGCCAAATGTGCAACGGGGGTCAAAGTTACGTAGACTGGCTCTCGCACTCTCGGGGTGTAGCTCAGCTTGGTAGAGCGCCTGCTTTGGGAGCAGGAAGTCGCAGGTTCAACTCCTGTCACCCCGACTCCGTATGTCGAAGACCCTAGTATTTTCGGATACCGAGTCCTCGTTTTTCAATACGGAAACTATCCCAATCACTCAGGAGTCCTACGCTGTGAAGAGCGCTGTCGAAAACCTTTCCCCCACGCGGGTGAAGCTCAATGTCGAGGTCCCGTTCGAGGAACTCAGGCCGAACATCGACGCGGCTTACAAGACGATCGCCGGTCAGGTGCAGGTTCCTGGATTCCGCAAGGGCAAGGTTCCCCAGCAGCTCATCGACCAGCGCGTTGGCCGCGGCTACGTCATCGAGACCGCCGTCAATGACGGACTCGACGGGTTCTACCAGAACGCCGTCAAGGAGACCGGGATCCGGCCACTGAGCCGCCCCGAGGTCGAAATCACCGAGGTTCCGGACCCCGCCAAGAAGGACGGCCAGCTCGTCTTCACCGTGGAGCTCGACATCCGCCCCGAGGTCGAACTGCCCGACTACTCGGGCATCGAGGTCACCGTCGAGGCCGCCAAGGCATCGGACGAGGACGTCGACAAGGCCGTGGACGAGCTGCGCAGCCGCTTCGGCACGCTCAACTCCGTCGACCGCCCGGCCCAGGACGGGGACTTCCTGACGATTGACCTCAGCGCCAAGGTCGACGGCGAAGAGGTCGACTCCGCGCAGGACCTCTCCTACCAGGTCGGCGCAGGCACCATGCTCGAGGGCATGGACGAGGCCGTCACGGGCCTGAGCGTCGATGAGTCCGCCACCTTCGCGACCAAGCTCGCCGGCGGCGAGCACTCCGGCGCCGACGCCGAGGTCACCGTCACCGTCAAGGCCGTCAAGGAGCGCGAGCTCCCCGAGGTCAACGACGACTTTGCCCAGCTGGCCAGCGAGTTCGACACCGCAGCCGAGCTGCGTGAGGACCTCACCAAGCGCGCCGCCGAAAGCAAGATCGTCGACCAGGGCGTCGAAGCCCGCGACAAGGTCCTCGACAAGCTGGTCGAAATGATCGAGGTGCCCGTCCCGGAGGCCGTCATCACCGAGCAGCTCGAGCAGCACTTCAAGCCCGAGAACGCCGGCAACGCCGGCGAAGAGCACGACACCGAGGAGCACCGTGCGGAGGTGCGCACCAACACCGAGCGGGCCTTCCGCAACGAGATCATCCTCGACACGGTTGCCGAGAAGGAAGAGGTCTCGGTCAGCCAGGCCGAACTGATCGACTACATCGTCTCGACCGCCAGCCAGTACGGCATGGAACCGAACCAGTTCGCCCAGATGCTCGACTCCAGCGGCCAGGTCCCGATGATCGTCGGAGAGGTCCGGCGCCGCAAGGCCCTGGCCAAGGTCCTCGAACTGGCGAAGGTCACCGACTCCAACGGTGACGCCGTCGATCTCACCGACTTCGTGCGCCCCGGCGCCGACGACACCGAGACCGTCGACGTCGATGACACCGTCGAGGACGCGCCCGCCGCCGAGCCCACCGAGGGCGACGACGCACAGCGCGCCTGATCCTCGAGTTTCACCAGCGCGAAAAGACGCCGCGGCCCCCGGGCCGCGGCGTCTTTTGCGTTGCCCCGGCGGCCCCGATTCCGGCCGGAAAGGAGCCGTCCGGGCTGGTGCGCCGTCAGCGAACAGTTCCCGGAGCAGGAGCAAAAATCCGCCGGGCCGGGTTAGTGTCCAATGTGAGACAAACGGACGGGCAGCCCCTTTCGGGGAAGCGCCCGCCAGAGTGAGAGGTTAACGAGAATGGCAACCGAACCAACCACCCCCAGCATGGCGACCGCCGATCCGGGCGGACGCGATGACTACATCTTCAACCGGCTCCTCAAGGAGCGCATCATCTGGCTCGGTTCCGAGGTGCGGGACGACAACGCAAACATCATCTGCTCCCAGCTCCTGCTGCTCTCGGCGGAGGACCCGGAGCGGGACATCTTCCTGTACATCAACTCGCCCGGCGGCTCCGTGACCGCGGGCATGGCCATCTACGACACCATGCAGTTCATCCCGAACGACGTGGTCACTGTCGCCACCGGCCTCGCCGCCTCGATGGGCCAGTTCCTGCTGTCCTCCGGCACCAAGGGCAAGCGCTACGCCACCCCCCACGCGCGCATCCTCATGCACCAGCCCTCCGGTGGCATCGGCGGCACCGCCTCCGACATCCGCATCCAGGCCGAACTGATCCTCCACATGAAGCGGGTCATGGCTGAGCTGACTGCCGAGCAGACCGGCCAGAGCGTCGAGACCATCCTCAAGGACAACGACCGCGACAAGTGGTTCACCGCCCAGGAAGGCCTCGAGTACGGGTTCTTCGACCACATCTCGGCTCACGCCGGCACGGTGTCCGGCGGCGGCGGAACCCACCGCCCGTAAGTGCCTGCAGTTTCCTACCTTTCACAGCCTTTCCACCAGGAGACCCCCATGAACACCAATTTTTCGGCCACGGCCGGGTCGCAGGCACCCCAGATGCCCACAAGCCGCTACATCCTGCCGCAGTTCGAGGAGCGCACGCCCTACGGCTTCAAGCGCCAGGACCCGTACACGAAGCTGTTCGAGGACCGCATCATCTTCCTCGGCACCCAGGTTGACGACGCCTCGGCCGATGACATCATGGCCCAGCTGCTCGTGCTCGAGTCCACCGACCCGGAGCGCGACATCACGCTGTACATCAACTCGCCCGGCGGGTCGTTCACGGCCATGACGGCGATCTACGACACCATGCAGTTCATCCGTCCGGAGGTGCAGACGGTGTGCCTCGGGCAGGCCGCCAGCGCCGCCGCCGTCCTGCTGGCCGCCGGTGCGCCCGGCAAGCGCCTGGCGCTGCCGAACGCCCGCGTCCTGATCCACCAGCCGGCCCTCTCGGGCGGGCAGGGCGGACAGGCCTCCGACCTGGAGATCCAGGCCAACGAGGTGATGCGCATGCGCACCTGGCTCGAGGACACCATCGCCCTGCACAGCGGGCGGGACACCGAGCAGGTCAACCGCGACATCGAGCGCGACAAGATCCTGACGGCGGCCGAAGCGGTCACCTACGGTCTCGTTGACGAGGTTTTGACCTCGCGCAAGATGGTCCAGCCGATGATCAACACGCCGTAAGCTCCACCGGCCGCTCCCGGGCCGGCGCCGATGCCCGTAGTGCCAGGTTTGGCACTACGGGCATTTTGGTACTGAATCGCGGGATCATGTGGCCTAGAGTGGAAACAGCATCCAAGTACCACGTAAGGGGACTGACACATGGCTCGCATTGGTGAGAGCGCGGATCTGCTGAAGTGCTCTTTCTGTGGAAAAAGCCAGAAGCAGGTGCGGAAGCTCATTGCCGGCCCCGGGGTCTACATCTGCGATGAATGCATCGACCTCTGCAACGAGATCATCGAAGAGGAGCTTTCGGAGGTCGCGGACCTCGGCACGTTCGAACTGCCCAAGCCCCGCGAGATCTTCGACTTCCTGCAGGAATACGTGGTGGGCCAGGAGCCCGCGAAGCGTTCCCTCGCCGTTGCCGTCTACAACCACTACAAGCGGATCCAGTCCGGCAGCGCCCCGCGCACGGCCGGAACCCTCACCGGCACGCCCGGTGCCGAGGAAGTGGAGATCGCCAAGTCCAACATCCTGCTGATCGGTCCGACCGGCTGCGGCAAGACCTATCTGGCCCAGACCCTCGCCCGGCGGCTGAACGTGCCGTTCGCGGTCGCCGACGCGACGGCGCTCACGGAGGCCGGATATGTGGGGGAGGACGTCGAGAACATCCTCCTGAAACTGATCCAGGCCGCGGACTATGACGTGAAGAAGGCCGAGCAGGGCATCATCTACATCGACGAGATCGACAAGATCTCGCGGAAGAGCGAGAACCCCTCGATCACCCGCGATGTCTCGGGCGAGGGCGTCCAGCAGGCCCTGCTGAAGATCCTCGAGGGGACCGTGGCGTCGGTTCCGCCGCAGGGCGGGCGCAAGCACCCCCACCAGGAGTTCATCCAGATCGACACGACCAACGTGCTGTTCATCGTGGCTGGCGCCTTCGCCGGCCTCGAGGAGATCATCGGGTCGCGGGCCGGCCGGAAGGGCATCGGATTCGGTGCGCCGCTGAGCTCACTGAAGAACGAGGAAGTCAGCTACGGCGACGTCATGCCCGAGGACCTCCTGAAGTTCGGGCTGATCCCCGAGTTCATCGGCCGGCTTCCGGTGATCACCACGGTGACCCACCTTGACCGTCCGGCGCTCATGCAGATCCTCACCGAGCCCAAGAACGCGCTGCTGAAGCAGTACCAGAAGATGTTCCTGCTCGACGGGGTCGACCTGTCCTTCGAGCCCAAGGCGCTCGAGGCGATCGCCGACCTCGCCCTGGACCGCGGGACCGGCGCCCGTGGGCTGCGGGCCATCATGGAGGAAGTACTGCTTCCGGTCATGTTCGACCTGCCAAGCCGCGACGATGTCGCATCGGTCGTCATCACCGCCGAGGTCGTCGCCAAGCGCGCGGAGCCGACGCTGATTTCGCACGACGTCGTCGCCAAGCGCCGCACCAAGTCCGCGTAGTTCCCCCATCCCCATCCCATAGAAAAACCGCCTGTACCCGGCGTCGGCGCCGTGCCCTACGGGGCCCGGCGCCGCTCTCTTCTGCCGCGGTCCGCCGCGTTCGAATCTGTCCCAACCCCAAAAGGAGTATCCCCATGCAAAATTCCGTAGCCGACAAGGCCGACTTCTGGTTCGACCCGGTGTGCCCGTTCGCCTGGGTGACCTCCCGGTGGATGGGTGAGGTGCAGCAGGTCCGCAGCATCAGCATCGACTGGCACGTGATGAGCCTTGCGGTGCTGAACGAGGGCCGCGACCTTCCGCCGGACTACCGGAGCCTCATGGACTCGGCCTGGGCGCCGGTGCGTGTCCTGATCGCGGCGGAGACGCTGCACGGCGCCCAGTACATCAAGCCGCTCTACGATGCCATGGGCACCCGGATCCACGTCGACGGAAACCGCGACTTCGAACTGGTCATCAAGGAATCCCTCGCGGAGGTGGGGCTTCCGGACGAGCTGGCGGACTATGGTTCGACGGACGAATTCGATGCCCAGCTGCGCGCCTCGCACCAGGGGGCCATCGACCGGGTGGGTGACGACGTGGGAACTCCGGTCGTCGCCTTCAACGGCACCGCCTTCTTCGGCCCGGTCCTCACCCGCATCCCCAGGGGGGAGGAAGCCGGCCGCATCTTCGACGCCGCGGTGCAGCTCGCCGCGTTCCCCGGCTTCTTCGAGATCAAGCGCACCCGCACCGAGGCCCCCAGCTTCGAGTAGGGGGTCGACGCCGCCCTCCCGGCGGCAGACACACAAACGGCCCCGCGCACTGCGCGGGGCCGTTGTCGTTGCGGGTGCCTGGACCCGATGCAAATGCCTACGCGTCGGCGGGCGAGACCTCGGCGGGGACCAGTTCCACCGCGGAGACGGTCAGGTCGCCGTCGCCCTCGGCCAGGGTGAGGTCGCGCGCATTGCCGGCGGCGAGGAGGTCGGGAAGACCAGCCCGCAGGTGCGCCACGCGGGCCGGTGACGCGGTGACGACGGCGGTGGCCACCTCGGTGCGCTGCTTGACCTTCGCCTCGGACTTCGCCTTGCGCACGCCGCCCAGGGCCAGGGCGACGGAGGTGAGCAGCTCGGGATCTGCGCCGTCGAGGCCCTGCAGGGCGTCGGCGGACGGCCACGGCGCGCGGTGCACCGAACCCTGCCGCCACCAGCTCCATACCTCTTCGGTGGCGAAGGGCAGGAACGGGGCGAACAGCCGCAGCAGGGCATCGAGCGTCGTGGCCAGGGCCGTGAGCACCGACTCCTTCGCGTCCTCGCCCGCCGCACCGTAGGCGCGGTCCTTCACCAGTTCCACATAGTCGTCCGTGAAGGTCCAGAAGAAGGACTCGGTGAGCTGGAGCGCCCGCGCGTAGTCGTACTTCTCGAACGCCGCCGTCGCCTGCGCCGTGACCTCGCGCAGCTGCGCCAGCAGGGCGAGGTCGATCGGCTGGGTGACCCGCGGCAGGGCCGAGGGGGAGGCCGAGGCCTCGGTGGCCCCGAGGTTCAGCACGAACTTCGACGCGTTGAGCAGCTTGATGGCCAGCCGACGGCCGATCTTCATCTGGTTGATCTCGTAGGCGGTGTCGGCGCCCAGCTTGGCCGAGGCGGCCCAGTACCGCACCGCGTCCGAGCCGAACTGCTCAAGCACGTCGGTGGGGACCACCACGTTGCCCTTGGACTTGGACATCTTCTTGCGGTCCGGGTCGAGGATCCAGCCGGAGAGCGCCGCGTGGCGCCACGGCGGGGAGTCCTGCAGGGCATCGGCGCGCACCGCGGTGGAGAACAGCCAGGTGCGGATGATGTCGTGGCCCTGCGGGCGCAGGTCGAAGGGGAAGACGCGGGAGAACAGTTCCTCGTCCCGCGACCAGCCGCCGACGATCTGCGGGGTCAGCGAGGACGTCGCCCAGGTGTCGAGCACATCGCTGTCGCCGATGAAGCCGTTCGGCTGGTTCCGGGCGCTCTCCTCGAAGCCGGGGGCCGGCTCGCCGGCCGGGTCCACCGGCAGGGACTCATTGGAGGGCACGATCGGGTTCTCGTAATCCGGTTCACCGTCGGCATCCAGGCGGTACCAGACCGGCACGGGCACCCCGAAGAAGCGCTGCCGGGAGACCAGCCAGTCGCCGTTGAGCCCCTCGATCCAGTTCTCGTACCGGGAGCGCATGAACGCCGGGTGGAAGTCGATCTCCCGGCCGCGGGCGAGCAGCCGCTCGCGCTTGTCGGCGTCGCGGCCGCCGTTGCGGATGTACCACTGGCGGCTGGTGACGACCTCGAGGGGCTTGTCGCCCTTCTCGTAGAAGTTCACCGGGTGCAGAATCTTCGTCGGCTCGCCGTCGAGGTCCCCGCTGGCACGCAGCAGCTCGACGACGGCCTCCTTGGCGCTGAAGATCGTCTTGCCCGCCAGGGCCGCGTAGTTCTCCCGGGCGCGGTCGGTGGCGATCCACTCCGGGGTCTCGGTGCGGATGCGCCCGTCGCGGCCGACCACAGCGCGGGTGGGCAGCTGCAGTTCGCGCCACCAGGTGACGTCGGTGAGGTCGCCGAAGGTGCAGATCATCGCGATCCCGCTGCCCTTGTCGGGCTTGGCCAGCGGGTGCGCCTTGATCTCGACCTCGACGTCGAACAGCGGGGAGGTGACGGTGGTGCCGAACAGCGGCTTGTAGCGCTCGTCGTCGGGGTGGGCCACCAGCGCCACGCAGGCCGGCAGGAGCTCGGGCCGGGTCGATTCGACGTGGATCTTCTGCCCGTCGGGGGTGGAGAAGGCGATGCGGTGGTAGGCGCCGGGCTGCTCGCGGTCCTCAAGCTCCGCCTGGGCCACCGCGGTACGGAAGGTGACGTCCCACAGGGTCGGCGCCTCGGCGAGGTACGCGTCCCCGGCGGCGAGGTTCGCCAGGAAGGCGCGCTGGGAGACGGCCCGGGAGGTGTCGTCGATGGTGCGGTAGGTCAGGTTCCAGTCAACGGAGAGGCCGAGGGTGCTGAAGAGGTCCTCGAAGACCTTCTCGTCCTCGACCGCGACCTGCTCGCAGAGTTCGATGAAGTTGCGCCGGGAGACGGCGTCGAAGTCCCGCTGGTTCTTCGGGGGCTGGGCCGGCGGGGTGTAGCCGGTGTCGTAGGGGACCGAGGGATCGCAGCGGACCCCGAAGTAGTTCTGCACCCGGCGTTCGGTGGGCAGGCCGTTGTCGTCCCAGCCCATGGGGTAGAACACGTTCTTCCCGCGCATGCGCTGGAAGCGCGCCAGCACGTCCGTCTGGGTATAGGAGAACATGTGCCCGACGTGCAGCGAACCCGACGCCGTGGGCGGGGGAGTGTCGATCGAGTACACCTCCTCCCGGGTGGTGTCCCGGCGAAACGCGTACGTCCCGTTGTCTCTCCACTGCTTGGCCAGGCGCGGCTCAAGGCCCTCGAGGGCTGGCTTGTCGGGAACGGTGACGGGCTGGGGGGCGGGCGTGTCTGTGCCCTGAATGTTTTCGGCCATGGTGTCCATTCTTCCATGACGCCCGTGCGTCCCGGCCGCCGCGCCGGGCGCCGGCCGGGGGTTGCTGGCTAGAGTGGGGGAATGAGCACCGAACCAGCGCCAACTCCTGCCATCGGGTCCCCTTCGCGCAGCGCGGACGGGCCCCTGCGCGCCGTCGTCACAGGCGCCAGCTCCGGGATCGGCGCCGCCACGGTGCGTGCGCTGCGCGCCGCCGGGTGGGACGTCACCGCCGCGGCCCGGCGGGCCGACCGGCTCGAACAGCTCGCGGCCGAGACGGGGGCACGGGCCGCCGTCGTCGACGTGACCGACCAGGACTCGGTCGACGCCCTGGTGCGTGAGGTGACCGCCGCCGGGGAGGTGAATGCGGTCATCAACAACGCCGGTGGTGCGTTCGGCATGGAAACAGTGGCCGAGGCACGCACCGCCGACTGGGAGTACATGTACAACGTGAACGTACTCGGGTCGATGCGCATCACCCGCGGGTTCCTTCCGGCGGTGCGCAGCAGCGGGCACGGCAGCTTCGTCTTCCTCACCTCCACCGCGGCCCTCGCCGCCTACGAGGGCGGGGCCGGCTACGTGGCTGCGAAGGCCGCCCAGCAGGCTGTGGCGCGCACCCTGCGCCTCGAGGAGGCCGCCAACAACGTGCGCGTCATCGAGGTGGCCCCCGGCATGGTCCACACCGAGGAGTTCTCCCTCAACCGCCTCGGCAGCTCCGCGGCCGCCGATAAGGTCTACGAGGGCGTCGCGAACCCGCTGAGCGCCGCCGACGTCGCCGACGCCATCGTGTACGCGCTGAACGCGCCGCTCCACGTCAACGTCGACACCCTGGTGCTCCGCCCCCTCGCCCAGGCCGCGAACCACAAGGTCATCCGCGCCACCTGAGGGGCACCAGTTCTGAGGGGCACCGTTTCTAAGGGGCACCGGTTCCCGGGGCTCCAGGCGCGTTTTCCGCGGCCCCGGCGGCGCCCCGGCGTAACCTTCGAACCGGCGCCCGGGCCCCTTTCGACACTCCCGTGCGCGGGCGGCTAGACTTTGGACCATAAGCGTCGAACCGGCAATCACCGGGGAGCTTCCGGAAGAACAGCACGGCGGACCCGCAGGGGCCGCACGGCCCAGTAGAACCGGACGGGTGGGCCCGTCACCGCCTGAAAATGAGTGGCAGCCCTGCGGGGCCGGCCTCCCCGCGGAGGCCCGGCACGCAGCGGCGGCAAGTGAGGTGGTACCGCGGGTTCCGCTCCCGGAGGCCGGCATCCCCGGCCTCCAGGTTCAGAGCACGTCCTCGCAGCAGGATAACCGCCCCTTGTTCTGTCTCCACCGTTGTTCAGGATGAATACATGCCGCAGATCTACCCCAAAGCCACCTCAGCCACCGACTCCGCCCCGGACGGTCAAGGCCAGCCCGAGGGCGCCGGCGCCTCGCCGCGCTTCCCGGAGATCGAAGAGCGGGTCCTGAAGTACTGGGACAAGGACGGGACCTTCCAGGCCTCGATCGACGCCCGCGACGCCGGCGAGAACGGCTCCAACGAATTCGTCTTCTACGACGGGCCTCCCTTCGCCAACGGACTGCCGCACTACGGCCACCTGCTGACCGGCTACGCCAAGGACCTCGTGGGCCGCTACCAGACCCAGCGCGGCCGCCGCGTCGAGCGGCGCTTCGGCTGGGACACCCACGGCCTGCCCGCCGAACTCGAGGCGATGAAGCAGCTGGGCATCACCGAGAAGCGCCAGATCGAGGCGATGGGCATCGATGCATTCAACGACGCCTCCCGCGCCTCGGTGATGAAGTACGCGGGGGAGTGGAAGGACTACGTCACCCGCCAGGCGCGCTGGGTCGACTTCGAGAACGACTACAAAACGCTCAACATCGAGTACATGGAGTCGGTCCTGTGGGCCTTCAAGACCCTTTACGACAAGGGCCTGCTCTACAACGGCTACCGGGTGCTTCCGTACTGCTGGAACGACGAGACCCCGCTGTCCAACCATGAGCTGCGCATGGACGACGACGTCTACCAGGACCGGCAGGACCAGACGGTCACCGTCACCTTCCCGATCCTCGCCGGCGACTCCGAACTCTCGAAGGAACTGGCCGGCACCGCCGCGCTCGCCTGGACCACCACGCCCTGGACCCTGCCCACCAACGCGGCGCTCGCCGTCGGGCCCGACATCCGGTACGCCGTCGTGCCCGACGCCAGGGAAGCCGCCGGCGGGTCCCCCGGCCGCTTCCTGATCGCCGAGGACCTCCTCGGCGCCTATGCCAAGGACCTCGGCTACCCCGACGCCGCCGCGGCCGCAGCGGCCGTCACCGCCATCTACGCCGGCACGCAGCTCGAGGGGCTCACCTACGAACCGCTCTGGGACTACCTCGCCGACCCCGAGGCCGGCGGCTACCGCAACGCCTTCCGCTTCCTCGTCGCCGACTACGTCACCACGACTGACGGCACCGGCATCGTCCACCAGGCCCCCGCCTACGGCGAGGAGGACCAGAAGATCTCCGAGGCCGCCGGCATCCAGGTGATCCTCTCGGTCGACTCCGGCGCCCGCTTCCTGCCCCTGTTCGGCACGGGCCCGCTTGCCGAGATCGCCGGACAGCACGTGTTCGCGGCGAACAAGCCCATCACCCGGGTGCTTCGGGAGCAGGGCCGCCTCGTCCGCCAGGCCAGCTACGTGCACAGCTACCCGCACTGCTGGCGCTGCCGCAACCCGCTGATCTACCGCGCCGTGTCCTCCTGGTTCGTCGAGGTCACCAAGGTCAAGGACCGCATGGTCGAGCTGAATAAGGAGATCAACTGGATCCCCGGCAGCGTCAAGGAGGGCCAGTTCGGCAAGTGGCTCGCCAACGCCCGCGACTGGTCGATCAGCCGCAACCGCTACTGGGGCAGCCCCATCCCGGTCTGGCAGTCCGACGACGCCACCTACCCCCGCACCGACGTCTACGGTTCCCTGGCCGAGATCGAGGCGGACTTCGGCCGGCTGCCCCTGAACAAAGACGGCAAGCCCGACCTGCACCGCCCGTTCATCGACGAGCTCACCCGGCCCAACCCGGACGATCCGCGCTCCCCGGAGGAGGGCGGGTCGACGATGCGCCGCGTCACCGACGTCCTGGACGTCTGGTTCGACTCCGGCTCGATGCCCTACGCGCAGGTCCACTACCCGATGGAGAACGCCGACTGGTTCGCCTCGCACAACCCGGGCGACTTCATCGTCGAGTACATCGGGCAGACCCGCGGCTGGTTCTACACCCTGCACGTCCTGGCCACGGCCCTGTTCGACCGCCCGGCGTTCCGCAATGTGATCAGCCACGGCATCGTGCTGGGCTCCGACGGGCAGAAGATGTCAAAGAGCCTGCAGAACTACCCGGATGTCTCCGAGGTCCTGGACCGCGACGGCTCCGACGCGATGCGCTGGTTCCTGATGTCCTCACCGATCCTGCGCGGCGGGAACCTCGTGGTTACCGAACAGGGCATCCGTGACGGCGTGCGCCAGGTCATCCTGCCGCTGTGGAACGTGTGGCACTTCTTCAGCCTCTACACCAACGCCGCCAACGGCGGTGCCGGCTACGAGGCACGCGCCGTCAGCGCCGAGGCCGCGGCGGGGCTGCGCGAACCGCTCGACCAGTACCTGCTGGCCAACACCGGCAACCTGGTGCGGGAGGTCACCGAGGCCCTCGACGCGTTCAACATCAGCGACGCCAGCGAGTCGCTGCGCCGCTACCTCGACACGCTGACCAACTGGTACGTCCGGCGCAGCCGGCAGCGGTTCTTCGACGAGGACACCGAGGCCTTCGACGTCCTCTACACCTGCCTCGAGGCCGTCTGCCGCGTCGCGGCCCCGCTGCTGCCCCTGATCTCCGAGGAGATCTGGCGCGGGCTCACCGGCGGACGCTCGGTGCACCTCACCGACTGGCCCTCGGCGTCGGAATTCCCCGGCGCCCCGGACCTGGTGGAGCGGATGGACCGCACCCGGCAGATCTGCTCGGCCGGCTCCAGCCTGCGCAAGGCCGCCAACCTGAGGGTCCGGCTGCCGCTCTCGGAACTGATCGTCGTTGCGCCCTCCGCGGAGGGCCTGAGGGGCCAGTTCACTTCGATCATCGCCGACGAACTGAACATCAAGTCGGTGCGCCTGATCGACGCCGACGACGCCTCGCCCGAGGAATTCGGCATCACCCAGCGCCTCGCCGTCAACGCGCGCGCCGCCGGGCCGCGCCTCGGGAAGAATGTCCAGACCGTCATTAAGGCCGCCAAGGCCGGCGACTGGTCCGTTGACGACGACGGCGCCGTCACCGCCGGCGGGGTGGCGCTGGAGCCGCAGGAGTACACGCTGGAGACCGTCGTCGAGAGCGCCGACTCCGACGAGAAGGCCGTCGCTGTGCTCCCCGGCGGCGGGTTCCTCGTCCTCAGCACCGCGGTCACGGACGAGCTGGCCGCCGAGGGCACCGCCCGCGACGCCATCCGGGCCATCCAGCAGGCCCGCCGCGACGCCGACCTGTCGATCAGCGACCGCATCACCGCGGTCGTCGAGACGGCTCCGGCCAGCGTCAAGGCCCTGCAGGACCACGCCCGGCTCATCCAGGACGAAACCCTGACCAACGAACTGATCGTGCGGGCCGGCAACGGCTCGGGCGAGGACTTCCGCGTCACCGTTGAAAGGCACAAGTGAACCCGAACGACGAAGCGCCCCTTGACCAGTTCTCCGTCGAAAGCGTCTACGCCGAGCTGCTGAGCCGCGCCCCCGAGAACAAGATGGAGCCGCGCATGGCTCCGATGTTCCGGGCCATGGACATCCTGGGGGAACCCAACAAGGCGTTCCCGATCATCCACATCACCGGGACGAACGGGAAGACCTCGACGGCGCGGATGATCGAGTCGCTGCTGCTGGCCCACGACCTGCGCACCGGGCGCTACACCAGCCCGCACCTGTCCAAGGTGACCGAACGGATCAGCATCGACGGGGAGCCCGTGCCCGACGAGACGTTCGTGCGGGTCTGGGACGAGATCCGCCCCTACCTCGACATCGTCGACGCCGAACTCGAGGCCGCCGGCGAGCCGCGGCTCACCTACTTCGAATGCGTCACGGTGCTCGCCTTCGCCGTCTTCGCCGACGAGCCCGTGGACGTCGCCGTCATCGAGGTGGGACTGGGCGGGATCACTGACGCCACCAACGTCGGCGACGGCGCAGTCTCGGTGGTCACCCCCATCTCCCTTGACCACACCGACCTGCTCGGGGACACCGTGGAGGACATCGCCTACGAGAAGGCGGGCATCATCAAGCCCGGCGGGTTCCTCGTCAGCGCCGCCCAGCCCCGCGACGCCGCCCAGGTGCTCCTGGAGAAGGCCCGCGAGACCGGGGTGGAGTTCCGCTTCGAGGGTGTCGAATTCTCGGTCGACTCCCGCAGCGTGGGCGTCGGCGGGCAGGTCGTCTCCATCACCGGCATCGCCGGACGCCGGTACGAGGAACTGCTCGTCCCGCTCCACGGCGAGCACCAGGCGCAGAACGCCGCCGTCGCCGTCGCGGCCGTCGAGGCGTTCCTGGGCGGGGGAGCCCGCCAGCTTGAGCCCGACGTCGTGCGTGCCGGGCTGCGGGCCGTGACCTCTCCGGGCCGGCTCGAGGTGGTCCGCACCGCCCCGAGCATCCTCGTGGACGCGGCCCACAACGCCGACGGGGCGCGGGCCGCCGCCCGCGGCATCGCCGAGGCCTTCCAGTTTCCCCGCATCGTGCTGGTCATCGGGGTCCTCCAGGACAAGGACGCCGCGGCCATCCTGGCCGAACTCCACGAGGAGCTGGCCGGGGTGCTTGAGGACGTCGTCCTGACCCAGTCCACCTCGCCGCGCGCGATTCCCGCCGCCGACCTGCTCCCCGACGCCCTGGCGGCCGGCTTCGCCGAGGAGAACATCCACATCGCCGAGCGCCTCGACGACGCCCTCGAATGGGCGGTGATGAAGTCCGAGGAATCCGGCGACCTCGCCGGCGGCATCCTCATCACGGGCTCCATCACCGTCGTGGGCGAGGCCCGGACCCTCCTAGGAAAGTAGGACCATGGCCCGCCTGACCAAGGCCCAGCGCGAGTGGCGTCCGGGAATGCCCAAGAAGCGCCGCTCGATCAAGATCATGTTCGCCTCGACGGTGCTGCTGCTCGAGGCGTTCGTGGTGTTCTTCGGGACCCTCGTCGTCTTCGGCCTGCGCCGCGACGAGATCAACCCGGCCCTCATCCTGGGCTCTGGAGTGGTGCTGAGCCTGCTGCTCGTGTTCACCTGCGCGGTGCTGACCCGCCCGTGGGGCATCGCCGTCGGCTGGGTCCTCCAGCTCACCATCATCGCCACCGGGTTCCTCGAGCCCACCATGTTCCTCGTCGGAATCGCCTTCGCCCTCACCTGGCTCTACGGGATCCGCACCGGCAGGAGGCTGGACCGCGAGAACGCCGAGCGTGACCGCGCCCAGGCCGAGTGGGAGAAGGAGCACCCGGAGGCGGCCGCCGGATAGGCAGCACCCTGCCCGTCTTTAGTAGAGTTCAAGACGGAGCACTTCGATTCCTTTTTCCCACGAACCACTGGAGGACCGCGTGAGCACTGAACGCACCCTTGTACTGATCAAGCCCGACGGCGTCGCGCGGAACCTGACCGGCACCATCCTCGGCCGGATCGAGACCAAGGGCTACACCCTCGTGGACCTGAAACTGATGTCTGCCACGCGCGAACTTCTCGAGGAGCACTACGCCGAACACGTGGGCAAGCCCTTCTACGAGGCGCTCGTCGAGTTCATGCTCAGCGGCCCGATCGTCGCCGCCGTCTTTGAGGGCCAGCGGGTCATCGAAGGGTTCCGTTCGCTCGCCGGGTCCACGGAGCCGACGGCGGCGGCCCCGGGCACCATCCGCGGCGACTTCGGCCGCGACTGGGGGCTGAAGGTGCAGCAGAACCTCGTCCACGGGTCCGACTCGGCCGAGTCGGCCGTCCGGGAAATAGGCATCTGGTTCTCAGCGTCCTGATCCCGCTCCACCGGACTCCCCGGGAAGGGTGAGTGCATGACTGAATACCGACGGCTCGGGTCTTCCGGCCTGAGTGTCTCAACCGTGGGGCTCGGCTGCAACAATCTCGGTCGCCCGGGCACCGCCACGGAAACCCAGCAGGGGACCGACGCCGTCGTCCACGCGGCCATCGATGCCGGGATCACCCTGTTCGACGTCGCCGACATCTACGGCGGGCACCCGGGCCTGAGCGAGGAAATGCTCGGTAAGGCCCTCGGGAAGCGCCGGGACGACGTCGTGCTGGCCACGAAGTTCGGCGCGGACATGCGCGGCGCCAACGGACCCGACTGGGGTGCGCGCGGCTCCCGTCGGTACATCCTGCGCGCCGTCGAGTCGTCCCTGAAGCGGTTGGGCACCGACTGGATCGACCTCTACCAGTTCCACGTGCCCGATGCGGGGACGCCCATCGAGGAAACACTGTCGGCGCTGGATACCCTCGTGAGCGACGGAAAGGTCCGCTACCTCGGGCACTCGAACCGGGCGGGCTGGCAGATCGCCGAGGCCGAGTTCACGGCGCGGCTTGAGGGGCTCACCCCCTTCGTTTCGGCCCAGAACGCGTACAGCCTGCTCGATCGGGAGGCCGAGAAGGAAGTGATCCCTGCCTCCGCCGCGTACGGGCTGGGGCTGCTTCCGTACTTCCCGCTCGCCAACGGGCTGCTGACCGGCAAGTATTCCTCCGGGAAGGCGCCCGAGGGCAGTCGGCTGACCCGGGTCCGCACGCACCTGCTCGAGCAGGCCGATCGAGAGCAGCTCGCGGCCTTCGGTGCCTTTGCGGCGGCCCGCGGGCTGACCGAGGTGCAGGTGGCCTTTTCCTGGCTTGCGGCCCAGCCGACGGTGTCGAGCATCATCGCCGGGGCCACGACTCCGGAGCAGGTGGCCCAGAACGCCGCGGCCGCCACCTGGACGCCGTCGCCGTCGGACCTCGAGGAGCTGGACCGGATCTTCCCGCGAGGCTGAGGTAAGCCGTCGGGCGTCCGTGTCACTGGCTGCGCGGCCGAATGCGACAGCGGTGCCCGAATGTGACGGCCGCACCCGAAAACGACGAACGCACCCGAAAACGACGAACGGACCCGATTTATCGGGTGCGTTCGTCGTTTTGAGGCCCGTGCGTCGTCATGTGGCTTGCCCGTCGGCGTCCGCACCCCGGCCTTGCGCCTGAAAGCGACGGCTGCATCCAAGAACGACGGCGGTGCCTGAAGACGACGGTGGGGCCAGAAAGCGACAATGGGACCCGATTTTGCGGGTATTTTCGTCGCTTTCTGGCTCGGTGACCGATGTGCGGTGTGTTCGTCGCTATCAGGCCCGCCCGTCGACGTCTGTCCCCGGTCTCCTACCTCGGGCGGCCGCGGTGTCAGGAAGCGACGGCTGCACCCGAAAACGACGAACGCACCCGATATATCGGGTGCGTTCGTCGCTATCGGGTGCGTGTGTCGTTATGTGGCGCGTTTGTCGTAATCGGGGGCGGTCTAGCGGAACGTCCGGCCGCGGACCCGCTCGGAGGCCCCCGTGCGGTCGAGGTACGGCGTGATGCCGCCAAGGTGCATCGGCCAGCCGGCGCCCATGATGACGCACAGGTCGATGTCCTCCGGGGCGGCGACGACGCCCTCGTCGAGCATCCTGCCGATCTCGTCAGCGAGGGCGTCCTGCGTGCGCCGCAGGATCTCCTCACTCGACGACGGCGAGGAACCGCGCTCCATCAGGGCCAGGGTGGACTCGGGCACCGTTTCCCGGCCCGACTCGTCCCGAACCCACAGCCCCTTGATGCCGGCGTCGATCAGCTTCTGCTGGTTCGCCGAGACGTGGAACCGGTCGCCGAAGGCCGCGTGCAGCGACTCCTGGACGTGCTGGCCCACCGGCAGGCCCACGAGGGCCAGCAGCCGGAACGGCGTCATCGGCAGGCCCATGGGCCGCAGCGCGTTGTCGGCGGTCTCGGCGTCGGTGCCCTCGTCGAACACCTTGGTGATCTCGCCGAACATACGCCCCAGGATCCGGTTGACGACGAACGCCGGGGCGTCCTGGACCAGGACGGCGTTCTTCTTCAGCTGCTTGGCCAGAGCGAAGGCGGTGGCAAGCACGGCGTCGTCGGTCTTGGGGGCCCTCACGATCTCCAGCAGCGGCATCGCGGCCACGGGGTTGAAGAAGTGGAAGCCGACGACCCGCTCGGGGTGGGCCAGGTCGGTGGCCATGTCGGTGACCGACAGGGAGGAGGTGTTCGTGGCGAGGATGCACTCGGGGGATACGACGGCCTCGACCTCAGCGAAGACCTGCTTCTTGACGCCCATTTCCTCGAAGACCGCCTCGATCACGAAGTCGGCGTCCGCGAAGGCCTCCTTGGAGACCGATCCGGAGACCAGCGCCTTCGTACGGTTGGCAGCATCCTGCGAGAGCTTCTTTTTGCCCAGCAGCTTGTCGACCTCGGCGTGGACGTAGGCGACGCCCTTGTCGACGCGGGCCTGGTCGATGTCGGTCAGGACCACCGGCACCTTCAGCTGGCGGGCGAAGAGCAGCACCAGCTGGCTGGCCATCAGGCCGGCCCCGACGACGCCGACCTTCGTCACCGGCCGGGCGAGCTTCGCATCCGGTGCCCCGGCGGGCCGCTTGGCGCGCTTCTGCACCAGCTCGAGGAACGCGTACACGGTCGCGTGGAACTCGGGGGTCTGCATGAGCTCGGCCAGCGCGATGCATTCGGCCTCGGCGGACTGCTCACGGGTCAGCGTCTTGCCCGCCTCGAACAGGTCGAGGACCCGCGATGGGGCCGGCGCGGCGTTGCCGGTGCGGGCCTGGATGAAGGCCCGTCCCGCGGCGGCGGCGGCATCCCAGTCGGCGTCGCTGTAGGCGGTGAAGCCCGCACGGCGCGCCTCGACGGCCTGCACAGTGGCGGGATCGCCGGCGACGACGCGGGCGGCCCAGGCCAGGGACTGCTCGAGGAAGTCCGCGGGTTCGAAGAGCGCGTCGGCGATGCCGATCCCGTAGGCGGCGGAGCCGTCGAGCATCCGGTTGTTGCTCAGCGGGTTCTCGATCATCACCTTGACCGCGGAGGCTGGCCCGACCAGGCGCGGCAGCCGGTACACCCCGCCCCAGCCGGGGACCAGGCCGATGAACGCTTCGGGCAGGCCGAGTCCGTTGGCTCCGGTGGAGACGGTGCGGTAATCCGCGGCGAGGGCGATTTCGAGGCCGCCGCCGAGGGCCACCCCGTTGATGAAGGCGAAGCTGGGGACCCCGAGGGAGCCGAGCAGGTCGTAGGCCGCGTGGCCCAGCTCGGCCATCGCCCGGCCGTGCTTTTCGGCCTTGAGGGACTTCACCGTCGAGAGGTCGGCGCCTGCGACGAGGAAGTAGGGCTTGCCGGTGATGGCGACAGCGGCGATCTCCCCGCGGCTGCTGCGCTCCTTGAGGCCCTCGAGGGTGCGGCCGAACTCGATCAGGGTGTTCGGGCCAAGGGTGGTCGGCTTGGTGTGGTCCTTGCCGTTGTCGAGGGTGATGAGCGCCAGGGTGCCGGCTCCGCCGGGCAGGGCGACGTCCTGAACCAGGGAGTGGGTGACGATCTCGTTGGGCACCAGCCCGGCAAGTTCCTCAAAGCGTTCGAAGCTCATGCTGCGTCCTGTCCGTAGTCGGCGTGGTGGGGGTTTTCCCAGATGACGGTGGCGCCCATTCCGAGGCCGATGCACATGGTGGTCATGCCGTAGCGCACCGAGGGGTCCTCCTCGAACTGGCGGGCGAGCTGGGTCATCAGCCGGACGCCGGAGGAGGCGAGGGGGTGCCCGACGGCGATGGCGCCGCCGTAGCGGTTGACGCGCGGGTCGTCGTCGGCGATGCCGAAGTGGTCCAGGAAGGAGAGCACCTGCACAGCGAAGGCCTCGTTGATCTCGAACAAGCCGATGTCCTCGATGCCGAGGCCCGCCTGGCGCAGGGCCTTCTCGGTGGCGGGGACCGGGCCGATGCCCATCACCTCGGGCTCGACGCCGGCGAAGGCGTAGGCCACCAGCAGCATGCGCACCGGCAGGCCGAGCTCGGCGGCACTGTCGGCGGAGGCCAGCAGCGCGGCGGTCGCGCCGTCGTTGAGGCCCGCGGCGTTCCCGGCCGTGACCCGGCCGTGCGGGCGGAAGGGGGTGCGCAGCTGGGCGAGGTCCTCCACCGTGGTGCCGGGCCGCGGCGGCTCATCGACGCTGTGGAGGGTCCAGCCTTCGCCGGGCTTCCGGCCCGCGACGGGCACCAGGTCCGGCTGGATCCGGTTCTCCGCGTAGGCGGCGGCGAGCTTGGCCTGGCTGCGGACGGCGTAGGCGTCGGTGCGGTCCTTGGTGATGGCGGGGAAGCGGTCGTGGAGGTTCTCGGCGGTGTTGCCCATGTTCAGGGCCGCCGGATCCACGAGCCGCTCCGACAGAAACCGCGGGTTCGGGTCGGCGCCCTCGCCCATCGGGTGGTTGCCCATGTGTTCAACGCCGCCGGCGATCGCGACGTCGTAGGCGCCGAAGGCGATGCCGGAGGCAGTGGTGGTCACGGCGGTCAGGGCGCCGGCGCACATCCGGTCGATGGCGAAGCCCGGCACGGTGCGGGGCAGCCCGGCGAGCAGGGCTGCGGTGCGGCCGATGGTGAGTCCCTGGTCCCCGGTCTGGGTGGTGGCGGCGATCGCGACGTCGTCGATCCGCTCGGGGGGCAGGGAGGGATTGCGGCGCAACAGGTCCCGGATGCACTTGACCACCAGGTCATCGGCCCGCATCCCGGCATAGATCCCCTTGTCGCCGGCCTTGCCGAACGGGGTCCGTACGCCGTCGACGAAGACGACGTCCCGCACGCTGCGGGCAGCGGCACGGGCAGGGGTGGTTGCTGCTGGTTGGCTCACACTGTGCTCCTCTTTGAGATGTTGATCCGACCTCATGTTACTCATCAGTAACTTAGCGGTGCAAGCGGAGCCGAAACCTTCGCTACCCGGCGGCCTCAACCGGGCCAGCGTCGGGCGCCGCCTTCGGCGTCGAGGCCTTGATGGGAAGCGGGTCGGGCTCCAGGAAGGCCACGGTGATGACCGCCGCAACGCGGTCGATCTGCCAGCGCCGGGCACCCAATTCCGCAAGGGCGGCGCTGATGGTCTCCAGGGTGATCTCGGCGGGCGGACGCCAGGCGATCCGGCGCAGGAAGTCCGGCGTCAGGAGGTTCTCCACCGGCATGTCGAGCTTCTCGGCCTGCGCCGCGATCCGCGGGCGGGCGGTGATGAGCCGGGCGGCCGCCTCGGGATCCTTTTCGGCCCAGACGCGCGGCGGCGGGGGAGTGTTGCTGGAGATGTGAAGGGGTGGGAGGTCCTTGGCCCGGCGCGCGTCGTTGATGCACCGCATCCAGCGGGGTGCTTCCTTCTGGGCGGCGCGGCCGTGGAAGCCCTTGGTGGACAGCAGTTGCGGCACCGTGGCGGGCATCGCCTTGGCCGCGGCGACGATTGCGGAATCCGGGATCAGCCGGCCCGGTGCGACGTCGCGCCGTTGGGCCAGTTCCTCGCGTTCGGTCCACATCCGCCGGACCGCCTCGAGCTGGCGGCGGTCGCGGATCTGGTGGAGCCCCGACGTGCGGCGCCAGGGGTCGGTCTTGGGTTCGGCCGGCGGAGCCGAGCGGATGTGCTCGAACTCCTCCTCGGCGATCTCAAGCTTCCCCTGCCCGTCCAGCAGTGCGGCGAGCTTGCCGCGCAGTTCGCTGAGCACCTCGACGTCGAGGGCGGCGTACCGCAGCCACGGTTCGGGCAGCGGGCGGGTGGACCAGTCGGCCGCAGAGTGTTCCTTGGCGAGGGTGAAGCCCAGCTGGGACTCGATCACCGCGGCGAGCCCGACGCGCGGGAGCCCGGCCAGCCGTGCGGCCAGTTCGGTGTCGAAGAGGCGGTCGGGCCACATGCCGAGGTCCGAGAGGCAGGGAAGGTCCTGGCTTGCGGCGTGAAGGATCCACTCGACGCCCTCGAGGGCGTCGTCGATAATTTTCAGGTCTCCGAAGGGCTCCGGGTCGATGAGCCAGGTGCCGGCTCCCTCCCTGCGGATCTGCACGAGGAAGGCCCGCTGGCCGTACCGGAAGCCGGAAGCACGCTCGGCGTCCACGGCGGCCGGGCCGGTGCCCGCGGCCAGGGCGGCGGCGGCCCGTTCGAGCCCGGCGGGAGTGTCGATGACGAAGGGAACGCCGTCGCGCGGTTCCGTCAGCAGCGGCAGGTCCCCGGCCTCAGGTTCCGTGCCGTTCTCGGGCGTCTCGGTGGGCGGGGCGGCGTCGGCGGGCAGGTCCTGCCGATCGGAATTCTCAAAGCTCATGGTTGTTCCAGTCTATCGGTCGGCCGGACGGGCCTAGCTGCGCCGGTGCGGCAGGGACAGGACGCCCTCGGGGAGGGGCGGCAGCCCCGCGAAGGTGCACACCATGTCGGACCACGCCTCGAGGTGCCGTCGGATCTCCGCGCTGTCCGGTGTCCAGGAGGCCCGCAGCTCGATGTCGATGGTGTCCGGCCGGTCCTCGAGCGTTCCGTAGCTCTCGGAGAGGATGCGGGTCGCCGTCCCGCCGGCGTTGTGGTGGGCGGCCCCGTGGTTTTCGAGCGCCTCCGCGAGCCAGGTCCAGGCCACCGAGCCGAGCAGCGTGTCGTTGCCCATGTCCGGTTCGAGCTGGGCGCGGATGTAGGTGACCACCCGGAACTTGCCGTCCCACACCGCCGAGCCCTGCGGATCGTACAGCAGGATGAACCGCCCGGTGGCGAGCTCCACCGGTTCCTGCGGGAGCAGTTCCGCGCCGGCGGGCCCGTGGACCGGACGCCGCGCCGGCTGGGCCGGCTGGTACACCTCCGCGCCGAGGGCGACCGCGAACGGTGCAAGGCGCGAGGGGGCAGGAATCTCCTCGAGGCGCAGCTCGGTGCGGCAGCGGGCCTCCTTGAGACCGGCAAGAGCCGTTCGGAATTCGTCGGGTGCCTGCGACAGGCCGCCAAGTGCGCTCACCCCCGCAGGCTATGCCATCATGTGCGGCGTGTCGCGGGGGGACTCGCCGCGGTTACCTTTTCGTAACCATAGGCAATGAGCGCCTACGCGCCGACTTCGCGCGCGATGGCCGCCGCGAACGCGTCGACGTCCTCCTCGGTGGTGTCGAACGAGCACATCCACCGCACCTCGCCGGTCGCCTGGTCCCAGTCGTAAAAGCGGAACTGCTTCCGGATGCGGTCGGCGGCTGCCGGGTCGAGGATGGCGAAAACGGCGTTCGCCCGGGTCTCCTGGGTGAGCCGGACGCCGTCGATGCCGCGCACCGCCTCGGTCAGCCGTGCGGCCATGGCGTTCGCGTGGGACGCCGAGCGCAGCCACAGGCCGTCTTCGAGCAGGGCGATGAGCTGGGCCGAGACGAAGCGCATCTTCGAGGCGAGCTGCATGTTCATCTTGCGCAGGTATTCAAGCCCCGTCGACGCGGCGGGGTTGAGCACGACGACGCATTCGCCGAACATCAGCCCGTTCTTGGTGCCGCCGAAGGAGAGGATGTCGACGCCGGCGTCGCGGGTGAAGGCCCGCAGCGGCAGGCCCAGCGCCGCGGCGGCGTTGGCCAGCCGGGCTCCGTCCATGTGCAGGTGCATCCCGCGGTCGTGGCAGTGGTCGGCGATGGCCCGGATCTCTTCGACCGTGTAGAGCGTGCCGAGTTCGGTGGTCTGGGTGATCGAGACGGCCAGCGGCTGGGCCCGGTGGGCGTCCCCCCAGCCCCAGGCCTCGCGGTCGATCAGCTCGGGGGTGAGCTTGCCGTCCGGGGTGGGAACCGTCAGGAGCTTTATGCCGCCGACGCGCTCGGGCGCGGCGTTCTCGTCGACATTGATGTGGGCGGTGGCCGCGCAGATGACGGCGCCCCAGCGGGGCAGGATCGACTGGAGCGACAGGACGTTCGCGCCGGTGCCGTTGAACACGGGGAAGGCCTCGATGCCCTCGCCGAAGTGCTCCTCGAGGAGTTCCTTGAGCCGGGCGGTGTAGACGTCATCGCCGTAGGCCACCTGGTGGCCGCCGTTGGCCGCCGCGATGGCGGCGAGCACCTCGGGGTGGATCCCCGAGTAGTTGTCGGAGGCGAAGCCGCGCTCGTTGATGTCGTGCAGCGGGCGGAAGGTCGAAAGAGTCTCAGTCACTGTCCTATTATCCCCTAGCGGCGCTCAGCCGTCGGCCCTGGCCAGCAGGTCTGCCGGTGTGGTGCGCTGCCCGTTGATGTCGGCGGCGGGCGCGTCGAAAAGTGCAGCGGCGGCCCGGGCGAGGTCGTCGACGTGGGTGTAGCCCGGGAAGCGCCGCTCGGGCTGCGCTTCCCGCATGGCGTCGTCGAGCAGCGCCTTGACGACCAGCGCGGTCGACGCCGCCGCGGACCCGTCGCGGGTGAAGCCGTCGGCGACGGCGCGCAGCCAGGTTTCCACCGAGGCCTTCACGGCGGCGTAGGAGGCGCTGCCCGCGGTGGGGGAGTCGACGGCGGTGGCCGAGACGGCGGCGAGGCGGCCCCGGGGTGAGCGCGCGAGCTGGTCGTAGAAGGCGCGGCTCGTGTTGAACAGGGTGCGGAAGACCGAGTCGTGCAGGAAGGCGTAGTCCTCGTCCGACTGGGTGGTGATGCCCTTGGCGCCGCGCCAGCCGCCGACGAGGTGGATCAGCCCGTCGGCGCCGCCGGTGTCCGCCTCGACCGCGGACGCGAGGGCGTTCACGGCGGCGGCGTCGGTCAGGTCGCACACCCGCTGATCGACGCCGTCAAGGTGTCCGAGGGCGTCCTGGAGCCGGCCGGGGTGGGAGCCGACGGCGATCACGCGCGCGCCGCGGGCGGTGAGCTCCCGGGTCACGGCCACGCCCGAGGCGCTCGTTGCCCCGGCGACGACGACCGTGAGGCCGGCGGGCGCGGGTGCGCCCGCCGGCGAAACGGCGTCCGTCACGCCGATGCTCCGGTGATTCCGGCCGTCGACTCGATGACCGGCTTCATCTTGCGGTCGAGGGCTTCGAAGAACATCGACAGCGGGAACTCGTCGTCGAGCACGGCATCGGTCAGGCCGCGCGGCGGGCCGCTGAGCGGAAGGGCGTCGGGTCCCTTGGCCCAGACCGAGGCCGGGTGGGGCGTGACGGTCTTGGAGACCAGCTCGTAGGCGGCGAGCCAGTGTGCGATCTTGGGGCGGTCGATCGAGCGCCAGTACAGCTGCTCGATCTCCTCGCCCAGGGCCACGACGACGTCGGCGACTTCGTCCCAGTCGATGGTGAGCTTGGTGTCGGTCCAGTGGAGGACGCGGTGCTGGTGCATCCAGGCGAAGAGCAGCTGGCCGCCGAGGCCGTCGTAGTTGCGCACGCGGGAGCCGGTGATGGCGAAGCGGAAGATCCGGTCGAAGATCACCGCGTACTGCACCAGGCGGGCGTGGCGGCGGGTCTCGGGCGAGGCCTCCTCGTCCTTCGCGATGCGCACCGATTCGCGGAACGCGGTCAGGTCGCAGCGCAGCTCCTCGAGGGAGTACAGGAAGAAGGGCATGCGCTGCTTGATCATGAACGGGTCGAACGGCAGGTCACCGCGCATGTGGGTGCGGTCGTGGATCAGGTCCCACATCACGAAGGTTTCCTCGGCCAGCTTCTGGTCGGCCAGGAGTTCGCGGGCCTCCGCGGGCAGGTCGAGGCGGGTGATGTCGGCTGCGGCCTCCACCACGCGGCGGAAGCGGGCGGCCTCACGGTCGGCGAAGATCGCACCCCAGGTGAAGGTGGGGGTTTCGCGGACGGCGACGGTCTCGGGGAAGAGGACGGCGGAGTTGGTGTTGTAGCCCTCGGTGAAGTCGATGAAGCGGATGGGCACGAACAGCCCGTTGGAGTAGTCGCCGGCCTCGAGGTCGGCGATGAACTCGGGCCAGATCACTTCGATCAGCACGGCCTCCACGAGGCGGTTGCTGCTGCCGTTCTGGGTGTACATGGGGAAGAGGACCAGGTGCGCCAGGCCGTCCACGCGGTGCTGCTGCGGCTGGAAGGCCAGCAGTGAGTCGAGAAAGTCGGGGACGCCGAAGCCGGACTCCGCCCAGGCCTCCAGGTCCTTTACCAGGGCGGTGTGGTAGGCGGCGTCGTGCGGGAAGGCGGGGGCGAGTTCGGTGACCGCCTCGATGATCGTTGCGTTGAACTCGGCGGCCTTCGGGCGGTCGGCGGGTTCAGGGACCGATCCGTCCTTGATCTGCAGTTGCTGCAGGGCGCCGGCCGCCGCCTTCAGGCGGAGCCAGGCGGGGTGCTCCGCAAGGGTGGTGGAGCCGAGTGGTGAGGATGCCAGAGTGGTCATGGATGGCTGCTTTCGGAGCGGGCCCCGGCGGGCGGGGCGGTGGATCGGATGCTGATGCGAGCCTAGCAACAAAAAAGCATTGCTTACTCCAAGCAAGCCGTCCAATTAGACACTCTTATGCTGGCGATGCGCCGCCGCGGCCCGAGACCAAGAGGACCTGCGGCTGCCCGCACAAGGCGGCAACCGCAGGTCCTGTTAGCTGTCTCCGGTGGCCAGGCCCGCCCGCCTACTCGGCCGGAACGAGCTTCATGGAGATGGAGTTGATGCAGTACCGCTGGTCGGTCGGGGTCGAGAAACCTTCGCCTTCGAAGACGTGGCCCAGATGAGAATCGCACCGGGCGCAGCGCACCTCGATGCGTTCCATGCCAAGGGTCCGGTCGTGGATGTAGCGGACCTTGTCCTCGGCAAGCGGGGCCCAGAAGGAGGGCCAGCCGCACTGGGAGTCGAACTTCTCGTTGCTGGTGAAGAGTTCCTGGCCGCAGGCCCGGCACTGGTAGACCCCGGCGGTGTAGGAATCGGTGTATTCCCCGGTCCAGGGGCGTTCGGTCCCGGCCTTCCGCAGCACCTGGAACTCCTCGGGGGTCAGTTCCTGGCGCCACTCGTCATCGGTCTTGAAGATTTCGGGCTGAGCGGCGTTTTCTGATGTGGTCATACCTTTGGCAACGATTATGAGTCGCCAATAAATCCCGAGCCGGAATAGAGGTGCAGCACAGGGATCCCCAGGTGGCTCTGCGCACGGTTGGCCCAGTCGGTGTGGAGGGTGTCCGCCACGGCGTGCGGGCGGGTGATCACCACGGCCTGCGCGGCGCCCTCGTCGGCCGCGGCCCGCACGAATTCCTCGACGGCGTTGTCCCCGACGGTGTAGCCCCGTGCCCTCAAACCCGACGCCGCCGCCGTCCGCAGGGAGGCCTCCAGCGCGTCGGCGGCGGTGTGCTCCGGCCGGTGGCCGGAATCACTGCCTGCAACGTCCCGGAACGCCTGGGCGAACTCAAGCATGCTCAGGTGGTGGAAGAACTCGCCGAGCATGCTCTTGTTCCGGTCCGCCGGAACGAGAATGATGAATTCGGCCTCCTCCTCGCCCTGCAGTGTCCTCAGGTTCGCCACATCCGCGTCCTGCAGGGCTTCCTCGGTCAGCACCAGAATGGTTTGAGTCATACCGCCAACAGTAGACCCGGCCCGCCGGGTGCGGGAGGACCGCGGGACGGACCCTGTCCGGCGCCCCGGCGGCGGCGGCGCGCGGAGCGGCCGGACGCACCGGCTTCGACGAAATTGCCCGCTGGACGCCGGAACAGGTGAGAATGGCCGTATGGCATTCCCACCAGCATCACAGGCCACCGCCTCCGCCCCCGCCCCCTGGGTGAAATGGACGGCGTTCGGGATCGGCGTGGGTGCTCTCCTGACGTCGTCGGCGGCCACGGCCGCATCGGCGCTCGCCGCGTACTTCGCGCGCCGGGTCGTGACGCCGGCCCGCACGCGCGAGGAGAACCTGGAGATCCTCGCCGTCACCGGCGCCGGGCAGGACCAGCGGGTGATCCTGCCGGCCAACGAGGACACCACGGTCGAGGGCACCTACAGCCTCTACTTCAACCGGGGGGCCGGCCACGCCCGGATCGGCGCCATCCGCTCCTACAGCCCCCGCGAGGGAACCGTTGAGCGCGACGTCGAGGAGGTGTACGCAGGGGACCTGCGCACCGCCCGGCGCGGCTGGTGGAGCGGGAGCGTCTACCCGACGCCGTCGGGCCTGGGGTTCGCCGACGAGGAGGTCCAGGTGCCGGTGGACGGCGGGTCGGCGCCGGCGTGGCTGATCCGCGCCGAGGCGCCGGCCGAGACCTGGGCGATCATGATCCATGGCAGGGGCGCCCAGCGCACCGAGGCACTGCGGGCGGTGCGCACTGCGCGCAGCGTGGGCCTGACCAGCCTCGTCATCTCCTACCGAAACGACGGCGACGCGCCGTTCGCCCCGGACGGGCGCTACGGCCTCGGCGCGACCGAGTGGCGCGATGTCGAGGCGGCCATCGACTACGCCATCGCCTCCGGCGCCCAGGAGGTGGTGTTGTTCGGCTGGTCGATGGGAGGCGCCATCGCCCTGCAGACCGCGGACCTCTCCCGCCACCGCCGGCGCATCGGCGCGCTGGTGCTCGACGGCCCGGTGGTGAACTGGATCGAGGTGCTCGCCTACCACGCCCAGCTGAACCGGATCCCGGCCCCGGTGGGCCGGCTCGGCCAGTGGCTGCTGGCCAACGACGCCGCCAAGCGCATCACCGGCCTGGCCGCACCCCTCGACCTCAAGAGCATGGACTGGATCTCAAGGGCGGAGCAGCTGACCATCCCCACCCTCATCCTGCACAGCGAGGACGACGAGTTCGTTCCGGTCGCGCCCTCGGTCGAACTCGCCGAACGGAACCCGGCCTTCGTCACCTTTGAGCGGTTCCACCGGGCGCGCCACACCAAGGAGTGGAACGTCGATCCGGCCCGCTGGGAGGAGACGGTCTCACGCTGGCTGGACCGGGTGCTGCACCAGCGCACCCTGCCGGGCGGCAGGCACCCCGGGGCGGAGGCTAGGCCGCAGTCGCCCTGATCTGACGCTTGATCCGGCCCAGCATCGCGCTCATGCCGCGCATGCGCAGCGGCGTGATGGCCCGGGTCAGGCCCAGCCGGTCCGGCACGTCGTCCGGGACCGCAAGGATCTCCTCGGCAGGCAGCCCGTCGAGGCCCTCCATCAGGACTCCGGCGAAACCACGGGTCGTCGGAGCCTCCGGCGGAGCCGAGAAGAAGAGGTTCACCCGGCGCTCGGGCCCGTCGCCCACCTCAAGGGTGAGGAACACGGGGCTCTGGCACTCGACGACCTGCTCGAGCAGTTCGGGATGCTCCCGGAGTCGCTCGGGGAGCTCCGGAAGCTCCCGGGAGAAGTCGAGGAGCAGCTGAAGCCGGTCCGGTTCCGTCAGGTCCTGGAAGTCATCGATAATCTCGGCCAGCTGGGCCGGCAGGGCCGTGCTCATCGCCGGGCCTCCGCCGGACGAACCGGAGCCTCGCCGCGTTCGGGGCCGCGGACGATCGGCACACGCACCGCGTTGCCCCACTCGGTCCAGGACCCGTCGTAGTTGCGCACCCGGTCGAAGCCCAGCAGGTGGGTCAGGACGAACCACGTGTGGCTCGAGCGCTCACCGATGCGGCAGTACGCCACGACGTCGTCGCCGTCCTTTAGGCCCGCCTCGCCGCGGTAGATCGCGTCGAGCTCCTCCCGGCTGCGGAAGGTGCCGTCCTCGGCCGCAGCGCGGCCCCACGGGATGGACGCCGCCGTGGGGATGTGGCCGCCGCGCATGGCGCCCTCCTCCGGGTAGGCGGGCATGTGCGTGCGGGCACCGGTGTATTCCTCGGGGGAGCGGACGTCGATGAGCGGGTTGCCGAAGTGCTCAAGCACGTCCCCGAGGTAGGCGCGCACGCGGGGATCGTTTCGCTCGATCACCGGGTAGTCGCCGGGGCGGACCGCGGTGGCCTCCGTCGTCAGCGGCCGTCCCTCGGCGATCCACTTGTCGCGTCCGCCGTCGAGCAGCCGGACGTCCTCGTGGCCGAACAGTTCGAAGACCCAGAGGGCGTAGGCGGCCCACCAGTTGCTCTTGTCGCCGTAGATGACCACCGTGGTGTCGCGGGAGATGCCCTTGGCGGACATCACGCGGGCAAAGGCCTCACCGTCGACGAGGTCGCGGCGCACCTCGTCGTTGAGTTCGGTGTGCCAGTCGATCTTCACGGCCCCGGGGATGTGCCCGGTCTCGTACAGCAGGATGTCCTCGTCGGACTCAAGGACCACCAGCCCGTCCGTGCCGAGGTGGCCGGCGAGCCAGTCCGTCGAGACGAGCCGGCCGGGGTGGGCGTAGGCAGCGAACTTTTCGGACGAATCTGTTTCGAGCGGCATTAAATGGCTTTCTGCTGGGGGCGGCTTCTCTCTCTTAGCCTAACCACGCCCGGCGCGAATTGCTTCCGGCGCGTAGGAGTCCGGTGCCGTAATGTTGCCTGACGGGCGCGCCGTCGCGCTCCCCATCGCATCCTTCGGCCGGCAAGAGAAAGCACCCCAGATCCGTGGCATCCGTAGAGCACCTGACCGACCGCGCCCCGAAAGTTTCAGTCGAGGACCTGCTCGACGGGTTCTACCCCTCGCCGCGCTTCAAGGACGTGTCGTTCTCCAGCTACCGGCCCGACCCCTCCCAGCCCTCGCAGTCGGCCGCCGTCCGCGGGCTGCGGGCGTTCGCCGCGACCGTCGACGAGCCGGAGCCCAGCGGACTGCGGAAGCTCTTCGGGGCACGGAAGGCGCCCTCCCGTGCGGGGATCTACCTCGACGGCGGTTTCGGCGTCGGAAAGACCCATCTGCTTGCCTCCCTCTGGCACGCGACGCAGGGGCCCAAGGCCTTCGGCACGTTCGTCGAATACACGAACCTGTGCGGTGTGCTTTCGTTCCGCAAGACCGTCGAGTCGCTCAGCGGCTACAACCTGGTCTGTATCGACGAATTCGAACTCGACGATCCCGGTGACACGGTGATGATGTCCCGGCTGATGCGCGAACTCGCCGACGCCGGCGTCAAGCTGGCCGCCACCTCCAACACACTGCCAGGCTCCCTCGGGGAGGGCCGGTTCGCGGCGGTCGACTTCCAGCGGGAGATCCAGGTGCTCGCTGACCAGTTCGACGTGCTGCGGATCGACGGCGAGGACTACCGCCACCGTGGGCTGCCGCAGCCGCCGGCGCCCCTGACCGAATCCGGCCTGCGCGACCACGTCCGGGACTACTCGGGCAACGGCGGGGTGCTGGCCGAGGATGACTTCGGCGACCTCATCCACCACCTCGCCGGCGTGCACCCCAGCAAGTACCGTCAGTTGCTCGACGGTGTGGAGGCGGTGGCATGGCACCGCGTTTCGACGATCACCGAGCAGTCAGTGGCCCTGCGTTTCGTGGTGCTGGCCGACCGCCTCTACGACCGGGACGTTCCGATCTTCGCCAGCGGTGTGCCCTTCGACAACCTGTTCACCGATGAGATGATGCACGGCGGGTACATGAAGAAGTATTACCGGGCGGTCTCCCGGCTCACGGCGCTGGCCCGCCAGGGCGGTTCCGGGGCGTAGCCTGCGGGCCGGAGCCTGGTCCGGCTTAAACAAAAGCGCCGGTTCCGCCTCACGGCGGGACCGGCGCTTCCTTTTTGCGGTACTTAAAGCGATGAGGCCGGAGGAGGTGTAGGTCCGGTCGTGCCGCCGCGCTGCTCGCGTTCGATCTTGTCGACCATCGCCGAGGCCTTCGACTGCACCCCGCGGATGCGCCCGGAGTACTTGCCGCCGGTCCTGCCGTCGACAAAGCCGCCGGCCTTGGTGATGCCGGTCTTGACCTTCTCCGAGTTGGCGCCGATCAGTCCGGTCGCCTTGTCCTTCAACCCACCGGCCTTGCCTTTGAGCCCGTCAAAAACAGACACAGGCACCTCCTTTCCTACCCGGGAACCTGGTGTTCCCTTCGTCACAATCGTAGTGCAAACGGTGCCGGAGCGTCCGGTGCGGGTGCCTTGGCCGGAAGTAGCTTCGGTCGAGGGCGCGGATCGCCGGAAGCGTCCGGGCGGATGGCCGCCCCTCCGAGGGTCCCCTCCCCGTTGAGTGCGCAGCTCACCACGCTTTGAGTGGGACTTAACGGGGTGAGCTGCAGTTTCGCCGGGAGGGGTGCTGCCAGGAAAGCAGGGGAGCCTCGCACCGTGGCCGACGTCGAAGGCGCTGCGGTCACGCTCGAGTGTGCAGGTAACCACGCTTTGAGTGGGACTTAACGGGGTGAGCTGCAGTTTCGCCGGGAAGGATGCCGCGAGGGGCACTGCCTGAAGTGAATGAGAGCGGCACGCAGTGGCCGACGTCGGAGGCGCTGCGGCGGGGCAGTCCCGGCTGTGAGCCGGAAGCGGTGGAGCGGACGACGGGATTCGAACCCGCGACATCCACCTTGGCAAGGTGGTGCTCTAGCCAGCTGAGCTACGTCCGCAAGAGGGCGTCCCTGCGCGGGACCCCGGGTGATATGTGCCTGGCCCTAAGGGGATTCGTTGGCGGGAGGATATTTCCGCTCGCGAAGCCGGGTTGAACCAGTGGTTCAACAATATCGCGCAGTGAAGGGGGAGCCAAATCCAGATCCGGCGGTCTGGCGGGAGCCGCTGGACCGCTTCAACGGGTGTGGAAAGGTGCCGTGGAGCCGGCGGTGGGCCGGAGGGGAGGAAGTGTCCTCCCCTCCGGCAGGAGCATCACGCGATCGTGATGTCGCTCAGGTCGATCTCGATCGGAACCCAGGACAGATCGGGGGTCCGGTCATCGTTGCGGATGTGGATGTGCCGCTTGGTGGGGATGATGAGTCCGTCGACCTCGGCCTCCCCGCGGATGTAGTGGGCGACGGGGGAGTTGCCGTTCACCTCCGGCTGGTAGTCCATCCGGCGCAGGTGGCCCGACGCATCGAAGTAGTACAGCTGAGTGGTGGTGTGGGTGTCGATTGAGGAAGGGAAGGTGACGCTGAGTACGCGCCAGGTCTCGCCGTTCTCGGTCCAGGGCTCCACTTCCTGGGTCTCCACGCCCGGCCAGGTGAAGATGTAGGGCTCCACGAGGTAGTGCCAGGTGGCGTAGCTGCGGAAATAGTACATCTGGGCGAGCGACCACTGCGTTTCGGGGGTGTAGCCCTCAAAGCTGGCCCGGGGGTTGTTCAATTCCTCGACGAGCGTGCCGTCGGCGGCCGTGATGGTGACGCGGTCGGCCTTCCGGTCGTACTCGACGACGCGGCCGGTGCCCTCCTGCGTGTGGCGGGTGCGCTGCTCCTGCAGGTTCGCCTCGACGAGGTCGGTGCCGACGACGTCAGGCTGTCCCTTGAATTCCCAGAACGGACCGCCGTAGGTGATGCGGGCGGTGAAGGTGCTGAGGCTCTTCCAGCGGTCGAGACCGCCGTTCGCTTCAAGGACCTGCTCAAGTAGTGCCGCCATGTAAATACTCCTTTAGGACTAATAGGTACTATTTCGAAATCAACTGGTGGGACCGGCGGATAATTCCCCGTCGGCACGTCGGCACGTCGGCACGTCGGCACGTCGGCACGTCGCAGTGGCTCAGGGGTACCGGAGGCCGGAAGGCGCTCCGCTGGCCTCTGTGTCACTCGTCCAGCGGCTGTCCGACGTGGTGGCCCAGATCCAGTTCGACCCCGTCGGCCTGCTGCAGGCCCCGGGCGAACAGGCTGCGGATCAGCGGCTGGCTCCCAGATCGGCCTGCTGTCGCAAAGAATGCCTGAAGACCCGGCGCGAATTCCTGGTCCTCCGGCAGCGTCGCCCTGTCGACGAGCGCCTTTGTCCGGGACAGGGCCGTCTTGTCGAACCCGGCGATCCGGCGGGCAAGTGCATCGACCTCGGCCTCAATGGCCGCGTCGCTGATGACCCGGTTGACATAGCCGTAAGCGGCGGCGTCCGTGGCATTGACATCATCGGCTCCGAGGAGAATCTCCAGGGCCCGGCCGCGCCCGATGAGGTGTCCTAGCCGTGCCATGGGGCCTCCCCCCGGCACGGCGCCGATACCCACTTCGAAATGGCCGAGAACCGCATGCTCCGACGCGAACCGCATGTCGGTGGCCAGGGCGAACTCACTGCCGGCTCCGCGGGCCCGTCCCCGGATGACGGAGATGGTTGCCACGGGGAGCCTGCTGAGACGGACGAAATTGTCGAGGTACGGGTGGAGGCCCGTCGGTCCCGGCGCCATGTTCGCCACCCTGGTCTTGTCGCTGAGGAGATCCCAGTGCGCCATGAAGAAATCCGGGTTGTCGCTGCGGAAGACGATCACCCGAAGTTCGGGATCCTGCTCGGCGGTGGTGAGCAGGTGGGCGAGTTCGTCGATCGAATCCGGGTCGAAGAGGTTGACGGGACCATTGGCGAAGGTGACCCGCCAATAGGACGGAGAGACGGGGTCGACGGTGAACTGTTTCGTCGTCATGGGCTGACGCTGGCTCCTTGGGTCCGCGGAATTGAGGAGTTCCGGATCGGTTGCGGCTTCGCGGGTGGGGAGGGGGAAGACCGCTTTGGATCGTTCTCGCCGGGATGGGGGCGGCGGATCCGCCGCCCCCGGCCGGTGCTAGTTTCCTGCGCTTTGCCCGCCGTCGACGTGGAGGAACTCGCCGGTGACGAACTGGGCCTGCTCAAGGTAGAGCACGCCGTGTACGACGTCGTCGATGGTTCCCATCCGGCCGACCGGGTGGAGTGCTCCATAGGTGTCATGCGTCTCCTCCGCGTGCAGCGGGGTCTTGATGATGCCGGGGGACACCGCGTTCACGCGCACCCCGCGGGCTGCGTACTCGATCGCGAGTGACTTCACGACGGAGGCGAGGCCGCCCTTGGTCAGTGAAGCGAGGGCGGACGGGACGTTGGAGTTCGCGTTTTCGACCAGGGTGGTCGTGATGTTCACGACGTGCCCCGAGCCCCGCTCGACCATGTTCGCCATGGCCTTCTGGCTGATGTGGAAGAAGCCGCCGAGGTTCACGCGCAGGGCGTTGTCGTAGTCCTCCTGGGTGTAGTCCGCAAACGGCTTCGCGATGAAGATGCCCGCGTTGTTCACGAGCGTGTCCACGCGGCCGAACCGCTCAACGGCCGTGGCAATGACGCGCTCGGCAACCTCGGGGTCCGAGATATCTCCGGCAACGGTGACAAGGTCGAAGTCTTCGGACGGGGCGATCGAACGGGAGTTCGCGACAACCGCATACCCAAGCTTGCGGTAGCCGTCGACGAGGCCCGCGCCGATGCCCTGTGATGCGCCGGTAATGACGGCAACTTTACGTGTTTCCATGGTTTCGATTCCTTTGGTAGACAGTCGGTCAACTACCGACCCGTACAGTTATAGCCGACCAGTCGTTTAATAGCAACCCTACGGGGGGAAACCGAGAACCGGACTCCGGCACCGAGCGGGGGCTGCGGAAGGACGGGATACTGAACGGCAGGGCGTCCTGGCAGCCCCGGCGCCGCAGGAAAGCGCATCCTCCGGCTTCTCCCGGTGGCAACGAAGCTGCGGACCGTACCGTGCACGCGCCTAGGGGTGATTCGAATCACGTCCATCCGGCAACCCGCGGAGCGTGCCTTCTAAAACAAAAGACCCCCGGTTTCCCGGGGGTCTTTCTCGGTGGGCGATACTGGGATCGAACCAGTGACCTCTTCCGTGTCAGGGAAGCGCGCTACCGCTGCGCCAATCGCCCAATTTCCTGCTCTGCAAATCACCTACTGGAGGTGGGGACGGGATTCGAACCCGCGTGCACGGCTTTGCAGGCCGCTGCCTAGCCACTCGGCCACCCCACCGCTATCCAACAAACAGACAGCCGGTTGAACCGGCCATGCAGTGACTTGCGAGCGGACGACGGGATTCGAACCCGCGACATCCACCTTGGCAAGGTGGTGCTCTAGCCAGCTGAGCTACGTCCGCAGAAAGAAAATTTTGAACACCGAAACCCTTGAGTTCCTCGTGTTTTTCTGTTTTCCAACGAGAAAAAACTCTATAGGACTATTCGGGGTTCGTCCAATCGGGCGCGTCTTCGGGTCAACGGCGCGGCACGGGAGTGTCACCGGAGAGTGACAGACTTAAGCCATGACTGAACCGCTGCTCGCCCACTCCACTCCCTACGGACGGATGTATGCGAGGTCGACGTCGGACAAGCCCACCGTCCCGTCGATCACGACCGTCATCGCCCAGGCGCCGTCGTCCCTCGGCGGCTGGTTCGGGCACATGGCGGCGAACGCCCTGGCTGCCGATCCGCGCCTTCCCGGATCGCTGGGCAAACCTGCCGAGCTGAAGCAGGCCGTCCGGGACGCCTCGCAGGCTGCCGAGCGGTACCGTGACGACGCGGCGCTCCGGGGCACCCGGGTGCACAACTACTGCGAGCAGGTGGCCCTGCGTGCCCTCGGCCGGCCCCACACGCTCGACGCCGCGCGGCTCGCCCTCGTGGAGAACGGGGAGGAGGGTTTCGCGGCCCGTTTCGACGAGTGGTGGGAACTCTATGATGTCCGGCCGATCGCCCCGGAACTGACCGTCTGGAATCAGGAGCTCGGGTATGCCGGAACCCTCGACCTTGTGGCCACCATCGGAGGCCGGCTGTGCCTCATCGACTACAAGACCAAGAACACCGACCGCGACGGCTTCGTCAAAGGGCTCGATGACAAAGTGGTCATGCAGCTGGTCGCGGGCATGAAGGCGCAGGAAAGCCTCGTCAACCCCCATCAGGGCGAATGGGAACCGTGGAAGTACGGCGAGCAGCCCCTCCTCCTCGGTGTTGCCGTCGGCCAGACGGAGGTCCGTGCCCTCCGGGCCAATCCCGAGGTGCTGAAGGAGCACTGGTTTCGATTCTGCGCGCTGCGCCGTGCCTGGGAGACCGGCCGGAACGCCGAAACGGCCGGACGGGCGCTGCTTCCCATCGGGCCGCCGCCTCCCCGCGCCGCGGCCGGGGCACCGGCGGCAGCTCCGGCTCCGGCCGCCGGTGCGGACGCCCCGGGCCCGGCCGCGCCAGCTCCGGAAGCGCCGTCCTCCGTCGCGGCCGGCTGACGGTTACCGCAGAGCCCGGGCCGGCTCCCGCCCCGGCCGCGGGTAGGGCAGCGGGCAGGGCAGCGGGCACGACACCTGCCCTGCCCGGACGCGGCCGGCACTTCCCCGGCACTTCCCGCAGCGCAGCGGCGCCGGGGACCGCAGGGCGGCGCGGCGTTCTAGAATGGCTCGAGGGCTTTCGCTTATGGGTCCGAGCCCTCCGCGCACGCCGCAGACCCCCGCAGCGCCCACCCGGGCATCCGCCCGCCGCGCCCAACCAGGTGAAGGAATCCGAACCGAATGGCTGTACTGAGTATCAGGATCATCGGCGACCCGATCCTGCGCACCCCTGCCGCGACGGTGACGAACTTCGGCCCGGAGCTCGAAAAGCTGGTCGCGGATATGACCGAGACGATGCTCGATGTGCAGGGCGTCGGCCTTGCTGCGCCCCAGATCGGTGTGGGCCTTTCGGTCTTCACCTACAGCATCGACGGTTTTGAGGGCCACGTCGTCAACCCGGTGCTCGAGGTGGGGGAGACCCTGCAGCAGGATGGCGCCGTCGAAGGCTGCCTCTCAGTCCCGGGGCTTGGGAACTTCCTTGAGCGTGCCGAATGGGCGAGGGTCCGTGGGCAGGATGTGCACGGGGAGCCGGTCGAAGTCGAAGGCACCGGCATGCTGGCTCGGTGCCTGCAGCACGAGACGGACCACCTGCGCGGAACGCTCTACATCGACCGGCTCCGGGGCGAGGAGAAGAAGGTTGCCATGCGCGCCATCCGCAGCGCTGACTACAACAGCGTGGCAGGCCAGACGGCGGCACAGCGGGCCAAGACCCTCGGCTCGAGCTTCATCAGCGCATCGGCCGCCGGGCCTGCGGGCGCACAGGGGCGTGCGGAGAATTCGGGACGCCGGCTGTGAGGATCCTGTTCGCCGGCACTCCGGCCGTCGCCGTCCCCTCCCTTAACACGCTGTCGGACGCAGGCTTCGAGATCGCCGCGGTGCTCACCCGCGTCGATGCCCCGGTCGGGCGGAAGAGGACCCTGGCCCCGAGCCCCGTGGCCGCCCGGGCCGAGGAGTTGGGGCTGCCCCTGATCAAAGCCAACCGGTTCACTGACGAAGTGGTCGAGCAGCTGGCCGCGCTCGACCTCGACGCCGCGGCAATCGTCGCCTACGGAGGGCTTGTGCCGGCGCGGGCGCTCGAGCTTCCCCGGCATGGCTGGATCAACCTTCACTTCTCGCTGCTGCCGGCCTGGCGCGGCGCCGCACCGGTGCAGCACGCTGTGCTTTCCGGTGATGACATCACCGGGGCGTCCACCTTCCGCCTCGAGCGCGGACTCGACACCGGCCCCGTGTTCGGAACCGTGACCGAAGCGCTGGCACCATCGGACACCAGCGGGGAGGTCCTGGACCGGCTTGCGGACAGCGGCGCCGTCCTGCTTGCGCAGACGCTGACGGCGCTCGGACAGGGCACGGTCGAGGCGGTTCCGCAGCAGGGGGAGGTCAGCCTCGCCCCCAAGCTTTCGATCGATGACGCCCGGATCGACTGGATGCAGCCGGCCGTCGCCGTCCGGCGGCGGATCAATGCCATGACCCCCGAGCCGGGGGCCTGGACGCTCCTTGCGGGCCAGCGCGTGAAGATCGCGCCGGTGCGCCCGGCGTCCGAACTCCGGCCGGCGCGGCCGGACACCGGGTCCGGCGTTCCGGTGGACCTTGCCCCCGGTCGGGTTGAGCTCCGGGACGGCGGCGTGCAGGTCGGCACCGGATCGGAGCCGGTGGTGCTCGGCCGCCTGCAGCCCGCCGGAAAGACAATGATGGACGCCCGTGACTGGGCGAGGGGCGCCCTGGCGCGCGGAGAGTTGGTTTTCGATGTCTGATACCCCAGGAGCGGGTCAGCGGCCGGGCCAGCGCCCGCGCCGTAATGAAAAGGGCAGGGAGCGGAACCGTTCGGGGGAGCGCAGGTTCTCCCAGGCCGCGCCCTCCCAGCGGACCCGGAAGGCCGACCCGGCGCGCCTTGTCGCGTTCGAGGTGCTTCGGGCGGTGGCTGCGGAGGACGCCTATGCGAACCTCGTCCTGCCGGTGAGCATCCGCAAGCACCGACTCGACCGCCGAGACGCAGGGTTCGCGACGGAACTGGCCTACGGTGCCCTGCGCGGGCAGGGGACCTACGATGCGGTGCTCGCCCGCTGCGTCGACCGTCCCCTGGCGCAGCTCGATCCGGCCGTGCTCGACGCACTGCGCATCGGTGCCCACCAGCTCCTCGGGATGCGCGTGCCCGCCCATGCCGCGCTCGATCAGACGGTCGGCCTGGTCCGTGCCGTGATCGGCGCCGGGCCCGCTTCCCTCGTCAACGCGGTGCTGCGCAAGGTGGCCGCCCGCGACCTCGCCTCCTGGATCGGCGATCTGACCGCCGGCCAGACCGACGGCGTCAAGATCGCCTCCCTGACGCACAGCCACCCGGAGTGGATCGTGCGGGCCTTCCGGCAGTCACTTGTTGCCCACGGACGCACCGTCGAGGAGATCGACGAGCTGCTCGAGGCCGACAACGCCGCGCCCGTGGTGAACCTCGTGGCGCTTCCCGGCCTGGGCTCCCTCGACGAAGCCCTGGCCGAGGGCGCCGAACCGGGCCGCCTGGCCGAAGGGTCCGCCTACTTCGCAGGAGGTGACGTCGGACGGCTGGCCGGGGTGCGGGAAGGCACGCTCCGCGTGCAGGACGCCGGTTCGCAGCTGGTCGCCCGCGCCCTCGCCGCCGTCGACCTGCTTCCCGTCGGCGGACCGGAGACCGGAGCCGGGGCCGGCTCCGTTCCGGCGCCCGACGCCGGATCCGAGCGCTGGCTCGACCTGTGCGCCGGGCCCGGAGGCAAGTCTGCGCTCCTCGCCGCGCTGGGCCGCTCGGTGCCCGCGACCCTTGTCGCCAATGAGCCGGTGCCGCACCGCGCGCAGCTCGTCCGTCAGGCCCTGCGTCCGGTGGACGGCGGGACCTGGACGGTGCGCGTCGGCGACGGCCGGGAGGTCGGGCAGGAGGAGCCGGAAAGCTACGACCGGGTCCTGGTCGATGCGCCCTGCACCGGGCTCGGTGCCCTGCGGCGCCGCCCCGAGGCCCGGTGGCGGCGCAAGCCGGCGGACCTCGTGGAGCTCGCCCCGCTGCAGCGCGGCCTGCTTGAGTCCGCGCTCGAGGCCGTGCGCCCGGGCGGCGTCGTCGCCTACGTGACCTGCTCGCCGCACCATGCCGAAACCCTCGCTGTCGTCGAGGACGCCCTGCGCCGTCGGCCGGAGATGGAACTGCTTGACTCCGGTGCGGCCCTCGACGCGGTCAGCATCGGCGGACCGTTGAACTCCGCCCGGCCGGCCGCGTCCGGGACGGGCTCCACGGCGCAGCTGTGGCCGCACCTTCACGGCACCGACGCCATGTTCCTGGCCCTGATCCGCAAACCCCTCTGACTTCCGTTCCGGGACGCAGCGCGCTCCCGCCACCACCAACCGCAAAGGACACCTGTGGGAGCCTGCCGCATCAATCCGAGCATCCTTTCAGCCGACTTCGTGAACCTCGAGCGTGAACTCGGGCGGATCGGCGCGGCCGACGCCGTGCACGTGGACGTGATGGACAACCATTTCGTGCCCAACCTCACGCTGGGTCAGCCGGTGGTGAAGCGGATTCAGGAGGTCAGCGGGCTCCCGCTCGATGTCCACCTCATGATCGAGGACGCCGACCGGTGGGCGCCCGCGTACGCCGACCTCGGTGCGGCGTCGGTGACCTTCCACGCCGAAGCCGCGGCCGCCCCGGTCCGCCTGGCCCGCGAGCTGAGGGCCGGCGGCGCGCAGGCGGGCATGGCGCTGCGGCCGGCCACGTCGGTTGAGCCCTACCTCGACATGCTTGGGGAGCTCGACCTGCTCCTGATCATGACCGTCGAGCCCGGGTTCGGCGGCCAGTCCTTCCTCGATCTGACCCTGCCCAAGATCCGGCGGGCGGCCGAGGCGGTCCGCGGCGGGTCGCTTCCCCTGGCGATCCAGGTCGACGGCGGCATCACCGAAGAGACCATCCTGCGCGCAGCGGAGGCAGGGGCCACGGTCTTCGTCGCGGGCTCCTCGGTCTACGGAGCGGAGGATCCCGGCCAGGCGATCGACCGCCTCCGCCGCGCGGCCGAAGCCGCGGCTGCCGGCCGGTAACCGACGCCGTCCGACCCGGGCGCCTGCCCGGATCGACCTGCCCGGATCGCCCTGCCCGTGGCCTGACCGGGCGGCCGCCATCGCCGACGCCCGCGGGCGGGTGCCCCCAAGGACCGTGCCCTCAACACTGGAGCCGCCGTCGTCGGAAGACGCGCGGCGCCGGGGTGGCTGCCGGGCGGACGGGCCTAACCCGCGGCCGCCTCCGGCGGGTCAGTGATGGTGATCCGCACCGACATGGCCTCCGCCGCCGCCCGCTGCAGCACGGCCAGGCGCGGATCGGGTACGGCGGTGAACGGCAGCCGGGGCAGGTGGGCGTACTGCGCAAGCGCCGGGTGGGCGAGCACTTCGAGGGCCAGGGTGCGGTCGCCGCCCAGCTGGACGCAGTCAATGGGGTGGGCCGAGAAGACCGCCGAAGCGTGTTCCGCCGCCGCCTGGACGAGCGAAGAGGCCTGATTGGCCCGGCGCCGCGCGAACCGCTGCTGCGACCAGCCGCCCGCCGCCGTGCGGGACTGGACATACCGCGTGCCCGTCTTGGAGGCGAGCAGCCTGCCGTGGCGGGCCACCCCCACCGAATAGCCGCCCCGGCGGACCAGGATCAGCGCCACCGCCCGCGGTTCCCCCGCGGCGGCGGTCAGTGCCTGAACCGAGGGCGCCCCAGCGGCCTCCGGTGCCGGAGGAAGGGGTGGAACCAGGACGGCACGGCACCCGTTGGAGGCGTTCAGGGTCAGGGCTCCGTCGGGGGAGCCGGCGTCGATTGTGTATCCGCCGTTGCGCTGTGCGAACCGCTCCAACCAGCCGGCCAGGCGCTCGCCCGAAACGAGGACGGTTCTCGGCTCTGCCATCGTGTCCTCCGCTCCGCCCCGGCCATCCGCCGGCGTCAGTGCTACACAGTAGCCTTGGCAGTGTGAATGATCTATTCAGCGCCGCCGCCGAAGATGAGGACGACGGCTTCCCCGGCGCCGCACCGTCGACCCTTGCCGGTGTCGGTTCCCAGCGGCCGCGGAGCCCCCTGGCCGTGCGGATGCGTCCGCGCTCCCTCGATGAGGTGGTCGGCCAGCAGCACCTCCTCGGCCCCGGGTCGCCGCTGCGCACCCTGGCCGGCGACACCGCCTCCGGAGGACCCGCCGGCCCGTCCTCGGTTGTGCTGTGGGGTCCGCCCGGAACCGGAAAGACAACCCTCGCGCACGTGGTCGCCCGGGGGCAGGGGCGGCAGTTCGTCGAGCTTTCGGCGATCACCGCCGGCGTGAAGGACGTCCGCCGGGTGATGGAAGAGGCCCTGACCGCGCGCGACCTCCACCGCCGGACCACCATCCTGTTCCTCGATGAGATCCACCGGTTCAACAAGGCCCAGCAGGACGCGCTGCTGCCCGGGGTCGAGAACCGGTGGGTCGTCCTGATCGCGGCCACCACCGAAAACCCCTCCTTCTCCGTCGTCGCTCCGCTGCTCTCCCGATCGCTGCTCCAGACCCTCCGCCCGCTGACCGAGGCCGACATCGCCGGGCTGCTGCAGCGGGCGGTCGAGGACGAGCGGGGCCTGGGCGGAACCGTCCGCCTGAGCGAGGAGGCCCTCGAACACCTGGTGCGCCTCGCCGCCGGCGACGCCCGCCGCGGGCTCACCGCACTTGAGGCGGCAGCCGGCGTCGCCCAGTCCGCCGGCGACGGCGCGGGGCCGGTCGTGGTGGAACTCCAGCACGCCGAAAAGGCCCTCGACGTCGCGGCGCTGCGCTACGACCGGGCGGGCGATCAGCACTACGACGTCGCCAGCGCCTTCATCAAGTCGCTTCGGGGGTCGGATGTCGACGCGTCCCTCCACTACCTCGCCCGGATGCTCGAGGCGGGGGAGGACCCGCGCTTCGTCGCCCGCAGGATCATGATCTCGGCCTCCGAGGACGTGGGCATGGCCGATCCGACGGCGCTGCAGACAGCGGTGGCGGCGGCGCAGGCGGTGCAGCTCGTCGGGATGCCCGAGGCGAGGATCATCCTCGCCGAGGCAGTCGTCCACATCGCCACGGCCCCGAAGTCCAATGCGGCGTACAACGGCATCAATGCCGCCATCGCCGATGTGCGGGCCGGGCGGGGCCAGGGCATCCCCGCCCACCTGCGCGACGCCCACTACCCTGGGGCCTCCCAGCTCGGCCACGGCAAGGGATACGTCTACTCCCACGACGAAGCGCACGGCATCGCCGCCCAGCAGTACGCGCCCGATGACCTGGTGGGCCGGGACTACTACCTCCCCACCGACCGGGGGGCCGAACGGGACATCGGAACCCGCCTCGGCCGGCTGCGCAGGATCCTGCGGGGCCGGTAGGCCCCGGCGGAGGGCCCGCCGGGAGGCGCGCTCAGGTGAGGGCGCGCCGCATCAGCACGCGCGGGAAGCCGTTTGAGACCGAGGTGGTGTCGGCGGCCTTCGCGAAGCCGGCCTGCTCGAACAGCGACCGGGTGCCGACATAGGCCATCGTCGTGTCGACCTTCTGCCCGCCGTTGTCCACCGGGTAGCCCTCGACGGCGGGCGCCCCGGAGTCCCGGGCATGCTCCACGGCGCCCTGCAGCAGCGCCGCGGCAACGCCCTTGCCGCGGTGCCCGCCCCGGACCCGAAAGCACCAGACGCTCCACACGGGCAGGTCATCGACGTGCGGGATTTTCGTGCTGCGCGCGAAGGAGTTGAGCTCGGCCCGGGGCGCCACGCCGCACCAGCCCACCACGGTGTCGCCGTCGTAGGCCAGGATCCCGGGCGGAATGGCCCGGCCGCAGAGCTCCTCGACGCGCTCGGCGCGCTGGCGCCCGGTCAGCTCCCGGTTCTCGCGGGACGGCAGCCGGTAGGTCAGGCACCAGCACACCGGAGAATCGGGGTTGCGGGGGCCCAGCAGCACCGCGACGTCCCCGAACCTGTCTCGAGTCGCCGGACGGATCTCGTACTCCATGCCGGTACCCTAGCCGCCCGGGGGCCGGGGAACCATCGGGCGCCGGGCCGGTGGGGGAAGCGGCCGCTGACCATCCCGGGGCCCGCGGACTGCTAGGATTGTGGGTTGACTGGCAAGTAGCGCCGTGCCCGTGCCCCTTCCCTCGAATTTCGAAGGCGGAGGAGCGTGCGCGGAGCTGACTGTAGTACCGGGAAGCGGCCAATCCCGGCTCTCCGCACAAGGAGGCCAGCAACACAGAGAAAGTGCCGTGCATTCAACCGATGCGCCAGGCTCTTTGCCGCAGAAACAGATGAAAGGTAAACGTGGCTAACAACACACGTGCCCGCCGGAAGGTCCGCATTTCGCGTGCCCTCGGCATTGCTTTGACCCCGAAGGCCGAGAAGTACCTCGAGCGTCGCCCGTACGCTCCCGGCCAGCACGGACGCGCCCGCCGCAAGCAGGACAGCGATTACGCCGTACGCCTGCGCGAAAAGCAGCGTCTGCGCGCCCAGTACGGTATCCGCGAAGCGCAGATGACCCGCGTCTTCGAAGAAGCACGCCGCACCTCGGGCCTGACCGGTGAGAACCTCATCGAGCTGCTCGAAATGCGTCTGGACGCCCTCGTGCTCCGTGCCGGCTTCGCCCGCACCATCGCCCAGGCCCGCCAGCTGGTCGTCCACCGCCACATCATGGTCGACGGCGCCCGCGTGGACCGCCCGTCGTTCCGCGTTGCGGAGGGGCAGCTGATCCACGTTCACAGCCGCAGCGAGACCATGGTCCCGCTCCAGGTTGCAGCAGCCGGCGCCCACCGCGATGTCCTGCCGGCCGTCCCGGGCTACCTCGACGTCTCGCTCGAGAAGCTCCAGGCCCGCCTGGTCCGCCGCCCCAAGCGCTCCGAGGTCCCCGTGACCTGCGAAGAGCAGCTCGTGGTCGAGTACTACGCCCGCTAGTTCCGGCTCCGGCGGCTAGCCCGCCGGTTTCGAACAGCAGCCATCCCAATAGCCCGCGGCTCCGGCCGCGGGCTATTGGGTCAGGCACCCCAAATCTTTGCCGCCCGAGGGCGGTTACCTGTGTATGAAGGAGACCGTCCATGTCCGGTGGAGATATTGCCGGCCTCATTGCAGCCGGCGTGTTTGCCGTCCTGGTCGCATTGCTGGCTGTGCCCGTGCTGAAGCTCGGCAGGGTGTTCGACGAGCTGCGCACCGCGATCCGCACCGTGACGGACGAGACGACGCCGCTGATCACCGAGGTGACCAGCACCGTCAGCACCACGCACCAGCAGCTGAAGAACGTCGACGGCATCACCTCCAACGTGTCCGACGCCTCCGCGAACCTTTCCGCGCTGTCCTCCCTGGTCGCCGCGACGCTCGGAGCCCCGCTGATCAAGGTCGCAGCGTTCTCCTACGGCGTCCGCACCGCCTTCGCCGGCCGGAAGACGTCGGCCGGGCGGCGCCGCAGCCGCTGAGCCACCCCACCCGGGCCCGCGGTCCCGGATCAGCAAAAACCGCCGTCAGCACTCGACGAGGAGGATCCCATGATCAGAAGAGCCCTATGGATGGCAGCGGGAGTGGCCATCGGTGTTCTCGCAGTACGCAAGGTCACCGCCGCGAAGGCAGCGCTGGGGCCGGCCGGCCTCAACCGCGCCGTCGGCTCGGCCTCTGACAATATCGCCGGATTCGCCGACGCCTTCCGCTCCGGGATGCGTGAGCGCGAGGCGGACCTCCGCTCGGCGCTCGGCGTCGAACAGCCGGTTACCCCGGCCCCCGCCGCAACGCACCGCTGACGCGGCCGGTGCGCCCCGAACCTGAACCGCACCGGCTCGCCGCGGGCAGCACCGCCCCTGCCGGTCCGAACCCACCTGTCGAACCCGAAGGATCCCCCCGTGAAGTCCCATGAGATCGCAAGCCGCTGGCTGAGCTACTTCGAGAAGAACGGGCACACCGTCGTGCCGTCGGCGTCGCTGGTCTCCAGCGATCCCTCGCTTCTCTTCACGGTGGCGGGCATGGTCCCCTTCATCCCGTACCTCACCGCCCGCGAGCAGGCCCCCTACGACCGGGCGACGAGCGTGCAGAAGTGCATCCGCACCGGTGACATCGAGGAGGTCGGCAAGACCGCACGCCACGGCACGTTCTTCCAGATGGCCGGAAACTTCTCCTTTGGGGACTACTTCAAGCAGGACGCCATCCGGATGGCATGGGAGCTGCTGACCTCCAGCGTCGATCAGGGCGGATACGGCCTGCCCCCGGAGAAGCTGTGGATCACCGTCTACCACGAGGACGACGAGGCCCTGGCTATCTGGCGGGACGAGGTCGGCATTCCCGTCGAGCGCATCCAGAAGATGGGCAAGAAGGACAACTACTGGTCCACCGGACAGCCGGGCCCTGCGGGCCCCTGCTCGGAGATCTTCTACGACCGCGGCCCGGCCTACGGCGTCGAGGGCGGACCCGAGGCCGACGACTCGCGCTACGTCGAGATCTGGAACCTCGTCTTCATGCAGTACCAGCGCGGCGAGGGAACCGGCAAGGACGACTTCGAGATCCTCGGTGAACTGCCCAAGAAGAACATCGACACCGGTCTGGGCCTCGAGCGCCTCGCCATGGTGCTGCAGGACGTCGAAAACATGTACGAGACGGACCAGGTGCGCCCCGTGCTCGACAAGGCGGCAGAACTCAGCGGTCGCGAGTACACCAGCGCCGAGAGCCCCGACGATCCCCACCACACCGACGACGTCCGGATGCGCGTCGTCGCCGACCACATCCGCTCCTCCCTGATGCTCATCGCCGACGGCGTCACCCCCTCGAACGAGGGACGCGGCTACGTGCTCCGCCGCCTCATCCGCCGCGCCGTGCGGGCGATGCGCCTGCTCGGGGTGGAAAAGCCCTGCCTGCCGGAACTGCTGCCCGCCTCCCGCGATGCGATGAAGGGCACCTACCCGGAGGTCGAGAAGGACTTCGAGCGGATCGCCCGGATCGCCTACGCCGAGGAAAAGGCGTTCCTGCGCACCATTGCCTCCGGCACCGCCCGGCTCGAAGAGGCCGTCAAGGAGTCGAAGGCCGCCAACCGGCCGCTGTCCGGATCGGACGCCTTCGCCCTTCACGACACCTACGGCTTCCCCATCGACCTGACCCTCGAGATGGCGGAGGAGGCCGGGCTGGCCGTCGACGCCGAGGGCTTCCGGACGCTGATGCTCGAACAGCGCCAGCGCGCCCAGGCCGATGCCCGCGGCAAGAAGGCGGGGCACGCCGACCTCTCCGTCTTCAACGAGATCCTCGCCACCGGCGAGACGATCTTCACCGGCTACGACGAGCTGACCACCGAGGGCGTCGTCACCGGCCTGCTGCGCGACGGACAGTCGATTCCGGTGGCCTCCACGGGCGCGGAGATCGAACTGGTCTTGGACCAGACGCCGTTCTACGCCGAATCCGGTGGACAGGCCGCCGACGTCGGGCTGATTACCGGCAACGGCTTCGTGGTCGAGGTTCTGGACGTGCAGCGCCCGGTGAAGGGCCTCCACGTCCACCGCGCCGTCGTCCGCGAAGGCGAGATCACCTCCGGCGCCCTGGTCACCTCCACCGTCGACCGCCAGCGCCGCCATGCCGGGGAGCAGGCCCACTCCGGAACGCACATCGTCCACGCCGCGCTGCACCAGATCCTCGGCCCCGAGGCGACCCAGCGCGGGTCCTTCAACAAGGCCGGCTACCTGCGGTTCGACTTCGCGTGGGGTGAGGGCATCAGCTCCGCCGCCCGCAGCGAAATCGAGGAGGTGGCGAACCTCGCCATCCGCAGCAACCACGCGGTCGAGACCAAGATCATGCCGCTTGCGGAGGCCAAGGCCCTCGGTGCCATGGCGCTGTTCGGGGAGGCCTACGGCAACCGGGTGCGCGTCGTCCAGATCGACGGCGACTGGTCCCGTGAACTGTGCGGCGGAACGCACGTCGAATCGACGTCCCTCATCGGGTCCCTGACCCTGCTGGGGGAGCAGTCGGTCGGTTCGGGTAACCGGCGCGTCGAGGCGCTCGTGGGCATGGACGCCTTCCGCCACCTCGCCGCCGAACGGGCCCTGGTGAGCGAGCTGTCGGACATGCTCAAGGTGCCCTCCCAGCAGCTGCCCGAGCGGCTGTCGCTGACCCTGCAGAAGCTGAAGACCGCGGAGAAGGAGCTCGAGCGCCTGCGCAACGAGCAGCTCGCCGCGGCCGCGGCTTCCCTCGTCGGCACGGCGCAGGACGTCGACGGGGTGCGGCTCATCGCCCACGACGCCGGGTCCGTGGCCGGCGCCGACGCGCTGCGTACGCTGGCGCTCGACCTGCGCGGACGCCTGGGCTCCTCAGCGGCGGCCGTGGCCGTGGCCGGCGTCGCCAACGGGCGACCGCTCATCCTCATCGCCACGAACGAAGCGGCCCGGGCCGAAGGCGTCAAGGCCGGTGCGCTGGTGCGCACCGCCGCGGGCGTGCTCGGCGGCGGCGGAGGCGGCAAGGACGACGTCGCCCAGGGCGGCGGTGCGGACCCGGAGAAGGTAGCTGCGGCCCTCGAAGCGGTGCGCGCCGCCGTGGCCGCGCGCTGAAGTGCCTGCTGAGGTGACGGGCGGGTACCCTGCGGGGCCGAAGCTGGGGGTCGACGTCGGCCGCGTCCGCGTCGGCCTGGCCGGCAGCGACCGTGACGGCCTGCTGGCCACGCCGGTCCGCACGCTGTCCCGCGATGCCAAGAAGAACTCCGACGTCCGGGTCCTCGTGCAGGAAGCGCGGGACCGCGGCGCGGTGGAGGTCTTCGTCGGGCTGCCGAAGAACCTAAGCGGCCGCGAATCGGAGTCGGCGGACATGGCGCGCGAGTACGCGCAGCTGCTGGCCGATGCGCTTGCGGCGGCCGGGCTGGAGCTTACTGTGCGGCTGATCGATGAACGGCTCAGCACCGTTTCGGCGCACCGGTCGCTGCGGCAGGCTGGATTGAGCACCCGTGATCATCGTAAGGTAGTGGATCAGGTGGCAGCCGTGGAGATCCTCCAGCATGCCATCGACATGCAACGTTCGCTTGGACGGGACGTGGGGGAACAGGTCAGCGCACGTCTTCGGAGCAGTTCCGGGAACGCATCGGTGGCCGCTATCGAGGAGCCGGTCATTTCGGAGAGCACTTTGAGTGGGAAGGACCAGGAACTGTGAGTTCCCGTTACCCGCAGTCACCCGCGTCCCAGGAGCCGGAAGGCTGGCACGACCCGGACGCCCCCTACGCCCGAGACGGAGCCGAACCTGTCCACCCCGAGCCCGTCGAGCAGTTCTTTGCGAGCCAGGACGTGAGCCGCCGCAGCCGCGTCCGGCGTCCGTCCAAGGCACGCCAACGCCGCCGCCAGCGCCGCACCGTCATCCTCCTTGTTGTCCTGCTGGTCTTCGCCGGCGTGGTCTTCGGCGTCGCCATGATGCTGAGGGACCTCCTCGGCCTCAATGACCTCAAGGACTATCCCGGCCCCGGAACCGGCGAGGTGGTCTTCACCGTCGCCGAGGGCGCCGGGCCCCTGGCCATCGCCGACGCCCTTGAGTCCGAGGACATCGTCGCGGACTCCGGCGAGTTCATCTCCGCGCTCGAGGGGGTCCTCGACGGACGGGAGGTCCAGCCCGGCGAATACGAAATGCGCTACCAGATGGCCTCCGACGACGCCGCGGCCATCCTGGTCGGCGAGGAGTCTGCGAAGGTTTCCTACGCCGCGGTGGCGCGGGACCTGCGCCAGGGCGAGGTGTTCACCATCCTCGCCGAGTCCACCGGGATCCCGGTCGCCGAATTCCAGGCACTCGCCAAGGAACCGGCCCGTTTCGGCCTGCCGGAGCAGGCCCGCAGCCTCGAGGGCTACCTGCATCCGGGCGAGTACCGTTTCAGCGTCGACGCCACAGCACCGGAAATCGTCCAGGAGATGGTCGACAACACCTTCGCCCAGCTCGAAGAGGACGGCATTCAGGATCCTGCCGAGCAGTACCGGATACTGACCATCGCAAGCATCGTCCAGGCCGAGGCCGGGGAGGCCGACTACGCCTCCGTCGCCGGTTCGATCATGAACCGGCTCAAGCCGGACAACACCGAGACCTCGGGGCTGATCCAGTCCGACGCCACGGTCACCTACGGTCTCGATCGGAAGAGCTACGACATCACCCCGGAGGAGAAGGCCGACACCTCCAACCCGTACAACACCTACGCCAACCCGGGGCTGCCGGTCGGCCCGATCGGATCGCCCAGCGAGGAAGCCATCGATGCGGCCGTCTCGCCCGCCGATGTCCCGTTCTACTACTGGGTCACAGTGGACCTCGATTCCGGTGAGACCAAGTTCTCCGAGACGCTGGCCGAGCACGCCAGGTACGTCGCCGAGTACCAGGCATGGTGCGCCGACAACCCCGGCCGGTGCGAGTAGCCGCAGCCGGGGCGGGCGCCGGCCCGGCGCGCGGCGCCGGGCGGGCCGCCGTAATCGGACACCCGATCGCGCACTCGAAGTCGCCGCTGCTCCACGCCGCGGCGTACTCCGGGCTCGGCCTCGACTGGTCCTACACCGCACGGGACGTCGCGCCGGAGGACCTCGCAGCCTTCGTCCGCTCCCTGCGGGCCGACGACCGGTGGCGGGGCCTGTCGGTCACCATGCCGCACAAGGCCGCGATGGCGGCCCTGACCGACGCCAACACGGCCCTCGTTGGGACGCTCGGTGTCCTCAATACGGTCACCTTCAGCGGCGGCCCCGGCCGGCGCGTCCTCACCGGGCACAACACCGACGTCGCCGGGATCACCGGTGCCCTCGCCCATGCCGGTGCGTCGACGCCCCGGAACTGCGTGATCCTCGGCGGGGGCGGCACCGCGGCGGCGGCGGTCGCCGGACTGGCCGGTCTCGGCGCGGACCGGGTCCGGGTATACGTCCGGCAGCCGGAACGGGCGGCCGGTCTCGCCGCCACCGGTGCGGCGCTCGGCCTGGCGGTCGAGGTGCTTCCCTGGGACGGCGCGCCGGCCGGCGTGCGCGGCGCCGACGTGGTCGTCTCAACCCTGCCGCCCCGCGCCGCGGATTCCCTGGCGGCTGCGCTTCCGGCGGACGGCCGGGACGCGGAAGGCCCGGCCGGGGTCCTCCTGGACGTCGCCTACGATCCCTGGCCCAGCGTACTGTCCGCCGCCTGGGCGCGCGCCGGCGGCGTCGTCGTGCACGGCCTGGAGATGCTCCTGTACCAGGCGATTGAGCAGGTGCGCCTCTTCTCCCCGGACGCCGGGCCGCTCCCGCCGTCCGTCATAAACCGGATGTGTGAAGCGATCGGCGTTCCCCTGCGCTGAAGCACTCCCCGGGCCGTGGCAGTATTGAAGGCATGTTGCGTTGGTTGACGGCCGGAGAATCCCACGGCCCCGCTGGAGTCGGAATCCTTGAAGGCATGCCCGCCGGAGTCGAGGTGACGAGCTCCGATATCCAGGCCGCCCTGGCCCGGCGCCGGCTCGGCTACGGCCGCGGGGCGAGAATGAAGTTCGAACAGGACGAGGTGCGCATCCTCGGCGGCATCCGCCACGGGCTCACGCAGGGCGGACCCATCGCCATCGAGGTCGGCAACACCGAGTGGCCCAAGTGGGAGCGCGTCATGTCCCCGGATCCGGTGGACCCCGAGGAGCTGGCCAGCCTGGCCCGCAACGCCCCGCTCACCCGGCCGCGCCCCGGCCACGCGGACTTCACCGGCATGCAGAAGTACGGCTTCGACGAGGCCCGCCCCGTGCTCGAACGCGCCAGCGCCCGCGAAACGGCCACCCGGGTGGCACTTGGCACGGTCGCTGCGCGGTTCCTCGCGGCCCTGGGCGTGCAGCTGGTCAGCCACACCGTCTCCATCGCCTCTGTGTCCGTTCCCTCCGGGGCCCCGGTGCCCGGCCCCGGCGACGTCCTGGCCCTCGACCAGGACCCCCTGCGGTGCTTCGACCGCGCCACCTCCGACGCCATGGTCGCCGAGGTGGATGCCGCCCACAAGGACGGCGAGACCCTCGGCGGCGTCGTCGAGGTCATCGCCTACGGCCTGCCGCCGGGACTGGGCAGCTACGTCCACTGGGACCGGCGCCTCGACTCCCGCCTTGCCGCCGCCCTCATGGGCATCCAGGCCATCAAGGGCGTGGAGGTCGGCGACGGCTTCCTCACCGCCTCCCGCCGCGGCACCGCGGCCCACGACGAGATCCTCCGGAACGGCTCGGGACGCATCGTGCGCGACACCAACCGCGCCGGCGGCATCGAGGGCGGAATGAGCATCGGAGACACCCTGCGCGTCCGCGCCGCCATGAAGCCGATCGCCACCGTGCCGCGTGCCCTGCGCACCATCGACGTCAGCACCGGCGAGGCCGCCACGGCCCACCACCAGCGCTCCGACGTGGTCGCCGTCCCGGCGGCCGGCGTGGTGGCCGAGGCCATGACGGCGCTGGTGCTCGCCGAAGCGGTCACCGAGAAGTTCGGCGGCGACTCCGTGGCCGAAACAGCGCGGAACCTCCGCAGCTACCTCGACGCCATCCCGGAGTCCCTGGGCTCAGCCGCGCACTGATGCCCGGCAACTCTTCACCGGTCGTCTTCACCGGCCCCATGGCGACCGGCAAGACGGCCGTGGGGCGCTCCTTCGCCGCCCGCCGCGGGCTCGACTTCGTCGACACCGACCGCCGCATCACGCAGCGGCACGGCCCGATCCCGGCGATCTTCGAGGCCGAGGGCGAGGACGGCTTCCGGCGGCTCGAGGCGGACGTGGTGCGGGAGGTCCTGGCCGGGGGAGGGCCCGGCGTCGTGGTCTCCCTCGGCGGAGGCGCGGTGCTCGACGCTGGGACCCGCGCGCTGCTCAAGGCCGCACGGGTCGTGTTCCTCGACGCGGACCTTGCGACGGTGCTGCCACGGCTGAACGCCGGAGCGTCACGGCCGATGCTCGCCGGGGACGCCGGCGAACGGTGGGCCACCCTGTACGAACAGCGCCGGCCGCTGTATCTCGAGGTCGCTGACTGCGTCGTCGACACCCGCGGGCGCACGGTCCGCCAGGTCGTCGACGACGTCGAGCGGATACTCGGACCCCAGAAACCTACCGAAAGAAGGACCACCGGACATGGCACCTGAGCCCACGATCATCCCCATCACGGGGAGCACCCCCGAAGCCGCCTACGACGTCGTCGTGGGCCGCGGGCTCCTGGGCCGGCTCCCGGGCATCCTCGGCGAACGCGTGCGCCGGGTCCTGGTCATTCATCCCAGGGCGCTGCGCACCACCGGCGACACGGTGCGCGACGAACTCGCCGACGCCGGATTCACCGCCGTCACCGCGGAGATTCCCGATGCCGAGGAAGGCAAGCACATCCAGGTGGCCGCGTTCTGCTGGCAGGTGCTCGGGCAGAACGACTTCACCCGCTCTGACGCCATCGTCACCGTGGGCGGGGGAGCGGTCACCGACGTGGGCGGCTTCGTCGCCGCCACCTGGCTGCGCGGGGTCAAGGTCGTCCACCTGCCCACCAGCCTGCTCGCCATGGTCGACGCCGCGGTCGGAGGCAAGACAGGCATCAACACCGCCGAGGGCAAGAACCTCGTGGGCGTCTTCCACCCGCCGGCCGCCGTCCTGGCCGACCTTGACGCCCTCGACACCCTGCCGAAGAACGAACTCGTCACCGGCATGGCCGAAGTGGTGAAATCCGGCTTCATCGCCGACCCTGCCATCCTCGACCTCATTGAAGCGGACCCGGCCGCGGTCTCCGATGCCCGCTCCGAGACGGTGCGGGAACTGATCGAACGCACCATCTCCGTCAAGGCCGCCATCGTCTCCGAGGACCTCCGGGAGTCCGGCCGGCGCGAGTACCTCAACTACGGCCACACCCTGGGGCACGCGATCGAGCTGGCCGAGCGGTACTCCTGGCGTCACGGCGCCGCGGTCTCCGTGGGCCTGGTTTTCGCCGCCGAACTCTCCCGCATGGTCGGCCGGCTGAACGACGCCGACGCCGACCGGCACCGCAGCATCCTCGAGTCGCTGGGGCTGCCGGTCACCTACCGCAGGGACCGGTGGCAGGCCCTGCTCGACGGGATGCGCCGCGACAAGAAGGCGCGCGGTGACCTGCTGCGTTTCGTCGTCCTCGACGGCATCGGACGTCCCGGCATGCTCGAGGTGCCCGACACGTCGCTCCTGTTCGCCGCTTACCAGGAAATCGCCTCTTAGGGACGCCCCTGCGCCGCTTTGACCCCAGAGGGTAGACTTGCCTCTGGACTTTTACGCGCTGCGCCGTGCCCTGCGCCCGGGCGCAGCCATCCATTTCCCCGATCGACGAAAGTGAACCTGTGGCCACCACGAATGACATCAAGAACGGCACCGTGCTGAAGCTTGAAGGCAACCTCTGGAACGTGCTCGAGTTCCAGCACGTCAAGCCGGGCAAGGGTGGTGCCTTCGTGCGCACCAAGATGCGCAACATCCTGTCGGGCAAGGTGGTGGACAAGACGTTCAACGCCGGCCTGAAGATCGAAACGGCGACCGTCGACCGCCGCGACTACCAGTACCTGTACAAGGACGGCGAAGACTTCGTCTTCATGGACACCACGGACTACGACCAGATCACCGTGCCGGGCAAGACCGTCGGTGACGCCGAGAACTTCATGCTCGAGAGCCAGATGGTCACCATCGCCATGCACGAAGGGTCCGCCCTGTACATCGAGCTGCCGCCGTCGGTTGTCCTCGAGATCACCTACACGGAGCCCGGCCTGCAGGGCGACCGCTCCACTGGCGGCACAAAGCCTGCCACCGTTGAGACCGGCCACGAGATCCAGGTTCCGCTGTTCCTGACCACCGGAACCAAGGTCAAGGTCGACACCCGCACCGGCGATTACCTGGGACGCGTCAACGAGTGAGTGCACGCAGCAAGGCCCGCCGCAGGGCACTGGACGTCCTCTTCGAGGCCGAGCAGCGCTCGGTGACCCCGCTCGAGGTGATGAAGGCCCGCCGGGAGAAGACCGACATGGTCATCGCCGACTACACCGTCGACATCGTCGAGGGTGTGCTGTCCCACCGCGAGCAGATCGACGAGTACCTCAGCACCTACTCGCAGGGCTGGACGCTTGAGCGGATGCCCGCCGTTGATCGCATGATCCTGCGCATCGGCAGCTGGGAGCTGCTGTACAACGAGGATGTGCCCGACGGAGTCGCGGTCAGCGAGGCCGTGGAACTGGCGAAGATGCTTTCGACCGACGAGTCCCCGGTGTTCATCAACGGACTGCTCGGCCGGCTCCAGCAGCTCAAGCCGACCCTGCTGGCGTAGGCCGGAAGCCAGCGCCGGCACACGGCTGAGAGCGCGGTCCGGCCGTCCTTCGGGGCGGTGGGGCCGCGCTCTCGGTGGTTTCGGGCCCGATCAGCGGCCCAAGAACTCCTTCAGGGCGCCGGCCGTCTCCGCCGGCAGCTCCTCGGGGATGAAATGGCCCGACGGCAGCGCTTCCCCGGTGACCCGTCCTTCGCGCTGGGCCTGCCAGCGTTCCAGCGGCCGGAACAGCCGGTTCACCACGGCGCGCTCGCCCCAGAGCACGTGGGTGTCGCACCGGATCCGATGGCCGCGTTCCCTGTCCTGACGGTCGTGGTTTGGATCGATGCCAGCGTCGGCGCGATGTCGATGACGCACAGCTTCTCCAGCCGGTCGGGGAAATCGAGTGCCAGGCGGTGACCGACCCGGCCGCCCCGGTCATGGCCGCACAGGAAGAAGCGTTGACGGCCCAGGGCGTCCACCACCGCCACGAGGTCCTGGGACGGGCGGCAGCCGCCCTGGCGCCGCAGCATGACGCCCGCCGGCAGGACAAAGGCCGCACGAGCCGGTTACGTCCCCGGCGGCGTCCCCCCGCCGGTGGAGTACCGGCCCGTCCTGATCTGGATATGGCCGCCGCGCACCGAGGCGCGCCGGAGGTCCGACAGCCCGCGCTCGACGGCGGTCCACGGGTGGGCGGCAATGTCGGAACCACCCAGCCGGCAGGCGAGCCGTGCCAGGGGCGCGGCCGCGGCGAACGGCCCGGTGGGCTCCTGCATGTCCACCACTGCGACGGAGGCGCCCGGGGCAACGAGCGCCAGCATGCGCTCCCACGCGTCCTGCCAGGAGGGCATCAGGGAGAGGGAGTAGGTGGCCAGGGCGGCGTCGGACAGGGCGCGTCCGCCGTGGGCGGCCGCGCAGGCGCCGACGGCCGCGGGCCGGAGGGTCGTCGCATCCGCCTGGACCAGAAGGACATTGGCCCACCCGGAACGCTCCGCCCGCCGGCGCGCCCGCCGGAGCATCCCCGGGCTGCGGTCGATGCCAAGGATCATTCCCGCCGGCCCGATCCGCTCCTGGAGCAGGGCGAAGTTGAGTCCGGTGCCGCAGCCGACGTCGAGCACCTGGGCGCCGCGCTGCAGGTCGAGCAGATCCACTGCTTTTCTCCTGCCCGGCCCGTAGACGGGGAATTCGCCCGAGAGCAGGTCGTAGAACGGAGCGAGGACGCTGTACCTGTCGGCGATGGGATTCCTCCTCGGGCCCGGCGGCCGGGACGGCCGTGGGTACAGCATAGGCTGGACGGAAATCCCGGGCCCGACGACGATGGAGGAAGTCAATGGACGTAAGCGGTGAGCCCGTCGACCTGCTGGTGATCGGCGGGGGGACGGCCGGGCTGGTGGGTGCGCGGACGGCCGCCCGGCTTGGAGCCCGCACGGTGCTCGTCGAACGGGCCCGGACCGGGGGAGACTGCCTCTGGACCGGCTGCGTTCCCTCCAAGGCGCTCCTGTCGGCCGCCGAGGGACCGGATGCGCGCCGGCCCGGGTCCGGCACGGCCACCGACTTCGCCGCCGTGCGCCGGCGGGTCGCGGACGCCATCGCGGCCATCGAACCGGAGGACTCCCCGGAGGCGCTCGAGGCCCTGGGTGCCACGGTGGTCTCCGGCACCGCCCGGTTCACCGGACCCCGTGAGGCGGAGATCAACGGCACGAAAATCCGCTTCCGGCAGGCCCTCATCGCCACCGGCGGCGCGCCGATCCTGCCGCCGATCCCGGGGTTGGAGGCGGCACGTCCGGTCACTTCGGAAACGGTGTGGGACCTTGAGGAGCTGCCCGGCCGGCTGGTCGTCATCGGCGGGGGACCCGTCGCCTGCGAGCTTGGGCAGGCCTTCGCGCGGCTGGGCTCCACGGTCACGCTTTTGTCGCGGTCCGGCATCCTTCCCCGGGAGGACCGCGACGCAGCGGCCCTGATCCGCTCCCGCCTGACGGCGGACGGGGTGGAGGTGATCGAGGGTGCCGCCGTCGAGAGGGTCGGCGCCGGGGAAACCGGCAGCACGGTCCATGCCTCGGGCGGACGGAGCTTTGACGCCGATGTCATCCTCGTCGCCGTCGGCCGGGGCCCCCGGACCGCCGGTCTCGGGCTCGGTTCGGCAGGGGTGGAATGCGACGACGCGGGATACGTGCGGGTGGATACCTCAATGCGTACGTCCAATCCGGCGGTCTGGGCCGCCGGCGACGTCACGCCCTACCCCGACTTCACCCACCTGGCCGGAGTCCACGCGAGCACGGCCACCCTCAACGCCGTCCTCGGCGGCCGCCGGACCGTCGACACCACCATTCCCCGCGTCACCTTCACCTCACCCGAGGTGGCGGCCGTCGGCCAAACCTCGCCGTCCGGCAGGGGCTCCACGACGAGGACCATCGAGCACGCCGGCTCGGACCGGGCGATCACCCAGCAGGAGACCAGCGGGTTCACGCGGATCGTCCTCGATCGGCGCGGAAGGATTCTGGGCGGAACCATCGTCGGCCCCCGGGCCGGGGAGTCCCTGGCCGAACTCACCCTCGCCGTGCACCAGAAAATGACGACCCGGGCGCTGACAGCCGTCACCCACCCCTACCCGACCTATAACGACGCCCTGTGGAACGCCGCCATCGCCGAAACCTACGCCCGGCTGGAGAGGCCGCTTCCGCGGGCTGCCCTGAAGCTCCTCGTCGGGCTCAACCGCCGCAGGTCCCGGCGCGCCCGAAGGGACGGACACGGGATTGATTGAATCGGCTGCCATCCTGCTCGCCGGCTTTGCGGCGGGGATGATCAACGCGGCGGTGGGGACCGGAACGCTCGTGACCTTTCCCGTGCTGCTGCTCCTCGGCTATCCCTCGCTGGTGGCCAACATCTCCAACAACATCGGCCTCGTGGCAGGGGGACTTTCGGGGGCGTGGGGATACCGCAGGGAGCTGGCCCCGAACCGGCGGCTGCTCCTTCGGCTGCTGCCGGCATCCGCGGCCGGCGGGGTTGGCGGCGCGCTGTTGCTCCTGGTCCTGCCGGCGGAGGCCTTCGCCGCGATCGTCCCGGTCCTCATCGGCCTGGGCCTGCTGCTGGTCGCCTTCGGGCCGGCTCTCCAGCGGCGGACGGCTCAGCGGAACCGGGAGGGCCGGGGTCCGCAGCCGGGCAGGGGGCACGCCGGGCTGCTGGCCGGGGTCCTGGTCCTCGGCGTCTACGGCGGGTATTTCGGCGCCGCCCAGGGCGTCCTCGTCGTCGGCCTGATGAGCACCGTGACGGCGCTCGCGCTGCAGCAGATCAACGCGGTGAAGAACGTGCTGGTCACCGCGGTCAACGCGGTCGCCGCGGGGATCTTCATGCTCGCAGCGTGGGAGCTCATCGACTGGATGGCGGTGCTGCTGATCGCCTGCGGCTCGCTTGCAGGAGGCTTCATCGGTGCGCGCTACGGGCGCAGGCTTCCCCCGGTGGCGCTTCGAAGCATCATCATCACCGTGGGAACTGTGGCCCTGGTGCGGATGGTTTTCTTCACCTGACGCCGGCGGCTGGGCCAGAGGATGGGGCGGCCCGCTGCGGCCCGGGTCACGATCCGGGGCCGATTCCGCCGAACACGTTCCGCCGCCCCTAGGAATCGGGGATCATATCCGCATGAGCTTCAGGACGTTGATGTCCCTTGGCGCCGCCGCGGCTGTGGTGGTCGTCCTTTCGGGCTGCGGAGCCGATGCCCCGCGCCGGCAGGCTGCACCGGCGGATTCCGTCTCCAACGTGTCCGCCTCCGCCGAGCTGGTAGGGCAGGGAACCGTTCTGCAGAAGGACGGCAGCCCGGCCGAACTGTGCCTGGGGCCGGTGGCGGAGTCCTACCCGCCCCAATGCTCGGGACCGGTCATCAACGGCTGGGACTGGTCCGCGGTGGAGCAGTCGGAGAGCGCCTCGGGGGTGACCTGGGGGACGTATGCGGTGTTCGGGACCTGGGACGGCACGGAGTTCACCTCGACGCGGGCGCCCATTCCGCTGTCCCTGTACGACGCGATGCCGTTCGAGGACCCGCGGTTGTCCGGGGGCAGGACCGGCGCGGGCGACGAGCCGCAGCTCCAGCGCATCCAGCAGGAACTCCACGCCTCCGGCGACCCCGCCGTCCTGAGCTCCTGGACCACCCAGGGCTTCCTGGTGGTCAGCGTGATCTACGACGCCGGCGACATCCAGCGCTCACTCGACGAACGGTTCGGCCCCGACCTGATCCTGGTCCAGCCGGCGCTGCGTCCGGCAGGTTAGGCCGGCCGGCCTCCTGCCGGGTCCCGGCCGGGCTTCGATACTCTAATTGCCGAAAAAATTGCCCGTTGTGCATCCCTACGGGGCCGCCTCCGGGTAGTACCGGTGTCAGCAGAAACGCGCCCGGTCGGGCGACACAAAGGAGTTGTCATGCGAAGAAGCTTGTATACCGTTGGAACCGTGCTGGTGATGGGCGCCGCGGCCATGGCCGGTCCGGCCTCGGCAGCCGAGACCCAGTCCCAGGCATCGTTGTCAGTGTTGCACGCGGTCCCCGACCTGACGGTCGACGTCTACGTCAATGGGGCTCTCACCCTCGATGATTTCACTCCGGGCCAGCTTGCAGGTCCGCTCCCGCTGCCCGCCGGAAACTACCAGCTGGCGGTGACGGCTGCGGACGCCCCGGATGCATCGGCGCCGGTCATCGGTCCCGTTGACGTGACCCTTGAGGCCGGCGGCAACTACACCGCCACTGCCAACCTCGACGCCGCGGGGAATCCGACGGCCAACTTCTACACCAACGATGTCTCCCCCGTGGAAGCGGGCAAGGCCCGGCTGACTGTACGGCATGTTGCCGCTGCTCCGGCGGTGGACGTCCTCGCCGGCGGTGCACCGATCGTCCCGAACCTGAGCAACCCGGGTGAGGCGTCATTGAGCACCGCTCCGGGGACGGTGTCGGCAGCGGTCGCGGCCGCAGGCACCACCGAGCCCGTGATCGGCCCAGCCGACCTCAACCTCGCCGAGGGCACCTCGACGATCGTCTACGCGTGGGGAAGCCTCGAAGGCGGAAACCTCGCGCTGGCCACCCAGGTCATCGAGGGCCTTCAGTCCACTCCGGGGGCTGTCCCAGGCGGCCAGTCCGGTCTGGCCGCACAGAGTGCGGAGAACAATGACGGCGCGGCGCTCGGCCTCGGCCTCGGTGCACTGCTGCTTGCACTTCTGGGGGGCGCCGCGGTGGCAGGCCGGAGGCGCACCGCCCGGGCCTGACACGTTGCGGGGTGTGCGTTGCAGACGGACGCACACCCCGCCCAGCGCACGACCGAGGAACCCATCCTGTGCACCAACAACGAAAATCCTTCGCACTGACTGCGGCGTCGGTCGCGGCCGGCGTGCTCACCATCTGCTGCTCGGTGAGCCTCTGGTCCGCCCCGGCGCCGCAGCAGGGCATGACGGCCGCGGCCGAGGTGGCGTCCCCGCGGGAGGCCGTGGGCCCGGCGTCGCCGCCCGTGCTGCCCGAAACAAACCCGACGCGGAAGCCGACGGGCGCGCCGCCGCCCCCTGTGCCCGTGCTGCCGCCTCCCGAAGAGATCCCGGTCCGGCCGGCCAAGGCCGACGCCGAGCCGCCCCCCGTGCCCCCCGTGTCCCTTGACATCCCCAACACCGGCATTTCCGTCAACGTGGTCGATGTGGGGGTCGACAAGAACGATGCCATGGAGATCCCGAACAGCTTCTGGGAAGCGGGCTGGTACCGCTACGGGCCCGCGCCCGGCTCGAAGGCCGGGAACGCCGTCATCGCCGCCCACGTCGACAGCCAGACCGAGGTGCTGCCCTTCGCCCAGCTCAGGGCCGTGGAGCCGGGCACCGTCATCACCGTCGGCCTCGCCGACGGGCGGTCACTGCGGTATGAGGTGACAGAAGTGAAGAACGTGCCGAAGGCCACCCTCAACGGATCCGAGGTGTTTCGGCGTGACGGCCCCGCCCAGCTCAAGATCATTACGTGCGGTGGAAAATGGCTGCCCGAGAAGGGCGATTACGAGGATAATGTTGTCCTTACAGCCTTGCCCCTCTGAACGCGGTCTCAGTGCAGTCCCTCCGCTGATCAGTTGAACCCCACACCTCCCACACGCCGGGAGGAGGCAGTGAAGGACAGCAGGCCGTCTTTTGGCGCGGTGCCGGGCCCGCACTGCGCTAGAGGAGTGAAGCGTGATCTCTCCAGGCTTCGAGTGGACACCGCAGCTTGACGCACAGTTCTTCGCCGGGGACGAGGAAGCCTTGATCGCTGCCTATCGGCGGTTCGCCCCCTTGGTCTACACCGTTGCCCTGCGGTCCGTGGACGACCGCGCAGTGGCCGCCGACATCACGCAGGACGTGTTCGTGCGGGCCTGGCGCTTCCGGGACAGCTTCGATCCGCGGTCCGGCACGGTGCCGAGGTGGATCTTCGGCATCTGCCGGAATGTGGTCAACGACAGTCTCTCCGCCCGGAGCCGGCACAACCATCTGGTGGCCCGGTGGGGCATGCACACGGATCTCCGGAATTTTCGGAACCGCGCACGGGAAGTGGACGCCGTGACGGACCGGGTGGCCCTCGACACGGAGCTTCAGCTGCTGGGGGAGCCCCGCAGCTCCATCCTGCGGCTCGCCTTCTACGAGGACCTGACGCACCAGCAGATCGCGGCGCTGCTCAATCTTCCGCTGGGGACCGTCAAGAGCCATATCCGCAGGGGGCTCACACACCTTCGCGGGCGGTTGGGCGCCTGGCATGCGGCCTGATACCGGTGCCGTCGGCCGCGCACCCACCGCCAGGGTGGCCCTGCGCAGCGTGGCCGATCCCGCGCATCCGTTGATCGCCTCACACGAGGCCGAGGTACGCGCACGCGTCCTGAAGGCCGCCAGCGCCCTGGTGGACCGGCTGACCTACGACGCCGTCACCATCGATGCCGTTGCCAGGGCCTCGGGGGTGAGTAAGTCGACCCTGTACCGGCACTGGCCATCCCGTCAGCTGCTCGTCCTCGAGGCCTTCACCTACAAGACGAACCTGCTCACCACGGTCGAGGACACCGGCGATGTGGGCCGGGACCTCCACTCCTACCTGGTGTCGCTGACCTACTGCCTGAAGGTCGGCGGGGCGGCGTCCACCGTGGCGAACCTCCTGGCGGAGGCCATCCGCAGCGAGGAATTCGCCGTCCAGTTCCGCCAGACACTGCTGCGCGAACGGCGGCATGGGTTCCTGGTGATCCTGCGCCGGGGCCAGCTCCGCGGCCAGGTCCGCGACGACGTGGACCTGGTGATGGTGATCGACGCGGTCTACGGGGCCCTGCACCACAGGTTGATCGCCACCGGGCAGGACGTCGACGGGCCGTTCCTGCGGGCACTGGCCCGCTTCGCTGTCGAGGGGACCGCCTCCGCACCGTACCGGGAGTCCTACAGGTCCCGGAACTAGGCCGCCGGGTGGAACGATCGGTGCCTCTTCATCCCATTCCTGCCTCGGTCCGGGCCCCGCCGCGCGATAGTGGAACCAGCGCACCACCAGGCGCCGGAACTCCAAGCCATCGAAGGAACCAACAGCATGACGATCAAGGCACAGCCCGGGCGGACGAACATCGGATCGGAGCACCCGGAGCCGTACAAGGCACTCACGGCGGTGGCGAAGCGTGCGGACGAGGCCGCGCTCGCCGAAGGGCTCTCACCCCTGCTGATCGAAATGGTCAAGATCCGGGTCTCCCAGATCAACGGGTGCGCGTTCTGCCTCCGCATCCACACACTGGACGCCCTCGGGAAGGGCGAGAGCGCCGAGCGGTTGAGCCTGCTGCCCGCATGGCGGGAAAGCGGGTACTTCGACGAAAAGGAACGTTCGGCACTTGCGCTGGCCGAGTACATCACGGACATCCGCGACTCCCACTCCCACACGGGTCTCTACGAGTCCGCCGCGGCCCACCTTTCCCCGGGGCAGATGTCCGCGGTGTCATGGGTGGCCCTGGTCATCAACAGCTACAACCGCATCGCCATCAGCAGTGCCTATGAGGTCAACCCCTGACAGTTCGCGGCGGGAGCGCCACCGCGCCGACGCCGGCCGCCACGGCCCGGGGGCAACCCCGGTTCTCTCCTCCGACCCGCAAGGCCGGAGCTCCGTCCCACCGCCCAGCGGGGACGGGTCTTCCGCCCGGGCACCGGCGCACCAGGTGCCCATTCCAGCAGTACCAGCATGAAATTGGAGGCGCAGGTCAATGCGCAGAATCCTCATTATCGGCGGCGGTTACGCCGGTTTCTACGTCGCCTGGCGGTTGGAGAAGTACCTCCGCCCCGGCGAGGCGCAGGTCACGATGGTCGATCCGCTGCCCTACATGACGTATCAGCCGTTCCTCCCGGAGGTGCTGGCCGGGTCGATCGAGGCCCGGCACAGCGTGATCCTGCACCGCCGGCACCTTCGGAAGACCCGCCTGCTGACCGCAAAAGTCAGCTACCTCGACCACGCGGCGAAGACCGCCACGCTCCAGTTCCCTGACGGGCACGAGGACACGGAGACCTACGACATCGTGGTCGTCACCGGCGGCGCGGTCACCCGCACCTTCCCCATCCCGGGGGTCGGCGCGCAGGCCGTCGGGCTGAAGAATATCGAGGAGGCCGTGTTCATCCGGGACACGCTGCTGCGCAATATCGACATGGCCGCGTCACTTCCCCCGGGCCCGGCCCGGGAGAAACTGCTGACCGTCGTGTTCGTCGGCGGCGGATACGCAGGGATCGAGGCCTTCGGCGAGCTGCGGGCGCTGGCCACGGCCACGCTGAAGCGCTACCCGGAACTGAGTCCTGCCGAGACGCACTTCCACCTGATCGAGGCGACCGGCCGGATCCTGCCCGAGGTCTCCGAGGAGACCAGCCGGTGGGTGCTCAGGCATCTTGCCGCCCGCGGGGCGCAGGTCCACCTGAACACCCAGCTCGACTCCGCCGTGGAGGGGACTATCCGGCTCTCCACGGGCGAGGAATTCGAAACAGGGCTGTTGGTGTGGACCGCCGGAGTCCTTGCGAACCCCGCCCTCGCGCGGCACACCGACCTTCCGATCGACGAGCGCGGACGCCTGAGGGCGCGGGCCGACCTGCGGGTGGGCACCGACGACACCCCGGTTGCCGATGCCTGGACGGCCGGAGACATTGCGGCCATCCCCGACCTCTCCGGAGGCGGCGTCGGCGGCTTCACCGTCCCGAACGCCCAGAACGCCATCCGTCAGGGCAAACTGCTCGCCCGGAACCTGCGGGACACCCTGCGCGGCGGCGAGGCGACGAGGTACTTCCACCGCAACCTTGGGGCGGTGGCCACCCTGGGCCTTGGCTCCGGGGTGTTCCAGTCGGGCCCGATCGTGGTCAAGGGATTCCCCGCCTGGGTGATGCACCGCGGATACCATGTGCTGGCCATTCCGACCTGGGAGCGGAAGTGGCGGGTGCTGTGGGGGTGGTGGAACAACCTCTGGCTGGGGCGCGACACCGCCGGACTGCGCGGGCTGCAGACCCCGCGCGGGACGTTCGAGGAGGCCGAATCCTACAGCAGGCCCGCACCCCAGGCGGCTCCGGGAGCGAGCGAAGCACCAACCGTCCGGTAAGCGGGCCCTCCGGGATGGCCTCCTGACCGGCCGGGGCACTTCGCCGCGGCCGGCCCCGGCGCCGGCCCGGGCGGGAACCTACACTGGGCCGATGGATGAGGTCCAGGTGGTGACGACGTCCCTGGGGGCCGTCGAAATCCTGTACCTGCCCGGCGTAAAGCCGCCCGTCCTGTTCTTCCCCGGAGGCCACTGCCGGGCCGGCAGCGACTGCGGGTGGAGCCTCTACACCTCGCTGGGCTACGGGGTGCTCGCGTTCTCCCGCCCCGGGTACGGGCGCACCGACGTGGGTCCGCTGACCGCCGCGGAGTTTCTTCCCGCTGTGGCCGAGAGCGCCCGGCGCCTCGACATCGAGAAGGCCACCGCGGCGGTCGGGGTCTCCTTCGGGGGCCTGCAGGCCATCGCGACGGCCGTGTCGCTTCCGCACCTCCCACCCCGGCTGGTGCTTCACAGCTGTGCCCCGTCGACCCACCCGTACCCCGACTCGCCTCTGCAGGCCCGGATCGCTCCGGTGGTTTTTGGGCCGGCGCTTTCAGGCCACACCTGGAAGGCGGTCGCGCGCAGCGTGGCCACCGACCCCGGGCTGCGGCGCATGGCCGGAACGCTCTCGGACCTTCCGACCGGCGCATGGTGGGACACCTTCCCGGCCGGGGACAGGCAGCGGGCCCGGGAACTGTTCCAGTCAATGGCGTCCGGGTCCGGGTTCGCCAACGACCTGCGCCAGGCCCGCCGTGCCCGATCCTCCTACCGCCGCCGGACCCAGGCCCGCGTCGGCTGCCCCACGCTGGTGACGGCCTCCCGCCATGACGGCGGCGTCGCCTACGCCCACGCCGAGGACTTCCGGGACACCATCCCCACCGCACGGCTGGTGGAGCTTCCGGCGCCTAGCCACCTCTTCTGGCTCGGGCCCAGCCGCGGCGAGGCCGCGGCAGCGGTCCGGGACTTCCTGGCGCCGTCCTGATTCCGCTGAGCCAACCGGAGGTCCGGCTGGAGGGCCGGCCGGAGCGCCGGCCGGAGCGCTGAACCCGGGCCGGTGGCCGCGGTCCGGGTGGAGAGGAACCTACACGGAGAGGAACCTACACGGAGAGGAACCTACACGGAGAGGAACCTACACGGAGGGGACCCTACACGGAGAGGTCGCGGCGGCGGAACGCCGGGACCGCCGCCGCCAGCAGCACCAGGGCGGTGAGGCCCATCAGGAGCAGCGGGTTGCCGTTCAGCGGCACCGACGGCACCGCCGGCACCAGGCCGAAGGGTTCGGCATCAAGAAGGGCCTCCGGGAGCCGGAGGATCGGTCCGTAGAGGCCGATCAGCAGTGAGGCGATCAGGATCAGCCACACCCACCACGATCCCGTCCTCAGGCCGTAGGCCAGCGCCGTCAGGGCCGCGAAGCAGGAAACCAGGGGAAGGTAGGCCAGGGACGCCGCGGTGAATTCCAGCGCCAGGTTCCCCGCACCGGGCCCGACGGCGGATGCCGCCCCGGCTCCCAGGCCGAAGCCGGCGGCCAGCAGCAGCAGCGCGTCCGCTGCGAGGGTGACGGCGAGGCAGTGGAGCAGCAGTCGAGCCCGCCCGGCGCCGGCAGCCAGCAGGAGCGCGGTGCGACCCGAGTCCTCCTCCCGGCGAAGCCGGTTCACCGTGACCACCGCATGGACGGCGACCGCCATCGCGAAGTACCTCAGGAACGCCGAAAGGGTTGCCCTCAGGGCATCCCCGCCCGTCGAACCCCCGATTACCACGGCGAGCTCGGGCCGGGCCTCGAAGCTCTCGACGATGGTCCGGCCCATCGACCCGGTGAGCAGGGCAAAGGCGAAGAGGCCGAGGCACCAGCTGAGGATGCTGCCGCGCTCGAGCCGAAGTGCCAGCCCCGCGGGCGAGGCCAGGGCCCGCGTGGCGCGGCTGGGGCCCGGGCGGGCGGCGAGCAGGCCCGCCCCGAGGTCGCGCCGGGAGGCCAGCAGGTACGCGGCCAGGCAGAGCAGCGCGGCGAGGACCGCCGAGGGCAGCAGCGGCCACCAGCGCAGGTCGACGAAGGCCCGGGTCTGCTGGCTCCACCCGACGGGGGAGAGCCAGGACAATGTGCTCCCACCGACGCGCTGCGCGTCGCCGATCCCGCGGAGGAGGTAGGCAAGCCCGAGTGCCCCTCCCGCCAGGCCCGTGGCGCCGCGGGCCGACTGGCTGAGCTGGGCCGTCACGGCGGCTCCTGCGCCGAAGACAAGGCCGACGGCCGCGACCCCGGCGGCAAGGGCGAGGGAGTCGGCACCGGCAAGTCCGTTGCCGAGCATCGCGGCGGCCAGGACGACGGCGACGGCGCCATTGGCCACCAGCAGGGCGCCGAGGGCGGCCGTAAGCGGGGCGTACCGCCCCACGACGCCCGCCCGCACCAGTTCCGCCCGCCCGGATTCCTCCTCGGCTCTGGTGTGCCGGACCACCAGGAAAATCGACATCAGCGCCGCCGCGACCGCCAGCATGCCCAGTACTTCGTTGGCCAGCATGGCGCCCAGCGTATAGTTCTCCAGCCCGTACCCCGGGCCGGAAAGCAGGGCGCCGGAGGGGTCCTTCAGGATCGCCGCGCGGGTCTGCAGGGCTGCCTGGTCAGGGTAGGCCAGCGGAAGGACCGCGCCGAAGTAGCCGACGAGTCCGCCGAGCGCCAGGGCCCAGAGCGGGACCCGGAGGCGGTCCCGCAGCAGGGCAAAGCGGAACAGCCTCCCCGTTCCGGTGAGGTCGCCGGCGGCGCGGGCATCCCGGAACCCGTCCCGCTGCCCCCGGGGAGGGGCCGCCGTGCTCATGAGCGTGCGCCCTGCGCGTCCGGACTGTACTGGTGGACGAACAGTTCCTCGAGGGTGGGCGGCGTCGAGGTGAGGCTGCCTATGTCCAGGGGCAGGAGATGCTCAAGCACCGCGGGCAGGGCGCCGTCCTCGACGCTGAAGAGCAGGCGCTCGCCGTCCCGGCGGACGTCGTGGACCCCGGGCAGCAGGGCGACACCCGACGGGTCCTTCCCGCACACCACGGACACCGCCGCTCGGGCCAGGTGCCGCAGCTCACTGAGGGCGCCGGATTGAACGGTCTGCCCCTGACGGATGATCGTCACCCGGTCGCAGAGGGTTTCCACCTCGGCGAGGAGGTGGCTTGAGAGCAGCACGGTGCGTCCGGCCGCCTTGGCCTCCCGAACGCAGTCCTGGAACACCCGCTCCATCAGGGGATCGAGGCCGGAGGTGGGTTCGTCGAGCACGAGAAGTTCGACGTCGCTGGCAAGCGCCGCGACGAGTGCGACCTTCTGCCGGTTTCCCTTGGAGTAGGTGCGGGCCTTCTTGCTCGGGTCGAGATCGAAGCGCTCGAGGAGTTCGCTGCGGCGCCTGCCGTCGGCGCCCCCGCGCAGGCTCACGAGGAGATCGATCGCCTCGCCGCCGGTGATCTTCGGCCACAGGTTCACATCCCCGGGAACATAGGAAAGCCTGCGGTGGAGCCGCACAGCCTCGGTCCACGGGTCCTCCCCGAAGAGCCGAACCGTCCCGGAGTCGGCCTTCACTGCGCCGAGGAGGACCCGGATGGTGGTCGACTTGCCGGCTCCGTTGGGGCCGAGGAAGCCGTGGACCTCGCCGGCCTCAAGCCGCAGGTCCAGTTCGTCAAGTGCCCGGACGGCACCGAAGTTCTTGCTCAGTTTGTGCACGTCAATGACGGGGCTCACGGGATGCTCCTGGTGGAAGGGCCGGGGTCAGCGGGGGGATTCTTCCTGCGGAGGGTCCGGAACGTACATCAGGTAGGAGTCGAGCATCGAGCGGTCGGTGGTGAGTCCCTGGGAGAAGAGTTCGAGGGTCGGCGATGCGTGGCGTTCGAGGTAGCCGCGGAGGATCGCGGAAAAGTCGTGGGGGTCCTGCGGCGGGTGCACGCTGAGATCGAGCAGCACCGAGCCGAACCCCTGCAGGGCCAGGCAGCGGGCACGGGCCTTCTCGTCGCGGGAGGGGCGGATGGTGCCCGCTGCCACTCCTTCGGCGAGCCACCCCTCCACCTCCTCGGCGAAGTGGTCGAGGAAGGACCCGGCGGCGGATCCGCCCTCCTGGAGGCAGCGGATGGCGTAGGCCAGGAGGTGGGCGGACTCCTCGACGGTGGCCAGGCCCATCAGGCCCTCGACCGCCGCCGGCCCGCCCGTTGCCTGGGTCTTGTAGGAACGGATCTGCTCGAGGACGTAGCCGTCGCAGGCTTCCCGGAGCCCGTCCTTGGAGCCGAAGTGGTGAAGGACCAGGGCCGGGCTCACCCCGGTCTCCCTTGCGATGGCACGCAGTCCCACCCGGAAGCCGTCGCGCCCGTACAGCCGGACCGCGGCGTCGCGGAGGCGCGCCCTGGCCGTCCGGTCCTCCGGGCGGTCAGCTCGAACGAAAGCGCCGGCTGAACGCATGTTCAGCATGCTAACCACCTGCACAGCGGCGCACTAGGGCCGAAAGGACCGGTCCTGTCCCCGGCCGGGCCCGGCAGGGCTCAGGGGCGTGCCGAGGCCAGCGAGAAGAGCCGAGACCGGTGGTGGGTCGCCGAATCTAGGAGAGCGCGTTCCTCGGCGGCATGCGCGGCCCGTGGCCGGCCGTTGACCATCCGCTGGCGGGTGAAGGCGAGCCGGGTGGCAGCCCGGATGAAGGCCTTCATCTCGCTGCGGGCGCCGAACGACCCCGCCCAGGCGAGGGCCTGGGTCCGCCCCGGACCGGTGGCGAGCATCGACACCTCCTGGGGGGTGAACCAGCCGGCGTCGACATAGTCACCAAGCCGGGATTCGGTCAGCCGGCGCTCGGCCCGCCGGATCAGCACCACCGCGACGATCGCCACGCAGAACAGCGGGACCTGGACGAGCAGGTAGAAGGAGAAGAAATCGTCGAACAGCAGCACCGTCCCGCCGTTCCAGAGCATGTGCCCGGCGATGGCGGGAACTAGGCCCAGGAGGAAGGCCGGCAGCAACCGGGCCGGGCCGCCGCCCCGGCTGACTGCCCGGCCCACCACGAAGCCCAGGGCGGCGGTGAACATCACGTGGGCAAACGGCGAGAACAGCCCGCGCAGCACGAACACGCCGACGACCGCACCCAGGGTTCCCGACTCAAGGATGGCCGAACTGAAGTACAGGATGTTTTCGGTGAAGGCGAACCCCGCGGCGATGGTGCCGGCATAGACGATGCCGTCCACCGGCCCATCGAAGTGGCTGCGCTGGGAGTAGACGAGGATCAGCACCCCGAGTCCCTTCGCGAATTCCTCGACGACCGGGGCCTGCAGGACCGGGCCGATGATGTCGGTCGAGGTTGAGTCAAGTGCCACGCTGAGCAGGCCGAGGACGTAGTTGCCCAGCAGCAGCGTCACGACCACCGAGATTCCCGCACCCCACAGGAAGGCGAACAGCAACGCCCCGCGGGGCTCCGGATCCCAGCGGTCGATCCAGCCGATGCCGAGGGCGCAGATAGCCAGCGGCACCAGTGCCAGCACCGCGCACAGCACCAGCGCCGTCGTACCAAGGGACTGCGACAGGAACCAGGCGAGCGCCGCGAGCACCAGCGCGGTGACGAACAGCAGCACGACGTTGAGGGCGCCGGATCCGCGCCTCACGGGCCGGTTCCACACCGGAGGCGGGGGAGCGGGTTGGTCCCACTGGGGCGCCGGCGGTGCCGAGCGCTGGGTTGAGGCCTCCCACCAGGAAAGCCCCTGGGGGCCGGGGCGGGCCGAGCCGGACGGATCGTAAAGCGACATACGCCCAGACTATTCGCCCGAAGTCCTGTGATACTTTTGAGAACGCAGCCAACCTTTAAATGCCGTCCTGTGAGGCGGGGAAGGAGGAAGCGTGATATGACCGTGCCCGCACCGCATGCCGGAGCCGCACCGCGCGTTGTTCTCGCCGAAGCCGATATAGACCGCGCGCTCACCCGCATCGCCCACGAGATCCTCGAAGCCAACAAGGGCTCCTCTGACCTTGTGCTCCTCGGTATTCCCCGCAGGGGCTTCCCGCTGGCCCAGCGCCTCGCCCGCCGCATCGGCGCCGTCGATCCGTCCATCGACCCCCGGGCCATCACCGGCCAGCTCGATGTCACCATGTACCGGGACGACCTCCAGCGCAATCCCACCCGGCCGCCGCGGGCCACCCAGCTCCCGCCGACGGGGATCGACGAGAAGGTCGTGGTCCTCGTCGATGACGTCCTGTACTCCGGGCGGACCATCCGGGCCGCCCTTGACGCACTGGCCGACCTGGGCCGGCCCCGCATCGTGCGGCTCGCCGTCCTGGTTGACCGCGGGCACCGGGAGCTTCCGATCCGCGCCGACCATGTCGGCAAGAACCTCCCGACCTCCTCGGCCGAACGGGTCCGGGTGCACCTCGAGGAGATCGACACCGTCGCCGGACGCCCGGTGAACGAAGTGGTCATCGAGGGCGGCGCATGAAGCACCTCCTCTCCACCCATGACCTCGCCCTGCACGACGCGCTGCGCCTGCTCGACACCGCCGAGGAAATGGCGGCCGTGGGCGAGCGCGAAATCAAGAAGCTGCCCGCCCTGCGCGGGCGTACCGTGGTGAACCTGTTCTACGAGGACTCGACGAGGACCCGGATCTCCTTCGAGGCCGCCGCCAAGCGGCTCTCCGCGGACGTCATCAACTTCGCCGCCAAGGGCTCCTCGGTCTCCAAGGGCGAATCGCTCAAGGACACCGCCCAGACGCTCGAGGCGATGAGCGCCGACGCCGTCGTCATCCGCCACCCCGCCTCCGGCGCCCCAGCCCGCCTGGCCGCGTCGGGCTGGATCGACGCGGCGGTCCTCAACGCCGGCGACGGAACGCACGAGCACCCCACCCAGGCGCTGCTCGACGCCTTCACGCTCCGCCGCCACTGGGCGAAGGTGGCCGGCACCGGCTCTCCCGGCAGCGACCTCACCGGCATGCGGGTCCTGATCGTGGGGGACATCCTCCACTCGCGGGTTGCCCGCTCCAATGTGTGGCTCCTGAAGACCCTCGGCGCGGAGGTGACGCTGGTGGGCCCGCCCACCCTGCTCCCCGTGGGGGTCGACACCTGGCCCTGCACCGTGCGGTACAACCTGGACGAGGCGCTCGCCGACCGGCCCGACGCCGTCATGATGCTCCGGCTGCAGGCCGAACGGATGAACGCAGCGTTCTTCCCCTCCACCCGGGAGTACTCCCGGCGCTGGGGGTTCGATGACGCCCGCCTCGCGGCGCTGGACACCCTGGGCCTCGGCGACACGGTCATCATGCACCCCGGACCCATGAACCGCGGCCTGGAGATTTCGGCCGCCGCCGCCGACTCGGTCCGCTCAACCGTGCTGGCCCAGGTGCGCAACGGCGTCTCGGTGCGCATGGCCGCGCTGTACCTGCTGCTTGCCGGCGGCACCCACGACGACCCGGCCGCGCCGGCCGTCCGCGAGAACCCCGCACTTTCCCCCACGAAGGAGCCCGCAGTATGACCGGTGCAGAACCGACACCCGGACACGGGTACCTGATCCGGGGCGCCTCCCCGCTGGGCGGACCCCGCCAGGACCTGCTGATCCGGGACGGACTCATCGCGCGGGTCGGCCCCGGCGCCGCCCCGGATTCCGGAACGCAGGTGATCGACGCCGACGGGCTGATTGCCCTGCCCGGCATGGTCGACCTCCACACCCACCTGCGCGAGCCCGGCCGCGAGGATGCCGAAACCGTTGAAACCGGCTCCCGCGCCGCTGCACTGGGCGGTTTCACCGCGGTTCACGCCATGGCCAACAGCTCGCCGGTGGCCGACACCGCCGGCGTCGTTGAACAGGTGTACAGCCTCGGGGAGCGCGCGGGCTGGGTCGAGGTCCGCCCGGTCGGCGCCGTCACCGTCGGCCTGGCGGGGGAGCGGATGGCCGAACTCGGCGCCATGGCCGAATCCCGCGCCAGGGTGCGTGTCTTCTCCGACGACGGCATCTGCGTCTCCGACCCCGTCCTGATGCGCCGTGCCCTCGAGTACGTGAAGGCCTTCGACGGTGTGATCGCCCAGCACGCCCAGGAGCCCCGGCTCACCGAGGGGGCGCAGATGAACGAGGGGGAGGTCTCCGCCGTCCTGGGCCTGACCGGCTGGCCGGCGGTCGCCGAGGAGAGCATCATCGCCCGCGACGTGCTCCTGGCCCAGCACGTGAACTCCCGGCTGCACGTCTGCCATGTCTCCACCGCCGGGTCCGTCGAGATCCTGCGCTGGGCCAAGGCCCGAGGCATCCGCGTCACCGCCGAGGTCACCCCGCACCACCTGCTGCTCACCGACGACCTCGTGCGCAGCTACGACCCCGTCTACAAGGTGAACCCGCCGCTGCGCACCGCCGACGACGTGCAGGCCCTGCGTGAGGCCCTCGCCGACGGCACCATCGACGCCGTCGGAACCGACCACGCCCCTCACCCCAGCGAGCACAAGGAATGCGAGTGGGCGCAGGCGGCCATGGGCATGACTGGCCTCGAGACCGCCCTGTCCGTGGTGCAGCACTCCATGGTGGAGACCGGACTGCTGGACTGGGAGGGGTTCGCCCGCGTCACCTCCACCCGGCCCGCGGAGATCGGGCGGCTGGCCCACCAGGGCAGGCCGCTGGCCGAGGGCGAACCGGCCAACCTCATCCTGGTGGACCCCGCGGCGCGCTGGACGGTCGACCCGTATCGGATGGCGACCATGGGGCGCAACAGCCCCTTCGCCGGGCTCCAGCTCCCCGGCCGGGTCCAGGCCACGTTCTACCTCGGCCACCCCACCGTCCTCGACGGCGCCCTCAATGCGCCGCTCACCCCTGCTGCAAAGGAAACCGCGTGGACTGGCTAGGCCCGCTCAGCCTCACCCTCCTGATCGTCGGTGCCGTCTTCGCCCTGATGGCCGTGGGCTGGCGCAACCGGCTGCGCCGGCAGGCCGCGGTGCCCGCCCCACCGGCCGTCCCGGCCGACCCCGGCCCGGAGCTGTACCGGACCGAAGGCCAGTACGTGGCCACGACGACGGCGGGGGACTGGCTCGACCGCATCGCCGTCCACGGCCTGGGAGTGCGTTCCGAGGCTGTCGTCACGGTGCACCCCGACGGCATCCTCCTGGCCCGCCGGGGCGCCCCGGACGTGTACGTGCCGCGGAGCGACCTCACCGGGGTCCGCCTCGAATCGGGCATGACCGGCAAGTTCGTCGAAAAGAACGGCCTGGTCGTGCTCTCCTGGCGGCTCAACGGCGAAGGCGTCGACACCGGGTTCCGCACCCGCCACGCCACCGACAAGGCCCAGCTCCTCGCGGCGGTCGCCGCCCTCACCCCAGCCACCCCACCGTCGAACGATTCCCCGACTGATCTCGAAGGCAGGAACTTCAAGTGAACCAACCCCCCACGTCCCCGGCAGCGGCGGTGCTCGTCCTCGAGGACGGCAGGTCCTTCCGCGGCCGCAGCTACGGCGCCGAGGGCACGGCCCTCGGTGAGGCGGTGTTCGCCACCGGCATGACCGGCTACCAGGAAACCATCACCGACCCCTCCTACGCCCGCCAGCTCGTGGTCCAGACGGCACCCCACATCGGCAACACCGGGGTGAACGCCGCCGACGCCGAATCACGGCGCATCTGGGTGGCAGGCTACATCGTGCGAGACGCGGCCCGCCGCCCATCCAACTGGCGCTCCGAACTCAGCCTCGACGCCCAGCTCCGCGACCAGGGTGTCGTCGGGATCGAGGGCGTTGACACCCGCGCCGTCACACGCCACCTGCGTGAGCGCGGCGCGATGAAGGCCGGGATCTTCTCCGGCGCCGCGGCCGCCCTGCCCGCCGCACAGCTGCTGGAGCAGGTCCGGGCGCAGCAGTCGATGGCCGGAGCGCGCCTCGCGGAGGAGGTGAGCGCCGAGGCGGTGTACACCGTCGAACCGGCCGACCACGGGTGGGACGGCGAGCCCCGATTCACCGTCGCCGCCCTGGACCTCGGGATCAAGACTATGACGCCTCGACACTTCGCCCAGCGCGGAGTGCGCACCGTCGTCTTCCCTGCCGACACCTCCTTCGAGGAACTCACCGAGGCCGGCCCGGACGGCGTGTTCATGTCCAACGGCCCCGGGGACCCGGCCACGGCCGACGTGCAGGTCGAGCTGCTGCGGCGGGTCCTTGAGCGGCGGATCCCGTTCTTCGGCATCTGCTTCGGCAACCAGATCCTGGGCCGGGCGCTGGGCTTCGGCACCTACAAGCTGCGCTACGGCCACCGCGGCATCAACCAGCCCGTCCTGGACCGGCGCACCGGCCGGGTCGAGATCACCTCCCAGAACCACGGGTTCGCCGTCGACGCCCCGCTCGAGGGCCCCGTCGAGGCGCCGCACGGCGGCTTCGGCCGCGTCGAGGTCAGCCACATCAGCCTCAACGACTCGGTCGTCGAGGGGCTCGCGTGCCTTGACCTTCCCGCCTTCTCCGTCCAGTACCACCCCGAAGCGGCAGCCGGCCCCCACGACTCGGCCTACCTGTTCGACCGCTTCATCGACCTGATGGCTGCCGCTCAAGGCACGCAGATCAGCCCCGCAAGCACCGCCCCGAGCACCCCCCAGGAAGAGAACTGATGCCCCGCAGAACCGACCTCAAGAGCGTCCTGGTCATCGGCTCCGGCCCCATCGTGATCGGGCAGGCCGCAGAATTCGACTACTCGGGCACCCAGGCACTGCGCGTGCTCAAGGAGGAGGGCCTGCGGGTCATCCTCGTCAACTCGAACCCGGCCACCATCATGACCGACCCCGAGTTCGCCGACGCCACCTACGTCGAACCCATCACCCCCGAGGTGGTCGCCAAGATCATCGAGAAGGAACGCCCCGACGCGCTCCTTCCCACCCTCGGCGGGCAGACCGCGCTGAACACCGCCATCGCCCTGGACAAGAACGGCATCCTCGAGAAATTCAATGTCGAGCTGATCGGCGCGAACATCGCTGCCATCGAGCTCGGCGAGGACCGGGAGAAGTTCAAGGGCGTCGTCGAACGCTGCGGCGCCGAATCGGCCCGCTCGGTGATCGTCCACACCCTGGATGAGGCCCTGGCCGCCGCCGGCGACCTCGGCTACCCCATGGTGGTGCGGCCCTCCTTCACCATGGGTGGACTCGGCTCCGGCCTGGCCCACACCGAGGCCGACCTGCGCCGGATCGTCGGGCAGGGCCTCCAGTACAGCCCCACCAGCGAGGTGCTGCTCGAGGAGAGCATCCTGGGCTGGAAGGAATACGAGCTGGAGATGATGCGGGACAAGAACGACAACGTCGTTGTGGTCTGCTCCATCGAGAACTTCGACCCGGTCGGGGTCCACACCGGCGACTCGATCACCGTGGCCCCCGCACTCACCCTGACCGACCGCGAGTACCAGCGGCTGCGCGACATCTCCATCGCCGTCATCCGCGAGGTCGGCGTGGACACCGGCGGCTGCAATATCCAGTTCGCCATCGAACCCTCGACCGGCCGCGTCGTCGTGATTGAGATGAACCCCCGCGTCTCGCGCTCCTCGGCCCTGGCCTCCAAGGCCACCGGCTTCGCCATCGCGAAGATCGCCACCAAGCTCTCCCTCGGCTATACCCTCGACGAGATCCCCAACGACATCACGCAGAAGACGCCGGCCTCCTTCGAGCCGACCCTCGACTACGTGGTGGTGAAGGTTCCGCGCTTCGCCTTCGAGAAGTTCCCCGCCGCCGACACCACGCTGACGACCACCATGAAGTCGGTCGGCGAGGCCATGGCGATGGGCCGCAACTTCACCGAGGCGCTGCAGAAGGCCCTGCGCTCTCTGGAGCAGAAGGGCTCCCAGCTGTCCTTCGCCCCCGTGCCCGCCGGGGAGGTCCCCGGCCTCATCGAGGCGGCGAAGCGGCCGACGACGGAACGGCTCTCCCAGGTCCAGCGCGCGCTGCTGGGCGGGGCGAGCGTCGAACAGCTCCACGAGGCCACGGGCATCGACCCGTGGTTCCTTGACCAGCTGGTCCTGCTCAACGAGACCGCCGAGCAGGTGCGGACGGCCGGGAACCTGAGCGAGGACGTCCTCCGCCTCGCCAAGCGCCACGGCTTCTCCGACGAACAGGTCGGCGCCCTGCGGCACATCCCCGACGCGGTGGTGCGAGGGGTCCGGCACGCCCTCGGGGTGCGCCCGGTCTTCAAGACCGTCGACACGTGCGCCGCCGAGTTCGCCGCCTACACCCCGTACCACTACTCCTCCTACGACGAGGAGGACGAAGTGGCCGATCACGCCCAGCCCTCGGTGATCATCCTCGGGTCCGGGCCGAACCGGATCGGGCAGGGCATCGAGTTCGACTACTCCTGCGTGCACGCCTCCATGGCGCTGCGGCAGGCCGGGTACGAGACGGTGATGATCAACTGCAACCCCGAGACGGTCTCGACCGACTACGACATCTCCACCCGCCTCTACTTCGAGCCGCTCACGCTCGAGGACGTCCTCGAGGTGATCGCCGCGGAGCAGCGGACCGGGGGAGTGATGGGGGTCTTTGTCCAGCTGGGCGGGCAGACGCCGTTGAAACTGGCGCAAGAACTGGCCGACGCAGGCATCCCCATCCTGGGGACCTCGCCGGAGGCCATCGACCTGGCCGAGCACCGCGGGGCCTTCAGCCGGGTGCTCGACGCCGGCGGGCTGATCGCCCCGAAGAACGGCACCGCCGTGTCCTTCGAGGACTCCAAGAAGATCGCCGACGAGATCGGCTACCCCGTGCTGGTGCGCCCCTCCTACGTGCTGGGCGGGCGCGGCATGGAGATCGTGTACGACGAGCCGAACCTCTCGCGCTACATCGCCAACGCCACCGAGATCACCGCCGACCACCCTGTGTTGATCGACCGGTTCCTCGAAGACGCCATCGAGATCGACGTCGACGCCCTCTACGACGGCACCGAGATGTACCTGGGCGGAATCATGGAGCACATCGAGGAGGCCGGCATCCACTCAGGAGACTCCGCCTGCGTGCTGCCGCCGATCACCCTCGGCGCCGACGTCCTGGAGCGGGTCCGGACGGCGACGCTGGCCATCGCCGAGGGCGTGGGGGTGCGCGGGCTGATCAACATCCAGTTCGCCCTGGCCTCCGACATCCTCTACGTCCTGGAGGCGAATCCGCGTGCCTCCCGCACCGTGCCGTTCGTTTCCAAGGCCACCGGCGTGCAGCTCGCCAAGGCGGCGGCGCTGATCGGCGTCGGGGTCAGCATCGCCGAACTGCGCAATGAGCACCACCTGCTGCCGCAGCGGGGCGACGGCGGGTCCCTGCCCTTCGACGCCCCGGTGTCGGTGAAGGAAGCCGTGCTGCCTTTCAGCCGGTTCCGTACCCCCGAGGGCGTGGTCGTCGACTCGCTGCTCGGCCCGGAGATGCGCTCCACCGGTGAGGTCATGGGAATCGACAAGTACTTCGACACCGCCTTCGCCAAGAGCCAGGCCGCGGCGAACGCGGCCCTGCCGATCGCGGGCAAGGTCTTCGTCTCCGTGGCCAACAGGGACAAGCGCTCAATCATCCTGCCGGTCAAGCGCCTCGTCGACCTGGGCTTCCAGATCGTCTCCACCGGCGGCACCGCCGATGTGCTCCGGCGCAACGGCATCAGCGCCACTACGGTGCGGAAGGTCGCCGAGGGCGCCGGGGCCGACGGCACGGGCACCGTCGTCGACCTGATCACCAGCGGCGGCATCGACATGATCATCAACACGCCCTCCGGCGGGCAGGCCCGCGGCGACGGGTACGAGATCCGGGCGGCGGCGACCTCCTACGGGCTCCCCGTCGTCACCACCATCCCCGAGGTCGGGGCCGCCGTGCAGGCGATCGAGGCCATGCGCTCCTTTGAATGGTCGGTGACGAGCCTTCAGGAACACGCGGCGAACCTGCGCGCCTCAACGGAGGCCCAGCATGCCTCCTAGCACCGGCACCCGCCCCGAGGGCGCGCCCCGCGAACCGTTCGGGGTGCGCCTTGCGGCCGCGCGGCGGCGACGCGGCGGCCTGTGCATCGGGATCGACCCGCACCCTGCCCTGCTGGCGGCCTGGGACCTGCCGGACAGCCCGGCGGGCCTTGAGCGGTTCTCGCTGACGGCGCTGGAGGTCCTCGGGCCCGAGGCTGCGGCCCTGAAGCCGCAGGTGGCCCTGTACGAGCGGCACGGCTCCAAGGGCCTGGCCGTGCTCGAGACGCTGCTGGCCCGGGCGGCGGAGGCGGACGTGCTGACGATCGCCGATGCCAAACGGGGCGACATCGGCTCAACCATGACCGCCTACGCGGAGGCCTGGCTGGCAGAGGGCGCGCCGCTCGCCGCGGACGCCGTCACCCTCAACCCGTACCTCGGCTTCGAATCCCTGCGACCGGCCCTCGACCTGGCTGAAGCCACCGGCCGGGGGGTGTTCGTCCTTGCGCTCACCTCCAACCCCGAGGGGGCCTCGGTGCAGCACGCCGGCGGCGCGGAATCGGTGGCGTTGAGGATCGTGCGGGCCGCCGCTGCGGAAAACCGGGCGGCGTCGGCGGCCGGAGCCCCCGGGTCCGTCGGCCTGGTCATCGGCGCGACCGTCGGGACCGCCGTGAAGTCCCTCGGCCTTGACCTCGGTGCGCTGAACGGGCCCATCCTGGCCCCCGGCGTGGGGGCCCAGGGCGCGGGCCCCCGCGAACTCGAGGCGAGCTTCGGCGCCGCCCGTCCCCTGGTGCTGCCGACCTCGAGCCGGGCCGTCCTCGCGGCGGGGCCGGATCCGGCACGGCTGCGGGAGGCTGCGCGGACCGCCCGCCGGGAACTTGATCCGCTTCCTGCAGCGGATTGATTTCGGGCCGAGCGAGGCGATAGGTTCAAAGCCAGCCCAATCCACCAGACCAGCGGTGACCGGTACTTCGCCGGCCGCCGTCTACTGCAGGGAGCACTTGTGAGCCTGAAGCCTTTGACGGACGTCGAACGAACTCAGGCGCGGAAGAAGGCCACCGCCGCGCGGGCGGCCCGCGCGGAAATTAAGTCGAGCCTCAAAGCAGGTAAAGTCTCAGTAGCGGAAGTCATCGAGAGCAGCACCGATGACGAGGCCGTGGGGCGGCTGAAGGTCCTGGACCTGCTCAAGGCCCTCCCGGGCGTGGGCGACGTACGGGCGGCGGCCATCATGAGCGCCGTCGGTATAGCCCCCACCCGCCGCGTGCGCGGGCTGGGAATCCACCAGCGCAAAGCGCTCATTGACCATTTGAACGATTCGAACCCTGGCTCCGCCAGGAAGTGAGGAACTACGTGTCGAAGCCGCGGCTGACAGTACTGGCCGGGCCTACGGCCGTGGGCAAGGGGACCGTCTCCACCTATATCCGGGACAACTATCCCGACGTGTGGCTGTCGGTGTCGGCCACCACCCGGCCCCCGCGCCCCGGCGAGGTCCACGGGGTCCACTACTTCTTTGTCTCCCCGGAGGAGTTCGACGCCCTCGTCGCCGACGGCCAGCTGCTCGAATGGGCCGTAGTGCACGGCCGGAACCGGTACGGCACCCTGCGCAGCACCGTTCAGGAGGCCATGGACGAGGGCCGGTGCGTGCTCCTGGAGATCGACCTGCAGGGCGCCCGGCAGGTCAAGGAGACAATGCCGGAGGCCAATTTCGTGTTCCTGGCCCCTCCCACGTGGGAGGAATTGGTCCGCCGGCTGATCGGACGCGGCACCGAAAGCACCGAGGAACAGCAGCATCGGCTGGAAACAGCTAAACTGGAGCTTGCCGCCGAACCGGAGTTTGACCACACCGTGGTCAATGACAGTGTCGAACACGCGGCTGACGAGCTTGTTTCGCTGATGGGACTGCGCCCCCTGCAGCGCTAAAGCGCAGGCCATGAATAAGTAACAGCTCAAGTAACAGCTAATTTTTGGAGATATTCCGTGTCAACACAGCCCGAAGGCATCATCAACCCGCCGATCGATTCGCTCCTTGAGGCATCCGACTCGAAGTACGCCCTGGTCATCTACGGTGCCAAGCGCGCCCGCCAGATCAACGCCTACTACTCGCAGCTCCACGAGGGCCTCTTCGAGTACGTCGGCCCCCTGGTCGACACCCGGCTGAACGAGAAGCCGCTGTCCATCGCCCTGCGCGAGATCGACGAGGGAATGCTCGTCGCCGCCCCCATGGAGCAGGCCGAGTAACGGCCCCGACGGGCAGGATCCGAACGTGAGGGTAGTCCTCGGCGTTGGAGGAGGGATCGCGGCGTACAAGGCCGCATCCCTCCTCCGCCTCTTTACCGAGGCAGGCCACGAAGTCACAGTCATCCCGACGGACAATGCCACGAAGTTCGTCGGCGCCGCGACCTGGGAGGCCCTCTCCGGGCGCACTGTGAGCAACAGCGTCTTCGACGACGTGGAAAAGGTGAATCACGTCCGGCTCGGGCACGAGGCCGACCTGATCGTGGTTGCCCCGGCCACCGCGGACATCCTCGCGCGCGCCGCCGCCGGGCTGGCCAACGACCTGCTCACGGGCACGCTGCTGATGGCCTCCGGGCCGGTGTTCATGGCCCCGGCGATGCACACCGAGATGTGGCGGCATCCCGCAACCACCGCGAACGTTGCCCTCCTGCGCTCCCGCGGGGTCCACGTGATGGAGCCGGCCACCGGGCGCCTGACCGGGTCCGACTCCGGGCCCGGGCGGCTCCCCGAGCCGGCCGACATCTTCGCCGCCGCCCTCGCTTTCCACCGCCGCCGCACCGGTGCCGCCGCCGGCCCGCTGGCCGGACGCACCGTCACCATCACCGCGGGCGGCACCCGAGAGCCGCTCGACCCCGTGCGCTTCCTCGGCAACCGGTCCTCCGGCAAGCAGGGGATGGCCCTGGCCGAGGCGGCGCTGGCCGCCGGCGCGTCGGTGAACCTCATCGCCGCCGCCGTCGAGGTGCCGGCCCCTGCCGGGGTGCACCTGACCCGCGTCGAGACGGCCCTTGAGCTGCGCAGCGCCGTGCTTGCCTCGCTCGCGGACTCCGACGTGCTCATCATGGCGGCCGCCGTCGCCGACTTCCGCCCGGCGGAGGTGGCGGAGTCGAAGATCAAGAAGACCGACAACGCGGTCGAGCCCGTCCTGCAGCTGGTGCGCAACCCCGACATCCTCGCCGAGAGCGTGCTGCGGCGCACCGACTCGGGAGGCCCGGCGGTGATCGTGGGTTTCGCCGCCGAGACGGGTGACCCGGACACGGACCCGCTGACGCACGCCCAGCTGAAACTCAAACGCAAGGGCTGCGACCTGCTCGTTCTCAACGTCGTCGGCCGGGACCTGGTCTTTGGTTCCGACACCAGCGCCGCGCTCATCCTGGCGGCGGACGGCAGCGAACCGGAGCCGGTCCAGGGCAGCAAACGCGAGGTCGCCGAGGCGGTCCTCGCCCGCGCCGCGGCGGCGCTGAACGCCTGAACCCGCGCGGTTCCTGTTACGCCGCCCGCACCTTACGAACCCGAACCAAGTAGAGTGAGCACGTGAATCCTGCCAGCCCCAATCCTGCCGCGCTGCGGCTTTTCAGCTCCGAGTCGGTCACCGAGGGCCACCCGGATAAGATCTGCGACCAGATCAGCGATGCCATCCTCGATGCCATGCTCCAGGCGGACCCTGACGCCCGGGTGGCCGTGGAGACACTGGTCACCACCGGCCTGGTCCATGTCGCGGGCGAGGTCACCACCGAGGCGTATGTCGAGATCCCCGAGATCGTGCGCAACACGATCCTGGGGATCGGCTACGACTCCTCGGCCAACGGCTTCGACGGCGCCCGGTGCGGCGTCTCGGTTTCCATCGGTCAGCAGTCCCCGGAAATCGCCTCCGGAGTCTTCCACTCGCTCGAGGTGCGCGAAGGAAAAGGCCTCGACCCCTATGACGCCCAGGGTGCCGGCGACCAGGGCATCATGTTCGGCTACGCCAGCGACGAGACCCCCGTGCTCATGCCCGCGCCGATCTGGCTGGCGCACCGGCTCTCGGAGCAGCTGACGGCCGTGCGCAAGGACGGCACGCTTCCCTACCTGCGGCCCGACGGCAAGACCCAGGTCACCATCGGCTACGACGGCGACACCCCGGTCTCGGTCGACTCCGTCGTCATCTCCTCCCAGCACGCCGCCGAGGTTTCCCTCGACGAGCTGCGCGCGGACCTCGTTGCCCATGTCATCAACCCGGTCCTCGAAACCTCCGACCTCGATGCCTCCTCCGTGCGGCACATCCTCAACCCGGGCGGCGCCTTCGTGATCGGCGGTCCGGTCGGGGACGCCGGCCTGACCGGCCGGAAGATCATCGTCGACACCTACGGCGGAAGCGCCCGCCACGGCGGGGGAGCCTTCAGCGGCAAGGACCCCTCGAAGGTCGACCGTTCGGCCGCCTACGCCATGCGCTGGGTCGCCAAGAACGTCGTGGCCGCAGGTCTGGCCCGCCGGGCCGAAATCCAGGTCGCCTACGCCATCGGCATGGCGCATCCGGTCGGGATCTACGTCGAGACCTTCGGCACCGAGACGGTCGACCCCCTGGGGATCGGCAGGGCGATCCGGGAAATTTTCGACCTGCGCCCGCTCGGCATCATCAACGCCCTCGACCTCAAGCGGCCCATCTACCAGAAGACCGCGGCCCACGGGCACTTCGGCCGGGAGGACGAAGGGTTCAACTGGGAGCTGACCGACCGCGTCGACAAGCTGCGGAGCTACTTCAACGCCTGATCGGCGGCATAATTTCCCTATGACCACCAGCACGGGCGCCGACGGCGGGCAGCTGTCACTGCTCCATGGCTTCGGCGCGCCGCGCCTGCCCTCGGGCAGCCCCGGCGCGGCGAAGACCAACCCGGTGGCGCAGGTGATCCTCGAATCCCCGCTGCCGCACCTCGACCGGGTCTTCGACTACTACGTGCCGGAGGAACTCGACGGCGAGGCGGTGCCCGGCGCCCGGGTGAAGGTCCGCTTCGCCGGGCGGGAGCACACCGGGTACATCGCCGGCCGCATCCCGTCCTCGGAGGCCAAGGCCACGCTGCTTCCCCTCGCGAAGGTGGTCTCCTCCCACCCGGTCCTGACCCCTGCCGTCCTGGAGCTGGCCCGGGCAGTGGCCGCGCGCTTCGCCGGGACGGTCAGCGACGTCCTGCGGGCGGCGGTGCCTCCGCGGGCGGCGCGCGTGGAGAAGGAGTTCGACGGCATGCCGGCCGCGGCCGCGGGACCGGTGCAGCTGCCCGCTGTAGTTCCCGCCCGCTCCGCCGGTTCGGGCAGCTACAGCCGGTACGTGCACGGGGAGGCGTTCCTGCTGCACCTTGCGGCCGGGGAGTCCCCGCGCGCGGTGCTGACGACGGTCGGCGGGTACGGACCGCAGTCCTGGCCGGAGGAGATCGCCGACGCGGTGGCCGCGGTGGTCACCAGCGGCCGAGGCGCCGTCGTCGTCGTTCCCGACCAGCGCGACCTTGCCCGAGTGGAGGCGGCGCTGGTGCGCCGGCTGGGTGAAGAGGCGGTGGCCCGGATGACGGCGGAGGACGGGCCGACACCGCGCTACCGCAGTTTCCTGCGCCTGCTGCATGGGCAGGCCCGGGTGGCCGTCGGCACCCGGTCGGCGGCCTACGCGCCCGTGCGGGATCTGGGCCTGGTGGTGCTGTGGGATGACGGCGACGACCTTCACTTCGAGCAGCGGGCGCCCTACCAGCACGCCCGCGAGGTGCTGCTGCTGCGCGCCGAACAGGAGGGGACGGCGGCGCTGATCGCCTCGGTCTCCCGCAGCACCGAGGCGCACCGGCTCGTCGAGACGGGGTGGGCGCGGTCGATCCACGCCGAGCGCTCCGAGATCCGCCGCCGGGTCCCGCGCGTCCAGCACGCCACCGACGCCTTCCAGCTCGAGCGCGACCCCCTCGCCGCGCAGGCACGGATCCCCTCGGCCGCCTGGCGCGCTGCCCAGGACGGGCTCACCCGGGGCCCGGTGCTGCTCCAGGTGGCCCGCACCGGGTTCTCCCCGGCGACCGCCTGTGCCACCTGCCGTCAGCCGGCCCGCTGCCGGCACTGCACCGGTCCGCTGGCGCAGCAGAGCCGCGGAGGCATCCTGGGCTGCCGGTGGTGTGGGCGCCCCGACCCGAACTGGCACTGCCCCACGTGCGGGGGCACCGCGATCCGGGCCACCGTGGTCGGCGCCACCCGTACCGCCGAGGAGCTGGGTCGGGCCTTCCCCGGAACCGCCGTCGTCTCCTCGGCCGGCGAGCACATTGTCGACACCGTGCCGGACACTCCGGCGGTGGTCATTGCCACCCCCGGGGCCGAGCCCGTCGCCGAGGGCGGCTATGCCGCCGTCATCCTGCTCGACGGCACGGCTATGCTCAGCAGGGAGTCGATGCGGGCCGGGGAGGACACCCTCCGTCGCTGGTTCGCGGCGGCCGTGCTGGCCCGTCCGGCCGGCGAGGGCGGCCTGGTGGTCGTTTCGGCCGACGACGACACGACCGCGGGGCACCTCGTGCGCTGGGATCCGATGGGCGCTGCGGCCCGCGAGGCGGCGCTGCGCCACGAACTGGGCCTTCCTCCGGCGGTCCGGTACGCGGCGCTGACCGGAAGCCGTGAGGCACTGGCGGCCTTTATGGAGGGAATCGAGCCGGACCTGTTCCTGCGCACCGTCGGGCCGGTTCCGGCGCCGCCGCCGCCGTGGCGGGCCGCCGAAAGGGATCCAGGCCACCTCGCCGGCGATGGGGCGAGCCGGCTGCTCCTGTTCTTCAACTACCGCGGAGCCGCTGCGGCGGTCGGGGCGCTGCGAACCCGCCGCGCGGTGCTTTCGGCCCGGCGCACCACCGAGCCCGTGTCCATCCGCTGCGACGCCCTGGACCTGCTGTAGCCGGGCGGGTCCGGCGCCCGCAGGCGCCGCGCCTCAGGCCGAGATGTCGGCGACCGTGGCCTGCAGGCCCGCGATGAGCTGATCGGCGTCCACCACGGCCCCGACACCGTGTTCGCCGCTGCCCATGCCGATCCGCCGGCCGGCGATCCGTTCGTCGGCGAACACCGGCCAGGTCATGGCGCTGCCGAGCGGGGTGATGGTGCCGCGTTCGTACCCGGTCACGGCAAGGGCCACGGATGCGTCGGGGAGCAGGAGCTTGTTGACGCCCACCACTGCCCGAAGCTTCGGCCAGGCGATCTGCCGGTCCAGGGGGACCAGCGCGAAGAGGAAGGTGCCGTTATGGCGCTTGACCAGCATCGATTTCACGAAGTCTGCCCGGTCGAGCCCGAGCTCGGCGGCGTGTGTGCGCTCCACGAATTCGACGGAGATGCCCCGTGCGGCCGCGTCGGCTTCCACCCGTTCCCGTCCCGTTTCCACCAGGAACCCCTCCTTCTGCTGCCCGGCGGGATCCGCAGCTTCGCGGTCCCGCCGGGCTTGTGTCCGACAGACTGGGCGGCACGCCGCCGGTTGCGGCTCAGGCGCGCCGACGCCTAGGCATCGCCCATCATGAGGCCCTCGATCGAGTGCTTCTGGGTGATCGGCGTCAACTCGTCCACGATCGGGCAGCTCAGGTGGTTCCGGACGCGCTCGGGGAGCGCGTCGGAGAACTTCCGGGTGACCGCCATGTCGTGGTGCTCGGCATTACCCGCGCCGGGGGCGTCCACCCCGAGCACCAGGACCGGCCGCGACTTCTGTGAGAAGTTCTGGGTGCCCCGGTGGATGGTCAGCGCCGAGCGGGCGGAGATGTCACCCATCTTCGGGTACTTCCGCTGCGCCAGCGCTTCGTAGCGGCCGTAGGCCGACTTCGGGGGGAACATCTCGTGGTCGAATTCCTCCGGCAGATCCCACTGGGTGGTGGGGGCCACCTCGAAGGGCCCCATGTCCTCCTCGGTGTCGACGGCCGTGAGGTTAAAGGCCAGCGAGGTCAGGCGTCCGCCCTCCCGGGTCTCCTCCGGCATGGGGAAGTCCCGGTGCCACGGCTGGTTGACGGCGCCGGCACCGGGGATGTCGAAGCCGAGCTCGACGAACTGGTAATCCGGGCCGAGCACGGACTCGCAGACCATCCGCACCCAGGGGTGGTCGACAAGCTCAAGCCAGCCCCGCATCTGCTCAGGGTGGATCTCCACGTAGTGGCGGTTCGGTCCCCGGCCGACGGCGCCGCCGGGCCGGGAGAGGGCCTCCTTGAAAGCGACGTCGATGTCTTCGGCCATCTGCTGTGCCCACTCGCGGGAGAAGGCGCCCTTCCGGGCGATGATTCCGTCCGTGTAGAGCCCGCTCACGGCGGCCACCACTTCCGCATCGGCGCCGTCGGGGATCGGGATGTCCAGCGGCTCAACGCTGTTGGCGAGATTTGTCATGAGGTCCTTTTCCATTGACTGCTGTGGCATGAAAGCCTCAATCTTATCCGTCAGGCGGAGGCAGCGAAGAGTTCGCAGGCGGTGTCGTAGTACCTCGTGGACACCCCGAGGTGCCGCATTCCGATCCTCCCGCACACCCGCTGCGAGCGCAGGTTCAGCGGATGGGTGACCGCGACGACCCGCTGCAGGCCCTGCGCGAAGCCGTGCTGCAGCACGGTGGATGCCGCCTCGGCTGCATAGCCCCGGCCCCAAAAATCCGGGTGGAAGTGCCACCCGATTTCGGTCTCGCCGTCCGGATCGGGCACTCCGGTGGACAGGGGAATCGGTTTGAGCAGGAGCACCCCGGCCAGCCGCCGGCTTTCCTTTACCTCCACCGCCCAGATCCCGTGCACCCCGTCGTCCCGCCGGCGCCAGGCCTCGAGGCGCTCACGCGCTTCCGCCGGGTCCGCCATGAGCTGCGGCGTTCGGCCGATAAAGCGCTGGACCTCAGGGCGCGAATAGAGGTCGAGGACGAAGCCGGCATCCTCCTCCGTCCAGTTCCGCAGGGCCAGGCGGTCCGTGGAGTAGGTGAGCATTTCTCAAGTCTGTCACTCCCGCCGAAAGCGGGCGGCGGAGATCCAGCCGCCCGAAAGGCCCGGCCGCCGGCCGGGCGTCCAGCACGGTTCCGGGGGCAAGAAAGTAGTAGACAGAGCAGTTCGCTGCTCCGTAGCCTCATGTGGGTCAGATGTGAAACATGAGCAAGATGTCACAAATTGAGACATTGGCAGAGCCGCCGGAGCATGGTCCGGAACAGGAGACCAGTTGCGTATCCCTTCCCCCCTTCGATCCGTGCTGACCGCTGCCCTGGTGGTCCCGGTCCTGCTGTCATCGACGGCTCCGGCCATGGCACTGCCGGCGCCCCCGCCGCCCGCCGCCCCACCGCCCCCCGCCCCGGCCGGTTTCGCCAGCGCCGAGCGGGACGGCGCCCCGACCCGATACCTTGTCCGGTTTGCGCCCGGCTCCGACGTTGCCGCGCAGGCGCGGGACCTGCGCTCACGCGGCGTCGGCGTTGGGCGCACCTTCTCGACCGCGGTGCGGGCCGCCGTCGTGACTGCGACCCCGGGCCAGGCCGCCGCACTTGAGCGGAAGGCCGGGGTCGCCGCCGTTGAGGTTGACGCACCGGTTCGACTCTCCGCAACGCAGTATTCCGCCCCGTGGGGCCTCGACCGCATCGACCAGCGGGCCCTTCCGCTGTCCGGAAAGTACTCGGCTTCAGCAACCGGTGCGGGCGTGAGCGCCTATGTGATCGACACCGGCGTGCTGGGTTCGCACAGGGACTTCGGCACCCGCGTCGCACCCGGCTGGAGCGCCGTGCCGGACGGGTTGGGCGCCGAGGACTGCAACGGACACGGGACGCACGTCGCCGGAACCGTCGCGGGGGCCTCCTACGGTGTCGCCAAGTCCGCAACCATCATCCCGGTGCGGGTGCTCGACTGTGCCGGGTCCGGCTACACCTCCGACGTGGTGGCGGGGCTTGACTGGGTCGCCGCCCACCATCCGGCGGGCACCCCAGCGGTGGCCAACCTCAGCCTCGGCGGCGGAGTCAGCACGACCGTGGAGGCGGCCCTGCAGGGAGTCATCAATGACGGCGTGACGGCGGTCGTGGCGGCAGGAAACTCTGGGGAGGACGCCTGCGACGCCTCCCCGGCGCGGGTCCCGGCCGCACTGACCATCGCCGCCAGCGACCGTGCAGACGCGCAGGCGACCTTCTCCAATGTCGGCACCTGCGTCGACCTGTACGCACCGGGAGTGGGCATCACCTCCGCCTGGCACACCTTGTCGACCGGCGTCGCCGCGGTCAATGGCACCAAAACCATCTCCGGGACCTCGATGGCGGCCCCGCATGCCGCCGGCGCCGCGGCCCTGTTGCTTTCACGGAACCCCGCGCTCACCCCCGCCCAGGTGTCGGCGTCACTGATCGGCAATTCAACCCCCGGGCGCATCACCGGTGCGACCACCGGCACGCCCAACCGGCTGCTGTACTCCGACGCGGTCGCCCCCGCCGTCACCGCGCGCACCCCCGGAATCAACGCCGTCAGCGTTCCGATGGCGAACAACCTATCGGTGACCTTCGGTGAGGCTGTCCAAGGCGTCGGTGCCGGCTCCTTCGTGCTGAAGGACGCCGCAGGGTCCGTTCTTCCCGCGGCGGTGACCTACAACGCCACGACCCGCACAGCGGTGCTGAATCCGGGTTCGGACCTGGCAGTCGACCGTAAGTACACGGCGACGCTAGCCGGTGGCACCTCCGCCATCCGGGATGCCGCCGGCAATCCGCTGGCGACCTCGACGTGGGTCTTCACCACCGGGCCCGCCCCCACCGTGACTGCCCGCATCCCGGGCATCAACGCCGTCGGGGTCAAGCGCGGCGCGAACATCGCGGCCACCTTCAGCGAGCCGATTCAGGGTGCAGGGACCACCACGGTCCGGCTGAAGAACACGGCGACCGGCGCAGCGGTGTCAGCGACCGTTACACCGAATGGCACCACGAACCAGTGGATCCTCAATCCCGGGGTCACCCTGGCAGCGAACACGCGGTACACCGTCACGCTCACCGGAGGAACCACGGGCATCCGGGACGCGGCCGGAAACCCGTCGGCCAGTTCGAGCTGGACCTTCACCACCGGCTCCCTCTAGGCGCCATCCGACCGGCCGGAACCTCGACCGGCCGGAACCTCGACCGGCCGGAACCCCGGCCGGTCGAGGTTCCGGGAAAGCCCTCGTCGGCACGTAGACTCTCCTCGCGCCGTTCATGCCACGGCGCGCCACGAGCAACACGATGGGGGAATCAGCGGTGCGGAAGTTTACAAGGATCGAACGAGGCACGCTTTGGGGCGCGGTCTGGGTCTCACTGGCCGTTGCCGCCGGCGTAGTGATCGGCACCGGCGTGCAGGTGGCCTCGCTGTGGCAGGGCGACTTCACCGGGTCAGTGCCGCTGGTCAACGGTCACGTCCCGGAGTTCGCTGAGGAGAATCCGTTCGTCGTTGCCGGCGGGTACGAAAGCGCCTTCATCACCGTGCAGGATCCTCCGATCGGCGCGCTGGTCATGCTGACGGTGGCGGCGGTGATCCGGTGTGCCGCGGGCGTGGCGGTCTGTGCCGCGGCCGCATTGCTGAGCCACCGCCTCCTTCAATTCCGTCCCTTCGCCAAAGCGGTCTCCTCCTCCCTGGCTGCCAGCGGGGTTGTTCTGATCCTTGCCGCGGTGATCCCGGGCATGCTCGAGGCGATGGCGACCACCACCGTCGCAGACTCCCTCGGGTTGCTTGTGCCATTCGCGGATGGTGACGTTGAAGGGATCGCACTGACGGGCCCGGCGGTCGAGCTCCCCGGGCTCACGGTAGGAGTTCTCCTGATCCTGGTTGCCACGGCCTTCCAGCTGGCTGAGCGCACCCGGCAGGCGGTCCCCGCCCCGGCTTGAGTCGGGCGGAGGCCTCTCCAGAGGGCGGCGCCGTCAGGTTTGTCGTGAGCCTTCGTTCGGTTCGACCAGCGCCCTCTCCGGGCTTCCCGTACTCCGCAGGGCGTCGAGGGAGATCCTGCCTGCCCAGAACAGCAGGACGCCGACGGCGAGCCCGGTGAGGGAGAAGAGGTTGTTCCCCACGATCAAGGAGTAGCTGCTGAGCAGGATCAGCAGGACGGGCAGGAGGAGAGCCGCCGCGCCGAGAGCCATCGACGGCCGGCGCGGGCCCGCCGGCCCTGAGGTGCGGAGGTTGTCGAGGGTCGCGTTGAGGAGCTGGGCCGCGAACGCGAGGAAGATGGCGGCCAGGACACCGGCCGTCACCGGGGCCGGCTTCCAGCTGGTCAACCAGCCGGTCACCGCCGTCAGGACAAGGATTCCGACCAGCGGTTCGGTGCGGACCAGGCCCGAAGGCGGTCCTCCTGCCTGAGCTCCGCGCGCAGCATCTCTCGTCCCCACCGGTTCCCCCTGACCGTGCGGGAATCCCCAGTGACCCGCCGCGTGCAGCCAATGTAGCACCGGGGCGCCCAGATGCAAGGAACCCCCGCCGCCGGCCTCAGTAGCCGGCCGGGGAACCGCCGGTGGAGTCGTCCGCGGTGTACTCGGCGGCCAGGGCTTCGGAACCGCGCGCCAGGAGGGCGACGTCGGCCCCGACGAGGAGAAAGGAGGCACCGGCGTCGAGGTAGCCGCGCGCCGTTTCGGGCCGGAAGGCGTTGACGCCGGCCGGCGTGCCGGCGGCGTGGGCGGCGCGCAGGCACTTCTCGACGGCGGCGCGCACGTCCGGGTGTTCCTGTTCCCCGAGGTGCCCCATCGACGCGGCGAGGTCCGACGGGCCGAGGAAGATCGCGTCGACCCCGTCCACGGCGAGGATGTCCTCGACGGCGTCGACCGCCGCCGTGGACTCGATCTGGACGGTGACGCTGATGGTTTCGCCTGCGCGCGCCAGGTAGCCGGGGATCCGGTTCCACCGGGCGGCCCGGGCCAGGGCGGAGCCCACACCGCGCACGCCGGAGGGCGGGTAGCGGGTTGCGGCGACGGCCGCCGCGGCCTCGGCGGCGGTGTTCACCATTGGCACGAGCAGGTTCTGCACGCCGAGGTCAAGGTACTGCTTGATGAGCACCGTGTCGTTGGCCGGTGGGCGGACCAGGGTGGTGATTGGGTACCCGTTGATGGCCTGGAGCTGGGCGAGGATGGATTCGAGGCCGTTGGGGCTGTGTTCGGCATCCACCAGGAGCCAGTCGAGGCCGGACCCGGCGCAGATCTCGGCGACCAGGGGGCTGCCGGAGCAGACCCACATGCCGGCCAGCGGGCGGTCCGCGGCGGCCAGTGCCTCCCGGAAGGTGGCGTCGGGTGCTAGTCGAAGCGGCATGTGATGCTCCCCAGGGGTCCGTAGTCGGCGTGGATCGTATCTCCGGGGTCGACCCAGAGCGGCCGGGTGAAGGAACCGGCGAGGATGGTGTCTCCGGCCTTCATGCCCTCCCCATGGGCGGCGATCTTGTTGGCGAGCCAGTGCACCCCGGCGGCGGGATGGTTCAGGACGCCGGCGGCCACGCCCGTCTCCTCGACCGTCTGGTTCTTGTAGAGGATGGCGGCCACCCAGCGCAGGTCGACCGCCTCCGGGCGCACCGGATTGCCGCCGAGCACCATGGCGCCCATAGCGGCGTTGTCGGCGATGGTGTCCACAATCGTGCGTCCCTCCATCTCGATCCGGGAATCGAGGATCTCCAGGGCGGGCACGACGTAGTCGGTGGCGTTGAGGACGTCGATGATCGTGCAGCCCGGTCCGGCGAGGTCGGTCTTGAGTACGAAGGCCAGCTCCACCTCCACCCGGGGACGGGTGTACCGGTCCCACTGCACCGAGCACCCGGATTCGAAGACCATGTCGTCGAAAATCGCACCGTAGTCGGGCTCGGTGATGCCCGTGGCCGCCTGCATTGCCCTCGAGGTGAGACCGATCTTCCGGCCCACCAGCCGGCGGCCGGCGTCCTCGCTGCGCTGTCGCCACAGGCGCTGGACGGCGTAGGAGTCCTCGACGGTCATGGCGGGGTAGCGGGCCGTGAGCAGGGGAACCGGGGTGCGGGACCGTCCAGCTTCAAGCAGTTCGTCGGCTATCGATTCGATGGTGGCCGGATTCAGCATTCGGTGCTCCATTCAGCAGCAGGAAGGGGAGGCGCCCTCGGCGGGCCCCGGGGTCAGAGCTGGGCGCCGACCTTGAATCCCTTGTCCTCCCCGCCAGGCTGGCGGGTGTAGGAGAAGCCGTCGGCGCCGACGGTGACAGCCATTTCGCTCTTGTCCTCGCGGGCCACGACGGGCTGGGGGTTGCCGTCGAGGTCGAGCACGAGAGAGGCCTCGGTGTACCAGCTGGGGACGACGGGGTTTCCCCACCAGTCCCGGCGCTGGTTGTCGTGCACATCCCAGGTCACCGTGGGGTTGTCGGGGTCGCCCGTGTAGTAGTCCTGCGTGTAGATCTCGATCCGGTGCCCGTCCGGGTCGAGGATGTAAAGGTAGAACGCGTTGGAGACCCCGTGCCGGCCGGGCCCGCGTTCGATCCGGTCCGAGATCCGCAGGGCCCCCATCTTGTCGCAGATCTGGATGATGTTGTGCTTTTCGTGCGTGGCGAAGGCGACGTGGTGCATGCGCGGGCCGTCGCCGCCGGTCAGGGCGGTGTCGTGGACGGTCTGCTTGCGGTGCAGCCAGGCGGCGTAGGTGACGCCGTCGGAATCCTGAATGTCCTCGGAGACCCGGAAGCCGAGGTCCTCGAGGTATTTGCGGCCGCGGGGGACGTCGGGGGTGACCTGGTTGAAGTGGTCGAGACGGACCAGTTCTCCGGCGGAGTAGAGGTCGTAGCGCTGGGTCAGGCGTTCGACGTGCTCGGTCTCGTAGAAGAATTCGTAGGGGAAGCCCAGCGGGTCCTCGACGCGGACCGAATCGCCGATCCCCTTGGTGAACCCTTCCGGGCGGCGCTCGGTGCGGCAGCCCAGTTCCTTGTAATACGCCTCCGCGGCGTCCACCTCGGCGGGCGACTTCACCCGGTAGGCGAAGGCGGCGACGGCCGCCACGGGCCCCTGCCGCAGGACCAGGTTGTGGTGGATGAATTCCTCGAGGGAGCGCAGGTAGATGGTGTTTTCGTCCTCCTCGGTGACATGGAGGCCGAGGACGCCGACGTAGAACTCGCGGGACCGTGCGAGGTCGGTGACAACGATCTCCATGTAGGCGCAGCGGACGATGTCGGGCGCCGGGAGGGTGGGGGTGGGAACGAAGCCGGTCATTGGAGTTCTCTCTTCTTCGAGCAGGTGAGGGAGGTGCGGTGGGTGCTGGTTTCAGCCTTCGTTGGCCGCGGAGGCCTCGACGTTTCCGAATTTCGGGGTGTGGACCGGGCCGAGGCTGATGTGGACCGCCTGCTGGTCGGTGTAGAAGTCGATGGAGCGGTACCCGCCCTCGTGGCCCAGCCCGGAGGCCTTCACCCCGCCAAAGGGTGTGCGCAGGTCGCGCACGTTGTGGCTGTTGAGCCAGACCATGCCTGCCTCGACGCCCTGGGAGAAGGTGTGGGCACGCGTGAGGTCCTGCGTCCAGATGTACGCGGCGAGCCCGTAGCGGGTGTTGTTCGCCAGGGCGAGGGCCTCGACGTCGGTGTCGAAGGCGGTGATCGCGACGACGGGGCCGAAGATTTCCTCCTGGAAGATCCGGGCGTCGGGGGAGACGTCGGCGAACACCGTCGGGGCGATGTAGTTGCCCTCCGGCAGGTGCTCGGGGCGGCCGCCGCCGGCCAGGAGCCGGCCTTCGGTCTTGCCGATCTCCACGTAGGAGGCGACCTTCTCGAAGTGCACTGGGTGGACGAGGGCCCCGACCTCGGTCTTCGGATCGTGCGGATCGCCCACGACGATGTTCTTCGCCCGGGCGGCGAACCGTCCGCAGAACTCCTCGTACACGGCGCGTTCGACGAGGATCCGGGAGCCTGCCGTGCAGCGCTCGCCGTTGAGGGAGAAGACGCCGAAGAGGGCCGAGTCGATGGCGGCGTCGAGGTCGGCGTCGGCGAACACCACGCAGGGGGACTTCCCGCCGAGTTCCATCGACAGGCCCTTGAGGCGGTCGGCGGCGTTGCGGAAGATCGTCTGTCCGGTGGTGGTCTCGCCGGTGAAGGAGATCAGCGGCACGTCCGGGTGTTTCACGAGGGCGTCCCCGGCCTCCTCGCCGAGGCCGTTGACGAGGTTGAACACCCCGTCGGGCAGGCCGGCGTCCCGGAAGATCTGCGCCCAGAGCGACGCCGACAGCGGGGTGAACTCGGCCGGCTTCAGGACGACCGTGTTGCCGGTGGCCAGGGCCGGCGCGAGCTTCCAGGATTCGAGCATGAAGGGGGTGTTCCAGGGGGTGATGAGGCCGGCGACGCCGATCGGTTTCCGGTTCACGTAGTTGATCTGGGAGCCGGGCACCTTCATCGCGTCGTCGAACTGGGCCACGATGAGGTCGGCGAAGAAGCGGAAGTTTTCCGCCGCGCGCAGCGCCTGCCCCTTGGCCTGGGTGATCGGCAGGCCGGTGTCGAAGGTTTCGAGTTCGGCGAGCCGGGATTCCTGCGCCTCGACGGCGTCGGCGATCCGGTTGAGGACCCGGGCGCGTTCGCGCGGCTTCATCGTCGGCCACGGGCCCTCGAGGAAGGCCCTCCGGGCGGCGGTGACGGCCCGGTTGACGTCCTCCTGCTGACCGGCGGCCGCGGTGGCGTAGGTGGTGTTGGACACCGGGTCCAGGACGTCGAAGGTCTGCCCGCCGAGCGAGTCAACGAACTCCCCGCCGATGTAGTGCTGGATATGCGAGGGCAGCCCCTCCGGAACGTGCTGGCCGAGTGCTGTGCTGCTGGAGGTCGTCATTGGAGGTTCCTAACTGGAATCGGCGGCAGAGGACTGCGCGAGGTAGGCGTCAAGGGTGGCACTGCGGTGGAGGCGGGCGGCCTTCTCGATGGCGTCGGCGTCCGCCTGCGACTCGATGAGCCGCAGCAGCGCTTCATGCTCATCGACGGACTCGGTGGCGCGGCCGGGAACGAAGCGGAAGGTCGAGGATCGCAGGGAGGCCAGCCGGTTCCAGCCGCGGTGCACGAGGTCAAGGATGTGCGGGTTGGGGCAGTGCTCGAACAGGACGCTGTGGAACTCCTGATTGAGCCGGGTGAAGCGCACCGGGTCAAAGTCCTCCAGGCAGGCGCGCATCTCCTCGTTGACGCCCCGGGCCCGGGCGATGTCAGCGGCCCCGAGCAGGGGTGAGGACAAGGCGGTGGCCGCGCCCTCGATGATGCTGAGGGTCTGCATCGTGTAGAGGTATTCGGTGGGATCGATTCCCGCCACGGTGGCACCGATATTGCGCTCGAAGGTCACCAGGCCTTCGGCCTCGAGCCGGCGGATCGCCTCACGGATCGGCACAACGCTCACCCCCAGGTCCCCGGCGATCCGCGCGAGCACCAGCCGGTGACCGGGGGAGTAGGTGCCCTCGACGATGCGGGCCTTGATGAGCGCGTAGGCCTGCTCGGACTTGCTGCCGGCGGGCGCCGCCGGAACGGCCTCAGCCACGCTCCGCCGCCCACTGGTCATACCGGGTGCGCCAGGCGGCGTTCAGGGGGTAGAGCCCGTCGACGCTGTGGCCCTGTTCGACCATTTCGGCGATAAACGCTTCCTCGCGCTCCTGGGCGATTGAATCTCCGGCGAGTTCCCCGGCGAGTGCCGGCGGGATCACCAGGATGCCGTCGGCGTCCGCGACGATGATGTCGCCGGGCTGGACCGTGGCGCCGCCGCAGGCGATGGTGATGTCGGTGTCCCACGGGATGTGCCGGCGGCCGAGGACGGCGGGATGGGGATTGGCGTAGTAGGTGGGCATGTCCAGGGCGGCCACGGCGGAGACATCCCGGACCCCGCCGTCGGTGATGATGGCTGCGGCGCCGCGGACCTGGGCGCGCAGGGCCAGGATGTCCCCGACGGTGCCCGTTCCCTTTTCCCCCCGCGCCTCCATCACCAGGACCTCGCCCTCGTTGACGGAGTCGATTGCCCGTTTCTGCGCGTTGTAGCCTCCGCCATGGCCGGCAAAGAGATCCTCCCGGTTGGGCACGTACCGCAGGGTGCGGGCCAGCCCCACGATCCGCTTTTCCGGGCGGGTGGAGGTGAGCCCGTCAATGCTCACGTTATTGAGCCCGCGCTTGCGGAGCTGGGAGGACAGGGTGGCGGTGGAGACGCTTTCAAGCGCCGCCTTCAACGCCGGGGTGAGGACCGGTTCCGGTGTCGGCAGGCCCGCGGCTTCGCGGGATCCATACGCTTCCTCCCGCTGGAGGTCATCGGCCCGGGGGAGAGCGCCGAAGTCAGCGAAGTGAACCGATCCCTGCTCGACGCGGGTGAGCAGCCGCCCGGAGGTGGGCCCGGGGCTCCCGTCCGCCGTCCGGGCGTCCGAGACTTCTACCTCGATGACGTCGCCGGGCGCGGCGACCGAGGCCCCCGCGGGGGTGCCGGTGAGGATGATGTCACCGGGCTCAAGGGTCAGCAGCTGGGACAGGTCGGCGATGAGCCGCGCGAAGGGAAAGAGCAGGTCCGCGGTGGTGTCGTCCTGGACCAGGGCGCCGTTGTGCCAGGTGCGGATGCGCAGGGAGGCCGGATCCACAGAGTCCGCGGGAATGAGGCCGGGGCCGATGGGGGTGAACCCGTCGCCTCCCTTGGACCGCAGGTTGGAGCCCTTGTCCGCGTACCGCAGGTCGTAGACGCCCAGGTCGTTGCCGGCGCTCACCCAGCCGACGTGGCTCCAGGCGGCGTCGATGCCGACGCGGCGTGCCGGCCTGCCGATGATCAGCGCGATCTCGCCCTCGAAGCCGAGGAGTTCACAGCCGGCCGGGCGCTCGACGGGGGATCCGCTGAGCGCCAGGGAGGACGGCGGCTTGAGGAAGTAGGAGGGCTGCTCCGGGGTGCGTCCCCGCTGGGCGGCCCGGCTCGGATAGTTGAGGTGCACGGCGATGACCTTGCGGGCCGCGGCCAGGGTGGATTCGGTGGCCAGTTCCAGGGGGCGCTCCTCAGGCAGTACGAAATCGTATACGAAGCCTAGGAGGAGCCGGAGGGCACGTCAAGGACCGGAGGTACGCCGCTCCGACCAGGGAAATGGAGAGCCACCGCCCGGTCCGCCGTTCGACCCCCGGAGTGCCGGGAAGCCGGGCCTTGTCCGCTCACCGGCCCGGCAGTAGCATCAGCCGTACGATAGTCGAACGAGGCGTTCGATAATCGAACTTTCACCACAACGAAGTGAGGAAGCCCGTGCAGTTCCACCACCACGGATACGTCTCGGGTGATCCCCGCATCCAGCCGGCGGCCGGTACCGGCATCGACCGCCCCGAAGAGCTTCCCGACGAGGTCGACGTACTGATCGTCGGCACCGGCCCCGCCGGCATGATCACCGCCGCCCAGCTGTCCCAGTTTCCCGGGATCACCACCCGGATCGTGGAGCGGCGCGATGCCCGGCTCGCCATCGGCCAGGCCGACGGTATCCAGGCACGCAGCGTCGAGACCTTCCAGGCCTTCGGCTTCGCCCAGCGGATCACCGAGGAGGCGTACCGCATTGTCGAGATGGCGTTCTGGAAGCCGGATCCCGCTGATCCCGCGCGGATTATCCGCACCGCCCGCCCCGAAGACGACCCGGCGGTGATCAGCGAGTTCCCCCACCTCATCGTCAACCAGGCGCGCGTGCTCGACTACTTCGCGGAATTCATGAGGAACTCCCCGACTCGAATGACCCCGGACTACGGCTTCGAGTTCGAGGACCTCGAGGTCACGGGTGACGGGGCGTACCCGGTGAAGGTGACGCTGACGCACACCGCGGGGGAGCGGGCGGGCACTCCGCGTACCGTGCGGGCCAAGTACGTGGTCGGCGCCGACGGTGCCCGGAGCCGGGTGCGCCGGGCGATCGGCTGCACCCTGGCCGGCGACCAGGCCCGCCACGCCTGGGGCGTGATGGACGCGCTGGCGGTCACCGACTTCCCCGACATCCGCCTCAAGTGCGCCATCCAGTCCGGTGGGGGCGGCAGCATCCTGCTCATTCCGCGCGAGGGCGGGCACCTGTTCCGCATGTACGTCGACCTGGGCGAGGTCCCACCGGACGACAACGGTGCCGTGCGCCGGACCACCCTCGAGCAGATCATCGCCAAGGCCAACACGATCCTCAGCCCCTACACGCTCGATGTGCGCCACGTCGCGTGGCACAGCGTGTACGAAGTGGGCCACCGCCTCAGCGACCGGTTCGACGACGTCCTCCCCGAGGAGGTGGGACTCCGCACACCGCGGGTCTTCATCACCGGGGACGCCTGCCACACGCACAGCGCCAAGGCGGGCCAGGGCATGAACGTATCGATGCAGGACGGGTTCAATCTCGGCTGGAAGCTCGGGCATGTGCTGGAGGGGCGCAGCCCCGAGGCCCTGCTGTCGACCTATTCGGCGGAGCGCCAGGTCGTGGCGAAGAACCTCATCGAGTTCGACAAGGAGTGGTCGACGCTCATGGCCAAGAAGCCGGAGGAGTTTGAGGACCCGTCCGAGCTCGAGGACTTCTATGTGCGCACCGGCGAATTCCCGATGGGCTTCATGACCCAGTACTCGCCCTCCCTCCTGGTCGCCGAACCAGCGCACCAGGACATCGCTTCAGGATTCCCGATCGGCAAGCGGTTCAAGTCCGCGCCCGTCGTGCGCGTGTGCGACGGCGTTCCCCTGCACCTTGGCCACCAGGCGACCGCCGACGGCCGCTGGCGGATCTACGTCTTCGCCGATGCGGCCGCACCGGGGGCCGGATCCGGTGCGGCGGCGCTCGCCGACTGGATGGCCAATGCGGCGGAATCCCCGCTCGCGGCCACCCCGCAGGGCCTCGACCCCGACGCGTGGTTCGACGTCGTGGTCATTCACCAGCAGAAGCACACCCAGATCGACATCGGGGATGTGCCGGGCGTCTTCCAGCCCCCGGTCGGGCCTTTCGGGCTCACTAACTACGAAAAGGTCTACGCGGTGGACCCGGCGGCGGACATCTTCGACCTGCGGAGCATCGACCGGGCCGGTGCGGTCGTCGTCGTCCGTCCGGACCAGTACGTGGCGAACGTTCTTCCGTTGGCGGCCACCGCCGAGCTGGCCGCGTTCTTCGCACCCCAGCTCCTCGCCCGCCCGGTCGGGAGCGCGTGAGCAGGATGGGCATCGGGGAATCGGCGGTGTCCCCGGGCGTCACCGCCCCGAAGGCCACGGCGTCGTCCACGTCCCAGACCCTCTCGCGCGGCATCCGGGTCCTCGAAGTGCTCGCCGAGTCCACCGCCGGGATGACCATTGCCGAGATCGCCGGCTCCCTGGGGGTCCACCGCTCCATCGCCTACCGCATTCTCCGCACCCTCGAGGATCACTCCCTCGTGCTCAGGGACGACGGCGGACGGTTCTGGCCCGGCCCGGGGCTGGCGGCCCTGGCCAGGGGGGTGGCGCGGAAGCTGCAGAGCGCGGCGCTGCCCGAGCTCACGGCGCTGTCCACCTCCCTCCAGATGAGCGCCTTCATCGCCGTGTGGGACCGCCGCCAGTGCGTCACCCTGGTGGCCGTCGAACCGCCCCGCGGCGAAGGGGCGCTCGTGCAGCGGCCGGGCACCCGGCATTCCTTCACGGCGGGAGCACCCGGGATCGCGATCCAGTCGGCGCTGACCGAGGAGCAGTGGGAGCAACTGGCGCCGGGGGAGCCGTACCGGAAGGAGTCCCGGACGGCGGCCCGCACCGGCTTCGCCTTCAGCCGGGACGAGGTGATTCCCGGTGTCAGTTCGATCGGCGCCCCTATCCGCGTCACCGGGCAGCTTCCGGCAGCCCTTGCGGTTGTCTACCTGAGCAGCGAGGTGCCGGCTGAACAGATCGGCGCCCGCGTCTGCGTTGCCGCGGCCGCCATCGAGCGGATCCTGAGGTAGCCGGAACGCCGGGCCCGGACCGCTGTCGGGCCGCAGGGCCCCACCGTGCCTTGTGCGGCGGCCGGTGCACCCAATCACGGCAGGCGGACCCGAAAACGACAGGCGCGCCTGATATTTCCCGTTCGGTCGTCGCATTCGGGGGCGCTGGTCGCATTTTGGTTCGCGGTGCACCCGGAACTGACGAATGCACCCGGAATTTCGGGTGCGTTTGTCACTTTTCCCTGCGCGGCAATTGGGCTCTTCTTGAAAATTGGGCCGACAAAGTCCTGTCATCCTCCTTGAGAGTCCCTAGGCTAAGGGATATGGCCATCCTTCACAGAGCAACGCTGCGCCCGACCAAACTGGAGCTCCTCGCCGACTGGCTGCCCGCCCAGCCCTGGTGGAGAAACAACAGCGTCACCGATCTGCAGAAGGTCGCCTCGTTTCGGTTCGACGACCCGGACGGCGAGGTCGGCGTGGAAACCCTCCTTGTCACCACCGGCCGGGAGGTGGTGCAGGTTCCCCTGACCTACCGCTCGTCACCCCTCTCCGGAGCGGAGATCGGTTTCGTCGGCGCCATGGACCATTCGGTCCTGGGGCAGCGGTGGATCTACGACGCCTGCGTCGACCCCGTCTACAGTGCGGTGGTTTTGGCGGCGCTGCTCGGCGGCCCCGCCCAGGCTGATGAGTTCGTCGACGTCGACGGCCGCCTTGAGCCGTCCGTCCAGTCGGCGAGCACCACCGTGCTCCGCGGTCTCCCCGTGCCGGATCCCGCGCCCGGTGACGGCCTGGCAGGGATGGAGACTCCTGTTACCGGACGGGACCTCGACCTCGTCCTGTTCCGGGTGCCCGACCTCTCCGGGCGTATCCGGGGACCGCTCGCGCTGGTGGGCACCTGGCCCGGCCAGGAACCGCCCGTGCAGTTCCTCGCCGGCACTCTCCGCACGGCCTGATATCCCAGCGATGGCCCCCGTCCGTGTCCCCGGCGGTGTGAAGGACGTCAGCTCAGGGCGTCGCAGAGAGCGTCCGCGGTCTCCAAGGTGGTGGTCCTGAACCCGCAGTACGCGCTGAGCTCCTCATCGACAACCACGGCATCGGCGTCGGAAACCAGACGGAGGGGCTCCGCCGTGCCGCAGGCGCCGCGGCGGGCGGAATGAATTTTCCTCAACTCCCGAGCCGGGAAAAGAACGGGAAATGCGCGCCGTTACGGGTGGGACTGGGCCTAATTGCTATATCGACATGCCTTCTGTACTTTTGGACGCACAGCGGTCTTCCGGGTGAAACTCAGACGATTCCCAGTTCTCTTTGAGTCCTGATGCATCAAGACCAGCGGCCACTCTTCCAATCGGTGTCCACGGGCATTGCAGCGCCCGTATTCGGGCGCCGAATGGAGGGTGCCGCAAGCTGGCACCGCGGGGACGGCCCGCGGGGCATTTCCGGGCTTCAGGAGAATAAACAGTGATGACTTCAAGGAAATGGGCCGCAGCGGGTTCCGCGGCGGCCGTCTTAGCCGGAGGGCTTTTCCTCGGCACGCCGGCAGCCACGGCCGCGCCGGGGGACGCCGGATGCCTGACGGCCGCGGGCGCGTTCAACTCGGCGCTGGCCGGGGCGGGAATCACCGCGGCGTCCGTGACGCGGCTCGAAACGGCCGCCGCCGCCATCACGCAGGCCGAAGGGGCCTACTCCGCGCTCGTCGAGGTCGCCGCCGCGGAAACCGGCCCGGCTCTCGAGGCCGGTTACCTGGAGTTCGACGCCGCCGCACTGGCGCTTGAGGACGCCGAGCTGAAGCTGGCAGCGGCCGTGAAGTCCGGGGACCCGCTGGCGATCGAAGCCGCCACGGCGGCCCTTGCCCCGGCCCAGACACGCTTCGACCAGGCGGAAAGCGCCCTGCCCGGCCTCGAGGCGGCCTTTGACGCCTCAATCGATACGCCGGAGATCGCAGCGGCCGAATTGGTTCTGGACCAGGCGTTCGCCGAGTTCGAAATGGCCCTCGCCGGGATCGAGATCGACGAGGCCACCATGACGAACCTCCTTGCGCTGTTCAAGGTATTCCTCGCCGCCTGCGAGGGGCAGACCGGGCTGCCGCCCGTCGTGGTTCCCCAGCCCGTCCTTGCTCCGGCGGCCCCGCCCGTCGTTGCGCCGGCTCCCGGAAAGACCAACGTGGGGCTGAACATCCAGACCGCTGCGGTCTCGACCTCCGAGGACAATGCGGGCACTGCCCTGCTGGCGGGCCTGCTCGCCGCGGGCATCGCCGTGCCGGCCGCGGCCGCCCTGCGGATCCGCAGCCTCAAGCGCGGCAGCTAGCCCCAGCGCCGTTCCGGTGCCCGCGGCGGCACCGGGACGGCGTTTGCGCTGCGGCTTCGCCGGTGCCGGCGTCTCAGCGGCTCCGATGCTCCTTGATCGCCGCCTCGGCCGCGTCGATCAGCTGCCGGGCCGAGCGGTCCCAGGTGTAGGTGGCGGCCTGGGCCAGGCCGTCCGCGGACGCCCGGGCCCACCGCCCGGGGGAGCCCAAAGCGCGGACGGCGTCGGTGAGGGCCGCCGGGTCGTCCGGGTCGACCAGGAGGGCAGCCCCGCCGCCCACCTCCCGGAAGATCGGGATGTCGCTGGCGATGACCGGGGTTCCCGCCGCCATCCCCTCGATCACCGGCAGCCCGTAGCCCTCGGCCTTTGACAGCGTGATCAGCGCCGTCGCGGTGGCCAGGAGCCGGTTGTACTCCTCGTCGCTGACGCCATTGTGGAAAACGACAGTGGCGCCGGCCGGGATCAGGGCCTCAAGCTCGGCCTGGCGTTCGCTCGAGATCCTGCTGAGCAGGTGCAGGGTGTACTCCCCGAGTCCGGCCATTCCCGCCAGGAGCGTTTCGACGTTCTTGTAGGGCATGAACGAGCCCATGTAGAGGAGGGATTTCTCCGGTTCGACCGCTGGGTCGCGGACGACGTCGGCCTCCTGCGGGGCGTTGCCGACAATGTGAACGGGCCGCCGGGTCAGAGCGTGCTCACGGATCAGGGAGGCGGTGGTCTCGGAGATGGTCGCCACGACGTCTGCGCGGTTCAGCAGCAGCCGCTGCGGCCAGTAGGCCAGGTGGTAGAGGCGCCACAGTGCCCGCACCGGCAGCGGAAGAAAGGGCGGGGGCGCGGGATTGGTGTAGTAGATCAGATCGTGGAGGGTCAGGATCAACGGGTACTTCCGGCCCCAGGTCCCCATGGTCTGCAGGGGGCTGACGACGACGTCGGGGCGCAGGCGGTTCACGGTCCGCGCCACCAGGAGCTCGGCGGGGGAGAGTGGGCTGTTGACCAGGACGTACGGCACGTCGGGAAGCAGCGCCAGCTGCCGCGGATCGCTGATGAGCATCGTGACCTCGGCCAGCTTGGAGACGGCACCGATCAGGCTTGCCCCATAGCGGCTGATTCCATCGTGGTGGTCGGTCCGCGTGAAGCGCGCATCGATGAGGATTTTCACTGCCGGCCCTCCTTCAGGAAGGCCGTGATCAGGGCCGCGGCCTCGAGCGGCTTTTCGTAGTGCACGAGGTGTCCGGTACCCGCAAGGACCTCCAGCCGCGCCCCGGGGATCATCGCCGCGAGGCGGCGCTGTCCTTCGAGGGACCCCAGGTCGTCGAGTTCGGCGGCGATCAGCAGGACCGGGCCCGTCAGATCGGTGGCGCTGTCCCGGACCGTGGCACCGATCGAGGCCCGGAAGGCCTCGAGGACCACCCTGCGCTCCGCGAACGCACTGAAGTAGCGGGCGTGCTGGTCATGGATGTACGCGCGCAGCGCCCGGTCCCGGGTCTTGGCCATGAAGATGCTCATGACGCGCACGATCAGGGGGTTGGTCAGGAGTGCCATGCCGGTCCGTTCGGGCAGGCGGGCGCCGGCGGCGTAATACAGTTCCGCGGCCCGGGACGCCAGGCGGCTCGATCCCTCGAGGGCGGGTTCGCAGATGGGGTTGACCAGGATCAGGGCGGCGGTGCGGCCCGGGTTGTCCGCGGCGAACCGAGCCGCGATGACCGAGCCGAAGGAGTGCCCCAGCAGGACTGTTGAGGGCCCGAGTCCCAGCACCTCGAGGCTGTGGCGGACAAACCGGGCATAGGCGGTAACGTCGTGGCGGCCGGCCAGCGCCTCCGACGCACCGAAGCCGGGAAGGTCGGGCACGATCACGCGGTAGCCGGGCAGCCCCTCGACGATCCGCAGCAGCCCGTGGTGATCGCCCCGGAAGCCGTGGACCAGAAACATCACCGGTGCCGCCGCATCCTGGCGGGCGGCAGGCCGGCCGGCGTGCCCGAGCGGTGCGAAGTCCCAGTACCGCTGCAGCCTCCCCTCCCAGGGAACGGTCCGTACCTGTGCGGTCCGCGGCGCGGCAGCCGGCGCGGCCGGTTCGGCTGCGGCGGGCCCGGTCCCGGCATCAGGGCCGCGGCGCCTCACGAGTTCACCCGGTCGGGGTGGGAGCCGAACCGGTGGCCCCGCTCCAGCCCGTCGAGGGCCGCGCGGTGGTCCGGGGCGAGGGTGAAATCGAAGAGGTCGAGGTTGCCCTGGATCCGCTCGGCGCTGCTCGCCTTGGGGATGACGAGGTTCCCGCCGTCGAGGTGCCAGCGCAGGATCACCTGGGCCGGAGTGCGGCCCAGGTCCGCAGCGATACCGGTGATGACCGGGTCGGTCAGCACGTGGCCCCGTCCGAGGGGACTCCACGCCTGGGTGGCGATGCCATATTCGACGTGGAAGGCTCGGAGCTCGTGCTGCTGCAGGTAGGGGTGCACCTCGATCTGGTTCAGTGCGGGCACCACCCCGGTTTCGCCGAAGAGCCGCTCGAGGTGGGGCCGCTGGAAGTTCGACACCCCAATGGCCCTCACCCGGCCGTCCCGGTAGAGCTGCTCGAGGGCCCGGTAGGTCTCGACGTACAGTCCGCGCTCGGGCATGGGCCAGTGGATGAGGTAGAGGTCGAGATACTCAAGGCCGAGGAGTTCGAGGGAGGAGTCGAAGGCCCGGAGCGTCGAGTCATAGCCCTGGTCCCGGTTGAAGACCTTCGTGGTGACGAAGATGTCGCTGCGCTCCAGTCCGCCGGCCAGCGCCCGGCGCACCGCCTCGCCCACTCCCGCCTCGTTGCCGTACATGGTGGCGGTGTCGAGGGTGCGGTAGCCGGCCTCGAGCGCCAGCGTGCAGAGGTCGGCGGTGTCGGCGGGAGGCACCTTGTAGACGCCGTACCCCACGGCATCGATTTCCACGCCGTTGTTCAGGGGAACTTTGGGGGCTCGTTGCATGGAACGACTCTACCGATCTGCGCGGGACGTGCCGGCCAGCCGCGCTGGAGCACCGGGCTGCTCGTCGGCCGCGAGCTGCACCAGCCGGCGGGCGGAGGCCTCATCCAGGATCAGGTCCGTTGCAAGGCCCGCGGCCAGTGCCCCCCGCAGTCCATTGATCTTCGTCTCCCCGGACACCACGCAGATCCGACGCCGGACCTCCCGGAGGCGGTCGAGGTCGGGGCCGGTGCTGCGCTGATTGAGCAGGATGTCCCGGTGGCTGCCGTCCTCCCGAAAGAACATCGTGGCCACATCCCCGACCACCTCGTCCTCGGCGAGCTGCGCGAGATCCTCGTCGTCGAGGTATCCGCCGCTGTACACGTGGCTGGGGATGCCGGCGTCGATCGAGCCCACGCCGAAGACCGCCACCGTCATCCGGTGCTGGAGGTCGAGGATGCGCCGCACACTGCGCTCGTTCCACATGGCCCGCTTGGTTTCGGCGTGGTCGAAGAAGGCGGGCACAGGGAACTGCTCAACGCGCGCGCCGTAGGCCTGGCCGAAGCGCCGCAGGATCTCACTGGCGTAGGTGATGCCGGTCGTCTGGGTGTTTCCGGCCCCGTTGAGCTGCACGATCGTGCTGTCGTGGATGTCCTTGCGGGTCAGGTGGTGGCTGACGGCGCTCAGGGTGGAACCCCAGGCGACGCCGATGATCGCGTTGGAGTCCATCAGCGGGCTGATCGTGCGCGCCGCCTGGATGGCCACGCGCTCGAGTGACTCGGAGTCGCTCACGCTGTCAGCGACCGGCACCACGTGCGCCTCCACGCCGAAGCGGCGGCGGATCTGCTGTTCAAGGACGGGTGCGCGTTCGGCGGGGTTGTTGACCGAGATCTGCACCAGGCCGGTCTGGCGCGCCAGGGACAGCAGCCGGGACACCGTGGAGCGGGACGTCCGCAGCTCCCGGGCGATGGCGTTCATCGTCAGGTCCTGCAGGTAGTACATCTGGGCCGCGCGGAGGGCGTCCCCGGACCGGGGGCCGGCGCCCTCCCCGTCGATCGGGATCCGGCGGGGGCGGGGGAGTTCACGGGGTTCCACGTGTCCATTCTCACCCCGTTCGTGCACGTTTGTGCAATCTGGTTGACTGCTATTCTCAAACTTCAAAGAATGGGTCGGGCAGTCCCCCATCAGCAGCAATCTTTACGGTTACGGAGTAGTGCCTTAATGAACACCGTCGACAGCAACAGTGCCACCGGCAATGTCAGCGAACCGCGGAGCGAGGTGAAAAAGCTTCAGGAGCGCCCCCGTGCCTCGGTACTCATCATCGGCGGAGGGATCAACGGCGTCGGCACCTTCCGCGACCTTGCGCTGCAGGGCGTCGACGTCGCCCTCGTCGAGCGCGGCGATTACTCCCAGGGCGCCTCGGGCGCCTCTTCCCATATGATCCACGGCGGCATCCGGTACCTCGAGAACGGGGAGTTCCGGCTGGTGCGCGAATCCGTCGTCGAACGCAACCGCCTCCTGCGGGTCGCGCCCCACTATGTGAAGCCCCTCCAGACGACCATCCCCATCTTCAGCACCTTCTCCGGCATCCTTGCGGCCCCCATGCGCTTCCTCACGCACAAGCAGGGAAAGCCCACCGAACGCGGCGCCTTCCTGATCAAGGTCGGGCTGAGCCTCTACGACTCCTTCTCCCGCGACGGCGGCTCGGTGCCCCGGCACAAGTTCGTCGGCCGGAAGAAGTCGCTGGCCCTCATGCCGGACCTGCGCCCCGACGTGAAGTACACCGCCACCTACTTTGACGCATCCGTTCACAACCCCGAGCGGCTCACCCTCGACGTCCTGCGCGACGGCCAGCTGGCCAATCCGGAGGCACGCGCCGTGAACCACGTCAACGCCATCGGCGCCTCCGACGACGGCGTGGTGCTGCGCGATGAACTCACCGGCACCTCCTTCACCTTCGAGGCCGACGTCGTTATCAACGCCACCGGGGCGTGGGTCGACGGCACCAACGCGGCCCTCGGCGCCGAAAGCTCCTTTATGGGAGGCACCAAGGGCTCGCACATCGTCATCGACTCCAAAGCGCTCCTCGAGGCCACCAACGGCCGCGAAATCTTCTTCGAGCACACCGACGGACGCATCGTGCTGATCTACCCCATGGGCGACCGCGTGCTGGTCGGAACCACCGACGTCGACGCAGACATGAGCGTGCCCGCCGTCACCACCGACGAGGAGATCGACTACTTCTTCGACCTGGTCCACCATGTCTTCCCGACGATCAAGGTCGGCCGGGAGGACATCGTGTACAGCTTCTCCGGCGTCCGGCCGCTGCCGCGCCACGATGACACCTCGCCCGGCTTCGTCTCCCGCGACTACCGCATCGAGAAGCGCGAGGAACAGCGCGGCGGCCGCAAGGTGACCACGCTGAGCCTCGTGGGCGGCAAGTGGACGACGTTTCGGGCGCTCTCGGAGCACCTGGCCAACGACACCCTCGCCGTCCTCGGGCTTGCCCGGAAGACGTCGACGGCCAACCTCGCCATCGGCGGAGGCAAGGGCTTCCCGGCCGGTGAAAAGGCGGAAAAGCAGTGGATTGCCGCCGCGGTCCGGCCCGGCTACGACGAGGAGCGCGTCGGGGTTCTGCTCACGCGCTACGGTGCGCGTGCCACCGACGTGCTCGAGTTCCTTGCGCAGGGAGAAGATTCCGTGTTCAGTTCCACTAAGGAACTAAGTTCTCGGGAGGTGGAGTACATGGTGCGCAACGAGCAGGTCGGTCATTTGATCGACATCCTGATCCGCCGCACCTCGCTTGCTTTCCGCGGTCTGGTGACCGCCGAACTCCTCGCCGAACTGGCCGCGGTGCTCGCACCGCTGCTGGGCTGGGACAAGGAGGCCGCGGCAGCCGAGATCCGCCACGCCGAGGCGGTCCTCGCCGACGCGCACCGGGTCGAGGTTCGAAGCTTGATCGCCTAGCGGAAGGTCCGCGGGGGGATCGGCCCCGCCGCCCTGGGCGGTGGGGCCATCCAACGGCAGGTGTTGCCGGGGGAAGGGGGCCGCTCAGGCGGCGGCACCTGCACACAAGTAAATACACACAAGGAGTCAAAGATGTCTCTTGAAGTATTTGTTGCCGAAACGTTCGGCACCATGATGTTGTTGCTGCTCGGTTGTGGTGTCGTAGCCAACGTTGCCCTTGCAAAGACAAAGGGTAACAACGGCGGCTTCCTGATGGTCACCTTCGGGTGGGGGCTCGCTGTCTTCGCCGGCGTCTACGTCGCGGCCCTGTCCGGGGCCCACCTGAACTTCGCCGTCACCGTGGGCCTGTGGGTGAACGGCGACGTCGAGTCCTTCGCCTCGGGCGTGGACAAGAACTTCGGCAACGCGCTGGGGTACCTCGCCGCCCAGATGATCGGATCCATCCTCGGTGCAATCGTCTGCTGGCTGGCGTACAAGCAGCACTTCGATGACGAGCCGGAACCCGCCAACAAGCTGGGTGTCTTCTCCACCGGTCCCGCCATCCGCTCCTACGGCTGGAACCTCGTCACCGAGATCATCGGCACGTTCGTCCTCGTTTTCGTGATCATCGCCTTCGGTTCGACGCCGACGGGGCTTGGCCCCCTGGCTGTCGCCCTCCTCGTCGTGGGCATCGGTGCCTCCCTCGGCGGACCCACCGGGTACGCCATCAACCCGAACCGCGACCTCGGCCCCCGCATCGCCCACGCCATCCTCCCCATCAAGGGGAAGGGCGGCTCCGACTGGGGCTACGCCTGGGTGCCGGTGGTCGGCCCCATCATCGGCGGCATCCTCGCCGGCCTGATCGTCCAGCTGGTCGAGTTCCCCGCGCTCCCGGCGTAGGGTCGACGTCCGCCCGCCCGGTGCCGTCCGCACCGGGCACAATCCGACATCATCTCAACAAAGGAGTAGGAAATGTCGCAGTACGTTATCGCTATCGACCAAGGCACGACATCGAGCCGGGCCATCGTGTTCGACCACAAGGGGGACATCGTCTCCTCGGGTCAGAAGGAGCACGAGCAGATCTTCCCCAAGGCGGGGTGGGTCGAACACGATCCCGCCGAGATCTGGGACAACACCCGTGAGGTCATCGGCAGTGCCCTGTCCAAGGCGAACCTGACCCGCCACGATATCGCCGCGGTCGGCATTACCAACCAGCGCGAGACCGCCGTGGTGTGGGACAAGACCACAGGCAAGGCGGTCTACAACGCCATCGTGTGGCAGGACACCCGCACCCAGAACATCGTCGATGAGCTGGCGGCCAACGGCGGCGTGGAGCGCTATAAGGACAAGGTCGGGCTGCCCCTGGCCACCTACTTCTCCGGCACCAAGATCAAGTGGATCCTCGACAATGTCGACGGTGCCCGCGAGAAGGCGGAGGCCGGGGACCTCCTGTTCGGCAACACCGACTCCTGGGTCACCTGGAACCTCACCGGCGGCACGGACGGCGGCGTGCACATCACCGACGTCACCAACGCCTCGCGGACCCTGTTCATGGACCTCGAGACGCTCTCCTGGGACGAATCGATCCTCGCGGACTTCGGCGTTCCGCTGTCAATGATGCCCGCCATCAAGTCCTCCTCGGAGGTCTACGGAAAGGTCCACGGTTCCCAGCTGCTGCGCGAGGTTCCGGTGGCCGGCATCCTCGGTGACCAGCAGGCGGCGACCTTCGGCCAGGCCGCTTTCGCCAAGGGCGGTGCCAAGAACACCTACGGCACCGGCAACTTCATGATCGTGAACACCGGCGAGGAGATCGTCCACTCGAAGAACGGCCTGCTCACCACGGTCTGCTACCGCCTCGGGGACGCCAAGCCGGTCTACGCGCTCGAAGGTTCGATCGCCGTCACCGGGTCGCTCATCCAGTGGCTCCGCGACAACCTCGGCCTCATCAAGAGTTCTCCCGAGGTGGAGCAGCTCGCGACGACGGTTGATGACAACGGCGGCGTGTATATCGTCCCGGCGTTCTCCGGCCTCTTCGCCCCGTACTGGCGTGCGGACGCCCGCGGCGCGATCGTCGGGCTGACCCGCTTCGTGAACAAGGGACACATCGCCCGTGCGGCGCTGGAGGCCACGGCCTTCCAGACCCGCGAGGTGCTGGACGCGGCCAACGCCGACTCCGGGGTGGACATGGAGGATCTTCGGGTCGACGGCGGCATGGTGGCCAATGACGCCCTGATGCAGTTCCAGGCGGACATCCTCGGCATCCCGGTGATCCGGCCGAAGGTCACGGAGACCACCGCGCTCGGTGCCGCCTACGCGGCGGGCCTCGCCGTCGGCTTCTGGAAGGACACCGACGAGCTCGCCACCAACTGGTCCGAGGACAAGCGCTGGAACCCCTCAATGGACGACGCCGAGCGCGAGCGCCAGCTGCGCCTCTGGAAGAAGGCCGTCACGAAGACCTTCGACTGGGTCGACGAGGACGTTTCCTAGCGCCGGATCCCCTCGGCAGCACAGGCGCCCGTCCACCAGCGGTACCGGTGGGCGGGCGCTTCTGTGCTCCTGCAGCGAAATCGCCGGGGAAGCCGGGAGTTCTGCGCTAAGGTTGTTCCATGTCAACTCGGCGACTTCTTCCCTAGCCGCACGCGATCAGCGTGCGGCGGCCCCTCCCTGGACGAGGGGCTTTTGTGTGTCCGGGCCGGAATTCGACGCGGCCGGCACGCGGGAACGAATGACGATGAGGCAATCGCGAAGAATGACAGGACAGGGTTCAAGACAGTGAGCACACCTTCCGAGGCGGGACAGCCCGACGAGAACACCTACGACTTCGCCGCCATGGAGGCCCGATGGCCGGCGGTGTGGGATGAGCTGGAATTGTTCAAGCCGCTCGACGACGGCTCACGCGAGCGCCGGTACGTGCTCGACATGTTCCCCTACCCCTCGGGTGACCTTCACATGGGCCACGCCGAGGCCTTCGCCATGGGCGACGTCGCCGCCCGCTGGTCGCGGCTGCAGGGCTATGACGTGCTGCACCCGATCGGGTGGGACTCCTTCGGGCTCCCGGCGGAGAACGCGGCCATCAAGCGCAACGCGCACCCGGCCGAGTGGACCTACGCGAACATCGATACGCAGGCCCACTCCTTCAAGCGCTACGCGATCAGCGCCGACTGGTCCCGCCGGATCCACACCTCCGATCCCGAGTACTACCGCTGGACGCAGTGGTTGTTCACCCGGTTCTTCAACAAGGGCCTCGCTTACCGGAAGAATTCGCCGGTCAACTGGTGCCCCAAGGACCAGACGGTGCTCTCCAACGAGCAGGTCATCAATGGGGCCTGCGACCGCTGCGGGACGATGGTCACCAAGAAGGACCTGAACCAGTGGTACTTCAAGATCACCGACTACGCCGACCGCCTGCTGCGGGATATGGACCAGCTGAAGGGCCACTGGCCCGAGCGCGTGCTGGCGATGCAGCGCAACTGGATCGGCCGTTCCGAGGGCGCCACCGTGCGCTTCACCATCGAGGCAGCCGATGACCGGCCGGCCCACGACGTCCCGGTGTTCACCACCCGCCCCGACACCCTTTACGGGGCGACCTTCTTCGTCGTCGCCGCCGACACTCAGCTGGCCCTCGACCTGGTCACCGCCGAGCACCGGCCGGCCCTCGAGGAGTACCGGGAGCAGGTCAAGAAGCTCTCCGAGATCGAGCGCCAGTCCACGGAACGCGAGAAGACCGGCGTGTTCACCGGCCGGTACGCCGTCAACCCGCTCAACGGGGAAAAGCTGCCCGTCTGGGCCGCCGACTACGTGCTGGCCGACTACGGCACCGGCGCGATCATGGCCGTTCCCGCCCATGACCAGCGCGACCTGGACTTCGCCCGGGCGTTCGGCCTGCCGGTCCGCACCGTCGTCGACACAGGCGCTGAGGACCCGGCGGTCACCGGCACCGCGACCGCCGGCGAGGGCGTCCTGGTCAACTCCGGCGAGCTGACCGGGCTGGACAAGTCCGCCGCCATCGCCCGCGCCGTCGGGCTGCTCGCAGCGCAGGGCACCGGCGAGGAAACGGTCAACTTCCGGCTGCGCGACTGGCTGCTCTCGCGCCAGCGGTACTGGGGAACCCCAATCCCCATCATCCACTGCGCCACCTGCGGCGAGGTTCCGGTGCCTGACGAGCAGCTGCCGGTCACCCTGCCCGAGGGCCTTCACGGCTCCCAGCTGAAACCGCGGGGCGTCTCGCCGCTGGCCGCCGTCGAGGACTGGGTCAACGTGGCCTGCCCGTCCTGCGGCGGGCCCGCCAAGCGGGACACCGACACCATGGACACCTTCGTGGACTCCTCCTGGTACTTCCTGCGGTTCATCACCCCGGACCTGGAGACGGCTCCGTTCGACACCGACGCCGTCAACCGGTGGATGCCGGTCGGCCAGTACGTCGGAGGCGTCGAGCACGCCATCCTGCATCTCCTCTACAGCCGGTTCTTCACCAAGGTGCTCTTCGACCTGGGCCTGGTGGACTTCACCGAGCCGTTTTCCTCCCTGCTGAACCAGGGGCAGGTGCTCAACGGCGGCAAGGCCATGAGCAAGTCCCTGGGCAACGGGGTGGACCTCGGGGAGCAGCTCGATAAGTACGGGGTGGACGCCGTGCGCCTCACCATGATTTTCGCCTCCCCGCCGGAGGACGACGTCGACTGGGCCGACGTGTCGCCGTCGGGCTCGGCCAAGTTCCTGGCCCGCGCCTGGCGCCTGGGCGCCGACGTCACCAGCGCCGCGGGCGTCGACTTCGCTGCGGGCGACAGGGGCCTGCGCTCGGCCACCCACCGCACGCTGGCGGACGTGCCCGAGCTCATGGGCGCCAGCAAGTTCAATGTCGTCATCGCCCGGCTGATGGAGCTGGTCAACGCCACCCGCAAGGCCATCGACTCCGGCCCGGGCGGCAGCGACCCGGCCGTCCGTGAGGCGGCCGAGACCGTTGCGGTGCTGCTGGGCATGTTCGCCCCGTACACCGCCGAGGATCTGTGGGAGCGGCTGGGCCACAACCCCGGGGTGGCCACCGCCGCCCTGCCGGCCGTCGAGCAGGACCTGCTGGCGCAGGAGTCCGTCGTCGCCGTCGTGCAGGTCCAGGGCAAGGTCCGCGACCGGCTCACCGTGTCACCCGACATCACCGAGGACGAGCTGCGGAGCCTGGCCCTTGCCAGCGAGCAGGTTTCCCGGATCCTCGACGGCAGGGGCATCCGCACGGTCATTGTGCGGGCGCCCAAGCTGGTCAACATCGTGCCCAGCTGAGCATGGCAAGCGACGGACTCCCGGCCGCAGTCGTGACCGACTCGGCGGCCGGGTTCCCGCCGGGCTGGCTCGACGGGCCGGGGCGCGCAGGGGGAGTCACGGTGGTTCCCCTGCCGGTGCTGATCGCCGGCCAGATCTACAGCGACGGCGGGGACTCCCTGGTTGAGCCCCTGACCATCGCGCTGGCGCAGGGCTCGGAGGTGCGTACGTCCCGCCCGTCGCCGGGTCAGTTCGAGCGTGCCTATCGGGCCCTGGAGGCCGAAGGCCATTCGGGGATCATCTCCATCCACCTCTCCGGGGCCCTGTCCGGGACGGTCGACGCAGCACGGCTGGCGGCTTCCTCGGTCGGCATTCCCGTCGAGGTGATCGACAGCCGCACCGCCGGGATGCCGCTGGGCTACGCCGCCGTGGCCGCGCTGCAGTCCCTGCGGCGGGGGGCGAGCCTTGAGCGCAGCGCCGCCGCCGCGGCCATCGTCTGCCGCACCTCGGAGCTCTATTTCTACGTGCCGAGCCTTGACCAGCTGCGCCGCGGCGGGAGGATCAGCGCCGCGGCGAGCTGGCTGGGCAACGTCCTCTCGGTCAAGGCGCTGCTGAAGATCCAGGACGGGCGGGTGGTCCCCGTGGAGAAGGTGCGCACGGCCGACCGGGCCCTCGACCGGCTCCTCGAGATCGTCCAGGGTGCCGCTGCCGCCCGGTCAGGCGGCAGCGAGATCACGGTTCATCACTTCGGGAACGACGACGAGGCCGCCGGGTTCGCCGCCCGGCTCGAGTCAGGCCTTCCCGGCACCCCTGTCTCCCTGGCCCGCTGCCCGGCGGTCCTGGCGGCGCATGCGGGCCTCGGCGTGATGGCCGTGGCTGTCGTTCCCCGCCCGTTGTCCGCCTAACGCCAGGGCGGCGCCCTTTCGCCTGTGGTTCCTGCCAGCCAGCCCGGAGGGACAGCCCCGTGGTGACGGGCGGGACCTTGGGTTGGCCCATCGGCCGCCACACCATCGGGCGGTGAGCGCCGGGGTCACCGCGGAGGCGGGCGGTGGCTCGACTCTCCGGCCCCGTCGTAGAGCGCAGCCGGATCCTGCCCGCCCTGGTCAAGACGGAAGGGAGGGTACTCGTCGCGCATGAGGGCCGTGTAGGTGATGGTCCGGTAGGTCCAGCGGTTGATGCCGAGAATGAACTCAAACAGGGGCCGGTGGTACCGGCCGGTGAACAGCAGGATGAGCACCGCGACGAGGACAAGCAGTCCCAGCAGGGACGGCCCCGCACCGGTTTCATAGGTGACCCCCAGGTCTTCGGTCTCAATCCAACGGGTCGTGTTCGAACCCGTGAAGGCAGCCACGATCAGCAGGTGCGGTATGGCCAGGAGCCACCACTTGACCAGCACCAGGCCGCGTGAGAGCCGTGCCGGGTACTCGACGTCGTAGTCGGCTGGATAGTCCGTCTTGGCCAGGGTGAAGGGTGGATATCTGTCCGTTCCCGCAGCCGCATATGCGTAGAACGCCACGCGCCAGTTCCAGCGCACCACCCCCACGTTGAAGTAGAAGAGCGGCCGCGGGTAGCGGCCGGTGAACAGGATGGAAAAGCCGGCGACGATCGTGATGATTCCGAACGCGAACCAAAGGAAGAACAGCAGGATGAAGTGCGGGATGGCCAGGAACCACTTGATCAGCCACTTCCATCGGGAAAGGACCGGGTCCAGCTGTCCTACGAGCCTGGCAGGGTAATACCGGGATCCAGCGACGACGTCGGGAGCCTCGACGGGCCGGGCAGGTGCCGCACCGGCTACTGCCGCCCGATCCACTGCCGCCCGGGCGGGCCCCGGCCCGGGCAGGGCCGCCCCTTGTCCTGTCGCCCCTTGTCCTGTCGCCCCTTGTCCTGTCGCCCCTTGTCCTGTCGCCCCTTGTCCTGTCGCCCCTTGTCCTGCTGATCCAGGTGCCGCTGATGTCCCTGCCGGTCCGGCCACCCCGCCGGGCGCGACCGGAGGGGCGGCGTCCCGTCCCAGCCCCATGGCTCCGAGGATCAGCAGCGGAATGCCGACGAGGAGCAGCACGGAGCCTGCGATGAGCAGCCCTCCGGCGAGAGGGCCGAAAAGTTCGGACCGGAAGCCTGCCTGCAGATCCGCCGCCACACCAGCACTGGCATCGGCGTTCATCACGACAACCGTCCAGGACCCCGGCTGGATGTTCCAGTCGATCTCCTGCTGGCCGGGCCCCGAGCCGGCAGCAACCCAGAAATCCTGCTCCGCCGGCGGTTCCGGCTGGGCCGCTCCCTCCACCTCCCTGTACTCGACACGGAAGGGCCGGTTTTCCACCTCCAGCACCTGGGAATAGTTGGAACCGGCAAGGTAACGCTCCACCTCCTCCCGGGGAGCAATACCGACGAAAATTTCATGTCCCGGGTTGGCCGACTGCGCCAGCACCCTGATGCTGCCCACGTCAAAGGGCAGTGAGCCGGGCAGGTCCTCGTTCCGGAGCTCCTCGACCTCCCCGGCGGTGATGGCGCGCGAATCGACGGAGAAACGCTCCTGAGGAGAGCTGAGGTACCCGCCGTCGTTCTGCGCGGCACTCACCAGCGACGAGCCGATGCCGCCAGCGAGCAGGCCCAGTCCGGTCATCGCCAAGAGAATGCCCGCAACGAGCAGGATGATGGAACGGGTTTTCATCGACTTCCTCCTTGCCCCACGGATTCCCTGATGTCCGATACGGCCCACGGGTCCACACCGCCCGGGAGAGTGGCCGCAGCGCGTTCGCCCCTGATCCGTTGGAAGCGGGAGTTTCCCTCGTCCGGGATGCCCGGGCCCGACGGCCACGTGATGGATTCGGACGTGGACACCGGTGCCCGATGGGCGGGTGACCAGCAAGCGCCATGCGCGCCCGGGGCTGGTCCTGGCGTCGCGGCCCCTCTCGGGGCGCCCCCTTCAACCTGACGTACTTTCAGCGTCCGCTCCCGGACCGGCTCCTGCTAGGGCCGAAAGTCACGGTCGGGGCCCGAACCTTCGCTTGGATGATTCCCGGACGCCCTCCGTGTCGTTGCCTACCTCCAGATGGCCGGATGCGCCGCACGGCAATCCACGATTCGGTGACGTGCGTCCAGAGGGTGGAGCCGACGGCCGCGGACAGCAATCCATCCCGCCCGTTATCCACATAGCGCCAGCGCGGGGCCGCCCCACTCGGGGCTCGTGCCTACCGTGGCCTATGCCACGACACCGCTGGGCCACCACCGCTGCCACTTTCCCTCTGCGACCTGCCGCGGGCGGGGGCGGTGGCTCAGCCGGCGCCTTTCCGCCGGGCCGCGCGGGTCGCGCCGCCGCTACCAATGCCGGCGGCACCGCAGAGCCGGGACCGGCGGCCGGCACCGTGAGCGAGGCGTCGAGCGGCACGTCCGCTTCAACCGCCGACAGTTCCGACGATTCGTCAGATACCGTCGTCGCCGTGACCGGCGAGGCTGCCGGAACGTCATCCGGCCCGGGTGGCCCGCCGCGCCGTGGCAGTCCGGATGACCTAGCCGAGGTCGGGGCCGAGGTGGCGCCTCCGCGGACCCGCCGGTGGGCTGCGGCTCGCGGGGCCTCCCTGGTGTTCCTGGCTCTGGCGCTGACCCTGGGCGCTGGACTGTTTTTCGTCCGCAGCGAGGCTGCGCCGCCGGTTGCGACCATCCCGCTCTCGTCCGAGGAGCAACGGTCAGGCTCCGGGGAGGAGACGGAGCGGGGTAGGGTGCGGAGCACGGAGGCAGCGTCCGGTTCCACACAGGGACCAGCGCCGCCAAGCCCGCCGTCAGCCGACGGGGTTGCGCCAGGAACCGCCGGATCCGAAGGTCATTTTGCCGACGGCAGCGGGGTGACGCCCCGCGAAGGGGATGACCCGGCAGACGAGACGGGTGGCGTCTTTGTGCATTTGACCGGCGCGGTGGTCTCGCCCGGGGTGCGGGAGGTTCCGCAGGGCTATCGGTTGTACCAAGTGCTCGAGTTGGCCGGGGGTGCCACTCCGGAGGCGGACCTCGCCGCAGTGAACCTGGCCGCCGTCGTGGTGGACGGGGGCCAGGTCCACGTGCCGCGGAAGGGCGAAGCGGCTCCGCCGGGGCCACCGGCGGTCTCCGGCGGGCCGGTGACCGGCGGCCGGATGCCGGGAGGCGGAACGGGGCCCGGGGGCGCCGGCGCCGGGATGCCTGAGGGCATGGTCAACCTCAACACCGCCGATGCCCCCGCCCTGGAGATGCTGCCCCGCGTGGGCCCGGTCCTCGCGGAGCGGATCATCGCGTGGCGGACCGAACACGGGCCGTTCGCAAGGGCCGAGGATCTCGACGCCGTCCCGGGGATCGGGCCCGCCCTGCTCGAGGCGATGCTGCCCCTCGTGGTGGTGCGGTGACCTGGCGTGCACTACCGCGGGCCTTCCTCGGCATCGACGCATCGACCCAGGCCGTTCCGCCGCGGGAACCTGACCTCCCGACCGACTTCCGCCTGGCCCCGGCCGCCGCCGCGGCATGGACGGCCGCGGCGCTGGCGACCCGGCTGCCGGCGGAGGAAGCCTCAGCCTGGGGTGCCGTGGTCGCGTATGCGGGCCTGACCGCCGGTCTGCTTTGCTTTGCATATCGCGGGCGGGTCGCTGCGGCACTGCTGGTCCCGCTTCTCCTGCCGCTGGCCGCGGGGTGCCTGGTCATGCTCGCGGCCAGCGGAAGCCTTGCAAGGTTCACTGCGGGTCCTGTGGACGAGGCGGCCCGCGAGAAGGCCTTCGTCACCGTCATCCTCCGCCCGTCCAGCGATGCCGCTCCTGTTCGGGCCGACTACGGGGAAGCTCGCTATATCCTGCGCGCCATAGTGGCCGCGGGCTCCCGCTCCGGGCGATCCTTCACTGCGGCGTCGCCCGTGGTGGTATTCGGGGACGGGCATTGGGAGCGGATCGGCAGGGGCGACACGGTGCGCTCCCTGGGGAGGCTGCGCTCTCCTGACCGGCCCGGCAGGGAGGTGGCGGTGTTCCTTCCGGCCGCTCCACCCGTGGTGGAACCTGCACGGGGAGCGGAGAACTTCACTCGGGACCTCCGCCGCGAATTCAGCAGCCGGGCTCTCGCCCGTGAAGCGCAAGACGGCGGGCTGCTTCCCGGAATGGCCATCGGAGACCGCTCGGTGCTCGATGATCGGCTTGAGGAGGCGATGAAGGCCACCGGTCTGACCCACCTCACCGCGGTGTCCGGCACAAACTGTTCGTACGTGCTGGCCTTTGCCTTTTTGGCTGCCCGCGCGGCGAGGTTGCCCCGGCCGGCCGCCGCAGGTGCCGCGCTCCTCGCGCTGGGTGCCTTTGTCTTCCTCGTCCGCCCCGAACCGAGTGTGCTGCGCGCCGCGGTCATGGGAGCCATCGGGATCTTCGCTGTCTTGACCGGCAGGGGGAGGATGTCCCTGCCGCTGCTGTTCCTGACAGTGATCGTGCTCCTGGCCGCGGACCCGTGGCTGCACTCCTCCTATGCCTTCCTGCTGTCCGTGTCGGCCACAGCGGGGCTGATCCTCATCGGGCCGCTCCTCTCCTCGCGCTTCGCAGCGGTCCTCCCGGTCTGGGCCGCCAGGCTGCTCGCTGTGCCGGTGGCGGCCCAACTGGCCTGCACGCCGCTGCTGGTGATGCTGCAGCCCTCCCTGTCCGTCTATGCGGTGCCCGCCAATGTCGCCGCGGCGCCGGTCGTGCCGTTCGTGACGATCGCCGGGATGCTCGCTGTTGCCGCCATCGCCGTCTGGCCGCCCGCCGCGGAACCGCTTCTGGCGCTCGGGCAGCTGGGGTCCGGCTGGGTGGCCACCGTTGCCCGGGTGGGCAGCGGTGTGCCCTTCGCGCAGGTGCCCTGGCTGCCGGGGGCGCCCGGCGCCGCCCTCGCTGCCGCACTGTCCCTGCTGGTCGTGCTCGCCGTCGCCGCCGCCGTGCGCCCGCAGCGTGCAGCCGGACCACGCCGGGCGGTGGTCCGGTTCGGAGCCGCGGCTCTGTGCCTGGTGATCGGCTGCGCCCTGGGGGCCGCCGGAGTGATCCTGCTCCAGCCCCGGTCGGGTGTCCCGGCGGGCTGGGTGGTGGCCGCTTGCGACGTCGGGCAGGGCGACGCGTTCGTGGTCAATACCGGGCCCGGGCGCGCCCTTGTCATCGACGCGGGTCCCGATCCCGGTGCAGTGGATGAATGCCTTGCGGATCTGGCGGTCACGGTGGTGGACCTGCTGGTGGTCACCCACCTCCACGAGGACCACTACGCGGGGGCGGCCGGGGTGTTCGAGGGACGGCAGGTGGGGGAACTGCGCTACTCATCGGGTGAACCGTCACTGCCCCGTGAGCTCAGTGTCCTCGCCCGGGCCGCAGGGCTCGAACCGGTGCGCATCGCCGCCGGAGACTTCGGCCGGGCCGGGGGAGTGCAGTGGGAAGCGCTGTGGCCGCCCGGGCCGCGCACCGGTCCGGCCGATTCGGGTCCGTCGGCCGGGGCTTGGTATGGCAACGAGAACGACGCCAGTGCCGTGCTCCTCGTCGAGATTCCTGGTCCCGTGCGGCCGGCTACCGTGCTGTTTACCGGCGACATTGAGCAGGAGGCCTCGCGGCGGCTGCTCTCCGGGTATCCGGAGCTGGCCCGGGCCGGGGTGGACGTCCTCAAGGTTCCGCACCACGGCGCCCGGAACGGCGGCACGGCGATCATCAAGGCGCTGCGCCCCGGTGTTGCCCTCATCTCATCGGGGGAGGGCAATGACTACGGCCACCCGCATCCGCAGGTGGTGGCCGACCTGCGCCGGCAGTCCGTCTACGCGGCGCGCACCGACCGGCTCGGCACCTTCACCATTGCCCTCGGCACTGCAGGCCTGGAGGTGAGGACCCTGACCGACTGAGTAATCGACCGGGCTTCGAAGAGTCGAATTGAATGGGCAACCCTGTGCCACGCCCGCTGAGAACGGCAGGGTCACGACGGCAATCGCCCTTACTTCCGGGGAGGATGGCGCCTCTCAGCTCATGTGGATGATGAGCCCGGACAAGCTGCATCTCGTCTGGCTTCACTAGTTCCCGCTCGCAGGAGGGCCTTGACCCCGGTCGAGCGGCGTCTGCAGGCTTTGCACTTCGCCTGCCGGATCCTACTGTGGAATGGCCCACTGCCCGCCCGGCCATTCCACCGCTAGGATCCCCATGTCGTCGCCCACGTCCCGACCCTCCCTCATGCGCTCACGCTCGAACGCTGAGTCGCACCGGGTGTCATTCGTCGAGTTGTTCTTCGACCTCGTCTTCGTCTTTGCCATCACACAGATCTCCCACGGGCTCATCGAACATCCGGACGGCGGAACTTTCACCCGGACCCTCGTGCTGACGATGGCCATGTGGTGGGTGTGGGTGTACACGACGTGGTCGATGAACTGGTTGAGTCCGGAGCGGTCGCTGATCCGGGTGGTGCTCATCGCCGCGATGCTGATCGTCCTGCTGATGTCCAGCGCCATACCGGAGGCCTTCGACGAAGGTCGGGGGCTGATCTTCGCACTGGGCTATACAAGTCTCCAACTCGGTCGCGCAGTATTGATGGTAACCGCGCTACGTCACCATGATGCAGCGCTGAGCCTGAGCTACATCCGGACGTCGACCTGGTTCGCGATGTCGGCCGTGCTTTGGATCCTCGGCGGCCTCGCTCCATCCGAGGATCGCCTGTACTTCTGGGCCGCGGCAATCGCGATCGACCTGGTGGCACCCCTCTTCCGCTACTGGCTGCCGGTCTTGGGATCGACAGCGCCGTCCGTATGGACCGTCTCCGGGGAGTACATGGCCGAACGCACGGGCCTATTCATCATCGTGGTTCTGGGGGAAACGATCATCGTCACGGGCACGGCATTCGGCGAGCTCGAGGGCAATCCGACGCAGGTGAGCGCCTTCCTCTCGGCTTTCGCAAGTACTGTTCTGATGTGGCTGCTGTACTTCGCCCACGACGAGAGCCGGGGCCGGCGCTTCATCAACGCCTCCCAGAACTCGGCCATGGTCGCCCGATCGGCGTACACCTGGGCTCCCGTGGTCCTCGTCCTCGGGCTCGTGCTTACCGCAGTTGCAGATGAACTCGTCCTGCTTCACCCAAGCGACAACATCGGGACTGAGGATCAGTACATTCCGACGAACCTGCTGATTTTGACGGCATCATCCGTCTATCTGCTCGGCAACCTCCTGTTCAAACGAGCCATCGGCCGGCCGTGGCTGGTATCCCATATCGCCGGGATCCTCGCGCTCGCAGGCCTCGTCGCCGCCTCGAATGCTCTTTCGCCGCTGGCCATGAACTGGACGAGCAACGCCGTGCTGCTGGCAGTCATCGTGTGGGACTACCGCACCCGGTCCCTCGACGACAGCACCAGTGAGGACAACGGAGAGAACTCTGCAACCATCGACTAGCCGCGCTGCGGCGGGTGGGCCTGTGGGTAGCTTTGCCGGAGGTCGGCGGCATGGCACAGTGGGTCGGTAAGCAGTTCGAGCAGGAATGAAGGTATCGTGGCCACCAAGTCAAGCAGCAGCCGCCCCTCGGGGAAATCCCAAACGGTGTCCTGGCGGGAGGCACGCCCGGCGCCCGTCGTCCTGCTCAGCGGACCGGAGGACTACCTGGCCTCAAAGGCCTCCGAGCTGATCCGCACCCAGGTGCGTACCGCCCAGCCCGGTGCGGAACTCGTCACCCTCGATGCCGCCGCCTATGGTGCCGGCAGTCTCGGCCTGCAGTCCAGCCCGTCGCTGTTCGGGGACTGGAAGATCATTGAGGTCGCCGGGCTCGCTTCAATGAACGATGACTTCCTTCAGGATGCCCTCGCCTACCTCGCGGATCCGGCGCCGGACGTGGTGCTGGTGCTGCGGCACAGCGGCGGTAACCGCGGCAAGAAGCTCCTTGACGCCATTGCCGCGAGCGGCGGAGTCAGCGTCGACTGCCAACCGCTGAAGAAGGACGCAGACAAGGCCGACTTCGTCTCCGCCGAGTTCCGGCTCGCCCGGCGCCGGATCGACGGGGACGCCGTCCGTGCCCTGGTCGCCGCCGTCGGATCGCAGCTTTCCGAACTCGCCGCGGCGTGTCAGCAGCTGATTGCCGACACCGTCGGGGACGTCACGTCGGAAGCGGTGGAGAAGTATTACGGAGGCCGGGTCGAGGCGACCGGCTTTAAGGTCGCCGACGCCGCCCTCGCCGGGCGGACGGCGCAGGCCCTGTCGATGCTGCGCCATGCCCTGGCGACGGGGGCCGATCCGGTCCCGCTGGTGGCGGCCCTCGCCATGAAGGTCCGTGCCGTCGCAAAGGTCCACGGGGCGTCGGGCTCCTCCGCCCAGCTGGCGCGATCGCTGGGCATGGCTCCGTGGCAGGTCGACCAGGCACGCCGGGAAGCCCAGCGGTTCTCCTCCGAGTCCCTCGCACGGTGCGTGCGCGCCCTCGCCGACGCCGATGCCCAGGTCAAGGGCGGGTCGCGGGATCCGGTGTATGCGGTGGAACGCGCCGTCACCATCATCGCCCTCGGGGACCGCTGAGCGCCGGAGGCAGCCCGGCGCAGTCCGTCCGGCCGGACCCCGGCTTCCTTGGCGGCCGCTGTGCCGGGCCGTCATTGGGCGGGCCGTGAATGAGCAGGACCCTAAATGGGCCGGACTCTAAGCGGGCAGGTCCGTTAAAGACCTGTGGCCGGTCCCGAGGGACCGGCCACAAGCGTAAAAACCATGGGAACGCTTAGAGCGCGTTGACCTTCTTGGAGATGGCCGACTTGCGGTTCGCTGCGTTGTTCTTGTGCAGCACACCCTTGCTGACAGCCTTGTCGAGCTTGCGGCTGGCAGTCTGCAGCGCGGCCGCGGCGGCGTCCTTATCAGAGGAATCCAGGGCGGTGGTTACCGCGCGGATCGCCGTCTTGAGCTCGGACTTCACCGAGTTGTTGCGCTGCCTCGCCTTTTCGCTGGTGAGGATGCGCTTCTTCTGGGACTTGATATTTGCCACGTATGAGAACTTTCTTTGTATTGCGGACTGGTCGTGAGGGAATTTCGGTCCAACCATGAACTGAGCGGCGTGGGGATACCGTGTGGCGATTGGTCCAAAGTGCCCGTCGACCTGCGCGGACACACAGCTAGCTATCTTAGCAGAGTTCGACCGGTCCTGCGGTGGGCGGAGCCTGGCGGGCCCCGTCAGGTGCGCGGGATGCGCCCGACGACGGCGTCGAATGCGGCTCTCGGGAGGACAGCGCCGTTGCGCCGGATGGCCGCCGGCTCGATGCGGAGGATCCGGTCCACCCGCACCTCGCTCGGGCGGCGCTTCGGATCCCAGGGTCCCGTGCCGATGTCCACGTACCGCGCGTCGGCGGAGCGCCCGTTGTTGCGGTCCCGCGAGGTGAGCGCAAGGCCCAGAAGCTGCCGCCGGTCCCGCCCGATGAGTAGAACGGGACGGTCCTTGCCCTGGCTCGGGTTCTCCTCGTAGGGCACCCAGGTCCAGACGATCTCGCCCGGGTCGGGGCGGCCGTCGGGCCGCGGCGAGTAGGTGAAGCGCCCGCGGGCAGGAAGCCGCCGCGTCGCTGCGGGGCCGGACTTGCCCGCCGGCGTCGTGGGGGAGGACGCGCGCCGCAGCAGGCGCGCTGCCGCCCGGGACCATCGGAGCAGTGCGGAAGCATCGATTGCCATGGATCCACAGTAGCGGGGCACTGCCCGTTGCCCCGGGCGCTGCGTTCGGCCGGTAAGGACAGGGCGTGGGACACTAGTAGGGCAACGGATGCCCGACGACGATCGGTCCCTTGTCAACCGTCCCGCAAGAGTGAGGAACCCACGTGTCACCCATGGCCCGCACCGCTCCGGTGCCCGCCGCCACTGATCCGGCGATCATTCGGAACTTCTGCATCATCGCTCATATCGATCATGGGAAGTCCACGCTGGCGGACAGGATGCTCCAGCTCACCGGCGCGGTGGAGCAGCGTGACATGAAGGCCCAGTACCTGGACCGGATGGACATCGAACGTGAGCGTGGCATCACGATCAAGTCCCAGGCCGTCCGGCTCCCATGGGAGGTCGACGGCACCGCGTACGCCCTCAACATGATCGACACGCCCGGCCACGTCGACTTCACCTATGAGGTTTCCCGGTCGCTCGCTGCGTGCGAGGGCGCGATCCTGCTCGTCGACGCGGCGCAGGGCATCGAGGCGCAGACGCTCGCAAACCTGTACCTGGCGATCGAAAACAACCTCACGATCATTCCCGTACTGAACAAGATCGACCTGCCGGCTGCCCAGCCGGAGAAGTACGCGGCGGAACTGGCGAGCCTCATCGGCGGGGAGCCCGAGGACGTGCTGATGGTGTCCGGGAAGACCGGCGTCGGCGTCGAGGCCCTGATGGACAAGATCGTGCGCGACCTTCCGGCGCCGACCGGGGATCCCAACGCACCGGCCCGTGCCATGATCTTCGATTCGGTGTACGACACCTACCGCGGCGTCGTGACGTACGTGCGGGTGGTTGACGGGAAGCTCAGCCCCCGCGAACGCATCCAGATGATGTCGACCCGCGCGAGCCATGAGCTCCTCGAGATCGGCGTCAGCTCCCCGGAGCCCAAGCCGTCCAAGGGATTGGGCGTTGGCGAGGTCGGCTACCTGATCACCGGCGTGAAGGATGTCCGCCAGTCCAAGGTGGGGGACACGGTTACCAACCTCGCGAAGCCTGCGGCGGAGTCGCTGGGCGGCTACCAGGACCCGAAGCCGATGGTCTTCTCCGGTCTCTACCCCCTCGACGGTACTGACTATCCGGTGCTGCGTGACGCCCTCGAGAAGTTCACCCTCAACGACGCCGCCCTCGTCTACGAGCCCGAGACGTCAGCGGCGCTGGGCTTCGGATTCCGCGTCGGGTTCCTCGGGCTGCTGCACCTTGAGATCACGCGCGAGCGCCTCGAGCGTGAGTACAACCTCGATTTGATCTCCACGGCGCCGAACGTCGAGTACGAGGTGACCCTTGAGGACAAGCGTGTCCTGAAGGTCACCAACCCCAGTGAGTACCCGGCGGGTAAGATCGCCGAGGTGCGCGAGCCCATGGTGTCGGCGACCATACTGGCGCCGTCGGAATTCATTGGCGCCATCATGGAGCTGTGCCAGCAGCGGCGCGGCGTGCTTGGTGGAATGGACTACCTGTCGGAGGACCGCGTCGAGATCCGGTACCGGCTGCCCCTGGCCGAGATCGTCTTCGACTTCTTCGACCTGCTGAAGTCCAAGACGCGCGGCTATGGGTCGCTCGACTGGAAGGCCGACGGCGACCAGGTGTCGGACCTCGTCAAGGTCGACATCCTCCTGCAGGGCGAGCAGGTCGACGCCTTCAGCGCTATCACCCACCGTGACAAGGCCTACGCCTACGGCGTCATGATGACGGGCAAGCTGCGCGAGCTCATCCCGCGCCAGCAGTTCGAGGTGCCCATCCAGGCAGCGATCGGATCGCGCATCATCGCCCGCGAAAGCATCCGCGCCATCCGCAAGGACGTTCTGGCCAAGTGCTACGGCGGCGATATCACCCGGAAGCGCAAGCTTCTCGAAAAGCAGAAGGAGGGCAAGAAGCGCATGAAGATGGTCGGGCGGGTCGAAGTACCCCAGGAGGCCTTCATTGCGGCTTTGTCCTCCGATGAGTCGAAGGACAAAGCCAAGAAGTGACGATTGGAAACACCCCCTCCATCCGGAGGGGATCCGGTGCCTAGCGCACTGCCCCTCGGACTCCCGGCGCCGTCGGACGGAGTCCTGCCCGAGCAGGCGCGCGAGGGCGCGGCTGAACGGAATTTCGGACTCTACGTCCACATTCCGTTCTGCGCCGTCCGGTGCGGCTACTGCGACTTCAACACCTACACCGCCACCGAACTGGGCGGCGGCGGCTCCCAGGACCAGTACGCCGGGACAGTCCACCAGGAGCTCACTTTGGCCGGCCAGGCGCTTGACGCCTCCGGTGTGCCCCGGCGGCCGCTCTCGACGGTGTTCTTTGGCGGCGGCACCCCGACCCTGCTTCCGGCGTCGGACCTCGCCGGCATCCTCTCCGAGGCCGTGGCCCAGTGGGGGCTGGTCGAGGGCGCGGAGGTCACCACCGAGGCGAACCCCGATTCGGTGACCGAGGAATCGTTGCAGATCCTCGCGGCGGCCGGTTTCACGCGGGTGTCCTTCGGCATGCAGTCGGCTGTTCCCCATGTCCTGAAGGTCCTCGACCGGACCCACTCGCCCGAGCGGGTCCCGCAGGCCGTCGATTGGGCGCGGCGCGCCGGCCTGAAGGTCAGCCTCGACCTGATCTACGGCACACCGGGGGAGTCCCTTGAGGACTGGCGGCATTCGCTGACCACGGCCCTGTCCTACGGGCCGGACCACATCTCCGCCTACGCCCTCATCATCGAAGACGGGACGAAGCTCGCCGGGCGGATCCGCCGCGGCGAGGTGCCACCGATCGACGACGACGACCACGCCGAAAAGTACGCCCTCGCGGACGAACTGCTCACCGCCGGCGGCCTCCAGTGGTACGAGGTCAGCAACTGGGCCCGCACCCCCGCCGACGAGTGCCGCCACAACCTGGCGTACTGGCGGGGAGACGACTGGTGGGGCGCCGGACCGGGCGCTCACTCACACGTCGGCGGCGTCCGCTGGTGGAACGTGAAGCATCCCCGGGCCTACGCCGCCGCGCTCACGCCCGGCACCTCCCCCGCAGCGGGCCGCGAGGTGCTGAGCGATCACGACCGGTACGTCGAGGACGTCTTGCTGCGGGTGCGGCTGCGCGAGGGGCTTGCGGTCGACCGGCTTGAGCCGGCGGGACGGCACGCCATCGCAGGGCTCATCGCCGACGGCCTCATCGAAGGGGCGGATGCCATCCGCGGCCGGCTGCGGTTGACGTGCAACGGCCGGCTGATGGCCGACGCCGTTGTGCGCCGCCTCCTGCCGGACTAGGAGCGCAGGGACGGTTTCCCGGCTTTGGCCGGGAGGCGGAACGGGTCAGCGCAGCGGGCGCAGGTTCAACGCGTACCGGTAGGGCCTGCCCCGGTTGACCTGGATGCCGGCGGCTACGGAGCACACAGCGATACCGACCCAGATCAGCGCGTTGACGACCGCGAACACCCCACCGAGCACGGGCATCAGCGAGAGCAGCCACGCCACGAAGGCCAGGAGAGTGGGGGGAAGCGTGAAGTTCAGCGCCTCCTTCGATTCCTGGGCGGTGAAGGGGCCGCGGTCCTTAAAGATCAGGTAGATCACCAGGGACGGCACAAACCCAAGAATGCCGCCGAAATGCGCCAGCGTCGCAAACTGCCGGTCCTGGGGCGCCGTGAGGGGCAGGGCCGTGGCGGGTGCTCCTTCATAAGCAGACCGGTTTCCGCCAGTTCCGGAGTTCTGGGGTTGATCGGCAGTGTTTGGCAACGAGTTTCTTCCTTTGCAGCGAGGCGGGTTGACCCCGGGACTTACTCTAAGGGTACTTGCTGCCGCGCGCCGGCGGCATCAGGATCCGGGAGAGCCGGCGGTGAGGAAGTCGATGACCTCCTCGACCCGGCCCAGCAGGGACGGCTCGAGGTCGGCATAGGACTTCACGCTGCCGAGGATCCGCTTCCACCCGTGGGCGACGGCGGCCTGGTCCGTGGAGGGCCAGCCGAGTCCGGCGAGGATGCCCGTCTTCCAGTCCTGCCCGCGCGGGACCACCGGCCAGGCGGCGAGCCCCAGCGCGCCGGGCTTGACCGCCTGCCACACATCCACGTAGGGGTGCCCCACGATCAGGACGTTGCCCCGGGCGCCGGGCAGGGCCATCGCCTCCTGGGCGATCCGCGACTCCTTCGTTCCGGGCAGGAGGTGGTCCACCAGGATCCCGAGCCGCCGCTGCGGACCGGGATCGAAGGCCCTCACCGCCCCGGCCAGGTCGTCCACACCATGAAGGGGTTCGACGACGATCCCCTCAAGCCGCAGGTCCTCGCCCCACACCTTCTCCACCAGTTCGGCGTCGTGCTGGCCCTCGACCCAGATCCGGCTCGCCCGGGCGACACGGGCCCGGGCGCCCTCAACCTTGACGGAACCGGAGGCGGTCCGCGTGGATGACTTCACCGGAGCGGCCGTAGGGGCGACGACTTTCACGGGGTCGCCGTCGACGAGGAAACCGTGCCCCAGCCGGAAGGTCCGACGCTTGTCGCGGCGGTCCTCGAGGACCATCACATGGAGTCCGCCGGACTTTTCCACCCGCACGACGGCGCCCACGAAGCCGCTCTGGACGTCTTCGAGGACGAGGCCGGGCTCGGCCGGAACCTCCGGCAGGACAGTGCGTTTGGGGGCGGAAATGTCCTGGGCCCCCCAGGCGAAGTCGGCCACCCTGATCTCGCTTCCGTGTGCGCCGACGCACAGTTGCTGCCGGTCTTTCCAATGCTAACAATCGTCCTGAACGTACTAGACTTAGCACTTAGGTGTGTCGAGTGCTAACCAGGGACGGGGCGCTCCGCCCAATTTCAACGCGACTGCGGAGGTGAACGAGATGAGCGAACCACGACGGCTCGAAGTGCTGCAGGCCATTGTTGAGGACTACGTGCATACCCGGGAACCGGTCGGGTCGAAGGCCCTGGTGGACCGGCACCGGCTCGGTGTCTCCTCGGCGACCATCCGAAACGACATGGCCGTGCTTGAGGAGGAGGGGCTGATCACCGCCCCCCACACGAGTTCGGGACGCATTCCCACGGACAAGGGCTACCGGACGTTCGTTGACCGAATCTCCGACGTGAAGCCCCTCTCGGCGGCCGAGAAGCGGGCCATCCAGACGCTCCTCGAGGGCGCCGGCGACCTCGACGACGTCATGGACCGCACCGTGCGGCTGCTGGCGCAGCTGACCAACCAGGTGGCCGTGGTCCAGTTCCCCCGGCTCGGCGGTGCCGCCGTCCGGCATATCGAATTCGTGCTCCTGGCGCCCCGGCAGATCCTCGTGGTCCTGATCGCCACCAACGGCACGGTGCAGCAGCGGGTCGTCCCCGTCTCCTCGCCGATCGAGGAAGCCGAACTGGCCGAGCTCAAGCAGCGGATCCTGGCCCGGGTGACCGGGGTGGCGCTGTCCTCCCTGCCCAAAGAGCTCGCCGCAGCGGCCGCCGTCCTGCCGCCGGCCCTTGGTGCCGCCGGAGCGGCGCTGATCTCCACCCTGGAGAGTCTCGGCGGAATGAGCCGTGAGGACCGCATTGTGATGGCGGGGACAGCGAACCTGGCCCGATCCACAGTAGACTTTCCCCTCAGTATCGGACCGGTGCTCGAAGCCCTCGAGGAGCAGGTGATCATGCTTCGGCTGCTCTCGGAGATGGATCAGGACGCCCGCGGCATCTCGGTCCGGATCGGCAGCGAGAACCCCTACGGAGGTCTTTCGGAGGCGTCGGTGATCGCCACCGGCTACGGGCCGGACGCCACAGCGAAGCTCGGCGTCCTCGGTCCCACCCGGATGGATTATCCCGGGACGATGGCGGCGGTGCGGGCGGTGGCGAGGTACCTGTCGCGGGTCCTCGCCGAATAGCGCATGAACCAAGCCGGATAAGCACAGTAAAGCAAAACAAGGCCGGATAACACGGCCGGATAGCAAAGGCTGACACACGACGTCGGCCGGACCCGGAACCCGGGCCGGCAGGTACGCCGGTCAGCCGAACAACGTGTTCTACAGGAAGAGATGTGCAGGAGTGAGTAATCACTATGAGGCGCTCGGTGTGTCGCAGGGCGCGAGCAGCGAGGAAATCAAGAAGGCCTACCGGAAGCTCGCGCGCAAGCTCCACCCGGATGTGAACCCGGGCCCGGATGCCTCCGAGGAGTTCAAGCGCGTCAGCCACGCCTACGAGGTGCTCTCCGACCCGCAGAAGCGGCGGGTCTACGACACCACCGGCAATGAGAACGGAACCGACAACGGCTTCGGCTCGGGCTACTCCGGCTCTGGATTCGCCTTCCAGGACATCTTCGAGACCTTCTTCGGAGGAGGGGGCCCCAGCGGCCCGCCCTCGCGCACCCGCCGGGGCCAGGACGCACTGATCAACGTGCGGATCGACCTCAAGGACGCGGTCTTCGGCATCAATAAGAAGATCGAGGTCGACACCGCGGCCGTCTGCCCCACCTGCGACGGGACCTGCTGCCAGCCCGGCACCTCACCGCAGACCTGCGACATCTGCGGCGGCTCCGGCCAGGTCCAGCGGGCCGTGCGCTCCATCCTCGGCCAGGTCATGACCAGCGCCACCTGCGGCACCTGCCAGGGTTTCGGCACCGTCATCCCCAACCCGTGCCACGAGTGCAAGGGCGAGGGCCGCATCCGTGCCCGTCGCAGCCTGACCATCAAGATTCCGGCCGGCGTCTCGACCGGCACCCGGATCCAGCTCAGCGGCCAGGGCGAGGCCGGCACCGCCGGCGGCCCGCAGGGCGACCTCTACATCGAGATCCGGGTCAACACCGACAGCACCTTCCTGCGCGACGGCGATGACCTCCATGTCACCATGAGCGTCCCAATGACGGCGGCCGCCCTGGGCACCTCGGTGAACCTCGACACCTTCGACGGGGAGCAGGAGCTCGCCATCAAGCCGGGCACCCAGTCCGGTGAGGTCGTCACCCTCCGCGGCCTCGGCGTCACCCACCTGCGCGGGCAGGGACGCGGTGACCTCCAGGTCCATCTCAACGTGGAGACCCCACGCAACGTCGACGCCGCCCAGGAGGAACTCCTGCGCCGCCTCGCCGAGCTGCGGGGCGAGGAGTCGACCGAGGGTCAGCTGGCCAGCAGCGGCTCCGGGGTCTTCGCCCGGCTGCGGGAGCGGCTGGGGAACCTCTAGCAGTGACCTATCCGCTGTTCTTCGGCGAGCCCGCCGCCGTGCGGTCCGCCCGCGTGGGTTCGGTGTTCGTCCTCGGCGGCGACGAGGGGCGCCACGCTACGACGGTACGCCGCCTCGCCCCGGGTGAGTGGGTCGACGTGGCCGACGGCGCCGGTTTCCGGCTCCGGGGCACGGTGACCGACGGGAGTGCGGGCACGCTCGCGGTCCGCGTCGAGTCCGCCGAACAGGAGGAGCCTCCACGGGAAAAGCTGGTACTGATCCAGGCCCTGGCGAAGGGCGACCGTGATGAGCAGGCCATCGAGGCCGCAACCGAGCTCGGCGTCGATGCGGTCGTGCCGTGGCAGGCCGAGCGGAGCATCGTGAGGTGGCGGGCGGAGAAGGCCCTCAAGGGGCAGCGGAAATGGGAGGCGGTCGTCGCCGGTGCGGCGAAGCAGTCCCGGCGGGCGTGGATTCCCGAGGTGTACCCCATGCTCGACTCGGGGCGGCTCCCCGCCTGGTCCGCACGCTTCGACCGGGTGTTCGTGCTCTCGGAAACCGCGGGAGAGGGCCTGGCCCTGCTCGCGGCAGGACCCTCCCAGGGCGGCACGACGGCGGTCATCGTCGGGCCCGAGGGCGGGATCAGTGAGCGCGAGCTGCTGGCCCTGCAGGAGGCCGGAGCGGCCGCCGCCCGGCTGGGTCCGCACGTCCTGCGTTCATCCTCGGCCGGTCCCGCCGCCCTGGTGCTGCTGAACCACCTGCTGGCCCGCTGGTAGGGGCAGGGCCACCCGGCCGTTCACTTGATTTCGATGGTCTTGGTGTCGGCGAATTCCTCGGCGTCGCCGGCGCCGAGGCGGAACACCGCGATTTCGTAGCGCCCCGGCGGCAGCGCCACCGTGAACTCGTACTCCCCGGTGGTGCCCGGGGAGCCGTCCAGCTCGGCCTTGCCTTCCTTCACCGTCGCCCCCGGCACGCGCTGGCCCGGTGTGGGCATGATCCCGCCCTTGAGCCGGTCAAGCGAGGTGATCCGCCAGTTCAGCGTGGACGAATCCGACCGGCCGGAGCCCGACACGACGACGGTCGAAGGGTCGCGGACGTCGCCGTCCTGCGGGTTGATGATCCATACCGGCGCAACCAGGGACGGATCGCGACGCAGCTCGCCGTCGAGGGCCGCCCCGGCAGGACCGCTGGAACCAGCCTTGCCGTCGACGAGCAGCACCACGCTGCTCGTCTCCCCGGCGCCGATCAGGCCGGCATTGGCGGCCGCCGCCGTGGCGGTGAAGACAAGCTGCTGGATGGCCAGGTGGGCCCGTGAGCTGTGGAGCCCCGGCCGGAACGCGTCCGCGGACAGGTCGACGGTGATGACGTTCCGCGCGGAGATCGAGGTCGTCACCATGGAGGCGGGCTCCCACAGGCTGTGGAAGTCGGGGTCGAATGGGCGGCCGGCGGTCATCAGGCGCACCGCGTCGGCGATGGGGTCACCGACGCTTTCCGGCGCCGCCTCACCGGTGAACTCGCGGTAGAGCAGGGCCGATCCGCTGCTGTCTCCCACCCAGTACACGGGCAGGATGCCATCGGAACCGATCTGCTCGCCGGAGGCGCTGCCCGCTTCGGCAAGCGGCCCGGCGGGCAGGACGTTCGACGACCCGGACTGCGGGGGAGCCGGAGGATCGGGGGTGCAGGCCGGCAGGAGCAGCACGCTGGTGCACAGCAGGACGCCGGCTGCGGGAACGAGGAGGCCGCGGAGGCCGAGGCGGCTCCGCCGAAGGGGATCCCGTGAATTCATGCTGAGGGCCTCCTTCACCGATCGGTATGCTGTGCGCCGTTCCGGTGAAGCCGTTGTGCGGCACGGACTGCGGGTTTCTGCGCCGGTTCCTACGGGGACGGCGTATAGGTCAAGCGTTGCACAGCGCGGGGCCGTCGAAGCCTCTGAGTCGGTCCATTGCGCGGACTGAAACGGTATCGATACCGAGATGTTGCGGACTTGGTATGTTCGCTCCAGGCAGCGCCCCCGGTGCCTGCCGGACCCATAAAACAGTCACTGCCGCCACACCATGACGTAAGATTAGGGGGCGGGCGAGCATGCTCCGCCGGAGCTGGGACACCGGAACCGGCAGGAAGCGGACCCCGCGGCAGGGGCGGAATCCATAACAGCGCGGGGCACCAGCAGCCGTGGCGGAAGACAGCGACAAGGGGCGATTGAAGGCCGTACGGCCGTACTATGAGCGAATCTTCAACCGGTATAAACGCAGCGGGGCTCGATACGAGGGTTGTGCACTTCGACTCCGGGGAACAGATGGTTCAGGCCCTGGGCACCAACGACGAAGCGCTCAAGCTGATTGAGGCGACCTTCCCCGGGATCAACCTCCAGGCCCGCGGCAACGAACTGTCGATCACCGGACCCGCCGCCGACGTCCTGCGCACCGAACGGCTGATGTTCGAGGTCCGCACGATGGCCCTCAACAACACCGTGGTCAATCCGCAGGTCCTCGAACAGCTCATCACGATGCTTCGGACCCAGAGCGTGGGCCGGCCCTCGGATGTGCTCTCGATGAACATCCTCTCCTCGCGCGGACGGACGATCCGGCCGAAGACCCTGAACCAGAAGAGCTACGTCGATGCCATCGACCGCAACACCATTGTGTTCGGCATCGGACCGGCAGGCACCGGCAAGACCTACCTCGCCATGGCGAAGGCCGTCCAGGCCCTGCAGCAGAAGGAAGTCAACCGGATCATCCTGACGCGCCCGGCCGTCGAGGCGGGGGAGCGGCTCGGCTTCCTCCCGGGAACGCTCAACGATAAAATCGACCCCTATCTGCGCCCGCTCTACGACGCGCTCCACGACATGATCGACCCGGATTCCATCCCGCGGCTCATGGCCGCAGGCACCATCGAGGTGGCACCCCTGGCCTACATGCGCGGCCGGACCCTCAATGACGCGTTCATCATCCTCGACGAGGCGCAGAACACCACGCCCGAGCAGATGAAGATGTTCCTCACCCGCCTGGGCTTCGGATCGAAGATGGTCGTCACCGGCGACGTCACCCAGGTCGACCTTCCCGGCGGCACCAAGTCGGGCCTGCGCATCGTCAACGACATCCTCCGGGGGGTCGACGACGTGTTCTTCAGCGAACTCGACGCCTCCGACGTCGTCCGGCACCGCCTCGTCGGCGACATCGTCAGCGCCTACAGCCGCTGGGACGAAGCGCAGACGGCCGAGCGGGAGTCGGCCGCCGACGGTGCTGTGACGTCGGTGCGCCGCGCTAGGACGGGGACCAAATGAGCATCGAGGTCAACAACGAGTCCGGTGTCGCGGTCGACGAGGAATCGCTTGTCCGGCTTGGGAACTTCCTGATCGACAGCCTGTTCGTCCACCCCGACGCCGACCTGTCGATCATCCTTGTGGACACCGAGGCGATGGAGCGCCTGCACGTCGAGTGGATGGACGAACCCGGCCCCACCGATGTGCTCTCCTTCCCGATGGATGAGCTGCGCCCGGGCACGCCGGGCCGGATCACCCCGGCAGGGGTGCTGGGTGACGTCGTGCTGTGTCCGGAGGTCGCCAAGTCGCAGGCCGCCGCCGCGGGCCATTCCACCCAGGAGGAGCTGCTGCTCCTGACCACCCACGGCATGCTCCACCTGCTGGGGTATGACCACGCGGAACCCGAGGAGGAGAAGGAGATGTTCGGACTGCAGCGCCAGCTCCTCAGCGACTTCCTCGGCCGGCAGGCTCCCCGGGAGACCCGGGCTTGATCATCTCGCTCCTTGCCGTCATGGCGCTGGTCTTCCTGTGCGTGGCGGCGCTCGTGACCGCTGCCGAGGCGGCCTTCACCTACCTGCCGCGGCACGAAGGGGAAACGCTCGTCCAGGAATCGCGCAGTTCGGCGCTGCGGGGAATCCTCGCTTCGCCCGCTGCGCACATGCACGCACTGCGTTTCTGGCGGGTCTGGTTCGAGATGGCCGGAGCGGTGGCCGTGGCCATCCTCTTCCACGATGTGCTGGACAACGTGTGGCTGGCAGGCCTGCTCGCCACCGCGGTGATGGCCGCCGTCGGCTTCGTCCTCGTCGGTGTCTCGCCGCGCCAGTTCGGGCGCGCCCACGCCACGGCCGTCGTGCAGTTCACCGCCGGTTTCGTCGCCTTCCTCTGCGGCATCCTCGGCCCGGTGCCGCGCTGGTTCGTCGCCATCGGCAGCATGGTGACCCCCGGTGCCCCCCGCGACGAGGCCGCGTTCTTCACCGAAGAAGAATTCCGCGAGATGCTCACGCGGGCATCCGACGCCGAAATGATCGAGGACAGCGAGGCCGAACTGATCCACTCGGTGTTCGAACTCGGGGACACCAAGGTCCGCTCGGTGATGGTCCCGCGCACCGACATGGTTTCCCTGGAGAGCGGCTCCAGCCTCGACGAGGCCCTGTCCCTGTTCCTTCGCTCCGGGTACTCCCGGGTGCCCGTGATCGGGGAGGACTCCGATGACATCCGCGGCATCCTCTACCTCAAGGACGTCGTGGCCGAGCTGCACGGCCGGGCCCCGGAGCGGCAGAGCCGCACCGTTGACGGCATCTGCCGGGAGGCGCGCTATGTCCCCGAGTCCAAGCCGGTCGGGGATTTCCTGCAGGAACTGCAGCGGGAGTCGACCCACGTTGCCATCGTCATCGACGAATACGGCGGAACCGCAGGGCTGGTGACCCTTGAGGACCTGATCGAGGAGATCGTCGGGGAGATCGTCGACGAGTACGACTCGGAGGTGCCCGAACAGGAACAGCTTTCCGACGGCGGCTACCGCGTCAGCGCCCGCATGAGCATCGACGACCTGGGCGAGCTTTTCGGCGTCGAACTCGAGGACGAGGAGGTCGACACGGTGGGTGGACTTCTCGCCAAGACGCTGGGGAAGGTGCCGATTGTCGGCAGTGAGGTCACAATTGAAGGTATCGGCCTGCGGGCCGAGCGGCTTGAAGGCCGGCGGAACAGGGTTTCACACATCATCGCCTTCGCGCGGGACAACGACCGCGGCGGGAATTTGCAGATCGACGAACAGGAAACGGCGGAAGAATATGAGCGGCGATAAGCACCGGGCGGGATTCGTGTCCCTGGTGGGGCGGCCGAACGCCGGAAAATCAACGCTGACCAATGCGCTGGTGGGGCAGAAGGTCGCGATCACCTCGGCCAAGCCGCAGACCACCCGCCACACCATCCGCGGCATCGTCACCCGGGAGGACTCGCAGATCGTCCTCGTCGACACCCCCGGCCTGCACCGTCCGCGGACCCTGCTGGGCCAGCGCCTCAATGACCTGGTGGCGGACACCCTCGCCGAGGTCGACGCTGTCGGCTTCTGCATTCCCGCCAATGAAAAGATCGGGCCGGGCGACCGGTTCATCGCGCAGCAGCTCGCCCGGCTGAACCGCAAGCCCCTCATCGCCGTCGTCACTAAGACGGACCTCGTCGACCGGGCGGCGCTCACCGAGCAGCTTCTGGCGGTGGCGGCCCTGGGCACCGAGGTCGTGGGCCCCGAGGGCTGGGCCGACGTTGTCCCGGTGTCGGCCGCCGACGGGTACCAGGTCGACACGGTGGCCGATGTCTTCAGCAAGCACATGCCCGAGTCGCCGGTGCTGTATCCGGGCGGGGAGCTGACCGACGAGCCGGAGGCCGTGATGATCGCCGAACTGGTCCGGGAGGCCGCGCTCGAGGGGGTGCGGGACGAACTGCCCCACTCGCTGGCCGTCGTCGTCGAGGAGATGATCCCCCGGGAGGGCCGCAGCGAGGACAACCCGCTGCTGGACATCCACGTCAACCTCTATGTTGAGCGTCCCTCCCAAAAGGCCATCATTATCGGCAAGGGCGGCGCCCGGCTCCGGGAGGTCGGCACGAACGCCCGGCGCGGCATCGAGGCGCTGCTGGGCACGAGGGTCTACCTCGACCTCCACGTGAAGATCGCGAAGGACTGGCAGCGGGACCCGAAGCAGCTGGTCCGGCTCGGATTCTGACGGGCACATCTCTGACCGGGCACGTCCTGGCTTAAACTCTCGTTGGTCCTGTAGGACCTCTGGTGGCGCACGGCGCCGCCCGTACTATTCTGAGCCCAAGGAGGCTGTATCCGTGAGTGAACAAAGCGGTTTATCGGCGCCGGTTCCTGCCGGTCCGCCGCCCGGCCGGCACCTGCGCCGGTCCAAGGGCCGGCGGGCGCTGCAGGCGGCGGCCTTTGCACTTTCCGCGATGCTCCTCGCGGCGGCGGCCTTCGCCGCGGTCCAGGTCTTCCGTCTGCAGTCCAATGTGGAGACGCAGCCGCTGAACCTCGGTGCCGACCAGGAGGATAAACTTCCCGTCGACCTCAGCACCGACCCCGTGCAGATCCTCATCCTCGGCAGCGACACCCGCACCGGGAACAGCGGCGAGTTCATCGGGGGAGAGGACCTCTCCTCCGGCAGCGGCAACTCCGACGTGATGCTGCTGGTGAACCTCCCGGCTGACCGTTCGAGCGTCTCGGTGGTCAGCCTCCCGCGGGACCTCCTGGTTCCGCTGCCGAGCTGCGAGGACCCTGAGACCGGCGAACCGTCCCCGGCCATGGATCTGGGCCAGCTGAACACGGCCCTGAACTCCGGTGGACCCGGCTGCACCGTCGCCGCGGTCAATGAGCTCACCGGGCTCAGCGTCGACCACTTCATGAACGCCGACTTTAATGCGGTGAAGGAGCTGTCCAAGGCCGTCGGCGGCGTCGAGGTCTGCGTCACCGAACCCGTTGAGGACGAATACTCCGGGCTGAGCCTGCCCGCCGGAACCAGCGAGGTGGAGGGCGACCAGGCCCTGGCGTTCCTGCGGACCCGCCACGGATTTGGCGACGGCGGGGACGAGGGCCGCATCCGCGCCCAGCAGTCGTTCATGGCCTCCCTGGCCCGGAAGGTCCAGGAAGAGGGAACCCTGACCAACCTGCCCCGCCTCTACTCGATTGCCGAGACCCTCACGAAGAACCTCACCGTCGACGAAGGCCTGTCGCAGGTCACCGAGATCCTCAAGCTTGCCGACCGTGTGAAGAACGTGGACCTGGCCGACATCGCCTTCGTGACGCTTCCGACGATCCCGTGGGACCAGGATCCAAACCGGCTGGTACTCGATCCCGGGCCCGCCGAGGAGCTGTTCGCGGCCCTGCGCGAGGACCGGAGCCTCACCGGCCCGGAACCCACGGCCTCAGCCTCGCCCGGGGCCGGAACCGCCCCTGCCTCCCCGCCGGCCTCACCGGCCGCCCCCGCGGCCCCGGCGTCGCCGGAGGCTCCGGCGATCGACCCGGCGTCGGTGCCCCTGCTGGTCGTCAACGGCACCGACAGTCCCGATCGGGCCGCAGAACTGCAGCAGATCCTCCGCGGCGAGGGCTACACGCTGGCCAACACGCTGCAGTCGACCGAAATCCCGTCCACCCAGGTGCTCTTTGGGCCGGGGTACGAAGCGGCGGCGGCAGAACTTGGGACCCGGTTCGGCATCGCCGATGTCCAGCTCGTGCCCAGCGCCGCGGTCACCGGCATCGAGCTGTCGGTCGGCGCCGACTTCGCCTCAGGGTCGAAGGTCGCCTCGGCGGGCCTCGACGACGGCCTGAAGGGCCAGACGGCGGAGCAGGCCACCTGCCAGGCGGCCTCCGGACTCTAGGACGGGAACGCGCGGCACCGGCCTTCGGGGCCGGTGCCGCTCACGGTCACCAGATGCGCACCCGCTCCTCCGGCTCGAGCCACAGTCCGTCCCCGGGCCGGACCGAGAACGCGTCGTGGAACTCATCGAGGTTGCGCACCACCTGGTTGCAGCGGAACTCGTTGGGGGAGTGCGGGTCGACGGTGATACGGCGCGACGCCTCCTCCGGGCGGATCTTCTGGCGCCAGCACCGCGCCCATGAGGCAAAGAACCGCTGGGTCCCAGTCTGCCCGTCGATCACCGGAGCGTCCTGCCCGCCGAGGCTCAGCCGGTAGGCGGTGTAGCTGATGCCCAGGCCGCCGAGGTCGCCGATGTTCTCGCCGAGTGTCAGCTCCCCGTTGACGGTGAGGTCCGGCGCCTCTGTGGGGGACAACGCCGCGTACTGGTCCACGAGCCGCGAGGTGAGGGCGTCGAATGCGGTCCGGTCGGCGTCGGACCACCAGTTCTCAAGGGCTCCCCGGCCGTCGAACTGGGAGCCCTTGTCGTCGAAGCCGTGGCCGATCTCATGGCCGATCACGGCCCCGATCGCTCCATAGTTGTCGGCGGGGTCGGCGTCGAGGTCAAAGAACGGCGGCTGCAGGATGGCCGCAGGGAACACGATCTCGTTCATCGTCGGCATGTAGTAGGCGTTGACCGTCTGCGGGGTCATCAGCCAGGCTCCACGGTCGATCGGGCCGCCCAGCCGGTTCAGCTGGCGTACGTGTTCAAACTCGTAGGCCCGGCACACGTTGCCGTAGAGGTCCCCGGCCTCGATCACGAGCGGACCGTAGTCGATCCATTCGTCGGGGTAGCCGATCTTGGTGGTGAACAGTGAAAGCTTTTCCTGGGCCCGGGCGCGGGTCTCGTCGGTCATCCACTCGAGCGAGTCGATGCTGAGCTCGTAGGCCTTGATCAGGTTCGCGACAAGCTCCAGCATCTTCTCCTTGGCATTGCCGGGGAAGTGGCGCTGAACGTACTCCTGGCCGACCGCTTCGCCCAGTGCCCCCTCGACCAGGGACACCGCGCGCTTCCACCGGTCCTTCAGCTGGGGGGTGCCTCCAAGGTGCGTTCCGTAGAAGGCGAAGACGGCATCGACGAAGCGCTCGTCGAGGTAGTCCGACGCATGCAGCAGCACCCGGGTCGTCAGCCAGTGCTTCCAGGTGGACAGCGGGACCTCGGCGAGGGCGGCCTCGACCGCTGCCAGGTAGGCGGGCTGGGAGACCACCAGTTCCGCGGCCAGGGCCGGATCGCCGGTCACCGTGTCGAGCCACGGCCCGGTGAAGGGAGCCAGCCCGGCCGCCTCGGCCAGGGTGGAGAGGTTGTAGGTCTTCTGCGGGTCGCGCCTGTCCACGGTGCTCATCGACGCGGCAGCGAGGCGGGTCTCGAGGGTGAAGACGGCAGCCGCAGCGGCACCCGGGACGGCGGTGCCGGCCAGGCCGAGCAGCGTCTCCAGGAGCTCCGTGTACTTCGTCCGAGATTCGGCGAAGCGCTCCTCCCGGTAGTACGACTCATCCGGCATGCCCAGCGCCGACTGGTAGAGGTGCAGCAGGTAGCGTTCGGGGTTTCCGGCGTCGTTGCTCACGTAGGGCGCGGTCAGGCCCTGCACGCCGCTGCGCGTCAGCTCGGCCGAGAGGCGCACGAAGCCGCCGATGTCGGTCACCGCTTCGATCCGGGCCAGCCGCTCCTGCACCGGGGTGATGCCCAGGGCCTCGACGCGGTCGGTGTCCATGAAGTCCGCGTAGAGCGTGCCGATCTTCGCCAGCGAACCGTCAACGTCGGAGGCGGAGGCCGCGGACTCGACAATCCCGCGCACCGCGAGCTCGGCGGCGTCGGCCAGCTGGGTGAACACCGCCTCCCGGGCACGGTCCGCGGGTATCTCCGTGTTCCCCAGCCACTCGCTGTTGACGTACCGGAACAGGTCGTCCTGTGCGCGGACGGGGTCCTTTGCGGCGTGTTCTTCGCTGCCGGCGGGCTTCATCGCTACTCCCTCTTCTGAATGTTCGACGTGCGGCGCGCCCGGGGCGGCGGGCCGGCCATACGGCGGCGGAGCCGTTTTCCGGAGGCGCCGGACGCCCCTTAAAGCCATCCTATGCGCGTGCTATCGTGAGATTGTGCGCGCAAAGACGACTCTTCTTATGTGCCGCGGCGAGGCCTCCTAGGACTTTCGAGCTACAGGCCAACCCTCGCTGCGGTGTCTGTGTTGCCCGGCCGCCAGCCTCTAAACGGTTCAAGAGAAAAGGCCCATCGTCATGCAAAACGCACAGCTGAGTTCGGGAATGCCGTTCTGGAAGTACACCCCGTTCCAGGATCAGATCACCGTTGAACTCCCGGACCGCACCTGGCCGGACAAAGTCATCACCAAGGCCCCGCGCTGGTGCGCGGTGGACCTGCGGGACGGCAACCAGGCACTGATCGACCCCATGAGCCCCGAGCGCAAGCACAAGATGTTCGACCTGCTGGTGAAGATGGGCTACAAGGAGATCGAGGTCGGGTTCCCGTCGGCGTCGCAGACCGACTTCGACTTCGTCCGCCAGCTCATCGAAGGCGACCGCATCCCCGACGATGTCAGTATCCAGGTCCTCACCCAGGCGCGCGAGCACCTCATCGAGCGGACCTACGAGTCCCTTGAGGGCGCCGACCGCGCGATAGTGCACCTCTACAACTCAACCTCGATCCTGCAGCGGCGTGTGGTGTTCAACCAGGACCGCGACGGCATCGTCGACATCGCCCTGACCGGCGCGCGGCTCTGCAGGAAGTTCGAGGAGAGCCTGAAGAACACCCTGGTCACCTACGAATACTCGCCCGAGTCGTTCACCGGGACCGAACTCGAGTTCGCCGCCCGCATCAGCAACGAGGTGGCTGCGGTGTTTGAGGCCTCGGCGGACCGCCAGATGATCCTGAACCTGCCGGCAACCGTGGAGATGGCCACCCCGAACGTGTACGCGGACTCCATCGAATGGATGAGCCGCAACCTGGAGAACCGCTCCAACATCATCCTCTCGCTCCACCCGCACAACGACCGGGGCACCGGCGTGGCGGCGGCGGAGCTCGGCTACCTCGCCGGCGCCGACCGCATCGAGGGCTGCCTGTTCGGCAACGGGGAGCGCACCGGCAACGTCGACCTGGTGACCCTCGGCATGAACCTCTACAGCCAGGGCATCGACCCCCAGATCGACTTCTCCGACATGGACTCCGTGCGGCGCACCGCCGAATACTGCAACCAGCTCTCCGTGCCCGAGCGATCCCCCTACGGCGGGGACCTCGTGTTCACCGCCTTCTCCGGCTCCCACCAGGACGCCATCAAGAAGGGCTTCGAGGCGATGGAGCGCGACGCCGGGGCCGCCGGCGTCAGCGTCGACGAAATCCCGTGGGCGGTTCCCTACCTGCCGATCGACCCGAAGGACATCGGACGCAGCTACGAGGCCGTCATCCGCGTGAACTCCCAGTCGGGCAAGGGCGGGGTCGCGTACCTGCTGAAGCATGAGCACAGCCTCGACCTGCCGCGGCGGGCGCAGATCGAATTCTCCGCCGTTGTGCAGCGGCGCACGGAGACCGTCGGCGGGGAGATCAGCGGTTCCGAGCTGTGGACGGTCTTCCAGGACGAGTACCTGCCGGCCCGGGCCGACGGCGGCACCCGCTGGGGCCACTACGAGCTCACTTCGGTCAACACCGACACCGCCGGAGACGGCTCCCTGAAGCTCACCGCCACGCTGATGGTCAACGGCGTGCAGCAGCGGCGCTCGGCCGAGGGCACCGGGCCGATCGACGCGCTGCTCGACATCCTCGGGCAGGACGGCGTGGACGTGCGGGTCCTCGATTACACCGAGCACGCCCTGTCTGCTGGCGGGAACGCACGCGCCGCGGCGTACGTCGAGTGCGCCGTCGGCGGGCGGGTGCTGTGGGGTGTCGGCATCGACGCGAACACCACGATGGCGGCGCTCAAGGCGGTCATCTCCGCCGTCAACCGCGCCGTGCGGGACAGCGCCTAGGGCCCTTCCTCCCCCGTTGGTGGGAGACTTGGAGTATGTCCAAAATGTCAGCTTCCCGTACCTACCGCGCCGAAGGCGTGGTGCTGCGGACCTACAAGCTGGGGGAGGCGGACCGCATCATCGTCCTGCTCACCCGCGAGCACGGGCAGGTGCGGGCCGTCGCCAAGGGCGTGCGGCGTACCAGCAGCAAGTTCGGCTCGCGGCTTGAGCCGTTCATGGCGGTGGACCTGCAGCTGGCCTCCGGGCGGAACCTCGATGTGATCACGCAGGCGCAGACCAAGGGCGCCTACGGGCACGGCATCGCGGCCGATTACGGCCGGTACACCGCGGCGGCCGCCATTGCCGAGACGGCCGAGCGCCTCACCGACACCGACGGGGAGGCCGCCAGCGCCCAGTACGGCCTGGTCGCCGGCGCGTTCTCTGCGCTCAGCCGCGGGCTGCACCCCTCCGAACTGATCCTCGATTCCTACCTGCTGCGGGCCCTGGCCACGGCCGGCTGGGCGCCGAGCTTCACCGACTGCGCCCGGTGCGGAGAACCCGGTCCGCACTCGGCGTTCTCGGCGCCCCTCGGCGGGGCCGTGTGCTCCGCCTGCAGGCCGCCCGGGTCGGCGTCGCCGGCGCCCGGCACCATGGAGCTGCTGGCAGCCCTGCTGTCGGGGGACTGGGCCGCCGCCGATGCCTCCGAGAACCCGGCCCGCCGCGAGGCGGCCGGGCTCGTGGCGGTGTATCTTCAATGGCACCTTGAGCGGGCCGTGAAATCCCTTCGACATGTGGAGCGTGTGTGACCCCGAACCGAACCCCTTCCCCTTCGCCGACGGCACCCTGGCCGCACCCGAGCGGGGCGCGGCCTCCGCGCCTGCCCGCGGAGCTGGTGCCGCGGCATGTCGCCATCGTGATGGATGGGAACGGACGCTGGGCCAACGAGCGCGGCCTGCCCCGCACCGAAGGGCACCGGGCGGGGGAAGCCGCGCTGCTCGATGTCATGGCCGGGGCCATCGAGATCGGCGTTCAGCACGTGTCGGTGTACGCCTTCTCCACCGAGAACTGGAAGCGCTCCCCGGAGGAGGTGCGGTTCCTGATGGGCTTCAGCAAGGACGTGCTGCGCCGGCAGCGTGACCAGCTCAACGAGTGGGGGGTGCGCATCCGGTGGGCCGGACGGCGGCCGCGCCTGTGGCGCTCGGTGATCGCAGAGCTCGAAGAGGCCGAGGAACAGACCCGGGGCAACTCGACGTGCACGCTCACCATGTGCGTCAACTACGGCGGCCGGGCGGAAATCGCCGACGCGGCGCGGGCCATCGCCGAGGAGGTTGCCGCGGGGAACCTCCGGGCGTCCTCGGTGAACGAGAAGACCATTCAGCGCTTCCTCGACGAACCCGACCTTCCCGACGTCGACCTCTTCCTGCGCACCTCCGGCGAGCAGCGGCTTTCGAACTTTCTGCTGTGGCAGTCCGCCTACGCCGAGATGGTGTTCATGAACACGCTGTGGCCCGACGTGGACCGGCGGACCCTGTGGCGGGCCATCGAGGAGTATGCCTCCCGCGACCGCCGCTACGGAGGCGCCGTCGACGCCGCCGCGGGCCTGCCCGCCTGAGACCCGGCCGCCCGACGCCCGCCCGACGCCCGGACCCTTACCTCCGCGCGGCCGGGCCGGCGTACCGCAGCCAGCGGTCGAGTTCGGCATAGACCTCGGCACGCACCTCCGGGCGGGACAGCAGGACGTCGTGAAGGGCGCCGTCGAACCGTGAAAGGGTGACCCTGCGGCCCAGGCCGGTGGCCCGGCGGACCATCACCGACACGTCGAGGATGCTGTCCGCTTCGAGCATTGCCGTACTCCAGGTCGGGCTGACCGCCGAGCGGGCCGAGGCGAGCACCAGCACCGGCACCTCGAGGGACAGCCCCCGGGCGACGGCTGCGTGGCCGGCGAGCACCGCGGTGAGCCACCCGGCCCGGATCGGGAAGCCGAACTCCGGGCGCCACCGTCGGTCAAGGTTCCACTCGCCGTCGGCCTCACTGCTGATGCTCCGCCAGTAGTAGCCGAACTCGGGCAGCCGCAGGCGTGCCTTGGGCCGGAACCTCACGAGGGGTTCGAGCAGGCCCTGGGTGGTGTTGCGGAACAGCGCGCTGCCCTGGGTGTCGAGCCAGGGACTGTTGAGGATCAGGGAGGCGACCCGGCCGGGATGCCGGTCCGCCCACAACACCGCGGTCAGGGCACCCGTCGAGTGGGCCATCAGATTCAGCTCCACCACCGCGCCGGGCCCGTGGCGCGACCGGATCTCCTCCTGCACCGCGGCGAGGGCCGCCTCCAGGTCCGAGTCGTATTCCTGCAGGTCCCGCACGTAGCCCGGCGTCTGCCACTCCCGCAGGCTCCTGCCGTACTTGCGCAGGTCGAGGGCGAAGAACTCGATGCCCCGCTCCGCGCAGAACTCGGCCAGTTCGGTGTGAAAGAAGTAGTCGCTCCATCCGTGAAGGTAGAGCAGGGCCGGAATCCGCCGCGGCTCCGGGGTCCGGCCGGAGGCCCGGGCCAGCGCCGCCCCGAGGGCCCGGCGGAAGCGGTCCGCGGGCCGGCGCGCGGGCACACCACGGTGGGCGACAAGCGTCGCGCAGCAGGGCCCCTCCTCGTCGGGCTCAAGATCGAGCGTGAGCCTGCCGTAGGCCGGGCCGAGGTGATCGGGCTCCCACGTTCTCTCCATTGCCCCCGGTTCTTCCGAAAAGTCCCGTCCGAGTTGTTCGGGCGGCTGTCCTCATGGGAACTTTAGAGCATGCAGATCTATCCGGCCTTCTTCCGCCTCGCCTTCTCCCGCATGGACGCGGAGCGCGCGCACCGGATCGGCTTCGGGCTGATCCGGCTGGTGGGCCGGACTCCGGCCGGCTGGCTGCTGCGGCGCTACTGCAGCCCGCGCGCCGACCTGCAGACCACCGCCTTCGGCGTCGTGTTCCCCTCACCCTTCGGCCTGGCCGCCGGCTTCGACAAGGGCGGCCACGGCATTTCGGCGCTGACGGCCCTGGGCTTCGGGCACATCGAGGTGGGGACCGTCACCGGCAGGGCCCAGCCCGGCAATCCGAAGCCGCGCCTGTTCCGCCTCGAGGCCGACCGCGCGGTCATCAACCGGATGGGCTTCAACAACGACGGCGCGGCCGCCGTGGCCCCCCGGCTCGCCGCGGCGCGGGCCCGGCTCGAGCGCACCTACCGCTCGAACCGTCCCATCGTCGGAGTGAACATCGGCAAGACCAAGGCCGTCGACCTCGCCGACGCCGTCGGCGACTTCCTGCTCAGCACCGAGGCGGTGGCGCCGGCGGCGGACTACCTCGTCGTGAACGTCAGCTCACCCAACACCCCGGGCCTGCGGCTCCTGCAGAACGTCGAATCGCTGCGCCCGCTCCTGAAGGCGGTGCGTGCCAAGGCCGACGAGGCGGCGGGCCGGCACGTGCCCCTGCTGGTGAAGATCGCTCCGGACCTGATGGACTCCGACATCGACGACATCGCCGCCCTGGCCCTCGACCTGAAGCTCGACGGCATCGTTGCCACCAACACGACCATCACCCGCAGCGGACTCACCACCGACGACGCAACCGTGATGTCCAAGGGCGTCGGCGGGCTGAGTGGAGCGCCCCTGAAGCAGCGCTCCCTCGAGGTGCTCAAGCGCCTCCGCGCCGCCGCCGGGGAGGACCTTCCCATCGTGTCGGTGGGCGGGGTGGAGACCGCCGAAGATGTCCTTGAACGGCTCGACGCCGGCGCCACCCTGGTTCAGGGCTATACCGCCTTCCTCTATGAGGGTCCACTGTGGGCGGCGCGGATCAACCGCGGGCTCGCCCGGGCCTTCCGCAGCCGCCGGGACTAAACAACGCCCGAATTCGAACCACCCGGGTTAACCAACCGCGCCCGGCCCCTGCAGGGACCGGGCGCGGACGAGGGTGCGGGCGCGGGGCGCCGGATCGGACCCGGTCGAACTGCCGGCTAGACGGGGTAGTCCCCGCGCTTGACCTGGGGCTTGGGGAGCCGCAGCCGGCGCAGCTGCAGGGCCCGCGTTACCCCGTACCAGAGGTCACCCGCGTTCGGGGCCCCGAATTTTGCCGTGAGGCGCTTCTTCAGCGTGCGGCGCAGGAAGAAGCAGTCGACGATCACGGCCATGATCAGCACCCAGAACCCGAGCAGCACGGCGCTCTGCACCTCGACGGTCTGGATGAAGCTGAGCACGACGAAGATGAGCGCGGCGATCATGAGGAACTCGCCGAGATTCCAGCGGGCGTCGACGAACTGCCGGATGTAGCGGCGGTTCGGGCCCTTGTCCCGCAGCGGCAGGTACCGCTCCTCGCCGGTGTTCAGGGCCTCCCGGATCCGCAGGCGCTGCTCGGCGGCGGCGTTGCGGCTCTGGCTGCGCGCCGCCCGGCGGTCCTCGGGAACCAGCGGCCGTTTGCGGGCGGCCTGCTGGACGCTGCGCTTCGGCGTGGGCGCGCCCTTGCCGGCGCTGCGCTGACGGTCCTCCCGCTCGCGGCTCGCGCGGTCAATGACATCCTGGGCCACGGGGGCGTCCTTCTTTCGTCCAAACACCCCCTCAGGATACCTGTCGGAGGGCCCTCACCTGTACGGGTAGCCCACCCGCCGGCGCGCTCCCGGGGACGCCCGCCCGGGGCTGCGGGGCCGGCAGGAGCGTGTGTAGGGTCGAGACATGACTTCTCCCGAACCGGCCAACGCGCCGTCCTCCCTCCCCGACCATCCGGCGGAGGAGCTGCGCCGCAGCGTCTCCGCCGCCTTCCCCGCCACCGTCGACCAGCTCAAGGCCCTCGTCGGCATCCGGGGCATCGCCTGGGAGGCCTTCGACGCGAGCGAACTCGACCGCAGCGCCGAGGCCATCGCCGCGCTGATCCGTGACTCCGGCGTCGAGGACGTGCAGATCCTGCGCGTCGACAACAACGGCGTCCCCGGCGGGCCCGCCGTCGTCGCCCGCCGCCCGGCGGCACCGGGCCAGCCGACCGTGCTGCTGTACGCGCACCACGACGTCCAGCCCCCGGGCGATCCGGACCTGTGGGAGAGCGACCCCTTCACCGCCGTCGAACGCAACGGCCGCCTCTACGGCAGGGGAGCGGCCGACGACAAGGCAGGCGTCATGGCCCACGTCGGCGCCCTCCGCGCCCTCACCGAGGTGCTGGGCGACCGCTTCGGCGTCGGGGTCACCCTGTTCATCGAGGGGGAGGAGGAGGCCGGGTCGCCGACCTTCCGCACGTTCCTGGAGACCCACCGCGACCTGCTGGAGGCCGACGGCATCGTCGTCGCGGACTCCAGCAACTGGAAGGTCGGCGTTCCCGCCCTGACCACCAGCCTCCGCGGCCTCGTCGACGGCACTATCGAGGTCCAGGTGCTCGACCACGCCGTCCACTCCGGCATGTTCGGCGGCCCCGTCCTCGACGCGCCGACCCTCCTGGCCCGGCTGATCGCGACCTTCCACGACGACGCCGGCGACATCGCGATCGCCGGCCTGGCCGGCGGCGACAACGCCACGGTCGACTACAAGGAGGAGGACTACCGGGCCGACAGTTCCGTCCTCGACGGTGTGCAGCTCGCGGGCACCGGGTCGATCGCCTCCCGCCTGTGGCACAAGCCGGCCCTGTCGATCATCGGCATGGACATGCCCAGCGTCGCGCTGTCCTCAAACACGCTCCTGCCGCGGGCCCGTGCCAAGTTCAGCCTCCGGCTGGCACCCGGGCAGGACCCGGAGCAGGCGATGCAGGCGGTCCGGGCCCACGTCGAGGCCGCTGCGCCCTTCGGCGCCCGCGTCACCTTCACCCCCGGCGAGACCGGCAGCCCGTTCTCGACCGACACCTCCGCCCCCGCAGCGCGGCTCGCCCTCGCCTCACTGGAGGAAGCCTGGGGCGTAGAGGCCGTCGAAGCCGGAATGGGCGGCTCCATCCCGTTCATCGCCGACCTGACCGAACTCTTCCCGGCGGCCCAGATCCTGATCACCGGGGTGGAGGACCCGGATTCGCGGGCGCACAGCGCCAACGAATCCCTGCACCTTGCGGAGTTCGAGCGGGCCGTGCTCGCCGAAGCGCTGCTGCTCGCCCGCATCAACGCGGGCGGCCTCTCCAACTCCTGACCGGACCGCCCTGCTCCTCCGCCGGCAGGCCACCGCTGCGGCCGGGGGAGCAGGGTGTCCCCACTCACGCGCCTCCGGTGTTAACCGCGCGGGATGCGCGGCGTACCATGGAAGGGACTCCAGAACGCCGCAAGCGGTGTTCAGCAACGGATCCAGGCTAGGAGAGACACCATGAGCACCACCACGCCAGAGACCACCACGGCCCCCGACGAGACGACGGCTTCGCTTCCCGAGCACGATGTGCAGCTCTCCGAGGTCGCCGCAGGCAAGGTGCGCAGCCTTCTCGAGCAGGAAGGCCGGACCGACCTCCGCCTCCGCGTGGCCGTCCAGCCCGGCGGCTGCTCCGGCCTGATCTACCAGCTGTACTTCGACGAGCGGGTCCTCGACGGCGACGCCGTGCGCGACTTCGACGGCGTTGAAGTAATCGTTGACAAGATGAGCGTTCCCTACCTCTCCGGTGCCTCGATCGACTTCGAGGACACCATCTCCAAGCAGGGATTCACCATCGACAACCCGAACGCCGGCGGATCCTGCGCCTGTGGTGATTCCTTCCACTGACCTGCGGTTTTGGGGGGCCCGTGGCACGCTGAAAGGCACGCCACGGGCCCTTTCGCATGTCACACGATGGCTTCGACGGCGGGTAAGCTCTACAGTGAGTAGTAAAACTGGAGGGGCACCCCGAACTGCATCAGATCGCGGGTGGCAACGCACGTAGAAAAGGATGGTCCGTCTGTGAGTTCGCAGGACCGAACCGGCGGCAAGAGCGCCAGGATCGCAAAGATTTCCAGCATTTCGCTGGCCGGGGCGCTGTTGCTGTCCGGTTGTTCAACGGAAGCCCAGAATGGCTGGCTGCCGGGGGACAGGAACACCACCAACCACACCGGGCTGATCACCGACCTGTGGGTGAATTCATGGATCGCGGCTCTCGTGGTCGGCGTCATCACCTGGGGCCTCATCATCTGGTGCATGGTTGCCTACCGGCGCCGGCGCAATGACACCGGCTACCCGCGCCAGCTCAGCTACAACCTGCCACTCGAGATCTTCTACTTGACCATCCCGCTGTTCATGGTGCTGGTGTTCTTCTACTTCACCCAGCGCGACCAGGGCATCATCGACACCCGCGTTGAGAACCCCGACGTGATCATCGACGTCCGCGGCAAGCAGTGGTCCTGGGACTTCAACTACGTGAAGGAAAACAAGTACTCCACCGGAGTGCAGGCCGAGCTGACCGGCGAGCCCGGCATCCCGGACAAGCTGCCCACCCTCTACCTGCCGGTCAACAAGAGCGTCGAGCTTCAGCTCCGCGCCCGCGACGTCCAGCACTCCTTCTGGGTGCCGGCCTTCCTGCAGAAGCGTGACCTCTACCCTGGCCGCGTCAACTACATCAACCTCACCCCCACCCAGGAGGGGACGTTTGATGGAAAATGCGCCGAACTCTGCGGCCAGTACCACTCGGAAATGCTTTTCAACGTGGCAGTCGTCTCTCAGGAGGAGTTCGACGCCCGGATGGAAACCCTCGAGGACGGCCAGCTCGGTGACGAGTATGACCGCGACTCCTACCCGGACACCGACCCCGACTTTGACCCTGCCAGGAGCAGCTGATGTCCACCTACGAATACACACTTGAGGAAGCCGGCACAGTAGCCGCTCCACGCGTCGTACCGCGCTCCAAAGGCCGCATCGTCGTCAACTGGATCACCTCGACCGACCACAAGACCATCGGGTACATGTACCTGATCGCCTCCTTCGTCTTCTTCTGCTTTGCCGGGGTCATGGCGCTGGTGATCCGGGCCGAGCTGTTCGAGCCCGGTCTGCAGATCCTGCAGACCAAGGAGCAGTACAACCAGCTGTTCACGATGCACGGCACGATCATGCTGCTGATGTTCGCCACCCCGCTGTTTGCCGGGTTCGCGAACGTCATCATGCCTCTGCAGATCGGCGCACCCGACGTCGCCTTCCCGCGCCTGAACGCGCTGGCGTTCTGGTTCTTCCTCTTCGGCAGCACCGTCGCCGTCTCCGGCTTCATCACCCCGCAGGGGGCTGCGTCCTTCGGCTGGTTCGCGTACACGCCGCTGTCGAGCACGACGTTCTCGCCGGGCGTCGGCGGTGACCTGTGGGTGTTCGGCCTCGCGCTGTCGGGCTTCGGCACCATCCTCGGTTCCGTCAACTTCATCACCACGATCATCTGCATGCGCGCCCCGGGCATGACCATGTGGCGGATGCCGATCTTCACCTGGAACACCCTGGTGACGGCCATCCTCGTCCTCATGGCGTTCCCGCCGCTGGCCGCCGCGCTGTTCGCCCTTGGTGCGGACCGCCGCTTCGGTGCCCACATCTTCGACCCCGAAAACGGTGGCGCCATCCTCTGGCAGCACCTGTTCTGGTTCTTTGGACACCCCGAGGTGTACATCATCGCCCTGCCGTTCTTCGGCATCGTCTCCGAGATCTTCCCGGTCTTCAGCCGCAAGCCCATCTTCGGCTACAAGGGCCTCGTCTACGCGACGATCGCCATCGCCGCCCTCTCGGTCACCGTGTGGGCCCACCACATGTACGTCACCGGTGCGGTGCTGCTGCCGTTCTTCGCCTTCACCACGATGCTCATCGCCGTCCCAACCGGCGTGAAATTCTTCAACTGGATCGGCACCATGTGGCGCGGTTCGATCACCTTCGAAACCCCGATGCTGTGGAGCCTCGGCTTCCTGGTGACGTTCCTCTTCGGCGGCCTGACCGGCATCATCCTGGCCTCGCCTCCGCTGGACTTCCACGTTTCGGACACCTACTTCGTGGTCGCCCACTTCCACTACGTGGTCTTCGGCACCGTCGTCTTCGCGATGTTCGCCGGTTTCTACTTCTGGTGGCCCAAGTTCACGGGCAAGATGCTCAACGAGCGCCTCGGCAAGATCCACTTCTGGCTCCTGTTCCTCGGCTTCCACGGCACCTTCCTCATCCAGCACTGGCTGGGCGTCATCGGCATGCCCCGCCGGTACGCGGACTACCTGCCCGAGGACGGCTTCACCGCGATGAACCAGTTCTCCACCATCGCCTCCTTCGTCCTCGGCGCCTCGCTGATCCCGTTCTTCTGGAACGTGTACATCACCTGGCGCACCGGCAAGAAGGTCGAAGTTGATGATCCCTGGGGCTTCGGTGCCTCGCTCGAGTGGGCCACCTCCTGCCCGCCGCCGCGCCACAACTTCACCTCGCTGCCCCGGATCCGCTCGGAGCGCCCGGCGCTGGACCTGCACCACCCGGAGCTCCAGCAGCAGCACACCGACGAATCCGCCGCCGGCAAGTTGCTCGGCGCCGCTTCCCGGAAGGACGCCACCCAGTGAAAATTGAGACACGCCTCTTCTCCCTCCTCGCGCCGTTCTTCTTCCTGGTCGGCACCATCTACGGGTTCCTCGTGGAATGGCAGGAACCCGTTGGGTTCCTCGGGCTGTACCTGACCGGTGGCCTGGCGCTCATGATCGGGTTCTACCTCGGGTTCACCGGCAAGAGGGTCGGCATGCGGCCGGAGGACCGGCTCGACGCCGAGATCCACGAAGGCTCCGGCGAGCAGGGGCACTTCAGCCCCTGGAGCTGGTGGCCCCTGTTCCTCGGCCTGTCGGCCGCGGCCGGATTCCTCGGGCTGGCAGCCGGCTGGTGGATTCTCTACATCGGCCTTGGCTTCACCGTGATCGCCCTGGTCGGCTGGGTGTACGAGTACAGCCGCGGGGCACACGCCCACTAAGCTCCCAACCCCGCAGAACCCGAAGGACCCGCACCCCGGTGCGGGTCCTTCGGCGTTTCGGGGCACCGCCGCCGCGGAAGAATTTCGATAGACTCGGAACCACCCGGCGGTCGGCTGCCGGGCCCCGGAACTACCACCATGGAAAGCTGGCAATTGTGGCGGCGACCGCTCCTAAGCTCCTAGGGGTGCCGGTCCTCGATGAGGCCTCACCCGTGGCCAAGCACGTGCAGTTGCGCGAAATACTGAGGTCCTACATCCTAGAGCGGGCCGCGCCCGGCTCGCCGATTCCCTCCGAGCGCCAGCTGTCCATGCACTTCGGCGTCGCCCGGATGACGGTGCGCCACGCGATCGACGCCCTGGTCGCCGAGGAAGTCCTGGAGCGGATCGTGGGCCTGGGGACGTTCGTGGCCCATGCAAAGGTGGACCTGCAGATGAAGCTCACCTCCTACAGCGAGGAGATGCTCCGCCGGGGCATGGTCCCGGATGCGCACGTGCTCAGCTTCGAGCAGATCGGCGCCACACCCCTGATCGCGCGGGAACTGCAGCTCGAGCTGGGGCAGCCGGTGGTGCGTTTCCGGCGGCAGCTGCTCGCCGACGGCGAGCCCATGAGCGTCGACGAGAACTTCATTCCGGCGCACCGGGTGCGGGGAATCCTCGATGACCCTCCGCCGGCTTCCCTCTACAACGTTCTGAGCGAGAAGTACGGGCTGGTCATGGAGTGGGGGGAGGACACCATCGAGGCGACGGCGGCCTCACCGTCCATAGCACGCCTCCTGAACGTCGAGATGGGTGCTCCGCTGCTCAAGATCCAGCGCCACGCCTACGTTGCCCGCGCCATGGTTGACTACTCCGTGTCCTACTACCGGGCCGACCGCTACAAGCTCTGGGTGCCGCTGCAGCGCCCCGGCGTGCGCACGCCACGGGCGTACACCTCCAACAGGCTGCGCTAGGCCACCTCCGCCCTCCCGGTAGCTCCTGGGGCTTGTAGGGTCTTCCTGTGCGCTCCTCTCGCGCCTCCCTGCGCCCTCCTCGCGCCCTCCTCGCGTCCTCCCGTGCGCTCCTCGCGTCCTGCCATGCGTTGGGGACTTCGGGCGCGTTGGGGACTTCGGGCGCGCTGGGCCGCCGGCCGCGCGTCCTGGCGTCGCAATATCCCCGCCGAGTTGGCACCTAACCACGCTCAGATCGCGCGGAAGCGTGGTCATCTGCAGTTTCGACGTCGTGTGCGCTCTCGAATAGGGAGCGCCGGCAAGCAACATCCGTCGAGTTGGCAGATAACCACCCTTAGAACGCGGGGAAGCGTGGCGATCTGCAGATTCGGCGTCATTTGCGCTTAGGGGCGGTGGTGTAGGGCGGGCCTCGACGTCGCCGTCGCCGGCGCCGGGCGCCGGTGGACGTCGACGGGTCGCGCGTGGGAGCGCTGGCACAGCAACAGCCCCGTCGATTTGGCAGACGACCACCCTTAGAACGCGCGGAAGCGTGGTGATCTGCAGAGTCGGCGTCATCTGCGCTTAGGGGCGATGGTGTAGGGCGGGCCTCGACGTCGCCGTCGCCGGCGCTGCTGACGGGGACGGAAGTCGACGGCCCACGCGTAGGCAGCGCTGGCACAGCAATAGCCCCGCCGAGTTGGCACGTAACCACGCTCAGAACGCGCGGAAGCGTGGTGATCTGCAGTTTCGACGCCGGGGGGATGCAAAAGGGCCCGGACAGCGAATGCTGTCCGGGCCCTTTCAGGCTGGCGGTGCGGCCGGCCTAGTGGCTTGCGATCGACTCCCGGTCCTGGGCGCCCGCGATCTCGCCGTGGTGACCGGAGTGCGCCGCGGTCAGTTCCGACGGAGTGACCGGGGCGACCCGGTCCTCGAAGAAGAACCGTGATGCGCGGCTGCGCAGCTTCTCCGAGCGGCTGACGTGGCCGTTGGCATCCGCCACGGGGGCGTAGACCTGCGGGGACTCAAAGCTGACCAGCTGGTAGCGCTTGTACTCGTCGACCGGCTCGTGCACCTCGATGAACTCGCCGTGCGGCAGGCGGACGATGCGCCCGGTCTCCCGGCCGTGCAGGGCGATCTCGCGGTCCTTGCGCTGCAGGGCCAGGGCCACGCGGCGGGCGATCATGAAGCCGATGATCGGGCCGACGACCACGAGGATCCGCAGCCAGTAGGTCACGTCGTTCAGGGAGACGAGGAAGTGCGTAGCGATCAGGTCGGAGCTCGCAGCGGCCCACATGACGCAGTAGAACACGACGCCGGCGACGCCGACCCCGGTGCGGGTGGGGGCGTTGCGGGGACGGTCGAGCAGGTGGTGTTCCCGCTTGTCCTTGGTCACCCAGGACTCGATCCAAGGCCAGGCGAGCATCAGGGTGAAGACGATGCCAGCCGGCACGAGCGCCGGGAAGAGCACGTTCAGCGAGAGCGTGTTGACGCCCCAGGGGAACGGAATGTTCCACTCGAAGTCCCAGTTCCCCACGGTACCCGGCATGAGGCGCAGCGCGCCGTCGACCCAGCCGATGTACCAGTCGGGCTGCGTACCTGCCGACACGGGGGAGGGGTCGTACGGGCCGTAGTTCCAGATCGGGTTGATCGTGAACGCTGCGGAGATGGCGGCGACGATGCCAAAGACGATGAAGAAGAATCCACCGGCCTTTGCGGCGTAGACCGGGCCGACCGGGTAGCCAACGACGTTGGTGTTGGTGCGTCCCGGGCCGGGGTACTGGGTGTGCTTGTGGATGACCACCATGAACAGGTGCATACCGATCAGCAGCAGGATGACGGCCGGGATTAGGAGGATGTGAAGGACGTAGAGACGTCCGATGATCGCGGTGCCGGGGAACTCTCCACCGAAGAGGAAGAAGCTGATGTAGGTTCCGACCACCGGGATGGACTTCACGACGCCGTCGATGATGCGCAGGCCGTTGCCGGACAGCAGGTCATCGGGGAGCGAGTAGCCGGTGAAGCCGGCGGCCAGGCCCATGATGAGAAGCGTGGTGCCGACGACCCAGTTGAGCTCGCGGGGGCGGCGGAACGCACCGGTGAAGAAGACGCGGAGCATGTGCACGGCGTTCGCTGCAACGAACAGCAGCGCCGACCAGTGATGCACCTGGCGCATGAAGAGGCCGCCGCGGACGTCGAAGGAGATGTCCAGCGAGGAGGCGTAGGCCACCGACATCTCAACACCACGCAGGGGCAGGTAGCTGCCGTCGTAGTGTGTCTCCGCCATCGAGGGGTCGAAGAAGAAGGTGAGGAAGGTCCCCGAGATCAGCAGGATGACGAAGGTGTACAGCGCCACCTCGCCGAACATGAAGGTCCAGTGGTCCGGAAAGATCTTCCGGCCGAACTCCTTGACCATTCCGGAGCCGCCGACCCGTGAGTCGACGAAGTTGGTGACCCGGCCGACGCGGGTTTTTGGTTGGTAGGCGTTTATCGCGGTTGAGCTGCTCATGGTCAGCCTCGCTCCCAGAAACTAGGTCCTACGGGTTCTTGGAAATCGCTCCTGGCAATGAGGTAGCCCTCATCGTCAACGTCGATGGGAAGCTGGGGGAGCGGTCGTGCGGCCGGGCCGAAGATGACCTTGCACTCTTGTTCGAGGTCAAAGGTCGACTGGTGGCACGGGCACAGCAGGTGGTGGGTCTGCTGTTCGTAGAGCGCTACCGGGCAGCCAACGTGCGTGCAGATCTTAGAATACGCAACAATTCCGTCGTATCCCCAGTCCTCCCGGCCTTCCGAGGGGTTCAGGGATTCGGGGTCCAGGCGCATCAGCAGGACAACAGCCTTCGCCTTCTCCTCGAGCTTGTTCTCGGCCTCGTTGAGGCCTTCGGGGATGACGTGGAAGGCCGAACCGACGGTGACGTCCGAGGCCTTGATCGGGGTTCCGCTGGGGTCACGGGTGAGGCGCATGCCGGCGTCCCAGAAGGTGTGCTTCAGGGCGTCACCCGGCAGCGGGCCGAGATCGCGGAAGATCGCGATGGCGGGCAGCGGGGCCAGGAGCGCCGCACCGATGAGGGTGTTGCGGATCAGCGGGCGGCGCTTGATGCCGCTCTCGTCGAGGATCGTGCCGACGATCTGCTCGGCCTCCGCGCGGTCCTTCTCGTCGGTAACGGCGTGGCGTTCCTCGGTCAGCTCGTGGTCAGGCATGAGCGTCTTGGCCCAGTGGACGATGCCGACGCCGATGCCCAGCATCGCGAAGGCGGTGCCCAGGCCGAGGGCGAGGTTCTGAAGCCGCAGTTGCTCGATAGTGTCGTTCAGCGGAATGAAGAAGTAGGCAAAGAAGAACAGGAGCGTGCCGAGTACGGAGATGAAGAACAGGAGGGCAACCTGCCGCTCCGCCCTCTTCTCGGCACGTGGATCCGTGTCCGCAAGCCGCGGGCGGTGCGGCGGGAGGCCCGGGTTGGTGAACGTGTCGACCCCGCCCTGGCCCGGCGTAGCTACGGTGACCGACGTATCCGGGCTGCCGTGACTATTGTCGGCCATGATCCCTCTTATCCTTCTTTAGATGCTTCAATGTGTAATTCGTGTAAACCGGGGTGCTGGATGGGTCCAGCAGATCAGGACGACCGCGACGTAAGCCAGACCGTGAAGGCGATGACGACGCCAAGGCCGGCGACCCAGATGAACAGGCCTTCGGAGACCGGGCCCAGCGACCCGAGGTCGGCTCCACCCGGGGAACCCTGCTCTTCGATGGTCTTCAGGAACGCGATGACGTCCCGCTTGTCCTCGGGGGAGATGTTCGCGTCGTTGAAGACGGGCATGTTCTGCGGGCCGGTGACCATGGCCTCGTAGATGTGCTTCTCGCTCGAGCCTTCAAGCGAGGGGGCGAACTTGCCGCGGGTCAGGGCACCGCCGGCTGCCGCAGCATTGTGGCACATGGCGCAGTTGACGCGGAAGAGTTCTCCACCGTTGGCGGGATCACCTTCGGAGGCGTCGAGGATTTCCTCGTCGGGGATGGCCGGACCGGCGCCCAGGGTGGCGACATAGGCGGCGAGCTGGCGGGTCTGCTCTTCGGTGAACTGAACCGGCTTGACCTGCGCCTGCGGGCCGTCCATCTGAAGCGGCATGCGTCCGCTGCCGACCTGGAAGTCAACCGAGGCGGCACCAACGCCGACGAGGGAGGGGCCCGCCGAGGAGCCCGAGGCGCCCAGGCCATGGCAGGAGGCGCAGTTGGCGGCGAAAAGCTTTTCGCCTTCCTCGGCGTCATTCGCGGAGAAGGACTCGGTCTGGGCCTGGGCCTGGTTGGCTGAGCTTGCTGCGGAGTAGATTCCGCCGACCATGAGCAACGCCATCAGCAGCAGGGCGATTGCTGCTAGGGGGTGGCGCCGCCTCTGAGATAGTGCCTTCACGCGATGGTTCCTGTCTTCTGTAATGCCATGGCTGCTGTGCTTCCTCGTCGAATTCTACCTCTAGTAGAAAAGTCTACCTCAGGAGGCTATTTGAGGAAGTAAATAATGATGAAGAGTCCGATCCACACGACGTCGACAAAGTGCCAGTAGTAGGAGGTCACGATGGCCGACGTCGCCTCGAAGTGGCCGAAGCGGCGGGCGGCGTAGGCGCGCCCGATGATCAGCAGGAATGCGATGAGGCCGCCGAGTACGTGTAGGCCGTGGAAGCCGGTGGTGATGTAGAAGGCCGAGCCGTAGGAGTCCGAGGACAGCGACACACCCTCGGAGACTAGCTGGGCGTATTCGTAGGCCTGGACGGCGACGAAGATGCCGCCGAGGACGAACGTGAGGAAGAACCACTCAACCATGCCCCAGCGGCCGACGGAGAAAAGCCCTCCGGTGCGCCGCGGCTGCAGGCGTTCGGCGGCGAAGACGCCGAACTGGCAGGTGACGGAGCTGGACACCAGGATGATGGTGTTGATCAGCGCAAACGGCACGTTGAGCTTCTCGGATCCCTCGGCCCACATCTCGCCTGAGGTGGACCGGAGCGTGAAGTACATGGCAAAGAGGCCGGCGAAGAACATCAGCTCGCTCGAGAGCCACACCACGGTTCCGACGGAGACCATGTTGGGACGGTTGAGCGCGGGATGTGGGGCGGCGCTTGGGGCTTGGGTCGCAGATGTCACGAACTCATTATGGCTCTAAAAGTTCCCACTTCACCAACGACTGAGGCCTTGCGGCGCGTCCAAATCGGCACCTAAGGCCGCGTGATCCGCATAACGGCGCGGAAGTAGGAGGGTGATGACTTTCTACAATTCGTAGATAACCTAGGAGTGTGACCACTACTTTGCGCGCTGACGAGGCCAAACAGTCATGGCCGCCGCTGTTCTCAGCCCTCATTTCGGGGAGGGATCTGACCGCCGCGGAGGCCGGCTGGGCGATGGAAAACATCATGTCCGGCGAGGCGACCCACGCGCAGATCGCAGGCTTCCTGCTCGGCCTGCGCGCGAAGGGGGAGTCGGTCGGCGAGCTCACCGGGCTCGTCGAGGCGATGCTAGGGCGCGCCCGGCGGATTTCGGTCACCGGCCCGGCCCTTGACATCGTGGGAACCGGAGGCGATGGGCTGAACACGGTCAATATCTCCACCATGGCGTCCCTGGTGGCCGTGGGCGCCGGGGCGAGGGTGGTGAAGCACGGCAACCGGGCGGCGTCGTCGTCCTCCGGGGCTGCAGATGTGATCGAGGCGCTTGGGGTCCGGCTGGACCTGAGCCCCGAGGACGTGGCGCAGTGCGCCGAGGAGGCGGGGATTACCTTCTGCTTCGCCCAGGTCTTCCATCCCTCGATGCGGCATGTTGCGGTGCCGCGGCGCGAGCTCGGGGTGCCGACCGCCTTCAACTTCCTCGGGCCGCTGAGCAACCCCGCCGGGGTGCAGGCCCAGGCCCTTGGCTGCGCCGATGCGCGCATGGCGCCGCTGATGGCCGGTGTCCTCGCCGCCCGGGGCGTGCGGGCGCTGGTCTTCCGCGGCAGCGACGGGAGGGACAAGCTGACGACGAGCGGATCCTCAACCATCTGGGAGGTGCGTGGGGACCGGATCACCGAGCAGGTGGTTCATCCCGGGGACTTCGGCGTCGCCGAAACCGGTGTCGACGCCCTCCGCGGCACCGATGCCGCCGGCAATGCGCAGATCGTGAGGCGCATGCTCTCCGGCGTGGAGGGGCCGATCCGCGATGCCGTGGTCCTCAACGCAGCGGCCGGCCTCGTGGCGCTCGATGAGGACCACGAGGGGCCGCTGGTTGACCGTATCCGGGCCGCCACCGTCCGGGCGCGCGAGTCGATTGATTCAGGCGCCGCGCTGGCCGCCCTTGAACGCTGGGTCGAGGTCAGCGCCTCGCTCTGAGCGCCCCCGCCCTCAGGAAGGGGCTGCGGTCGGCGCGTCGATGCGGGCGCGCGGTGGCCCGCCCTGGCCGGTGCTAGCTGTCGAAGCCGAGGGAGAAGGCGGCGTCCAGGTCGTGCTTGGAGTAGGACCGAAAGGCGATCTGCGTCGTCGTTGACTCCACTCCCTCGACCTTCGAAAGGCGGTCGGCGATGACGTCGGCGAGGTCCTCATGGCGGGACACCCTGGCCATGGCGATGAGGTCCCATTCGCCGGTCACCGAATACACCTCGCTGATGCCTTCGATTTCGGAAATTTCCTGCGCGCACTCGGGGATGCGCGCCGAATCCGTCTGGATGAGGACAAAAGCGGTGATCATGGTCGGCCTTTCCACTGAGATGGGTACTTCCTCACCGTACCGCTTGGTTTCCGCGACGGGCGTGGGCACGCCCGCGGCCCCGCACGGCGGCGGCCACCAGCAGGCGCGGCAGGAGCAGCAGCAGTCCCAGCACCACGAGGGTGACCACCTGGAAGCTCAGGGCCACACCGCCCCCGGTGAGGAACCGCAGCAGCAGGCCGCCGGCCACGGTGGTGATCCAGATTCCGACACCCGTCGGCCACAGGCGCCGCGGCGTCCGCCAGGCGCGCAGGCCCATCCATCCCGCGAAGCAGGCGACGACGAAGGGCGCCGCCGTTGCCGCGATTCCCGCGACGCTCAGGCCGTGCTCGTGGGTGCTGCGGCCGGAGACCGCGAAGAGGATGATCGCGGCAACGTCGACCGCCAGCCAGGGCCAGAGCCCGTGCATGGGTCGGGATGCCGTGTGCGGGGATGCCATAGGACAACTTTAAGGCCTCCTCGGGTCCGGGTGGCGCGCTAACCGGCCAGTCCCGCCAGCGCGAAGATAGCTGCGGCGATCACGAAGCCCATCACGCCGATCAGGGTTTCCATGACCGTCCACGTGGCCAGGGTGGTCTTGACGTCCATGCCGAAGAAGCGGCCGACGAGCCAGAACCCCGAGTCGTTGACGTGGGAGACAACCACCGATCCGGCGGCGACAGCGATCACCAGCGCGGCCAGCTGCAGGCCGTTGAACCCCGCATCGGCGACCGCCGGTGCGATGAGCCCCGCAGTGGTGGTGAGGGCGACCGTCGCGGATCCCTGGGCGATGCGCAGGATCGACGAGATCATGAAGCCGGCGACGATGAGGGGAATGCCCACCCCGCCGAGCACGTCGGCGAGGGCCGCGCCGATTCCGGACGTGCGGAGCACCCCACCGAACATGCCGCCCGCGCCGGTGATGAGGATGACCGAGCAGACAGGACCCAGCGAGGATTCGAGGAGTTTCTCGAGGTTGCTCCCGGTGGTGCCCCGGCGCCGGCCCAGGACGAACATGGCGACGAGGACCGAGATCAGCAGCGCCACGGGAGTCTCACCCAGTGCGCGGAGGATCTGGTACCAGGAGGCGTCTACCGCAGAGGCGGGCAGCAGGCCGCCTGCGGCCGCGGTGTTCAGGCCGGTGTTGAGGAAGATGAGAACCAGCGGCAGCAGGAGCACGCCGACTACCGTGCGGAAGCGCGGCGGGTGTGTTTCGGCCTCCGCGTCCGCGTGGCCGAGCAGTTCCGGAACGGGAAGCACAAGCTTGCGGCCGGTCCGCAACCCGTAGAGGTAGGCGGCGACGAACCAGGTGGGAATTGCGGTGATGAGTCCGGCGATGACGACGAGGCCGACGTTCGCTTCGAAGAACGTCGATGCGGCGACCGGGCCCGGATGGGGCGGCAGGAAGATGTGCATCACCGAGAACGCGCCGGCCGCAGGGAGGCCGTAGCGCAGTACGCCGCCGCCAAGGCGGTGGGCGACGGCGAAGACGACCGGCAGCATTACCACGAGGCCGGCGTCGAAAAAGATCGGGAAGCCGAAAATCAGGGACGCCAGTCCGAGCGCGAAGGGAGCCCGGTGTTCTCCGAATCTTCCAATGAGAGAGTCGGCGAGCGATTTCGCGCCGCCGCTTGTCTCGACGATCCGCCCCAGCATCGCGCCCAAGCCGACCAGCAGCGCGACCGTGCCCAGCGTGGTGCCGAAACCGTTGATGAGGACCGGCACCACCTGGTCCGCCGGGATGCCCGTGGCGAAGGCGGTTGCGAGGCTGACCAGGATCAGGGCGAGCAGCGCGTGGAGGCGCAGCTTGATGATGAGGAACAGCAGGACGGCGATGGCTGCTGCCGCGATGAGCAGCAGCGGACCTGCACCGAGTGTTTGGGTCCAGCCTTCGATCTCCATGAATTTCCTTCCAATCACCTGGGCAGGTTGTACCGGGCAGGGCGTGGCGCCGCAGGCCGGATCGAACCGGCAGCCTGCGCGTCGGTTGATCCTACCTTTCGGGCAGCCGCTGTCCCGGACGCAGGGCCGGTGTCCGCACAATCCTGCCGGCACGCCGACGGCAACGGGCAGGTTCGGAGGGTCCGCACCTGAGGATTGCCGGTGGGTGGCGCACCCCTAGCCCACGACAGGGAAAAGCGGATAGGTCCTGCGAATGTATTGATGAAGTGCAGGTGCAGGTGTTCAATGATCCCAGTGCTCCACGGTCAGTGGATCCGTCAACGACGACGGCCCTGTCGAGCACAGGCCGGGCCTTACCTCCCGCGCTGACCTCGACCGAAGGAGGCACGATGCTCAATCGACGACTGACCGCCGGGTCGGTGCTCATGACGGCCCTGCTGGCCGTCACCGGGTGCACCGGCTCCGGGGAAACCTCGGAGGACGACGGCGCCCTGATCGTTTGGACGACGGAGGACGTCGCCGAGCGGGTGGCGACCCAGCAGGCGATCATGGACCGCTTCACCGAAAGCACGGGCACTGAAGTCGAGCTCGTCGCGATCGCCGAGGACCAGCTGTCGTCGGTGCTTTCGTCGTCCGCAGCGGCCGGGGAGCTGCCCGACGTGATCGGCGCCCTGTCCCTGAACGGAATGAACCAGCTGTACACCGACGGCCTGCTGGACACCGGTGCGGCAGCCGACGTCGTCGAGGAGCTGGGAGCCGATACCTTCTCGGCCCGTGCGCTCGAGCTGACCTCCGCGGAGGGCGAGCAGCTCTCGGTACCCAGCGACGCGTTCGCGCAGCTGCTGTACTACCGCAAGGACCTCTTCGAGGAGGAGGGCCTGGACGCGCCCGACAGCTACGAGGCCATCGAAGCCGCCGCCAAGGCCCTCGACGCCGAGGGAATGGCCGGGATCGTGGCCGCAACGGCTCCCGCCGACTCGTTCACTCAGCAGACCTTCGAGCAGATTGCCCTGGCCAACGGGTGCGAGCTGGTCGATTCCGAAGGTGAGGTCACCCTGGACAGCAGCCAGTGCGAGGACGCATTCAGCTTCTACGGAAACCTCATCCGGGACTACTCCGTTCCGGGCAACCAGGACGCGGACACCACCCGTGCCAGTTATTTCGCCGGCGAGGCAGCGATGACCGTATGGTCCTCCTTCATGCTCGACGAGCTGGCCGGCCTCCGCAACGATGCCCTGCCGACCTGCCCCGAGTGCGGGGATAACCCTCGATTCCTTGCGGAGAACACCGGGATCGTCAGTGCGATCCAGGGCCCTGAGGGGGAGGAACCTGCCGGGTACGGGGAGGTCGTCTCCTGGAACATCCTCAACGACGCATCGGCCGAGGCTACGGATCTGGTGACGTTCATGATGAGCGAGGGCTATGAGGACTGGCTCGGGGTGGCACCGGAGGGCAAGCTGCCGGTGCGCCTTGGAACCGCCGATGCTCCCACCGAGTACGTGGACGCCTGGCAGTCCCTCGAGGCGGGGGTGGAGACCCGGGCGCTGCTCTCCGATATCTATCCTGCCGAAACCCTGCAGGCGCTGACGGAGAGCACCGACACCTTCAAGCGCTGGGGCATTCCCCAGGGCCAGGGAGCCCTGGCCGCGGCCGTGGGCGGCCAGTTCATCGCCCCGCAGATCGTGGCCCAGATGATTAGTGCGGGCAGCAGCGGCGCGGACGCCGCCGCACAGGCGCAGGAGGAGGCCGAAGGTCTCAAGGCCGATCTGGGCCAGTAGCTTGCCACCACCTGCGCGGTCGCCATTCGGTATCCGCCCGCTGTAAGGAGCGCTATGTCCGCACTTCCCCTTCGGCCACCCCGACGACGCACCCTGGCCCAGCGCGACGCCCGCACCGGTATCGCCCTGATGTCGCCCACCCTGATCATCGTGCTCGCGGTCGTCGTCGTGCCGCTGCTGTGGTCGATCCTGATTGCATTCCAGCAGCTCAAACTGCTGGAAATTGGCACGGCCAACCCGTTCCGGTCCCTGACCCTGGCGAACTTCGAGCGGGTCTTCGCCTCCGGCGGGCTCTGGGCGAGCCTCGGCACCACGCTCATCTACACGGCAGGGTCGGTCCTGCTGTCCATCGGCATCGGGCTGCTGGCGGCAATGGCCGTGCGGCGGCCGTTCCGGGGACGGAACTTCGTGCGGGCTGCGTTCCTGCTGCCGTACGTGGCCCCGGTTGTGGCGGTGACCTTCGTGTGGCGCACCATGCTCAACCCGCAGTTCGGCATCGTGAACGAGGTGGGCCAGTCCACCTTTGGGTGGGCCGACCCCATACCGTTCCTTTCCGAAGCGCAACGCACGGTGGAGTTCCTCGGAGCGCAGTTTCCGATCCCCACCGCGCTGCTGACCGCCATCGCCTTCGAGGGCTGGCGGTACTTCCCCTTCGCCTTCCTGTTCCTCATGGCCCGGCTTGAGGCACTGTCCGCGGAGTCGGAGGAAGCGGCGCTCGTGGACGGGGCGAGCCCCCTGCAGACCTTCCGCTACATCATCCTGCCCCAGCTGATGCCCGTCATCGCGCTGCTCGCGGTGCTGCGCACCATCTGGACGTTCAACGAGTTCGACGACATTTTCCTGCTGACCGGCGGAGCAGCCGGAACCGGGGTCGCCAGCGTCCGGGTGTACGAGTTCCTCACTGTCCAGCGCAACGTCGGTGCCGCCGCGGCACAGTCGCTGGTCCTCGCGGTCGTGCTCGTCCTGATGCTGGCCGTCTATCTGTATCTGATGCGCAGGAGGGGAGAACGGCTGTGAGCGCACCCACCACACCCGGAACACAGACAAGTTCGGTGCCCGCGCCGAGGCCGCCGGAGGTTCAGCGGGTCCGGGGGTCCCGCCGGCACGAGATCGAACGGCGCAGCCTGCGCATCCTGCGGTGGGTGGTCATCATCGGCCTACTCATCGTCACGCTGTTGCCGTTCTACTACATGGTGCTGCTCTCTCTCCGGCCGATCGAGGCACTGCTGCGCAACCCCAGCTCGCTCATCATTCCGCCGGCGGAGTTCACCCTGTCCTCCTACCAGCAGGTGCTCACCTCGACCGCCGCCGGTGGCCAGGGTTTCGGACGGTTCATCGCCAACAGCGCCCTGGTCGCGGTCAGCGCCGTCATCATCTCCCTGATTGTCGCCGTCCCCGGGGCCTATGCGATCGCCCGCCTGCCGTTTTTCGGCCACCGGCAGGTGAACGCGCTCTTCCTCGCCGCGTACCTGTTCCCCGCCATCGTCATGGCGATCCCGCTCTTTGTGCTCTTCACCCGAGTGGGCCTGCGCGGCTCGCTGGTGGGCTTGGTCCTGGTGTACATCGCGCAGACGGTGCCCGTGGCGATCTATATGCTCCGCAACTACCTCGACACCGTGCCCGTCGCCGTGGAGGAGGCAGGGCTCGTCGACGGGCTCACCCGGATCGGGGTGCTGCGGCGGATCAGCCTGCCCCTCGTGATGCCCTCGATCATGGCCACCGGGCTGTTCATTTTCATGATCGCCTGGAATGAGTTCCTTTTCGCGCTGCTGTTCCTCGTCGAACGGCGTGAAAGCTGGACCGTCTCCCTGGGCCTTTCACAGCTCTCGGGCAGCGCCGAGATTCCCACCACGGTGCTGATGGCCGGCTCGGTCGTCCTGACCCTGCCGATTCTCATCCTGTTCTTCTCGACCGAGCGGCTGCTGACCGGCGGGCTCACTGCCGGTGCAGAAAAGGGCTGATCCGCAGCGGCGGGAATCAGGCGGTGCCGACCCTCCGACCGGAGATGGCCTGCGGCCGGAATCCGATGAACCGGGTCCGGAAGCCTCCCGCCCAGGGCTCCTCCGTGGAACGGCCCCACAGGGTCTTCAGCAGGTCTTCATCGTCGACCGATTCCGGGCGTCCCTGCGCGAGCACCGTCCAGCCGGCCATGGCCTCGGGCTGCACATCGTCGACCTGGAAGGCGGATGAACCGAGCGGTGCCCGCCCGAGCTCGCCTTCCTCCGACGTCCTGAAGTAGATTCCGCCGTCGTGGGTCAGGTAGTTCACGGGGAAAATGTAAAGCGATCCCTCTTTCATGAACCCGATGCGGCCGGTCCGCCGCGTGGAAAGCAGCGCCCAGCATTCGTCGGGGGAGAGATCAGCGGAGGCGTGGAGGGTGCCTGGCATTTCCCAGTATTCGTTGTCGAGGTGTTCCACCCGGAGTCCTCTCGGAAGGCTTGAGCCAGGAGCAGACGCCCCCGGCCGTGGCTAGCCCTCCCTAGGCTACCCACCCCGGGCCTCCCTGTGCAGTCCCGGCCGGGGCCCTTTCTCCGGCCCCGTGCGCCGACCCCTCGGAGGCCATCCGGAGGCCTCCGGCACCAGAGGCCGTTGGACCCTGTGCGTGCCGGCGGTGCGGTGGGACCCTCGAGGCAGCGCGGGGACCGTCGGTGTCCGGGACGCCGGCCGGTGAGGAAGAGAAGGGAACCACGATGACGGCGCTGGAAAGTCCACGAACGGGGACGCCGGGGCACCGCGCGGAGCCTCCGGCACCGGGACCCGGACCCGCGGGCAGGGCGGTGGGGGTGCCGTTCCGTGGGTGAGGTGCTTCCGCTCGTGGTCGGCTTCGACGGGTCTCCGGCCGGCCGGGCCGCGGTGGAGTGGGCCGCACGGCGCGCCGGGTCCTTGGGCAGTCCGGTGACGCTTGTCCATGCGGTTCATGAGTACTGGATGACTCCTCAGTCCGGGAGCTACGGTGTGGTGATTGCGGCGGCGCGCGAACTCCTTGAAGACGGCGTGCGCCTGTGCGCGGCGGTCGCCCCCGGGGTCCTGGTGCGGACTCACACCCACAGCGGGGACGTGGTCCGCGCCCTCAGCGATTTTTCGGAGGCGGCGGAGATGGTCGTGCTCGGCTCCGACAAGAGCGACCCGGCCTCCGGCCAGTTGATCGGTGCGGTGAGCCAGCAGGTCGCCGTGATGAGTCTTTGCCCGGTGGCCGTCATCCCCGTCCCCGACGGCGGTGAACGCTCCGGCGTGGTGGTGGGCACCGATGGGTCCCCCGAAGCGGTGCAGGCGGTCGACTCGGCTGCCCGGGAGGCGGCGTGGACCGGCCAGGACCTGCTGATCCTTACCTCCTGTGCCGTGCCGTCGTCCGAGACCTGGGCGGAGCGGCCCGGTGGGGAAGCCTTTGAAGCCCTCGTGGAAGAGCACCGGAGGCTCCTTGACCGCGCCTCCGCAGCGGTCGAAGCGGAATTCCCCGGGGTGCGCGTCCGGGTCCACTTGGAGACTGTGGAACCGGCGGCGGAAGCGCTGCTGCGCGCCGCCGCCACCGCCCAGCTGCTGGTGGTGGGAAGCCTGGGGCGGGGCGGGCTTCGACGCATGATGCTCGGCTCGGTGAGCCACAGGGTCCTGCTGAACCTCAGCTGTCCGACGCTCGTCACCCGTCCGGCGGTGCCGGCCCCTGCCTGACCTGCCTCGCTACTCGTCCCGCGCGGCTGCGCGCGAGGCGGTCTGGGGGGCCTCGGCGACGGTGAACCTGCGCCCGGTGACGCCGTCCGGCGTGACCCGCACGAATCGGTCCTTCCGCCCGGACTCCCAGGGGTGGACGGGCAGGTCGATGGTGTCAAGCAGTTCCTTGGTTGTCGAGATGGAGCGTGCTGTGCCCTTGACGACCACACTCCAGGCCTTGGTTCCGCTGTCGTCGAGCCCGTCGGCTTGAACCGCGATGGGCGCCTCGTCAATGGCTGCACGCGCCTTGGTTCCCTCGGAGGTTCGGAAGACCACGGTGCCGTGATCGACCTGGAAGTTGACCGGGAAGATCTCGGGCTGGCCCTCGACGCACAGGGCCAGCCGTGCCACCGAGGTGGTGCGCAGGAGGCGCCAGCACTCGTCGGCTGTAAGGACTTCGGTCTGCTCCGCTGCGGGTTCCATACGGCCAGCCTAGGAGCCCGGCCGCCGGTTGGACAGCGCTAAATCTCCCTCGTTCGACGGCGGGGCCACGCAGCGGACCGGGAGGTCCGGAAGGGCGGCACCGACGCACAGGACCAAAGTCCCTTTCCACGAAGGGGCGGGCACTCGATGCTTGAAGGGTTCGATGCTTGACGCGGCGACCAGGGTGCAGGAGGAACCATGGAAGGGAAGGCAGGCGGGAAGGCCCGCGCAGAATGTCCTCGAATGGGCAGGCCGGGGCCAGCCGCGGCGGTGGCGGCATGAACGGCCCCGCACTCCCGGTCCTCGTAGGCTACGACGGATCCGACGAGGCCGGCACGGCCGTCCGGTGGGCCGCACGGTACGCCCAGAGCAGCTCACTGCCGCTGACCGTGGTGCACTGCTGGATCTGGCCGCTGTTCACCCACAACCTCGGCCCTGTCCGGGGCGTGGAGGGCAGCGGTCTGCGCCACGCCGCGGAGGCCGCTCTGGAGGAGGGTCGGGAGATCGCGGCGGAGGCAGCCCCCGGTCTGGGGGTCGACACCCGCCTGGTGACCGGGTATCCCGCCGCCGTGATGACGACCCTGTCCCGAAACGCCTCCATGGTGGTCTCCGGCAGCCGTGGGCTCGGCGGTTTCCTCGGCCAACTGGTGGGTTCGGTCAGCCTGCACCTGGCCGCGGGAGCCCACTGCCCCGTGGCGGTGATCCGCCAGACGCCTGCAGAGGGTGCACCCGTTGTTGCCGCCGTTGACGGTTCCGAGGAAAGTCTGGGGGCCCTGGTGCTGGCCTGCCGCATCGCCTCCCAGCACGGTGCCGTGCTGGAGGTCGTCCATGTGGGGCAGGACCTTCCGGCCTCGCTGCTGCGCCGGCGCACGCAGCCGGCACCGCAGGACGAGTCGATCCTGCGTCGGGCCGTCGACCTGGCGCACGCAACGGAGCCCGAACTCACCGTTAAAGAGGTACCGCTGATGAGCCGGTCGGTGCCCGGAAGCCTGCTCAAGCTGACCGGCGATGCCTTCTGCCTCGTCCTCGGCGCGAAGGGAATGGGTGGTCTCGGTACGCGCCTCGGCTCGACGGTCCACGCGGTGCTTCACCACTCGAAGGGGAACGTGGTCATCTGGCGGAGCACCGCGGCTCCGGCCACGGATGCGTCGGGCGATGCAGGGGAGGCGGAGCAGTAGGAATCCCGCCTGCCGGACCGGCGGGTCAAGGTGCTGTTCCTTACCGACGACGGCCGGGCGCTCCACCGCAGCCTGTGGGCCCGGCTCATGGACAACTCTCCGGTTGCCGAGGGGCTGAACGAAGCGGAGCAGGAAACGTTGAAGATGCTTCTGCAGAAGCTGGAGCGCGCCGGCGGGTAGGAGGCTGCCCGTGTCCATCCCGGGCGATCACTAGGATCGAAGAATGGATCGCGGGGCCGGTCGTTTCCCGGCAGGGCGGCCTGGAGGCTGGGCTTCAGGTGCGGGAGAGCGGGCCGGGGCGCCGGACCATGCGCAGATCGAGGACTCCTCCCTCGATCTTGCTCCCGCCGTCGAGTTCGAAGCCGTACTTCCGGTAAAACGCCTGGGCCCGCGGGTTTCGCTCCGCGACCCACAGCGTCGTCACTTTGTCTGGGTCGATCACGGCGTGCAGCAGGTCGGTGCCTGTCCCGGAGCCGTGGTGTTCCGCAAGGAGATACAGGACATAGAGGTGCATGAGATCCGGATCGTCATCCGAGGGCCCCGTCATCGCGAGGCCGACGAGCGGCCCGCCGTGCTCGGCGACGGCGATGCGTTGGGTGGCCCACCGCGGGTCGGTGAACGCGTTTAGCCACTGGCGTTCGCGGGCTGCGGGGAAACCAGGATCATCGAGTACCGCATCGGGCACGAGGCCGCGGTAGGTCTCCTGCCACGACTGAACATGGACCCGCGCCATCGCCTGGACGTCCTCGACGCGCGCAGCACGGACCTCGATTCCTTTGGACATACGAGGAGCATAGGGGGGAACCGCGGACCGGTCGGGATACGCCGCGACCCGGCGCGGCGGCCTCACGGAACGCCCCGGCCGGACCGCAGGGGATTCCGGGGGAGGGCGTGCTCGGGGCGCCGGCACGAAGGCCGGCGTTCCGAGTCAGCGGTTGCGGCTAGCTGGCCAAGAAGCGCAGCAGGATCTCGTTGATCTCCGCTCCGTGCGTCCAGAGCATGCCGTGCGGCGCGCTGCGCCCTTCGGTACGTCGGGCTAACCGGCGCTCGGACCCCGACGGAGCTTTGACACGCGCTCGGGCGGGCTCACCCCCGCAGGGCGGCCGCCTCTCCCACCCAGCGGGCATAGCGTGCCCAGGGATCGTCGACGCCCGCCGCGAGGGTGCGGATGTGTTCCTCGAGTGCCGGCGCCGGCTCGAACCACTCGGAGCGGTTCAGGCGCCAGCGCGCAAACTGTTCGTGGCGCCGGTGCTCGACGAGCCGATCTCCCCGCTCGAATGCCAACACCTCGTCATGCCATAGCCGTGCGAGCCGTTGGCGCGGGTTCGCCGTCGTACCGATCTTGATCCGGTCCTGAAAGCGGATGTAGTAGACGACGTCGACCCGCGGAGGCGGCAGGTCCCCGTCGGGGGCGTCCCCGACGCGCCATTCACAGGCCGCGCAGACCCAGCCGGAGGGGTAGACCACGCCGATCCGCGACCCGCAGGCCAGACAGGGCCCGGGCAGGACGTCGGTGTGGCCCAGCTCGGTATCCGCCCAGTCCAGCACGGCGGCCACGTGGGCGGGGCAGAGCGGAAACGGGGAGTCGCCCGCGGGCCGGCCGCAGGGGCGCCCGTCGCCGCCGGGCAACACGCAGTGGCGGTCGCTCCGCGCGGAATCGTACATACGTTCGATTCTGTCGTCCGTGACCCCGGTGCGCAAGGCGGGCTGGCGCCGCGCGATGTCGACGGTCAGGGCGCCAACTCGACGGCGGGGACTTGGATGGCGGGTCTGGGGCCGGCCTCGTGGTCTTCCCGGTTCTCAAAGACATGCGGGGAGTCCTGCGCCGGGTCCGCGGCGGCCCTGGCCGTGTCACACTGGCGCATGAGACTCAAGCAGTACCCGCTCCGCGCAGTGAGTGAGCACGAGCTGAACAGGTTGGATCGAGACGTCTGGCCGGCGACTCTCGCCCCGGTCCGCCAGTTGCTCGACGACGGGCTGGACCTTGCACCGGCCACCGTGCTGGTGGGGGAGAACGGCTCAGGCAAGTCCACGATCATCGAAGCGCTCGCCCTGGCGTACGGGCTCTCCGCTGAGGGAGGATCAACCGGTGCCCGGCACAGCACGCGCGCATCGGAATCCGCGCTCGCCGAGCATCTGCAGCTGATTCGCAATGCAGGTGCGGCTCGCCGCGGGTACTTCCTGCGCGCCGAGACCATGCATGGTTTCTACAGCTATCTCGAGGCAAACCCAAGCCTGTATCGGCCCGACCTCACCTTCCACGAGATGTCCCACGGGGAATCCTTCCTGGAGCTTGTCGGGGACCGTTTCAAGGGTCCCGGACTATGGATTCTTGACGAACCGGAATCGGCGCTGTCGTTCTCGGGATGCCTGGCGTTGTTGGGCATACTCAAGGACAAGGTCGCCACGGGTCGGTCTCAGGTGGTCATGTCCACCCACTCACCGCTGCTCGCCGCGCTGCCGGGCGCACGGATTTTGGAACTGGGGGAGTGGGGCTATCGCCGCCGGGAGTGGCACGAGCTGGACCTGGTGGTCAACTGGCAGCAGTTCCTCACCGCTCCGCAGCGGTATCTACGGCACCTCTGAAGGCGGTCGTCACGACGTCGGTCCAAGGCGGCGTCTGCTTCGTCCTGTTCCGCTCAGTGGCTTCCCCCGTTTTCGACCTGGCGGGCGAAGCGTGAGCTACGCGGTCCGGGCGGCTTCCAGGGCTGCTGCGCATAAGCGTTGCGTCGCGTGCACGGTGCGGGCGAGGGCCTCTGGGGCCGCACCGGTGCTGTTGAAGATGCCGTCGATGGAGGCTACTCCGGCCCGGGTCAGGAGCGTCTTCTCGTTGGAGGGCCACTGACCCCGGGCGGCCAGGACGGCGTGCGCGGCGTGGGTCGCGGCCTGCGCGGTCAGTCCGAGGCACTGGGCGAAGCGGCCGGCCCTCGCGTGGGCATTTCCGGCGTAGTCGAAGAGGTGGCTGGCGGAGGCCCACCAGGCGTCGGACGCGGCCACCCGCAGGGTGTCGGGGTAATGCGGCCGGGGGAGCTCCCCGTACAGCACCCGGTTCACGCTCAGCTCCCCGACGACCAGGTAGGAGGGGATGCCGGCGAGGTGGAACAACAGAGGCTCCACCCGGAACCTGCCGTGTTCGGCCTCGGAAATTTCGTGCTCGACGGACACCAGGTCCCGGTAGTGCACGTCGACCCGCCTCCCCTCGATGGTCAGCCAGGCGCCTCCATTGAATACGCCACCGCCCCACCCTCCGATGTCCGACACCTCGCCCGGCCATCCGACATTGCGCAGGTCCTCAGGGTCGAAGCGGCCGCGGTAGTACAGGCCGAGATCCCAGTCGCTGGAATCGGTGTGCGTTCCCGCCGCGCGTGAGCCGCCCAATGCCACGGCGTGCACCCCCGGCAGGGAGGCGAGGGTGTCCACTACCGACTCGAGGAACGCGGGGTCATCCATGCCCGCAGTCTATGCAGCAGCGGCGGGCCCTGCCTGGAACGAGTTGACGTCCGGCCCGGTCAGAAGCGGGCAGAGAAACCGCCGTCGGCGAAGAGAAGCTGCCCGGTGATCCAGCGCCCCTCCGGGGAGACAAGGAACGAGACGACGCCGGCGATGTCGGCGGGCGTGCCGAGGCGGCCCAGGGGGTGGCGGGGCGTCAGGGTGTTGCGCAGGTCCTCGTTCATCCAGCCGGTGTCGATCGGGCCCGGGCTGACGACATTGGCGGAGATACCGCGCGGGCCGAATTCGCGGGCCGCGGAGATGACGATGCGGTCAAGGGCTCCCTTGGAGGCGCCGTAGGGCAGGTTGCCGGTGGTGTGGTCGCTCGTGAACGCGATAATGGCCCCGCCGGAGGGTGGTGCCTGCCGGGCGAAGGCGGCGATCAGCAGCAGGCTGGCGCGGGCATTGACCGCGGTGTGGAGATCGAAGCTCTCCGCGGTGGTGTCGAGGATCCCCGTTTCGACATCGTGGGCGTGGCTCAGGATGAGCGTGCTGACCGGCCCGCGGTCCCGCGTGACGGCGGCGAAAAGTTCGTCAGGGCCGGTCGGTCGGGACAGGTCGCAGGGGTAGTCCGTGGTGTCCAGGTCGCTGGTGGCTACCTCCCACCCGTCGGACTTCAGCCGGGGTACGATCCCTGCGGCGATGCTGTTGCTGCGGGCGGCGCCGGTGACGAGGGCAAGAGGCATGCCTTCTACGGTAGTCCAACTCCAGGCCGGCTCCGGCGGGGCCGCGGCAGAACCGCAGTGGCGCAGGCGGCGCCGCGCCCTTGCGCCCGGCGATCCCCGTGTGCCTATAGTTGGTCCATGTTCCTGTGATCCTCGTTCCTCTCCTGCGTCCGCGGCCGGTGCCCGGCGGGAGGTCGATCGACGTCGAGGATCCCCATGACCGCTTCTTCATTTTCCCGTCCCACCCGCGCCGCTGCGCACCTCTGGGTTGAGGGCATCTCCATCTCGTTCGGTGCCCGGCGCGTACTCACCGATGTCTCCTTCACCGTTTCAGCGGGCCGGACCGGTGTCATCGGGGACAACGGATCGGGCAAAACCACCCTGCTGCGAATCCTCGGCGGTCTGCTGGCGCCCGATCGGGGAACGGTGTCTGTGACGCTTCCCGGTGTCGACCGGCCCCGCATCGGGCTGCTGCACCAGGAACCTCCCTTTGGGCCGGAAGCATCGATTGCCGAAGCGCTGGAATCCGCCGTGGCTCCCGTCCGTGCCGCCGCTGACGCGGTCTCCGCCGCGGGGTTGGCTCTTGCGCGGCGCCCGGACGATGGGGCGGCGGTTACCGAATACGCGGAGGCACTGGCGGCCGCGGAGCGCATCGGCGCCTGGGATGTGGATGCCCGCATCCCGGCCATAGTGACGGGTCTCGGCCTCGCGGGCCTGCCGTCCGACCGGAAAACGGGGCAGCTCTCCGGGGGACAGCGCTCACGCCTGTCCCTGGCCTGGCTGCTGCTGAGCAGGCCCGACGTGCTCCTGCTGGACGAGCCGACAAACCACCTCGACGACGACGCCGCCGGCTACCTGCGCAATCTGGTGGTGTCGTGGTCGGGACCGGTGCTCATCGCCAGTCATGACCGGGCGTTCCTCGACGAGGTGGTGACGTCGCTACTCGACCTTGATCCTGCGCCGCTGCCCCACGCGGTGACCGAACCCCTGGTCGGGGACGGCGATGGAGCGGCCATCGGCGTGGTGCGGTTCACGGGCACGTACACCGAGTATCTTCACGCCCGCCTCGATGCCCGGGAACGGTGGGCCCGCCGATACCGCGACGAACAGGCGCAGCTCTCGCGGCTGCGAGCCGCGGCCCCCTCCAACTACGTGGTGGGACATGAGGACTGGTCGCCGCGGTCCGAAGCCCGCAGCTCGGCCAAGTTCTACTCCGACCGGAATGCGAAGACGGTTTCCCGGCGGGTCAACGACGCGCGGGCCCGCCTTGAAGTCCTTGAGGAGCGGCAGATCCGTAAGCCGCCCCGGGAACTTCGCTTCCAGGGACTCACCGCAGGCGGGGGTTCCGGGCCGGGCCGACAGCTCGCCGGGCCGGTCCTCACGGTTGCGGGGGCCGCCGTCGCCGGCCGCCTCGGTGCCACCTCGCTGACCCTCAGCGCGGGGGAGAAGGTGCTGATCACGGGACCCAATGGATCGGGCAAATCCACGCTGCTGCTCCTGCTCGCCGGAGAGCTTCTCCCTGATTCCGGAACGGTGACGGCGGCACCCACCCTGCGGGCCGGCCTCCTGGCCCAGGATGTCGACCTGCCCGACCCCCGCGGGCGCGGCCCCGGACGCACCACGCGGCGGGTCTACGAGGACCTTGTGGGGGAGGCGCGCGCTGGCCAGGTTCCGCTTTGGACCTTCGGCCTGATTGCACCGCGGGACGAGAACCGGCCCGCTGCGGCGCTCAGCGTCGGTCAGCAGCGCCGGCTCGCACTGGCCGTGCTGCTTGCCGACCCGCCCGAGGTGCTGCTCCTCGATGAACCCACCAACCATCTCTCACTTTTTCTCGCCACCCAGCTGGAGGCAGCGATCCCGAACTATCCGGGCGCCGTCGTCGTCGCCTCTCACGACCGGTGGCTGCGCCGCACCTGGAAGGGGAGGCAGCTCAGTCTCACCGGGGCGCGGTGACGCTCAAGGCCACAGCGCGATGGCGAGGACTCCGGTGGCGAGGAGGAGGAGCGCAAGGGCCGCGGGGATCGACCGTTTGAGGGTGCCCGTGGAGAAACGGTCGTAGACGGACTGGAGGCGGGCCCGGACCTTTCCGCCGTGCGCCAGGCCGAGCGCCAGGAGGATCAGGCAGGGAATGCAGTAGACGATCGAGTATCCCGCGAGCACCAGCAGTCCCGCGGTCAATCCGGTGTCGGCGTCGATGAGCCGTTCTATGGCGATGAAGTAGGGGAAGGCGTTGGGAAGGTCAGCGCCGGTCATCAGCACCCCGAGGGGGAAGGCAGTCCCGACACCGAACCAGGACGGCAGGTTGACGCCCTTCCGCGAGCGGTCCTTGAACCGTCGAATGCCGGCTGTGAAGAGGGCGGCCGCGGCGATGAGGAACACGATCCGCCGCAGCCAGACGAGGCCGTCTCCCACCATGCCCGCGGCCGCATCGGCGCCGAGGAAGATCACGGCTCCCAGCACGGCCACGGTGCTCATGGCACCGAGGACGAAGGTGATGGCCGATGCCAGCGGCCGCATGCGCACCGTCAACAGGATCAGGGTGATCGCCACGATCGTGACGGGATTGAAGGAATCCGCGATCGCGAGCCCAGCGATGGCGGCGAGCAGCCCCCCGCTCAATTCCGGCCCGTCCTCGGCTTCAACCACTCGAGCACCGATTCCAGCGGCGGCAGCCGGTCGCCGGTCACCGAGTTCATGACGATGCCGTCCCCCAGGAGCCGGATGGCGGCCGCCGCCACCGGGTCGCCCACCTCGTCGGCGATCAGGCGTTCCCACCGCTGGGTCGCTTCCGCCGACCGCCTGAGCAGGGCCTCCGTCGTCGAGCCGGAGTCGGTGAAGGACACCAGCAGGGCCCGGTACAGGTCGGCGTCCTCCCGCGACATGGACAGGCGCAGCCACGTCTCGGTCACGTTCCCGCGCTCGACCGCGGCGGCCAGTGCCTCGTCCATCGCCTCGATGGCCTGGGCGGCGATGCCGTCAAGGAGCGCGGCCCTTGAGCGGAAGTGATGCATGAGTCCGCCCTTGGAGACTCCCGATGCCGTGGCGACTGCGCCGAGGGACGGGACGGAACCGGCCTCGATGGCAAGCCTCCGTGCGGTCTGGAGGATGCGTTCCCGATTGCTCATGCAGGAATGCTAACACAACCGACCGACCAGTCGGTCGTGTAACCGATCCCGCAGAACTGCGGCGCTTCACCTTCGCCGGGCGGGTCGCCCCGCCTTAGGACGCCGCCACCGGCGCTACGGGAGGGATACGCGGTCCACCACAATCAGCGGCGTGACGTAGTGCTCGGTGACGTACCCGCCGAGTCGGTGTATTTTGTCGGCAGTGATACTCCAATTTTCTCTGTGAGCCAGAGTTCAAGCGATCGCCTGTCGCTCCCTGGAGGGGCGGTGATTCCGTGCGTCCCGGAAGGGAGCTCCGCAGCGAGTTCCCCGAGCCTCCGGCCCCTCACCGACGTCACCCCTGGAGAATCTCATGCGCCCAGCACCAACGTCCTCCACCACGGACACCCCGCCTCCCCTTGACCGGCGCTCCCTGCGTCCGGATTGCACGAATTGCTTCGCCCTCTGTTGTACCGCCCTTGGTTTCTCGCGGTCCGCAGATTTCGCCGTCGACAAGCCGGCCGGAACGCCATGCCGGAACCTCGCCTCCGACTTCTCCTGCACCATCCATGAGGCCCTCCGGCCGCGTGGGTTCCGCGGCTGCACCGTCTTTGACTGCTTCGGGGCGGGCCAGCGCGTCTCCCGGGGACTGTTCGGAGGAATCAGCTGGGCCGCGGACCCGGAGTCGGGGATGGACATGTTCGCCGCGTTCAAGACCGCGCGGCAGCTTCACGAGATGCTTTGGTACCTTGAGGAGGCCCAGGGCCGGACCTTTGACCCGGAGGCCCGGCATCGGGCGGGCCGGCTGGGGGCGACAATCGAGGCGGCCATGGGCGGCGGGGTGCAGCAGCTCCTGGGTTTGGATGTTGAGGAAGTGCATGCCAGTGTCCGGGCGGTCCTCATAGAGATCAGTGAGGAAGTGCGGATGTCCTACTCCGCAGCCGGCCGCGAGCATCTCGATGCCGCGCTGGTGCCGGGCGCGGACCTGATCGGCGGGAATCTCAGGTCGAGGCGGCTGTGCGGGGCGGACCTCCGCGGTGCGTACCTGATCGGGGCGGACCTGCGGTTCAGCGACCTCTCCGGCGTCGACCTGCTTGGGGCCGATCTCCGCGACGCCCGCCTCGACGGCGCGGATCTCTCCCGGGCCCTGTACCTGACCCAGTCCCAACTGGACGCAGCGGGAGGCAGCCGGGCCACCCGCCTCCCGGCCGACCTGAAGATGCCCGCCCACTGGGGGGACAGCTGAAGGAGATCGACAGGCCCCAGGCCAGCTACGGCCGGACCCATTCCAGTCCCTTACTGCCCGGGTTCGTACCCGATCAGCCAGTGGACTCCATGACGGTCGATGACCTGACCATCGGAGGCACCCCACGGCTTCGGCGAAAGCGGGTCGACGACGTCGCCGCCGACAGCGAGCCGGTCGAACCACCCGTGGAGCGTGTCTGGTTCAGCCGTGCCGAGCAAGGAGAGCATGACGCCTTCGAACCGAACACTCTTCTCGCCCGCCGCCGCATCGGAACCGGCCAGATCGACCACGCCGCTGAGCACTCCGTGCGCTATCGCGTCCGCAGGTCCGTCGGTCCGGCCGAAGTCCTCGAAGGTGTGAAGGGAGAGCGTGCCGCCGAAAACGTCGGCGTAGAAGCCCAGCGCGTCACGGGCGGTGCCGGGGAAGCTGAGGTAGATCTGCGGGGCCGTCATGGGCACAGTCTACAAATCCGCCGCGGCAACGGTACCTGCGCGGAATCGCTCCAACCCCCGCGGGAATTCCGTCGCGGTTTGATCCGGAGGATCCGCTGCGCCACTCGGCCCCCTGCGTGCAGGCCATTGCGCCCGGCCGTTGCATTCCGGCTACCCAGTGTTACTATGTACCGGTACCTAGCAACAATGATTAGCGAAGTGAGGCTTCCTATGGGTAAGCAGACGACGGAGATGCTCAAGGGGGTCCTCGAGGGGATAGTGCTGGCGATGCTTTCCTCCCGGCCCGCCTACGGGTACGAGATCACGGCGTGGCTGCGGGACCAGGGCTTCACCGATATCGCCGAAGGAACCATTTACGCGCTGCTGGTGCGGATCGAACAGCGGCACCTTGTCGATGTGGAGAAAGTCCCCTCGGAGAAGGGACCTCCGCGCAAGGTGTACTCCCTGAACGCTCAAGGGCAGGAATATCTCAACGAGTTCTGGAGGACCTGGAGCTTCCTCATCGAACGTCTCGAACAGCTCCGCGAAGGAGAGAAGTGATTATGCACAACTGGATCGAGACTGTCACCGGCTCGCTCGGGCAGAAGAAGCAGTACAAGCTGTACAGAGCGCGCATCGAGGCCCTGCCCGAGCCGTACGGCACCGTTGCGAAAGCCGTGCAGCGGTACCTCATGTACTACGGGGGCGCTACGGACGGCGAGACTCTACTGACCATGATGGGCGACTCCGTCGACCTCTGGGAACGCGCCGCCGAGGACGGCACTGCGGTGCGCACCATCGTGGGCGAGGACCCGGTCGAGTTCGCCGAAACCTTCGCCCAGGCCTACAGCGGCAAGCAGTGGATCGATAAAGAACGCGCGCGGCTGACCAAGGCCATCGACGACGCGGAGCGGGACCGCAATGACGGCTGAGACGGCCATCCGGGTGCGCGGTCTGCGGAAGGCGTACGGGGACGTGCACGTGCTGAGGGGGGTCGACCTCGACGTGCCGCGGGGGAGTGTTTTCGCTCTTCTCGGATCGAACGGCGCGGGCAAGACCACCGCGGTGAGAATCCTTTCAACCCTGTTGACGGCGGATACAGGCACGGCCACCGTTCACGGCTTCGACGTCGCCGCGCAAGCCGCCGAGGTGCGGGAGGTCATCAGCCTCACCGGCCAGTTTGCCGCCGTTGACGAGATTCTCAGCGGTCGGGAGAACCTGGTGCTCGTCGCCAGGTTGCGGCACCTCAAGAACGCAGGCAGGATCGCCGACGAGCTGCTTGCGCGGTTCGCGCTCGCCGACGCCGGGAGGCGCAGGGCCTCGACCTATTCCGGAGGCATGCGGCGGCGTCTTGACGTTGCGATGAGCCTGATCGGCAACCCGCCGGTGGTGTTCCTCGACGAACCAACGACAGGGCTCGACCCCGAGGGGCGCATGGAGGTGTGGCGGACAGTGAAGGATTTGGCCCGGGGCGGCGCAACTGTCCTGCTCACCACCCAGTACCTGGAGGAGGCCGAACACCTCGCCGACCGGATCGCCATCCTGCATGAGGGGCGCATCATCGCCAACGGCACCCTCGCTGAGCTGAAACAGCTCATGCCCGCAGCCACAGTCGAGTACGTCGAAAAGCAGCCGGGCCTCGAGGAGATTTTTCTGGCCATCATCGGCACCGCGGGAGGCGGCCGCGAGGCTGCCCGGGACGGTGCCGCCGCCTCTGACTGGAAGGAAAGAAGATGACCATCCGCGCTCTCGGTGATACCGCCGTCCTGACCGGACGGTCCCTGCGCCACATCGTGCGCAGCCCGGACACCATCATCACCACCGCTGTCATGCCCATCGCCTTCCTGCTCTTGTTCGTGTATGTCTTCGGCGGCGCCATCGACACCGGCTCCGGGTCCTACGTGAACTACCTGCTGCCCGGCATCCTGCTGATTACCGTGGCCTCAGGAATCGCCTACACCGCCTACCGGTTGTTCCTTGACCTCAAGGGCGGCATCGTCGACCGGTTCCAGTCGATGCCCATCGCACGGTCGTCCGTGCTGTGGGCGCACGTGCTCACCTCGCTGGTGGCCAACGCGGTCTCGCTCATCGTCGTTGTGGGGGTTGCGCTGCTGATGGGTTTCCGCACCGGGGCCGGTGTCTCCTCGTGGCTTGCGGTCACCGGCATCCTGACCGCCTTCACGCTGGCACTGACCTGGATCGCAGTGGTGGCCGGTCTCTCGGCGAAGTCGGTGGACGGCGCAAGCGCATTCTCGTATCCGCTCATCTTCCTGCCATTCATCAGCTCCGCCTTCGTTCCTACCGAGACCATGCCCGGGCCGGTGCGCTGGTTCGCCGAGAATCAGCCGGTTACTTCGATCGTCAATACCATTCGGGGCCTCTTCGCCCAGCAGCCCGTCGGAGATGACATCTGGGCTGCCGTCGGCTGGTGCGTGGGAATCCTCGTTGTCGCCTACGGCTGCTCGGCGGTGATCTACCGACGCAGGGTCGGCTGATCGCACTGCACCGACCCCCATACGGGTGCGCTGAACGGCTGCCTTCCGTCGTTTCCCTCCGCGGCGAACCCGCATAGGGTGAACCTCATGGACCCGAGTGAGCAGTTCGAGGCGGAGCGCCCCCGGCTCGTCCGCATCGCTGCCGGTCTGCTCGATGATCGAGCCGAGGCTGAGGACATCGTCCAGCAGGCCTGGCTGCGGTTCGACGGCACGGGGGCCGAAATCGCCAGCGTGCCCGCCTGGCTCACCGTCGTGACGACACGGCTGTGCCTGGACCGTCTCCGCGCCAAGGTTCCCGAGCCCACTGAACCGATGGAGCTGCCCGAGGCGCAGTTCGCACCGGACCCGGCGGACCGGGTGGTGCTGGCCGATTCGGTCGGAGTCGCGCTGCAGGTCGTCCTCGAGCGCTTATCCCCTGCGGAGCGGGTGGCGTTCGTGCTGCATGACACCTTCAGCGTGGACTTCCACACCATCGCGTCCGTCCTCGATGTCTCATCGATGGCCGCCCGCAAGCTGGCCTCACGGGCGCGGTCGAAAGTGTCGGCGGTGGCGCCGCAGGGGACGCCGGCCGACTGGGAAGTGGTCGATGCCTTCCTGTCCGCCGCCAGGGGCGGCAACTTCGCGCGCCTTGTCCACCTGCTGGCGCCCGACGTCCTGGTCACCGCCGACGCCGAGGCCATCGCGGCGGGTACTCCCCACCGGCTTGAGGGCCGGGATGAGGTCGCCGCGATGTTCGACGGCGCGGCCAAAGCCGCCCTGCCGGTCTTCCTGGGAGATCGTCCCAGCGCGGCCTGGTTCCACCGCGGTCAGGCCCGCGTGGTGTTCGATTTCACCATCGCGAACGGGGTTGTGCAGGCGATCACCTTCCGCGCGCAGCCGGACGTGCTGGCATCCCTGACGCGGCGGGAGGCTGCCGCACGCAGGTAATCCGCAGGCTTCCCGAACTTCCAGTGCCCGGTGGTCACATCTGCGGCGCGGCATCCGTCATAGGAATAGGACTCGCGATGCGGTCCCGGATCCAATCGATAGAAGAAGAAGGAACCCGCGATGAAAACCATGACCTGCAAGCAACTCGGCGGCCCCTGTGACCTGGCGCTGAGCGGAGACACCGCCGACGACGTCATCCAGGCCCAGGACCGGCACCTCCGCGACGCCGTGAAGTCCGGCGACTCCACCCACCAGGAGGCCCACGAAGCGATGAAGGGGCGGTGGAGGAATCCGGTCAAGGGGATGGGGTGGTACCGCAACACCAAGAAGGCCTTCGCATCGCTGCCCGAAGGCTGAGATAGCCCGGCGCCGGCACGGACCACGGAGGATGGCCGCAACGGCCGTTCACCGCGTTCCGCGCCGGACCTGCCCGCTCCCCGACACGGCCAGCAGGGGTTGGCCCGGAGCCCACCAAGCGCGAAGATGAGGAAGTCACCAGAATAATCCCCCGGGAGGCAGTTCGACGGACATCGGCACGGAGGTAGCTGTGTGCTCGAAGGCGTTGAACCGCGCAGTCGAGAACGAGGAGCCCCCATGCACCGCAGCCGCCTGTCCACAATCCTGATCGACGCCCCGTCCGATCAGGCCGATGCGAGCGCGAGCTTCTGGTCAAGCGCGCTTGGGGTGCCGGCCCAGAGTCCGCCCGGGGAACCGCAGTTTCGAACCCTGCAGGACTGTGTGCCGAACCTTGTCGTCGCGGTGCAGTCGGTCGAGGACTCCGTCCGCTACCACGTGGACATTGAGACGGATGACGTCCAGGCGGAGGTGGCCCGGTTGACCGCTTTGGGCGCCGTGGAGGTCTCGAGCTGGCAGGGGTGCCACACCCTCCGCGCCCCCGGCGGCCACCTGCTGTGCGTCATTCCGGTCCACAGCGACGAGCAGATATTCGGTGCCCTGTCCCGCACCTGGTCATGACAACGTGGCGGCGTGTTTACAGCGCCGCGGCCGTGATGTTGTCGAAGAACCGCGATTTGTCCGCTTCGACGTCCGTGCTGGTCCGCTTCAGGTGGTTGTACTGCTCCCGCGCAGCGGCGCTCTGTCCCATCCGTTCCCAGGACCGGACGAACCTCAGGTCGTGTTCGGAACCGACCACGGTGACCGCCACACCGACCGGAGGGGTCGAGGCCCTTTCGAAGACGGCGAACCAGGAGGTCCAGATCTCCGTCCGGGCAGCAGCGAAGAGGCCCGGAAGCCGGGAAACCGCCACTGGGAAGTCGTCCGCCGTGACCCGGAGGTGAAGGTCGATATCCCCTTTGGTGAGGAGGCCCGCCAGGCTGCTCCCGCCGGTAAGGAGCAGGTCGCCCGGCACTCCTTCGGCGATCAGCTTCCTGCGCTCCTCGGCGAGCGCGGCGACCGCCTGGTCGACGGTTTCCGGTGTGGTGAGTTGCCAGCGGGTCACGGAGTTCTCCTTTCGGCCGCGCACCCGCACGTGGGAACCGCGGGTCTGCACGATAGGTCGGTTTCTCCAATTCTGCCCGGTCCGCGCGTCGGAGGGTGCAGCTCCGCGGCCGGCTGGGTCCTTCCCGGACCGCCTCCGGCACACCGGCGGAGGGACCCGACGTCGGGCCAACCGCCCGTCGGCGGGTAGCCGCGGCCCGCTTTGCCGTGGCTGTGTGGCGGAATGGGATGCAGTTCGGTACCGTGAGCAGGCCGGGAAGGAAGTACCCGCCGCACCGCTGGGGTGGGGCGGACCTGGCAATCCGAGAAGCTGCGGTCCGCAGCGCGTGCGAAAAGGTCTCAATCTCATGAATGTTCAGGCGCTTCATCCTGCCCGTATTGGTGCCCGGCCGGCTGCCGGCTAACGCCCCGTGGACACAACGAAAACCCACCCGCCCCGCACTCCCGAGCCGCGCCCGCGCCGGCAGCCTGCTCCGAATTCCGCTACCACGCCCTCGGGGGAGGGAATGTCCTCCCGCCCGACCGCTCCCGGCCCGGCAGCGAGAGGACGCTTCCACCGGACGGTGGGCCTGGTCATTGCCGTCCTGGCGGCTGGAGCGGCGGCCGCACTGTGGGCAGCGGTGGCCGTCGGTGGGCCCTCCCAGGTGGAGGGTCCGGCCAGCGGCGTCATCCTGGGGCTGTGGCGCGTGCTGTACAACACCGACACGCCACCGGTCCGTGTGCTGGCCATCGCCATGGCCCTGGCGGTGCTGTTGGCGGCCGGCGTGGCGCTGCTTGAACATCGCATCGCGACGCGGTCGCGCCGTTCGGCCAATCCGGTCAGCACTCCGCTGGCACCGCGCATCGTGATGGCCGCGACGAGGGGTGTCTATTCCGGCCCGGTCAGCGTCACCGTGCTGATCCCGGCGCACAACGAGGAGGCCTCGCTGCCGGCCACCATCGCGTCGCTTCGGACCCAGTCACACCCCCCGGAGCGGATCATCGTGGTTGCGGACAACTGCACCGACGCCACGGTCGCGCTGGCCCGCCGCGCCGGGGTCGAGGTGTTCGAGTCGGTCAACAACAGCCGGAAGAAGGCCGGTGCCCTGAATCAGGCGCTCACCTGGATTCTCCCGGGCCAGGGCCCCAACGACGTCGTGATGGTCATGGACGCCGATACCCGGATCGACGACGGATTCCTTGCGGCGGCCGTACAGCGCTTCACTGATGACCGGGCGCTGATGGCGGTCGGAGGCCTGTTCTACGGAGAGCCGGGACACGGGCTGCTGGGCCAGTTCCAGCGCAACGAGTACATCCGCTACAGCCGGCAGATCCGGCGCCGACGCGGACGGGTGTTCGTCCTGACCGGGACGGCGTCGCTCTTCCGTCCTGCCGCGTTGAGAACCGTCGCCGAGCAAAGGGGGATCTCGATCCCCGGCACCAACGGGGATGTCTACGATACGGCGGCCCTCACCGAGGACAATGAGCTGACGATCGCGCTGAAGTCCCTGGGCGCGCTGATCGTCTCACCGCACCAATGCACTGTTGTCACCGAATTGATGCCCAGCTGGTCCATGCTGTGGGCCCAGCGGCTCCGGTGGCAGCGCGGGGCCCTTGAAAACATCGGCGCCTACGGCGTGACGCCGCAGACCCTGCGGTACTGGGTGCAGCAGCTCGGCATCGGGTACGGGGTCATTGCCCTCGGCTCCTACCTGCTGCTCGGAGTCCTTCTGGTGCTTTCCCTCGATGAGTGGGTCTGGTTTCCGTTCTGGCTGGGCCTTGGTGCCCTGTTCATGATCGAACGGGTGTGCACCGTCTGGAAGGGCGGCTGGCGTGCCCGCCTGCTGGCCGCGACGCTCCTCCCCGAACTCTGCTTCGATATGTTCCTCAATGTCGTCTACGTCAAGGGCATCATCGATATCTCCCTTGGCCGTGCAGCGGACTGGAAGCACGTTCCCCATACCAGCGCACTGGACGGAAAGGAGGCGGCATTGTGATTGGTGCCCTGTACGTGCCCAAGGGGCTTGTCTTCCCCGAAACGATCCTGCACAGCGAACTGTTCGCCGTTCTGGCCACCTTCGTGGCCATCAACACCGTCATGTACGCAGCGCTGGCCATCGTGAAGGTGCTGCCGAAGGTTCACGCACCCGGGTGGATGCGCTCCCGGGGGGAACGCAGCGAAACCCGCAGCATCCACCCCGACATGCCCTCCTGAGCGCGCTCCGCTCAGGCGGGGCCGTCGGGGGCAAGCTCCACGTTGTAGGAGCGGATTTTTGCCACCCGCCCCTCGACGAAGTCATAGATGTCGCAGGAGGCCACGCGGCTCAGGCTACCGTCGGCACCGGCGTACCGGGCGATGCTGTCCACGATGACTGATTCGCCGGCGGTTAGAACCCTGAACTGCTCGAAGTCGGTGTGCACGTCCTTGAGGTCCTGGGCGAGGGACTTACCGATACGCGCCACCGATACGCGCCACCGATACGCGCCACCGCGGGCTTGCCATGGACGTCTTCACCTCCGACAAGTTCCCAGGCAACGTCATCATCCAGCGCGGGAAGGGCGTCCTCGAACCTGTGGCCCGAGAACGCCCTGGCTACCGTCTTCTGAGTCATCTGCATAGCGCCGCCCTCCCACGTCGTCCGAGGGCACTTGGTCCCGGATTCCCCTCCCATTGAACCCTCTCGTCGGCAGTGCAGGCTACGGTTCCAGGGCTCCGGACTTCACCCTGCGTCGTTGCTCAACCTTCGCCTAGCCGTCGGATCGGCACCAGACGAACCCATTCGGCCGATCATCCTTGCCGTCCCACGGTGAGGAGCTGAATGATTGAGTGGCGGTGGTGCGGGGTCGGCCGAGGGTTTTCGAGGGGATGTAATGAGGCTTTTACTGGTGACGGCGGGGACGCGGGGCGACGTCGATCCCTTCGCAGTGCTCGCCCGTCGGGCACTGCGGGCAGGGCATGAGGTGCGCCTTGTTGTTCCGGACAATTCCGGAGTGGACACCTCGGGCATCGACGTCGCCAGTCTGGGTGTCGATTACAGCCAGTGGATCGAGCACCAGGGCGTTTCCGTTGGTGCCGCGCTTCGCTCGTACCGCTCGGTGGTGCGCCCGGCCATGCGCCGGGTAATGATCGAGTCGGCGAAAGCGGCCGTTGAGTATGCCCCTGACGTGCTGGTGGCGCACCCGAAGATTCTTTCAGCGCCGCTGGCTGCCAATGCACTCGGAATTCCTTTCGTGTGGGTGGAGATGGTGCCGGTGCTGACCCCAACGCGCGCGTTCCCCGCCGCGGGAACCATCAGCCGAGACTTGGGCCGGCTCAACCGGTTCACCTACCGGGCTGCTGCCGGGGGTGCGGCCATGTTCCGCAGGGATCTGTCGGAGGTGGCGAAGCTCGTTGGCCACCGAGGCGGCCGTATTGCGCCGCCCGCGGCAACGCTGATGCCTATCAGCCCGGCGATCCTGCAGCGCCCTCCGGATTGGCCGGCCACGGTTCACCTCACCGGACCGTGGCGACAGCCAGCGACAGGAGTCCTCCCCGGTCAGGTCGCCGACTTCATCGCGGGTGGGGACTTTGTCTATGCCGGTTTCGGCTCGATGGCTGCGGGGGATCCAGTCGCCCGAGCACGGGAGGTGGTGGGCGGTATCCGCAGGACCGGTGCGCGTTCCCTTATCGCTACCGGTCTGGGCGGCCTGTCCGTGCCCCCTGAGGTGCTCGGTGACGATGTGTTCGTGACCGACTCCGTCACCCATGACCTCGTCCTGCCTCTGGCCGGGGCTGCCGTGCACCACGGTGGGATCGGGACCGTTCAGGCGGCTCTGGCAGCTGGAACCGTGTCGGTCATCGTGCCGTTCATCGCAGATCAGCCCTTCTGGGGAGCCCGGCTTCATGAACGCGGGCTCGGCCCTTCACCCATTCGGCAGCGTGCACTTACCTCGGACCGCCTTGCGGCCGCCCTGTCACAGGCGGGGGAGTACCGCCCAGCGGCGCAACGGGCGGCACGCGCCATGGCGGAGGAGGACGGCCCCGCCGCTGCTGTGGACATCATCGAGACACTCCACCGCTAAGCCTGATCGGCCGCTTTAGCGGCGCCCTCCCTCGGGCCGGGACGACGCGCGGTTCTACGGAGGCGCGTCGTCGACGTCCATGTCGCCACGGAGACCGAGACCGCGCAGATAGAGCGGGTCACCTGCCACTTCGAATGGGCGTTGACCAACGGTGAAACCCAACGCCTGGAACCCCTGCTCAAGTTCGGGTGCCTCCCTCGGCCGGAGCGGCCGGGCCCCCAGTGGTCTTGGAGACAGGATCTGCAGCGGTGCGCCGACTGGTCCACCGGTCCGTCCCCGCAGCTGCTGGAACCGGAACCCCGAGTCCGTGAGTGCGAGGCACCCCGCCCTCCAGCCGCGTGGCGTCGGCGTTCATCAGGTGAGCCTAGACGAAACCCGGTCGCCCATGGGGCACAGATGGACTGCGTTCCGCGGTGCTTCCGGTAAGGCCGGCTCGATGGCTCTCTCGGTCGGTCCGGTCACGGCTAACTAGTGATCTTCGGACCCCGCACGGCCGGTATCCCGGTCCTTTCTCGGAACAGTTACCACGAACCAAATGATGCCCAGGTAGAACAAAGCGCCCGCAACCACGGCCGGCACCGGGCCGAAGGCGGTGTCCACAAGCAGGCATATCGGCGGAGGGAAGACCAGGAGAAGCAGGCGCCATGTAGTCAGTTCACGGCCGGTGATGTTCCAGTTCCGCTTATTCGACCGTCCGTTGGGCTCCCTCATCCCTGGAGACTACATTTCGCTGGACCCGCCCGCTGCGACTTCCGCCGCGACAACACCTCAGAGGGGCGCCGTGGGTCGCCGCCCGACGCACGGGTCAATACAGGTCTACAGGTCTGCGGGTCCGTGAGGGAAACCATCACGGGGTGAAGGATGACCCGCATTTGCACGGGTCGGGGTGGTCCTCTGCATAGACTCCCTGAATGGATACGAGCCGGATTGCGATCGACTGGGCCGTTGCGCGCGAAACCAACCGTGCCAACTGGGAAGACCGGGTGCCCCTGCACGAAGACGCATACGGGATTGAGCAGCTGGATGATCCCAGCCATCTGACCTCGGTCGTCCGCACTGACTTGGCGGCGCTCGCACCCTTCCTGCCGGGTGGAACGGTCTCCGGCCTGGATGTATGTCATCTGCAGTGCCACATCGGTACCGACACGCTCTCGCTGGCAAGGGCAGGCGCCCGGGTCACCGGCGTTGACTTCTCTCCGGCAGCCCTGCGATCCGCAGCCGGCCTGGCGGATCGGCTCGGCATCGATGCGACGTGGGTCGAAAGCGATGTCCTCGAGGCCCGTGCCGCTGTGGCCGGAGATTTCGACCTTGTGTACACCAGCATTGGAACCATCAACTGGTTGCCGGACTTGGGCCGTTGGGCGAGCCAGGTGGCAGGGCTCCTGCGGGATGGAGGATCGTTCTACATCAGGGATGGACACCCTGCTCTCTACTCCATTGATGAGCACGCCGACAGGTTGCAGCTTCGCTACCCGTACTTCGGCAACGGCCACGCGCAACTCTGGGACGACGCGACCACGTACGCCGGAGACGGCACGGTGGGTCACCAGCGGACGTATCAGTGGGCGCATCCGTTGTCCGAAATCATCAACTCTCTCATTGGGGCGGGCCTTCAGATACTTCGTGTCGAGGAGGGTGAAACACTGCCATGGAAATTCTCTCCCCGCATGGTCGAGGTGCCCGGTGGTTTTGCCTGGCCGGTAGGCGAGCGCGACCTCGTGCCGTGCACGTTTACGGTCATTGCGCGGAAGCCGTGACTTTCGCGTTGCCCCAGCTTGAGCAGGCCTTCCGCCGGTCCTGCGGTGCAGACCGCGCTCGCCGACCAAAGGATTGAGTGATCGCTGATCGGTCAACCCCACCAGGTACGGTCCCAGCGCCGCCGCCAATCCTCCGAAGGCGTGCGCGGACGCATTGCCTGATGGCTTGAGGCACCGTCCAGTGCGGGCTTACGGTGTGGATTATGTATTTGGAAAACCTCGTCTTCGACGCAGCCGAGCCGCAGCGGCTGGGCAGGTTCTGGGAGGCAGCCATCGGCGGCGAGCGGCTTACCGACGAGTCTGACGCTTTCGAGACGCGGCTGGCGGTCGAGGGCGGACCGGTGCTCGACCTGTGCTTCCAGCGCGTCACCGAACCTCATTCCGATTCAACTCCCCGGCTCCACCTGGACCTCGCCGGTGGAGCGCGTCAGCTCGAAGAGGTTGATCGGCTGATCGCGCTGGGCGCACGGCACCTGGACATCGGCCAGGGCGACGTGCCGTGGGTGGTACTTGCCGACCCCGAGGGAAATCCTTGCTGCGTCATGGAGGACCGTGATGCGTACGTCGGCACTGGGCCGATTGCAGGGCTTCCGCTGGACTCCGCCGATCCGAACCGCGACCTTGAGTTTTGGTCCTGGCTGACCGGTTGGACCCCGGGGCCCGGCACGTCCCTCCGCCATCCCTCGCTGCGAGGCCCTCTCCTTGAGCTGTGCCCCGAAGTGGTTCCCAAGGGTCCGGAAAAGAACCGGCTTCACCTCGACATCCGGTTGGAAGATGGAGACGATCCGGATGCGGTCGCGGCAGACATCGCGAAGCGCGGCGGCCGGGAACTCCACCCGGGCTGGGGAGACCTGCCGTGGCGGATCTACGCGGATCCATCGGGCAATGAGCTGTGCGTGCTGCCGGCGCGGTCGTAAGGCACAGCCACATGGGCGAGCATCCGGCCCTCGGGCCGGCCGCTCCCCGTCTACCTCAACGCAGGAGCAGCATGAAGATCATGGACATGGCAACCCGGCTCGTCGCCTGTCTCACGACGGGGGTGTTCCTGACCTCCTGCGCCGGCACGGGGGACAGCCCCGCTCCCGCCGCCTCCGCCGGACCTGCCGCACCCGCGTCGACGGTCTCGCCCGCACCGGCCACGACGGCGGGGCCCGCGGCGGAGCCCGGCCAGACAACAGACTCGGAGGGTCCTCGGGTCGTCACTGACGGGCTTGAAGCGCCCTGGTCCGTAGTCCTCCTTGACGGGGTGGCATTGGTAAGTGAACGTGACAGCTCCCGGATCCTAGAGGTCTCCGCCGATGGCGCGCAGCGCGTCGCCGCGACCATCGAGGGAGTCACTGGCACGGGGGAGGGAGGCCTGCTGGGGCTGGCTGTGGATGCAGAGCGGCGACTCTACGTGTACTCGACCGCAGCCGATGGCAACCGCATCCAACGATTCCCCATCACCGGGGCTCCGGGTGCATTGGGACTTGGCGAAGCCGAAACCCTCCTGACGGGCATCCCAGCGGCGAGAAACCACGACGGCGGGCGCATCGCCTTCGGTCCCGACGGCATGCTGTATGCCACCACGGGAGATGCGGGCCAACCTGATGTCGCGCAGGACCGGACATCCTTGGGTGGGAAAATCCTTCGGATGGAAGCGGACGGGAGTGTCCCTGAGGACAACCCATTCCCCGGCTCCCTTGTCTACAGCTACGGCCACCGGAACCCGCAGGGACTCACCTGGGACGACGCCGGCACTCTTTACGCGGCCGAGTTTGGGCAGAACACCTGGGATGAACTGAACGTCATCACGCCCGGCTCAAACTATGGGTGGCCGCTCGTCGAAGGCATCGCGGGATCAGAGGAATTCACCGACCCCGTCCAGCAGTGGACACCGGAAACGGCCAGCCCGAGCGGCATCACCCATCTCAACGGAACGATCTACATTGCAAACCTCCGCGGGAGGGTTCTGCGCGCCGTGCCCGTCGAGGACCCGAGCACGTCAACCGAACTTTATGCCGGCGACTACGGTCGCATCCGCGACGTCATTCCCGGTCCGGAGAACACCTTGTGGATCCTCACCAGCAACACCGACGGCCGTGGAAGGCCCGGCGCGGACGACGACCGCCTCATCAGTATTCCACCCGAGTTGCCCTAAGCGACCAGTCCTCACCGGCTCGATTGACGGCTCACGATCTCATTGATCCAGATCGGAGCAAAGGGTGAGGTGCAGTTCGGCGGGGTCGGGTAGTCCTTCAGCACTTCGAGTCGCTCCCCGATGGAGATTGCGCGGCTTCGGTAGTTCTCGTGTGCAATACCGACCTGCGCCAGGGTGTGGTTCATCGCCCATTGCAACCGGTCGGGAGCCTCTTTCATCTCCGCCTCAATTATGTCGAGCAGCCCGGGCAGGTCGAGCCCTTCCGGCTTCTTCACCACCCGCTCGCTGGTCAGGGCCCATCCCGCGCTGGCGACGAAGGGATCGGCGTCGTCGATCCATTCGACGCGGAGCTGCTCGGCGTACGGACTCACCTTGACCACGTAATTGACGAGCCAGTCCTGCACCTTTGGAGCGCCGGCTTCGCGCAGCATTGCGTCCAACTCATCGTGCCCGAACTCCTTCGGCCGGCAGATGAGGAGGGCCAGCAGGCGCGCCGCGGTGTCGCCGGTGGCCCACAGCCCCTTGGACAGATCATGCTGGGTCTTCAACCGCTTCGCGATGCCCCGCAGCTTGGTGAGATTCACCCCGTGGTCATCGCCGTGCTTTTCGTTCACCGCGCGCATCCGGGGATCCTCGAGCGAGGCAAGTTCGGCCATTAGCTCGTCCACTGTTGTTCCCGTCATAAGTGCCTCCGTCTGTAGTCGTGGCCGCCAGCCCTCCACCTGAACATCATCGGACACGTCGTCCCAGGGGCGGTATCCGTCCTGATCGATTCGCTCGCAGGGATTATGCCGAGCATCATGATCTTTATGCGAGGAGTTCGCAAGACCGCCCCGTGTGGTCAAGAGCCGTCCCGGACCCCGGTGAGCCTATGCGAGTCGAAGGAGATGCCGCTGAACGTGGCCGTGGTTCCCTTTCCCGACGGCGATTGGGCCGCGAAGCCTATTTCGACGCCGACAGGTGCCGGGTCGCCCATGGCGAAATACCGGACCATGCTCCACCGATGTCCGTCGACCGAGGCGTGCATGGCGAATGCCCGGCCGAGGCGGGAGATCCTCAGGAAGGTTCCTGAGCGATCGATGGGCCAACTGTCGCAGTCATCGGATACCCCGTCCCGGGTGACAACCGAAACCACCCGGCTGGTCCCGCTGGGGTCAAGCTCTGCGCATACCTTGAACCAGTTGAGCGGATCGATGTACCCAATCAACACACCGGAGTCGAAGTCGCTGACAAAGACCGGGCTCACGAACGCGCTCAGTGAAAAATCTCCCGTCACCGCGGCGACGAAACGCTCAGCATTGAAAGTACGTGACGACCCGTCGGGATTCAGGAACATATCTGCCCCAGCATCGGCGGAAAGGACCACATCCCCGCCCCGAACCAGGGGACGGACTTGCGCCCGGGGCCCCTCACCGGTCAGTGGGAAGGGCAGGGGGCAATTGTCAGTTCTCGGGTCTCGTTCACTACCCAAACCTACCGGTCGGAACGGTTCGTGGATTGCCTTGGTGAGACGTCGGCAGAGCTGTTCATGCACGTCATGGACCCAACTCCGACAGCGATCGCTCCCGATAGGGTTGCTCCCCATGCACCTCGGCTAGAAACCGCTGAACCCCACGAAAACGGACAGATACAGGGCGCAGCCACACCACAGGAATGCCATCGCGGCGACGGCTAGGCTGCCCCGCCAGGGTTCTTCCTTGAACAGAATGCCGGGTTTCAAGCTTAGAAATATCAGGGCCAGAAAAGGAGCGAAAAGAAGCACTGCAACGGTGACCATAAACGTTTGTGCCCAGAGAGTGGCGTCGACAGCAAACGATTGGTAGATCTTTATTGCGAACCAGGTGCCAGCCAGCCCGGCAAGCAGCAGGCTCGCCGTCACCGCCATGGTCCGGACAAAGACTAATTTCACCATCAGGCCCCCAACGGTCACAGCGAACTTCTCCATACGCTACCGGTCAAGCGCCCGCGCAAGGTAATTGCCTGCCTGGGAGGCTCCGGAAGTATCTGCCGCTAATTGCGGGCACCGCATTGAGGGGGTGGCATGGCCGGCCGCGGTTTCCCGGGCGGGGAATTGTCCTCGTGCCTGACCCCAGGGGCCCATAGTTTCCGATGATCACACCGTGCGGTCCCTGACGGCGGCATAAAGCAGCATGTCCCGGCGCACTCCGGCGATTTCCTGATGGCTTCGGAGGAGTCCCTCGCGCTGAAACCCGGCGTGGTCCGCGCTGCGGACCGAGGCAGTATTCCAGGGCTCAATATAGAGTTCCACCCGGTGCAGTTCTGGAATGGTCCAGACGAAATTCAGCAGTGCCAGCAGCGCGCGGGCTGCAATCCGCCGGCCACGCTCTGGGGGGATCACCGCATAACCGGCCTGGGCGCGGCCCTTGTTCAACTCCCGCGTCCACAGACCTATCTGGCCGACGCAGCGGCCCGTTTCGGCGTCGGCGATAGCAAAGGAGAATCCCGTTCCCTCGCGATGGCGCTGACGTTGGCGTTCAAGCCATGCCAGGGCCTCCTCGAGCGACGCGTGGGCGGGCAGGGTGCCGGTAGTGGGGACGTATGGGTCGCGGGAAAGTTCCACGGCCATTCCGGCGTCAGCGTCGCGGAACCGGCGAAGGAGCACACCTGCGTGCCGCGGATCATCCACGGGCCACTCCGGTATCGCGAGAGGGACGCCCATTGTCTCAGCCGTAGTGAGCGGTGATCGTGCGGTCCGATCCATTCATTGTTACGGTCCCGCCGTAGGGCAGGATCCACTGCGGACGGGTATGGCCGAAGGGGACCCCGACGCAGACGGCGGCCTCGGGGTTGTAGCGGGTGATCTCTTCGATCACGGTTTCCCGCTGGGCCGTCCGGAGGCGGGAGCGCTCCTCAGCACCGGGCCGGTGCTCGAAGCTGCTGGTGGGTGGCCTTGCGACGAGTACTGCGTCGACGGCGTCGAGGATGCCGCGTTCGCCGAGCGCGCGGACCCACCGTTTCACCCGGTCTGCAGGCGGCAGTTCCTCGCTGGTTTCCAACAGCAGAATGGCGCCGTGGAGGTCCTCGACCGCCGGTAGCTGGTCGGCCAAAGCGAGCTGGTCGATGACTTCGAGGCATCCGCCCCAGGTCCTGCCCGACACGACCCGCTCCGGTCCGGCCCAGACCCAGGGCTCGGTGGGCTCCCTCTCACCGAACTCGACGAGCGCTCGAGGATCGCGCCAGTCCTGGCCGAAGTCCTCGGATTCGCCTGGATCGGTGATGGTGAGCTCACCGCCGGTCATCAGAGCGGCTTTCAGGGAGGCGAGGTGAACCTCGTCGATGCGCGGACCCGGACCGAGGTGGACCTGGGTAGAGCCGCCGTAAAAGCCGCTGATACCGTGCGACCAGAGCCAGTTCAGCAGGTTGGTGTTGTCGCTGTAGCCGAGGAAGATTTTGGGGTCGGCTCGGGCGAGGCCGGCGTCCAGGTGCGGGATGACGGTGATTTGATCGTCGCCGCCGACCGTGGCGAGGATGGCACGGATCGTGGGGTCGGCGAAGGCCGCGTTGAAATCGGCGGCACGATCCTCGGGGGATGCACCGAGCTGCCGGGTCGTTGGGAACTCCACAGGTACAAGGCCGGTTACGGCCGCGAATCGGGTCATGGCCTGTTCGTGGACCGCGGGGGCGAATCCCGGGGCCGCGAATGACGGCGACAGGATCGCCACCCGATCGTCCTCACGGAGTTTCGATGCCGGCTTGGTGGGTCCCCATATTTTCATCCCGCCAGTCAAGCACACCGGCAATGTCCACGACTTCAGCCGCGCGTCCAGTGTGCCCGGGCAGAAGTGGCGTTAGAGTCACCTGACGAGCGACGGACTGCAGCCGCGAGGGGGACGTTGATGAACGGGCATGCGGGATCACCCCTGGTCAATCACAGCGTTGGTCTTGTGGGGCCTCTTCGCGTGGGCGGTTGCCGCGCAAGGTCCGCAGTTTCCTTTATTGCCGCTCTTCGCTACGGCATTCGCGGTGCTGCGGTTTTGTCAGTGGCGCCGCCAGTAGGGTGGACGCTCCTCAAGTGCGAAAGATGGCCGGTCGAAGATGAGCCACCGACAACCCGGTCCTCATGCATCAGATCGATGTGGGAAGGCACCGGAGGTAGCAGGGAGAAACTTAGACAGTTCGTGGTCACCGAGGATGCGCGCCAGAGTACTTCGCCCCAGCGTGCTCAGTCCTGGATTCGACCGCCGGTAGTACCAGACCAACCCCATCGCCTGCTGGAAGGCCCACGCTGCCCCACGCCACCACTCAAGATCGGTGCAGGGCAGCCCGCGGCGAAACCATGCCCGACCCTCTGCATCCAGCAGGTGCCATACGGCGACAAAATCGAGAGACGGGTCAGCAGGAGCGAAACCGCCTCCATCGAGGACCCCGACCAGCCGCTCGCCCTCGACCAGGAGGTTCCCAGGAATCAGGTCGCCGTGCGTCATGACGTCGGGGGCGGCCGCCGGCAGGATTCGAAATTCAGCCCAGAGGGCACGGAGCCGGTCGACCGGAAGGAGGCCCTCGCTCTCGCGGAAACAAGTGTCCATCCATCCATCGGAGTCCTGCAGATCTCCGCCTCGGCCGGTACCTGCGAAGCGGCGCCCTCCGATGTCGGCGGTTCGCAGGGCGTGCACGAGGTCCGCGAGATCGTGTGCAAAAGCTTTGGAGTTGGCCAGGCCGCCGGGTGTTGCCACATGCCCGGGCAACCAGGTCTGCACCGACCACGGCAGGGGGTAACCGTGGCCTGAAGCGCCTTCCGCAACGCGCACGGGCGTGGGAAACGGACAACAAGCGTTCAGCTCGCGCATTGCCGCTGCCTCACGCTCCAGTTCGGCCCGCATACCGGCCGGGTCAGCGGAGCGAAGAGGGAAGCGCGCGGTGAGGTCGGACCCGATCCGATAGATGGCGTTGACCGTCCCCTCCGTCCGGACGCGGCGCACCTGCTCGAGGCGCCACTTGGGGAACTGCTCGACGATCAGCCTGCAGGCTGTTTCCTGGTCGAGGAGGAGCTGGTCATCGTGCATCACCATGCAGGCGACATTAGCTGATCCCCAGGCGGGATCCGCGGCCCCTTCCGCCGGCCGACCCAAACCTCCCGGACGCGCGGCGGAACCCCGCCGGTGAGCAGGAGTGCCGGGGACGGCGTGGTTCAGCGCAGGATGAGGTTTGGGTGGAGTGAGGCCCATCCCAGCCCGGCATACTCCTCGGCGTCGTAGCCGTCCGGGGCAAGCATGACTTCGACGTCCGGCGTGGTGACTCCGACAGCGGGCGTAAGGGCGCCTTCGATGTATCCACCGCAACCGATGATTGCCTCGCCATCCTGATCGATGACCAGGCAGATGGACCGCTCGAACTCATCGGCGGGCCGGGCGATGTAATACGACCGTCCGTCCTGCTCGGCCAGGAAGCGCATGGTGTCCAGGGCGACGACGCCCTCCGTGTCGAGGGATACGGGCTGGTCCTCATCGAAGGGCGTATTCTCGAGCACCGAGAATGCGGTGGTCGCACTGCAGCCGGCCAGAACCCAGACGAGTGCGAGGGCAGCTACCGCCCGTACCGGGCCGCGCTCATTCATTGATTTCCCCCTGATATTCCCGATTCGCCCGTGCCTTTCCGATACCCGGTCGCACCGACGCTAGCCCGACCTAATCACGGCCGCAGCACTTGGGAAACCGGCGGGTGGGCTCGGATCGGTCATCGTTACGGGTTCGCAACCGGCCGATGGAGTACCGGCCTGGTTTAGTGGATTCCCCGGAGATCGATCCCGCCCGCTGGTTATCGAAAACAGGGATGCAAAAGGGCAGCGAATTGGGGCGAATACCGAATCGCGTGCGTCCCTCCACCAATAAGAATGCCGTTATTGCTTGTTTCGGTGACATAAGTGACCTACATTGAGCGGACAGCGACCGCAGGGGTATCAGAAGTATCTTTCTTCTGAAGCCTTTGAATATCCGGTCAGCGGATCACACTGTTTCGTTCTTGTGGGGGGCCGCACGCTGTGCCCTCGGGGATGGCCCGGGGGATACTACGTGTTTCAGGAGACGCGCATACATGATCACCAATAAAAAATGGGTTGCAACGGGATCAACGGCCACCCTTATCGCCGGCGGGCTGTTCTTTGGAGCTCCGGCGGCTTCCGCTGCACCGGGCGATGCCGCCTGCCTGCAGGCTTCCGTCCAGTTCAACGCGGCACTCAATGCCGCGGGGATCGACGTGGCATTCGTCAACCAGCTTGAGCTCGCGACCGCGGCTGTGGTTACTGCCGGCGAGAACCTCGCCACCGTCACGGCGACGCTGAACGTCGAGGGGCTGGCGGTTGAGGCCGAGACCACCGCAAAGGCTGCTGCGGACTTGCAGCTGGCGGTTGCAAATGCAGAGGACGCGGTCACGGTCGCGGTCGACGCTGCAGTCATCGCCGATACTGACGGCGACGGAGACCCCGAGAACGACCCGGCTGTCGTCGAAGCCCGTGCGGCGCTGGAAACGGTGCGCGGCCAGGAAGCGGCCGCGATTGAGGCTTCCGCCATCGCGGGTGCCGCCTACGAGGCTGTGCTTGCGGATCCGACACTGCTGGCTGCTGAGGCCGCTTTTGAAGCGGCCGTCGTCCAGGTAGATGCTCTCATTGCACAGCTCAGTGGCAATGAAGCCCTCGCGGCGGAACTCATTGCGCTGTTCAAGGCGTTCCTGGCGGCGTGTGACGCCGGCGCCATCGGAGTCACTCCGGTTGTCAACCCCACCGTGCCGGTGACGGTCATCCCCACCCCCACCGGCACTAACAAGGGCATGAACGTCCAGACCGCCGCCGCGACCGAGGACAACAGTGCGGCCCTCGCCCTCATTGCGGGACTGCTCGCGGCCGGCGTTGCAGTTCCCGTGGCCATGGCCGCACGTATGCGCCGACTCGAGCGCGCCCAGCGTTAGCTCGCCCGACTGTCCCGGCGCGGGCCGCTGTCCTCACACCGTGGTCCCGCGCCGGGGCAGTGCGCCATCTTTCGCCCTGCCTCCCCGCAGCCCCCTGAGCCCGGTCAGTCGACGAAATCCGGGCTTTTTTCATTCTTCAGCCGGATTAGTGGCCGGCGTTTTTCCGTCCTTTCCAGGCCATTTCGGCGTCGCACAAAGATTTCGAAGATGGATGCAACTTTCCGGGTCTGGGCGGACACTACAGGGTATGGGGGACATGAATTCTGATGACGGCGGCCTGTGGTCGCGCAGCCTGGCCGGTGACGGCGAGGCCTTCGGTGTGCTGTTCGACCGTCACCGCGACCGGGTGTACCGGCACGCCTACCGGCTGGCGCAGAACCAGCCCGACGCCGAGGACGTGAGTGCCGCGGCGTTCCTGGAACTGTGGCGTCTGCGGACCAGGGTGCGCCTGGTGGAGTACTCGGTGCTGCCGTGGCTGCTGGTCACTACCACCAACTGTGCCCTGAACCTCCGTCGCTCCAGGCGGCGTTACGAGGCCCTGCTGAGGAGTGTTCCGCACGCCCCGGCGGCGGCGGACCCGGCGGATATCTTCCTGAGCGACGACCCTTTTCAAGGCGTCAACGAGCACCTCGCCTCCGCGTTGCGGGCGCTCAAATCCGTTGACCTGCAACTGATCACCCTGGTCGTGCTCGAGGGCTACGACCTCGCGTCGGCGGCCGGGATCCTGGGGCTGGGACCGGAGGTCGCGAAGACCCGGCTGCACCGGGCCCGGCACCGGCTCCGAGAGCACCTGCCCGGCCTCAACGCACCCCGACAGCTCACGCTCTTGGAGGAGGGTCAACCATGAACCTCGAACGGATGGACGACAACTTCGCCCAGAAACTGAGAAGCGTCCTGGTCGAGCAGGTCAACGCCTCCTCGCCGGCCCGTGTGCGGAGGCGCCGCTGGTGGGTCGGGGTTGGAGTTTTCGCCGGCGTCGGGCTGGTCGGGGGAGTGGGCGCGGCTTCCGCCGGGTTCTTCACGGTGCCCGGTGCGGACATCGTCACCGAGGTCGCGGCCCCGGCGGAGGGAGTTCACACCGGAACGCAGACAGTGGATCTCGGCCCGGCTCCGGAGGGGGCGACCCATATCTCCATGGAGCTGGCCTGCCTGAGCGCCGGCACCCTGTACGCGGAGGGCGGGGCGTCCATGAGTTGCAGCCCCAACGGGATTGATGGGTGGGGCGGATTCACCATCGCTTTGCAGCCCGGGAAGCACTCGACCGAGATCCGCACCAGCACCCCGGAAATGCGTTACCGCCTGAGGGCCACGTATGTGAACCAGACGCCGACCGAATGGGCGGTCAATGAGAACGGGGATACCTACGGCGCTCCCAATGACAGGGGCGAGCCGGACCTGCTCTCCGTCATCGCTACCAACGGAAAAGTCGGCTACTCGTACGCGCAGGAACTGGATGAGGCGTCGGGCCGGACTGCCTCGGAGGAGTTCACCAGCCCGGAGGATGCCCGGGTCTGGCAGGAAGCGCGGCTGGGGAAGTCCTTCGCTGTACCGGTGTACGAGGCGGACGGCGAGACGGTGATTGGTGAGTTCGTCATTGAGGGCCCGCCGGACATGAGGGAGGACCCCTAGGAACCTGACCCATCGCCGCAGAACGGTCATGCTCGTCTATGCTGTCCGGTGACCCCTGTCACGCGGTGCGTGATGCGTGGGGTGATCATTCCGGTGAATCCACTCCGAGCCCTGCTTCAGCGTGGTGCAGCCGGGTCACTACAAGGGGGTATTGACGATGGATCAGTTCACTGCCGGCAGGTCGGACAACGTGCTGTACCTGAGGTGGACGTCCGGTATCCACATCACGCACCCAGTCGCCGTCAAAGCCGCGCGCGACTTGGAGGTGCTAAGCGCAGGGGACAACCTGCCCCTGATCGTGGAAATGGGCGGCATTGATGGACTGACGCTTCAGGCGCGTTTGGGCATGAATTCCTACCGCGGCTTCGCCCGGGTGGCGCTCATTGGAGACGGCCCCGTCGATGAAGTGCTCGCGGGCTTCGCCCATGCCTCCCCGACGAGCACCCGCTACTTCACTTCCGAGGCTGAGGCCCTGCACTGGATCCAGGCGCCCGAGCTGGATGCCCGGAAGGAGCCGGCTGCCTACCCTACGCGTCCGGCGGTGGTTCCCTGAAGCACTTGCCTCAGACGCCAGGGCAGTATTTGGGAACGCAGCAGCGGCGAATGGCGCACTTTCAAGACGCTAGCCGGCGCCCTGATGGCGTTCAGCAATGGCCAGTGGTGTGCAGATATTCGGCATGCTGTTGGCGGTGCACAGCCGGTATCCTCCGGGGCGGATGCTGTCGGGGATGATGAGGGTGTCCGGACCCGGTCCGGCGATTCCTATGTCCTCCCAGCCTCTGCCCTCGCCGTCGTCGACCGACCACCAGATTGGGGAGCCGGAGCCCTCGTGGGCCCCGGTCGTGGCGCTCAGGAAATATCGTGCATGCCAGACGTCCCCGTACTGTTCCTCCAAGACCCAGGCGATTCCGCGCTCCGTTTCCTGAGGGAACCGGATGCTGATGGTCTGTCCGGGGTTGGCTGGGGAAGTCGAGATTTCGAGAAGCTCAGGACGCATCTGCGCCGCGGGGTCATGCGCACCGAGCCCTTTGGCCCCTGCCGGGCCGCAACCGGCCAGCAGCACACCGAGGAGAACTGAAGCAGCTGCTGGAAGCAACTGCTTCGGTCGTGGTTTGGCAGGATATCCGCTCACGGAATCAACCTCCTTCAGGGATGCTAACCGCACCGAGGAATAGCCGGCGGCTTCAGCGGGATAACGAATCGGCGGCTATTCAAGCGGGACCGCCAAAATTCCTGAGATGCCGGGGTGCATATTCCAGGCGTGAAGGGCCTGCTTTTGGACTGAAACTCGGGGGAGTTCATGAACCGCGTCTACGCATCGATTGCCCTCGGGTTAGCCAGCGGTCAAACGTCCACCATGAAAGCATGGGTCCTCAGAACGGCTTTATAGACCTTTGTTGGCCCCGCGCCGCAGCTGAAGTCGGACGAGACGCGCGGATCTCCAAGAATGTATCTGGCCATGAGACGCAGTGTAGCGGTTGGTTCCTTCACCGAAAGGCTGTTGGAAGAGCGTCACATGGGTGTTCCTCCAGTGGAACGTTGGGGAAGTCTGCCAGGGCAGGAGCACATTTGCTATTGATAATGATTTGCATTTAGCCTGATGGCATGCCGATATCCCCCCGCATCGTTTCCCTGTCCACGGCGATGGCCGCAGCCCTTGCTCTAAGCTCATGCGCCACCCCCGGATCTCCCGCGCCCGACGCCGGCTCACCCGCGAATCCTGCATCGTCCCCCGCCGGGGAGCCGGGTGGAAACACCGACCGTCAGGAGGTGGATGCACTGGACCCGCGGGCGGTGCTGACCTTCGACGGCGGCCTGATGACAGTGGACACCGAGACCGGTGAGGTGGTCGCACAGACCAAGTCGGAAGGCTTCCTGCGGTTGAACAACGCTGGGGACGGCCGGCACGTGCTGATCAGCGCCGGCGACGAGTTCCGCATCTTCGACAGCGGCCTGATCGCCGACGGCCACGGGGATCACGACCACTACTACAAGACGGCAGCCGCCATGACCGGCGCCAGCATCGAGGCCCCCGAGGCCGCACACGTCGTTGCGCACGAAGGCAGGACCGCGCTCTTCGCGGACGGGACCGGAGGGATCACCGTGATGGATTCCGCCGCCTTCAGCGACGGCAAGGTGACTCCCGACGAGGCTGAGGAACATTCCGCTGGCGCTGCCCACCACGGCGTCGCCGTTCCGCTCAGCAGCGGGGACCTGCTGCTGACCCAAGGCACCGCGGAGGCGAGCAACACGGTTCAGGTGGTCTCTCCCGAAGGCGACGTCGTGGCCGAAACCACCGACTGCCCGGGCGTCCACGGTGAAGCCACCGCCCAGCCCACCGATCAAGGAGATGTCGTGACCCTGGGCTGTGAAAACGGTCCGGTCATCTACCGCGACGGCGCGTTCCACAAAGTGCCCGTGGAAGAGCAGTACCAGCGTTCGGGCAACCAATTTGGCAACCACGGCTCACCGATCGTGCTCGCCGACTACAAGACCGATCCCGACGCCGAGCAGGAACGGCCCACCCGGATCGGGCTGATCGACACCCGCGCCGCGTCGATGAAGACCGTGGACCTAGGCTCGCGCTACTGGTTCCGCTCCCTCGCCCGCGGGGCAGACGGTGAGGCGCTGGTTCTGACCTACGACGGCGAACTGAATGTTCTAGACGAGGAAACCGGCGCCATCATCCACCAGGTCAAGGTCACCGCGCCCTGGGAGGAGCCGGAGGAGTGGCAATCAGCTGCACCGGCCGTGAAGGTCGGCACCGACGGATTCGCCTACGTGACCGAGCCCGCCACCAAGAAGCTCCACGTGATCGACGTCGCCGCCGGCACCCTCGTCAACAGCTTGGACCTGCCCGAGACACCTGTGGAACTCGCGGTCCTCACCGGGGAGGAGGAAGCACCTGAACACGACCATGCCGACGGCGAAGGCCACGAACGGGTTGAGGAACAGGGCAAGTAGGCCAACCTTGGCCACCGACATGTTCCGGCCGGGTGACCTAGCGCGGCACCCGGCCGTTGACTCATCATGTCCAAGCCAACCATCACCCAACGTCTGAGGCACTGCCGTGCGGTTGGGTGTTCAGCGGGTCAGCGCGTGAATCTGGTCCGCGGATAAAGACTGATCAGCGTACAAGAGCATTGTCGCCGTCGGGTCGGGATCATGGTTGTCCTGTCCCTGCCAGACCTGATGGAGCCCCGCTCGCTCGACTGCTTTTCGTGATCGTGTGTTGCGGGTCGCCACGACAGCCGTGATGGGCAGATCGGGCCGTACTGCCTGCGCCCGCTCCATACCGGCTGCGGCAATCTCCTGGGCGTATCCGCGGCCCCAGTCCTGTGGGCGCAGGCTGAAGGACAGGTTCCAGGTGGTGTTGGCCCAGAAGTTGCAGCCGCCGATACCGACCAGTTCACCCACTGAAGAGCCATTGAGGTGTCGCACTACCCATAGCCCGTGCCCGTGCTCGTGCCATTCGGCGATCCGCCGCTGGAGAGCTGCCTTGGTGTGTTCGATCGAGGGGTGGGCCAGCATGGGGTCAGCCTCCGCGAGGCGAGGGTCCGAGTACATTTCGAACAACTCGTCAGCGTCGTCAGGAGTGGGCCGGCACAATGCGAGCCGGCCGCTCTCGGTTTGCGCACCTCGGCCATTGGGACGTGCGTCAATTTCCGCATCCGGCTCTTTTTCAGACATTCGTCCAGTATCCCCGGTGCAGCCGGTTCATTTTTTCCGGGTCAGGTGGAGGTACACCACCGACCTTGTCCATGACGGGCCGCTTACCTCCCGGAGGGCTGGGTCTCGCTGCTCCGTTGCAGTTCCGGCGCGAGGACCCGGATGACGACTGCGGCGCCGATCAGGGTGGTGCCCATGGGAATCAGCGCCCAGCGGATCAGTCCTGCGAGGAGCTCGATTGCTCCAACTCCGATAGAGGCCGAAGGGCCGACAGCCTCGGCAAGGAGCCCGAGCAGCGGCGGGAGCAGCACGAGTACAAATCCACCGGCGACAATCAGGGCAATTCCCCACTGAACGCACTTCTTAGCTGCTGATTCCATTGTTCCCCCAAATAACGAGCAGTCGTATGTTCGCCGAGTGTAACGGTTAGCCGTTCTCGAAGTCGTCAATCAACCACCGGACAGCACCTGATCCGAGCCCCTGATCTTGGTAATCGCCCGTCTGGTAGGCCTCCATCGCCCTTAGCCAGACCGACCATTGGACCCAGTGGACGACGTTTTTCGTCTCGGTATACGTAATCCAGAGACGATCTACGGTGCTGCCTGGGAGCCGGACGCGAGCCCCATAACGAAGGCGAGGAGTACCATCCAGATTTTCGAACTGCGCGATCAGGAAACCGTAAGCCACCTCGGCTGTGATCAGTCTCAACCCAGTGAGGTTCGGTTCAAAGTCGAACACTTCGCGGGTTGCTTTGAGGTAGTCCTCCGCCCGGGGCCCAATCGGCGAGATAGTCATTGACGCATTGTCGCCTGAAACCGCATTCATACGTAGACGGGCACCGATACGGGGTGGCCACTGGGGGTGAAGTGCGTCTTTTCCGAGGATGCCCCCGAATCTGCGCAGGGGCTAGCTGTGGCAGTGGCCGCCCGAAGCTGGTGCGTTCGGTGGGACATCAAGGACAGGACTGCGGTCGAAGAAACCTTCCGGCCGAAGCTTGAAGCCAACTGTGTCCACCGGCATGATCGGCCAGTCCTCCATGCGCGGAAAATGTGTCAGACCGAAGGTGTGCCACACCACGAGGTCCTGCCCGTCGATGTCGCGGTCCTGGGCCACATAGGCCGGCAGCCCGGCTCCGCCGACGTGCTGGTTGACGAAGTCGCCGGTGGGGTAGCGCTCATCCTCAGCGAACCGGGTCACCCAGAGGTCCTTGGTGGCGAAAGCCGCACGCCGGGCAATCGAAGAATCTGGGGCGGCTAGGAGGGTGGGCTGCCCCTGCGCATGCAGCTTGTAGGCGACGGGTTCCCCTAACCGGTTGCGGGACTCGGGGTTGGAGATCACCCAGGTACGGCCGTTTCGGGAGTCTGCCTCACGCACGCTCTCCGACTCTCTCGTAAGGGCAGTCCGCTTCCGCGAGAATGCGTTGCCGCGCGGATTGTCGTGCCCAAGGGGTTGCCGGACAACGTCTTCTTCCTCGACCCGGTTGGTGAAGCCGTCGACCGCCATATCGAGACGGGCGCTGAAGAGGTGCTGATGGAACGGGGCCCCCAGGCCGGGCGCGAGCTGGGACATGTTCGCCGATGCACTCTCGGAGTACGCGCTGGTGAAAACGACGCCGGTCGCTTTCGCCTCGAACTCGATGGTGCCGTCCAGATAGAGGTACCAGTAGAACCCGTAGTCGTAGTTGCCCACGGTGGTGAAAAAGGAAATGACGAGACGTCGGTTGCGGCGGGTGTAGTTGATCCCGGACCAGAGGTCGCTGTGCTTGGCGAGAATTCCCCAGTCCTCCTCGTGCATGCAGATCGCGTTTCGGATTTCGCGCGGGTTTCCGAAGGCATCGCTGATCACCGGACTGAGGTAGGTAATGTGGCCCAGGCAGTCGCAGCCAAGTTCGAGCGAATTGGCGTACTGACCCACGAGGTACTCGCCGGTGTCAAAGTAGTTCTGCCACGACCGGACGGGCGACGGGTCGCCATACGGAACCACCATCTCCGCGATGGAGGCCCGCTTGATAATGGGCCGATCCCGGCCGTGGTCATTGAACGAGAGGTTATGAAGGACCACCCCCTCGCGGACATCAAAGCCAACATCGACACTCCAGTTCTCCCACTCGACGTGGTTGCCGTTCGTTACGGCGAAGCTCGGCCCCTCGGGCTGGGTGATACTGATCGGTTTCTGGCTGGTGCGCAGCGGCCCCGTCAGCTCGGGGTCCGTGTAATTTCCGTGCTCCTGCGGCACGGGCATAGGCCCGAGATCCAGAATCTGGGTAACCACTCTGCTGACGACGTCGACGTAGGCAACCAGCCCGTCAATCGGGTGTGCCCACGCGCTGTCCGTCTCGTGCTCCTGGACGAACGCGAGCCCGCGGAGGATCCGGCGGCCCTTTTCCTCTGCGTATTCGAACACCCCCGCGGAAAGCGGTGCGACCCTGACGTTGGAGACGTCGAGATTTCTGTCGGCGAGGGCGGCCAGCCATCGGTCATCGGTGGACAGCAGCTCCTCCACTACAGCGAACTCCTCTTCGAGTACGGGGAGTTCACCGGTGGCCGAGGTGTCGAGCTCCACCGTGGAAAGCACCTGTCCGGTGGTTGTGGAGACGACCACATCCAGCGGAGCCGAGCCGGAGATGTCGTGAAGAAAGACTCGGAAGCGGCGGCCGTCGTCGCCTGCAGCCGATGCGCGGCCCGGATCAACGAGTCCGAGGTACGCGATCCTCCTGGTTGACCCGAGGAGGTCGTGGTCCCGAAGGATCTTCTGCACGTCGACGATTTCTTCGGCTGTGGCCAGAGTGTAAGAATTGACGGTCGCTGTGGGGGACGTAGTCATGGCATCCTCAGTCGGGTAGTTTTTCTATCTCCGTAGAATATGCGCGCTGTAGTGTGGATCACAAGAGTTCAGAGCAGGGAGAAAAACAAGTGCCGAAGATCGTCGACCATGACCAGCGCCGGTTGGAGCTCGTGGACGCCACCTGGCGGATCATCGCCCGGCGGGGGATGGAGGGTGCGACCATGCGCGACATTGCGGTTGAGGCCGGCTTTTCCAATGGGGCTTTGAAGCCCTACTTTCCCACCAAAGACGACCTGCTCACCTTCGCCTTTCGCCACGTCTTCAACCGCACCAACCAACGGATTGCCTTGTCCACCTTCAATCAGACAGGCATAACCGCAATTCGGGCCCTTGGTTTGGAGGTGCTGCCCGTAGATGAGGAGAAGGTCAGCGAAGCCCGCATCGTCATTCCGTTCTGGCAGAAGGCCATCACCGATTCGCACAAAATGGCTATCCACCGGGAGTCAATGGCGCAATGGCGCCTCGCACTGATGCGCCACCTCGGGGAGGCGCGGCAGGCGGGGGTCATCACGACCGGTGTTCCGGATGACGTGATCCGGGAACAGCTCATGAACTTGTGTCTGGGCGCACAGATCACCGCCGCCCTAACGGGACCGGAGGAGAACCTTCCGTCCTATATCCATCAGCTGGATGGCTTCCTGGCGAACCTGTGACGTCTTAAATTCGACCGTTGTGGAAAATCCAGACCGGGTTTACTCTGTAGCAAATGTGTCCTACGACACATCCGCCTACGAAGTGGAGCACCATGAAAACCTACGACGCGCTTCTCGCCTCGATCACTCGGGAATCGGGCCCTACCCGCACCATTCTGGATCCGGCAACCGGTGAGGCCGTCGGCGAGGCACCCGTCCACACCGTCGAAAATCTTGAAGCCGCGATCTCCGCGGCGGAAGCGGCCCAGCCCGCATGGGCAGCGCTCGGACACGAAGCGCGCAGTGAGGCGCTGCTGAAGGCTGCCGATGCCATCGACCGCTCCGCTGAGGAACTGGCCAACCTTCTCTCCCGCGAGCAGGGCAAGCCCCTCAACGGGCCCAACGCCCGTTTCGAGGTCGGCGCGTGCTCGGCATGGCTGCGCGCAGCCGCCACCACAGAACTGGAGCCCCAGACCGTAGCCGACGACGGGGAGACCTTCGCCCAGATCCACTACCGCCCCATCGGCGTGATCGGGGCAATCGGACCCTGGAACTGGCCGATGATGATCACCATCTGGCAGATTGCTCCAGCGCTCCGGATGGGAAACGCCGTCGTCGTCAAACCGTCGGAGTACACGCCCCTGAGTGTCCTTGCACTGGCGCACGTGATCAATCAGGAGCTGCCGGCCGGCCTCCTGACGGTAGTCTCAGGCGATCGCGAGGTGGGCGCGCGGATGACCGAGCACCCGGCGATCGGGAAGATCATGTTCACCGGATCTACTGCGACGGGCAAGGCGATCATTAGGTCCTCGGCCGACAGCATCAAGCGCCTAACGCTCGAACTGGGCGGGAATGACGCCGGCATCGTCCTGCCGGATGCCGACCCTAAGGCGATCGCGGAAGGACTTTTCTGGGGCGCCTTCATCAATACCGGACAGACCTGTGCCGCGTTGAAGCGCCTCTATGTGCACGAGGACATCTATGACGACGTCTGTGAGGCGCTGACCGCCATCGCTGAGGTGATGCCAATGGGCGTCGGGCTTGATGAAACGAGCGTCCTCGGCCCGCTGCAGAACAAGGCCCAGTTCGACATTGTGACCCGCCTGGTGGACTCCGCGAAGGACTCCGGAGCGCGCGTGCTTATTGGCGGTAACCCGAATCCAGACCAGCCAGGGTACTTTTACCCGACGACTCTGGTTGCCGACATTGACAACGAGAACCCACTGGTGGCCGAGGAGCAGTTCGGCCCGGTCCTGCCGATCATCCGCTATAGCACCGTCGACGAGGCCATCACCAAGGCGAACGCCCTGGAGGTAGGCCTGGGCGCATCAGTGTGGTCCTCCGACGTGTCGGCCGCACGCGAGGTGGCTGCGCGAATCGAGGCCGGCACTGTGTGGATCAACAAGCACGGCGCAGTCGACCCCCGCGTCCCGTTCGGCGGCATCAAGCAGTCCGGCTACGGTCTGGAGTTCGGTGTTGAGGGCCTGAAGGCCGTAGCAGTTCCGCAGGTAATCAACGGATAAGAGCTTCACAAGCAAGCAAGCAAGCAAGCATGCAAGCAGGAAGCGACGCGGGGCGGATCCGCAGCACACCATCTCGGTGCGTTGTGTCCGTCCCGGGCTCTCCATGGGCGGAGCGCGGGCTAGTTGAGGTGACGGCGACCGAAGTCCGTCCTTCATGCTCCCACTAGGCACTTCATTGGCCGATATCCATCAGCACACCAACTATCCGAGGATTGTTGCGCCTTTCACAACGTCGTCGGGAAGGCTCATCGAGGAGACAGTTCATGGACCGAACCGAAACGATCGCCTCCGGTGGATCGAGCTCTACCAATGAATCAAGGACGACGCTGCGACGGGGGCGGCTTGGCGTCATCGGCGTTGTCTTCTTCGTCGTAGCCGCTGCGGCGCCTCTCGTCGGAATGACCGGAGCCGTGCCGATCGCCATCGTACTGGGAAACGGCGCGGCCGCCCCAGGCGCCTACCTGGTCGTCGGGCTGACACTTCTACTGTTCAGCGTCGGCTACTCCGCGATGAGTCAGCGCGTTACCAATGCCGGTGCCTTCTTCGCCTACATCGGCCGAGGCATGGGAACTCACCTCGGTCTCGGCTCCGCGTTCGTGTCGTTGATCGCCTATGTCGCCATTCAGCTCGCAATCTTCGGCTTCTTTGGCGGCTTGATGGCGGGGCAAATCGGTGCCCTTGGACTTGACCTGCCGTGGTGGTTTTGGACACTGATCGCATGGGCGGTCATAACCGTCCTGTCGCTGGCAAGCGTCGATGTCGGAGCGAAAGTGCTTGGAGCGTTGATGCTGCTGGAGGTTCTCTCGCTCGCGATCACCGCCGCCGCAATTCTTATCGACGGCGGTCCCGAGGGTTACGACTTCGCGGCTTCCTTCTCGCCGCAGGCCATCCTGGCAGGCGGACTGGCCGGTTCGGCCGGAATCGCATTTGCCTTCGCGTTTGCCTCCTTTATCGGATTCGAAGCCACGGCCATCTATGGCGAGGAATCGAAAGATCCGAAGCGAATCGTCCCGCGGGCCACCTACCTGGCGGTTGTGCTGATAACGGCTTTGTTTGCTGTCACTGCTTTCGCGCTGGTGACGGGCATGGGAGCGTCCAAGGCAGTCGAAGCCACGGTGACTTACTCGACGGTGGACGAAGTTCCGCTTGCCGATCCCGCCGCGGTCCTGTTCACCCTGGCCTCCGAATACGTTGGCGGATGGATGGCCACGCTCATGAGCATTCTTGTGCTCTCGAGCCTGTTCGCCGGACTCCTGGCATTCCAAAATGCAGCCAGCCGCTACGTCTTTGCTCTAGGACGTGGCGGGGTGCTTCCCGGAGGGTTGGCAAGGGTCAATGCCAAGGGCGCTCCCCAGAGTGCTTCACTTGCGACATCCGCCGTCACGGGCGCGGTTATCCTGCTCTTCACGCTTTTCCAGCTTGAGCCGATCCTGAACATGTTCTACTGGTTCAGCGGCCTGGCAGTGGTGGCGATCGTGCTCATCGAGGCGCTGGTCTGTCTCGCCGTTATCGCCTACTTCCGCAAAAATAAGGGCGAGGAAGGCATTTTCACTACAGTAATCGCGCCGGTCGTGGCATTTGTCGGGCTCCTGGTGGGTGAATATCTCCTCATGTCGCGCTTTGGCCTGTTGGCCGGCACAACCGCGGAGGGCGTGGATCCCTCGGTGCAGCCGTGGGGACTAAGCCCGCTGGGCTGGGTCCTGATCGCACTACCCTTCGTGGTCCTTCTTGCCGGCTATCTCTTCTCACGCATCGCCGGGCCAGAAAATGAAGAGTTTGTCCGCGACGAGCTGTCCTGAGCGACCGCGGGGGTGGTAGCGGCGGGTGTGCCCTTGATGTCGGGTGCAAGCCCGAGAGCGGGCTAGAGCGTGATGGTGAGCGGCTTGCGCGGCTCCACACAGGATGCCCGCTCCAGGCCCACAGTGCCTCGTGCCCGGTTGTTCCTGCCGGTGTCGTCGCACCAGTCGACATTGTGCGGGGTCGCGGTGACGGCCGCTTCTCCGACCGCCATCTGGGCCGGGACACGGAAGGTGTACGTGAACGCGCCGGCATCGGTCATTGGAGCTGTCACGTTGATGACCTCGACGCCTCGTTCATCGGTGACAACTACCTGAATCTGCGCGTTTTCTCCGTACCGCGGATTGCAGTCGGCCTCTGGTGCTGCAACGGTTACCATCTCTCCCGGCGTCGCGTCGGTTGGAGTGACAGAGTAGTCGGGCGGGAAGCAGGGCGGTTCGGCGAACATGTAAGAGGAGCATCCGCTGGCGACGGTGATTAACGCAGCCCCGACCACGGCGGCAAGGGCAAACCGCCCTTCGGTCCTGCTGCTGGACCACCTGAACGGAATCTTCATGACCCCTATTGTGGTGCCGACTGCGTGTGGTTTCCCCGATAACCGACATTCGTTTCCGTACCGTTGCGCTTCCTGCCGGCCCGGCGGACGCTCCAGCTGGGTTATGGTTCTTGAACTGCCCATGGGGGGTGGGGAACCGGGGAAGACCATGCGATCGCGAATTCTGTTGTGCTGTGCCGTTGCTGCCACCACGTTCCTCGCGGGATGTGGAGTTGCTGCCGACCCGCCCGCACGGTCGGCATCTCCCGGGTCCAGCGCGCCCGTGCAGCCGTCACCGGAGTCTGCGCGGTCTGAGGGCGATCTGACCGGAAGGACGATGGCGGGGGAGCCATCCCGGTTCATCGGTCAGGAGGATATGGCCGCGAACAGACTCAGGGCGATTGAGGAATTTCCCGAAGAGCTGCCGGACGGTTTCTCGTGGTCGACCGAGTCAGTTGGCGCCGTCTCTAAAGATCAGGACGTTGTGATCGAGGAGGGGGTTGAGGAGGTCGCTGTCGCCGATTACTGGCTCTGTGCCTGGATGGCGGAATACATTGGCGCCGCCGATTCCGGTGATTCGGTGCGCGAGGATGCTGCCATGGCTGAGATCGAGAAGTACACGTCCCTGCCGATAATTGAGACCGTGCATCAGAACCCGGAAGTGTTTGAGGCATCGCTGGTAAAGACGGCCCGCCGCGGCGACACGGCGAATCTGCGGGAGTTCTTCAAGTCGTGCCGTGTGCAGGGGAATGCAGGTGCTCGCTAGTTCTGGGGCCGGGGAGAAGGCCAGTCACGAATGTGGGAGAGCCTCTGGCGGATCTCATGGATAAGCATTATCAGCGTTGACAATGTTCGCACGGGCGATAACGTTGACACATGACCACTTTGATCCTTCAAGAAGGGCACCTGCGGCTCCGTCTCGTGATCGGCGCTGCAGAGCCACTTGCAACTACGGCAGGGGTCATGGACGCATTGCATCGACTGCTGCCACTTGAGACGCGGACAGGGTCCGGAGAGTGATGGTCCTGCCTGAAAGACACGGACGCGGCTCCGCGGCCCGAATCTTTGGCCTCCCGCTGCTCCGGCCGAACCGAGGCACCCCGCTGGCGCAGCCCGTGCGCTCGTCACCGACAGCCCTGGCCGCTACGGTCACCGGCCCCGACGGTGCGCCGACGTGCATCATCCTGCACGGAGTCGGTACGACAAGCTGGATGTGGCGGGGCTTAGTCGATCGGCTAGAGGGCGCTGTCCGCCTGGTCATGGTCGACTTACCCGGTCATGGCCACAACGCCTCTCGACCGTGGGTATCGATCGACGATACGGTCCTCGCCCTAACCCAGATCATTGACGAGACGACGGTTGACGGTATCGCACACGTGGTGGGGCTGTCGTTGGGCGGTTACCTCGCCCTCGAGATCACAGCCGCGCACCCGGAAAAGGTGGAGAGTGCCTTGGTCAGTGGCGTCAACGTACTCCCTTTTCCACGCCCCAGGCTGATGCGGGCCACCGGTCACCTGATGGCCTCCTTTGTACGCAGCGGGGTGATGCTGCGTGCCAATGCGCGGTCGCTGGCTATCCCACCAGAGGACTACCAGGGCTACGTCGCCGCCGCCCGGTCCATGGCCAAGGGCACGTTCACCGCGATCGGCGAGGAACTCATGAACTATCGGCTTCCGGCCACCGCAGCCACCTGTCCCACACGGGTCCTCGCCACCGCCGGGGCGAACGAGCACCCTCTCATCCTTGAGTCACTCACGAAAATTGCCGCCGCTTTCCCGCATGCGCAAGCACGAATCGCACCCGCGGTCGGACACGCGTGGAACGGCCAAAACCCGGACCTTTTCGCCCAGACCGTACTGGCACACATCACGTCACAACCGCTCCCAACGGAGCTCGCAGACCCTGACCTGGCAGGAAACTACGCCCGCCCGCGCAGCGGCCCCTTCAGTGTGATGAGGGCGCAGCAGGTCCGTGATCCTGAAGAGCGGACTTCAGGCAGCAGAGCTCGTCGGCGATTGTCCCCGGTGGACCGTTACGACGGCGGCCGCGATGCCGAGCAGCACAACCGCGCCCAGGGTGGTGCCAAAAGCGACCAGTATCGCCCCTACCATCCACAGGCCAGTCACATCGCTGACGGCCGCCGTGCCGATCCACGCGAGGGTGAAGGAAACCGGGAGGACCACTAGAGCGACGCCAAAGGGCAGAAGCCGGTAGGCAAGCCCTGCCACCACAATGCCGCACAAGAACGCTCCCACTCCCTGCCAGACTTCGTATGGTCCGGCCATTTCGCCGGTGGACGCGTCGTACTGGTACTCGGTATCCCATGCAAACCAGCCAACCCAGAGTCCCGCGGACAGGAGTGCGATCAGGACGACGGACGCCCATTGCCGAGCGGGCGATTGATGGTGGTTCCGTGTCAGGTGCATGCCTCACTGTAAGACATCACTTCCGCTTGTCCGGGTGCACACGGCCTGCCGGCGCATTCGCCTACGCGCTTGGGTCTTGCTCCAGCGGATGATTCGTCAGCTTTGCGGCGACGCCGTCGTGGACGAGCCGGTGAGCCGCTGTGTCGGGCTTTCGCGAGGCCTGGTCCGTCACGCGCGCGGTGAATTCATCGGCGAGCGTGAGGCGGGGATAGGCGGAGAGAACCTCTCGCACGAAGCCGTGTGGAAGGACGTCCGCTCGGGAGCCACTGATGTCCAGGCCCGTTGCGACCTCCAGCAGGTACCCCTCCACATCCATTGCGGGATCCACCGACGGCCAGTTGTGCCGCACGATCACCTCGAGTGCGCGCTGTCGTCGGTCGGGCGGCCAGCCGGCGCCAGCGGTGAGCGCGACCGCCACGTGCCCGCCGGCTTCCTCGTAGGAGAGCGCAACGTTGTCAAAAGCAGGGACGATCCCGATGTCGTGCAGCATTGCGGAGGTGTACAGCAGCTCATGATCTACGTTCTGCCGTTCCTCGAGCAGGGCGAATGCCTCTGCCCACAGCCAGGATCGGATCACGTGGTTGAGCAGCGCGGGAGAATGATACGAAGCTGCCAGTTCGAAAGCGGCCCGGGCTGCCTGGGTGCTTGGAGCGGTGAAGTCGTGCAGACGCATAGAGACATCGTCGCAGACGAACGCAAGCGACCCGGGGAAGTCAGAATGGCTCCGGGGGCCGGATCAGTCTGTGCCCAGCGCCGCTTCCAGTCCGTCCAGAATCACCTCGAGGCCGTACTCGAATTCCTCGGTGTAGTCGTAGCCGGGCTTCAAAACGTGAGTGTTCACGAATTCCGCAAGGTTCGGATACTCATTGGCGGGGAAGGGCTCGAACATGTGCTGCGCCATGGCATCCATGTCAGCGTCGGTATCGAACGGCATATTCATCCGGGTGAGGGCGAAGCCGTAGATGTAGCCATCCAGCAACGAGTAGGCGTGTGCCACCATGGCGATGTCGAAGCCGGCCGAGCGGAGTTTGCCGATCACTGCGTCGTGGTGCCGCAGGTTCGCCGGCCCGGGCCGCAGGCGGGACTCCATCAACCCGATTGCCCACCGGTGGCGTGCAAGAGCATCACGAAGTAAGAGGGCCCGTTCTCGCATTGCTGGTTTCCAGCCGGCACCACCGAGGGGGAGTGCGATCTCGCCGAAAACGACGTCGATCATCGCATCGATGAGGTCCTCCCTGTTTGCCACGTGGCGGTAGAGAGCCATCGGCGCAACATTCAGTGCCTTCGCGACATGGCGCATCGTCAGCCCCTCCAGCCCCGCACCGTCGGCATGCTGAACGGCGGCCTGCACGACCCGTTCCCTGGTCAAGGGGGTTCGGGCGCTCTCTGTGTTACTCGTCGCCACCGGCATCGACGCTCCTTTCTTGGTCAGCAGCCGGTTCCCCAACTGCTTTGCCCTAACTGTGTACTTAGTACGTTACCAGATGTACGCTGTACGCACGACGTGGATCTGCCCGCGTTCTCACACGGAAGGGATCAGCCATGACGTCTCCGAACGGCATATTCTCCGAGGCTCCGGGAGGGCTGCCGCCGGCCTCCCTTAAACGCCTGGCGCGGATCGCGGGGGTGTTCTACCTGGCGGTGGGAATCACGGGGGGCTTCTCCGAGGGCTTCGTGGATCCCTCGTTGCATGTAGCAGGTGACGCGGCGGCCACCGCCGGGAACGTAGTGGCCAACCCAGGGCTCATACGGCTGGGCGTCGTTGCCCACCTCGCGGATGCGGTCTTCTTCCTTCTTACCGCCGTGACGCTCTACCTTTTGCTCAAGCACGCAGGGAAGCATGCTGGCCGGCTGATGGTGGTGGCCGTGATCGTCGCCGCCGGCATCATCTCGGTCAGTGCGGTTTTCACCTTTGTATCGCTTCAGGTGGCTACGGACGGTTCCTACGCAGCGGCGCTCGGGCCGCTGGGCTCCGATGTGCTCGTGTTTCTCCTGCTGGAGATCCAGCACTACGCCGTCCTCGCCGCACAGGTCTTCTTCGGCCTGTGGCTGGCACCCCTCGGGTACCTCGCCGTGAAGTCCAGACTGTTCCCCAAAGCGCTCGGCATCGTCCTGATCCTGGCCACGGTCAGTTACCTGACCGACGTCATCGCCGCGTTCGGTTTCCCGGACCTCGCCGGGCAGGTCCATGTGTATCTCGGCATCGTGCCCGCCATCGGGGAGATTTGGATGGTCCTGTACCTGCTCACCGTTGGGGTGCGTACTCCACGCCCTGCCCATCCAGCAGCCGCTCAGTTTGCTCCCGTCTCCGCATGAAGGCGATCACCAGCCGCACTTATGGCGCGCCAGAGACCGTCCGCGTAGAAGAGATTCCCACCCCCGTTCCGAGAGAGGGCGAGGTGTTGATCCGCACCTTTGCCACCGTCGTTTCCGGCGCCGAATGCACTGCCCGGGCCGGCCGGGACCCCTTCGCCCGGCTCTACTTCGGCCTGGTGCGGCCGCGTTTTCCGGTCCTGGGGACCGGCTTCGCCGGCGAAGTACGGGCCGTCGGAAGTGCGGTGGTCAAGTTCAGTATCGGAGACCGGGTCATGGGATCGGTGGGACCGCGTCTCGGGGCTCATGCCGAGTACGTCACCGTGTCCGAAGACGGCGTCATCGCCTCGATGCCCGAGGGCTTGGTGCCTGCGGACGCCGTGGCAGTCCTTGACGGCGCCCTCACCGCGCTGCCCTTCCTCCGGGACGCCGCCGGGCTGAAGGCCGGACAGTCCATTCTGATCAACGGTGCCTCTGGCGCGGTGGGTACGGCGGCCGTCCAGCTCGCCAAGCATTTTGGAGCAGCTGTCACCGCGGTCTGCAGCACCGCGAACCTCGAACTGGTGAAGTCCCTCGGCGCCGACCACGTCATCGATTACACGGTGGAGGATTTCACACAGACCACCCGGGCGTACGACGTCGTCTTCGACGCGGTGGGCAAGAGCTCCTACACCCGAAGCCGGCGGCTCCTGAAGCCCGGCGGGACCTACCTGACAACAGTTCCCTCCTTATCAATCCTGATGTGGGCTCTGGTGACCCGCATGGTCGGCAGGACCAGGGCGGGTATCGCGTTCACAGGGCTTCGAAAGGCTCCGGCCATGGCTCGGGACGTCACGTTCATCGGCGATCTGGCGGCTTCCGGACACCTCGTTCCGGTCATTGACCGGATCTACGGCCTGAACGACGCCGCCTCCGCGCATGCCCAGGTGGAAACGGGGCACAAAAAGGGCAGTGTCGTCATCTCTCTGGAAACTTCAGGGGAGTAGGCCGTCCCAGCGGTGGCGGTGGTGGGCGACACCGGCCGACTGCGCCGCTACAGTCCGGCGCCGAAGACCACGTGCAGTTCCGCGTTCATGCCGCCGCCTTGGCGGTGAGCACCGGGCCGGTGGCTGCGCGGGTGGCCGGTCGGTGGGGAGAAGCCGGTGGAGCAGGAGTCCGGAGGCCGCCGCGAAGACCAAGGCACCGCTGGAGCCAAAGACAATGAATTGCGCACCGACCCCGACGCCGATCAGGGTGGTGATACTCTACCCCAGCGCCCACAGTGCGGGCAGCGCCCCGGCCCACGCACTGCAAGGGTGCCGATCTAGCCGGCCAGCGGCAGGACGGCGAATCCGGCGGTCCACAGGAGCCATTCGCGCAGGAAAGCGGACCGGGATGCTTGGGTGCTGTTCATGCTGATCGAATCCTTTGTCCGGTTGCAGTCGACCGGGTTTCGTTAGGAGCCGTGGAAGTGAGGGCGGTCGGGTCAGCGGCTGCCCTCGACGGGCGGCGCAGGATGCAGACGCCCAGGGCGGCCACCCACAGTCCCCACCCGGTGCTGCCGAGAAGGCCCGCCGGTTCCCACACCGGGAAGCCGGGGACGGCGGTGGCGAGGATGTCGCCCTGGTTCAGCAGGTAGATGACGCTCACGATGATTCCCGCGGAGCCGAGCCAGCGCGGCAGGACCCGCGTGCGCACGATGACCAGGCTCAGGGCGATCGACCATCCAACAACCAGCAGCTGCCCGAGATGTTCGCCCAGCAGAGCCCCGCCGAATTGGTGCTGGGCGGTAAACGCCGCCTCGACGGCCGCCTGCGTCTGTGCATCGCCGACGGCGTAGCTGCGGGCCAGTTGGGGAACCACGAACACCCAGCGCAGGAAGCCGATCAGGGACAGCAGCACCGATGCTGCCCCCGCATAGGTCGCCACCCGTAGCACGGGATGGTTCCGCAGGCCCAGTGCGGCCGGGAGCAGAAGAACCGGTACGGCCAGCAGGCCGTAGGTCCATGCCGTCGCAAACCAGATCCACACCAGTGTGGGCCCGCCGGCGGTGAAGGCCGGCAGGACCACGCTCGGCGGTTCGCGCAGCACATCGGGCCAGTCGAAGGTTATCGACAGGATCGTTGCGGCGGCCGCGAAGGCGAGGGCGCTTCCCACCAACATCCACCCTGTCGACCGAAGAACGCTTCTGTCCTGAGTGCTGGAGTTCATTGCCGTCCACCTAATACGAGGATGTGCTGTACGATGTACAAATACTGTACGCCGTACAGGATGAAAGTCAACAGACGGACAATGAACCATGACGACAACGGCGAAGATCTCCCGTCGGGGCCCCCGCAGAGCACTGACCGGTGATGACATCCTCGAAGCGGCGCTGAGCCTCCTTGATGAGGGTGGCCCGGCAGCGGCGTCCATCCGCGGAATCGCCGCGAAGGTCGGGGTGGCCCCAAATGCGGTCTACACGTACTTCCCCGACAAGGCTGCCGTAGTTCAGGCCGTGGTCGAACACCTGCTGGGGCAGGTCAATCACGCCATTGTGGCGGATGAGAACCTGCCCTGGACTCAAAGAATCGAGCACCTCGCGCTTGACCTGCGCGAACGGCTGTCGGCCCATCCCGGCGCTGTAAGCCTGATGATCGGCGGACCCATGGACGGGCCAAACGCCCTCGCCCTGAACGAGCGGTTGATGGAAATTCTCGTCGATTCCGGACTCCACCCCTCGGATGCGGCCAGGGCGTCCTACCTGCTCATCGTCTACGTCTTCGGCTCAATTGCCTTGGAAGTGGCGGAACTGGGCGAGACACGTCAGGCGCGGCCAGAAGCAGAGCGCATCGCAGAACGCCGGGCGGGGTTCTCCGCCATTCCCGCCGGCACCTATCCGTTGTCCGCGGCGGCGGCGTCGACCATGGCGGCCTACGTCTCCACTGAACAGTACGTATGGGGACTGCATAGAGTCCTCGCGGGAATTGGCGGTCCGCCGAACCCCACCGAGCTGCCACCACACCGCTGAGGTGATCAGCACCCTCCCGTCGTCATCGGGTGCATCGGGTGCATTGGGTGCATCCGGTGCGTGAGCGGGGCGACCGGCGCCGAGAAGGCCTAGGACTCGCGCGGGTCCTGAAGCTTCCGTTTGGGCAGCCTGGTGCTCAGGTACAGAGAGAGCACCCACTGAGCCATTCCTCCAACTAAGAGGAGGGTGACAAACGCCGGCTTCCCTCCTTCCGCCCAAAGGATCAGTCCGATCGTCAGCCATACGAATGCACCGTACCGGGACCCGTGCCGAGCGGATCGGATCAGGTTCTCACGCGTCTCCGCGGACTTCGATTTGTCTTTGGCCATGCGGGCTAGCTCCCACGCCTGGAGCAAGCACTCCTGAGGCTTCCTGCCGGCCGCCTAGACATTGCAGGTGTAGGTGATGCCGTTCCGCTCGTGGACTCCGTCGCCAAGTTCGGCACAGGTTCGAATGACGCTCGTGATACCGACGGTCAGGAGGGTGATCCCGGCGACGGTGAGGGCAGCTCCGATGATGATCCCGGCGAGGGCAAAACCGTTTTTCATTCCCGCCTTCCTTGACTGGACGAAGGCGATAATGCTGAGGATCAGCCCGATGGCGCTCAATGGCCCCAGAATCGACAGGACGAATCCAGCGATACCGAGGGACCTGCCAGGATTGGTGCGCTCCTCACGTCTCGTTGATGGCGACTGCTGGTAGCCCTGAGTCATGCGAATTCCCCCATGTAGTGATCATTTTTCGCTTTTCAATTTCGATATAGAGCCCGCTGTTCGATGAATTTACGGCGAGCGATCCACAGCCCGACGCCGGCGCTCCGCGCGCCACCTCAGAACGCCGCCAGCGATGAACACGGCGCCCCCAAGAAGGAAAACAACCGTCTCTCGCGGAATTCCTGGCAGGGTCAGCCACCACAACCCAATGAGGACGAAGACAAGCCCCAGGGACGCCACCCGGAAGCCTTGCCTATCAATTTTCATATCGTCCTCCTAATCGGGACAGGACGAAACGGGCGGAATGACTTCTACTGCAGTTCCCTAAAGCCCCCATATAAGTTTGGTGCGCATCACGGTACGCCCAGACACTAGTCGTGGAAAGAGGAAATTCGCCCCAACTGTTAATCGAGTGTTAATTGCAGGGAAACAGGTACCGGGCGCGGAGTCCTTGCGGGAGCAGACCAACAAAACAGAGAAAGTTCTGGCACAAATTCCGACGCCATGGTTATGACTGCGACGGAGTCCTGATGCAGCTGCCGGTCGGCCGTCACTCCTCGGGCGTTGCACCGTCCAGGAGCTGCGCAAGGTGAATGCCCTTCCGATCGCTGAGGTCGGTCAGCTGGGTCCGGCACGAGTAACCGTCGGCGAGGATCACCGTTTCGGAGTCGGCGGAGCGTACGGCGGGGAGCAGCTGCTGCTCGGCGACCGCGACCGACACCTCGTAGTGGCCGCGCTCCACGCCGAAGTTGCCTGCAAGTCCGCAGCACCCGCCCAGCTCCACCACCCGGGCGCCCGCGCGTCGAAGCAGCTGCGCGTCCGGAGTCCATCCCATGACCGCGTGGTGGTGGCAGTGAGGCTGGGCCACGACGGACGTGCCCTCCATCGGGGGCGGCGTCCAGCCGGGGACTGTCGCCAGCAGCTCGGCCAGCGTGTGGGTGGCCTTGGCGACGGCGCCGGCGGTGTCCTCGCCGAGGAGCTCCAGGGCGTCGGATCGCAGCACCCCGGTGCAGGAGGGTTCAAGCCCGACAATGGGAATGCCGGCGTCGGCGATGCGCCCGAGTTCGGCGACCGTATCGCCCAGGATCCGCCGTGCCGCGTCCAGTTGGCCGGTGGAGATCCATGTGAGCCCGCAGCACAGCGCCTTGCCCGGAAGCCGCACCTCGAAGCCCGCCTTCTCCAGAACCCGTACGGCCGCCTGCCCCACCTCGGGCGTGAAGTAGTTGGTGAAGGTGTCGGCCCACAGCAGCACCGGGGGCCGTAGGGTGGCCGCCTGATCCTCCTGAGCTCCTCCTTCGGGCAGCCGCGCCCCGGAACCGGGAGCGGACGCCGGCCGGGCGCGGAACCAGGAGGAGAAGGCCTGGGGTGCGGAGGCGGGTATGGTGCGCCGGGAATCCACCCCGGCCAGGCGAAGCCCGGCCCGGTCGATGCCCGGCAGCCGGGTGAGGGCGTTGCTTAGCCGGGGCGCGGATGAGGCAAAGCGCGCCCACCGCGGCAGCCACCCGAGCGAGTAGTGCGAGGCGGGCCGGAGCCGTCCGCGGTAGCTCTGATGAAGCATCTCGGCCTTGTAGGACGCCATGTCGACACCGGTCGGGCAGTCCGAGGCGCATCCCTTGCAGGACAGGCACAGGTCAAGGGCTTCGTGGACCTCGGGGGAGCGCCAGCCGGCACCTCCCTTGTTGATCATTTCCTGAAGGACCCGCGCCCGGCCGCGGGTCGTGTCCTTCTCCTCCCGGGTGGCGAGGTAGGACGGGCACATGACGCCGGTGCCGTCGGTGTGCTCCGCGCGGCACTTGCCCACCCCGGTGCAGCGGTGGACGGCCTGGCTGAAGTCGCCGCCGTCGTGCAGATAGCGGAAGCCGAGGTGGGAGCGCAGCGGTTTGGCCTCGGCGATCCGGATGTCGACGTCGAGCGGCCGGGGATCGACGATGACGCCCGGGTTGAGCAGATTGTCCGGGTCGAGCAGCGCCTTGACCTTCCCGAAGAGCCCGATGGCGGCGGGGGAGTACATGTACGGCAGCAGTTCGCTGCGGGCCCGCCCGTCACCGTGCTCACCCGAGAGGGACCCGCCGTAGCGGGCCACCAGTTCGGCGGCGGCGGTCATGAAGCTGCGGAAGAGGGCGCTGCCGTCGGGTCGGTCGAACGGCACATCGAGGCGGATATGCACGCATCCGTCACCGAAGTGCCCGTACGGAAAGCCCATGAGGTGATGGTCGAGGAGCAGGGCGTCGAAGTCCCGAAGGTAGTCCCCGAGGCGCTCCGGGGGTACGGCCGCGTCCTCCCAGCCGGAATGGGCGGGCATGTTCGCAGGGGAGCGGCCCGCAAGGCCCGCCCCGTCCTCGCGGATCTTCCACAGCGCCGCCGCGTCGGCGGGATCAGTGACCACCCGCGCCGGGAGGGCCGCCGCCCGGCTGAGGCGCCGGGCGCGGTCCGCGACCTCCAGGGGGTCTTCGCCGGCGATCTCGACGAAAAGCCAGGCGGCACCCGCGGGCAGTTCCGGCACTGCATGCTCACCCTTACGGCTACGGACGACGTCGACGATGCGCGAGTCCAGCCCCTCGCAGGCGGTGGGGCGGAACGCCATGACGTCCATCACCGCGTCCCCCGCGGAGCCGATGTCGGTGAAGCCCAGGACCACCAGAGTGCGGTGTGCCGGGTCCGCGACGAGGCGCACCCCTGCTTCGAGTACCACCGCCAGGGTGCCTTCGCTTCCGACCAGGGCGCGGCGCAGGTCGAACCGATGCTCGGGCAGCAGATGCTCAAGCGCGTAGCCGGAGACCTGGCGTCCGAACCGGCCGAGTTCGGTCCGGATCGTGCCAAGTTCGTCCTGTACGAGCGCGCGGAGCGCATCGGTCTCCGGTGTCGAGGGTGGTCCGTCGGGGCCGAGCATCAGGCGGGTTCCGGACCCGGTGACGACGTCGAGGTGCGTCACGTTGTCCACGGTGCGCCCGTAGGCCAGGGTGCGCGAGCCGCACGCGTTGTTGCCGATCATCCCCCCGATGGTGCAGTGGTTGTGGGTCGAGGGGTCCGGTCCGAACCGCAGCCCCTGCGCCAGCGCCCTGCGCTGCAGGGCGGCGTGCACGGCGCCGGGCTGCACGACGGCCGTGCGGGCCTCCGGATCGAGGTCGAGAACCTGGTTCATGTACCGGCTGAACTCGAGGACCACGCCGCTGCCCACCGCATTGCCGGCCACCGACGTCCCGGCCCCCCGGGAGGTCACCGGCACCCCGCGTTCGCGGCACACCTCCAGGGTGGCGAGGACGTCGTCCGCGTTACGGGGAAAGACGACGACGGATGGCCTCACCCGGTACAGGGAGCCGTCGCTCGAGTAGGCGGAGCGCGTGGTTTCATCGTCTCGGACGTCCGAGATGCCCCGGCCGCGCAGGGTACCGGCCAGGGAGCTCGGCAGGGCCAGCACGGTCATGAATAGCATGCTACCTACTGCGGTGCTGGCCGGGCACGCCTGACCCAGCGGACCCGAAGACGGGCCAGCCACCATCCTGCGCAGCGGGCCCCGGCGTCGACGACACCGGGGCCCGCTTCAACCGTCGGAAAACTCAGGCCGGAGCGGACTTCGGGCTTCGGGAAGTCTTCTTCGGGGGCAGGGCGAGCTTGAAGATTTTCGCCCAGGTGGACCCAACCTGCTTTGGAAGCGGACCGGTGGTGTAGGGCAGGCCGTAGCGGGCGCAGATCTCGCGCACCTTCACCGCCACCTCGGCGTACCGGTTGGACGGCAGGTCCGGGAAGCAGTGGTGCTCGATCTGGTGGGAGAGGTTTCCGGTCATCAGGTGCATGAACTTCGAGCCGGAGATGTTCGCCGAGCCGATCATCTGGCGGACATACCAGTCGCCGCGGGTCTCGCCTTCAACCATCTCTTCGGTGAAGGTGTCGGTGCCGTCGGGGAAGTGGCCGCAGAAGATCACCGCATGGGCCCAGAAGTTGCGGATCGCGTTTGCGGCGAGGGTCCCATAGAGTGCCCGGCGGCCGGAGCCGGTGGCCATGGCGAGCAGGGGAGTGGCGGCGTAGTCCTTGGAGAACTGCTTGAGTGCCTTGAGCCCGACGGCCTTGAGGTCGCGGTTCATCGCCTCCTTGGACTTCAGGCCTTCTTTGTAGTCGGGGATTTCCAGGTCGTAGAGCGCGATACCCCACTCAAAGACGGGAGCCAGGATCGCGTTGTACAACGGGTTGCCGAGGTTGAACGGGCGCCAGGGCTGGTCGGCGTCCATCCGCAGCAGGTTGTACCCGATGTCCTTGTCCTTGCCGATGACGTTTGTCCACCGGTGGTGGAGGTCGTTGTGGGTGTGCTGCCAGGAGCGCGCCGGGGTGACAAAGTCCCATTCCCAGGTGGTGGAGTGGATGTCGGGGTCGCGCATCCAGTCCCACTGCCCGTGAAGCACATTATGGCCGATCTCCATGTTCTCGAGGATCTTCGCCAGGCTCAGCATGGCCGTACCGGCGGCCCAGGCGGCCTTGTACCGGCTGAACATCAGAGCACCGCGTCCGGTGAATTCGAGCGTGCGCTGGATTTTGATGATGCGCCGGATGTAGGCGGCGTCGGTTGTCCCGCGCTTGGCGAGGATTTCGTCCCGAACAGCATCCAGCTCACGGCCGAGCTCGGCGATTTGCTCATCGGAGAGGTGCTTGGCGGCATCGGGACGGACCAGGGGATGGCCAGACGTCGCCAGGGCGCCAGGGCGGGTCAGCGTGGTGGTCATGGGGCTCCTTCGAGGGGTTAGAGGTCGAGGCTTACGGGACCGGCCGCGGCCGACACGCAGGTTTGGATGAGTTGGCCGGGGGCGTTGTGAAGTTCCCCCGTGCGGAGGTCGCGGACCTGCCCGCTCCGCAGCGGGACGAGGCAGCTGTGGCAGATACCCATGCGGCAGCCGCTGGGCATCAACACGCCGGCGTCCTCGCCCGCATCCAGCAGGGGAGTGTCACCGTCAGCCTGAACCTCGCGGTCGGACTGTTCAAAGACGACCACTCCGCCGTCATGCCCCGCACCCGCCGTGAGGTCGGTGCTAAAGCGTTCGACGGTGAGGGTTCCCGGGCTGGCGCCCTTCGCTTCGGCTCCGGCTGCGATGCCCGGCGACGTGCTGGCGGCCTCAAGGGCCGCCTCGCTCTTCCAGAGTTCCTCGGCGTCGTTCAGGAAACCTTCAGGCCCGCAGGCGTAGGCGGCCCGGCTGCGCCAGTCCGGGCAGAGATCGGCGATGGTCTTGGCGGTGAACTCGAGGCGCCCTCGGGCGCTGGTGAACCAGTGGCGGACCGTCAGATTGGGAAACTGGTCGGCGAGTTCTGCGAGTTCTTCACGGAAGAGGCTCTTCTCGGGGGTGCTGTTTGAGTTGATCAGCACCACATCGGCGTCGGGGCGGCGGGGGATGAGGGTGCGGATCATGGACATCACGGGGGTAATGCCGCTGCCTGCCGTGAGCATGAGCAGGGACCGCGGGTGCTCGGGCAGAACGAAGTCACCCTGAGGGGGCGAAAGGAAGAGCACGTCGCCCGGTTTGGTGCCGCGGACCAGCACCCGGGAGACGGCACCGGCGTCCTTCACAGTGATCGCGGGATCGTGGCCGGCCGCAGTGGTTAACGAGTACGAGCGCCATTGGCGCACTCCGTCTAGTTCGACGCCGATGCGCGCCCACTGGCCGGCCTGGTGGGCCTGCCAGCGGTGGCCCGGGCGGAAGTAGATGGTGGCCGAGTCCTCGGTCTCGTGGACCACGCGGGTCACAATTCCGCGGAGCTGGCGGGAGGAGTGCACCGGATTGAACAACGCGAGGAAATCCTCCGGGGTGAGCGGAGTCGTGAGGGCGGAGGCGGCACGCGCCAATTGACGAAACAAAACGGTTCTACCTCAGTCTTGGCGGGGAATGAGCTGATCGTCCTGCGGAGGCCAAAGCTTCAGCAGGGGGACCACCTCGGGCGGGATGTTTGGAGTTGCTGTAGTGCTCACGGTTTCCGGACGTGGCTAGGCCACGGGAAACAATGTAACCGATGGTCAGGAACGCGATGAGCCGCATGGCGTCATCGGCATTGAACTCGTCCTGGCCTTCTCCGCCGTCGCCAACCAGGAGCGCGGTGAGGGCGGTGGCAGGAACACTGGAGACGTGGGCAACGAACTCGGTGGGCTTCGCCGCGGCCTTCGTCTCCGTCGAGCGGCGGTCGACGACCCTAAGGGTGCCGTTGTGGGTGTTCGGGTCGTTGTTGTTGTTCGACACAGGCATTCTCTTGAAGAAGTATGTGGTGTGAGACCGTCAACGGATCCAACGGCTCAAATTGAGTCGGGTTACGTATGGCAGAAGCGCGGGAACCGCAGGGTGCTCCACGGGTTCGCTCTACTCTTTAGACAATACGGAGCGGATGCAACCTTAGCAAGTGTGCTTACTAACTGCGGAGCCCATGAATCGGCGCGGCAGCACGCCGGGCACCGGTGCACCACCTGACGGGCCCATGTAGCCGGAGCGCACCCGGGCTTTGAAGCGGGAAGTCCCGGCCACCACCTCACACCTGCGGGACTCCGTGGAGGAGCACCGCCCCGCCCAGAAGATCAGGGGGCACCGGCGTAGACCCAGGCGTGGAATCCTGACTCCAGGCGCAGCAGCACCCGCTCGTAGTCGCCCACCTCATAGAGGTCGGCCGCGGCGAGCTCCTCGTCGGAAAGCTCAAACACCGTTCCTTCGACGAAATCGGCTGCTGCTGCCGAGTAGCGCAGGATGGGGTGGGAATCAGTTCCGCTCGTGGCAACCACCGCGGGGTCGGTGATGTGAAGCCACTCGATCCGGTGGTGGGGCAGGCGGTCCTCCGTGCCCGTGAGGAGGCGGCCGAAATGCGCGAGCTGGACGGCGGGCAGCCGCAGCGTCCCGTAGGAAAACAGCCGCTGAACCATATAACCTCGTTCCATCAACACCGGGCGCGCCCCGCCCGACGAGTTGCACAACCATGGTATCGGCCGGGGCTCCCGCAACCCGCAGGGGTGCGCGCCATCGGCGGCCGTTCAGCGTTGCGAGCACCGCAGGCGGCCCCGGCTGCCTACCCGGGAGAGGGAGGAGCCTTCCGAGGGTGCAGAGGATGAGAACCGTGAAGGAGGGCCGCCGGGGGATCTCCGGAGCCCCCAGCGCATAAACTGGGTCCTTTGAGTTGCCCCGCCATCCGGTCCGGGCACCGGCCTCGCCCCGGAAGGAATCCGCGCATGACGACACAGACAGCACACCAGACCAGCAGGCTCCTCTTCGGCGCCATGGGCCTGGGCGGAACCTGGACGGATGAGCCCTACGGGGAGACGGATATCGATCAGGCGGAGACAGCCATTACGGCCGCGGTGGAAGCTGGAATCACCGTGTTCGATCATGCCGACATCTACCGGCGGGGCAAGTCCGAAGCCGTCTTCGGCGAGGTCATGCGCAGAAACCCCGGCCTGGTGAACGGCGCGACGATTCAGACCAAATGCGGCATCGTGCTGCCCGTCGGCGACCGGGGCGGATACTACGACCTCAGCGGCGAAAGTGTCCTGGCCGGCCTCGAGGGATCCCTCCGGCGGCTGCAGGCGGATGCCGTCGATGTCCTGCTGCTGCACCGCCCTGACCCGTTGTTGGACGTTGATTCACTGAAGCCGGCGCTTCACCGCCTCCTGCAGGAGGGAAAAATCAAGGCGCTCGGGGTCTCGAATATGTCGGCCGCGCAGATGGACTACCTGCAGACCGAACTGGATATCCCTATCGCTGTGAATCAGCTTGAGATGAGCCTGTCCAAGCGCGACTGGGTGGAAAGCACGGTGCTGGTGAACCATCCCACCGGCGCGGGAACCAACTTCCCGCACGGAACGATCGAGTGGTGCCGGCGGAATGGCACACGGCTCCAGGCCTGGGGCGCCCTCGCGCAAGGCCTGTACTCCCAGGCCCGGGAATCGCACACGCCGGCAGAAGCGCACGCCACCGATCTCGTGAGGCAGCTTGCCCGGGAGCGCAACACCAGCCCCGAGGCGATCGTCCTCGCGTGGCTCCTGAAACACCCCGCCCGCATCGAGGCCGTGATCGGATCCACCAATCCTCAGCGGATCAAGGCATCAGCGGACGCTTCACGACAGGCAGAGCTGATGACGACGGGCGAATGGTACGAGCTGTGGACCGCGGCCCGGGGCGCGCCCCTCCCGTAGCCTCACCGATCCTGTCAGCCGAAGTATCGGCAGCCGGCAGGGGAGTGGTCAGCCAGGACGATCCCCCGTTCCGGACCGCACGGTGACCAACGCGGTGACGGCGACGGCAAGGACTACGGTTGCGTCAAACCCTGGTTGTTGATTGGGCAAAAATCCAGTCGCCCACGGTGTCGATCACGTGCTTGTCCGTATCCTGCGTGAGGAGTTTCCTGTATGAGGCGAAGCTCGCAGGCTTTGGGTCGGACCGGAGCAGATGCGTGAGATCCGCGGGCCGCTGGGTTTCGACCGGGCCGCTGACGGACTCCGCGATGATCTTCAAATCATCAGGATTCACCTGAAGATCTTTGCCGCCGGTGATCGCCAGAACCGGTGCCGTAATGCGGGGGAGGAGCGTTGCGGGGTCGAAGTCGAGCAGGTCACGCTGCCAGCGCGCATTGATGGTCCGGCCCTGGATGCGCACTGTGTCCGTGTCGGTGGAGCGGAGCTTTGCGACTGACTTCCGCCGCTGCTTGGCGAGATCGATGCGCAGCAGTTTGGTAACGGCGCCTGCCACCGGTGGCAGGGTCCGCGCCACCTGACGGGTCTGCCATTCCATGGTTTCCGCACCAATGGTTCCTGGGGAAGCCAGGAGGATGACGCCGGCCAACCGGTCGTCGTCGGCGGCAACGAGTTCGGCGATCATTGCGCCTTCGCTGTGCCCGATGAGGAAGACGGGCAACCCGCTCGCCGGAGCTGAGCCACGGAGCCACTGAAGTGCCGCTGAGGCATCGGCGTGGTTTTCGGTGAATCCAGCGTGGAGGTAGGACCCGGAGGAACGCCCGACGCCGCGCTTGTCGTACCGCACCGAGGCGATGCCGCGTGCAGCAAGGGCATGAGCGAGGTGGCGGCTGGTCCCAAGGGGGAACCGGCGGTGGTCGGCGTCGCGGTTGATGTCTCCGGATCCGGGCAGCAGCAGTACCTGGGCCATGGTTGGTCCGGCCGGCCGCGTGTAGGTTCCGGCCAGAACCACGTCACCGGAGGTGAACGTGACGTCCGATTCAAAGTGCTCGATGTTGGGAGCGACGGCGAGCAACTCGACTGCGAGTTTATGTGCGGTGTCGGTCCCGACGACCAGGCCGGAGTAGGCTTCCCCACGCAGTCCCAGCATGATGGCCCGTTCGTTGTTTCTCGCAGCGACCAGCAGTTTGCGTCCACGGGACCGCCACGTGCCTACTCGGACGAGGCGGGGAATGGCCAGCCCCGGCGAACGGATTCCCTTGGCGGCCGCGAAAGGGTCATCTGTCACGGCGATCGAGGTGATTGCCGTGAGGGGCACAACGATGTCGTTGACCAGGCCGAGGACCTTCTCTGCAGGGCCGAAAGTCAGAGTGAGGGTGTCCCTGCTGAGAGTTAGCGATGCCACGCGGCGTTCTCCTTGGTGAGTACTCCGGACCATCCGGATACTCCAACGTTATCAAATATGATAATGATGTCAATAGGGAGAACGTTCGCTAGGCGGAGGGCATGACAATCATCGAGATGAGGCGGCGTGTGCGCTCCGGGGATGCTGGGTTGTCTGCATACGGGAGGATCGCGCTCCGGAAACCTTCGGCCAGCTTTCCGAACTCCTCATCGGTGAGCCATACAGCGGTTTGCCGATAGCCCACGCCGTCCCGGACAAGGTCGACGCCGTCAGCTTCCTCCACATAGCGGTCGAAGTTCCTGAGCACGCCGGCAACGAAAGCGGTGAAGGCTTGTCGGTGCTGTTCTTCCGTCATGGAGTTCAGCTCTCCGGGGGAGAGCTCGCTGGCTTCGAGCCGCAGGGCGTATGTCCGCTCAACCGCACCCCGAATGCGCTGCTGGCCCACGACCTCGAGGATTCCCGCTTGTGTGAGCGTGGAGATGTGGCGGTAGAGGGTGGCCGGCGTAACCTCTGGTAGTTCTTCGGCAATCTGGGCGGTCGTCAGTCGACGTCCACCCAGGAGACCCTGAATGATGCCTAATCGGACGGGATGGAGAACCATGTCCGCGGTGTTATGGGGCTTATTCATAGCGCAATGCTTCCATACTTGCGAATAGTCGCAAGCTCAGTAGCAGGGGACATTCAGCTTCGCGTGCCGTGAGCCGAAAGTGGTCGTCGGGGGAGCCTCTCTTATCACTAAGTTGACATAATGTAGATTATCGGCGAAATAGGAAGGGGATCGAGAGGGGTTGCGAGGACCCCGATATAAAGCGTTGACGCGCACTGGGCGATCAAGCTCCGACGTAGGCCGCCAGGTGCTCGCCGGTGAGGGTTGAGCGTTGGGCGACAAGGTCGGCCGGCGTGCCCTCGAAGACGATCCTGCCGCCGTCGTGACCGGCGCCCGGGCCAAGGTCGATGATCCAGTCGGCATGGGCCATGACCGCCTGGTGATGCTCGATGACGATGACCGATTTGCCGGAATCGACGAGCCGGTCCAGCAGGCCGAGCAGGTTCTCGACGTCGGCCAGGTGCAGGCCGGTGGTTGGCTCGTCGAGGACGTAGATCCCGCCCGTGTCCGCCATCTGGGTGGCCAGCTTGAGCCGCTGCCGCTCGCCGCCCGACAGCGTGGTGAGCGGCTGGCCGAGGCTGAGGTAACCCAGGCCGACGTCTGCGAGCCGGGAAAGGATCGCGTGTGCGGCGGGCGTGCGCGCCTCCCCTGCGCCGAAGAACTCCTCGGCCTCACTCACCGGCATGGCCAGCACCTCGCTGATGTTCTTCCCACCGAGGTGGTATTCGAGCACTGACGCCTGGAACCGCTTGCCCTCGCATTCCTCGCAGGTGGTGGCGACCCCGGCCATCATCGCCAGGTCGGTGTAGATGACGCCGGCGCCGTTGCAAGTGGGGCAGGCGCCCTCGGAATTGGCGCTGAACAGGGCGGGCTTGACCCCGTTGGCTTTGGCGAAGGCCTTCCTGATGGGTTCGAGCAGCCCGGTGTAGGTGGCGGGGTTGCTGCGCCGCGAGCCCCGGATGGCCGCCTGGTCAACGGAGACCACCCCGTCCCGCCCGGATACCGACCCGGCGATCAGCGAACTCTTGCCGGAACCGGCGACTCCGGTGACGACGACGAGGACCCCCAGCGGAATGTCGACGTCGACACCGCGCAGGTTGTGCGCCGTGGCGCCCCGGACCTCCAGAGCCCCGTCGGCCGTCCGGACCGACTGCTTGAGGGCGGCCCGGTCGTCGAAGTGGCGGCCGGTGAGGGTGTCGCTGGCCCGCAGCCCCTCCACCGTTCCCTCGAAGCAGACATTGCCGCCCGCCGTGCCGGCGCCGGGGCCGAGGTCGACGACGTGGTCGGCAATGACGATCGCCTCCGGCTTGTGCTCAACCACCAGCACGGTATTGCCCTTGTCCCGCAGGCGCACCAGAAGGGCGTTCATGCGCTCGATGTCGTGCGGGTGAAGTCCAATGGTGGGCTCGTCGAAGACATACGTGACATCCGTGAGCGAGGACCCGAGGTGGCGGATCATCTTGGTCCGCTGAGACTCGCCTCCGGAAAGCGTCCCGGTCGACCGGTCAAGGCTGAGATAGCCAAGGCCGATCTCGACGAACGAGTCGAGGGTCTCCCCCAGGGCCGTCAGCAGCGGCGCCACGGACGGTTCATCCAGCCCGCGCACCCATTCGGCGAGGTCGCTGATCTGCAGGGCGCAGGCGTCGGCGATGCTGATTCCACGGATCTTCGATGACCGGGAGGCCTCGCTGAGCCGGGTCCCGTCGCATTCGGGGCAGGTAGTGAACGTCACCGCCCGGTCCACGAAGGCCCGGATGTGCGGCTGCATGGCCTCCCGGTCCTTGGCGAGCAGGGACTTTTGGATCTTCGGGATCAGGCCCTCATACGTGAGGTTGATGTTGTCGACCTTGATCTTGGTCGGCTCCTTGTAGAGCAGGTCGTGCAGTTCCCGCTTCGTGAACTTCCGGATCGGCTTGTCCGCGTCGAAGAAACCGGAGCTGCTGAAGATGCGGCCGTACCACCCGTCCACGCTGTACCCCGGGATGGTCAGTGCGCCCTCGCTGAGCGACTTGCTGTCGTCATAGAGCTGGGTCAGGTCGAAATCGGTGACCGATCCCATTCCCTCGCAGCGCGGGCACATGCCGCCGGTGACGCTGAAGCTGCGGCGCTCCTTCGTGGTCGTCCCACCGCGCTCAAGCGTCACGGCGCCCGATCCGCTGATCGAGGCGACATTGAAGGAGAACGCCTGCGGCGACCCGATGTGCGGCTGACCGAGGCGGCTGAAGACAATGCGAAGCATCGCATTGACGTCGGTGGCCGTCCCGACGGTGGAGCGGGGGTTCGCGCCCATCCGCTCCTGGTCGACGATGATGGCCGTGGTCAGTCCGTCGAGCACGTCGACGTCGGGCCGGGCGAGGGTCGGCATGAAACCCTGCACAAAGGCACTGTAGGTCTCATTGATCATGCGCTGGGACTCCGCCGCGATGGTGCCGAACACCAGGGAGCTCTTGCCCGAACCGGAAATACCCGTAAATACCGTCAACCGGCGCTTGGGGATCGCAATGCTGAGATTCTTGAGGTTGTTCTCCCGCGCGCCCTGTACGCGGATCACATCGTGGCGGTCGGCAGTGTGGAGCGGCTGCGTGTCGGCACTCGCCATGCTCATGGTGACTCTCCGTCTGTGAAGCGGGCCGCTGGAACGGTCTCCGGCGTCGTCTGGGTCAATCTAACCAGCCTGATGAGGTGTGCCGGCACCGGTCTGCAGTTCGGCCGGCCGGTGCCGGGCGGGTCTCCCCCGCCATCGATGGACCGGTCAGGGCCGGACGAGCACCTTGAGCGCTTCCCGTTCCGCCATGGCCCGGTAGCCCTCGGCGATATCGTCAAGTTTCACCGTGCGGTCGAATACCCGGCCGGGCTGGATCCTGCCGTCGAGCACCTCCGGGAGGAGCTCCTCGATATAGGCACGCGCCGGCGCCACGCCGCCGGTCAGGGAGACGTTCCGCATGAACACTGACGGCATCGGCACCTCCCTGTACTGGGGCACCCCGACGCGGCTGACGAAGCCGCCGTCGCGCACCGCGGCAAAGGCTGTCTCGATCGCCGGCAGGGTGCCGACGCACTCGAGGACGGCAGAGGTGCCATCTCCCCCGGTCAGTTCCTTCACCCGCGCGGCACCTGCCTCGCCCCGTTCCGACACAACCTCGGTTGCCCCGAAATCCTTGCCCAGATCGGTCCGCGCCTGGTGGCGTCCCATCAGGATGATCTGCTCCGCACCGAGCCGCTTGGCCGCGATGACGGCGGACAGTCCCACCGCTCCATCGCCGATCACGGTCACAGTCGATCCCTTCCCGACCTTCGCCGTTACCGCACTGTGGTGGCCGGTGCACATCACGTCCGAAAGCGTCAGGAGCGCCGGGAGGAGGTCCGAATCCTCGGGGACCGGCACCTTCACGAGGGTTCCGTCGGCCTGTGGAATCCGGGCCGCCTCCCCCTGGCCGGCGTCGGGATTGCCCCAGTTGCCTCCGTGCCGGCAGGACGTCTGCAGGCCCGCCTGGCAGAAGTCGCAGGTGCCGTCAGACCATACGAACGGTGCGATCACCACATCGCCGCGCTTGACCGAGGAAACGTCGCGGCCGGTGTCCTCGACGACGCCGATGAACTCGTGCCCCATCCGGGAGCCGGCCGGGTTGGGCTTCATCGAGCCGTACGGCCAGAGGTCGCTGCCGCAGATACACGAGACCAGCACGCGGACGACGGCGTCGGTGCTCTCCTCCAGGGTCGCGTCGGGAACATTCTCCACCCGGACATCTCCGGCTCCGTACATCAACGTTGCGCGCATGGTTTCCTTTCCCTGGGCTGCCCGGCGGCGGCAGCTTGCCTTCCCTGTCTGCGGGGCTTCCGGCCGCCTGCACCTGCCGGAGGCCAGTCAAAAATGGGGCTTCCGTATGGCCGACGAAAAGGCTCGGGCCCTGCCGCGGCCGATGGCCTGGACCGGGCTGCCGGGCCACCCACCCGAGACTACCCCGGCCGAACATGCGGGGAACAGCCCCGTCCGGCGGGGCGTCGGTGCCGGCGGACGGCCGCACGGACCCAGGACAACATCGCGGTCCCGCGGGCCGCGATCAACGCCGTCAGGAGGGCGGCCGCCGCGTGCGCGTAGAGCATGGAGTGCAGATCCTGCCCCGGCACCACTGTTGCGGGGGACGGACCCTGCGCCCCTGCGCCGGCACCGTGACCGTGGGCGGGCACGACGTCGGCCGTTCCGCCAACGAACGCGCTGAAGGCGAAGTGAAGAAGCTGCTGGGTCAGCCCGCACAACACCAGGACCGACCACCCGGGCAGCCTCACACGTGCCAGCATCGACGCCGCGAGGCCCAGCAGGGCCGTGAGGGTAAGGAGCAGGGCCAGCGCCGGCATGAGGCCGCCGGAGGCGACATGCGCACCAAGGCCGGCGGCCACGGCCAGAGGACCGGAAAGCCACGCGAGGAAGACCCGCGATCTCCGTCGCGGTAGGCCCGTGGCCACCCGGTCTTCCATGCCGTCCTCCTCCCCCATCGACATTGCACCCGCGGTCCGTCCCCCGGTCTCGGCGGCCGATCGGCACGCCGGCAACCCGGCTCCCGGCACCGTTCCTCCCTCTTTGCTACCGCCGCCACACGCCGTGTGCAAGTGCCGGCGTCACTGCCCGGCCGGACACCCGGGGCCAGCCTCCCGGCCGGGACGGCTCATCACACTGTGACATAGGTGACATATACGCCCCCGATATGCCGTTGGCCCCGCCGTTCGGATAGAAATGAATGATGTCCACCGCGCCAGGAGAAGCAGCCAACCGTCAACCACTTCGGGCGACGCGGCTCATGAAGCAACGGCAGCTGACCATGATGGGGCTCGGCAGCGCCATCGGCGCGGGGCTCTTCCTTGGCTCCGGTGCCGGAGTCCAGGCTGCCGGCCCCGCCGTCCTGATCTCGTACCTCGTGGCCGGCACCCTGATCATCCTGGTGATGTGGGCGCTGGGTGAGATGGCCGCAGCCAACCCCAACAGGGGCGCGTTCTCGGTCTACGCGGAAAAGGCGATGGGTCCGACCGTAGGCTCAACCATCGGCTGGCTGTGGTGGTTCCAGCTCGTGGTGGTGATCGCTGCCGAAGCACTTGGCGCCGCCGCCCTGCTCTCGACGATCTGGCCGGCCCTGCCGGTCTGGGCCCTGGCCCTGGTTTTCATGATCTTCTTCACGGCCATCAACCTCACCGGCGTGCGCAACTTCGGGGGGTTCGAATACTGGTTCGCAATCTTCAAGGTCGCAGCGATTGTCGTCTTCCTCGCCATCGGCGCCGCCCTCGTGCTGAACCTGCTTCCCGGGGTGCAGTCGCCGGGATTGACCAACCTCACCACCGACTTCGCCCCCGCCGGGCTCGAGGGCGTCGCTACGGCCTTGTTCATCGTCATCTTCGCCTTCGGCGGCACGGAGATCGTCAGCGTGGCCGCAGCCGAGACCGAGGATCCCTCGCGGAGCATCGGCCGGGCCGTGCGGGCCGTGGTCTGGCGCATTCTCGTGTTCTATGTCGGTTCCGTCCTGGTGATCATCCTCGTGCTGCCCGCCACCTCGCCGGCTCTGGCCTCGCCGTTCAGCGGGGTGCTCGACGCTGCGCGGATCCCCGGAGCGGGCACCGCCATCACCATCGTCGCGGTCCTGGCGCTGCTCTCGGCCCTCAACGCCAACCTCTACGGCGCCTCGCGCATGATCTACTCCCTCGCGGAGCGCGAGCAGGCACCCCGGTACATCCAGCATCTCAGCCCCTCCCGGGTGCCACAGCGGGCGGTGGCCGTCTCGGTGGTCTTCGGCTTCGCCGCAACCGTCCTTGAACTGTTGTTCCCGGAACGGATCCTGCCTGCCCTTTTTCAGCTTCTCGGTTCCACCTGCCTTGTCGTCTGGGGTTCCGCCCTCGTGTCGCAGATCATCCTTCGGCGGCGGGCGGACCGCGCCGGCACACCCCTGCCGGTGAGAATGAAGGGATTCCCCTGGCTCACTGGCTTCGCGCTGATCATCCTGGCCGCGATCTTCGCCGTGGGGCTCAGCGCCGAAACCAGCCGCACCCAGCTGATCAGCACCGCCCTCCTCATTGCCGGCATCGCCGCCGCCAGCACCCTGTTCCGCAAGGCCCGTTCGCGCCAGCCGGCCGCCTAGGGCGGCAGCCGTGGTGCCTACACCGGGGCGCCTTGCCCGGCGGTTAGACACCGGCCTATAGTGGCGGATCGTTCAGGCTGCCGGGTAGGAGAGCTGACATGGCCGAAGTCCTGATGTTCCACCACGCCCAGGGGCTGACCGCCGGGCTGAAAGAGTTCGCCGGCACCCTCCGGGCCGCAGGCCACACCGTCCACACGCCGGACCTGTTCGACGGCCGGACCTTCGACTCCCTCGACGGCGGCCTGGACTATGCAGGCACGCTGGGCTTCGACACCCTTCTGCGCCGGGGCGTCGAGGCTGCGGCCGATCTCCCGGCCGGCCTGATCTACCTTGGCTTCTCCCTTGGGGTGATGCCGGCGCAACTGCTGGCCCAGACCCGCGGAGGCGCCCGGGGCGCCCTCCTCCTGCATTCCTGCCTCCCGGCCGGCGAGTTCGGCGGATGGCCCGAGGGGGTGCCGGTCCAGGTCCACGCCATGGAGCAGGACCCGTTCTTCGCCGGCGAGGGCGACCTCGAGGCCGCCCGGGCCCTCACCAGCGCAGCGGCCGATGCCGGCCTGTTCCTCTACCCCGGTGCGGAGCACCTCTTCACCGACAGCTCCCTCCCGTCCTACGACGCCGCCGCAACCGCGCTGCTCACCCGCCGGGTGCTCGATTTCCTCGACGGACCCTAGGCGGCGATGGCTGCTGGGCCGGGACGGCGGCGGCACACGCCCACTGCCAGCGGCACGGAGGTTCTCAACGCCGAAAGAGCGGCGTTGTGAGGGCATAACGACGGTGTATCCAGCACCGGCACAGCTTCATGGCGCATCCTAGGAGGGAACACTGCGGAAAATCCGGGACGCCCGGCTCGCCACCTCCGGCCCGCACGTCCCTGAAAGGACCCCCATGATCCTGGTGCTGATCGGCATCGACGGCGCAGGAAAGACGACGGCCGCGCACGCCCTGGCCGCCCACGTGCCGCCGGGCACCGACGTCCTGGTGCTGGGCAACTACTCGGGGCGGAAGACCTTCACCCGATGGGCCCGGCGGATCGGAGTACAGCCGCCGGCCCGGCTGATGGACACCGCCGAGACTCTGGTGCGCCTGGTCAACGTGCTGCTGAACTCCGCGAAGGCCGCACGCTTCGACGGCCTGGTGATTATGGACCGGCACCTTCATTGCCAGCTGGCCCTCAGGGCCGCCCGGGGCCTGCGCCGCGGCGTCCTCCTGCCGGCTGCGCTGAGGCTGCTGCCCCGGCCCGACGCCGTCGTGCTCCTCGACCTGTCCGCCGAACAGGCCCAGCTGCGCATCGCGGCGCGCGGCACGGACAGCGAAAACCTCGACGAACTGCGGGCGTACCGCACGGCGTACCTATCTCAGGCGAGGGAAGCCGGGCACCCGGTGATTGACGCCGGAGGAGCACCCGAGGCTGTCACGGCAGACCTACGGGGCGTCCTGGCCGGACTCCGCCCCGGTGCCTCCCTGGAGCCGGCGGGGACGGTTCCGGGTCCGAGCGGTGCGGGGCCGGAGCTCCCCGAATGAGTTCCTCGTACGATGAGTCCATGGAGACTCCTTCCGCGCCCGCTGCCAGCTACTCGCCCTCCCAGCTCCACGACCTGGTGCATTCGATCCTGGGCCAGGAACTGCCCCCGATCGTCCGGGCCGGGCACCCGGTGCTGCGGATGCAGGCGCAGGCCTTCGACGGCCAGCTGGGCGATGCGGACCTCGCGGCGCTGATCACCCTGATGCGCCGGGTGATGCACCACGCCCCCGGCGTCGGGCTCGCCGCTCCGCAGCTGGGCATCCCCCTGAGCATCGCCGTCGTGGAGGACAAGGGGGTGGAGGACGACGCCGTCGCCATCGAACGCGGCCGCACTCCCCTGCCGTTCTTCGCCATGATCAACCCCCGCTATTCCGCGGCGGGCCAGGCCACCGCGTCCTTCTACGAGGGGTGCTTGTCGGTCCCCGGCTACCAGGCCGTGGTGGATCGGCACCGGGAGGTTTCGCTGGAGTACACCACGCCCGACGGCCGGGGCGTGACGACCCGCCTCAACGGCTGGCCGGCGCGCATCGTGCAGCACGAGACGGACCACCTCAACGGCATTCTGTACCTGGACCGGGCCGAGACCCGCTCCCTCGCCGACAACCTCGAGTACACGCGCCGCTGGGCGCATCCGTCGATCGAAGACGCCCGCCGGGGCCTCGGGTTCTAGGCCCGGCGGCTGCTCGCGCCGGCCTACCGCTCCGGGCTTGAGTCCGCCGGCTGGTTCCGCCCGCTGGGGAGCCAGTCCGCCCACCATCGAAGGATGTGCTCAAATCGCTGGCGGCGGTGCCAGGGGGTGCCGGAGCGGGAGAGTTCGTGGTTCTCCCCCGGGAACAGGAGGAGTTCGGCCGGTACGCCCTGTTTCTTGAGCGCCGTGTAGTAGCGCTGGGCCTGCTCAACCGGGCACCGCAGGTCCTCCTCGGAATGGATGACGAAGGTCGGGGTGTCCACCGAACCGATCTGGGCGAAGGGGTTCTGGCCCCGCACCTTCTCGGGGTCGGTGCCGGTGTACTCGTCGGAGAAGAACCAGCCGATGTCCGAGGAGCCGACGAACGACGGCGGGTCGAGGTAGCCCCGCTCTACGATGGCGGCGGTGAACCGGTGGTCCTGGGAGATGGTCCAGGCGGTGAGGTAGCCGCCGTAGGAGCCGCCCATGATGCCGACCCGGCCGCCATCCATCACGGCGTACTTGCCGAGGGCGCCCTCGAGGAACGCCAGGACGTCCTGGAGGTCGAGGGTCCCCATCGCCTCCTTGATGGCCCGGCCATGCTCCTGCCCGTACCCGGCTGACCCCCGCGGGTTGCACATCAGCACGGCGTAGCCGGCGCGGGCGTACACCTGGGCCTCGTCGAAGTAGCCCCAGCCGTACTGTGAGAAGGGGCCCCCATGGATGTTCAGCAGCACCGGGTGGGGGCCCTCCCCCTCGGGCAGGATCACCCAGCCGTGCACCTGGGACCCATCGGGCGCCGGGAAGGTCTCCTCGACGGTGGGTGAAACCGTCGTGGCACTGCGCAGCTCGGCGGAGAAATCGGTGAGGGGCTCCAGCCCGTCCGGGCCCACCAGCGCCGCGTCGCCGGCCGTGCCGGGGCCCGTGTAGCTGACGAGGACACGGCCGGCGGCGGAGGCAGCGCCGGTCACCACGACCGGTCCGTCGACGAGGGTGGCGGCCGTGCCGTCAGCGTCGACCTCGAGCAGCCCGCAGGCGCCGCGGGTGCGGCGAATGACCAGGACCGAGGAGTCCCCGTGCGGGACCACCTCAAGGACTTCGCCGAGGTCAACGGTCTCGGCGTCGGTCAGCCGGCGGGCCTCCCCCGGTGAGTCCATCGGCGCGGCATACAGTCCGGCGTTGCGCGCCACGAAGTCGAGGCCGGTGGCGGAGAGCTCGCCGGCGAGATAGAAGAGCCACCGGCCGTCCCTGCTCTGGACCGGCGCCGCGCAGTCGAGCCGCTGGGCCGCGGAGAGCCCCGAGAGCTGCTCCCTGCCGGTGCCGTCCCGGCGGACCGAGTAGACCTCGCTGGCCAGGGTCGAATCCGCGTCCGGGCTGAGGGCCGCGGTGAACAGGATCCGGGCGCCGTCGGCGGTAAACCGCGGGCTGTTGTGGTCCGCTGGGTCCGAGGTGAGCTGGACGGGCTCGGGCAGAGGGCCGGGTCGGTCCGCGCCGGCGTCTTTGGCGGCCCGGCCCACGGGCTCGATGAAGGGTTCGGCCTCGAGGCTTGGGACATCGACCAGGAAGAGCTGGGCCCGCTTATCCGCCGTGTAGCCGAGCCCGTTGGCGCGGTACTGGAACGCGGTGATCCGCCGCGGGTCCTCGGCCGAGGCGCCGACTCCTTCGACGGTGCCGTAGCGGCCGGCCTCCGGCACGCGGGCGACGAACACGATCGACCGCGAATCGGGAGCGAAGCGGAAGTCCTCGACGCCGAGGGGCTGGTCAGTGACCTGCAGCGGCTCACCGCCGCGGGCGTCCATGAGGTGCAGCTGCGGCTTATCGCCGGGACGGGACCGCAGGAAGCCCAGCAGCGAGCCGTCCGGAGAGAACTGGGGGGCGGTGTCGCGGAAGCCGCGGCTGAGGCGGCGGTGCGAGCCCAAGTCCGTCTGGAGTTCCCACAACTGGCCCACGTAGGCGTCGGCGTCGAAGTCCGGGCGGGTCACGGCGAACACCGCCCGTCCGCCGTCGGGGTGGAGCGTCGGGGTACCGACGGAGTGCAGGAGGTTCAGCTGATCGGGTTCCATCCATCCGAGACTAATGCGTCGAAGTCCGCTCCGCCTAGGATGGTGGGATGCCCGCCGCGCCCGAGTCCCTGCTCCTGTGCCCCGTGTGTGGTTCCTTCCTCCGGCCGGACGGGCGCGGCCTGGCCTGCGCTTTCGGACACCGGTTCGACGCCGCCCGGCAGGGCTATGTCAACCTGCTGACCGGGCGGGGGACGCCGTTCGAAGCCGACAGCGCCGCGATGGTGGAGGCGCGGGCGAGGTTCCTCGCTGCCGGACACTACGGGCCCCTCAGGGACGCGATCGCCGATGCTGCCCAGCGGCACGCGCCCGAACCGCGCGTGATCGTGGATGCCGGCGCCGGGACCGGCTACTACCTGCGCGGCCTGGCCGACCGCTTCCCCGGGGCGCTGCCGGTCGCACTCGACATTTCGAAGTTCGCGCTGCGCAGGGCCGCCCGCGCGCTGCCCGGCGGCATTGCACTCGTATGGGACCTGTGGCGGCCGCTCCCCCTGTCTTCAGGCAGCGCGGATCTGCTCCTCAATGTCTTCGCGCCCCGCAATGTCGATGAGTTCGTGCGCGTGCTTTCCCCGGGAGGGCTGCTGGTGGTGGCGACGCCGCTGCCGGGACACCTGGCCGAGGCCGCCCGGCTGGTCCCGATGCTCGAGGTTCCGGCCGATAAGGCGCAGGACCTCGCCGGGTCCCTGGACGGGCGCCTGACCGAGGTGGAGCGCCGGGAGGTCGTCCATGGGATGCGGCTCTCTCCGAAGGAGCTCGCGGACGTGGCTGCCATGGGCCCGGCGGCGCGGCATCTTGAGCCCCGGCAGCTTGCGGCCCTTGTCGAGGGGCTGGACCGGGAGGTCCCGGTGACCGCCCGCTTCACCGTCCAGGCGTTCCGCCACTCCTGACCGGCTGCAGGAACCCGGGGTCCGGCCCGCTAGGCCTTCCCGCCGGAGCCGCCGCGCAGTGGAACATGAAGCGCCTGCAGGGCCTGCTGGACGAGCGGGCCGATGGCCAGCGCGAAGATGACGGTGCCGAGCCCCACGACGCCGCCCAGCAGGAAGCCCACGACGACGACCGTAAGTTCGATCGATCCGCGGACCGTCCACACGGGCCAGCCCGTGATGCGGACCAGGCCGGTCATCAGGCCGTCACGGGGGCCGGGCCCCATGCCGGCGCCGATATACAGCGCCGTCGCGACGGCGAGGAGCACCAGGCCGGCCGTGAACATGAGCCCCTGAAGGACCAGATGGTCGGGAGCGGCGAGCACCCGGAGGACGACGTCGGCGGATAGGCCGACGAGGACCGTATTGGCGATCGTTCCCCAGCCGGGACGCTGCCGGATGGGAATCCACAGCAGCAGCACCCCGATGCTGATCAGCACTGTCGCGATGCCGAAACTCAGGCCCGTGCTCCGTGCGAGTCCCTGCCCGAAGACATCCCAGGGCGAGGCGCCGAGGTTCGCGCGGACCATCAGCGCGATCGAGGCACCGTACAGGAACAACCCGAGATACAGCCGGAGGTGGCGCAGCAGCAGGTTGGGCGAGGTGAGGAGGCGAAAGAGCACGCTCAAGTGTCCCACCGCGGCCCCCAACACTCTCAAATCGATAACGACCGGGCCGGGCGGGCCTCCGGGCCTAGGTATTGCCCGGCCACTTTGACACAATGAGCAGCACATCCGACAGCAGCCGTGCCGCCGGATCTGCCCGCCGTTCCGGGAGGGAAACGATGTTTGGTTGGCTGGTGGAGAACCCCTGGATTCTCTGGCTCGTCCTGTTCCTCGGCCTCGCTGCGGTCGAGACGCTCACGCTGGACCTGATGTTCCTCATGCTGTCGGTCGGGGCGCTCGCGGCCCTGATCGCCTCCTTCGTGACCGGTTCCTTCTTCCTGCAGGGCCTGGCGTTCTGCGTCGTGGCGCTGATGATGGTCCTGCTGGTCCGCCCCATCGCCCTGAGGCACCTTCGGGGAGCCACCGGCGACCAGCGCTCCAACATCGACCGCCTCATCGGCGAACCGGCGCTCGCCCTCGAGACCGTGACCTCCTCGTCCGGGACCGTCAAGATCGGCGGGGACACCTGGTCCGCCCGCACCCTGGACGGGATCTCGGTGCCCGCCGGTGCGCGGCTCGCGGTGGCGCGGATCGAAGGAGCCACCGCCGTCGTGGAACCGGCGGCGGAAAGCCCCGATCCGGACGCCGACCACCTGTAACTTTCCTGCGGGCCCACCACGGTCCCGCAGTCCACTCGATCAAGGGGGATCCATGAACGGCGACACCGGGACCATCGGACTGACAATCATCCTGATAGTCCTTGTCCTATTCGTTCTCACAGTGCTGGTGAAATCGGTGCGGATCATCCCGCAGGCCCGGGCGGGGGTGGTTGAGCGCCTCGGCAAGTACCAGCGCACCCTGCTGCCGGGACTGACCATCCTGATCCCGTTCGTTGACCGGCTGCTGCCGCTGCTCGACCTTCGGGAACAGGTCGTTTCCTTCCCTCCGCAGCCGGTGATCACCGAGGACAACCTGGTGGTCTCCATCGACACCGTCGTGTACTTCCAGGTGACCGACGCGCGGGCGGCGACCTACGAGATCGCCAACTACATCCAGGCGGTCGAACAGCTGACCACCACCACCCTGCGCAACGTCGTCGGCGGGCTGAACCTCGAACAGGCGCTGACCTCCCGGGACCAGATCAACGGGCAGCTGCGCGGCGTCCTCGATGAAGCGACGGGCAAGTGGGGCATCCGGGTGTCACGGGTCGAGCTCAAGGCCATCGATCCGCCCCACTCCATCCAGGATTCGATGGAGAAGCAGATGCGGGCCGAACGCGACCGGCGCGCTGCGATCCTGACGGCCGAGGGCACGAAGCAGTCAGCGATCCTCACCGCCGAAGGTCAGCGGCAGGCCGCCATCCTGGCCGCGGAGGGCGACGCCAAGGCGGCGATCCTGCGCGCCGACGGCGAGGCCCAGGCCATCCAGAAGGTCTTCGATGCGATCCACCTGGGCAACCCGACGCCGAAGCTGCTCGCCTACCAGTACCTGCAGACCCTGCCGAAGCTCGCCGATGGGTCCTCCAACAAGCTGTGGATCATCCCCAGCGAGATCGGTGACGCGCTGAAGGGGCTTGGCAGCGTTCTCGGAACGACGACGTCGGACTCCCCCGACGGCCGGGTGGCTGAACAAAATGCGCAGAAACGTGACGCCTGACGCCCGATCCGGGTATAGTTGGTGGTTTGCCGGAATTTCTCGTCCCCGGCAGGAACATTCCCGCTTGATGCGGAGTTATACAGTATGCGTACTATCTCGGCTTCCTGCTGCCTTCAACGGCGGCCGGACCGCGGTGCACGCAGATCGGTGCCGGCTCAGCCGGAAGCCACTCGTTGAGTAGGAGAAAATATGAGCGATCGCAGCCTGCGCGGCATGCGCCTCGGAGCGCAAAGCATGGAAACCGAATCGGGTGTGGAGCCCGCTCCGCGCCAACGGGTTGAGTACCGCTGCGAGGACGGTGAGCGGGTCTTCGTGACGTTCGCCGCCGAGGCGGAAATCCCCCCGGTGTGGGTTTCCAAGACCGGCAAGGAAGCGCTCCTGGTGGATGGTGAACGCCCCGACACTTCTAATGACAAGCCGGTGCGTACGCACTGGGACATGCTGCTTGAGCGCCGCTCCGTCGACGAACTCGAGCAGATTCTGCAGGACCGCCTGACGATCCTGCGTGAGCGCCGCGGCGAACGCCGCTCCGCCTGACGCCAGGGTCCTCCCGGCCGATGCCGGTGACGCCACCTTCGGGTGGGGTCACCGGCATTTCTTGTGCCCGGCATGTTTTGTGCCCGGGCGCGGCTTAGCCGTCGCGGCGGGTCAGCTTCCGCCACCGGGCCGCCAGGCCCCAACGGGTGACGCTGATGATCGCCTCAAGCACGATATTGCCGCTCATCTTCGAGTCGCCAAGCTCCCGCTCCACGAAGGTGATGGGCACCTCGGTAATCTTCAGGCCGAGGCGGGCCACCCGGAACGTCATGTCCACCTGGAAGCCGTACCCGACCGAGTCAACCGCCGACAGGTCGAGTTTCTCGAGGGTCCCCCGGCGGAAGGCCCGGAAGCCGGCGGTGATGTCCCGCACGGAGAGGCCGAGCATGAGGCGCGAGTAGGTGCTGCCTGCCCGCGACAGGAGCTTGCGGTGCGCCGGCCAGTTGACCACGCTGCCGCCGGGGACCCAGCGCGAACCGATCACCAGGTCGGCGCCGTCGACGGCGTCGAGGAGGCTCTGGAGCTGCTCGGGCCGGTGGGAGCCGTCGGCATCCATTTCGACCAGGACATCGTAGCCGCGTTCGAGGCCCCACCGGAACCCGGCGATGTAGGCCGCACCCAGCCCCGCCTTACCGGTGCGGTGCAGCACGAACACCTGGGCATCCGCCGCCGCCGCCTCGTCCGCGAGCCTTCCGGTGCCGTCGGGGCTGTTGTCGTCCACGATCAGCACGTCGGAGGCGGGCACTGCCTCCCGCAGCCGTCCCAGCGTCAGCGGGAGGGATTCGATCTCGTTGAAGGTCGGAATGATGGTGAGAACGCGCAAAGCGAGGGGGGCCTTTCCGGGGGGAGACGCAGGGACCGCTGGTGCCTGCCAGGTCAACGGCAATTATAGGCGACCGACCTGTACGACCCGGCGGGCGGCGGCTGCGCGGGGGTCCCTCCATCGAGCAGGCCCGCCCGCCTTCGTACCAGAAACGGTGAACCGGATCTGTTCTCTGATGGCGTGCGGGCCTGCTCTTGATGAGTGCCGTCACCGTCCTCACCAATGCGGCGGTTGAGCCGAACAGGAGGTTGATTGCGCCGGTGGTCGGCCAGGTCAGTCCCCGAGGAGTTGCTCCAACCCGTAGCAACTCAGCTTACGTGCTGGGGGCGAGGTGTCAATGCGCCTCTGACCTGCGCGAACGTCCTTCCGTGCAGGTCAGCGTCCGGTCCGGGAACGGACTATTTCGGTTTGTGGACACCTCTTGACTGATGGGCCCGGGGCCACTAGACGCTGCTTCCACCGTCCTCGGAAAACAGGGTCCGGCCGTAGTGGACGGTCTCGATGCAGTGCGGTGGATTTTCGGTATCGAGCGCCGGCAGCAGCGGGGTCCCGGCACGGGGATCCGTGCTCCAGGACTGCACCCGGTTGTCGGGTGTCTGGACCATGAGTTCGTCAACCCGCCAGACGGCGAAGGAGGCCGGCGAGCCCGGCGCCAGCTGGCCCAGCATCGGGTTCACCGCGCCGGCCGCGCGCCAGCCGGCCCGGGTATGGGCGATGAAGGCCGCCCGCGCCGACACCGCCTCGGCGGGATTGCTGTGTTCGATGCAGGCCCGCACCGACGCCCACGGGTCAAGGGGCGTGACGGGGCTGTCCGAGCCCATGGAGACCGGCACCCCGGCCGCCAGCAGGGACCCGAAACGGTTCATGCCGACCCGGCGTCCCTCGCCAAGGCGCTGCGCGTACAGCCCCGCCGGGTGTCCCCAGAGGGCATCGAAGACCGGCTGGGCGCTGACTGTCACCCCGAAGTGGACGAGGGCGGCGATCGCGGCGTCGTCCGTCATCTCGACGTGCTCGAGCCGGTGGCGGGAACGGCGCACCGCCTCGATGCCCAGCCTCTGCTCGGCCTCGCCCAGGCCGGCGAGGACGACGTCGAGCCCGGCGTCGCCGATCACGTGGAAGCCGGCCTGCACCCCTTCGGCGGTCGCGGCGGTGAGGTGCGCCCCGACGGCCGGCGCGTCAAGGAAGATGTGCCCTCGGTTTCCCGGGTCGTCGCTGTAGGGATCCCGCAGGGCCGCGGTGCGCGAGCCGATCGAGCCGTCGACATTGAGGTCCCCCGCGAGCCCAGCCAGGCGGCCGTCGAAGGAGGCGAGCAGGCTCCGGACCTCCTCCGGGGAGGAGACGGCCTCGGCCCAGTAGGGAATCACCCCGGGCAGGTCCGGGCCGCCGTCCCCGGCGCCGAGGGCGAGCAGGCCCTCGAGGTCCTCCCGGGGGGAGATGTGCGGTGCGGCCATCTCAACGACGGCGACGATGCCGCGGGAGGCGGCGTGGGCAAGGGCTGCGCGCTGCAGGTCTGCGCGGTCGGCGGGGGCCAGTGCGCGGGTGGCGAGCCGGGCCGCCGTGTGGGCGGTGCGCACCAGGAAGCCGTCGTTCCAGCCGTCGAGGCCCGCAAGGCCCAGGGAGGCCGCCAGAGTCCCGGACACGACGGCCGAATGCACATCCGCCCGGGTGAGGTAGACAGGGCGCCCGCCCGAGGCGGAATCCAGGTCGCCGGCCGTGGGGACGCGCCGCTCGGGCCACCGGGACTCGTCCCAGCCGTGGCCGAACACCGGACCCGCCTGGGCCGCGGCGCGGACGCGCTCGAGCAGGTCCGCCAGGCTGGTGCAGGACGACAGGTCGATCGAGGTGAGCCCCAGGCCGGTCTCGGTGGTGTGGAAGTGGGAGTCGACGAAGCCCGGGGCGATCAGGGCACCGTCGAGGTCGACGGTGCGGACCCCGGGCCCGCCGAGGTTCTCCGCGGCATGCTCACCACCGATCCAGGCCACCGTGCCGCCGTCGACGAGCATGGCGGTGGCGAAGGGGTCGGCTGGGCTGTAGACGGAGCCGTTGCGGTACAGGACGGGGCGCTGGGAATCCATGAAGTTTCGACGGGGCTTTCGCTAGGAGGCGGGAGGTCGTGGGGTGGTGCTGGCTATTCGGTGATGTTGGAGTAGGCGACGACGCCGCGGCGGATCAGGGCGATGGCCTTGACGCAGCGCCCGTGAAGGCCCTCCGGCAGGTCGCGGACCTTGGCCAGCTGATCGAGCAGGTCGATGACCTGCTTGGCCCAGCGGACGAAGTCGCCGGCGGCCAGCTCCGTGCCGCTCAGGGCGGTCTGCAGCGAGCGGCCCTGAGCCCACTTGTACATGGGCCAGACGAGTCCGAGTTCGGGCTCCCCCGTCACGGGCAGGCGGTGCTGCTCCTCGCTGTCGGTCAGGCGGGACCATTCACGGATGATGATGTCCACCGAGTTTTCGAGCCCGAAGCTCGGCAGAACCGGGCGCAGCCCGCGCTCCTCACGCTTGGCCTGGTACACCAGCACCGAGGCGACCGCGGCGAGCTCGCCGGAGTCGAGTTCGTCGAAGGCCCCGTTTTCGACCGAAAGGGCGATGAGGAGGTCCTTCTCCCCGTAGATGCGGCGCAGTTTCTGCCCTTCAGGGGTGATCTTCAGTCCGGTTTCGGCGTCCGGTGCCACGTAGCCGTAACCGGCCAGCACCTCGGAGACCCGGTCGAAGGTCTTCGCGATGGTGTTGGTCCTGCCGCGGATCTGCCCGGCGAGGCGGTCGGTCTCCTTGCGCAGCTTGAGCCAGCGCTCGGACCAGCGGGCGTGCTGTTCCCGCTCGCTGCAGCCGTGGCAGGGGTGGGCGCGCAGGCGCCGGCGCAGGTCGGTGATGGCCCGCTCCTCGGCGGCGGCGGTCGAGGAGTGGAGCCCGTTCCCGCGGCCGGAGCCCCGGCGCGGCGGCCGCTTCTCCTGCAGGGCGTTGCGCAGGGAGGACGTGAGGTCGCGGCGGTCCTTCGGGCTGCGGGCGCTGAAGCTTTTGGGGATGCGGATGCGGGAGAGGATTTCGATGGGCCCGTCCAGGTCCTGGACGCCCACCCGCCGGATCTGCGTGTCGATGGTCAGCACGGTGGGACGCGGCTCCCGGGAGGGATCGCTGTCGAGCACCACGGCGTACCCCTGGCTGCGGCCGCCGGGCACATCGATGACGTCGCCCGGCCGCAGCGCCTCGAGGGACGCCTCCGCCGCGGACCGCGCGGAGCGGGACCGGTCACGGGAGGCACGCTGTTCGAGGTCGGAGAGTTCCCGCCGCAGGCTGGCGTACTCGCGGAAGTCCCCCAGGTGGCACGTCATCGACTTCTCATAGCCGCGCAGGGATTCCTCCCGGCTGCGCAGCTGCTTGGCCAGGCCGACGACGGAGCGGTCGGCCTGGAACTGCGCGAAGGAGGTCTCGAGGATCTCCCGCGCGCGTTCCTGGCCGAACTGGGCGATGAGGTTGATGCTCATGTTGTAGGTCGGGCGGAAGCTCGAGTTCAGCGGATAGGTGCGTCGGGAGGCGAGCCCGGCGACGGCCCCCGGGTCGGTGCCCGGCTGCCACAGCACCACGGCGTGGCCCTCGACGTCGATGCCGCGGCGCCCGGCCCGGCCGGTGAGCTGTGTGTATTCCCCCGCGGTGACGTTGACGTGGGCCTCGCCGTTGAACTTGTCGAGCTTCTCCAGCACCACAGAGCGGGCGGGCATGTTCACGCCCAGGGCGAGGGTTTCGGTGGCGAAGACGGCCTTGACCAGGCCGGCGGCGAACAGCTTCTCGACGACCTCCTTGAAGGTCGGCAGCATGCCGGCGTGGTGGGCGGAGAAGCCGCGGATCAGGCCTTCGCGCCAGGTCCAGAAGCCGAGGATCTCAAGGTCGTCCCGCGGAATCTCCTGGGTGGCCTCATCGATGGTCTCGCTGATGGTCGCGCGCTCGTCCTCCGTGGTGAGCCAGAGGCCGGCGTGCAGGCACTGGGTGACGGCGGCTTCGCACCCGTTGCGGGAGAAGATGAACGTGATAGCCGGCAGCAGGCCGGCGCGGTCAAGCGCGGTGATGACCTGGGGCCGGCTCGCGCGGCGGACGAGGGTCTCCTGGGGCCGGCGCGCGGGCGCCCTTCCCCGGCGCCCGGAGCCCCAGCCCGCGCGCTGGTTCAGCCTGACCTCGTTGCTCGCCAGTTCGAGCAGCTCGGGGTTGACCTCGTAGAAGTCGCGGGCCCCGCCTTCCGGGCCGGACGGCGCCGCCTCGTCGAAGGCAACATCGCCGGCGAAGAGGTCAAGCAGGTTCGATCCGACCATCACGTGCTGCCACAACGGCACCGGCCGGTGCTCGGAGACGACGACGTCGGTATCGCCGCGGACCGTGTCGAGCCAGGCTCCGAATTCCTCGGCATTGGAGACCGTGGCGCTGAGGGAGACGAGCTTCACCTCGGTCGGCAGGTGGATGATCACTTCCTCCCAGACCGCACCGCGGAACCGGTCGGCGAGGTAGTGGACCTCGTCCATGACGACGTACCCGAGGTCGTCGAGCGTCTCGGAGTTGGCATAGAGCATGTTCCGCAGCACTTCGGTGGTCATGACGACGACGTCGGCGTCGGGGTTGATGGTCGTGTCCCCGGTGAGCAGTCCCACCCGCTCCGAACCGTGGACCGCGGCGAGTTCGGAGTACTTCTGGTTGCTGAGGGCCTTGATCGGTGTGGTGTAGAAGGCCTTGAGTCCCTGCTGCAGGGCAAGGTACACGGCGAACTCCCCCACGACGGTCTTCCCGGCCCCGGTGGGCGCGGCGACGAGCACCCCTTTGCCGGCCTCGAGGGAGGTGCAGGCGTCGCGCTGGAAGGGATCGAGTTCGAACGAGAGCGTGTTCTCGAAGGCGAAAAGCTGGGTTCTTGCCATCGCGTTGCGGGTCTTGGCCGCCTGATAGCGCTCTGCGGGGGTGCTCATCTTTCAACCCTAAACGCTGGGCCGGGGAGCGGCACGCATCACCGGGCTCCGGTCGCCCGCTACAGTCCCTCGATGGTTGAGGCCTGATCGGCGGTGGCGTTCAGCTCGGCCTCGCGGGCGGCGTTGCGCCGGGCGCGCCGCTTGTCGTTGAGCAGGCACAGGCCGATGGCGGCGAAGAAGAGCACGAGCATCGGCACCGCGAGGTAGAACATGCTCACCGCGTCGGCGCCCGGCGCGGCCATGGCGGCGAAGAGGCAGACGAGGAAGACGGTGATGCGCCACGCCTTGAGGACCTGGCGTCCGGAGATCAACCCGACGAGGTTCAGCCCGAACAGCACCACCGGGAGCAGGAACGCGATCCCGAAGGCGAGCATCAGGCGCAGGATGAAGGTGATGAACACCGACACCGTGATGATGTTGGTGAACCCGCCCGGGGTGAAGTCCGTCAGGACCCTCACCGCGTTGGGCAGGACCAGCCATGCGAGGTAGATCCCGGCCAGGAACAGGGGCACCGCCACCGCGATGAACGCAAGCGAGATGCGCCGTTCCTTGGCGTGCAGCCCGGGGGTGATGAACGCCCACAGCTGGTACAGCCAGACCGGGCTGGAGATGATCAGCCCCAGGAAGACCGAGACCTGGATGAGCAGGTCGAACGGGGAGGCGACGGCGTCGAAGTTCAGGGCAGCGCTGCGGCCCTCCCGCTCGTTGAGTTCCTGGATGGGCGCAGCGAGGGCTTCAAGGACGGGGTTGTAGATGAAGAAGCCGACCACCGTGCCGGCGACCACCGCCAGGCCGGACTTGAACAACCGGATGCGTGCTTCGCGCAGGTGTTCCTTGAGAGCCATCCGCCCTTCGGGGTTGGCCTTGCGCCCTCGGGTCCGTGCCATGGTGCCTAGGGGGTGGAGCCCGGCGTTCCGCCCGGTGCCGACGTGGAGCCACCGGCCGCTCCGGGGGGATTGTGTGGGGCGGTTGTCGGCTGCCCCGGCGCGCCGTGGGTCTGTGCGTCGGGACCGGAGGCGACAATGTTTCCCTCGACAGGCGCGCCCGCGGTGCCGCTGCCCGTGTTGTTCTCATCCTTCATCTGCTTGACCTCGGACTTGAAGATGCGCAGCGACTGGCCGGCGCTGCGCGCCAGCCCGGGGAGCTTGGGCGCACCGAAAAGTAGGATCGCGATCACGATAATAATGACGATCTGCCAGCCATCGAGCCTCATGCCAGGTTCCTCTCCTAGGTCCTCTTCAGTTTAGGTCATAGATCGGGGCCGCCGTGCAGCGACCGGGGCCGCCACAGGGGCTCATCCGGCACCCGGCCGCGGGACGCACGGCCCGGGACGGAACCGCGCCGTCCAGAGTCCTCCGCGAATTCATTCAGCGTTCAGACCCTTGGTACCTGGAGGCGGCTCAGAGGTGCGGAAGGTCGCGCAGCAGCTGGGGCCGCCGGTTCTCGGCACGGCGCCGGATCCGCCGCTCGCGCCGCCGCCCCTGGAGCAGCAGCCGGGCTTCCTGGTTGGCACGGCGGACCTCCGCGGGCGGCGCAAAAACGGCGGGGACGGTGGCGTCGGGAGCCTCCCCCGCGGTGGCGTCGGAAGCACGCGAGGGAGGCGCGGCATCGAGGAGCGATGATGCCTTCTCGAACTCGTCCAGCGTCGCCATCGCCTTCCGGAAGACCCGGAAGCCCACGGCGAGCAGGAACAGGGCGCTGACCGCCACCAGGGCGATCCACAGAACCAACCACATCCACCACGACATTGCTTCAGTCTAAGCCGCGGTCGACGCCAGGGCCGCCTCGAGCCACCGCAGGACCTCCGCGCGCAGGTCCCGGGGCCCGGCCACGGCCGCCGCCCCGCCGAGCCCTGCGATCAGGCCGGGAAGCCATGCCACCGAGCCGACACTCAGTTCGGCGGCGAGGGTGCCCCCGCCCAGTTCCTCGGTCCGCACGGCGTTGTACTGGGCCGCGATCCACCGGGCGGGTTCCTTCAGCACCAGCACGATGCTCCGGTCATCCGGCGAGGGTGTGTAGAGCCCCGCGGAGGGCGCCGCATCCTGGGGTGGCCCCGCCTCGCCGCCCCGGGTGACGGGCCGGTCCGTGAGGCGGACGTCCTGGATGCGGTCGAGCCGGAAGTTCCGGAACCCTGCGGAACCGATGCACCAGGCCTCCACATACCAGCGGTCGTCCTGGGAAAAGGCGCGGACCGGTTCGATGACCCGCTCGGTGATCTGGTCGCGGGCGGGCACGAGGTAGGACATCTCCACCTGGACCCCGCGCCGGAGGGCCTCCTGGAACAGCTCCAGGTGGGGCTGCACCTCGTCCTCGCTCAGCCGGGTCGCGACGACGGTGCCCATGCGGGCCGCGTCGCCGGCCGCCGCGGTGAGCTTGGCCTGGGCCGTGGCCAGGGCCGGATGGGCGGCGATGCCCGGCAGGTCCCGCAGCGCCTGGAGGCCGACGATGAGGGTGCACGCCTCGTCCATCGCCAGGCGCACCGGCTGGGAGAGGTTGCGGGCGTTGCTCAGGTAGATCCTGCCGTTCTCGACGTCCACGTCCATCAGCCCGTCGGGGTAGTGGCGCGGACCGCTGACGAAGAGCAGGTCGAGATCGCGGGTCAGCTGGGCCTCGGTGACCTCGAACCGCTGCGCCGTCTCCTTGAGGTCGGCCCCAGGGTGTGCCAACAGGTAGGGCACCAGGTCGAGCAGGCGCAGCAGATGGTCCTGGGCCGAGGACTTCCGGCGCGGCGCCGTTCCCTGCCCTCCGGTGACTTCGACCTCCGGTGCGGTGCGGGCGGCGTCGAGGGCGCCGGTGAGCAGCTCCCGCACCCGGGAACCGAGCTCGGCCGGTTCGACGACGGAGGCGTTCGCGCCGAAGCCGGCGACCTCCGCGGCGAGGGCCGGCAGGCCGGTGTAGGGGACGCGGAGGCGGTCCCAGTCCTCGCCGTGTTCGACGAGGACTGACCCCCGGCGCACCCGCAGGATGTTGCAGGTGCCCGGGCGGACGAGCAGCTCGGCGGTCCCCTCGGCGTCGCGCCGGGTCAACGAGGCCAGCGCCGCATTGATGTCGAAGGACTCGGGCGGCTCGAAGCCGCCCTCGCGCAGGGCCGGCGGTGAGGTCATCCGGGACAGGCGGAAGAACCGTTCGGCCTGCCGGTCCGCGTCGAAGCCGACAAGGTACCAGTGCCCGAACCGGGAGCCCATCCCCCAGGGCCGCACCGTGCGCTTTTCCTCGCGTCCGGTGCTGGCCGCCCGGTAGGTGAACGTGATGGTCCGGCGGGCGGCCATGGCGCGCCACACCTCGTCCCAGTAGGGTTCGCTGGTGCGGATCCTCGGCTGGACGGGCAGCGGCGCGGGCAGCTCGGTACCCGGGGTCCGCAGGCTGAGCTTCCGCATGGCCCGGGAGGCGGCGGAGTCGAGCGAGGCGGGGTCCCACATCCCCGCCGCGATGCTGAGGAAGGTGTACTCCTCGGCGGTGAAGGTCACCCCGGTGAGCTGGTACTCCTCGGCGTTGATGCGGTACCGCTGCACCGTGTTGTCGGTCTCGAAGAGGGGATCCTCGCTGAAGGACTCAAGCGGAATGCCCTGCTCCCGCAGCATCGCCTTGTCCCGGTCGAAGAGCTTCTCCCGGGCAGCCGGCGTGGGCGCCTCACGGTACAGTTCGATTTCCTCGAACAGTTCCTCCTTGCTGAAACCGCGTTTGCTGGACAGCAGCAGGATCACCAGGGTCAGGAGTCGTTCGGTTCGTTTTGCGGACACGGGAGTTACCTTACCTGCCTCCGAACCGCCGCCGGACCAGCCCGTTCCCTGCCCGGAAACAGCACTGCCGCCCGGCGCCGGGGCGCGGGGCGGCAGCTGCCGTAGGTGGTGAGGCTCAGCGCACGTCGAGCAGGTCGACGACGAAGATCAGGGATTCGTTCGGGCCGATCGCCGAGCCGGCGCCGCGGGCGCCGTAGGCAAGCTCGGAGGGGATCTCAAGCCGGCGGCGGCCGCCGACCCTCATGCCGAGCAGGCCCTGGTCCCAGCCCTGGATGACCTGGCCGACGCCGACCTTGAAGTCGAGCGGTGCACCGCGGTTCCAGGACGCGTCGAACTCCTCGCCGGTGGAGAATGCGACGCCGACGTAGTGGGTGGAGACGGTGTCCCCGGCCGTGGCCGCCTTGCCGTTGCCTTCGATGAGGTCTTCGATGACGAGTTCGGTGGGTGCGCCGTGGCTGGGGAAGTCGATCTCCGGCTTGGACCGGTCGAATTCGCGCTGTCCAAATGACATGGTTCTCCTTCGCGGGGTGGGGGTGTTCGGGTGGTGCGGTTACTTGGCGGCGGCCTTGCCGGTGATCTCCACGAAGAACACGAGCGTGCCGGAGGGGCGGCCCTCGGGTGCCGGGTCGCCGTAGCCCCAGGCGCCGGGGATGACCAGCAGGACCTGCGAGCCGACCTTCTGGCCGGCGAGGCCCTTGGTCCAGCCCTCGATGACGCCGGTCAGCGGGAACTCGGCGGGCTCGCCGCGCTCGAAGCTCGAGTCGAACTGCTCGCCGTCCTCCCAGCGCCAGCCGCTGTAGTTGGCGGTGATCGTGTCGGACTCGGCGACGACCTCGCCGTCGCCCTCCTTGAGGACCTTCACCACGAGGTCCTTGGACGGCTCGTTGTCGGGGATGGTGACCTCGGGCGCGCCGTCCTTGGCGAACTTGAACGTGGGCAGCTTGCCCTCGTCGTCGAGCTTGCTGACGTCCTCGGGAGACAGGATCTTGGGCTCCGGGGCGGGGTCCTTGGCGGAAATGATCTTCAGGACCACCAGCTGCTGCGGAGTGGCCTCCTGGCCTTCGGCAGGTTCCTCGATCGGCCGGGTGTACCCGACCTGGGCTCCGACCTTCGTGCCGACCAGGACTTCGTACAGTTCGGCGTCCTGCTCCTTGAGCGTGTCGTCAACGGGCAGCGGCTGGGGCTGGCCGCCCTCGTAGGTGTCACCGAGCTTGCTGCCGTCCTCGGCATTGAAGAACGCGGCGTTGAAGGTGATCTGCTGGCCCGCCTTGATGGCCTTGCCGTCACCCTCGACGAGGGTCTTCACGGCGGGAGCGGTGACCTTCAGGGGTGTGTCGAACTCGACCTTGGGGGCCTTCTTGTCACTGCCGCCGCTGACGGTGACCGACTCGAAGACGTCGGCGTCACCGGCCGACTTCCCGGTCGACGCGCCGCCGCATGCGGTGAGCGCGAGCAGCAGGGGCAGGAGGAACAAAAGTATCCGTCGCACAGAACTTCTTTCGCAGGAGTTGTCGGTAGTTCAGGCAGCGCCCATCCGGACGGGCATCTTCAAGCCTAACGGTTTCCGGGCGGCGTTTTCTCCCCCGTTCCATACCCCGCGGTGCCCGCCGGTGTGTTCAGAGGTGCTCGAGGAGGGCTTCGACGCGCTCATCGACCGATCGAAAGGGGTCCTTGCAGAGGATGGTCTGCTGGGCCCGGTCGTTGAGTTTCAGGTGGACCCAGTCCACGGTGTAATCGCGGTTGGCTTCCTTGGCCCGCCGCACGAACTCCCCCCGGAGCCGCGCCCGGGTGGTCTGCGGCGGGGTATCGACGGCTTCCTTGACGACGACGTCGTCGACCACCCGCAGCGCCTCCCCCCGGGCCTGGAGCAGGAAGAACAGGCCCCGGCTGCGGGAGATGTCGTGGTAGGTCAGATCGAGCTGCGACACCCGGGCGGAGTCGAGTTCGACCCCGTTGCGCTCCATGTACCGGTCGACGAGCTTCTTCTTGATCGCCCAGTCCACCTCCCGGTCGATCGCCGAGGTGTCCCCCGTCTCGATCGCGTCGAGGGTGCGCTCCCACAGGCTCAGCACCGCCGGGACGTGCGCGTGGTGCGCACCGTTCGTGTCGACGAAGGCCCGGGCCCGGGCGAGGTACTCCCGCTGCATGTCCAGGGCGGTGATGGAACGCCCGTTGGCGAGCTTCAGCAGCTGCCGGCCCGAGAGGTCGTGGGAGATCTCCCGGATGCTGCGGATCGGGTTCTCGAGGCGGAAGTCACGCATCATCGCCCCGGCCTCGACCATGCGCAGGATCAGGTCCACCGAGCCGATCTTCAGGCGGGTCGTCGTCTCGGACATGTTTGAGTCCCCGGCGATGATGTGGAGCCGGCGGAAGAATTCGGCGTCGGCGTGCGGTTCGTCGCGGGTGTTGATAATGGGCCGGGACCGGGTGGTGGCCGAGGAGATGCCCTCCCACAGGTGGTCGGCGCGCTGCGAGAACGCGTACAGGGAGCCGTTCTGCGTCTTGAGCACCTTGCCGGCGCCGACAAGGAGCTGCCGCGTCACGAGGAACGGGATGAGGATGTCGGCGAGCCGGCCGAACTCCAGCTTGCGCGGAATGAGGTAGTTCTCGTGGCTGCCGTAGGAGTTCCCGGCCGAATCGGTGTTGTTCTTGAACAGGTAGATATTGCCGTTGTAGCCCTCCTGGCTCAGCTTGCGCTGGGCCTCGACCACGAGGTCCTCGAGAATCAGCTCGCCGGCGCGGTCCTGGGCGATCAGTTGCGCCAGGTCGTCGCATTCGGCCGTCGCGTACTCCGGGTGCGAGCCGACGTCGAGGTAGAGCCGTGAACCGTTGGTCAGGAACACATTGGAGGACCGCCCCCAGCTGACGACCTTGCGGAAGAGATACCTGGCCACCTCCTCGGGCGAGAGGGGCCGGGAGTTGGGCCCCGAGTAGGAGATGCCGAACTCAGTTTCGATTCCGAAGATACGCCGGTCCATTAGACAGGGCTTTCCCGAGAGGTGAGCATGGTTTCGAGTTCAGGGATGCCGATGCGCCGGAACGCCCGGTGGGTGCCACGGGCCACCTCCGGGTCGCGGTCGAGCACCGCCACTTCAAGCGATTCCGGCCCCAGCTGGGGGCCGGCACCCGTGGAGCCGTCCTGCCGCAGCGAGTGCACCGCGGCGCGCACGGCCTCCGGGAAGTCGAGGTCCTCGGAGAAGCTGCTGCGCAGCACCTCCACCACGGCCTCCGCTGCGCCGCCCATCACCACGAACCCCTTCTCGTCGGCGATCGAGCCGTCGAAGGTGAGGCGGTACAGGTGGTCCGTGGCGGGCTGCTCCCCCACCTCGGCGACCACCAGTTCGACCTCGAACGGCTTGCTCTCGGCGGTGAAGACCGCGCCCAGGCTCTGGGCGTACACGCTGGCCAAGCCGCGGGCGGTGACGTCTTCGCGGTCGTACGAGTAGCCCCGGACGTCGGCGTAGCGGATGCCGGCCTGCCTCAGGCTCTCGAACTCGTTGTACTTCCCCACGGCGGCGAAGGCGATGCGGTCGTAGATCTCACCGAGCTTGTGCAGCGACGGCGACGGGTTCTCGGCGACCAGGGCGATGCCGTCGCGGCAGCTGAGCACGATGACCGAGCGGCCGCGGCCGATCCCCTTCCGCGCGAAGTCGGCGCGGTCCCGCATGAGCTGCTCGGGCGATACGTAGAACTGCTGGGTCATGGTCTAGGCCTCCCGTCCTGCAATGGAGCGGCTTGCGATGACATTCCGCGCCGTCGTCTCAAGTTCCCGGTCCGGGATCCGCCGCGTGCCCGCGCTGTTGACGGTGTACACGACCGGCCAGAGCTCGCGGACGACGTCGGGCCCGCCGGTGGCCGAGTCGTCGTCGGCGGCGTCGTACAGGGCCTCGACCGCCACCTGCACCGCTGAGGCTTCGTCGAGGTTCGGCTTCCACAGTTTTTTCAGCGATCCGCGGGCAAACGCCGATCCCGAGCCCACGCTGTGGTGCTCCTGTTCCTCATACCGCCCACCGGTGACGTCGAAGGAGAAGAGCCGCCCTTCATGGCGGCTGGTGTCGTAGCCGGCGAAGAGGGGCACCACGGCGAGCCCCTGCAGCGCCATCGGAAGGTTCTGCCGGACCATGGCGGCCAGCCGGTTGGCCTTCCCGTCAAGGCTCATGCGGGTGCCTTCGATCTTCTCGTAGTGCTCGAGTTCGACCTGGAACAGGCGCGTCAGGTCGAGGGCGATTCCGGCGGTGCCGGCGATGCCGAGCACCGAGAACATGTCGGCCGGGAAGACCTTCTCGATGTGCCGGCTGGCGATGACGTTGCCCATGGTGGCGCGGCGGTCTCCCGCCATCAGCACTCCACCGGCGAAGGTCAGCGACACGATCGTCGTTGCGTGCGGGGCGAGGGCCCGGCCGGCGCCCTGGGCCGGGAAGTCAACGCGGCTGCGCGAAGCCAGCAGGTCGGGGTGATGGCGCCCCAGATGGTCCGAGAACGACGTCGATGCCGCCCGGGCGACCGCTGCTGCAGCTTCTTCCGGCATCATTTCCCTTACTGCCCACCCTTCTGGACGAAGCCCCTGACGAACTCTTCGGCGTTGGACTCAAGCACGCCGTCAATTTCGTCAAGCAGGTCGTCGACGCCCTGGGTTTCTGCGGTGTCCGAGGCGGAGGCCGGAGCGGCGGGAGGCTCTGCCGGGGTGTCTTCCTGCTCCTCGGTGCGTGCGCCTGTGGCCTTGTGATCCTGTGTTGCCATGATGAGCACCCTTCGGTTTCGGTTCTGCTGCTTCTATGGTGCCACGCGCTGTTCCGGCCCGCTCAACAATCGGGTGAGGAAGTCTTCGGCGGTGGCGGATTCCTGAAAAAGCCTCTCGGTGAGCTGCGCGGTGCCGCGCAGCGGCTCCCGTGTCTGCACCCGTTGGAGCCGGTTTTGCGAGGGAACTTCGAAGATGATCGAGTCCCAGCTGGCCCCGACCACCTCCGCGGGGAAGTTGGCGATGCACTTGCCCCGGAAGTAGGCGCGTGTGTCCCGCGGCGGCTCGGCGACCGCACGCTCCACCTGCGCCGGGGTGACCAGCAGCTCGACCTGCCCGCGCTGGGCCAGCCGGTGGTAAATCCCCTTGCTGGGCCGCAGGTCGGCGTACTGGAGGTCGACCAGGGCGAGCCGGTGATTGTCCCAGCCGACCGAGTCGCGGTCGCGGTAGGCCTGCAGGATCTTCAGCTTCGCGACCCAGTCGATGGAGGCCGCGGCGTCCATCGGGTCGCGCCGGAGCACCTCGATCAGCGTCCCCCACCGGTCCAGCACGTCCTGGGTCTGTGCGTCGGCGCCGCCGGCGCAGGCCGCGGCGGCGGCGCCGTGGTACATCTCCTGGAGATCCAGCGCCGTGACCTGGCGGCCGTCGGCGAGCCGCACCGTGCTTTGCAGCGACGGGTCGTGGCTGATGTCCTGGAGGGCGTGGACGGGCTCGGCGAGTTCGGGCACCGGGCACAGATCCCGTTCGATGAGGGAGAGCACCAGGGAGGTGGTGCCCAGCTTCAGGTAGTTCGACACCTCGTTGAGGTTCGCGTCGCCGATGATCACATGGAGCCGCCGGTACTTCTCCGCCACCGCGTGGGGTTCGTCGCGGGTGTTGATGATGGGCCGGCGCACCGTGGTCTCCAGCCCGATCTCGTTCTCGAAGAAGTCGGCCCGCTGGCTGACCTGGAAGCCGGGCCGCTGGTGGGTGGCGCCGATGCCGACCCGGCCCGCCCCGCACAGCACCTGCCGGGAGACGAAGAAGGGGATCAGCGCGGCGGCCAGATTCCCAAAGGGGACGCTGCGGGGCACGAGGTAGTTCTCGTGGGACCCGTAGGAGACGCCCTTGTTGTCGGTGTTGTTCTTATACAGATGGACGGGTGAGAAGCCCGGGGTGCCCGCGATGCGCTCCATGGCCGCCAGTGCCACCCGGTCCCCTGCCCGGTCCCACAGGACGGCGTCGAGGGGGTTGGTCACCTCCGGGCTCGAGTATTCGGGGTGCGCATGGTCCACGTAGAGGCGTGCGCCGTTGTTGAGCACCAGGTTCATCAGCACCGCGGTGTCCTGCGGGTCGGCGCCCTCGGCCAGCGCCACCTGCTCGGCCGTGAGCACTGGCGGCTCGTCCGTCAGCTGCGAAGGGTGGGCCGACCCCCGGTCAACGAGCCATCCCCTCGCGTCGGTCAGGGGCGCTTCGTCGGTGTAGTCCCACCGCGTACCGGCCAGGTTGCCCAGGCCCTCGCGCAGCGTCGCGGCGTAGGCGTTGACCACCTGGGAGGAGAGCATCGTGGGGTTCGCCGCGGGCAGTCCCGGGGCGATGATGCCGTATTCGGTTTCCGTACCCATGACCCGGTGCACCGACACCTCTCCCGTGGAGTCCGGCCCGACGGGGGCCATCCGGTCCACTCCTCCGGTTGGGATCATAGATACTGGCCGGTGTTTGCCGCCGTCTCGATGGCCTTGCCCGGTTCCTGCCCGGCCTTGCCCTGGACGATGGTGCGGATGTAGGTGATCCGCTCCCCTTTCTTGCCGGAGATCCTTGCCCAGTCGTCGGGGTTGGTGGTGTTGGGCATGTCCTCGTGCTCGCGGAACTCGTCGACGACCGCACGCATGAAGTGCTCGATGCGCAGGCCCTTGCTTCCCTCGAGCAGCAGGTCCTTGATCGCGTACTTCTTGGCCCGGTCGACGACGTTCTGGATGACCGCCCCGGAGTTAAAGTCCTTGAAGTACAGCATCTCGGTATCGCCGTTGGCGTAGGTCACCTCGAGGTACTCGTTCGACTTCTCGGTCGAGTACATCTTCTCGACGGTGCGCCGGATCATCTCCTGCACGGTGACCGCCACGTTCCCGCCGTGTTCGGCCAGGTCGTCGGCGTGCAGCGGCAGGTCCTCGGTGATGTACTTCGCGAAGATCTCGGCCGCCCCCTCGGCGTCAGGGCGGTGGATCTTGATCTTCACATCGAGCCGGCCCGGCCGCAGGATCGCCGGATCGATCATGTCCTCGCGGTTCGAGGCACCGATCACGATGACGTTCTCAAGCTTCTCCACGCCGTCGATCTCGCTGAGCAGCTGCGGGACGATGGTGGTCTCGACGTCGGAGGACACTCCGGTGCCGCGGGTGCGGAACAGGGAATCCATCTCGTCGAAGAACACCACGACGGGGCTGCCGTCCGAGGCCTTTTCGCGCGCGCGGGCGAAGATCAGCCGGATATGGCGCTCGGTCTCCCCCACATACTTGTCGAGCAGCTCGGGGCCCTTGATGTTGAGGAAGTAGCTGCGGACCTGCTCAATGCCGGCGCGTTCGGCGGCGCGGGTGGCAAGCGAACTGGCCACCGCCTTGGCGATCAGGGTCTTGCCGCAGCCGGGAGGCCCGTACAGCAGGATCCCCTTGGGTGGCTTCAGCCCGTGCTCGCGGTAGAGGTCGGGGTGGAGGAAGGGCAGCTCGACGGCGTCGCGGATCTGCTCGATCTGCGGCCCAAGCCCGCCGATGTCCTCGTAGCCGATGTCCGGGACCTCCTCGAGCACGAGGTTCTCCACCTCGCTGCGGGCCACCTTCTCCAGCCCGTACCCCGACTTCGTGTCGACGGCCAGGGCGTCGCCGACGCGGATGCGCTGGGACTGCAGCGGCCCGCTGAGCCGGATGACCCGCTCGTCGTCGGTCCGCCCCACGACGAGCGCGCGGTCCTTGCCGAGCAGCTCCTTCACCGTCACGATCTCCCCGGCCCGCTCGTAGCCGAGGGCGGCCACAATGGTCAGTGACTCGTTGAGGAGCACCTCCTGGCCCGGGGAGAGCTGGCGGACGTTGATCAGCGGGCTCACCGTCACCCGCAGCTTCCGGCCGGACTGCAGAATGTCCGCAGTGTCCTGCACCGTGGCCTGGGTGGTGGTCCCCGGTTCGGCGGGCTGCTGGACGTTCACCTGGATCACGGTGGCGAAGCTGAAGGGCGCTGCGCCCTCCTTTTCGAGGGCCGCCTTCAGCCTCACGATCTCGGTCCGCGCCGCCTCGAGGGCTCCGACGAGCCGGGCATTGTTCTGCGTGGCCGTCGCGAGCTGCCTGTCGATGTACCGAAGCTTGTCCCGCAGCACATTCAGCTGCCGCTGGACCACCGAGTTCTCCGCAGCTGCGGCGGAGTGGTGCTGGCCGGTCCGGTCGGGTTGGGAAGCGTAGTCTTCAGAGTCCGACATATCGTGTCGCCACCTTCACTCGGCATTGAACTATAGTTCGACCATAGCGCAGGACCGGCGGCAAATGCCCGCATCGTTGCCTAATTGTGGCGGGCGCACGAACCCCCTATAGGCCGGACCCGGCGCCCGTGCCGGCGTCCTTTTCCGTGTCCATTTCTGCTTCCTTTTCGGCGTCGCGGCGGGCCTGGGCCTCCTCCGGCGGGAGCGCCCCGCGCTGGATGGTGGAGGAGGCGTCCCGGGCCACCCGGCGCAGCCTCTTGTCGGAAACCTCCCGCTCCCCTACCGCCTGCGGGGTCCAGGCGTTAAGGTCCTCGTCGCTGAAGTCGGTCTTGGACGGCCGCCGCTTCTGGACCAGGCCCGTGGCGCCGTCGGCCAGGCGCCGGGCAGTGAGCAGGAAGCCGGTGTGCGCCACCATGCGGTGGTCGGGGCGCACGGCGAGGCCCTCGAGGTGCCAGCCGCGCACCATCGACTCCCAGGCCTCCGGCTCCGTGAACCGTCCGTCCGCGCGGATGGCCTCCGCGGTGCGGGAGAGCTGGGTGACCGTGGCGACGTAGTTGATCCAGACGCCGCCGGGGGCCAGCACGGTCGCGACCGCGTCGAGGCATTCCCAGGGCGCCAGCATGTCGAGGACCACCCGGTCGACGCTTCCGGGCTCCTCCTCGACGAGCACCTGCTCCTGGAAGTCGCCCAGCGAGACGCGCCAGGCGGGGTGCGGTCCGCCGAAGATCGTCTCCACGTTGCCCTTGGCGATTTCGGCGAACTCCGGCCGGCGCTCGAAGGAGTGAAGGTACCCTGCGTCCCCGACGGCACGCAGCAGCGAGATGGACAGCGCGCCGGAACCAACGCCCGCCTCGACCACGCGCGCACCCGGGAAAATATCGCCCATGGTGACGATCTGCGCGGCGTCTTTGGGGTAGACCACCGCGGCACCGCGGGGCATGGAGAGCACGAAGTCCGAAAGCAGCGGCCGGAGCGTCTGGTACAGCTGGCCGGTGGTGTTGGGCAGGACCGTGCCCTCGGGCTGGCCGATGATGGTGTCGTGCAGCAGAAACCCCTTGTGCGTGTGGAACGCCCCGCCGGGGGTGAGGGTGACCGTGTTCATCCGGCCCTTCTCGTCGGTCAGCTGCACCCTTTCGCCCGGCCGGAAGGGGCCCCGTCGGCTCGCTGCGCCGTGGGGCGCGTTTTCGGCAGGGCTGGGGGCGGGGTTGTTCATTCAGAAAGTCCTTTGGTCAATGTCAGGCGGGGTCGGTGTCGGGCGGTGTCGATGTGAGGCGGGGTCGATGTGAGGCTGAGCCTGTGTCAGGCGGAGCCGGGCGTGCGTTTGCCGGTGAGCGCGTCGATGACGGCCAGCCGGTGGAGGACCCCGGTCACGGTGCCCTGTGCATTGGTGACGGGGAATTCGAAGCCGTCCGAGGAATCAAGGAGCTTCAGGAGCTCCGTCCCGGAGGCGGTCTCGTCAATTCCGGCCGTCGAGGCGAGGGGACGGACCGAGGTGCTGGCCCGGGTGGTGCCGGCCGCCTCCTCGGGAACATCGGCCAGGGCGCCGAAGTCGACGACGAACTCCGGCCGTCCCTCGGCATCCAGGAGCACCGCGGCCAGGTCGGGCCGGCCGGCAGCCAGTCGGCGGAGCTCGCTCACCGTGCTCGCGGACGGGAGACCGACGGCGGGCTGCTTGAGCATGCCCGCGGTGAGACCGGGGATCCGCAGCCGGATGTGGGCCGTCCGGATGGCCTCGCCGGCCCCGGCCCACATGAAGGTGGCGACGAGGACACTGATGATGACGAGGGTGAACTGGGGTGCGCGGCCGGAGAGCAGCGGGACACCGAGCACCAGGCCGACGAACAGCAGCACAATGATCCGGCCGGTCCAGCCGGCGGCGATGGTGCCCCGATCCTGACTCCCGGTGGCCTTCCAGACGGCGGACTCCACGATCCGGCCGCCGTCAAGGGGCAGCCCGGGCAGGACGTTGAAGACGGCGAGGATCAGGTTTGCCCAGAAGAGGGTGTTGGCCAACAGGTCCACCACGGTGCCCTGCCCGGAGACAAGGATGATGCCCCAGCTCACCAGGGCCAGGAGGAAGTTCGAGGCCGGCCCGGCCAGCGCGACGGCCAGCGAGCGGCCCGGGGAGGAGCTGAAGTGCTCGAACTGGGTGTGCCCGCCCCACAGGTTGAGGACGATCCGCCGGGTGGGCCAGCCGAACGCCCGTGCCGAGAGGGCGTGGGCGAATTCGTGGATCAGCACCGACAGGGCAAGGAGCAGGGCATAGCCAAGGGCGACGACGTAGGCGCCGATGCCGATGCCGGGGAAGTTCGCCTCGACCCTCGGCCCGAAGAAGACCGCGATGATCACCGTGACCAGGAACCAGGGCCAGGTCAGGATGACCGGAATGCCGGCGATCCGGCCCAGCGAGACCCCGAGGCGGCGCTCTTTCGGCCCGGCGCCGGGTGCGGCGGCCGGTCCGCTCATCGTCCGCGCGCGGCCGTGTCGCGCACCACGCCGTTCAGGTCCTCAAGGGTCCTGCCTTCGAGGGTGGTCCAGTCGGTCCGGGCGGGGTCCTTGGGCAGCGGGACGAAGTGGGGGACGGCGAGGGTCACGACGCCGGCGGCAAGCGCCGAGGTGACACCGGGGAGGGAGTCCTCGATGGCGACCACCCGGGCCTCGGAGAGGCCGGGACGGTCCTGGGCCAGCCGCTCGAAGGCGGTTCGGTAGGCCTCGGGGTCGGGCTTTCCATGCTCGACCATGTCCCCGGTGACGAGGAACTCGAAGGTTCCCTCGGGAAGCTGGGCGGCGATCACGGTGGCGAGGAGGCGTTCGGACATGGTGACCAGAGCGCACGGGATGCCGTTGGAACGGAGCTCCTCGAGGAGCTCGCGGGCGCCAGGGCGCCAGGGAACCTCAACCCGGACCTTCTCGACGACCCGGGAGATGAGGTGGTCGATGATCTCCCGCTCGGTCAGCCCGACCCCGGCCTCCTGCAGGAGGCGGGCGGAGAAGGACAGCGCCTGGCCGACCAGGGCGCTGGCCTGGCCGTCGGACCAGGTTCCGCCGTGATCCTTCACCAGCTGGGTTTCGGCTTCGATCCAGTAGGACTCGGTATCGACAATCGTGCCATCCATGTCCCACAGGACGGCCTGGACTCCATCGCCCGGCGAGACGGCCCCGGCCGGGTTTGAGGTGGACGGAGTCTGGAGAGCGCGGGTTGCCATGGTCCAAGTCTACGGTGGCCCGGCCCGGCGTCCGCCCGCCTCCGCTGTGCGCGAAGCGCCTTCCGCGGTGACTGACAGGTTCGCGGGGGGAGGTTTAGGGTGAAGAAGTGAACACCTTCGACGAGAGCCAGCCACGCGGCGTCCGCGACCTCTTCCAGGATGCCTCGGATCCGACCCGGCGGGTGACCATCATGCTCGCCGCCTTTGAGGGCTGGAACGACGCCGGTGAGGCGGCCAGTGACGCGCTCCGGTTCGTTGGCAGGTATCTCGGCAGCGAGAAGATTTCAACGATCGACGCCGATGAGTTCTACGACTTCCAGTTCACCCGCCCGCTGATCAAGCGCAATGCCGCGGGACAGCGGCGGATCAAGTGGCCGACGACGAAGATCAGCCGGGCGTCGGTCCCGAACTCGAACATCGACCTGATCCTTGTGCACGGCGTCGAGCCGTCCTATAAGTGGCGGGCCTACACCGCCGAGCTCGTCGCCTCGGCGAAGGAGCTCAAGGTCGACTGCATCGTCCTGGTCGGGGCGCTGCTGGCCGACGTGCCGCATTCGCGGCCCATCCCGGTGACAGTGACCTCCGATGATGACCTGGTCCGCGAGAGCCTCGACGTTGAGCCCTCGACCTACGAGGGGCCGATCGGGATCGTCGGCGTGCTCGCGGAGGTGGGACTCCTTGCGGACATCCCCACCCTGTCGCTGTGGGCGGCCGTGCCCCATTACGTGGGGCAGTCCCCTTCGCCGAAGGCGCAGCTGGCCCTGCTGAACCGGCTTGAGGAGCTGCTGCAGGTGAGCCTTGAGACGCAGCTGCTCAGCGAGGAGTCCGAGGCGTGGGAGCGCGGAGTGGACGAGCTGGCCACCGAGGACCCTGAGGTGGCCGCCTATGTGCGCCAGCTTGAGGAAGCCAAGGATACCGTCGACCTGCCCGAGGCAAGCGGCGAGTCGATCGCCCGCGAGTTCGAGCGCTACCTCAAGAAGCGCCGGCGCGAGCAGTAGTTCACCGGATCAGGTACGGGCCCGTCGGGGCAGGCAATCCTCCCCCGCCTGATGCAGGCCTCCCTCAGAGGCGGATGCCGAGCAGCGCGTCCAGCGCGGCCGTGACCTGCGCGGCGCCGGCGGGAGTGCCTTCGGCGGTGGTCAGGGCCTTTTCGGCCCAGCGGTCGACGGCGGCAACCGCGGCGGGGGCGTCCAGGTCATGGGCCAAGGCCGCCCGGATCTCCGCCGTCAGGGCGGCGGCCGACTCCTCATCCGCCTGCGGCAGGGCGGCCCGCCAGGACTCGAGCTGCGCCGTGGCCCGGGCGAGCACGCCGGAGGTCCAGGACCAGTCGCTGCGGTAGTGGTGGTTGAGGATGCTCAGCCGGATCGCCGCCGGGTCCACCCCCTCCCGGCGGAGGGCGGAGACGAGCACGAGGTTTCCCTTGGACTTGCTCATCTTCTCCCCCTCGAGGCCCACCATCCCGGCGTGGGCGTAGTGCCGGGCCAGGGGTGCGCCGCTCCCGGCCCAGGCGTGGCCGGCACTCATTTCATGGTGGGGGAAGACCAGGTCGCTGCCGCCGCCCTGCACCGTAAGCGGCGCAGGCAGGAAACGCTGGGCGATGACCGAACACTCGATGTGCCAGCCCGGGCGTCCGTCGCCGAGGGATCCGCCCTCCCAGTGCGGCTCACCCTCGCGGGCGACCCGCCACAGCAGGGGGTCGAGCCGGTGTTTCTTCCCGGGGCGTTCGGGATCTCCCCCGCGCTCGGCGAAGAGTTCGGTCATCTCGTCCTCGGAAAGGTGCGACACCAGGCCAAGGGCCCAGCGCGAAGGGTTCTCCGGATCGAGGGCGGAGGCGGCTTCGACCGAGAAGTACACATCGCCGTCAGGGGCCCCGTCGGTGCCCGGCACACGGTAGGCCAGGCCCTCCTCCAGCAGGGACTCGATCACGGGGACGATCCATTCGATCGACTCGACGGCGCCGACGTAGTGATCGGGGGCGAGGACGTTCAGCGCCTCCATGTCGGTGCGGAAAAGCTGGATCTGGTCCGCGGCGAGCTGCTGCCAGTCCACGCCGGTGGCGGTGGCCCGCTCCAGGAGCGGATCGTCGACGTCGGTGACGTTCTGGACGTAGTTCACGCGCGCGCCGGTATCCCGCCAGACCCGGTTCAGCAGGTCGAAGGCGACGTAGGTCGAGGCGTGCCCGAGGTGGGTCGCGTCATACGGGGTGATGCCGCAGACGTACAGGCTCGGATTCTCCTCGGGGGCGAGTTCGATGACGCGGCCCTCGGCCGTGTCGTACAGTTCGACGCCGGACTGCCGGCCGGGAAGGGTTGGGACAGGGCTGGAGTTCCACGCAATCACACCTTCTACCATACGGTCTTGGCGGAGCCGTTCCGGCCGGACCCGGGCCCCGCAGGGTTAGGCGCTGATCACATTGAAGCCGAGCAGGATGAACAGGAGCATGCCCAGCAGGATGCGGTACCAGACGAAGACGCCGTAGGTGCGGGTCGAGACGTATTTCAGGAACCAGCCGATGATTGCGAACCCGACAAGGAACGCGATGACGGTCGCCAGGGCCGTCTCTCCGGCGTCGTAGGGACCCCAGTCCCCCAGGCTGCTGCCGAGCTGGTACAGGCCGCTGCCGAAGACCGCCGGAATCGCGAGCAGGAAGGAATACTGGGCGGCGGCTTCGCGGGAGTAACCCATCAGCAGGCCGGCAGTGATGGTGCCGCCCGAGCGGGACACGCCGGGGATGAGTGCCAGCGCCTGCGCGAAGCCGAACAGCACCCCGTGGGGGACGGTCAGCTGGTCCAGCCTGCGGGTGTGCTTTCCGACGGCGTCGGCCACCGCGAGGAACACCCCGAAGACGACCAGCATGGTCGCGACGAGCCACATGCTGCGCAGCGTGCTTTCGATCTGGTCCTGGAACAGCAGTCCCAGGACCGCGATGGGCACGCTGCCTACAATGACGAGCCATCCCATCCGGGCATCGGGGTCCTGCCTGCTGACCCGGCCGCGGAGAGAACCGAACCAGGCGCGGACGATCCGGACGATATCGCCCCAGAAGAAGACAACGACAGCCGTTTCGGTGCCGAGCTGGGTGATGGCGGTGAAGGCCGCCCCCGGGTCCTGGGCGTTGGGAAGGAGTTCGCCGACGATGCGCAGGTGGGCGCTCGAGGAGATGGGAAGGAACTCCGTCAGTCCCTGAACAAGGCCCAGGATGGCAGCTTCGAACCAATTCACATGTTAAGACCCTAAGGCACCATTCGACCCCGAGGCTTTAGGCTGGGCCTATGCAACGGCGAAACGTGGGGACGAGCGGCCTTGCCGTGTCGGTATTGGGGCTCGGCACGATGTCCTGGGGTCAGGATGTCGACGACGAGGCGGCGCGCGAGCAGCTGCGGATTTTCGCCGACGCCGGTGGCACCCTGGTGGAGACCGCCGGAGGCTACGGGGCAGGGCGCGCCGAGGCGATGCTTGGCAGCTTTTTCGGTGACACCGTGGCGCGCTCCGAGCTGGTGCTGGCGGTCCAGGCCGGCGCCGTGCGCGCGGGGGCGCACCGCGCCGATGTCTCCCGCCGGGGACTCCTCGACTCGCTCGACGCGTCGCTGTCCCGCCTCGGCACCGACCACGTGGACCTGTGGCTCGCGCCAGCGCCGGATCCGCTGGTCCCCCTCGCTGAAACTCTCAGTGCGCTCGAGGCGGCCTACTCCTCCGGCCGGGCCCGGTACGTCGGCGTGTCGAACCATGCCGGCTGGGAGTTCGCGCGTGCCGCGGCCACGGCCGGGATTCCGCTGATCGCCAACGAGATTGAATACTCCCTGCTCAACCGGGGAGCCGAACGCGGCGCCGTGCCCGCCGCGGCCGCCATGGGCGCCGGAGTGCTGGCCTGGGCTCCGCTGGGCCGCGGGGTGTTGACTGGCAAGTACAGGGTGGCCACCCCCGCCGATTCCCGCCGGGCGTCCGACGTGTGGGCGCCGTACGTCGAGAGCTATCTCGAGGGAAGGCCGCTGCGGGTTGTGGACGCACTCTGCACGGCCGCGCGTGGCCTCGACCTGCAGCCACACGACCTCGCCCTGCGGTGGCTGCTGGGCCGCCCGACCGTTGCCGCCGCCGTCGTGGGTGCCAGGACCCCCCAGCAGCTCAAGGAACTCCTAGGGACAACCGTCGAACCAATCGCCGGCCAGATCGCCGAGGCCCTTGACGAGGTCTCAGCGCCGCTGGTCTAGGGGATTCCCCGCTCTGACTGATCCCGGGGACGCATCCTGCGGGCGCAGCCTGCCGTGCCGGGCGGACTAGTCCCGTCAGGATCAGTCCCCGGCTATGTCAGTGACAGGCAGGTCACTCGCGGGTGGCGTTGACGTCGTCCGTCTCGACGTCGACGTCAGCGTCGTCATCGACTTCGTCGAGGTCGTCGTCCTCAAGATCGGCGTCCTCGTCGGACTCCTCGTAGATCTCCAGCGGGGTCACCTCGCCGTGAGCGTCGTAGAGGGCTTCCTCATAGGCCTCAAAGGCATCTGCGATGGCGAGATAGGCGGCTTCAACCGCTGGGTCATCGTCCATCCTGCGCGAAGCGGATGCCGCAAGGTGCTCTTCGAGAGCGGTGACAAGGGCCTGGAGCGCGACACGCGGATCTATGCTCATGAGTTAGACGTTATCGGTAAAGTGGTCGAAATTGGAGGAATATGAGAGAGCAATTTCTGAACTCAACCGCCGTCCGTAAACGGGATTTCGGCCGCCAATACGAGTACCTCGTGCTCACCGTCAACGCCGGGGAACCACTGGGCGCGGCACGGAAGGTCCTCACCGAACACGCCGAGTACGGCAAGTGGGAACTCGAGCGCAGCTGCATCTACCTCGGCGGCAGCCGGCGCTACTGGCTGCGCCGAAAAGTCCTGCGGGTGGAGCGCACCGCCTAGCTCTCCAGCGGGCCCAGCCACGCGCTGGCCACCGTGTTGTGCGCGGCATCCTCGTTTGAGGGATGAAACTGCCCGGCGAGGGCGTCCCGGTGCAGCCGCGCAATCTCGCTCGATGCCGCATAGCCTGACCCGCCGGAGACCTGCAGCCCCGTCTCGGTGAGGCGGCGCGCGGCGTCGACGGCCGCTGTCTTCAACCCGACAAGCTTCGCGAACCAAAACGGGCCGTGGTCGGTCCCCGCGTCCAGGTCGGCCGTCACGGCCCTCAGCTGCGCATCCAGCGCGTCCACCCGCATCGCCCCGGCAGCGATGCGGTGGCGCATCACCGGGTCCTGGGCCGCGCTGATGCCCCGCACCCGGGAGGTGCGCCGGTGCACGGCCTCCACCGACAGCTCAAGGGCCCGGTCGGCTATGCCGGCGTAAACGGCGGAGATCAGGCTCTCGAAGGCGGCAAAGACCGCGAAGATGAACGGATCGGCGTTCGGACCCACCGGAAGCCTGCGGAAAATGGCGGAGGAAGGCACCCGCACCCCCTCGAGCCGGGTGGTGTTGGACTGGCTGGCGCGCATGCCGAGGGGGTTCCAGTCCTCGATGATGGAGACGCCCGGGGTGTCCCGCGGAACAAAGGCGTGGACGAGTTCACCCTCTCCGTCGGCCCCGGCCCCGGCCTCCTTGCCGAACACTCCGAGGCGCGTCCATGCCGGCGAGAGGCTCGTGAAGATCTTGGTGCCCGTGAACGTCAGCGATCCGTCCGGGCCCGGCTCCGCGGCGGTCGTGGAGTCGAAGAGGACCGCGTCGTTGCCCGGTTCCGAAATGCCGAAGGCGAATATCTCCCCCGAGGCGGCCTCGGAGAGGATGAAGCCGAGCGAGTCGTCCCCGCGGTCCCTCAGGAGCGCGGCAATTGCCGTCCAGACCAGGTGCATATTGATCCCAAGGGCCGTCGCCGGCGCGGCGGCGGCCAGCCGCCGCTGGGCGGCGGCCGCCTGCCGCATTCCCGCACTCGATCCGCCGTCGTCGACGGCGCAGAACAGCCGGAGGTACCCGGCCGCCTTGAGATCTGCCAGGTCCTCGGTGAAAAAGGTGTTCTCGGCGTCGTACCGTGGGGCACGCTCCCGGAAACGTTCGAGGAGGCCGTCGGTCAGCAGGTCGGCGGGTTCCACGGCGGCCCTAGTAGGCGCTCAGGAGGCGGGTGAGCACCCGGGTGCCGAAGCGCAGCGAGTCGGCCGGTACACGCTCGTCGACACCGTGGAACATGCCCGTGAAGTCCAGCTCGTCCGGCAGCTGCAGTGGCGCGAAGCCATACCCGGTGATGCCCAGGCGGCTCAGTGACTTGTTGTCGGTGCCGCCCGAAAGGGTGTAGGGCAGGACCTTCGCCCCGGGGTCCTCCCCGTGGAGGGCATCGATCATCGAATCAACGAGGTTGCCCGAGAACGGCACCTCGAGGGCCACATCCTGGTGCGCGTAGGAGACCTCGACACCGGCACCGGCGAGTTCGCGGACGATCTCCAGCACCTTTTCCTGCTGCCCGGGAAGGGTACGCACGTCGATGAGGGCCTCGGCGGTGCCCGGGATGACATTGTGCTTGTAGCCGCTCTTCAGCATTGTGGGGTTCGCGGTGTTCTGCAGCGTCGCCCCGACGAAGCGCGCCACCGTGCCGAGCTCGGCCAGCAGCAGCTCGGGATTGTCCGGGTCGAATTCGACTCCGGTGAGTTCGGTGACGCCGTCGAGGAACTGCCGGGTGGTGGGCGTCAGTTCGATCGGCCAGGTGTACTCCCCGATCCGGGTGACGGCCCGCGCCAGCCGGGTCACGGCGTTGTCGGTGTTGATCTGGGAGCCGTGGCCGGCCCTACCGTGGGCGAGCAGACGCAGCCAGGAAATGCCCTTCTCGGCTGTCTGCAGGAGGTAGGTGCGCTGCCCGCCGATGGTGGCAGAGAATCCGCCGACCTCCGAGATGGCCTCGGTGGCACCTTCGAAGACGCCGGGCTTGTTGTCCACGAGCCAGGACGCGCCGTAGTTGCCGCCGGCTTCCTCATCGGCGAAGAAGCCAAAGATGAGGTCCCGCCGCGGCCGGGTCCCGCTCCGCTGCAGATGGCGCAGCACCGAGAGGATCATCGCGTCCATGTCCTTCATGTCGACGGCTCCGCGGCCCCAGATGAGCCCGTCGCGTTCCTCGCCGCTGAAGGGGTCGACGCTCCAGTCCTCCTTCTGCGCCGGCACGACGTCGAGGTGGCCGTGAACCACAAGGGCCGGCAGGGAGGAATCGGTCCCCTCCATGCGGGCGATGACCGACGCGCGCCCTGGGGCGGCTTCGAAGATTTCCGTCGCCAGCCCGACCTCTTCGATCAGCCCGGCCGTGTATTCGGCGGCTGCCCTCTCCCCCGGGCCGGCGTTGTCGCCGAAGTTTGAGGTGTCGATCCGGATGAGCTCCTGGCAGATGCGTACAACTTCGTCTTCGGGCGTGATCGCCATCGCTGGGTCCTCCTCGGGTGCGGTTGGTCCCAGCCTACCGAGGTGCCCGGTGTGCTGGTCCAACCTGCGCCGAGCCGCTGCACCGGGTCGCCGCCCTGCCGTGCTCAAAACCCCCGGAGAACCAGGCCCGAGCGGGCCCACCGCTCGCCCGATTCAACTTCTGGGCCGATGTCGTGTTAGAGTTTTTTTCGCCGCTTTCGAAGGTTTTCAACCGGAAAAAGCCCACCCGCGCGGGTGGCGGAATGGCAGACGCGCTAGCTTGAGGTGCTAGTCCTCTTATTGAGGGTGGGGGTTCAAGTCCCCCTCCGCGCACAGCGAAGGCTCCGGTCAGAGACATCTGACCGGGGCCTTTTTTGTTGCTGTTCTCCCGGGCGATTTTTTTGGGTTGTGGTGGATCTCCAATCGCCGGGTGTTCCCTTCCCCGCCGGACACATTCGACCCTAACGGCCCTCCCCTGGCCGGTCGTTTCTTCCCCCACCGCCAGACACCTTCAAGCTTTGGAACGCCACGGCGGTGTATTCCGACCGATGGGAGGTTTGCTCCACCTGACGCGAGGTATGTCTCACCTCATAGGAGGCGTGATCCAGCTGATGGCGGGTCTCGTGGGGTGGGTAGGCTCCGCATCGATCTGGCTCCCATCGATCAGTATCTGGCGCACGAGGCGCAACGTTTACCGCTAGCCGGGGACGGGTTCGGGCAGGGTGCGGTAGGTGCGTCCGGCCGGGGAGGTGGCGGTGATGATGCCGGGTGCGGGT
>NZ_JAEKGC010000029.1 GCF_016405885.1 Arthrobacter sp. MSA 4-2 | reverse complement strand
TCGGCGAGGGGTTTGCGTCCGATAACGCGGCTGTGGTCGTTCGCGTTGCCGGCGGCCAGGACCGCGCACACGGCGTCATCGCTTCCGCTGGCCATGACTCCGTTGACGACTTCGTTGTAGCCCCCGTCCCCGCTCACGGACACGATGAGGGCATTGGGCGCGGATGCTGCCTTCTGCGCGAGGTCCACTGCGTGGCCGGCGTGCTCGGTGGGCTGGAGGCGGATCTCGGTCCCGGGCAGTGCCGGGACCAGCTCGTCGGAGAGCTCCTGTGCAAGCTTGGGGGCGTCCCCGGTGCTGTTGGGGTTGAAGATGATCGTGATGGTGTCGAACCTGTGTGGCGTGGTCATGGGTCTACCTTTCCTTGGTCGTTTCCGCCGCGGGTGCCCGTCGGCGGGAGGCTCGGGGTTGGGGTTACGGCGATGGTGTGACGGCGATGGTGTGGACAGTCCTAGGCGGCTTCGGGCTCATCGAACCGGTCCTCGGAGCTGGTCATGAAGGAGGTGATGCTGGCGGTCACGGCCTCGGCCGCGCTGTGGTGTACGCCGTGGAAGGCACCCTCAACCTCCACCAGTTCCCCGTCGACGGCCGTGTCGGCCAAGGCGCGGGACCAGGCAGACCCGGCGACGAGGTCGCGGGATCCGCGCAGAATTAGCACTGGCTGCTCCACCAGGGGGAGTCGCTCCTCGAGGGGATAGTTCATGGCGACGTCCAGTTCGGCAACATACCAGCGCGGTCCGCAGCGCAGCATGTCGGTGAACTGGATGAAGTTCAGTGAGGATTTTTCCAGGACGTTGTTCACTGTGAGGGTGAGCGCCTGCTGGGGGACGGTGCGCCGGCGTGCGTCGACGGCCGCGCCGATCAGGACCAGCTGCGACACCAGTCCGGGACGCTCGAGGGCCAGTTCGGTGGCGCTCTGGACCCCCATGGAATGCCCGATCACCACGCAGGAAGATACCCCCATTTCGTCCAGGAGGTCTCCGATGATTTCCGCCTTCGCGGCGTTGGGCATTTTGGCAGTTGGGGTTCGAGTCCGCCCGGCGCCGGGCAGGTCGAGCAGGACCACCCGTCCGTGGGCTGACAGCTGCTCCCCGAGGCGTTTGAGGTATCGGTGGGACATGCCGATGCCGTGGATGAGCACGAATACGGGAACCGCCCGCTCGTCTGCCCCGGCTTCCGTTGCGGCGTGTGCCTCGGGCCGGTGAGGGATCAGATGGGCCCGGGCCTGCCAGTCTCCGGCGGTGAGGCTTATCTGCCCGGGTGTGTGCGCCGACCGGGACTGGGGACGTCCCGTGTACTGCACAGTGGTGACCCGCCGGGGCGAGGTGAGGTCGTTTGAGGGCGCAGTGGTTAATGCGGAGGCGCGCGGGTGTTCGTCGATGAATCGGGTAATGGCTGCGGCAACGGCGGCGGCGCCCGCCCGGTGCGCGGCGTGGGCCTGTCCCGGAATCTCCACGAGGCGACTCTGCCTGGAAGCGTCGGCGAGCCGGGCACACCAGTCCCGACGGGCGATGGGGTCAAGCGTGCCCCGCAGGATCAGGACCGGCCGAGTCACCAGGGGTAGCCGCCGGTCCAGCCGATACTTGAGCATGACGGGCAGTTCGTTGAAATACCAGGCCAGTCCGCACCGGGCGTAGGCGCCGGCGGCAAGCAGTGTAGTCCGAGGGCGTTCCAGGAGCGTGTCCAGGCCCAGGGACAAGGTGTGCGAAAAGGCGGAGGCATGGCCCGGATCGGTGACGGGCCCGATGAGCACCACCTGGGCGGCCAGATCCGGGCGCCGTAGGGCGAGTTCGGTGACGAACTGGGCCCCCATGGAGTGACCGATGAGGGTACAGGAGCTCAGCTGCGCGGCATCCATGGCCTCGGCAATGACGTCGGCGTAGTCCCCGATACTGAGCGTGCGGCCGGGCTTGGGTGTGCCCCCGAAGCCTGGAAGATCCAACACATGGGTCTCCCCATAGGCATCCAGTTCGCTCTGAAGCCCTGCAAAATAGCGGTGGGACATGCCGAGGCCGTGGACCAGCACGAAGACGGGCACCCCCGGAACCGCAGTTGCAGGCCGGGAGGAGTGAAGGTGGTATCCCGGTGCGGCATCGGCTCTGTTGAAGGGAACTGCGGTTGGACGAGCGGCCGGACCAGAAGGAGTGCTGTGGTGGGCGGCGGATTTCCTGTGCCTGAGAGCCGTGCGGAGCCGGGTGAAACTGACCCGCTTTGGGTCGGGGCGTCGGACGCGTCGGGCGCGTTGGCCGGCGGTAAACGACTCGGGAGTGGTGGGGCTCATGGGCGGCGGTACTTGTTGACCATGGGGCAGTCGAAGGGGTCGCGGGCGGCGAGGCCGACCCGGTTGAGGTAGGTGACCAC
>NZ_JAEKGC010000028.1 GCF_016405885.1 Arthrobacter sp. MSA 4-2 | reverse complement strand
TACATGCTCGAGCGTGTGATGCCGAGCGCGTCGGTGAGGTCGGTGAGGCTGGTGCCCTCATAGCCCTGCGCCCAGAACACCCGCATCGCCCGCTCCAGGGCCTGGTCAGTGTCAAACTCTCTCGGCCGCCCCCAAAGATTCACGGATTTCACGGCGTCACCTTCCTGCTCCATACATGACACGCGGGTCTCGGGTGAAGCTTAGCGGGTCTCCGGGACCGGCGATCACGAAGGTCCCGGGACCGGCTTGGGTGCGGGCGACGAGCCCGCCGGGGCATTCGTACGGACCGGCACAGGCGGCCGAATTCCGGCCGATCCCCGCCTGCGCCCATGCGCGGCGGGCGAGGTTCGATCTGGAGATCGGACCTCGCCCGCAATCGGCTTCGCAGCCCTCAGGTTGGAGAGCCGCTAGCTGGCGAGCTGCTTCTGCAGAGCCTCCGCGTCGTGAAGTGCCGACATGTGCACGAACTTGCCGTCCCGCACGGTGTAGATGGCGTACTCGACGATCTCGAACTTCCTGCCGGTCGGTGCGGCGCCGAGCCATTCCTTGGTGGGGGTTCCGGTATTGATAAGGCGTACGGCGAGGCTGTCACCATGGATGGCCAGCTCCTGGGTCTCCCAATGGAAGTCAGGAACCGGGTCGATGATGCTGTGCAGCTGTGCGACCAGCGCGTCACGGGAGCTCGGCTCGCTGTGCATGACGATTGAGTCGTGGACGAATTCGTCCATCCGGTCGAACTCGTGGGCGTTCAATGCCTCGATGTAGCGCTCGTAAAAGTCCCGCAGGTTGAATTCAGACATGGTGGCTTCCCTGTTCTTCTCTGGGCCAAAGTGGCCGTGATGTGACGGCGGCGCGACGCAGATGATGGAAAGGCTCCTGCCGCAGTCCTAAAATGCACGGCCCCTGCCGCGCGCTTGGCAGGGACCGTGCCGGGCGGTGTCCTACCCGTGCATGAGGCTGCTTTGGCGGTGTTGGCCGAAGCCGGACTTCGTGGTTCCGGCTAGGTGTGAGGTGCCCTTTCGGACCATGCCTTGTCGAGCGCTCCTGTCATCACCGAAGCGTCCTGCAGACCCGCGAGACCGTACTTTCCGTCGATGACGAAGAACGGCACACTACGGATCCCGTAGGAGCCGGCGGCAGCCTGATCCGCACGCACCCCCTCGAGGTGTTCTTCCGCCTGTAGGGCACGCACGGCGTCATGACGATCGAGTCCGATTGCTTCGGCGATCTGCCCGAGCTGTTCGAGATCGGAGACGTTGCGGCCCTCGGTGAAGTATGCGGCGAAGACTGCTTCTTCCGCTTCCAGTTGCTTGCCGTGCGCCTTGCTGTAGTGGATGAGCTGGTGGGCGCGTGAGGTGTTCGTGAGCAGGGCGGTGTCGAAGTTCAGGTCGAGGCCAAGACCCCGGCCCCGCTCGGTGATCTGCTCCAGCAGGGTTGCGGCCTGGTCTGGGGTCATGCCCCTGTTGGCGACGTTGAAGTCCAGAACGGACTGGGTCTGCCCGGGGGGCAGTTCGGGCGCGAGTTCGAAGCTGTGGAACTCCACTTCGATCCGTCGGTGCTCCGTGTGCGCGGTGCTGGTGAAGGACTGCACCGCTTCTTCCAGGCGCCGCTTGCCCATGTAGCACCAGGGGCACATGATGTCGGCCCACACGTCGATCTTCATGCTGGGAGCGCTTCCCTGTTGGGGGGAGGTGCTGGGGGTAATGCCTGCAGGGCTCAATTGCTTGTTCTCCTAATCGTCGGGGACGGGGGTATGTGGGGAGGGGGTATGTGGGGTGGGTTGCCCGGATGAGAAGCCAAGGTCGTTGTGGAAGTCCGAGACGAAATCGACGGCCTCGGGGTAGTCACTGGAGACAACCAGGTCCCTGCCAAAACAACAGGTGGCAAGGCCGCAGATGATGCGGGCAGACTCCTCCACCGGCCGGCCTATCCGCGCAGCACTGTTTTGGAGGGCGCTCAGATGGTTTCTGGGAAGCGGCCGCCCGCGGGTCCGCGGGCGGCGCTGGCGAGCAGGTCGGCAGCACGCTGCTGTGACATTGGGATAACCGGTGCCGCCCGAAGCCACGCGAACAGCTGATCCACGGTCATGGGTTCGGCGGGCCATTCCGTCATGTACGGGTTGACGTAAATTGGAGTGCCGGGTTCGGCGCGCCAGCTGTCGGCTAGCCTGCCGTCGTCCAGTGCATCGTAGCCAAGCGTGTCCAGCAGGTCCATAACGCGTGCTTTCGCTGCTGCGTCGTCACCGTGAACCGGCAGGGTGCTCCGCTCCGGGTCGCCCTTCGGACGAGCACCGTTGCCGAGAGTTGCGAAGGCGATGCTGGCGAAGGTCTTCACCACAAACGATGACGCTAGATGGGCCTGGACCAACTCACTGGCAGTTGAGGCATTCTCATCAAGAACCGCAATCTGCCCGTCGCGCTGCGGGTAATAGTTGGTCAAGTCGATGACAATCTTTCCTGCCAAAGTGTCAGCAGGCAACTGCTTGTAAGCGATAAGGGGGATGGCCGCGATCACGATGTCAGCCTCACGGGCGACGTCGGCGACCGAACCCGCACGGGCGAGAGGCCCCAAATCCTGGACCAGATCCTTCAGGGTCTCAGGACCCCTGGAGTTACTGATCATGACGTTTAATCCGGCCGCGACGGCAAGACGCGCAAGCGTGTCACCCATTGCACCGGATCCGATAATGCCCAAGGGAGATGTCACAACAATGTCTTTCTAATAGCAGGAATCAGTTGAACCGGACAGGCACATGGGGGGGGAAGCCGGGAGCCACGCCCTCTTGTGCCTTTTTGTCTCAGCAACCGTTCGGTAGGTTTTATTCCAATCGATCCACAACATCCGCATCAAGCGCCGACCTCAAGGCCTGAGACGCCATCATGGACGCCGGTTGATGCCGGGGAGGTACGGGCGGGGGAATGGGTCTCAGGAGGTCAGCGGCAGATTACGCAGCGCCAGGTCAGCGACGTCCTTGAGATCGGAGCGCGGGACCCCGCCGGTGGCCTGCACGGCGATGCCATTGACGACCGTCATGAGGTACCGCGCGAGAAGATGTGGGTCGGCATGTGGTGGCAGGTCTCCGAGAGCCACCGCTTGTTCGAA
>NZ_JAEKGC010000027.1 GCF_016405885.1 Arthrobacter sp. MSA 4-2 | reverse complement strand
TCACCGGGGCAACTCCATAACTATACGACCCCCACCGAACAAACACAAATCCCCCACCCACCCCCACAAAACCGGTGTACCGGCGCCCCGGCTCGGCCTCCGGACCCTCTGCCGGACCGACTGCCGGAGCCGGTCCCGGCACGGGCAGCCTGCGCCTTCCCGGATTCCTCGACAGCAGGGCCGTGCCGCGGTATGCATGTCGGATGGCGATACTCGGATTCCATGCGTCCCACGAACAGATCAGTCCATCGCGTCTGCTTGAGGACGTGGTGCTGGCCGAGCAGGCCGGCTTCGATGCGGCGATGTGCTCTGACCATATAGAACCGTGGTCCGAGCGGCAGGGCCATTCGGGGTTCGCCTGGTCCTGGCTGGGCTCGGCCCTTGCCCGGACCGACCTGCGTTTCGGGGTGGTGACTGCCCCCGGGCAGCGGTACCACCCGGCAATCCTCGCCCATGCCTCGGCAACCCTCGCGGACATGTATCCCGGCCGGCTCTGGGTTGCCCTGGGAAGCGGCGAAAACATGAACGAGCACATCACCGGCGAGGCGTGGCCGCCCAAGGACGTCCGGCAACGGCGTCTCGAGGAATGCGTGTCGGTCATCCGCCGGCTGCACAGCGGCGAAGAGGTCACCCATCGGGGGCTGGTCACCGTCGAGCGGGCGCGGATCTGGGATACACCGGCCACGCCGCCGCCGCTGATCGCCCCTGCCGTCACCGTTGACACCGCACGGCGTGCCGCGGTCTGGGCGGATGGGCTGGTGACGATCAACCAGCCGCATGAACACCTGCGGAACATGCTGTCGGCGTACCGGGACGCGGGAGGCACGGGCACGGCGACCCTGCAGGTGCACCTTTCCTGGGCGCCCACCGAATCGGAGGCCATTGGCATTGCCATGGATCAGTGGAAGAACAACACCTTCGCCCCTCCCATCCCGTGGGACCTTCCAACCGCCGACTACTTCGACGCCGTAGGCCGCGACGTGGGTGAGGAGTCGGTGCGCACGTCGGTCAATGTGTCGGCCAGCACCGGTGAACACGCTCAGTGGCTGCAGGAGTACCTGGAGCTTGGCTTCGACGAAATCTACCTCCACTTCGTGGGCCAGGACCAGCAGCCCTTCATTGAGGCTTTCGCCGCCAAGGTCCTGCCCGAGCTTCGCTGAGCGGCAGGTCAACCCGCCCACCGCTGAATACCGCCGTCGCACTACGAGGGGGAAGAATGAAGACCACGGAGACATCGGATCTTTGGTGGAAGAACGCCGTGGTGTACTGCCTCGACGTCGAAACCTTCTACGACTCGAACGGCGACGGCATTGGTGATTTCGCCGGCCTTGCGGAGCGGGTGCACTATCTGGCTGACCTCGGAGTGACCTGTATCTGGCTGATGCCGTTCTATCCCACCCCCGACCGCGACGACGGCTACGACATCACCGATTTCTTTGGAGTGGACAGCCGGCTCGGGACGCATGGCGACCTCGTCGAGTTCCTTCGGATGGCCAAGGATCAGGGCATCCGCGTCATCGCGGACCTCGTGGTCAATCACACCTCCGACCAGCATCCCTGGTTCCGGTCCGCCGTTGAGTCGAGGGACAGTCCTTTCCGCGACTTCTACGTCTGGCGCTCCGATCCCCCGCCAGACACCTCGGCCGAGGTGACTTTCCCCGACCAGGAGGATTCCATTTGGACCCGGTCCGAGCCGACCGGTGATTGGTACCAGCACCGCTTCTATCGACATCAGCCCGACCTGAATGTCGCCAATCCGCGGGTGCGCGACGAGATCGCCAAGGCGGCAGGCTTCTGGCTCGAGCTGGGCATGGATGGGTTCCGGGTCGACGCCGTCCCCTTCTTCCTCGAGCTGACCGGGGCGCAGTCGAATGAACTGCCGGAGCCACATGAGTTCCTCAAGGACCTTAGGCGCTTCCTCGGCCGCCGACGCCCCGGTGCGATCCTTCTGGGTGAAGTGAACCTTCCCTACGAGGCCCAACTGCGGTTCCTTGGCGGAGAGGCCGCCGACGAGCTCACCATGCTTTTCGATTTCATTGGAATGCAGAACCTCTACCTCGCCCTGGCGCGGCAGGAGGCCGCCCCGCTGGCCGCCGCACTCCAGGGCCGTCCGGAGACGAATCCCGACAGCCAGTGGGCGACTTTCGTGCGCAACCATGACGAGCTGACTCTCGACAAACTCACGGAATCGCAGCGGCAGGAGGTGTTTGCTGCCTTCGGCCCGGAGGAGAAAATGCAGGTGTACGGACGTGGGCTCAAGCGGCGCCTGCCACCGATGCTCGGTGGAGACCCACGCCGCATCCGGATGGTGTACTCCCTGCTCTTCTCGCTACCCGGAACCCCCGTCCTGTTCTACGGCGAAGAAATCGGCATGGGCGAGGACCTCGCCGCGGAGGGGAGGCTGGCCGTCCGCACCCCCATGCAGTGGACCGATGGGAAGAACGGAGGCTTCTCGAGCGCTGAGGAGGCCAACCTCGTCGCCCGCCCTGTCCAGGGCGAATATGGCCCGGATGCCGTCAACGCCGCCCGGGCCCGGCAGGACCCGGAGTCGCTCCTTCACTTCCTGGCGGAACTCATCCGCCGCTACCGGCAGTGCCCGGAACTTGGCTGGGGAAGCTTTGAGGTCCTGTCGCAGGCCAATCCTTCGGTCCTTGCCCACCGCTGTACCTGGGGAGCCTCGAGCATGGTCCTCGTCCACAACTTCGCTCCGTCAGCGGTTCCGGTGACGCTGGACGTCACCAGTTCCCGGCACAGCGCCAGCGACCTCGACGGAAAGACCCTGCTCGACCTGCTCGGCGGGACCGGACCGCGGATTTCACGAAAGGGAACAGTCAACCTCGACCTTGAACCGTATGGCTACCGGTGGCTGCGCATCCCCGACCCGGACGACCATCGGCTTCCCTGAGGAGTTCTCGGAGGAGTCCCCGCCGCGGCAGCAGGCTACGCCCGGCCCGTCAGGATCAGCTTCCAATAGACCTGAGGGAGCACCCTCCGCTCGAGCAGCCACGTCAACCGCCGCTCCCGTGCCAGATTCTTCCACCCCGGCACCGTCGGCTTCGGCCGGTACCGATCGTCGAACTCGGAAAAGACGACGGTCGAGCGTGACACGGTGAAGGGGCACGCCGAGTAGTTGTTGTACTTCTTGCCGGGCTTCCTGCCGTTGCGCACGGCTTTGAGGTTTTTCGCCAGAACCGTAGTCTGCATCCTCAGTGCGGCGCCGGACTTCGAGTTCCGTGTCCCCGCCGCATCGCCGAGGGACCATACCGAGGGATACCGCGCGTGCCGCAGTGTCTCCGGATCCACCTCGACGAAGCCGCCGGGATCGCCGTCGGCGGGAAGCGCTGAGGTTTTCAGCCAGTCGGGCGCGGACTGGGGCGGCACCGCGTGAAGGACGTCGTAGGGAAGACGCTCGCTGGTGCCGGCCGCGGTGTTGCGCACGACGACGCTGCGTCCCTCGGGGTCCACCTCGGCGAGTTCGCTGTCGCAGCGGAGTTCGATGCCGTACTCGGCGATCTTGCGGTTGAGTTCCTCGTCGATCAGTGGCATTCCAAAAACAGTGGGCGTCGGGACAATCAGCACAACCCGGATGTCGTCGAGCACCCCCTGCGCACGCCAATAGTCACAGGCGAGGTACATCGGCTTCTGCGCGGCACCGGCGCAGGTGGCAGGACCGGGCGGCTGGCTGAACACCACGGTCCCGCTGCGGAGTTGACGCAGCAGGTCCCATGCCTTTGGTGCCAGCTCGAATTCGTAATTAGACCCGCCGAAAGGGGACGCCATCGCCTGGACGAGGCCCGGAACGGCGTCCCAGTCCTTCTGGATCCCGGGGCACACGACGAGGTTGTCGTACTTCAGGCTCGCGCCGGAGGATAGGGCGACGGTGCGGGCGTCCGGCTGCACGCCTGTCGCCTCGCCCTGGATCCAGGCGACTCCACGGGGCATGACCTTGGACTGGGGACGGACGGCGTCGGCGGGTTTCGCCGTGCCGCCGGCAATGTGTGAGAAGAGCGGCTGATAGAGGTGCTGGGTGCGCGGTTCAACAATGGCAATATCGCGGACACCGTAGCGCTGCAGCCGCGCTGCGAGGGAAATTCCTGCGTTTCCGCCCCCGACGACCAGCACCTCGTAGTGATCCTTTGGGCCGGAAGCCGGACTGTCCGGAGACACCGGACTCCATGTCCCCGGTTGTGGCATACCCGATCGGCGCAGGCGGTTCATCGAACCCACTGATACCTCTTCTTCCTCCGAGAACGCCCGCTCTCAGGGCTGGCAGTCTCGGACCGAGTGGTGGCACCAGGCATTGGCAACCTGGCTCGACCCTACAACGGTTCACGTGCCGTCGGCAGTTCCTTTTGTGGCCTTGACCCGGCTCCTCCGAGCCTCAAGCAGCCTCTCCGGGCCCCCAACCGTCCCAGCTTGGGTCGACCATGGCGTTACGACCAGTTGGAATTCGTCTTCGTAGAGAACGGTGCCCGGGTCGTTCGAGCGGATCTCCCGCCACGGGACCGCATAGCGGTCAAGGAGGGCCAGATAACCGGAGATCCGCTCCAGAAGGTGCGCGGCGGACACCTTGAACCAGGCCTGTGCCGTCGGATTGAGGGTGCGGTCGTACACCGTAGCATCGACGAGCTGGGGGTTGATGTAGGCCGCGTCGTACCAGAGGTTCGACGCAAGCCACCAGGAATGGTCGGTCTCACTCAGGCGGCCGTCGCGGGCCAGCGCGTTGGCAAGGCCGAAAATACCGGGGTGGATCCCCCGGGCGTTGCGTTCGGACCCCTCATATCGCACGAAGCCGGCCTGCTGGGGTGTTTCGGGGTGGAACCGCATGCGTCGACTGTATCGGTGGGGGTGGTTAAAGGGGTGCAGGCCCCACCGGTGGTGGGGCCTGCAGCCTAAGGGTGGTCCGGCGGTGTCCTA
>NZ_JAEKGC010000026.1 GCF_016405885.1 Arthrobacter sp. MSA 4-2 | reverse complement strand
GGGGTGGTTAAAGGGGTGCAGGCCCCACCGGTGGTGGGGCCTGCAGCCTAAGGGTGGTCCGGCGGTGTCCTACTCTCCCACACTCTCTCGGGTGCAGTACCATCGGCGCTGTGGGTCTTAGCTTCCGGGTTCGGAATGGGACCGGGCGTTTCCCCCACGCTATGACCGCCGTAACTCGTTGTACCAGCCTGCCCGGTGTGCCCGTGCCGGCCCTCCGTGGTGGGGGGTGGTGGGGGTGTCCTGGGGGTGGTAAGTCTGTTACGTCTTCATTGTGCTGGACGTGTATGTAGTTGTGGTGGTGCTGGTTGGTTCCCCGGTGCCCCGCGGTGGTTTCCCTGGCGGGGGTGGGGGTGCCTGGTTCCTGTTGTTGGTTGGGAACCGCATAGTGGACGCGTAGCATGGTGATCTTTCCGCCGCCGCTTGGGTGGAACGGTTTTGAAGTCCCGTTCCTGCGGTGGTGGTGTGGTGTAAGTTATCGGCTTATTAGTACCGGTCAGCTTCGCAGGTCGTTAGTCCCTGCTTCCACATCCGGCCTATCAACCCAGTGGTCTGGCTGGGGGCCTCTCACACGGTTAGGTGTATGGAAATCTCATCTTGAAGCGGGCTTCCCGCTTAGATGCTTTCAGCGGTTATCCCATCCGAACGTAGCTAATCAGCGGTGCACTTGGCAGTACAACTGACACACCAGAGGTTCGTCCGTCCCGGTCCTCTCGTACTAAGGACAGCCCTTCTCAAATTTCCTGCGCGCGCAGCGGATAGGGACCGAACTGTCTCACGACGTTCTAAACCCAGCTCGCGTACCGCTTTAATGGGCGAACAGCCCAACCCTTGGGACCTACTCCAGCCCCAGGATGCGACGAGCCGACATCGAGGTGCCAAACCATGCCGTCGATATGGACTCTTGGGCAAGATCAGCCTGTTATCCCCGAGGTACCTTTTATCCGTTGAGCGACGGCCATTCCACAATGTGCCGCCGGATCACTAGTCCCGACTTTCGTCCCTGCTTGAGATGTCTCTCTCACAGTCAAGCTCCCTTGTGCACTTACACTCGCCACCTGATTGCCAACCAGGCTGAGGGAACCTTTGGGCGCCTCCGTTACTTTTTAGGAGGCAACCGCCCCAGTTAAACTACCCATCAGGCACTGTCCCTGACCCGGATTACGGGCCGAAGTTAGATATCCAGAGTGACCAGAGTGGTATTTCAACGATGACTCCACCCGAACTGGCGTCCGGGTCTCACAGTCTCCCACCTATCCTACACAAGCCACACCGAACACCAATACCAAACTATAGTGAAGGTCTCGGGGTCTTTCCGTCCTGCTGCGCGTAACGAGCATCTTTACTCGTACTGCAATTTCGCCGAGTTTATGGTTGAGACAGCGGGGAAGTCGTTACTCCATTCGTGCAGGTCGGAACTTACCCGACAAGGAATTTCGCTACCTTAGGATGGTTATAGTTACCACCGCCGTTTACTGGGGCTTAAATTCCCAGCTTCGCACCGCGCAAGCGCGGAACTAACCGGTCCTCTTAACCTTCCAGCACCGGGCAGGAGTCAGTCCGTATACATCGTCTTGCGACTTCGCACGGACCTGTGTTTTTAGTAAACAGTCGCTTCCCCCTGGTCTCTGCGGCCCCGATCCGCTCTGGCAAGCAAGTCGCCGTCACGGTTGGGGCCCCCCTTCTCCCGAAGTTACGGGGGCATTTTGCCGAGTTCCTTAACCATAATTCTCTCGATCGCCTTAGTATTCTCTACCTGATCACCTGTGTCGGTTTGGGGTACGGGCGGCTAAAACCTCGCGCCGATGCTTTTCTCGGCAGCATAGGATCACCAAATTCCCCCATACGGGGGTCCCATCAGATCTCAGGCGCGTGATTGAACACAAGGACGCGGATTTGCCTACGTCCTGCCCTACATCCTTAGACCGGGACAACCATCGCCCGGCTTGGCTACCTTCCTGCGTCACACCTGTTAATACGCTTACCTCCCAGGCTCAGGTCCCGCGCTCCACCAAAACCCTTCCACCACAAGGGCGGTCGGGCAGGTTTCGGGCGGTTAGTGTCCCCTGTTCGGTATGGGCGGTTTTTCGCCGGTACGGGAATATCAACCCGTTGTCCATCGACTACGCCTGTCGGCCTCGCCTTAGGTCCCGACTTACCCAGGGCAGATTAGCTTGACCCTGGAACCCTTGATCATCCGGCGGACGGGTTTCTCACCCGTCTTTCGCTACTCATGCCTGCATTCTCACTCGTGTGGGCTCCACCGCTGGTTTCCACCGCGGCTTCACTGCCCACACGACGCTCCCCTACCCATCCACACGCCTGAACTCAGGGGAACGAATCCCCGGCTTGGCTGATATGTGAATGCCACAACTTCGGCGGTGTACTTGAGCCCCGCTACATTGTCGGCGCGGAATCACTTGACCAGTGAGCTATTACGCACTCTTTCAAGGGTGGCTGCTTCTAAGCCAACCTCCTGGTTGTCTGGGCAACTCCACATCCTTTCCCACTTAGCACACGCTTAGGGGCCTTAGTTGGTGGTCTGGGCTGTTTCCCTCTCGACTATGAAGCTTATCCCCCACAGTCTCACTGCTGCGCTCTGACTTACCGGCATTCGGAGTTTGGCTGACGTCAGTAACCTTGTAGGGCCCATTAGCCATCCAGTAGCTCTACCTCCGGTAAGAAACACGCAACGCTGCACCTAAATGCATTTCGGGGAGAACCAGCTATCACGAAGTTTGATTGGCCTTTCACCCCTACCCACAGCTCATCCCCTCCATTTTCAACTGAAGTGGGTTCGGTCCTCCACGACGTCTTACCGTCGCTTCAACCTGGCCATGGGTAGATCACTTCGCTTCGGGTCTAGATCACGCCACTACGGTCGCCCTGTTCAGACTCGCTTTCGCTACGGCTTCCCCACACGGGTTAACCTCGCGACGTAACACTAACTCGCAGGCTCATTCTTCAAAAGGCACGCCGTCACAGCACCGTGATAAATCACGCACTGCTCCGACGGTTTGTAGGCACACGGTTTCAGGTACTGTTTCACTCCCCTCCCGGGGTACTTTTCACCTTTCCCTCACGGTACTGGTCCGCTATCGGTCATCAGGGAGTATTTAGGCTTACCAGGTGGTCCTGGCGGATTCGCACGGGATTTCTCGGGCCCCGTACTACTTGGGATACTCTCCAAACGGCAGCACGCATTACGGTTACGGGACTTACACCCTCTCCGGCCGGGCTTTCAAACCCGTTCACCTATACGCCTGCACACATTTCACCAGTCCGGCAGAACTGATACGGAAAGTCCCGCAACCCCAGTGATGCAACGCCCGCCGGCTATCACACACCACTGGTTTAGCCTCTTCCGCGTTCGCTCGCCACTACTAACGGAATCACTGTTGTTTTCTCTTCCTGTGGGTACTGAGATGTTTCACTTCCCCACGTTCCCTCCACGCACCCTATGTGTTCAGGTGCGGGTCACCGGATCACGCACAAGGCGCCCCCGGCGGGGTTTCCCCATTCGGACATCCTGGGATCACCGTTCGGTTATCAACTCCCCCAGGCTTATCGCAGATTCCCACGTCCTTCTTCGGCTCCTGATGCCAAGGCATCCACCGTGTGCCCTTAAAAACTTGACCACAAAAGATCAAAAAACATATCGAGAAAACCAGGCCCGGACACAGTCCGGAACCAGGTCTATCTTAGAAATTGCTTCTTTTTAAGATGCTCGCGTCCACTATGCAGTTCTCAACCAACAACCCCATCACACCCGCACCCCGCACCCAAAGGCACGAAACACGGCATGCGCGGGAAACCCAGAAACAACACACCCCACCCCCACGCACCCCGCCCACAACGGACAGACCACGCAGAAACAGGGCCCTGTTATCTCAGGACCCAACAGTGTGCCAAACGATAAACCCGGAACCGACCGCCGGCCCCTCTTTCCAGAACACCCTCCCCGAAGGAAGAGACGAACGTACTCAAGAACCAGCAGGCGCCGCCAGGCACCTATTCGTTGATATTCCACCCATGAGCACCCACCGCGGAACAAACGCCCGCGCTATGGGCTCTCCTTGCAGGCACCACACCCAACACTGTGGCTGGGCCGGCACCCGAAGGCGCTCCTTAGAAAGGAGGTGATCCAGCCGCACCTTCCGGTACGGCTACCTTGTTACGACTTAGTCCCAATCGCCGGTCCCACCTTCGACGGCTCCCTCCCACAAGGGGTTAGGCCACCGGCTTCGGGTGTTACCAACTTTCGTGACTTGACGGGCGGTGTGTACAAGGCCCGGGAACGTATTCACCGCAGCGTTGCTGATCTGCGATTACTAGCGACTCCAACTTCATGAGGTCGAGTTGCAGACCTCAATCCGAACTGAGACCGGCTTTTTGGGATTAGCTCCACCTCACAGTATCGCAACCCTTTGTACCGGCCATTGTAGCATGCGTGAAGCCCAAGACATAAGGGGCATGATGATTTGACGTCGTCCCCACCTTCCTCCGAGTTGACCCCGGCAGTCTCCCATGAGTCCCCGGCATAACCCGCTGGCAACATGGAACGAGGGTTGCGCTCGTTGCGGGACTTAACCCAACATCTCACGACACGAGCTGACGACAACCATGCACCACCTGTAAACCGGCCACAAGTGGCTGACACATCTCTGCGCCATTCCGGTTCATGTCAAGCCTTGGTAAGGTTCTTCGCGTTGCATCGAATTAATCCGCATGCTCCGCCGCTTGTGCGGGCCCCCGTCAATTCCTTTGAGTTTTAGCCTTGCGGCCGTACTCCCCAGGCGGGGCACTTAATGCGTTAGCTACGGCGCGGAAAACGTGGAATGTCCCCCACACCTAGTGCCCAACGTTTACGGCATGGACTACCAGGGTATCTAATCCTGTTCGCTCCCCATGCTTTCGCTCCTCAGCGTCAGTTACAGCCCAGAGACCTGCCTTCGCCATCGGTGTTCCTCCTGATATCTGCGCATTTCACCGCTACACCAGGAATTCCAGTCTCCCCTACTGCACTCTAGTCTGCCCGTACCCACCGCAGATCCGGAGTTAAGCCCCGGACTTTCACGGCAGACGCGACAAACCGCCTACGAGCTCTTTACGCCCAATAATTCCGGATAACGCTTGCGCCCTACGTATTACCGCGGCTGCTGGCACGTAGTTAGCCGGCGCTTCTTCTGCAGGTACCGTCACTTTCGCTTCTTCCCTACTGAAAGAGGTTTACAACCCGAAGGCCTTCATCCCTCACGCGGCGTCGCTGCATCAGGCTTGCGCCCATTGTGCAATATTCCCCACTGCTGCCTCCCGTAGGAGTCTGGGCCGTGTCTCAGTCCCAGTGTGGCCGGTCACCCTCTCAGGCCGGCTACCCGTCGTCGCCTTGGTGGGCCATTACCCCGCCAACAAGCTGATAGGCCGCGAGTCCATCCAAAACCGCAATAAAGCTTTCCACCACCAGGCCATGCGGCCGGCAGTCATATCCGGTATTAGACCCGGTTTCCCAGGCTTATCCCAGAGTCAAGGGCAGGTTACTCACGTGTTACTCACCCGTTCGCCACTAATCCCCGATGCAAGCACCGGATCATCGTTCGACTTGCATGTGTTAAGCACGCCGCCAGCGTTCATCCTGAGCCAGGATCAAACTCTCCGTAAATGCATTACAGACACAACACGAGCCCCCGGGAAAACGGGAACCCCTGCTGCACAAAATTCGAAACCAGCCAAAAAAACCAGCCCACCACACGGAGGTGCGGCAGACCAGCCAATTCAACCAATCAAAAAACAATCGGTATCAACAAACTTGGCACACTATTGAGTTCTCAAACAACA
>NZ_JAEKGC010000025.1 GCF_016405885.1 Arthrobacter sp. MSA 4-2 | reverse complement strand
ACCCTCAGCGAAGCCGATGACCACCCCGCGGACGGGAAGTTCGAGGTCATCATCTTCCCGCACATGGCCAAGTGGCGGATCCTCCTGACTGCCCTGCGCGCCACCACCAAGGGACTGGGCGATCAACCCAGCTACAGCCAGTACCGGTTCTCGACGCTCAAGCCCATGCCGTACCAGCTCGACGGCGAAGTGAAATCCGTCGAAACCAGCACCGACATCACCATCGACAGCATCCCGCGGGCCCTAGCCATCCTCGGCTGACCACCCACAAGGGACCGCCCCGACCGGGGGGGTCCGCTGTGAGCACCTCGCCCAATCCCCCGTACGAGCCCTTCACCATTTTCGGGCGTACGAAGGGCTATCTGCTCACCGAGCAGACGTCGGGGTTGCCTACCTCCATGCCGTAATCTGCCTGACCCCATTGGACCGGGACTGCGTCTCCTACGCGGTCAACGAACAAATCGCGGAAACCCCTCCACCCATGGCCCCCTACAGCGACGCGCCGGAGGAGGAGTGAGGACTCTGCCCTTCGGAGGTTCGGATAGGTCCGAAGTGCAGATGACCTGCGAGGATTACGGGATGGCTCGATTAGCGGCACCGGACCTTGGCCGGGTGCGCACCCTCATCGGATTCGCTTTGGCACTGGCTCTTCCGCCGCTCTTGGAGTGGGGCACGTTCGCCGCGGGCGGGGATTTCCTTGCAGCCGATGTCCTGCTGCAGGTCGCCGGGGTGGTGGCGGTCGCGCTGGTCGGGGGGCTGTGGCCGGCACTGCTGGGCGCGCTGTGGAGCAGCCTGATCCTTAACTACTTCTCGACGGAACCGTTCGGATCCCTGGAGGTCGCCGACGCAGAGAACCTGCTCACCCTCGCGATTTTCGTGGCCGTTGCGGTCTCGGTGTCCCTGGTGGTCGGACTCGCCGCCCGGCGGTCCCGCGAGGCCGCCATCGCCTCTGCCGATGCCGCAACGCTGGGGGAACTGGCCCGGGGCGTACTGGCCGCCGAGGACACCCTGCAGGGCTTCCTCCACCATGTCCGCACCCATTTCGGCATGGCAGGGGCAGCACTGTATGTCCGGGACGAGGGGGACGGCGACGCCCGCACCAACGAGCCCAACAGGTGGAAGGTCCTCGCCGTGGACGGCACGTCCACTGCTACCGACGGCGGGGATCCACCCGCGCGTGGGACAACCGGCGACGGTGATGCTGCGATCCGTGTTCCCGGCGGCCTGAAGCTGGTGCTGTACGGCCGGGCGCTGACGACCCGGGAACAGCGGCTGCTGGTGGCCTTCGGGTCCCAGCTGTCTGCGTTGCGTCAACGCCAGCAGTTACTCGCCAGCGCCGAGGAGAACCGCCGGCTGGCCGAGGGCAATGTGATGCGCACCGCGATCCTGCGGGCGGTCTCCCACGACCTGCGCACGCCACTCGCCGGGATCAAGCTCGCGGTCACCAGCCTCCGGCAGCCGGGCATCGACTTTCCCCCCGAGGAAGAGGACGAACTGCTCGGCACCATCGAGGCGTCATCGGACCGGTTGGCCTCGCTGATCGATAATCTGCTCGACATGTCGCGGCTCAGCGGCGATGCAGCCACTGCGCACCTGGGGCCCGTGCACTGGCCGGACGTCGTGGGGGCCGCCCTGCGGGGGGCGCCGTCGGAAAATGTGCGGATCCTCCTCGAGCCCAACGCTCCCCCGGTGCAGGCGGACTTCGGCATGCTCGAACGGGTCATCGCCAATATCGCCGAAAACGCGCAAAAGCACGCCGGCAACACCGACATCGAGGTGACGTCGGCGGTCTCCGGCACCGTCGGGGGCTTCCCGGCGGGTGAGCTGCGCATCCGCGACCACGGCCGCGGCGTCGGCGCGGACGGGATGGTGCGCATGTTCCAACCCTTCCAACGCCTCGACGACGCCGGCCCCTCCGGCGTGGGACTGGGCCTGGCGGTCGCCCGCGGGTTCACCGAGGTGATGGGCGGGGAACTGGTTGCCGAACCGGCACCGGGTGGCGGGCTGACCATGATCATCCGGCTCCCGCTTTCAACGGGGGTTCGGCTGTGACCACGGTCCTGGTGGTGGAGGACGAACCGCAGCTGCTGCGTGCCCTGCAGATCAACCTGCGCACCCACGGCTACCACCCGGTGACCGCCATTGACGGCGCATCCGCGCTCGCGGCCGCCTCGGAGCACCGCCCGGACCTGGTGCTCCTTGACCTGGGGCTTCCCGACATGGACGGGGTGCAGGTCATCGCCGGGCTGCGCGCGTGGACCCAGGTGCCGATCATCGTGCTTTCCGCACGCCACGGGCCGGAAGACAAGGTCGAGGCACTGGATGCCGGGGCCGATGACTACGTGACGAAACCCTTCGGCCTCGAAGAGCTGCTGGCGCGCCTGCGCGCAGCCGAACGGCGATCCGCCACGACCCCGGGGACACCCGTGGTCACCACCGCCGACTTCCGCCTGGACCTTGCCGGTAGAAAGGCCGAGCGCCGCGGCGAACAGGTACGCCTGACTCCCACGGAATGGCGGATCATCGAGCTGCTGGTGCGGAACCCCGGCCAGCTCGTCACCCAACAGAAGTTACTGCTGGAGGTCTGGGGGCCGGCCTACGCCCGGGAGGTGCAATACCTGCGGGTGTACCTGAACCAGCTGCGGCGCAAGCTCGAACCGGACCCGGCCCGTCCGCGCTACTTCATCACCGAAAGCGGGATGGGATACCGGTTCGAGCCCTGATCGCCGCCGGCCCATCTGTCCGCCTGGCGAATGCGCTTCCCCTGGCGAACGCCCTTCATTCCGAAGCCCCACACGAACAGGTGTTAAGGATCCATTAAGAACCACCGTTGGCCCACCTGGCCGGGCGTAGATTCGAGCCCGTGAGCGCAACCCTAGAGCAAGTCATCCAGTCCCGCCGGGCCCGCCGGCTCGGCCACTGGCTTCTCGACGACGAAAACCAGCGTCGGCCAACGCGCCGTCCCAGGTTCACCGTGCAGCCCTGGTGGAAGGTGATGTGCCTGACCGGCGTCGATTACTTCTCCACCCTCGGGTACCAGCCGGCCATCGCCGCCGCCGCGGCCGGCGCACTCGCACCCGTCGCCACGCTCATCCTCGTGGCCGTCACCCTGTTCGGTGCGCTGCCCGTCTACAAGCGGGTGGCCCGGGAGAGCCCCAATGGCGAGGGCTCCATCGCGATGCTGGAAAAGCTGCTGCCAAAGTGGAAGGGCAAGGTCTTCGTGCTCGCCCTGCTGGGGTTCGCGGCCACCAGCTTCATCATCACCATCACCCTCTCCGCCGCCGACGCCACCGCCCACCTGATCGAAAACCCCTTCGCGCCAGCCTGGCTGCACGGCCAGGAGGTGGCCGTGACCCTGGTGTTCCTGGCACTCCTCGCCGGCGTCTTCCTCCGCGGGTTCCACGAGGCGATCGGCATCGCCGTGGCCCTGGTCGCAGCCTTCCTCGCCCTGAACCTCGTGGTGGTGGTGACCGCCGCTGCCCAGATCACCGCGGACCCCGAACCCATCGGCAACTGGTGGACCACCCTCACCGCCCAGCACAGCAACCCACTCGCGGTAATCGCCGTCGCGCTGCTGGTCTTTCCCCGGCTTGCGCTGGGACTCTCCGGGTTCGAGACCGGCGTCGTGGTCATGCCCCAGATCAAAGGCGCCCCGGGCGACACACCCGACAGGCCCCGGGGGCGGATCATCGGTGCGCAGAAACTGCTCACCTCGGCCGCCGTGATCATGAGCGGCTTCCTGATCGCCTCAAGCTTCGTGACAACCCTGCTCATCCCCGCGGAGGAGTTCGAGGACGGCGGAGAGGCCAGCGGCCGCGCCCTGGCCTACCTCGCCCACGAGTACCTCGGCGAAGGCTTCGGCACGCTCTACGACGCGAGCACCATCGCCATCCTCTGGTTCGCCGGCGCCTCGGCCATGACCGGGCTGCTCAACCTCGTCCCGCGGTATCTGCCCCGCTACGGCATGGCCCCCGCCTGGTCGCGGGCCGTCCGACCCATGGTGATGGTTTTCACCCTCATCGCCGCCGCGGTCACCATCGCCTTCGAGGCCGACGTCGAGGCCCAAAGCGGCGCCTACGCCACCGGAGTACTGGTGCTGATCACCTCCGCATCGGTGGCCGTCACCCTGTCCGCCCGCCGCCGTGCCCAGCACCCGGCCGCGCTCGGCTTCGGAGTCATCTCCCTCATCCTGATCTGGACCACGCTCACCAACATTTGGGAGCGCCCCGACGGCGCCGGGATCGCCGCCCTGTTCATCGTCGGAATCCTCGTTGTGTCCTTCGCCTCCAGGGCGCGACGGGCATTTGAACTGCGGGCCGCCGCGATCACCCTCGATGAGGAGGCGTTGTCCTTCGTCGCAGCGCAGGACTCCGGGCAGATCTCACTGATCGCCCACGAGCCCCAGCGGCTCAACGCCGCCGCCTACCGGCGCAAGTTCCAGCACGCCTGCACCGTCAGCCATCTCAGCTCTTCGGACAAGCCCCTGTTCATCGAGGTCATTGTCGATGATTCATCGGAGTTCGAAACGCACCTGCACGTCCGCGGGGTGACCAGGCACGGGTTCCGAATCCTCCAGGTGCACAGCTCGAACGTTCCCAACACCATCGCCGCGGTAATGCTCCATATCCGGGACATCACGGGACTCATGCCGCATGTGTACTTCCGCTGGACCGAAGGCAACCCCCTGGTGAACCTCTTCAAGTTCCTCATCCTCGGTCAAGGCGAAATCGCACCGGTTACCCGGGAGGTCCTGCGCGAAGCCGAACCCGAGGTGTCCCGCCGGCCATGGGTGCACGTGGGCTGACTCTGATACCCGCATGGTGCAAGCAACAATGCAGCCTGCCCTCCGGATCCTTTAAGCGGGCCCTCCCGCCCATCCAAGGTGACGACGCCCGGCCGGCGCCGGGAATGAGGGGGCCGGTCGCATTGTCCCTCACGCATGGAGCAAACGGGGCACGTGTTCCTGCTTGCGGTGTTTGACCGGTCCGGTGAACGTTGAAGGACCGCTCGTGCCGCACCTGTGGTTTAGGGTGGGGCGGAGTGGCTGTCCCGGTGGTGGGCGGGGTGGAAACGAAAGGATGGGCGTGCTCGGCGGAGTTGTGCAGCAGTGGACCGCTGCCCAGGCGGTGTCCGGGGCCGGGCTGGACGCTGCCGAGGTGTGGCAGTGCTACCGTGGCGTGGGTGGCGCCCTGGATGAGGTCGAGGTCAATGGTTACCTCGCCGGGCTCCTGATGATCTCGACGGTGCAGCGCGACCTGGTGGCCGATGCCATCAATGAAATTCTTGAGTCCCGGGATCTGCCGGTTGACGGGGCGCATTACAGCACCGGCGAGGTGGCCGCCGGATCGGGCTTTGCCGATTACCTCCGCCCGCTCGTCACCACCCCGGACCGATACCGCTTCGACCGCCCGCCGGTCACCGGCGTCCATGTTGCCGGGATCGACGCTCCCGCCGGTTGGGCGGACGGTAATGAGGGCCGGCAGGCCGAGGCCGAACTGCGCCGCTGCCATGCTCTGTACGCGTCCGGGCTGTTGGAGACCGGCCGGGAGGAGCGCTTCGACCGGATCACCGCCTACGCCCGGATGCGTTTCGAGGTCAGTTCCGCCTCGATCTCCCTCATCACCGAAGACCGCCAGATCATCAAATCCGTGACCGGACCGATCGGTCAGGACCTGCCCCGGGAGCTGTCCCTGTGCGCGATCACCATCGAAAAGGACCGCACCCTGATCATTCCCAACGCCGGCACGGATCCGGTCTTCCGGGACCACCCCCTGGTCGCCGGCGGACCCAGGGCCCGGTTCTATGCCGGACACCCGGTCTCCACCGCGGACGGCTGGCGCATCGGGTCCCTGTGCCTGATCGATGACCGGCCACGGACCTTTACGGCGGACGATGAACTCGACCTCAAACGCCTTGCGGCGCAGGTGCAGATCGCCATGTGGCTCGACCCCGGGGCCTGAACCGCTCATCCGCCACCTGCCCACTGCCGGGTGCGCGGCCGGTATCAGGCGGCATGGGTCCCGAGGCGTGCCGGTACGGGAAAAAAGATCTTCGATCACCAAAAAATCAGCGTGCTTAGCTTGCTTTTCGGGGCCACCCGGATAGTGTCGAAGAAGTGCCGGGGTCCGGTGGGACTGTTGAGATCGAAACGGAGAATGACGATGACAAGCGCGCCAGCAGTGACGACCCGCGTGGCCGACGAATCCGCGGACCTGACCCTGCCCGACCTGTGGGACGCGTACCCTGCCGCGGATCCGCGCGCCCGCCGCGCCGTTCGGGAGCGGGAGGCATCCTGGCTGGAGGACGCCCGGCTCATCGAGGACCTCTCCGCCGTGTCGGTGCGCCGGCTGCGCACGCTGGCGAACCGCCTGTACGAACTTCTCGATAACGACTTCCCCCCTGCCGAGACGCTGGAGCGCTATCAGGCAATCACCGAGGAACTGGCCCTGCGCACCGGCGATACCGAAGCCCCCTGACCGGGATGCGCCGCGAGGGTCATCGACCGGCAGAAAGACGCCTACCCAACCACCAGATCCGGCACCCGCGCCGCACACATTCGGCCGGACTGTCCACATCCAGAGAGCAAAAGGGCCTCTGACTAGGGGAAACATGTGGCCGAAGTGTGACTCGAACCGGACTCCACACCTTGAATCTCCGCCGCTCCCCCGAAAGCATCCGCAATCCGGTCTGGTCCGGCACCGGGACGGCCCAGTCCGAGACTCGAGGCGTGGACACTGTCCACACCCCGCTTCTCCCCGCCAGAGGACTTCCGGACAGCCGCACCCCCGCATTGGTTGAGGTCACGACTCGCCGGCGCCGCCCAGAGGCCTCCATTCAGGTCTCAGCACATCCCGGTGGCGGCGGCCGTCGGTCGCGTGGTCTCCGCAGCAGTCATCGCGATCCTGGCCCCTGGGCCACTGAGAGCACGGGTGCTACCGCCACACGGAAGCGGAGAGTACGCTCATGAACCCAATCATCATGACGGCCACGATCCGTGACGGTGTTGGTCCAGGGTTCCGTTGCTCTTCCGGCGGTCCCCAAACGACCGGCCGCGAATGCGGGCAACTCGAATAAGGTGACCATGGCAGACCCGGCGTCCGCTCCCAAAATCCACGCCGAGACCCGTCAGCAGTGGCGCCAGTGGCTCATTGCCCATCATCAGACCGAGGAGTCCGCGTGGCTTGTTTCGTGGAAGAAGGCCACCGGCCGACCGGCGCTCAGCTACGATGACGCCGTCTCCGAGGCTCTGGCTGTCGGATGGGTCGACAGCAAACCTCAGAAGCTCGATGACGAGCGGACACTCCTCTACTTTTCGCCCCGAAAGCCCGGAAGCGCGTGGTCACGCCCGAACAAACTCCGTGTGGAGCAGCTCCGGCGGGAAGGCCTGATGACCGAAGCCGGGGAGCGGGTAATCGCGGAGGCAGTCGAAAGCGGGTCCTGGAATCTTCTTGATCAGGTGGAAGAACTGGTCGTCCCTGATGATCTTGAAGCGGAGTTCCAACGATATGCACCGGCCCGCAGCAACTGGGACAGGTTTCCGCGGTCCACCCGCCGTGGAATCCTGGAATGGATTGTTCAGGCGAAACGTCCGGAAACACGCAGAACACGGATCATGGAAACGGCGCGCCTCGCCGCCCTGAACGAACGGGCCAATCAGTGGCATCCACCTCAAAGTAACGACGGGCCGGCCCCGTAGCTCTCGAGACGCAACAGCCGGACACCGAACAAACGGCCGGTTCGGCGTGCTTGACTCCTGACTAGAACCGTTCGAGGTGTTTCCTCCTACCTCGGGGCAGATCAAAACAGCCTTCTGGCTCGGTTCGATTGTTTTTATCGCCTTTTGGTGCACGTTTGTCGTCATCGTTTCCGACCGCGGTATGCCGATCCCTGTGCGGGATGGGCCCTAGGAGGGCTGGTGGGTCAGGGTGTGGTTCTTGTCCAGGTCTCTTGATGCGTGGAGCGTTGCCAGTGCTGGCGTGGACCGTCCTCCTCGCGTGCAACATCTGTGAGCCAGATAGTCGTGTCGGGATTCCATCCCGCGATGACCGTCGAGGTACCTGTGTCGATTTGCAACGAACGATTGGCACTGCTGAGGTAGGCCCGGACTGTCAGGTGCACCGCATCCCACCGCTTGGCGATCTTCTCCCAGTCCGGGATCACCCACCTGCCGTCGCGCCCGGTACAACGGAACCAGTCGTGACGCCGGGATGCGGTGACCTCCAACGGGTGCTCACGGCACAATGCCACCCAATCGTCTCCAGTACGAACCTCGTAGGTGCGGCCGGCACCGCGCACGGGGATCACCGTGGCGTGCTCCCAGTCGAAGGAGTCCTCGATGAGGTTCAATCCCAGCGGTATCCTTCCGACCGACTGGATGGTCCCTCGCGGAAAGGACCACCACGTCCCCGAGTAGTTGGCGTGAGGATCCTGTCGCCTTTCCTGCCCGGCGCGGATCTCCTCGGCGCGTGTGGCGCGGGCCCAGGTGGAGAGGACTCGTGGTTCCCGGGGCAGCGGTGCCGGATCATCTGCTGACCCCCAGTCGATGGTCCACTGCTCGATCTGGCGGTCCTGCGACCACCACTGCGCGAGGGCACGGAGGTGATGTGCCGGGCGATCGGGGCAAGGGCAGCTCCCACCTCGGGGAGCGCTGCCAGGAAATCCTCTCCGTCCGGTTCCTGCCAGGGCCGGGACGTGTCGACCGCTTGGGCCAGAGCACGGTCGATGACGTCCGCTCCCACCCGCGCCACATCGATCGAGGCCAGCGCCGTGATGAAGTCCGTCAGGGACGGTCTCGGCGGCGGGTCGCTGACGTCCCCGGAGGTGAAAGTCAGCAGCACCCGGGAGACCCCCTTGCCCGGGTCCAGGTCATAGGCGAGCCGGGACACGGCGGACCTGATCTCCGGACTCAACTCCATTGCCAACTCCAGGCACACGCGTCGCCCACGAGGCCCTACCAACAGCACATCAGCTTCCGAGACCATCTGCCCACCCTACGTGCGGGGACATCAGCGAAGCAGGAAGAACGCAGGAATCACCACGATCTCCTACAAGCTCCGATTCACCAAGGGATCCTGACCGGTCTTGGCGCATGCGCTCGACCCTCGCGTCCCGCACGCAGCTCGTCACTCGACAGACAACTGCATCCGCTCAAACATGGTACGGGTCATGCTGATCGCGTCCGCGCGGCCGCCGCGCGCCCCTCAGACTGCGCCCGACGCGGCCTGAGCAGCTTCCAGGGGCACAACACTTTTCAGGTTCCTTCAGTGTCTGCCCGGAACGTGCATCACGACAGTTTCCCCGCCCGGGACTCATGCTGGACGGGACGCTGTCTGCGCTCCACGGCGCTGCGGACGGCTCACGGCTCCTGCGACGTGGGGTTGGTCACATGCCCTTGACTGTGTTGTTGGCACAGGGTCTTCAATGACGACATCAACA
>NZ_JAEKGC010000024.1 GCF_016405885.1 Arthrobacter sp. MSA 4-2 | reverse complement strand
CCGCATCGGTGTTGTTGGCGGCTCCGACTCCCACGCCGATCGCGGTAGCCAGAGCGCTCAGGATGACCGTCATACCGATCGCGGTAAGCCAACCAAAGAAGGCAGACCCGAACTTGATGCCGCCGAACTTTTCTTTCTGGGCATTGACGACATCGGTGCGCCGGCCCTTGGGTGTGCTTGCTCCTGCGTTGTGGTCCTGTGCCATGACTCTCCTTGGAATGGTGTTTCGCGTTCTTGTCCGCCACCGCGCTCGTCAACCGGGATGCCGGACATATCCATGTAGTGCACTTCGAAAGTCCGTACGCCGGCCTGCAGAAGGAACTTCCCCGGGAGCCGGTGACGGCTCCCGGTTATTCGATGGACTAGCGGCGGTCGGACTTGCCGAGCTTGTCCGCGTCCAGCATTTCGATCTGTTCCTTACGGACTTCCCCGGACACGGTTTCCCGGGCCTGGACCGTTTCCTTGTTCAGGCGCACGCGCTCGACGGGGACGGCTTCCTTACTGACGACGACCTTCTCCTCGTGGAGGATGACTTCGTGTTCCTCTTCGCTGATGGCGGGCCCGTCCATGGCGCTGCCTCGGTTCGCATCGGTGATGGGTTCGCGCTCGATGCGGATCTCCTCGCGCCGGACCGGGACCGTCTTGGTGACCGTTTCCGTCACCACGTACTTGCGCAGGCGCACTCTGCCGGCTTCCCGTGTTTCGGTTCCGACCCGGAGCCGTTCCTCGGAGCGGGTCATCGCTTCATCGGTGGTCGGTCCGGAGATGTCGTGACCGACCGCCCTGCCCTCGCCTGATCGGTCGATCCGCTCATCACCGGACTGGAAGCCCGGCTCAAAGCCGGTGATGCCCGCGCCGGTTCCTGTGACGAGGGGCGCAGTCGAGGTGTTCGCGGCGGTACCCTGGAAGCCGCCTGCCAGGCCGTAGTGCCGGAACAGGGTGTCTTCTTCGTCCGGGTTGAGGGCACCGTCCACCTCAATGCGCGGTGCACCCTTGACCTGGTCCTTGCTGTAGCGGACCTTGACATCCTTGCCGTCGGCGTTGGCGCCCTCCAGGGGCACGAAGGACTCGGAGGTGCCAAAGAGCCCGGTCTTCGCCGTGACCCAGTTGGGATCCCCGGTCTGGTCATCCAGGTAGATCTGGCCGATGGAACCGATCTTGGTGCCCTGAGCGTCAACAACGTTGCCGCCCTTAGACAGGAGGGTGTCAAGATTGTGCTGCGTGATCATGGTGCTTCCTTACATTGCGGGCGTGATGAAGGTGGATCGGTGGAACGCCGGGTACCTCAACAACCAAGAAAGCTCGTTGCTCCAAGGCACCGCCGCGGCTGATTACGGCGGTGCCGGAGCCGCGGTGGGTCCGTCGGCCGATCGCTTCACTGTCACGGGTAACTGATTATCAGCATGCTTACTACTGTGGCTGCGGTGGCACTGATGCGCAACTTTTGGTTTCGTCGGGTGCGGTCGCGGATTTGTGCACCGGCGCCGGCAGAATCCGTGCGGCACCTGCATGGGAGCACACCGTCCCGGATCTTAGGCTGCCCTGCTACCTCGGGGCAGGAACCGTGGGGCTGCCCGGGGTGTTTCTCACATATCGGGGCGGCGGCGGAGAATTTCGACAAGGTCCGCCCGTATTCCGTCCAGGAGACGTGCATCGGATGCTTCAAAGGACCCTTCCACTTCCTTTACGCTGAGAAGGATCTCCGTTCCACGGTGGGTGAGGCGGATGATGACGTGCCGCTGATCGCCGTGAACGCCGACCCGGGCTATAAGGCCCCGCTCTTCGAGGCCCTGCAGTGTCTTACTCAATGTCGAACTGCGGACCTGCAGCCGGGCGGCCAGTTGTGCCTGCGAGATGGGCTGTTCAGCTGCCAGTTCCTGCAACGCAATCACCGCCGCATGGGTCATACCCAGATGGGCGAAACGCTCATTCCAGGTCTGAGAGACCAGGTTTGCGGCGATGCTCAGCAGCTGACTGGCGGGCCACTGGTACATCTCGATGGTGGTTGGACTGGGCTCGATTGTCCATTCCTTTTGGTTTACAGCTATATCCATGACCGGAGGAAGATCGGGCGGCTGCCGGTGGCGTTGTCCGCTCGGACTTCCGGTGCTGCGCTCTGTTAGTGTCGTCGGCGCCGCCCGTTGTGCTGCGTCTGCAGATTCCACCACAGGGCGGGTCGAGATTCCGGTTTCTGGAAGCACCACACCGTTGGAGGCGACGGGTTCCTGCCGCGCCATCAGGATGCCCCTGACCTTGCCGACGGCGTCGCAGCCGGTGAATGCGTGCTCGAGGTGGGCGATCGGTGACTGGTCCTCAACGAGGAGCGGCGGGTAAGGGTCGGACCGACCGCGGGTGAGTCGGAGCTGATGAAGTGACCGGCTTCCTCCAGGGCGGCTTCGAGCTGATCCAAAACATGCAGCGAGCTCACCTTGACGACGGAACCGCTGCGAACACCCTCGGCGGCCTGTCGACGAGACGGCGGTTCAGCGGCGGGGGGCACCAGATGCGTTCCGGTCGCCGGGGGTTGCGGTGGACCCGCGCGTCCAGACGGCATCCCGATGTGGGGTGTACGGGGGTGGAAAGGTCCTGCTTCCGGTGTCATGCGGACTCCCTGATAGTCATGAGGAACGAGTCGATACCAGGGTCCGGGGTAACAATCTCAGCCTGCGCGGATGGCGGCGGAGTGTCAAGGATCGCTGGGTGGCCGAAAACTTCCACGTCAGCAAGTCCGAGCAGTACAGGGCAGCGGGCTGAGCGCGGGAAAGCAGAGCACAGGATGCGCGCGGATGGGCAGAGGAGGGGATGGGGAAACCACCGACCCCTACCGGCGGGCGGATCTTTCCCCGCGGCCGCGCCGGGGAGCCGGGCGGCAGCGCTATGGGAGCAGGGGGTTCCGGACTCCAGCGCAGGGGGTCTGGGCAGCAGCACCGGCCGAGGTCGGGCCCGGCGTTTCGCTGAACTGCTTTTTCGCTGCCCCACCGGTAGGTTTGGGGTATAAGATAACGGGCTGTTCCCTTCGGTGAATCGGCGGCACCGTAGGTTCCGGTCCGCCGGTGGAAACAGTTCGACCACAGGCTCCCAGTTCATTTACCGAGAGTGACTCCCTATGAGTGAACCGCTCCCCCCCGCCTCCGGTCCCCTCCGGGGCCGGGATGACGGTGCCGGTCCCGGCGCGGGCCTGAGCGCGCCGTTCCTCAAATGCGCCAACGTGACCGGCGCGGCGGTGTCCGCTTTCACCGCCACCGACGCCGAAACCCTTCTCTCCGCCAGCGACCCGGTCGCCCGGACCTTAGAGGAAGCCCAGTTCGATCTGGGTGAAGGGCCGCGCTGGGACGCCGTGCGCACCCGCCTTCCGGTTTTGCTCCCGGATCTCAAGCAGAGTGCCCACCTGGTGTGGCCGGCCTTCGGCGAGGTCCTAGCCGGACTCGATGTGGCCGCGCTGTTCGTCTTCCCCCTCACGGTGGGAGCCATCGACCTGGGCGTTGTTGAGCTGTACCGGACAGGCCCGGGCTCCCTGAGCGGCAGTGAACGTCTCGCTGTTGACGTTCTGGCCGGCGAGACCGCCTGGGCCCTGCTTCGCTGGACCCTTTACGAGGCCCACCCCGGTGCTCCCGCCATTCCCCCTTCCGGGGGCGGATTCACCACCGGCACCTCGTCCAGACCGGCGGGGCTGCCCAATTCCCGGCGGGAGATTCACCAGGCGACGGGAATGGTCCTTGCCCAGGCCAATGTCAGTGCGGCCCAGGCCCTTGTGCTGCTGCGCGGACATGCGTTTTCGCACCAGCAGACCCTTCAGGAGACGGCCCTGCAGGTCATTCGCCGGGACCTTGATTTCATTCCAACGGACAGCGCTCCCCCGGAGGGGCTCGGTCTGGCCTAGAATGCTTCAATGGCGACTATTACGCGACCCGAACAGGTCAGCGCCGCTTTCCTCAGGCTCACCGAGACCCTCATCACGCAGTTCGACATCTTGGAGCTGCTCCACATCCTTGTTGAAGAGTCCGTGAGGCTCCTCGATGCCGCCCAGGCCGGTCTTCTACTGGCGGATCCCTATGGGGAACTCCAGCTTCTTGCCTCGACCAGCGAGGAGAGCCAGCTCGTGGAGGTCCTGCAACTGCAGGCCGGTGAAGGCCCCTGCATCGATTCCTATAAGACCGGTTCGGTAGTCACCATCGATGACATCACCACCCTCTCCGGGCGGTGGCCGGCCTTCCGTCAAGCCGCCTTAGATGAGGGCTTCCTGTCCGTGCACGCAATCCCCCTGCGCATCCATGACCGCACCATCGGGGTCATGGGACTGTTCGGTGTGGACCGCGGAGCGCTGAACCAGGAGGACGCCGCCATCGGCCAGGCCCTCGCCGACGTCGCGACCATCAGCCTCATCCAGGAACGCACCGCCCGCGAGAGCCAGATCGTCAATGATCAGCTCCAACGCGCCCTGAACTCACGGATCACCATTGAACAGGCCAAAGGCGTCATCTCCCACACCGCCTCCGTGGACATGAGCGAGGCCTTCGCGCGCCTGCGCACCTACGCCCGGTCGCACAACCAGTCCCTCCACGACACCGCCGCCCAGGTCCTCAACCGCACCCTCCACCTGTAATCCAAGGGGAGCACTCAAACTGCCCGCGAACAGCCCTCTCCCGCCGGTCACGGCCCGGCAGCGCCGCCCGATGCAGGGAACCAGAACCGGCGCCTTGGCGAAACGCGTTCAGTCCTCGAAGTGGGTGTGGGCCTTCTTTTGGCCGGAGACGTGCGCCACGATGTCCTGGCAGAGGCTGTGAAGTTTGATGTTACGGGTGCTGGAGGCGCGCAGCAGGAAGTCCATGGCCTCCTGCTGGGAGCAGCGGTTCTGGGCCATGATGATGCCGCAGGCCACATCGATCGCGGTCCGGCCCTCCATTGCGGACTTGAGGTCACCGGAGAGCTGGTCTGCAGTGACGATCCGCAGGGCAAGATTCAGGACCCGGCCAGCCATGTCGGCGAACAGTTCGGCATCCCGGATGGTATCGGCGGTGAACAGCCCGGTGGCGGGGGCGAAGAAGTTCAGGACGGCCACGGAATCCGTTTCAAGGTCCATCGGCACCCCCAGGACGCTCAGGTACCCGGCCTCGCCGAGGCTCCGGCTGTACTCGGGCCACCGCCGGTCAGAGGAAACATCTTCAAGAAGGACCGTGGCTCCCGTCCGGTGGGCCTCCACACAGGGCCCCGAACCCAGACGCTGCTCGATGCCATCGAGCAGGATCGCACCATCGCTGCTCCCGGCGATCGTGGCGCTGCGCTTGCTGCGGCGCAGCGTGACAGCGCACTCAACCCGGGCACCGGTGACCCGGGTCATCACCCCGGACCCGAAACCGGTCACACCGTCGAGGAACGCCTTGAGGTCCGCCGTCCCGGAAATCAGCGCGTGCAGGCGCTCGAAATCGTCCGCGTTCTCCTCGGAAGTCATGCCTAACAGTAGAAGCAGCGCCCCGACCGCACAACTCGCCACAGCACAGCCCTCCCCCAAGGGGTACAAGCCCGCACCGGCCTCAATGCCGAAAAATCAGGCTCTCCCGGAACAGGTGGGTTACTGCTCCCTGATCTCTCCGACCCCAGCAGCTCGCCCTGTGGACCGTGCACGAAAACCGTCCGTCCAGATGCGCCGCAACATCATGGCCCACCCCGGTGCCGTTGATACTGAAGAAATGCACCAAAGCCTTCTTCGCAGTGATACCCGAACCTGCCGACCGGGAACTCATCAACCGCAGCTGCCCGGTTTCATCGCGGAGGTGACCGAGCAAGACATCCCCGTGCAGGGCACCGGCCTGAACGCCGCCGACGCCTTCAAGCGGATCAGCCAGTACAGCCAACGGACCAACCGCAAGGTCGTGGTCAGCTCACAACAAATCATCGACCGCGCACAGCAGCTCAACGGCCAGGACAAGCACCAATCCAGCACCGGGACCCTGCTGGATCTGTTCCAAGTACTCCGAAACACCACCCAGATACCGGAACAACGCTTCCACCAGCAGCCTGAGCGGATTGCCGGTGACTAGGCGCCTGCAGCCGGCGTAAATGCCTGTCGGGTGGCGGTTCGGTCATGTGTGTGAACAGGGGTGCAGGGCGGTGGGCCCTGCACCCCTGCCGCCCTCGAAGCCGGCTGCTTGACCCGAGGACTCTTCCCAGTGAAGGGGCATGCGATCCGGGAATCAACCATTGGTTGCCAGGTGCCGGACACAGGGAAGTATGGGATGGGCCTAAAGTGGGGAGGTGGTACGAGGAGAACACTGTGAACCAAGTCGAAGGAAGGTGCGGACTGTGAGTGAGGAGCCCGGCGTGGCCAGGGGTATGCCGTCCTCTCATCATGACGGGAGTGAGCGGGCCCGTGATCTGGCGACGGAACTCGCGGAGCTCGCGAGGTCCCTGCAGAACCAGCCTGACGGGGATGCTGTTCTCGCCGGGTTCGTTCATGCAGCACTGGACCTCATTCCTGGAGCGGATGAGGGCTCCGTCAGTGTGGTCCTGGGGCGGACAAACATCGGATCGAGAGCCCCGTCGGGGAACCTGCCAGAGCGTATCGATGCGTTGCAGATGGAAACCAAAGAGGGCCCGTGCCTTGAAGCGGCTTATGAGCACCGCACCGTCCGTGTCCCGGACATGAGCACCGAGCGGCGGTGGCCGCTCTTCGCGCAACGCGCCACCGAGGCAGGGGCCCACGGAATGTTATCCATCCAGCTCTGGGTGGAAGGCGATGACCTTGGTGCACTGAACCTCTACTCACACGAAGCGAACGCGTTCACCGACGAGTCCGAGAACATTGGCCTGCTGGTCGCGTCGCACGCCGCCGTGGCGTTCGCCGGTGCGGAGAAGAACCGGCAACTCAACGAGGCCGTCGATTCCCGGGACGTCATCGGGCAGGCCAAAGGCATCCTCATGGAACGCCATAAAATCACCGGGCAACAAGCGTTCATGGTGCTGTCTTTCGCCAGCCAACGCACCAACACGAAACTCTTCGAGATCGCCAACGACCTCGTCAACAGCGGCGAACTCCCCGCACGCTGAGGGATCCCTTCACCTGCGGCGCCGAATACGCTGGTGTACTTGGCGAAACGCCTGCGTCAAGGATTGGTGCGGACCGGGATCAGCCCGGTGTTCATGCGCTGCATCCTGTCCAGGTCCAGACCGGATGCGGAAACAACCCGGTGGAAGAACAATTGGGTTTCTGCCGGGATTGAGGAGATCCCCGACGCCGCCTTCGGTGCTGCACTGGGTCCCTGGGCCGCGGTCAGCCAGCTCACGGGCGTGCTGCCCTTCGATGCGCCAATACCAGCACCCGGATGGATTGTGATCCACCCCGCCGCAGCATTGGCCGCTATCCACATCACCAGGCCTCCACGCCCGAGTCAGGCACCGCAAGACTTTGTGAAAAGCACTCCCCCGCCGGGTTGAGCCCGTCCGCAAAGGCGCCCGCTCAGGGATCGGCTTGCGCATCGCGGGCCGCTCCCGTCGCGTTAGGTTGATGTCGCCGGTCATACGGTCGGGTCAGCGCGATGGTGAGCGGCTTGCGCGGCTCCGTACAGGATGCACGCTCCATGCCTGCAGTGCCTTGTGCACGGTTGTTCCTGCCGGCGTCGTCGCACCAGTCAATATTGTGCGGCATCGCGATGACGGCCGCTTCTCCTGCCGCCGCCTGGGCCGGGACGCGGATGAGGTTGGCAGTTTCAGTGCCCGGGCCGCCCACAGGTGCGCGATCTTGTTCTCCCCATGAGGTCATAGCCGGGCCGATCCCTATGTGAGTAACTATTGTGATCGCTGTGCCGGGCCGTCGAGTTGTGCCTGGAGGCCGTGTAGGACGATGGTGATGCCTTGATCGAGTTCGGTCTCGCCGTCGTAGTCCAGCAGCTGGGCGGCGAGGCGGCGCAGGTGGGGAAAGTCCTCCGGGGGCAACCGGTGCAGGCCTAGGCGCAGCCCCGCTTCGTCCTCGTCGGGGTTGACCACGAACTCCTCGAGCTCGTTGATCAGGTGACCGATGAGGAAGCCGTAGTAGGCGCGGTAGGCGTGGAGCGCACCCGAGGGCCCGAACCCGGCGCGGGTGAGGACGGCGAGGAGCTGTTCCAGCGGCCGCAGCGCACCCGGCGGGCGCAGCCCCAGGGGGGTGGACAGCGGGCGTGTCACCAGCAGCGGCACGATGTGGGGGTGCTGAAGAACCAGGGAGCGGAAGCGGTGGGCGGCCTGGCGGAGCTGATCCTGCCAGGCTTCCGGGACGTCCCCGTCCGCGGCGCCCGGTATCGCCCACTGATCCAGCAGAAGTTCGGTCAGGCCATCCAGGAGCGCGTCCCGATTGGCGGCGTACCGGTAGAGCGCCATGGGGTCCCGATCGAGCCGGTGCCCCAGACGCCGCATTGACAAGGCCTCCAGACCGTCAGCGTCGACCAGCTCAAGCGCGGCCCGCAGCACGGCGCCGCGGCTCAACGGGCTCCGCCGCTTACCCCCACCGCTTGATTTCGGGTCCGAGGCGGCAGCCCCGAAGATGCCACGGTGGACAGACCCCCCGCGGTGGACGGGACCATCGTGCTGGTTCGCGGGAACCATCAGTAACCACCTCTTAGTAAGCCCCCTTGCTATTTATAACTCTACACCGTAGAGTCTACGGTGTAGAGCATCCCGTGAAGCAACCCGCGGCCCTCCTGCTCCAAATCCCCAAGGTGGCCCGGCCCACTCTGACCACCGGAGTTCACCGCCGTCTAATGGCACCCACAATTCTCAAGGAGATCCACCATGTCGAACAGCAATAACAACACCGGTTACAGCCACCCCGCCGACACCCACAACGGCAACCTGGTGGTCGCTGACCGCCGCTCGACCGAGACGAAGGCCTCGACGAAGACCACCGAGTTCTTCGCCTATGTCGCCATCGTGCTCGCCACCGCCCTCACCGCCCTGGTGGTCGGCGACGGCGGAGAAGGTGGAGACGTCTTCAACGCCCACGACGCCATGAAGCTCATCACCTTCCTGACCATCGGCTACATGGTCTCCCGCGGCCTGGCCAAGTCCGGCAGCCGCGAGCACTACACCAACTCCTAAGCACCACGTGATGTGATCCCCCCGTGGAAGCGCGTGCTTCCGCGGGGGGATCACCCTGTTTGCCTACCGCCCGGTGCGGGTGACACGGGAACCGTCCAGCGGACGACCCGCAGCAGATCAGCAATCGGAAACTCCCCAGGATAAGTCCATGAGTGAGACCACGGCATCATCGGCGAAGCACGCCGGCGGGCGCGCGAGCCTTGCCGCCGGGGATGGGCAGAGCCGCGCCCACCTGATTCCTTACCGGCCCGCCGACGCAGCGGCCTCCCCGCCCGTGGCGCCGGAGATGCAGTCTGTGCCGGTGGTCGTACTCATTCACGGCATCGGCATGTCCCACCGGTACTTTCAGCGCCTCGGTGACCAACTGTCCGCCCACGGTCGGGTAGTCCTCCTCGATCTGTCCGGCTCCGGGTCCACCAAAACGCCAACGGCTGGCATGACGAACGCTGCGAAGGCGGAATCGGTCGGTGCCCTCCTGGACGAGATCGGGGTGGCCTCCTGCGTGGTGATTGGACACTCGATGGGAGTCCAGAGCGCCACCGAACTGGCACTCCGTCACCCCGACCTCGTAAGCCGCCTAGTCCTGATCGGCGCGGCCGTGGGCGCACGCCGCCGAACCATCGCCAATCAAACCTCGACCCTCGCGGCGAACAACTTCTTGGAGAGACCCCTGCTGAACTTCATCCAGTTCACCGACGTGCTGCGTTGCGGACCTCGCTGGAATTCCGCGGAGCGTGAGGTGGCCATGGCCCACCCCTTGGAGCAACGCCTCCCCGTGTTGAAGCAGCCGGTGCTGGTTCTGCGTGGATCCCGCGACCTGGTCGCCGGATCCACCTGGTCACGGGCCTTGGCCGAAACGGCCAGGAACGGTGAACTGGCCGAAATCGGTGGAGCCAACCACTCCGTGCACCACAGCGCATCCGAGGCCGTCACCGCCCGCATTCTGACCTTCCTCACCGGCACCGCGCACCACCTCGAAGAACGTCGAACCGCCTAAGGCAGCATCCACAGCACCGAATAACCCTTCTCTCGCCGGGACTAAGAAGGCCGCTCATCGACGGCAACAACCAGCAGACAACCGAAGGTAGACCCATGACCACGCCACACAGGTTCGACACCATCACGATCATCTTCAACCCCAACAGCACCGGTGACGCCCCGACGCTTGCACAGGAGCTCTCCGACGAGCTGGTCCCGGCACTGCCCGGGACCGAAATCCGCCTCCAGCCCACCGAACACGCCGGCCACGCAGTGGACCTCGCACAGAAGGCAGCCTCCGCGCCCAATGCCCTCATCGTGTCCGTGAGCGGGGACGGGGGCTACAACGAGGTCGTCAACGGGGTCATGGCCAGCGGCAGCGACGACGCCGTGTGCGCGGTCCTGGCCGCCGGCAACGCGAACGACCACAGCCGCGTTATCGGACGCAAACCCCTCGCCGA
>NZ_JAEKGC010000023.1 GCF_016405885.1 Arthrobacter sp. MSA 4-2 | reverse complement strand
ACCACCTCCGAGGCCGAGGGCACCAGGAACACATCGGCATAGGTCAGGTCGGTGGACGGATCATTGATGAATCGCATGGCTTCCAATCTGGGGGGCGGACCCGCTGGGCCGCCGCAGTATTCTCCGGCCCGGATCCACGTTTTATACTTTTCGGTCAATATAACGGAGGGAAGAAAATTCTATTCCCATTGACGAAGCCGACCGGATGTTCCACTGGGGCCGGTCCGGCCCGCGCCCGGCCGATCACCCCAGCCTCACCGATCACCCCAACCTCACCGATCGGGTTGTAGCCGCCGGCGGATTAGTCGTCACTGCGGGCCGGTACTCCCGCCAGGAGCAGGGCCTGAACGGCGCGGAGCTCCTCGTCCGAGGGTACGCGCTTCGGTTGCTGCTCGAGGTGGTAACCGTCCCCGGCCCTGCGCGGGAACACATGCAGGTGCGTGTGGAGGACAGTCTGGCCCGCCGCCTGCCCGTTGGACATCAGCAGGTTGAACCCCTCGAAGCGCGGCAGGGTGTGTGAGAGGTTGTGGGCGACATCGTGGGCAAGATCGGCTACCGCCGTCCGGTCCTCGGCCGGCATGTCGAGGAAGTTCTCCGAATGGTGCTTCGGTATCACCAGCGTATGGCCGTCGCTGATGGGGTGCCTGTCCAGGAAGGCAAGCGCCCGCGGATTCTCACCGACCACCAAGGCGTCGAGCCGGCCCTCGCCAATGGCGCAGAAAACGCATTCCTCGCTCATAGAACCCGAGGGTAGACCTCCAAGTGCCGCCCGGCCAGAACCTGGGGCATGCCTGCTCCGGCCGAAGGCCATGGGGACGCCGGCGGGTGGGCCGTGCGCCCCCATGGCTCCTCCCGATCAGGCCAGGGAATCGGCCACGAGGTTGGTCAGGTCCACCATCCGGTTGGAGAAGCCCCACTCGTTGTCGTACCAGGCAACAACCTTCACCTGGTTGCCGATGACTTTGGTGAGCCCGGCGTCGAAGATCGATGAGGAGGGATTTCCCACGATGTCCGAGGAGACGATCGGATCGTCGGTGTACGTCAGATAACCCTTTACCGGGCCCGACTCGGCAGCAGCCTTGTAGGCCGCGTTGACCTCCTCGGCCGTGACTTCGCGGCTGATCGTCGCGGTGAGGTCCGTGGCGGAGCCAACCGGTACGGGGACGCGCATCGCGTAGCCGTCGATCTTGCCCTTGAGTTCGGGCATGACGACGCCGATGGCCTTCGCCGCGCCGGTGGAGGTCGGGACGATGTTGATGGCCGCGGCGCGTGCCCGCCGAAGATCCCGGTGCGGTCCGTCCTGCAGGTTCTGGTCCGCGGTGTAGGCGTGGATCGTGGTCATCAGCGCTTTTTCAATCCCGAACGCCTCGTGCAGGACGCGGGCCAGGGTGCCCACCGAGTTCGTTGTGCAGGAAGCGTTGGAAAGAATGTGGTGCTTGGCCGGATCGTAGTCGCCTTCGTTGACTCCCAGCAGCAGGGTCACGTCCTCATCGGTTGCGGGAGCGGAGATGATGACCTTCTTCGCGCCGGCGGTCAGGTGCTTCCCGGCGTCCGCGCCCTTGGTGAAGAAGCCGGTCGATTCGATCACAATATCGACCTCCAGCTCTGCCCAGGGCAGTGCCGCCGGATCTTTCTCCGCGAAGGTGCGCACGGTGTGCCCGCCGACGATGAGATTGCCGCCGCTCACCTCCACTGGGACGGGCAGTTTGCCGACGACGGAGTCGTAGCGCAGGAGATGGGCCAGCGTCTCGGCGTCGGTGAGGTCATTGACGGCCACGATCTCGAAGGAGGCGTCCTGTTCGAGGGCGGCCCTGAAATAGCTGCGTCCGATGCGTCCGAATCCATTGATCGCTACACGGGTGGTCATTGTGGTTCTCCTTAGGAGATGGGGGATATTGATCGGCGCCCCACCCCATCGGTGAAGCGTCAGTGAAGGTGCGCTAGCGTGCGGCCGCTGTCCAACGGAAACCGTGGACGTTATAGGTGCCTTGTCCCCTCAGGAAAGGATCGCATGTCCGCCGTCCCTGGCGAAGGGGCCAGCGGCCCGCGCGAACCCGGGGTCGGCAGGCATCCCTGGGCACGGGTGAAAGCGAAAACGCCAATGGCTCCACCCCGAGGGGAGGAGCCAACGGCGCAGGTACCTAGGAGACGGTGACGGCTGAGGCGTTGACGACCGGGAAGTCGATGTCGACGTCGGCGGCCCTGTTGAAGAAGTTGGTGAAAACGTTCAGGGCGATGTTGGCCACGACCTCGCCCATCTCCTCATCCGAAACTCCAGCGGTCCGGAGGTCGGCAATGTCCTGCTCGGACACGGATCCGCGGCTCTCGAGAACTGCGGCGGCGAACTTGAGGATGGCGTCGGACTTGGCATCATCCGCGGTGCCGCGGCGTGCATCCAGGACATCCTGCTCGGTGAGTCCTACCCGGGGTGCGGTGAAGGTGTGGGCCGAGAGGCAGTAGTCGCACCCGTTGGCCTGCGCGAGGTTGAGGGCCAGGCGCTCCTGGGTCTTGCGGCCGAGGACGCCGCCGGCCAAGGCGCCGGACAGTGCCAGGTACCCCTTCAGGGTCGCCGGGCTGTTCGCCATGGCCTTGGTCATGTTCGGGACAGCACCCATCCCCTTTTTCACCTGGGCCAGGAGCTCCTGTGCGGTGCCTGAGGCTTCGTCCAGTTCAATGAGCGGCATGCGGGTCATGGTTCCTCCAGATTTGTAACGCTAGAACTTGTTTCTTGGCGTGAGAACGATCCTACCCTTAATTCTCACGTAAACAAATCGGCTTGAGCGTTAGAACCGGAGCCCGATCCGTCCTGCCGCTGCATCTGGTGCGAAGCGTCCGGCAGGAGCCGGCTGGGCACCGTGGCATGGTGAAGGACCGCGCGGTCACCTGGGACCTGCGGTTGAGCCGGCGGGTGGCGCCGTGGGTTGTTCTTTTCCGGACCGGGCCGGGTCGATGATGCGGCAGGCGGGCCCTTAGGCCGGCACATCCCCCAGTACGGGGAGAACCTTGATCGAGGTCAACGCGATGGCCGTGAGTTCGGTCCGGCTGACGCCGGCGCTGCCCAGGACCTCCATGCCGCGGGTCAGGGCCACAAAGAAGGAGGCCAGCGCTGACGCATCGGCGGCCGGGTCGAGCTCTCCGCCGTCCTGTGCGTCGATAACGCACTGGCGGTAAATCTGCTCGAGATCGTGGAAGCCCTGGAGGGCGGCCTGGGCGACGTCTGGGTCACGATCCCCCAATTCCACCGTGGCTTTGGTGAAGAGAATGCCCTTGTCGCCGTCGCTGAGGGTGATTGCCAGTTTGATCAGGTGGCCGCGGATCCGCTCCAGCGGCGTGGCCGACTCGTCGCCGAGTTCCGCATCGAGGGCCGCGACGGCGTCCGCGGTGTCGGAGTTCAGTGCCCGCAGGAACAGTTCCCGCTTGCCGCCGAACGCGTTGTACAGGCTCTGTTTCCCCAGGCCGGTTGCCCCGACCAGGTCCTCGAGGGTCGTGCCTCCGTAGCCGTGGTCGGAGAAGGCCTTGCCCGCGGAGTGGACGACATCGGTTTCGAGGAATTTGCGCGGTCTGCCCATGGAGTGAGCCTACCGTTTATTGACCGGTCGGCCCAGTATAGGGCCGTAGATCCTGGCCGGTGGACGGAGGATTGGGGCCTGCGCTGCTGGATCACCCGCCGACGGCAGGACCGTTTCAGCGGTCTTAAACCAATGCCATCCCGCGCTGTCTCTTGCGTCATGGCTGGAGAAGGACTCAAATGGTGCGATGAGCGAAAAAACCGGCACCGCCACACCCAGTGAGCACATCGGCCTGAAGCGGGCCATCGGTGCCCCGCTGCTGTTCGCGTTCATCGTGGGGGATACCCTCGGGGCGGGCATCTACACCCTCGTGGGATCCATGTCGGCCGATGTCGGGGGCGTCATCTGGCTGCCGCTGCTCATCGCGCTGGTCGTGGCGCTCCTCACCGCGGGGACCTATGCGGAGCTCATCACCAAGTACCCGCACGCCGGCGGAGCCGCGCGGTACGCCGAGCGCGCCTTCAAGGTCCCCTATGTGTCGTTCCTCGTCGGGTTCCTGATGATGGCCTCGGGCATCACCACGGCTGCGGCCCTGGCGAACGCCTTCGCCGGTGACTATCTGGCCGCGCTCATCGACGTGCCGGCCGGCCCGGCGGCCGTCGTCTTCATCATCCTGCTGACGCTGATCAACCTCCGTGGCGTCCGGGAATCCCTCGGCGCCAATCTCATTGCCTCGATCATCGAGGTGACCGGCCTCGTGCTCGTCATTGTGGTTGCCGCCATCGTGCTCGGCAGCGGCAACGGGGAACCGGGCCGGCTGGTCGAATTCGCTCCGGGCGTGTCCCCGCTGGGCGGTGCCTTCGCGGCATCCGTCATCGCGTTCTTCTCCTTCCTTGGCTTCGAGGCGGCCGCCAACATGGCGGAGGAGGTGCGCAACCCCTCCAAGGCCTACCCGCGGGCCCTCTTCGGGGCCATCGGCACCGCGGCCGTCGTCTACCTCCTGATCGCACTCGGCGCGGTGATCGTCCTGCCTCCGGCCGAACTGGCCGAATCCACCGGCCCGCTGCTCGACGTGGTGCGGGCCAGCGGCGTGGGAATCCCACTCTGGCTGTTCAGCCTGATCGCTTTGGTCGCCATCGCCAACGGCACCCTGCTGTTCATGGTCATGGCCAGCCGTGTCGGCTACGGCCTCTCGGAAGCGAAACTTCTTCCCGATGCGTTCTGCCGGGTGCTGCCGAAGCGGCGCACGCCCTTTGTCTCGATCATCGTCGTCGCAGTTCTGACGATCATTTTGACTCTTGTCGGCAACGTCAACTCACTGGCCGAGACGACCGTCCTGCTGCTGCTCCTGGTGTTCCTCTCGGCCAACGTCAGCGTGCTCGTCCTCAAGAAGGACAAGGTGGAGCACGAGCACTTCTCGGTTCCCCGGATTGTGCCGATCCTCGCGATGATCGCCAGTGTTGTGCTGCTGGCCCAGCAGTCCGGGGTGATCTGGCTCGGTGCCATCGCCTACATTGTGGTCGGTTCGCTGCTGTACCTTGTCGCCCGCGCGGGCCGCAAGCGAGAGGAGCGCGTCTCGACCTCGGTCTAGCGCCGCCCACCCCGGCACGGGTCCGCCGCAGAGACGAACAACCGGATTCCGGTACGTCCCACCATGCCGCTCGACGGTCGCACCTTTACCTGTGCTGTGAGCTGCGCTTTTCGGCGCCCATGCTGATCAGGAATCCGTCGGGGTCTTTGATGCTGGCAACCCGCTCGCCCCACGGCATATCGGCGGGCCCCCTCACCGACTGGCCGCCGGCTCGAAGGGCCTGCTCGTAGGCAGAATCGGCGTCGTCGACGTAGAACCAGAGTGCTATCCGGTCGGCTGCGGCAATGGGTACCTCGTCTGCTGCGATGGCGACGGTGGCTCCCCCGACGCGAAGGGAGACGAAGACGTCGTTTCCATCGGGCCCGGGGTACCCGTACGTGCGTTCGGCGTCGAATGCTGACTCGTAGAAGCTCACGAGTCGCTCAAGGTCCTGGGTTGAAAGGATGGGGAACCCGCCGCGCACCGCCATGCAGAAAGTCTAGGACCCTCCGCCGGGCGGTGGCGATGCCCCCGCCGGCAGGAAATTCAGCGAAGCTCATCTACTTCCGGGTCGATCGGAGCCGGTGATCACCCGGTCGCGGCCGGCAAGCACACCGGTTCCGGCGAGCACCGCCATGACGACCGCGGTGGCCAGGAGCGGAAGCGTCCAGCCTCCGCTCACGTCGCGGAGGCCTCCGAAGATCACCGGGCCCGCCGCTCCCAGACCGTAGCCGAAGGATTGCGCCATGCCGGACAGTGACGCTGCCTGCGGGTAGTTCACGGTGCGGAGGCTGAAGAGGGACAGGGCGATGACGATCAGGCCCCCGCATCCGATAGCCCCCAGAATGACCCACACCAGGATGAGCTCCGGCGCCAGCGCGAGCCCGAGGAAGGTCACGAACATGAGCGCGCTGGTGGTGAAGGCTACGAGCCGTTGATCCGGTCCCCGGTGCAGGATCCGTCCGGTGGCGAGGCTGGCGAACACGCTTACCAGCAGGAAAACGGAAAGGTGGATGCCCGCGGTGGTGGCGGGGACGCCCCGGCTTTGTTCGATAGTGGGCAGCCAGGCCATCAGGATGTAGAAGGCGATCGATTGCAGTCCCATGAAGATCGTCACCTGCCAGCCCAGGGCCGAGGCCCAGGGCGAGCGGAAGGGGGCCTGCGGCGTGGTGGCGTGCGCGGTGCCTGCCCCGTGCCGGCGCAGCCAGGGCAGTAGCACCGCCAAGGCGATGAGGGCCAGCCCCACCCAGATTCCGAGGGCAAGCCGCCACCCCGCCGGGGATGTCTGCGCCACGGGAACGACGACGGCGGCCCCGACCGCGGCGAAGGCGGCCTGGGTGGCGGTGTAGCTCCCGGTGACCTGGCTGACCCTCCGTGGGAAGTCCCGCTTCACGAGCGAGGGCACGAGGACATTGAGGAACGCGATGGCCAGGCCGATCAGGGCAGTGCCCGCCCAGATGAAGCCGGGCACGGCGAGGGAGCGGAGCACGATGCCCGCGGCGAGGATCAGCAGCGACATCCACAGCGCCCGGTCCAGGCCCAGCCGGGAGGCGAAGCCGGGTGCCACGGGTGAGAAGACGGCGAAAGCGATCAGGGGAAGGCCTGTCAGGAAACCCGCTGCGGCACTCGAGAGCTCGAGGTCTGAACTGATGTTCGCGAGAACCGGTCCCACGCTGACGAAGGACACCCGAAGGTTGACTGCGATGAGCAGAACGCCGATGAAGGCGAAGCCGAATCTGGCCGTGCGGTCTGGTGCGTTCCGGGCGGCAGCGGGCATCGGGTGATCTTCCATCCTTCGGGAGACGACGAGCGCTCGTGCGCCATGCAATCGCGTCTTTGCCGGGTCCGGATTGGCTCAGGCCGGGCTTTCAAACTGCCGACAACTTACCGCATCTCGAGGTGCAAAGCACCGAATCCTGCGCTCGCCAAAGGACGGTTGCCCTCCTCCTCGGACATGTTTAGGGGTGGGCGCGCCGTGAGGCAGTGCCCGGCCGCGCCTGCCTTGAGCGTCGGCTAGACTCCTGAACCGGGCTGCCTCCGCAGGATGCTCAATCCGAAGTAATGCGTTGGTGCGATCATCCCGGCCCTTAGGCGAACTGGTTCAGCGAGGAGCGGTTGAAGATGAGGATGACGGTTGTCGGCGGAGGCTCGACCTACACGCCCGAACTGATCGACGGCATATCGCGGCTTCGAGACTCGCTGTCGATCGACGAAGTGGTGCTGACCGACCCCGCCGCCGAGCGGCTGGAACTGGTGGCCGGTCTGGCCCGACGGATTCTCGCTCGAGGGGGCCACCCTGCCAGGGTGATCGCGACCACCGACCTCGATGCCGCCGTGACGGATTCCGACGTGGTCCTGATCCAGCTGCGCGTTGGAGGGCAGGCGGCCCGGATCGGCGACGAGACCTGGCCGCTCGACTGCGGCTGCCTCGGACAGGAGACCACCGGAGCGGGAGGCCTCGCGAAGGCACTGCGCACGGTTCCTGTGGTGCTCGACGTCGCGGACAGGGTGCGCCGGCTCGCCGCACCGGGTGCATGGATTGTCGATTTCACCAACCCTGTGGGCATCGTGACGCGCGCCCTGCTCGACGCGGGCCACCGCGCCGTCGGCCTCTGCAATGTGGCCATCGGCCTGCAGCGATATTTCGCGCGACTGCTTGAGGTTTCCCCCGAACGCGTCGAGCTGGACCACGTCGGCCTGAACCACCTGACCTGGGAGCGGGCGGTGCGCCTCGACGGCGTGGATCAACTGCCCCTGCTCCTTGACCGTCATGCGGCCGACATCGCAGGGCACCTGCACCTTCCCGAAAGCGTCCTGACCCGTCTGGGGGTCATCCCGTCCTACTACCTCCGCTACTTCTATCAGCATGACGTTGTGGTGGAGGAGCAGCGCGGGGAGCCCTCCCGCGGGCAGCGGGTGGCGGACATTGAAGGGCAGCTCCTGAGGATGTATGCGGACGAGACCCTCGATGAGAAGCCAGCGCTGCTGTCCGAACGCGGTGGCGCGTTCTACTCTGAGGCGGCCATCAACCTGGTCGCCTCACTGATGAGCGACCGCGGCGACGTCCAGGTGGTCAACGTCCGCAATGAGGGAACCTTCCCGTTCCTCCCGGCGGAGGCCGTTATCGAGGTGCCCGGAAGGATCACGTCCGGGGCAGTCGTCCCGGTGAAGGTGGAACCGGTGGATCCGTTGTATTCCGGATTGATTTCCCACGTGTCGGCCTACGAGGAACTGGCGCTCAACGCTGCTCTGCGGGGCGGGCGGGACCGTGTCTTCCGCGCCCTGCTCGCCCACCCCCTCGTGGGGCAGATCGACCTCGCCGACCAGCTGACCGACCGGTTGCTCAGCGCGAACCGGCAGCACCTGGCATGGGCACGATGAACGCGGCAGTGCTGGCCATCGACGGCGGCAACAGCAAGACGGATGTCGCGCTGGTCGCTTCCTCCGGGGAGGTTCTCGCGCACGTGCGGGGGCCCGGATCCTCACCACACTCCCTGGGGATCGACGGCTGCGCCGATCTCCTCGACGGACTCGTCGCACGTGCCGCTGCCCAGGCGGGGTTCGAAGGTGCCGTGGGGGTGGCAGATTCCGCCGGTGCCTATCTCGCCGGAGCAGACCTGCCGGGCGAAACGGCAGAGCTGACGAAGGCGCTGGCGGCTAGGGGCTGGGCTCGCGAGACCGTCGTGGACAACGACACGTTCGCACTCCTGCGTGCCGGCACCGATGACCGTGACGCGGTGGCCGTGGTCTGTGGGGCAGGAATCAACTGTGTCGGTGTGACGCGGGCCGGTAGGCAGGCGCGCTTCCCCTCCCTCGGACGGATTTCCGGTGACTGGGGCGGCGGGATGCAGCTGGGCGACGAAGCCCTGTGGTGGGCGGCGCGGGCGATCGACGGCAGGGGAGAGTCCACCTCACTGGTTCACCTCATCACCGAACGGTTCCGGGCTGGCTCGCTCGAGGACGTGATCGAGGCCCTTCACTATGGCCGGCTGGACCCCGCAGAGCTGAGGACGCTGGCGCCGGTGGTGCTACGGGCGGCCTCTGACGGGGACGCGGTCGCCGTGCGTATTGTCGAGCGGCAGGCGGAGGAAGTGGTTGTCCTCGTCCTTGCCGCGCTGCGGCGGCTGGAGCTGCTGGAGAAGCCCACCACCGTGGTCCTCGGAGGAGGGGTGCTCACCAGCGAGAATGATTTCCTTCATTCCGAGATCCGCCGTGGTCTTCGGGGCGCCGCACCGTTGGCCGCCGCGCACACCACCGGATCGGCGCCGATTGTGGGCGCCGCCCTTTTGGGGCTGGATCGCCTCGGGGCTAGCCGGGAAAGCGAGAGCCGTCTGCGGGCATCCTTCGCGCAGATTCTGTCTGAAACGGACCCACGTGGACCTGTCGGATCTTATCGTCACGCTTAAGGACGTCGCACGGCTCTGACCCCCCGCGGGCAGCGCCGGATTCCCTCAGGCGTGTCGACGCCGACCAATTCCGGGACGTCGTTACCGCAGGAAGCGGAGGTACTCCAGCTGGGCTGCCACCGAACTCTCGGCCGCCCGCCGCACCGAGGGATCCGCATCGGCGTAGACGACGTCAGCGACCTCCCGTACTCCGGCATCCGGCCCTAGCCCGGTGATCGCGGAGCGAATCTGCGCGAGGCGGTCCAGGCGGTGCGCGCGGTACGCCCGCACGATGGCGTCGAGTGCCGGCAGGACCGGGCCGTGGGCTGGCAGCACAGTGGCCGGTCCGAGAAGTTCAAGCCGGTTAAGTGAGCGAAGGTAGTCGCCGAGGCGACCATCGGGATGGTCGAGCATCGTTGTTCCGCGGCCCAGAATGGTGTCGCCGGTGAGGGCCGATCCGGCCGGGCCGTCCAAAGGGAGGTGGAAGCAGACCGAGTCGGAGGTGTGCCCTGGCGTTGCCACCACTCGAATCTCGGTTCCGGCGGCCGAGAGGACCTCGCCGTCCTGCAATGACTGGTCACCGATGCAATGCTGCGGGTCGGCAGCCCGGACCGGAGCGCCCGTCAGTTCGTGCAGGCGCGCGGCCCCGGCGGTGTGGTCGGCGTGGCGGTGGGTGATCAGGATCAGTTCCACGGGACCGCTCGCTAGGTTCCGCAGGTGCTGCTCGTCCAGCGGCCCGGGATCCACCACCACCGCTCCCGAGCGACCTCCCGCGCCTATCACGTACGAATTGGTGCCCTCGAGGCTCATCGGTCCGGGGTTGGGTGCCAGGCTCGAGCGGGTCAGGGCGGTGCGGCGGATCAGCGGGGAGGAACTTTCGGCGTCCATCGTCCCATCCTCGCATCACCGGCCGCCGCGCCAGGGCGGCCTTATCGATGCAGGACGATGGCAAGCTGCCGCCGGATATCCTTCATCACCCCTTCGACGCCCAGGGGGGCGTTGGTGCCGACCGCCATGCTGAAAAAGAGGACCGAGGATATGGTCCGCGCGACCGTCGCGGCATCCTCTCCTTCGAACCGCCCGTCCCGTTGGACCGCTGCGGTGAGGATCTTTTCACTCTCCGCGATGATGGTCAGGGCGTCGCCGTGGTTCGGTTCGCTGGGGTCCCCGAAGATCATTTCGCGCAGGTACGTGCGGCCGTTTCCGGGGTGGGCGCGGTTGCACTCCACGATGGGGCGCACGATGGCAAGAGCGGCCTCCAACACGTTCGGGGCGGCCTCGGCGCCCGCCCGGCCCCGCTCGAGCGCTGCCCCGTAGGTGGCGTTCTCCACCAGCAGCAGGAGTTCTCCCTTGTTCCTGGCGTAGAGGAAGAGGGTTCCCGTACCGATATCGGCCTTATCGGCGATCTGCTGGGTCGTGACATCGTCCACCCCGTGCTGGGCGAACAGCTCGCTGGCGGCGGCGACGATGCGTTCCAGCTTCGCCTGTTTGTTTCGTTCGCGCCGGCCCAGCGGCTGAGAGGCAGCAGTCATGACGGACCCTCCCCGATAGTTTCTGAGTGTGCTCGGTTTTGAGCATAGTCCCACTCATGCCGGATGCAGGCACCAGAGGTCCGTTTCCATCACCGGAGGGATCACGACTGTGCAGGTCGATCGCTTTTCGTATGGACGGGGGGTGAACCTCCAGTCTCTCGGATAAGCCCGGGAATAGTTTATGAGCGCACTCGGTTATGAGTGCAGTCGCAAAATACGGACTGCCTGCATCGTCGGAAACCGGCGCTGGGCAACCCCAAGGCGCCGACCCGCCACCCAACGTGCACCACCCATTCCAACCAGTCAGGAACAGCACCATGGATTACAAGCTCGAACTCATCATTCTTTCCGTCGCCGATGTGGAGCGCGCCAAGGCGTTCTACGACAAGTTGGACTGGCGCCTCGACGTCGACATCCAGGGCGAG
>NZ_JAEKGC010000022.1 GCF_016405885.1 Arthrobacter sp. MSA 4-2 | reverse complement strand
GCAGGCAATCGCCATCATCGTGTGGACCGCCGCCGTCGCCGCGGCCGCGACCGGAGTACTGAGCCTGCTCGGCTGGTGAAGAGTTCCCTGAACTCCTCATCTGTTTCGTGCCGGCAGGAACCTGAAACTTGCTAGCAGCCCGAGCCCGATCATCGAGGCGGTCCCCCGATCATCCCGGACACGCCCCCGGCCGCGGAGCCCTCCCTCCCATGAGCGGGTGGCCAGAACATGATGAAAACATGGCGTCCATGCACTCGGACACCTGATGACGCCCCCCCGGTGGGGCTCATCGATATCCACCCGCCGAAGTGCAATCAAGGAAAGAGGACCAGAGATGGGACGGAGCACACGGGAGATCGCGGATCTGGCCGAGACGACCGTGAACACGGTCCGTCACTATCACCAGGTCGGCCTTCTCGAGCAGCCGGACCGGATGTCCAATGGCTATAAGCAATACCAGGTCAGACACCTCGTCCGTCTCCTGAAAATCCGGCGCCTGCGCGACCTCGGCGTCCCCCTGGACCAGATCGACGAAGTCGCCGTCGATGGCGACTCGTCGACCGAGGCACTGCGGGCCATTGACGGGGACCTGCGGGCGAGCATCGAACGCCTCCAGCGTGCCAGGGCCGAGATCCAGGCCATCCTCCACGGCTCGACGGTCACCGACGTCCCCCGGGATTCGAGGACGTTGGAGCCGGCATGTCCGAAGCCGACCGGTCCCTGATGCTGATTTACTCCCAGCTCTACGACAACGATGCGATGAATGACCTGCCACATGGTCGAAGCGGACACCGATAAGGCAAAAGCGGAACTCGACGCGCTTTCACCCGACGTGGAGGAAAATCAGCGCCAGGACCTCGCCGAACGCTACGCGCCCATGCTGGCCAAGACACTCAAGGACTACCCCTGGCTCAGGGACCCCAAAGGCCACGTCACCAAAAGCGCCGGAGTGACCCACGCCACCATGATCGAGTCCGTCCAGGAACTCTACAATCCAGCACAAAGGGACGTCATCACCCGCGCCAGCATCATCGCCGACAGCCTCCTGCGCGCCGCAGAACCCCCGACACCAGACCAAAAACCCACAACCTAAACCCGCCGGTCCAGCAACTCCCAAGCCTGGGTAGCGGTACACCGTCGCCCGGCTGGCCCCGATGATCTTCCCGATGTCGGCCGGCGCGAGTCCTTGGGCTTTGAGGTCCCGGGCGCGTTTGACCTGGGCGTGGTTGGGGGTGACTTTCCGCCTGCCGGCTTTCCTTCCGTAGTCCGCGGCCATGGCCATGCCTGCCCTGGTCCGCTCGGCGAGCCGGTTGTCCGATCGTGTGCCGACGGTCAGATGAGAGTCGGCATCGTTCGTCGCCTTCACACACAAGGGGACATCCTGATGCAAAGAGTTCATGCCCCTTATCGCTTCCAGGGCCACCGTGGATCAAGGCGAGGGCGAACCGGTATGCGCTCACGGATTTCTGCCGGTCAGCTTTCCCGATCCAGAACCGCCCATACCCGTCGTCACTCACAGCTCCCAACCAGATCCAGCACGACTCCTCCCCCGGTCCCATGCGCACATAGGACGCGAACCGCTCAACGTCGGACAAGTGCACGGCGGCCCTCCATCCGCGCACTGACCGGCAGGAGCATCAGGGGAAGTCCGACAAGCGTGCGGACGAGCAGGTGGCTGTAGCGGGTACTCGCCGTCGGCGACCAACGGACAATCCTGATTTTCGTCTGCTCCCGGTCACCGGGTGTTGCGGGAGAGTGCTGCTTGCATGGTTCGGAGCCTCGTGGATCGGTAGGGGCGGGTCCGAAAGAGGAATGACACTCTTCGCCTCAGCGTCATGGGCCCTGTTGGGTCCGGGTTGTCTGCTTCCCACGAGTCGAACACGTCACGTGCGCCGGTCAGCTCCGGGTCGTGGCGCAGAGCAAACATGTCAGCGCGCATCTCCCCTGCCCGGCTTATCGCGCACGCCATAAGCAGCCAAACACCCAAGGTGACCAAGCCGATCACCAGGGCGGCGAATCCACCCAACGAGCTGGCGTTGAAGTAGCCCGCGAGGGCGGCCGCTAGAAAGCCCCCCAACATCAGCACTCCCGCGAGGGAGAAAACCGCTACGAGCACGCGGGTTCTTCTCGCACACCACGCCGCGTCCGCGAGATGCCCGAGTTCGTGCGCGAGCAGGAAGGCCAGCCCCTCGATGGAGAGCTCACGCAGGGCGCGCTCAGTGACTTCGATCGTGGATACGCCTTTGGGCGTTGTGAAGTGGGCGTCGGCGCGGAATGGGCCAGGCTCCACGGCCTGAACGATGGTGACTTCTGGTACCTGCAGGCCCTCCTCGCCACTGATGCGCGCCACGTGGATGCGGGCGGCTTTTTGGAGCTCGTCGTATCCGTCGATGACGTATCGATCACGAGACATCTCTATCCGGTCCCCACCGGTTCTGTGCCCGATACAGGGTGGTCCGTTCGATGTTGGGGGGTCGGGCCACTTCGATCTTGGGTACGTCCTTGGACATGGGGATGGTGAGTCATGCGAAAGCCATTCGGGTTGGAGAGTAGGTTCGAGGGTTGGTTCGAGGGTTGGTTCGAGGGTTGGTGGGTTGGTTGGTGGGTTAGCGGCTGCGGCGTTTCAGGGCGAAGGACGCCATAATGTTCAGCTGAAACTGCGCGAACGGGTCCGCGCCAGGTGTGGAAGAAGAAGGGCCTGTCACCTAAGCTTGACAGGCCCTTCTTTTCGCCTTTTCTCGTCACTTCTTGATTGTGTTGACTCACCCGGCGGACTCGACGAGGACTCCCAGAGCTGCACGATCGCCGGATTCCGCTGAGCTGCGAATTCGGCGAACCGGTCCTTCGCCGCGGCCCCGCGCGGAGCCGTGTGGACCGGGCTGAGGGCGTTGACGATACTGCCGCGGTACCCTCGGCCGGCGTGGCGGAACGGGCTGCGGATCAGGTGCACAACGCACTGCTGCAGGCCGGAGCCTCACACACCGTTCTTTTTACCGTCCGGTCACTCACCTCATGGCCCGTCGCAACGGGCTGCCTGCTGGCAGGAGACGGGCTGCGGTGCTGTGGTGGGGGTCGGGTCAGGGTGTGCTGAGGGCTTCGTCGAGGGCGTCGATGGACAAGCGGGCGAAATCGAAGAATTCTTCCGGGGGGCCGTCGAGGGAGCCGTCGAGGGGGCCGTCGTAGATGGCGTTTGGCAGTGCTGTCAGGGTGAGGGTGACTGCGGTGCCGTCCTCTGCGACTGTGTTGATCGTCTGGTAGCCGGGGATGTAGCCGTTGTGGCCCCAGGTGGTGCCGCCGCCCAGTTCGCTGCTTTCGATCCCCAACCCGTACGTGTTTCCGGGGATGATTTTATCGCCGGTGGGGATGCCGGTGAGCATCTGGTCGAGTTCGGCCGGTTCCAGGAGCTCGCCGTCGAGGACGGCCTTCATGAACGTGTTGAGCTCAGCCGGGGTGGATACCATCGCTCCGGATGCCCAGGCCGTGGAAGAATCGTACTCGGTGATGTCGCGTAGTTCCCCCTTGGCGTCGATGTGGTAGCCCAGGGGATGCTCACCGCGGAGCCCGGTCTCACCCGGTTCTGGCAGGTAGGTGTGTTTCAGTTCCAGGGGTGTGACGATCCGATCGCGGATCTGTTCGGCCAGGGGCCGTTGGGTGATGCGTTCGATGATCAGGCCCAGAACGATGTAGTTGGTGTTGGTGTATTGATGGCGTTCCCCTGCGGGGAAGTCCGCGGGCTGTCCGAGAGCGATGTCGAGCACGTCCCGGGGTGAGCGGTAGACGTCGCGGTCGGCGAACGCTTCTTTGACGACGAGGTCGGTGTACTCGGGCAGGCCGCTGGTGTGTTGGAGCAGCTGCCGGACGGTGATGGCCTTAGGGTCGATTCCCTCTCCCTTGATGATGCCGGGGAGGTAGGTGTCAACGCTCCGGTCCAGCTCCAGGAGCCCTTCTTCCACCAGTTGCAGGGCCACCACCGCGGAGAATGGCTTACTGGCGCTTCCAATACGCACTTCACCGTCAGCGGGAACCGGTGCGTCGGCGGCGAGATCGGCGGTGCCGGCAGTGGCGGTTTCGGCGGTGCCGTCCGGGAGGGTGCGGGTAATAATCGCGCCCGGGTAGCCTTCCTCGACGAGTCGCTCCGCGATGCTGGTCAGTACCTTCGGTGCTTCCTCGGGGGCGTCCTTGGTGGCGGCCGGGGAGGCGCACGCGGTGAACGCGAGCGACGCGGCCAGTGCGGTGGTGATGACCGCGAATTTGGGGGTGTGTTTCATGTCAGTGCTCCGATGCGGTGTAGCGGGTTGTTGGTGATGCTGCGTGCTTCCGGCGCCGGTGCCCCCGGATAAGGAGTACCGCGCAGACAAGGGCGATGGCTGCGGCGGGGCCCGAGAGCCCCGGGATGGGAACCACGTTGGTGGTCAGAATGCTTGCGGCCAGTGCTGCGGTAAGCACAGCCCAGAGCACGATGGTGCGGCCGCGTTCATGTCCTTGGACACGGGCGTGGTGGGTCATGCGAAAACCATTCAGGTTGGAGGGCTAGTTGGTGGGCTAATTGGTTGCGGGGTTGGTTGGGGTCCCGGCTGCGGTCAGTTCGGATCAGGCGGCGACGTGAGGGACAACAGGTGCGTCCTCTGGATCGACGTTCCGAGCCGGGCTGATACTTCACGGCTCATTCGTGTGCTCCCAGGGCCCGGATGGCCGGGACCTTCATGGCTGCTCGGGTTGCCAGAAGGGCCGTGATGGTGGTGAGCGTGGCAACAAGCAGGGTGATGACGCCCAGTAGCGTCCAGGGGATCGCGATGACCGGCGCGCCGTAGAGGCGGTAGGTCGATGCCCACAGTCCGACGAGGGAGAGAACGGCAGCGACGGCGCCGAGGATGAGGCCGATGGTGGTGACGGCCAGGGCTTCGATGATGGTGCTGTGCTGGATCTGGCGCCGGGTGAGGCCACTGAGCCGCAGTGTCGCCAGTTCGCTGCGGCGTTGACTGATGGAGATGGCGAGCGTGCTGAGAACGCTGATGAGGGCGTAGAGGCTGCCGAGCCCGACTATCATGACCATCACGGCACGGTTTCCCGCGGCGTTGGCTCTGTTCTGTTCTTCCGTGAACTCTGCCGGCGTCTGCACCGTGGACGCGCCTGCGGCGGTGAGTGCGGATTCGACCACGGCCGTCTCGACGCCGGGAGCGAGCTGGACCAGGAAGGTGGTGGGCCCCTGGAGCAGGTCGGCGGGCAGCAGTGAGCGGTCGATGTAGTAGCCGTCGGTTCCGGTGGGGGTTGCGGACATCCTGGCGGCCTCGCTCAGGACAAGGGTCCGGCCGTCAATCTTGACGGTGATCTGGTCGTATGCGCCATCGATGGTGGATTCCAGGCCGGGACCGAAAATGAGGCTGTCGGGGCCGAAGTCGGCCACACGACCGCTGTCCGGCTGTTGCAGGTGGGTGGCGTTGAACGCGTCGGGGTCGACGGCGACGACGGTTCCGGGGCCGGTGGTGGTGGCGCCGCCCGTGGTGAGCTGGACGGACAGTGGTACGACCGTCTCGGGTGAGGCGAGGGAGATTCCGTTGATGTTCTCCAGTGCGCTCACGTCGATGTCCTCGCCGGTAGCGATCAGGTCGGCGTCGAAGATCAGCGTGGCGGCGCCGGATTCGGTTTGGGTGTTCACAATTCCTTGGAGGCCCATGACGAGACTGACGAGCACAATCATCGGCGCCGCGCCTGAGGCGGTGCGGCGCACGGCATCGCGCAGGTTCGCCACTGCCAGGCCCGCGACCGGTGAGCGGCGCGACCAGGGTGTGAGTGCCAGAGCCGCGGCGGGCACGAGCAGGGGTGAGAGCCGGCTCATCGCGACCGAGCCGGTCATGATGATGCCAAGGCCGAGCAGGAGTGGGACGAGCAATCCGCCGGCCGTCGCGGAGAAGTAGGCCTGGAGGGCGGTCAGCGCCAAGGCCGTGATGGCCACGATCCATCGACCCAGGGTCATGACGCGCCGTTCACCGCTGCTGCGGCGCAGCGCATCCAGGGGACTGACTTTGGTGGCGCTCTTGGCTGCACCCCGGGCGCCGGCGAGGCAGACCGTGAGGGCGGCGATCAGGTCGATCACCAGGACTGCGGGTTGGACGGGGGTGGCGAGGTCTTCGGGGAAGAAGCCGAGCCGGGACAGAAGGAATCGCTGCACGGTGGTCAGTACTGTTCCGAGCAGGGCCCCGGCCAACGCGCCAAGCAGCGCGGCGAGGAAGGCTTCACCGAGCAGGAGCCTGCGGATCTGGCGCCTGGTCACGCCGCCAAGTCTGAGGATGGCGAGATCACCCCGGCGCTGGTCAACGGCAAAACCGAAAGTCGAGCCGACAACGAAGATGGTGAGGAAAATGCCGATCATCAATGCTATCCCGGTCAGCTCGCTGCCATCGGCGGCGGCCAGGCGGAATGCTTCTGCTTGTTCGGGGGTCAAACCGGTGGGTGCGTCGGCGTCCTCGACGCCGAGGATGATCGTCAGGCCGGCGTGGACGATGGCGACCCCGGCGGTCACGGCGAGGACGGTGCCGACGAAGAGCTGCCAGCGGTCAGCAAAGGTGCGCAGGGCCAGGCGGATCATCCCTGCACTCCCGTACCGGCCAGCGTTTCGAGCTCGGCTAGGGTGGCGGCGATCTGGTTCGCGTCGGCGCCGTTCAGAGTTGTGACGAGGCGTCCATCGCGCAGGAACGCCACGTGGTCGGCGCGGGCGGCGGCCGACGGATCATGGGTGACCATCAGGATCGTCTGGGCCTGCTCATCGACCAGGGCGCGAAGGAGATCCAGCACCGTGGCGGCGGAGGCACTGTCCAGGGCTCCGGTGGGCTCGTCGGCGAACAGGATGCTCGGCCGGGTGGCCAGGGCGCGGGCGATAGCGACGCGTTGTTGCTGCCCGCCGGAGAGTTCGCGTGGCTTATGGCCGGTGTGCTTGCCCAGACCGACGGAGTTGAGGGCTTCGGTAGCGGCCCTGTTAGCGTCACGGCGTCCGGCCAGACGCAGCGGCAGGGCGACGTTCTGCGCTGCGCTGAGGGCCGCGACGAGGTTGAACTGCTGGAAGATGAATCCGATCTCGGTGCGCCGCATCCGGGTCAGCACATCATCGCTGAGGCTCGCGATATCGTCGCCGTTAAGGAGGATTTGTCCTGAGTCAGGGGTGTCCAGCCCGGCAGCACTGTTCAGGAGGGTGGATTTGCCTGACCCCGATGGCCCCATGATCGCCGTCCAGGAACCACGACGAAGTCCGATCGTGACCCGGTCGAGCGCCGTGAGGGTGGATTTTCCTGACTGGTAGGTGCGTGTCACATCGTTGAGATGCAGCACGGTGCTGTGCGGGTCGTTTGTGGTCATGCATCCAGTACACCGTGGGACCCCCGGGCTGCGCAGTGGGGCCACCCCGTCGATCCAGGGTATGGCTGGCCCTACCTTCTTCGGGCCGGTTCGTCTCTACACTGGTCAGGTGATCAATGCGGAGTCAACACATCAGGCCCTGCCGGTCATCAGGCGCTGGAGAGCGGTGCTCTACTCTGCGGCCGTCTGCATCCGGGCCCTGGTGGTCATTTCCGTTGTCGTGCTGCTGGGCACACCGATCGGTATTGCGCTCAGCGGCCCTGTGCGCGGCACCGATACCGCTGCGGGCCTGGTTACCGCGGGTCTGGCGCTGCTGGGTGTGGGACTCCCGCTTATCTCGGTCGTTCTTGCCCGGGCCGACTGGAGCGGAGCGACCGCTCTGCTCGACCGATCCGCTGGGGGCCCTCCGGGTGTCCGGCTCCGTGAGCCGCGGACGCTCATCCGCCCGTTGGCCTACACCGTGATGATGCTCACGATCGGAGGGGCCATCGCGGTCTTCGCTGCGCTGGTCGTCCTGGTATCCCTTGTCGCCCTGTTCAGCCCGCTGCTGACGGCACTGGGAGACCGGGAGGCGATCGTGATTGGGCCGTTCACGGTGAGCACCGTACCCCAGTCGGTGTTGGCATCGGTCATCGGAGTCGCTGTGCTCACCGCACTCGTTGTCACCTCACCGGTTTTCTCCAGGGCTCATGCCTCGGTGGTCCTCCAGGTGTTGACCCGGCCGGAGCAGCGCCTCCAGCGTGACCTGACGGTGACCGCGCAGTCGCGGGCGCGCCTGGTGCGTGCCTTCGACATCGAACGCCGCCGTATTGAGCGGGACCTGCACGATGGCGTGCAGCCGCAGCTGTTGTCGGTCAGCATGACGCTCGGGCTCGCCCTGGCCGTCATGCCCAATGATGCCCCCGGCCGCTCTGACGTGGCCCGCGCCCAGGACCAGGCCAAACAGACCCTGGGTGCCTTGCGCAGCTTCGTCCGGAACATCCACCCCCAGGTCCTCACCGATCATGGCCTCGGCGCAGCAATCCGCGAACTGGCCGACACACTTACCCTCCCCATCGCTGTCGAGGACCGGCTGACCGGCCGCTTGCCCACGGAGATTGAGACCAACCTGTACTTTTGCGTCGCCGAACTCCTCACCAACGTCATAAAGCATTCCAACGCCGGGCAGGCCCAGGTCCGGCTCCAGCGGCCCGCGCCCGGACTCGTGAAGGTCCGGGTCCGAGACGATGGTGGCGGTGGAGCAGGCATTGCCCATCGGGACAACGGCGGACTCAACGGCATCTCCGACCGCATCGCCGCCCTGAATGGAGACCTGGAGATCGACTCGCCTCTGGGTGGACCGACGGCCATCACGATCATCATCACCGTCCCCGCAGTTGGGAAGGGCCACCCGGATGACTGATTCCGCTACCACCGGCCCGGCCGCATTGGAACCGGTGCGGGTGGTCATCGCTGAGGACAACGCGTTATTGCGCGAGGGTCTGCAGGTGCTGCTCGAACGAAACGGGTTCGTCGTCGCCGCGGCGGTGGATACGGGCGAGAAGTTGATCGCCGCTGGACGCGACGCCGCGCCGGACCTCGTGGTCACCGATGTGCGCATGCCGCCGACGTTCCGCTCTGAGGGACTCGTCGCGGCGGTGCGCCTGCGTGAAGGAAACCCTTCCCTTCCGGTGGTGGTCCTGAGTCAGTATGTCGAGCAGAGTTACGTCGCCGAACTGCTCGACAGCGCCGGTGGAGCCGGAATTGGTTACCTGCTCAAGGACAGGGTCAGCGACGTCGCGGACTTCGTGGACACGCTGCGCCGCGTTCATGCCGGCGGTACGGCGGTTGACCCGGCGGTTATCAGTCAGATGATCAGGCGGCACCGCGATCCGTTGGCCGGGCTTACTCCCCGTGAGCGGGAGGTGCTGGCCGTCATGGCCGAGGGCCACTCCAACGGTGCTATTGCGCGGCGTCTGTTTGTTTCTGAGGCAGCGGTCGTCAAACATATTGGTAACGTCATGATGAAGCTTGACTTGCCGCCCAACGACGATCAGAACCGCCGGGTTGCGGCTGTGTTGACGTATCTGCGCAATCAGGAGAGCTGAGCCGGTTCAGCGCTTCAGGCAGTGGCATTCGCGCTTCAGGCGGTTGGCGTGTCCGTGACAGCCAGCATGACGCCCCCCGTGCGGTCAGGAGGGCCGCGAAAAGGAGCAACGCGGTGGTATCGACGGCCCCCGGGCCGCGTAGGCGGTCGGCGGCGTCCTCGGCGCGGACGAGGGCGGCGACGGAGTGGCCACCCTGAATGAGGGCCTTGAGGACGGCTGAGCCCATGTAGCCGGTCGCTTCGGTAAGAAGGACGTGCATAGTGTTTCTTTCAATCAGCAGCACCGCAGCTGCGGTGTAGGGAGGGACGGCAGCGGGGCTGTCCCTCCCTCAGGTGCGCTGGCCTCAGGGGCGCTCGATCACGGCGGTGGCCTGTACCTCGATGCGCAGACCGGAGAGGACGAAATCGATTCCTCCGAGAATGGCGGTCGGAGCGAAGTTCTCATCCATCAGTTCGTGGCAGATGTCGATGAATTCGAACGCATCGCGGGCATCGGCCAGGTACACCGTCAGATTGACGATGTTGGCCAGGTTCGTGCCCGCGGCCTCGAGAGCCAGTCCGACGTTGCGGAGGGCCTGACGGGCCTGGGCACCGAACTCGGGCGAAACGATGTTGTAGTCCTTATCAACGCCGGTCTGCCCGGCGACGAACGCGAAATCGCCGGCCGTCACGCACTGCAGGTAGGCGTACTTGCGGGAGTCGCCGAGCCCAGGGACATCGATATTGGTTTTAGTGATCATGACTGTGCTCCAGTTCTTCGGTTGTCAACGTCTCAGCGGACAGCGGCCGGTTCGGCCAGGAGCGTCTCGGTGACGTAGGCGCGAGCCTTGACGAGAGCCTGCTCACGCTCCTCGTCGCTGAGGCGTACAGGCGCGTGAGTGACGAAGGGCTGCACCACGTCGTACCCGACGAACTCGAACATCCCGCGGCGGACGTGGTAAAGGAAGTCATCGAGCTCGCCGTAGCCGCCGGGTGCGGAGGCTGCGCCGGGCGCGAAGGATGCCTCGACGCCTCCTGTCGTGAGGAGCATCATGGCTTTCTTGTTCGTCATGCCGCCCTCGTCGAAAATGCCGTACTCACCGCCGAAAATGGCGCTGAGCAAGAACACCTGGTCGATCCAGCCCTTGAGGATCGCGGGCATGGAGAACCACCACACCGGGAATGACAGCACGAGCAGGTCGGCGTCCTGCAGCTTGGCCAGGTGCGCCCCGACCGGTTCGGGGAGCGTGCCCTCAGCAAAGGCCCGCATCTGCTCGGCCTGGGGCTTGAAGTAACCCGGGCCGTCTATGAACTGTTCGCGGCTCAGAACAGGGTTCCAGCCAATGTCGTACAGATCAATGAAGTCGACCTCGACGCCCTCCGACCTCAGCTGCTGGGCAACTGCAGAAGCCTGGGCGGATGAGAACGAGGCGGGCTCGGGGTGGGCGTGAACGATCAACGCACGCCTGATGGGGTTGCTTGAATCAGTGAAGGTCATGCCACCATCATATAGACGTTTAGCAAATTGTCTATCAGAGCCGATGTTGAAGCTGCGACACAAGCTCGTCCACCTGCGTGCCGACGCGCCGGTAGTGCGTCCACTTGCCGATTCGAGTCGATTCCACGAGGCCGGCCCGCTCCAGGGAGTTCATGTAGACCGATATGGTTGGCTGCGCAAGACCCGTCTTGGCCGCCAGGTGCGTCACGCACACCCCATACTCCTCGCGGTCCGCAATGGGCTCGTACTCCGCGAAGGACTCCTCAGGCGTGCGCAACCACTCCATAATCTGAAGACGCGTAGGGTTGCCGAGAACCTTGAGGACTTCGACGAGTGATAAAGACATACTCCATGGTCTCACCAGTACCGACGCAGGCGCTGCCTCCAGCGTTTCGCATCCCCTCGCCGGTGAAGCTACCGAATGTCAGGCATCAATTGATGCTCGGCTCAGGGACCGGACGGAGAACGGCAGCTAAAACGCTCGTGCTGGTGGCAACCCATTGATTAGCGGTCGATATACAGGGGGAGGTCTGCAAGCAGACTGCGCATACCTCTTTCCTATGCAATGCATCAACCGAGAGCGCGACGAAAAAGACGCGATACGGTGCATGTAGCTGATAGTCCTTTCCGGGTGAGCCGTCACTTAGCTTCTGCATGAATGCGGAAAGGTACTAGATGATCCTTCCGCAGCCGCTCCGTCGATGTAGCGTGTCGGCATACCGCTGTGTGGTCGGTCGACAGTGTTGCTTGAGGGCTCACTTTTCAGGGATGGTCGAACGATGCACATCGACAGCGCAGCGCCATGATCAGCACCATTCTTGCTGCACACCCTGTGCTCGTCCGCGTCCTGTTCTGGGTCGTCATCACCGTTGGTGCCGTCTTCGCGTGGGTTCTGCATTGGATGAGGGCAAACAAATCTTTTGTCGTCCTAGTAATCTTAAGTTTCCTGGGGCCTCTCCTTCTGACGCTCTCACCCTCATCAGCTGAACCAGAGTTTCTCTGCACTATCCAGTTCTCTGTGCCGTTCCAAGGGGTCGATACCTTGGCCAATGTGGCGATGTTGCTACCTCTCGCTCTCTTCGCAACCTTGCTCTTCCGACGTCCATTGCGGGTGTTCGCCGTTGTGTCTGGCTTATCTGTCCTCATAGAACTCACACAAGCACTGGTATCTGCCCTGGGACGTTCCTGCGATACAGATGACTGGTTCATGAATACCATCGGAGCAGCATTAGGAGTCCTGACCGCAATTTGCATCATCGTCCTCGAAAAGCGGCATGATCCCAAACTCTGAACGCGCCACATCCAGCATGACGGCACGTAAATCGGCCGTTGCCTTGGCCCCGACACCAGGGTCAACGCGGCATCAGTTCCACACTCCGACACATGACTGGGTTCGGCACGGTCATGTGACGCCTTCAGGACTGAGCGGCGGAAATCAGTTTCGCAGCTCCGCGGACCGCCCTTGTGGCCGGCGACGCAGTGGTGGTGCTGCTTGTTCAGGAGAAGTACGCGCGTATCGTCGAACGGGAACTGGGCGTAGTGAGGTGCTTTCAGCCCTGGTTACTGTGGACTGCCCTAGGTCGTGTCTTTACTAGAAGCCTGTCGAGGCAGAAGTTCAGGCCAGCCTCGAGATGCTCGGCTGATCCTGTGGAGAGCAAAACGGTAACGCCTCCTTCAATGGCGGCAATAATTGCTGCTGCGGTGAGCTTGGGGTCCAGATCGGGATCGCCTTCGCCGGCCGCCTGGGTGGCTTCGATGCCCGATTGGAGTGCGTGCTGCCACCTAGTTACCAGTTGGGCTGAAACGGCCTGGGCGTCGGGGCTGTATCGTCCGACGTCGGCAATCAGCACGGCGAGCGGGCAGTGCAGGCCTTGATCCCGGTACTGCTTGACGATGAGGTCGCGCCAGGCTGTCCAGGCTGAACCGGAGGTCAGCTGACTTAAGTAGGGTTCCTGGTCATCGAAAACGCGGGCGGCTTCATGTTCGGTCACCGCTAAGAGGAGCTGCTCGCGGCCCTCCGGGAAGTAGTAGAACAGCTGGCCCTTGCCCGTGTTGCTTCGCCGGCAGACGTCGTCGAGCGTGGTCTTGTCGGTCCCCCGTTCCCGGATCTCCTCAGCGGCCGCCTCAATAATCCTCCGGCGGGTAGCGTTTCCCTTTGCTGTTGCCATGCCTAGATTGTACTTGGGAGTAAAATTTATGATCCCTATGGTGAAGGCATGAAAACAATCACCATCAGCAAAGCAGGCGGACCAGATGTCCTGACAGTAGAAGAACGCCCCACTCCCCCCGTTGGTCCGGGCGAGGTCCTGGTCGAGGTGCGGGCGGTCGGCGTCAACTATCTCGACACGGCCATCCGACGGAACCATGTCGTCGATGTGCCTGGCATGGAAGGGGCCGGCGTTGTCGTGGAAGTAGGAGGGGGCGTGACAGATTTCGCCTCCGGAGATCGAGTTGCCTGGCTCACCATCGACTCGCATGGCAGTTACACCGAGCAGATGGTCATCCCGGTCGGGTACGTCGTACCACTGCCTGATTCCATCGATCACGAGACGGCCGCGGCTGTGGTCCTTCACGGCCTGACTGCGGATCACTTCACCACCGCCTCACATTCTGTTCAGCCCGGAGACATCGCGCTCGTGCACGCGGCGGCGGGAGGAGTCGGGCTGATGCTCACCCAACTCATCAAGGCACGCGGTGGAACTGTCATCGGCCTCGTCTCCCGGCCCGAAAAAATCCAGATCGTCGAAAATGCCGGCGCAGACCATGTTCTTGTGTCAACGGGTGGGGCTTTCGTCGATCGGGTCAAAGAACTGACCAACGGCGAAGGCGTCCATGCCGTGTTCGACGGCGCAGGCGCGACCACCTTCCAGGCTTCATTGGAGGTGCTGCGCACCCACGGCACTCTGGTGTTCTACGGTCCGCTCATTGGCGATGTCCCCTCGATCTCCATGAACGAGATCCCACGGAGTACCCGGATCACCTACGGTGTGACGAACGATCATGTCCGCACCCCTGAGGAGCTCAGGGCACGCACTTCCGAACTCTTCACGCTCGTCGAACGGGGCGACCTCGTTGTAAACATTGGAAGGCGGTATCCGCTGATCGAAGCCGGACAGGCGCACCGCGACATTGAATCGCGTGCGACCACCGGGAAGTTGCTGCTCATTCCCTAGCCTGCGCGGCATCACACCTGCAATGCGCGTCCTCGTGCGCAGGCAAAACAAAATCCACGGAAGAACAACATCTTGGTGGCGAACCAGGAACGGATTGCCGTCGTGACCGGCGGTACCGGGGCAATGCGCTGATAGCCACTGTTCACTATCCCACCTCTTGCCATATGCGGGCGTCCGTCTACCTGCCGGGCGCCCGCCCCCTCTCAGTTCGAAGTTGCAATTGGAACTGCCCACCACGTCCGCCGGGCCAAAGTCAGGTGTAGAGCTGGTTTTCGCTACCCCAGCAACCAGCTGCCTTCTCCGTACGGGGAACAGTGTCCGCTCGATCCAGCTCGTGCCAGCCAGCCGGAGGTCCTGCCGGTTGGCCCACCGCCGGCGGTCCAGGACATTCTTGTGCAGACTGAGATTGAGCAGCCCTGCCACGAAAGCGCCAGCGTCGCGCCTCTTTAGGCGCCTGGCGATGTGCGGCCTGTGGTGCTATTTGGTTGGGCGTTCCGGTTGTAGAGGCTTGGATGCTGCTATGACAGGAAGTCCGGCGGAGGCAAGTAGTGAAAGTTTGTCTGCGTCGTCGGAGCCGGCATCTGGGTGGAACACGACAAGCATGAGACCTTCGGCCCCGCCGATGCTCAGCCTTTCGCGATTGAGAAGCAGTTCGCCGACCTGTGGATGATTGAAGCGGAGCATGGTCCCCTTTTGTCCGCGCACTTCATAGCGGGCCCAGAGCTGTGCGAAGAGAGGACTGGTCAGGGAAAGCTCTCCGACGAGTTCGACGAACCTGGGGTTCTCGATGTCGGTGCCTACGGACTGGCGGAGATTGGCGATGAAGCACTCCGCGACGTCCTTCCACTGCGGCTGCAGTGCCTGCTCCGCCGGGTCCAGGAACATGTCCATGAGTTGGTTTCTCCCGGGTTCCAACCTTGGCGAGAGCGCTTTGGCGAGGGGGTTGGACGCGAGGACATCGAAGTAGCGCCCTTCGATGAAAGCCGGCTGATTCAGAGACTCAAGGAGCTTCAACGCCCCGGGCGGGACGATCTCCTTGCGCGGGCGGCGCTGACGCTGACGAGGAACTTCGGCTACCAGGGACAGCAGGTGGGTGAAGTGGTCGTCATCCAATTGCAGGACCCGGGCTATTGCTTCCAGTACCTGCACCGACGGGTGCCGGTCGCGTCCGCGTTCGAGGCGCAGATAGTAGTCAGCGCTGATCCCGGCGAGCATGGCAACCTCCTCGCGCCGAAGGCCGGGGACACGACGGGCGCCCACGACGGGGATGCCGGCTTGGGCGGGGGTGATCATCTCCCGCCGGGCTCGCAGGTAGGCCCCGAGCGCGTTGGCCGGGCCGTCGGTCCCAGCCCCTGATCCTGAAGTTGTTCGAGCTCCCTGTTCGGATTCGCTGCGGGATCGGGTTAGGGGGGGTCCTGCCACACCCCGGTCTCGGGAGGGCTCTGGTTGGGGTGAGTGGGTGCGCATACTGTCGTCAACGACCCATTCACGCAATCTATTTCGACAGGACATCATGACTATCTCCTTGATCACAGGGGCCAACAAGGGCATCGGCTTCGAGACCGCTCGTCAGCTTATGGACCTCGGGCACGTCGTCTACATCGGCGCACGCGATTCTGAGCGGGGCCAGAAGGCGGCCGAGGCCATCGGTGCGCGCTTTGTACAGCTTGACGTCACCGATGATTCTTCGGTCCGGGACGCTCTCGCGACGATTGAGGCGCGCGAAGGCCGCCTTGACGTCCTGATCCACAATGCCGGAGTTCTGCCTACGGAGCTGGACGGACCCACCGCCCTTCACGCCTTCGACACGAATGCCGTCGGCATTGTCCGTGTCACAGAGGCGGCGCTTCCTCTGCTGCACAACTCGGAAAACCCCAATGTTGTCACCGTCTCCAGCACCGCTGGATCGTTCTGGGCCGTGACCAATCCCGAGCGGCCCGAATTCAATCTGCCGCTGGCGCTCTACTCGGCATCCAAAGCCGCGGCGACCATGCTCACCGTGCAGTACGCCAAATCCCAGCCAGGCATCAAGTTCAATGCCGTCGAACCCGGTACGACCGCCACCGACATGACAGCAGCCTTCGGAGTGGGCCGGCCGGTGGAGGAGTCCGCCCGCATCGTCGTCGGCATTGCAACCCTCGGTGCGGACGGCCCCACCGGCACACTGCAGGACGAGAACGGCAACGTTTCCTGGTAGCAGCCGGCCCGCGGTACTGGGGTGAGCGCCCGCGTTCACCCCAGTACCCCCGTCCCTGCCATCGGTTTCGAATGTTCTCACACGCACAAACCTTCCGCACCAGAGAGACGAAGTTTTGACCAGCACAACCACACAAGAATCCACCCACCACCGGCCCGCCTCCTGGGGAGGCGTCATCTCGCTCGGCATCGGTATTTTCGCCATCGTCATGTCCGAATTCCTTCCGGCAAGCCTGCTCCCGCGTATCGCAGATGACCTGGAGGTATCAATCGGTGCCGCGGGCCAAAGCGTCACCGTGACCGCCATCGCCGGCGCGTTCGCCGCGCTGCTCATCGCCGTGGTGCTCCCACGGATGGACCGCCGCTTCGTCATGATCGGCCTCACCGCTCTGGCCATCGTGTCCAATGTCATCGTGGCCCTGGCACCCAGTCTTCCCGTGCTGCTTCTGGCGCGGGTCCTCCTCGGCATCGCACTCGGCGGATTCTGGGCCATGGCCACCGCGATGGCGGCCAAGCTGGTCCGCGGCGACCACCTCGGCCGCGCCCTGACCATCATCAATGCAGGCGTGTCGGTCGCGACCGTCGTCGCTGTTCCTCTTGGCGCATGGCTGGGAGAGGTCTGGGGGTGGCGCGGGGTGTTCTTCCTCGGCGCCGGCGTCGGGCTCGTCGCGCTCATCGCGCAGACGGCCACCCTGCCGCACGTCATACCAACGGCCGTCAGCGGCCTGCGCGCTCTTGGAGCCACGCTGCGCTCGGGCATCGTCATCGCCGGCCTCACCGCCATCCTGCTGATCTTCGGCGGCCATTTCAGCGGCTTCACCTACATCCGGCCGGCAGCGGAAAGCGTCTCGAATATCGACGCAGGTGGCCTGGCTGTCATGCTCCTCGTTTTCGGCATCGCCAATGTCCTCGGCACCGCCCTGAGCGGGCCCATCGTCGACCGCTCCCTCCGCGCCGCGATTCTCCTGTTCCCCCTCCTCGTGGCCGCCGGCATGCTGACCATGCTTCTGACCAGCGGATCGACCGTGGGCCTGTTCATCGCCGTCGCCCTGTGGGGCTTCGGCTTCGGCGGCGTCCCAACGACCGTCCTGAGCTGGGGGGCCCGTACCGAACCTGCGCGCCTGGAACAGATCGGCGGCCTCATCGTCACCGTCTGCAATATCGCGATCGCGGTAGGCGCGATTGTCGGGGGTGTGCTGGTCGACAGCGTATCGGCCAGCGCAAACCTCATCATCGGCGGTGTCCTCGCCATCCTCGGCGGAATGGTCCTGACCAGCATCCGCCGGCGGGCGAACGACATGTCCACTCCTGCAGTAGTCCTGCCGGGCGCATCAGAGCGCTGACCGACAGAACTCATGGCAAGGTGCCACCCAGGCCGTACCGGGTGCGTCTGCCGCCGCAGCACAACTCACAACCCCACTTTCACAAGGCCCGCGCACCCGCGCCACGCCTGCCTAAGGAGCACTTTTCATGACAACCATCGGCATACTCGGCGCTGGCCAGGCCGGCAGCACACTCGCCCGTGCCTCAGTGGCGGCGGGTTACACCGTCGTCATCGCCAACTCACGCAACCCCGAGACCCTGACAGGACTGGTTCGCGAGCTCGGCCCACTAGCCTCCGCCGCATACGCGACCGACGCAGCAGCCGCAGCGGATGTCGCCTTCCTGGCTTTCCCATACTCCCCGGACGACCTTCTGCCGGCCAAGGAGCTCGCCGGAAAGATCGTCATCGACAACAACAACTACATGACCTGGCGCGACGGCCACTTCCGTGAAGTCGACTCCGGCCTGAAGACCATCCACGAACTGCGCCAGGAGCAGCTGCCGGCCTCGAAAATCGTCAAGGCATTCACCCACGTCCAATTCCACGCGCGGGCCCAGATCCGCGTCCCCAGCGACACCCAGCCTGCTCTGATCCGTCTGGCCAGACCCGCCGGAGCTCCCGACCGGAAAGCCCTGGTTGTCTCCAGTGACTACCCGGAGGCCGTCAGGTTCGTCACGGACTTCTACAACGACCTTGGCTTCGACGCCGTCGACAACAGTCCCCTGAAGGAATCGTGGCGCAGCGCCCCGGGCACCCCGATGTGGTCACATCACGTCGACGGCCAGAGCCGCGAGGAGCTCATCCGCAACCTGCAGCTCGCGCGCCGCCCCGGCCGCTGATCCGGGCAGTCATCTCCGCGGCACAGGCGCCCCGAGGGTCATCCCCTTGCGTGACTCAGCCGACGCCCGCCGGCGAGACGGAAGCGGCGCATGATCCTCCTGGGTAAACCCCATGCACAGGTCTTGAGCCGGGAAACTTAGACCGAGGATGTGGATCGATCGGAATAGAACCTGAGGCCGCGCAGTTACACCTGACAGCGAGGGTGTACACCGGAGACTTCCAGTGGGACCGTTCGTGATTATTTGACGCTGGCTGGCCACCTTGGCCGAGGAGAAAAGGGAAACACCACCATGTCTGATTTCAACCTGCGGGACTTTTACGAGCGCTACATCGAGGCGTTGAACGCCCACGAGTTCGACCGGATGGATGAATTCGTCCACGAATCGATCGTCATGCACAGCGAGCCAAGCACCCGTGAGGCGCTGGTCGCTCAGCTGCACAGCATCATCGACCCGGTTCCTGACTTCCATTGGGAGACCCAGGAGCTGGCCATCCATGGTGACAGCCTCGCCGTACGCCTTATCAATACCGGAACCCCCACCAAGGAATGGCTCGGCGCCGCACCGACCGGCAGGAAGTTCGAGATCGTCGAGTACGCCATCTACACCGTGCGGGACGGCAAGTTCGTGCACATGTCGGCACTTCACGACGCGGAGGCACTGCAGAAGCAGCTCGCCAGCTAGCAGCGCTCCAACCTGAGGGCTGCGGAGCCGAAGTCGGGCAGGGTTCGATCCCCCGATCGAACCCTGCCCGCCGCGCACAAAGGCCGGGGCGGGACTGGCCCGGACCCGGACGCCCGCGCCGGTCCGCGCAGACGCTCCGGTGTCCCTCCCGCGACCAAGCCGGTCGTGGGCCAGCGTGTTCGCTGGCCCCGGACCCCCACTAAAGTTCATATCATCAGCCATGTGTCATGTTAGGGAGCAGGAAGGTGACGCCGTGAACGCCGTGAACCCAGTGAACTTAGGTGGTCGTCCGAGGGAGTTCGACGTGGACCAGGCCCTTGAGCGGGCGATGCGGGTTTTCTGGGCGCAGGGCTATGAGGGCACCAGCCTCACCGACCTCACCGACGCGCTCGGCATCACACGCTCGAGCATGTA
>NZ_JAEKGC010000021.1 GCF_016405885.1 Arthrobacter sp. MSA 4-2 | reverse complement strand
AACGCTCGCCCGTGGGACGGCCCGCACCGCGTGCGTCACCGGTGGGACGGCCCGAACGCTCGCCCGTGGGACGGCCCTGGGCGGGACGTCCTGCGGCGTGGCGGCCTTCGGTGGAGCGTCCGCGCCCGGCTCCCGCTCCCGCGCGCTGCGGGCGGTCGTCACGCTCGGGGCGCTGGGCGCGCTCGTCCCGCTGGGGGCGGTCGTCGCGCTGGGGACGGCCGGCGCCTCCGGAGCGCTCGTAACCGCCGCCGGTGCGTCCGCGGCCCGTACCACCTGTTGGCCTACCAGTGGACCTGCCGCCACGTCGAGCGTCGTTCCGTCCGGAGCCGGATCCTGGCGCCTGTGTCATTAAGAGTCCTTCTGGTCAGCGTTTTCAGTAAGTTGTGTCTTCATAGTCCCCAAGGTTTTCGAGGCCGGGCAGGTGGGGCGAAAGCCGCGGCAGCTCGGCTACGCTGCCGAGTCCTAATCTTTCCAGAAAATGCGGGGTGGTCCCATAAAGGACTGCCCCGGTCTCCGGGTCGGTTCCGACGGCGGCGATCAACGCCCGCTGGGTCAACGTGCGCACCACCGAATCGACGTTCACCGCACGGATTGCCGAAACCCGTGCCCGCGATACGGGCTGGCGGTAGGCAATGACCGCCAGGGTCTCCAGCGCGGCCTGGGAAAGCCGTGATGACTGGCCGCCCAGAACGAAGGCCGAAATCACCGGAGCGAACCAGCTCCGGGAGTAGATTCGCCACCCGCCGCCGACGTTGCGCAGCTCAAAACCACGGGGTTGGGGATCATCGGCACTCTTCGGGCCCTTCCCAGTATAACCGTCGTACTCCTGCTGGAGGTTCACGAGCATCGCTCGAACCTCCTCGACGCTCACGGCGAGTGCCTGGGCAAGTTCCTGCTCGGTCACGGGATTCTCAACGACCATGAGCACCGCCTCGAGGGCGGCCTTCAGTCCACCGGGCTGGCCGGCGGCGGAAAAGGCATCGGCCGCAGCGGCTTCTGCTCCGGTGGGTGCGGCCTCGTCGAGATCGGTACCGGTCACTGGATGTCCTTTCGTGTTGTGCTCTCCCCCGCGTTGGGCTGCGGCGGAGCCGCCCCGGGCGCCGGGTGCGATGGCGCCACCGGCTCGCGGCCCAGGGGCTCCAGGCCTGCTGACTCCAGGCCTGCTGACTCCAGGCCTGCTGACTCCAGGCCTGCTGACTCCAGGCCCGGGGGCTTCCGGCCCCTTGCGGGCGCTCGACTCACTGCAGCGTCGAGTCCACGGTACCGGGCCCCACTGACTCCGGCCCGTCGTCCGCGCCGAAGTCCGCGCCGTAGTCAGCCCCGATGCTGTCAGCGGGGAAGGGCTCGTCGCCGCCCGACCAGCGGATGCGCAGCTCTCCGAGCGGCTCGTCCTGGTCGAAGGAAACCACCCCGTCGCGGAACATCTCCAGGAGGGCGAGGAACCGCACCACGACCACGAGGGTCTCCGCGGCGTCGGCGGTGAGCTCCCCGAAGGACAACGATCCGGCGCTCCGGAGGTGGGCCTCGAGCAGGCCTGCCTGCTCCCGGATGCTGACGGCCGATCCGTGGAGGTGGTCTACGCGCACGCCCTCCGGAACGGCCTCCCGGGGCTGCAGCGCGGCGGCAGCCAGCGCGGCGAGGTCCTCCGCCGTGGTGGTCCAGATCAGGTCGGGAAGCAGCGCCGTGAAGGCCGGCTCCAGCGGGGTGTCCCGGGGGTACCTGTCCCCTTCGATCTCGAACCGTTCGGCGAGCTGGCGCGAAATCTCCTTGAATGCCCGGTACTGGAGCAGGCGCGCGAACAGCAGGTCGCGGGCCTCAAGCAGCGCAATGTCCTCATCGTCCTCCACCTCGCCGCGCGGCAGGAGCCGTGCGGCCTTGAGGTCAAGGAGCGTTGCGGCGACAACGAGGAACTCGCTGGCCTCGTCGAGCGCCCAGGAACCGTGCTCGGCCCGCATCCTGCGGATATGGGAGATGAACTCGTCGGTGACCTCGGCGAGGGCGATCTCCGTAATGTCGAGTTCCCGTTTGCTGATCAGACCCAGCAGGAGGTCGAAGGGGCCGGAGAAGTTGGTCAGGCGGACCTCGAAGACTGCCTTCCCTGCCGCTTGCAGATTCTCCGGCAGCCCCGCCGTCAGCGGCGGAGGGTGCACGCCCTCAGCCGTGCTGCCCATGGCGGGGGATCATCAGGGCGCGCCGCCCCTGGCAATCAGTTCCTTGGCGAGCCTGCGGTAGGCGTCGGCCCCCGGGTGGTTGCCCGCGTAGGTGGTGATCGGCTCGGCGGCCACCGTGGCATCCGCGAACTTGATGGTGCGCTTGATCACCGTCTCGAAGACCTTCTCGCCGAAGGCCTCCACGAGCCGCGCGATGACCTCCCGGCTGTGGAGGGTCCGCGCGTCGTACATGGTCGCGAGCACCCCGTCGACCTGCAGCCGCGGGTTGAGCCGGTCCTGGACCTTCTCGATGGTCTCAACGAGCAGAGCGACGGCGCGCAGGGCGAAGAATTCGCAGATCAGCGGAATGATGACGCCGTGGGCGGCGGTCAGCGCATTGACCGTGAGCAGTCCCAGCGAGGGCTGGCAGTCGATCAGGATGACGTCGTAATCGTCGGAGACCTTGCGCAGGGCCCGGTCGAGCACCTGTTCGCGGGCGACCTCGTTGACCAGCTGGACCTCGGCCGCGGACAGGTCGATGTTCGCCGGCAGCAGGTCGACATTGTCGAAGGCGGTCGCGTGGATGGCGTCCCGGATGTCGACCTTGCGGTCCATGAGGACGTTGTACACGGTGACGTCGAGCTCATGCGGGTTGGTGCCGAGCCCGGCGGACAGCGCGCCCTGCGGGTCGAAGTCGACGAGGAGCACGCGCCGGCCGGCCTCCGCGAGCGCGGCACCGAGGTTGATGGTGGACGTCGTCTTGCCGACACCGCCCTTCTGGTTCACCATGGCGATGATGCGGGCCGGGCCGTGGGAATCGAGGACCGCCGGCTCGGGAAATAAGGTCACCGGACGTCCGGTCGGCCCTAGTTCAGGGGTGGCGTTCTGCAGAGTTGTGGAACCCTGTTCGCTACTCACGTATTTCTCCACGCTTCCGTTTGTATCTCTACGTTTGCTTTTGAGCTAATCCTTTGGTCAACGTTACAACCGGCCGGCACGCCCCCGGTGCACGAGGACCCCGGCGGGGCGCGAGCCTTGAGGTTCAACCTGAGGTCGAAAGTTTCCGGTGTTGGACCTCCTCCCTCCAGCAGGCAGGCCCGCCCCGGAGGGACGGGCCTGCCTGCTGGAGGTGAACGGCTAAGCCGCCGTCGGCCGGCGCGGTGGTACCGCTCCGTGCTGCCTACCGGTTCTACCTGCCGGTGGAGGCCGGGGAGCCGGCGGCCGCCTGGGCGGTCACGGCGGCGACGCCGTCCTCGACGTCGTCCCCGTCATCGAACGCGTGGGGGTTGGCGTTCATCGTCGCCTCATCGAAGGGCAGCCGCTTCTCGAGCACCTCATCGACCCGGGAGCGGTTGATCTCCCTGGTCCAGGTTCCGATGAGCACTGTGGCCACCGCATTGCCGGTGAAGTTCGTGAGGGCGCGCGCCTCCGACATGAAGCGGTCGATGCCGACAATGAGCCCGACGCCGTCGACCAGCTGGGGCGCGTGCGACTGGAGCCCGCCGGCGAGGGTTGCGAGGCCCGCACCGGTGACGCCGGCGGCGCCCTTGGAGGCGATGATCATGAAGATCAGCAGGGAGATCTGCTCGCCCAGGGCCAGGGGCATGCCCAGGGCCTCGGCGACGAAAAGTGACGCCATGGTGAGGTAGATCGCGGTGCCGTCGAGGTTGAAGGAGTAGCCGGTCGGCACGGTCACCCCGACCACGGGCCGGGACACTCCGAGGTGTTCCATCTTGGCGATCAGGCGGGGCAGGGCGGCCTCCGAGGACGAGGTCGAGAAGATCAACAGGTACTCGCGGCCGAGGTAGCGCATGAGCTTGAAGATGTTCACTCCGGTAGCCACCTTGAGCAGGCCGCCGAGGATGATGACGATGAACAGGATGCAGGTGATGTAGAAGGCGATCATGAGGGTGAACATGCTGACGATCGCCTGGACGCCGGTCTCGCCGACCACCGCCGCGATGGCGCCGAACGCCCCGATGGGTGCGAGCCACATGATCATGATGAGGATCCGGAACACCAGGGCCTGGATGTGGCCGATGCCCCGCAGCACCGGCTTGCCGGCGGCGCCCATCTTCTGCAGGGCGAAGCCCACGAGGAGCGCGACGAACAGGGTCTGCAGGATGCTTTCACCGGTGAGGGAGGCAAGCAGCGTCGGGGGAATGATTCCCAACAGGAAGCCAACAGTTCCGGAGTCTTCCTCCGCCGCCGGCGCGCCCTCATAGGAGGCGCCGGAGAGGTCGAGCCCGTCGCCCGGATCGATGAGGTTGCCCACGACCAGGCCGATGGCCAGGGCGAAGGTCGACATCAGCAGGAAGTACCCGAGCGCCAGGCCGCCCACCTTGCCCACCGTGGCTGCCTTGGCGATGGAGCCGATGCCCAGCACGATGGTGCAAAAGATGATCGGGGCGATCATCATCTTGATCAGCGCGATGAAGCCGGTGCCCAGGGGCTTCAGCTTCACCGCCAGCTCGGGAGCTGCGAGGCCGACGATCGCGCCGAGGACCACCGCCGCGATGACGGCGATGTAGAGGAAGTGGGTCTTATCGACCGGCTTGCGCGGCGCCGCTGATTCGCCGCTGGGACTGGATGTCGCCGTTGCCATGATGTTCTCCTGGTTCGGTCCGGCGCCCCGCCGCTACCGTCCGGGGAGGCCATTCTCCGCCGTCGGGTTGTCGAGCCAGGTGGCCGTCCATGGAAATCTGTCCACCCCAGCCTGAGCCACGACGTGACAGGCGTCACTGTTGCGTTCATACTGGTCGCGGCCTCCGGCACTAGACTCGGACGATGCCTGGAAGGAGTCTGGTTCCGCAGTGAAGCGATGGAGTCTCGCACGGCAGCTTTTCGTCGGCCAGCTTGTGTTCATTGCCATCCTGACGACGTGCCTTTCCTTCGTGCTCTATATGGATGCCGCACGCGATGCTCACGACTCCGCGGCGGAGCGGATGCTGGCCGTGGCCTCGACCCTCGCCCAGGACCCGGCAGTGCTCGACGGCGTCGGCCGGGCGAACCCCACCGAGGTCCTCCAGCCCTACGCCGTCTCGCTCATGGATGAGCTGCGCATCGACTTCATCACCATCATGGCGCCGGACCGCACCCGGTTCACCCACCGGAACCCCGCACAGATCGGCCAGCGCTACATCGGGTCGGTCGACCAGGCGCTGGCGGGCCGCAGCCATACCGAAACCTCGACGGGAACCCTTGGGCCCTCCGTGCGGGCCATCGCCCCGGTGCAGGACCCCGGCGGCACGGTGGTGGCGATGGTCGCAGCGGGAGTCACCCTCGACCGGGTGGCGATCGCCCGGAATGCCCAGCTACCGCTGGTCGGGCTGATCGCGCTCGCCTCCCTCCTCTTCGGCTCCGGAGTGTCCTACCTGCTCAGCCACCGGCTCCGGAAGGCGACGCTGGGGCTGGGCACCGACGAGCTCGCCCGCATGTTCGTGTTCTACGACTCGGTGCTCCACTCGGTGCGAGAGGGGCTGCTGCTGACCGACGGCCGGGGCCGGCTCGTGCTCTACAACGACCAGGCCGCACACCTGCTGCACCTTCCCGAACCCCGGCCGCAGGCACCGGTGCCGGCAGCGCAGCTTGGGGTGCCCGGATCGCTGCGCGACCTGCTGGCCAGCGGCCGGCAGGCCATCGACGAGGTCCACGTCACCGACAACCGGGTGCTCGTGGTCAACCAGGAACCTGCGGTGCCGCCGACCAGCAGGGACACTGCGGGAACCCGGCCCCTGGGCACCGTCACCACGCTGCGCGACCACACCGAGATCGAGTCCCTGACCGGTGAGCTGCAGACCATGCGCACGCTGACCGACGCCCTGCGGGCCCAGACCCACGAGCACTCCAATCGGCTGCACACCATCGTGTCCCTCATCGAACTCGACCGGCAGGCGGAGGCCCTCGAGTTCGCCACCCGCGACCTCCAGCAATCCCAGCAGCTCACCGATTCCGTCGTCGGGGCGGTCGACGAGCCGTTCATCGCCGCCCTCCTCGTCGGCAAGGCGGCGCAGGCCAATGAACGCGGAGTGGAACTGAGCCTGAGCGTCGACGGGCCGGTGGACTCGCAGGGCATCGGCCCCGGGGACCTGATTACGATCATCGGGAACCTGCTCGACAATGCGTTCGATGCGGCCGCGCCCTCCGAACGCCGCCGGGTCCGCCTCTCCCTCAGCCACCCCGGAGCGGGCCGCGCCGGCGTCGGGATCGTCGTCCAGGACAGCGGCCCGGGCCTGACCGACGCCGAGCGCTCCCGCATCTTCGACCTGGGCTTCAGCACAAAGGACCCGGCGGCCCGCAGCCGTGGCATCGGCCTGGCCCTCGTGCGCCAGGCGGTGCTGCGTCTCGGTGGAACCCTCGAGGTGGACAACGACGTGGATCACGACGGCGGGGCCCGGTTCTCGGTCTTCCTCCCGGCCGTCCCGCCCGGGGCCACCGCTTCCGCGAATCGGGCCGGCCCCTGATGGAGCCGATCCGCGTCCTCGTGGTGGAGGATGACCCCATTGCCGCCGACGCCCATGCCGAGTATGTCCGGCGCCTTGACGGCTTCGCCCTGGCCGGCGTGGCCCGTTCGGGCGCCGAAGCCATGGCGCTGCTCTCGGCTGCCTCCGCCGGGGGTGCCGGAGCCCAGGCGGGTCCGGCGGGCATCGACCTGATCCTTCTCGACATGAACCTGCCCGATGCCCATGGGCTGGACCTCCTCCGCCGCGTGCGCGGGCTGGGTCTGCCCACCGACGTCATCGCGATCACCGCGGTGCGGGAGCTGCAGGTGGTCCGCTCGGCCATCTCGGCGGGGATCGTCCAGTACCTCATCAAACCGTTCACCTACTCGGCGTTCCACGACAAGCTCGGAGCCTACCGGGAGTTCCGCCTCAACCTCATCGGCCAGGCGGCCTCCACCACCCAGTCGGAGGTCGACCAGGCCTTCGCCTCCCTGCGCCCGGCGGCCCCGGCCAGCCTGCCCAAGGGCCTCTCGGAGGACACACTGCGCGCCATCATCGGGCAGCTGAAAACGCTCGAGGAACCGGTTTCCGCCGCCGAGGTGGCATCCACCCTCGATCTTTCGAGGGTGACGGCCCGCCGGTACCTCGAGTACCTCGCCGACGGCCAGTCCGTCCGGCGCAGCTCAAGGTACGGCACCCGGGGGCGGCCGGAATTCGAATACCGATGGGCCCGATAAGCAGACTCCTGTATACAGAGAAGCCCGATCGACAAGTTCGGGACCGATGTTCTTGCGGATGACCACTTCCGCTGTATACATTGAGCGGAGGGCTGCAACCCGCACCCAAGCCTTCCGGGAGGACTCCGATGCGCGCAAGTGACATGGCCTATGGGTCGCTGCGCGCGGACATCCTCGAGTGGCGCCTTCCCCCCGGCACCCTGCTGGCCGAGGTCGAGCAGGCCCGCCGGCTGGGCATTTCACGCACCCCGCTCCGGGAGGCCCTGTCGCGGCTCGTGGCCGAGGGGCTGGCGGCCGCTCACTCCGGGCGCGGCGTGGTCGTGACCGCGGTGTCCCTGGCCGGCATCGCCGACCTCTTCGAGGTCCGTCTTCCCCTCGAATGTGCAGCGGCCCGCCTCGCCGCAGCCCGGCGCGACCCGGCGGCGTTCGATGCCCTGGCCGATCGCTTCGAGGCCGCGGGCGCCCTGATCTCCTCCGGCGGCACCGACCAGCACGCCTACTACGGCCTGGTCGCCGAGTTGGACGCCGCCATCGACGAAGCCGCCGCCAACCCGTACCTGGTGCAGGCCCAGCGCCAGCTCCGGACCCACCTCGTGCGCGCCCGCCGCCTGGCCCGCGACAACCCGGACCGGCTGCTCGCCTCCGCCGGTGAACACCGCCAGATCGCCCAGGCGGTCGCCCGGGGGAACGCCGAACTCGCCGCGGCCGCCGTGACCATCCACCTTTCCAACAGCCTCCACCACCTCCAGGCCTCGGTCCCCGGACCGCTCGACGCCTGAACCCCGAAAGGAAGCACCATGGAGCTCCACCCCGTTCGAGTCCACCGCAGCGAGGAAAACCTGCCCCGGGAGGACCAGCTGGCCTACCGGATCGCGCAGGTCGCGGCCGATCCGGTCGCCGTCACCCCTGAGGCCGCCGACATGGTGATCAACCGGATCATCGACAACGCCTCCGTGGCACTCGCCTCCCTCACCCGGGCGCCGGTGAGCGCTGCCCGTGCGCAGGCGGCGAGCCACAGCGCTCCCGCCTCGGGCCGCGGAGCCTCGGTGTTCGGGGTTGACGCCCTCACCTCCCCCGAGTGGGCCGCCTGGGCCAACGGGGTGGCGGTGCGTGAGCTCGACTACCACGACACGTTCCTCGCCGCCGACTACTCCCACCCCGGCGACAACATCCCGCCGCTGCTGGCCGCGGCCCAGCACACCGGTGCCTCCGGGGAGGCGCTGCTGCGCGGCATCGTGACGGGCTACGAGATCCAGGTCGATCTCGTGAAGGCCATCAGCCTGCACCGGCACAAGATCGACCACGTGGCCCACCTCGGCCCCTCGGCCGCGGCGGGGCTCGGCACCCTGCTCGGCCTCGACCCGGACACCATCTTCCACGCCGTCGGGCAGGCCCTTCACACCACCACCGCCACCCGGCAGTCCCGCAAGGGCGAAATCTCAACCTGGAAGGCCTACGCGCCGGCCTTCGCCGGGAAGATGGCGATCGAGGCCGTGGACCGGGCCATGCGCGGCCAGACCTCCCCCACCCCCATTTACGAGGGTGAGGACGGCGTGATCGCCTGGCTCCTCGACGGGCCCGAGGCCCGCTACGAGGTGCCCCTGCCCGCCCCGGGCGAGCCGAAGCGGGCCATCCTCGACACCTACACCAAGGAACATTCGGCCGAATACCAGGCGCAGGCCTGGATCGACCTGGCACGGCGCCTCCACGCGGCCCACCCGGAGCTTCGGGACCCCGCGAACGTCCGCGGGATCCTGCTCTCCACCTCCCACCACACCCACTACGTCATCGGCTCGGGAGCCAACGACCCGCAGAAGTACGACCCTTCGGCCTCCCGGGAGACCCTCGATCACTCCATCCCGTACATCTTCGCCGTGGCACTGCAGGACGGCGCCTGGCACCACGAGCACTCATACGCCCCGGAGCGCGCCAAGCGTCCCGACACCGTCGAGCTGTGGCGGAAGGTCGAGACGACCGAAGACCCCGAGTGGACCCGCCGCTACCACTCCCTCGACATCACGGAGAAGGCCTTCGGCGGACGCGTCGACATCACGCTGACCGACGGGCGGGTGATCACCGACGAGATCGCAGTCGCGGATGCGCACCCGCTCGGCGCCCGCCCGTTCGGCCGGGCCCAGTACATCGAGAAGTTCCGCGCCCTGGCGGACGGTGTCGCCGAGGACTCCGAGATCGAGCGGTTCCTGGACGTTGTCGGGCGCCTGCCCGAGCTTCCCGCCGGCTCGCTCCACTCGCTGAACCTCCGGGCCCGCCCCGGCCTGATCGACACCGCCGCGGTCCGCGGCGGCCTGTTCTAGGAGGACACCATGCTGTATTCGGCCACCACCCCCGAATCGAAGCGGGCCGCTCTGCGTGCGGGGCTCGCCTCCGGCACCCTGCAGCAGTTCCCCGGTGCCTTCAACCCGCTCTCGGCCCGCCTGATCGAGGACAAGGGGTTCCACGGCGTCTATATCTCCGGGGCGGTGCTCGCCGCCGACCTCGGCCTGCCCGATATCGGCCTCACCACCCTCACCGAGGTGGCGCAGCGGGCCGGGCAGATCGCCCGGATGACCGACCTCCCCTCGATCGTCGACGCCGACACCGGCTTCGGGGAGCCGATGAACGTCGCCCGCACGGTGCAGGAGCTCGAGAACGCCGGCCTGGCCGGCTGCCACATCGAGGACCAGTTCAACCCCAAGCGGTGCGGGCACCTCGACGGGAAGCAGGTCGTGGATCTCGACACCGCCGCAAAGCGGATCCGCGCGGCGGTCGACGCACGCCGCGACCCGAACTTCCTGGTCATGGCCCGCACCGACATCCGCGGCACCGATTCGCTGCGTGCCGCCCAGGACCGTGCGCGGGCGCTCGTCGACGCCGGCGCCGACGCGATCTTCCCGGAGGCCATGCGCGACCTCGAGGAGTTTCAAGCCATCCGGGCGGCCGTGGACGTGCCGATCCTCGCCAACATGACCGAGTTCGGCAAGAGCGAGCTGTTCACCACCGACCAGCTCCACGACGCCGGGGTCAATATTGTTATCTATCCGGTCACCTTGCTGCGCAGTGCCATGGGCGCCGCGGAGCGTACGCTGGACTCCATCCGGGCCAACGGCACCCAGCAGCAGGCGGTCCCGGAGATGCAGACCCGGGCCCGCCTGTACGAACTGGTGGACTACGAGGGCTACAACAGGTTTGATACGTCAGTCTTCAATTTCCAGGTTCCCGACGGGCGCTAGCGGACCTTCCGCCGGCACCATGTTTCCACCGAAGGAGTTCGATTTGACCAGCACCCAGCCAGCTCCCCCGGCCGCACCCGAGATCCACAAGGGCCTGGCCGGGGTGACTGTCGACTACACCTCCGTCTCGAAGGTGAACCCGGAGAGCAACTCCCTGCTCTACCGCGGGTACCCGGTCCAGGAGCTCGCCGCTCGATGCTCCTTCGAGGAGGTGGCGTGGCTGCTGTGGCACGGTGAGCTGCCCGGCGCGGAGGAACTGGCCGAATTCACGGCGCTCGAGCGTGCCGGCCGTGCCCTGCCAGGAAACGTCCGTCAGGTCATCGACCTGCTGCCCCTGACGAGCCACCCGATGGACGTCGGCCGGACCGCAGTGTCGGTGCTCGGCGCAGGGCACCCGCTGGCCGGGGACAACTCCCGCGAGGCGAACCTCGAGAAGGCCGCCGCGCTGTTCGCCGCCTTCCCCGCCGTCGTCGCCTATGACCAGCGGCGCCGCCGCGGCCTGAACGTGGTGGAACCGCGGGAGGATCTCGGGTACGCCGCGAACTTCCTGTGGATGACCTTCGGCGAGGAGGCACCGCCCGAGGTCGTCGAGGCCTTCAACATCTCGATGGTGCTCTACGCCGAGCACTCCTTCAACGCCTCGACGTTCACCGCCCGGGTCATCACCTCGACCCTGTCCGACCTGCACTCCGCGGTCACCGGGGCGATCGGCGCCCTGAAGGGCCCGCTGCACGGCGGCGCGAACGAGGCAGTCATGCACACCTTCGAGGAGATCGGGATCCGCGAGGACGAGCCGGCGGAGGACGCCGCGGCCCGGGCCAAGGCCTGGATGGAGGACGCCCTGGCCCAGAAGAAGAAGGTCATGGGCTTCGGGCACCGGGTCTACAAGAACGGCGACTCACGCGTCCCCACCATGAAGGCGGCGCTGGATGCCATGATCCGCTACTACGGGCGGGACGAGATCCTGGGCCTCTACAGCGGGCTTGAGACCGCCATGGAGGAGGCCAAGGGGATCAAGCCAAACCTCGACTACCCGGCCGGGCCCACGTATCACCTGATGGGATTCGACACGGAGATGTTCACTCCGCTGTTCATCGCCGCCCGCATCACCGGGTGGACCGCCCACATCATGGAGCAGCTCGAGTCCAACTCACTGATCCGGCCGCTGAGCGCCTACAACGGGCCGGAGGAACGTCACGTCCCCTGAGTGGGGGGCCGCTCCGGCGTCCCGTCGGCCCCGCCCGCCCGGGCGGGTCGAACGGACGCGGACGCCACGCCGACGCTGTGTGCGTCAAGCACGATGTCGGCACTGAAGGGCTCACGGGCGAGCACGCGCGGCAGCCAGTAGGCGGCGTCCTCCCACATGCCGTCCCAGGGCGGCGCCGTCACAGGGAACCACTCCGGGGTGATTTCATCGCTGGGGCCGGCGTCCCCGGTGAAACGGTCGGCCGTGAAGATCCAGGCCCTCATGTTCCAGGCCGGGTTGGCCGGAAAGTCCCAGGTCACTTCGCCAAGGAACACCAGGTCGGCCTCCTCCACGAAGAGCCCGGACTCCTCGGCCACCTCGCGCACGGCGGCCTGGGCGGGACTCTCCCCCGGTTCGAGCTTCCCGCCGAGGGCGACGATCCGCCCGGTGCCGAAGCCCTGGTGCTTGAGGCCCAGCAGCACCTCCCGGCGACCCGCCTCGGAACGGAACAGGAAGCACAGCACCACCGGACGGAACGCCCCGGCGGGCAGGGGCTCGCCGGGCAGGGGCTCGCCGGGCACCGGCACCTCAGGGATCGACGCGGCTGGCAGGCGATCGGGCGGCAGGCGGTCGGGCGGCAGGCGGTCGGGCGGCAGGCGGTCGGGCGGCAGGCGGTCGGGCGGCAGGCGGTCGGGTGGCAGGCGGTCGGGTGGCAGGGCGGCGGAGCCGCCGTAAGAAGGCATCAGCTGCCCGCTCAGCCGAAGGCCCGGGGGTGGGAGGCCGCATACACTTCGCGGAGCGTCTCCGCCGTCACCAGTGTGTAGACCTGCGTGGTGGTCACCGAGGCGTGGCCAAGCAGTTCCTGGACGACGCGGACGTCGGCGCCGCCTTCAAGCAGGTGGGTGGCGAAGGAATGCCTGAGGGTGTGCGGAGAGACCTCCCGGGTGACCTGCGCCTTCTCGGCCGCGGCCTTCAGGATGGTCCAGGCGCTTTGGCGGCTCAGCCGCCCGCCGCGCATGTTGAGGAACAGGCCCGGCCCGCCCTTGCCCTTACCGGAGAGGGCCGGCCGGCCGCGCACCAGGTAGGAGTCGATGGCCTTCGCGGCGTAGGAGCCCAGCGGCACGAGCCGTTCCTTGGAGCCCTTGCCGAACAGCCGGACGACGGCGGGGCCGCTGAGCGCCTCGTCGACCGACACGTCGTCGACGTCGAGCCCGACGGCCTCGCTGATCCGCGCCCCGGTGGAGTAGAGGAATTCGAGCAGGGCGCGGTCCCGCTGGCCGGAGGGGGTCGAGGTGTCGACGGCTTCGAGGATGCGGAAGACCTCGTCGACGGAGATCGCCTTGGGCAGGCGCTGCCCGGCGGCGGGCGGATGGACGTCCCGGGCCGGGTCGGCCTCGCTCATCCCCTCGAGAGCCCAGAAGCGGTGGAGTCCGCGCACGGCCACGACGGTGCGGGCCGCCGACCTCGGGCTCAACGGCGACTGCCCGTCCGAGCCGGTCGCGACGGCCTGCGCGAAGCCGGTCACGTCACGACGGGTGATCCTTGAGATGTCGTCGATGCCGCCGGCCTGCAGGAAGCGGTGGTAGCGCAGCAGGTCGCGCCGGTAGGCGGCGAGGGTGTTGGCCGACAGGCCGCGTTCCACGGCCATGTGCTGGAGGTATTCATTGATCAACCGGCCCGGACGGGTGGCCTGGAACTCGTCCCCTGCGGTTTTCTCCGCTGCTGCCGGCACTGTCAGTCCCGCAGGACCGCGCCGTGCGGCCAGGTGCCGTGCTGGCTTGGGTGTTCGGGCCAGGGTGCGTCCGCGGGGCGCAGGCGCGCGTAGCCGTTGGCGCGTGCGGCATGCGCCGCGAGAACGGCTGCCGCGGCCGACGGACTGTGTATGCGGCCTTCGAGGACCGCCGTCACGGCCTCGTCCAGGGGCACCCACAGCAGTTCGATCTCCGCTTCCTCGTGGGTGCGGGTGTGCAGGTCGGCCTCGGGCACCGAGCCGATGCCGCGGGCGAGGTAGATCCGCAGGGCCTCGCTGGAGGACCCCGGGGAGAGGAACAGGTCGGCCAGGACGTTCCACTCCCCCGCGGTCAGGTCGGCTTCCTCGGCCAGTTCGCGCGCCGCCGCCTCCACGAAGTCCTCGCCGGGCTCGTCGAGCAGCCCGGCCGGGATCTCCCAGAGCACCATCCGGGCCGGGTGCCGGTACTGGCGGATGAGCAGGATCCGATCCTGCTCATCCATCGCCAGCACCGCCACCGCGCCGGGGTGGTCGATGTACTCCCGGGTGATTTTCTCCCCGCCCTCGTCGAGGCTGAAGGTCTCCTCGACGACGTCCCACACGTACCCGCGGTGGATCACCGCTGAACGGTGGAGCCTGCGCGGGCTCTGTTCATCGGAGAAGCGGTCGGCCGCGGGAGTCTCGCTCATCTCAGACCTTGGCGCCCCTGAGATCAAGGGCGGCCTTTACGAGTCCCGCGAAGAGCGGGTGCGGCCGCGTCGGGCGCGAACTCAGCTCGGGGTGGGCCTGGGTTGAGACGTAGTACGGATGGACGTCCCGAGGGAGCTCTGCGAACTCCACCAGCTTGCCGTCCGGGGAGGTGCCCGAGAAGACGAGTCCGGCCTCGGCGATCTGGGCGCGGTATTCGTTGTTCACCTCGTAGCGGTGGCGGTGGCGCTCGGTGACGGTGGTCTTGCCGTAGGTGCCGGCGACGACGGAGCCTTCGTCAAGGCGCGCCTCCCACAGTCCAAGGCGCATTGTGCCGCCCATGTCGCCCTCCCCGGCGACGATGGAAAGCTGCTCGGCCATCGTGGCGATCACGGGGAACTTGGTGTCGGGTTCGAATTCGCTTGAGGACGCGTTCTCGAGGCCCACCACGTTCCGGGCGTATTCGATGACCATGCACTGCAGTCCAAGGCACAGGCCCAGGGTGGGGATCTTGTTCTCGCGGGCGAACAGCAGGGCGCCCAGCTTCCCTTCGAGGCCGCGGATGCCGAAGCCGCCCGGAACGCAGATGGCGTCGACGCCCGCGAGGGCCTTACGGGCGCCCTCCGGGGTGTCGCATTCGTCCGAGGGCACCCAGCGGATGTTGACCTTGGCCTTGTTGGCGAAACCGCCGGCACGCAGCGCCTCGGTGACCGAGAGGTAGGCGTCGGGCAGGTCGATGTACTTGCCGACCAGTGCCACCTCGACCTGGTGCTTCGGGTTGTGCACCGCGTCGAGGAGCTTGTTCCACTTGGTCCAGTTGACGTCCTTGAACTTCAGGTCGAGGGACTGGACGATGTACGCATCGAGGCCCTGCTTGTGAAGGGTCTTGGGGATGTCGTAGATGCTGGGGGCGTCGGCCGCATTCACGACGGCGTCGATGTCGACGTCGCACATGCGTCCAATCTTCTCCCGCATCGCCAGGGGGACCTCGCGGTCGGAGCGGATCACGATGGCGTCGGGCTGGATGCCGATGGAGCGGAGCATCGCGACCGAGTGCTGCGTCGGCTTGGTCTTCAGTTCCTGGGAGGGCCCGATGTAGGGAACCAGCGACACGTGGAGGAAGAAGACGTTGTTGCGTCCGATGTCCTGGCGGACCTGGCGGGCCGACTCGAGGAACGGCTGGGACTCGATGTCGCCGACGGTTCCACCGATTTCGGTGATGATGACGTCGGGCACCTTCTTCAGGGCCACCGGCTCGGCTGGCAGGCGCATACGCCGCTTGATCTCGTCGGTGATGTGCGGAATGACCTGGACGGTGTCGCCGAGGTACTCCCCGCGCCGCTCCTTGGCGATGACGGTCGAGTACACCTGGCCGGTCGTCACGTTCGCCGAGCCGTCGAGGTTCTCGTCGAGGAACCGCTCGTAGTGGCCGATGTCGAGGTCTGTTTCGGCGCCGTCCTCGGTGACGAAGACCTCACCGTGCTGGAACGGGTTCATCGTGCCGGGATCAACATTGAGGTAGGGATCAAGCTTCTGCATGGTGACGACAAGTCCCCGTGCCCGAAGCAGGTGACCGAGGCTTGACGCCGTCAGCCCCTTGCCGAGGGAGGAGGCCACGCCACCAGTCACGAAGATGTGCTTGGTCGTCTTTGCGGACTTTGGGAACCGGGAGTTTGTTTGCTGCACCACGGAGTTCGAGCCTATCATCTGGAAGTGGTCCGCGCCGCATCCGCGAGGAGTTCCTCGGCATGGGCGCGGGCGGAGGCTGAGTCCTCCTGGCCTGCAAGCATTCGGGCAAGTTCGCGCACGCGCTCCGCCTCGGGCAGCACCTGCACATCACTGGCTGTAAATCCGCCGTCCTCCCCGTCCCCTCCGGTCGCATGCACGTTCTTCGTCACCCGGACATGACGCGCCGCGAAGGCCGCCACCTGCGGCAGGTGGGTCACCACGATCACCTGGACGTGCTGGGCGAGCATGGCCAGCCGCCGGCCGATCTCGACGGCGGCCTTTCCGCCCACCCCGGCGTCAACTTCATCGAAGACGAACGTGGGAACCGGGTCGACGGCGGCGAGCACCACCTCGATGGCGAGCATCACCCGGGAGAGTTCACCGCCGGAGGCGCCCTTCCCGAGCGGCCGGGGAGCCGACCCGGGGTGCGGGCGCAGATTGAAGCTGATGTCGTCGCCGCCGTGGGCCGCGAGGGCTTCCGCGGGGGTGACCTCGATGAGCAGCGTGGCGTCGGGCATGGCGAGGGCGCTCAGTTCGTCGCTGACCCGCTCGGCGAGGTGCCGGGCGGCCTCCTGCCGCAGGGCCGACACCGCGGCCGCACCGGCGCGCACGACGGCGTCGAGCTCCTCGATCTCCGCTTCGAGCTCCTCGACGCGGGAGGAGTCTCCGGTGAGCTCCTCAAGGCGCAGGGCGCTTTCCTCACGCCACTGCAGGACCTCGTCGATGCTCGGCGCGTATTTGCGCACCAGCACCGCAAGTGCGGCACGCCGGGCCTCGACCTCGGCCAGGCGGCCGGGGCCTTCGCCCTCAAGGGCCGTCCCGTACGCGGCGAGCTCTCCGGAGATGTCGGCGAGCAGGTAGCCGACCTCGGCCAGCCGGCCGGCGAGCGTCTCGAGCTCCTGGTCGTGCTCGGCCACACCCTCGAGCTGCCGCTTGGCCTCGTCGACGAGGGAGACGGCGTCGACGGCGGCACCGAAGTCCTCGGACACCAGCGCCTGGTGGGCGGTCAGGGCGGCGGTCCGCAGTTCTTCGACGTTACCGAGGCGCATCGAGTCGGCCTTCAGCGCGACGTCCTCGCCCGGCTGGGGGTCGACCTCGTCGATCTCGGCGAGGGCGGCCGTCAGGCTTTCGGCTTCCCGCGCCCGCTCCCTCGCCTCGCTCTGGAGCCGGTTGCGTTCGGCGATCGCGCCGCGCCACCGCTGGTAGCTGGCGGCATACGCCGCGAGTTCGGCCGCGAGCTTCGGACCGCCGAACTTGTCGAGGGCCCCGCGCTGGGCGGCGGCGCCCTTGAGCCGCAGCTGGTCCGACTGCCCGTGCACGACGACGAGGTGCTCGCCGAGTTCCGAGAGCACCCCAACAGGCGCCGTCCTGCCGCCCACGTAGGCCCTGCTGCGGCCCTCGCTGGTGACGGTGCGCGCCAGGATCAGTTCGGCCGTGCCGTCGAACTCCTCGAGGACCGCACCGGCCTCTACGGCGCGCTGGGCGACGGCGCTGCCGTGCTCGAGGCGCACGATGGCCTCCGCCGAGGCCGACTTCGCCCCAAGGCGGACGGAGCCGGCGTCCGACCGCGCGCCGAGCAGCAGGCCGAGGGCGGTGATGACCATGGTCTTTCCTGCACCGGTTTCGCCGGTGACGACGGTCAGGCCCGGGCCCAGGGTGAGCGTTGCATCGCTGATGACGCCGAGGTCGCGGATCCGCATCTCCTCGATCATCAGAGATGCCTTCCGGTGTGGGCGACCGGTCCGCGCCAGCCTTGGACGGGAAGCTGGAACTTTTGGACGAGCCGCTCGGAGAAGGGGGTCTGGCGGGTCCGCGCCAACCTGACCGGGTTATCGGAACGCCGGACCTCCACCCGGGCGCCGGGCGGAAGGTCGATGCTGCGGCGCCCATCGCACCACAGCACGCCCCAGGCGTCGGTGCGGGTGAGGATCTCCACGGCCAGCACGGAGGTCGGAGCCACAACGAGCGGCTTGGCGAAGAGCGCGTGGGCGCTGATGGGAGCCATCAGCAGGGCTTCCACCTCCGGCCAGACGATGGGGCCGCCGGAGGAAAAGGCATAGGCGGTCGACCCGGTGGGGGTGGCAAGCACGATGCCGTCGCATCCGAAGGAGCTGACGGGCAGGCCGTCGACCTCGATGACCACTTCGATCATCCGCTCCCGGTTGGCCTTTTCGATGGCCGCCTCGTTGAGCGCCCACGTTTCCCCGAGCAGGGTATCGCCCTGCCAGGCGGAGACCTCGATGGTCATCCGTTCCTCGACGCTGTAGTCGCGTTCGGCGACCCATCGGACCGCCTCGTCAAGGTCGGCGCGTTCGCTTTCGGCAAGGAAACCGACATGGCCGAGGTTCACCCCGAGGAGTGGAATCTCGCGGCTGCGCACCAGCTCCGCCGCACGGAGGATAGTGCCGTCGCCGCCGAGGACCATGACCAGTTCGATGCCGTCGAGGGTGACCTCCTCCCCCAGCGTTTCGGTCGGTGCCGCGAGGGCGCCGTACGCCGCCTGGAGCCCGTCGGCCTCCTCCGGCCGCATGACGGGCGTGAGCCCGAGGGCGGAGAGCCGCGTACATGCCTGCTGGGCGGCCGCAATCGCGTCCTGCCTGCCGGTGTGCGCAAGCACCAGAATTTTCCTAGTCATTCAGCTCCGTCGTTGTCTTTCGCCCGGCCGCCGAATGCGGCGCTCGTGGAGAGCAACCCATCGGTCAGGCGGTCCAGGTCTTCTTCGATCCTAGGGTCCATTGTCCGATGCGGCACCCTCACCCACAGGAAGTACTCAAGATTTCCGTCCTGGCCGGGCAGGGAGCTCTGCTCCAGGCCCCGCACCTCAAGCCCGGCCGCCAGTGCCTCCCGGACCACTCCGTGCACGCCCCGCCTGCGGGCGGCCCCGGAGGTCACGACGCCCTGGCCGTTCAGGGCACCGCGTCCCACTTCGAACTGGGGCTTGATCATCAGCACGAGGTCTCCGCCCGGCACCGTGGCGGCGGCGAGGGACCGGATCACGAGCTTCAGGGAGATGAAGGACAGATCAGCGACGGTGAGATCGGCGGGTCCCCCGATCTCCCCCGGGTCGAGGTAGCGCACGTTGAGCCCCTCGAAGACGTGGACGCGGGGATCCTCCCGCAGCACCTGCACCAGCTGCCCGTGACCGACGTCCACCGCCGCCACGTCGCGGGCGCCAGCCCGCAGCAACACGTCGGTAAAGCCGCCGGTGGAGGCTCCGGCGTCAAGGCAGCGCCGCCCGGCGACCGCGACGCCGGGGAAGGCGGAGAGCGCACCGGCGAGCTTGTGGCCGGCCCGGCTCACGAACTCCGGCCCGGCATCGGCGACCGCCAGCTCCTGGTCGCCGCTGACCGGTGCGGAGGCCTTGAGCATCACCTCGCCGGCGCGGAACACCCGCCGGGCCGCGATGAGCTGGGCCGCATGGGAGCGTGAGCGTGCCAGGCCACGGGAGACCAGTTCCTGGTCCAGGCGCGCCATGGGTCAGCCCTCCGCGTTGAGTTCGGTGAGCAGGGCGTCGTGCAGCGCCGTATAGAACTCCGCGTGCTCACCCACCGGGTGCCCGCCGAGGTCCGCGAGCCTCCCGAGGACGGCGTCGACCGAGGAATCCCCGGTGGGCGGCACCGTGTCAGGCCCGAGGAACTCCGCGGCGGCGGATCCGCCGTCGGGGTCCGGGACGCTGCCGTCCCGGGCAGCCTCCTCGGACGCGTCAGCGGGAACGCCGCCGTCGTCGTCGCGCACACCTTCCCCCTTCGTCGGTTCTGACATTGTCGCAGCGTCCCGGGTTCAGGCCGCTGCGCCGGTGAATCGGAGATCCGGCATCCGGGCCGTCTCCAGCCCGGGCGCAGCCGCCCACCAGGCAGCGCAGGCCGCGCGCCAGGCGTTGAGGCTGCTTTCGCTCCCCGCGACTCGGACGGCTCCTGCCTCGACCCGGGCCGAGTCGGTTCCGCAGCGGTATGCGCCGTCGACGGCAGTCACCGGCGGGTAGGGCTCGTACAGTTCTCCCAGGTCGGGGAGCAGGTAGGTGGGACGCTCGGCGGCCACCGCAGCCAGTGCGGTGCGCACCGTGTCGACCCCGGTCAGGATCAGCGCGGTGTCCATGCCGGCCCGGTTTCCGCCGAGGATATCGGTGTCGAGGCGGTCGCCGACGACAAGCGGGCGTTCCGACCCAAGATGGCGCGCCGCAGTGGTGAACAGCGGGGCCTCCGGCTTCCCGGCGACCACCGGGCGGATCCCCGTGGCGGCGGCGACGGCCGCCACGAGCGACCCGTTGCCGGGGGCGATCCCGCGTGCCTGCGGGATCGACATGTCGGTGTTCGTGGCAACCCAGACGGCTCCGGCCGCGATCGCATAGGACGCCTCGGCGAGGTCCTTCCAGCCGAGCTCGGGTGAGAAGCCCTGGATGACCGCGTCGGGGCCGTCCTCGGCCGAGTCGACCGGGACCAGCTGCTGGCTGCGCACCGCGTCGGCCAGGGTCCTGCTTCCCGTCACCAGCACCTTGGAGCCGGCCGGAACCAACCCGGCCAGGAGTTCGGCACCGGCGAGGGCGGATCCGAAGACCTGATCCCCCCGGGCCGGCGCGCCAAGGCTCCTCAGGTGCGCCGCGACCTCGTCGGCCGAACGCGACGCATTGTTGGTGATGTAGGCCAGCTTCACCCCCACCTCCGCGAGCTTCATCAGCGCCTCAATGGCCCCCGCAATGGCGTGCGGGCCGGCATAGACGACGCCGTCGAGGTCCGAAAGGACCGCGTCATAGGCGCCGATCAGGGCCCCCTCAGCCTCCAACGGAATCCTCGGCCGCCTTGGTGGGAGCCACACCGCCGACTGCGGTCCCGGAAGGGGCATCCCCATCCCCCGCGCCGGGGGTGCTGTCCGTGTCGTTATCCGCGGCCGGAAGGAGGGGCTCTTCGGCGCTGTCGGTCCCGGCGCCGTCCTCAACGTCAGCGCTCTCACCATCGGCGTCGGTCCCGGTGCCCTCCTCAACGTCAGCGCCCTCACCATCGGCGTCGATGACGGAGGCAGGTGCCTCTGCTGTCCCGTCCGCAGCGGCGTCCTTCTTCGGCCCGCCCAGGACCTCGGCCACCGTCGGTACCGGACGCGCCGCGCCTTCCTCATCATCGCCCAAAAGGTCGATGATGTCGGGCTCGGCGGGGTCCTCGACCCCCAGGGCGGACTCGGCCACCTTGGCCTGCTTGCGCCACTTCTCCGACTCCCCGGTGCGTCCGGCAGCATCGAGCGCATCCGCGTACGCCCGGAACAGCCGGGGGCTGAAGGCGAAGGCCCGGTGCAGATCCAGCTGCGGGATCTCGAGGGCGGCCACGGCTGCCTCGAGCTGGCCGAGGTCGGCCCGTGCGCCGGAGACGACCATGGCGAGCTCGGCCTTGCCTGCCGCATCAAGGGTCTCAGCCTCTTCGCTGCGGGCGAGGTCGAGCGCCCGGTCCGGCCGCCCCAGTCCGCGTTCGCAGTCGGCCATGACCGGCAGGTGCGCATTGGAGCCGCTGATCCGGCGGAATGTCCTGAACTCCCGCAGGGCCTCGCCGTAATGGCCGGCGGCATACGCCGTCAGGCCGACCGCTTCACGGACGGCAGCGAGCCGTCCGCCGCGCCTGCTCGCGGCGAGGGCATGCTGGAACGCGAGCTCGGGATCGTCCTCGAGGAGGCGTCCGGCCATCACGAGGTGACGCGACACCCACAGTGCGCTGCGCTCCTCGAGGTTGCGGATCTGGGCACGGGTGACCCGGTCCAGTTCGTCGCCCTTCACGTCCTCGTCGATCTCCGGCGACCGTTCCCGGTCGGGCCGGTTGGAGCTGCGCAGGTCACGCGCGTTGTGCTGGCGGGGCGCGGCCGGGGGGCCACTCCGGGGACCGTCCCCGGCGCCGAAGCTGCGCCGCGGCGCGGTGCCGCGCTCCCCGGCGCCCCGGCCACCCGCGCGGGAACCCCCGCCGCGTTCGTCACGGCGGCCATCGCGCCGGTCATCGAACCTGGAGCCGGTCCGGCCCTCACCGCGCGGGTGCTCCCCTGATCCGCCGGGACGCCGGTCGACGCCCTGATCCGGGCGCTTGGCCCAGGCGGGCCGGTCGGCCGGGCCGCCGCTGCGCCCTCCGGCGCCGCCGGAGCGGGGGCGGTCGGAAGCGTTACCCGAGAACGAACCGCCCCTCGAGGCGGAGCCCCTCAGCTGGGCGCCCCGGGAATCGCCGCCTTGGTAACCCCCGCCGGAGCGCTGATCGCCTGCGCCGCGCCCTCCTGCACCGCGGTCGGAAGAAGTACGGTCGGAAGAAGTGCGCCCTTCACCGGCGCGGTCAGGGCGAAGCCCCGGGCGGTCCGCATAGCGGCCACCAGCAGGCGGAGCGCCGGCATCACGGCCGGAACCGGTTGCACCCCGGCCCTGGTACGCGCCGCGCCCGTCGGAACTGCGCTGTCCATCACGGGCACCATCGCGGCCCCGGGAGGCGCCGCCGAAACGGTTGCCTGATGTACCCGACGAGGAGACCGGTCCCCGCCGCTGCGGCGCAGCACCGCGGGCGCCCCCGGCCTCACTGTCGCGGCTGCCGGATTCTGCGGCCGACCTCGGCGCCGCCCCCTTCGATCCCCACGAGTGCCGCTTCCCGGCGGCCTGGGTTCGATCCGAGTTTCCTCCGCCTGCCGGCTTTCCGTTGTCCGGGGAGTCCCCGTGCGTGCGTTCCTGCTCAGCCATGGCGGCGAAGTTCCTCTCATCTACAGCAGCCGCATCTCGCGTTCCGCTGTTCTCTATTGTTCTATAAGTCGTTTGCATCAATGCAACCACGTCCTGCCCCGGCCGCGCGATCCGTTGCGGGGTGGCGCCTGCCGGCCTCGCCGGCCGGCGCTGCCGGATGGGTGTGGCTGGATCGCGCCAAACGCCTGCCGTCCTGCTGAGACTTACCGTGGCTTCAGGTGCGAGCCGCGGCTGCCCGCAGCGGCCCGTGTGCGCCAGATGAGGGCAGCGGGCCGGCGGTAGTGCCCGCCGGTGTCCGGCCCCAGGGTGCGTGCCGGCGCAGCTAATCACGAGCCCGGCGGCCGTCCGGGTGCGGCGCGCTGGCCCCGGTGGGGGTGGTTAAAGGGGTGCAGGCCCCACCGGTGGTGGGGCCTGCAGCCTAAGGGTGGTCCGGCGGTGTCCTACTCTC
>NZ_JAEKGC010000020.1 GCF_016405885.1 Arthrobacter sp. MSA 4-2 | reverse complement strand
TCTCCTTCGCCATCTTCACTGACCCCGAGGGCAACGAGTTCATCCTCCAGGAAATCACCACCCGCTTCCCCGGCCGCATCTAACCGGCCTTGCCAGGGCCGGGGCGAGGACTTGTTCCGCCCCGGCACCGGCCGCTGCTGCGGACCCGGCTCCAGCATCTGGTATCCGGTCCGCGGCAGTTTTGCGCCGTTCCGCCGTGGCGGGCGCAAATCTTTAGTGACGGCGACCTCCAACTACCCTCGGCAAGTTTCATGAAAGGGACCTCCATGCCCAAACTTCCTTCTGATGCAGATTCGACGAACCCCAATACAGCGTCACCACGCTCCGCCGGACGCACGCGGCGCCGCTGGGTCGGTGCCGCCGCGGCGGCCGCCGCAGCGCTGGTGATCGGCACAGTCTCCGCAGGGGCCTCCGAGCCCAAGGCGGGACCGGAAAGCTGGGTGACCAAGGGCCAGGAGCTGCCCGCGGGCTTCAGCGACACCTTTGAGAGCCGCTTCGTGGAGGCCAACGGCATCCGTCAGCACGCGGTGATCGGCGGGGAAGGCCCGGCGGTGCTCCTGGTGCACGGCTGGCCGGAAGATTCCTACGCCTGGCGCTCGGTGCTCGAGCCGCTGGCCAAGGACCACACCGTGATCGCCGTGGACCAGCGCGGCATCGGCCTGACCGAGAAGCCCGCCGACGGCTACGACACCGCCACCCTGGCCGATGACCTGGCCGCCCTGATGACCGAACTCGGCCACGAGAAGTTCTCCGTGGTCGGCCACGACACCGGCTACTTCATCGGCTACGCCCTGGCCGCGGACCACCGCGACCGGGTCGAGCGTTTCGCCGGCGTCGAGGTGCCCGGCCCTCCCGGGATCACCAAGGGTAGCCCGCCGCTGTTCGCCGATGAGGCCACCAACAACCGGCTCTGGCACATCCCCTTCAACCGGGTCGACGACGAACTGATCGTGAACCTGGTCCGCAACAGCGCCGAGGACTTCTACCGCTACGAGTACCAGATCCAGGGCGGGGGCTACACCCCGCCCGAGCACGCGATCAAGTACTACGTCAAGCAGTACAACCGCGATAAGGACACACTGCGCGCCAGCTTTGAGCTCTACCGCGAGTGGGACACCCTGGTCGCCCAGAACGCCGAACGCGCCAAGACCCCGCTGACCATCCCCGTGATCGGCATCGGCGGGGAAAACAGTTGGGGCACTCTGGCCGCCGACGGCATCAAGGCCGCCGCCCCGCAGGTCCAGACCGCCGTCATCCCCGGCGCCGGCCACTGGCTCGCCGAGCAGGCCCCCGAGGAACTGGTCAACGTACTGCGCCCGTTCCTGGCCGCAGACACCCAGTAAGCTCCGTCTCGACAGCACGCCCTGCGAAGCCCATCGCCGTTCCGGTGGTGGGCTTCGCTGCGTCCGCGGCCAGTAGCGGGGCGCTACCGGTGCCCGGGCATCAGTGTGACCACGCCGGATGACCGTGGCCGCCTCGGCCAGCGGCGGTCGCCGACGGGGCTGGCGCCACGGGGCGGCCAGCACGGCGCTGGTAACACAAGGCGAGTGTGTGGTCGGGGTCCATGTGCAGTCGGTAGGATGCCACGCGTGCGGTGTAATCCGGCAGGGCATCTGGGTCGGGACCGTGGAAAGAGGCTGAGCCTCCACGGTGAGGTCGACCTGCGCGGCCTCGTCCCCGTACTGGTTTGCGTGGACGAGCATTTGCTCGGCCGCCTCCGGCAGCCCAATGCCGGCGGTGTGGGTACCTGCGCCCGCGACGTCCCGTTCCCGGCCGGAAGTCCGCGCCGGTGAAGCGGTGGCCCGGGAGTGTGCTTCTGCAGCCCGCCCGGCGTGTGTCCATACCCAGCCAATCCAGTTGAACTGTCAGAAGTTCGGGGCCGCTCCACCACTGTCCCTGGTGGGCCCGGGAATAGCTAAGGAATTGAATCATGGACTACAAGCTCGAACTCATCATTCTTCCCGTCGCCGACGTGGAGCGCGCCAAATCGTTCTACGACAAGCTCGACTGGCGGCTCGACGTCGACCTCAAGGGCGAGGGAGGCTTCCGCGCCGTGCACTACACCCCGACCGGATCCCATGCCTCCATCATCATCAGCAACGGCCTCACCGATGCCGCCCCCGGCTCGACCCGCGGCACCTACCTGATCGTCGAGGACGTCGAGGCGGCCCGCGCCGACATCGCCTCCCGCGGCATCGAGATCACCGAGGTCTTCCACGAGGCACAGGGCGGCATCCCGAGTGTCCGGACCGAGGGACGCACCCCGGGCCTGGCTCCGGAGCGCGCCAGCTACTTCTCCTTCGCCATCTTCACTGACCCCGAGGGCAACGAGTTCATCCTCCAGGAAATCACCACCCGCTTCCCTGGCCGCGTCTGACCCATCGCCGGCCATGCCGGACGGGCCGGGGGTGGCACCGCCACCAGGCCCGGTAAACCGAGGAAGCCTATCACCCTCCCGGTGGTGGGCTCCTTCGTTGCGGTCGGTCCCTGTCTCGTCCACGGGCACTGCCTGCCGAACTGGAACATCGGCGGCGCACCTGCCCCGGGGTCTTCCCAGAATGACGAACGGGACCCGTGCGATGTGCACGGGTCCCGTTTGAGGTGGACCAGCCGAGGCCGGTGTCTGGTCGGTGCCAGCAGCCCGCCGGCGCGGGGCTCAGCGGCGCGGTTCCGTGCCCCGCCCCACCCGCGTTGCGCGCACTGGCCGGACGGTCATGGCCCGGGCGCAGATCCCTGCAGGGATCATGGCCGCACTGGTAGGCGCTTTGTACTTCGTCTACCTGCTGTGGCGCTCGCGCGTGCACCGGACGGCCTAGATGAACCGGTAGCGATGGCCACAACGACGGTGGTCCCGACCGGTCAACGCACTTTGAAGTCAACTGGACCGGGGCAGTCCCGGTCCGTGCCGGTTAGGACGACGGGTTTGGTTGGGTTAGGGTTCTCCTATCAAGGGGAGTACTCCCGCCTGTGATCGGCCCGTCAATACGGATGCATTGAGGCATCTCGGGTCGTTTGGTCCGGTGCAGTCCGGGCGGAGGAGACCTTGGCGTATCTGTTCAACGCCTACCCTTGGGAGCATCCTTATGCAGATCACACCCCTGATCTGGCTCATCACGATCGCTGTGACGATCCTGTTCTTCGTCTACGAGTTCTTCGCCCACGTGCGTAAACCCCACGAGCCGTCCATCGCAGAATCGGCGCGCTGGTCGGCGTTCTACATCGGGCTGGCCCTACTGTTCGGGGTGGGGATCGGTTTGGTGTCGGGATGGACGTTCGGTGGTGAGTACTTCGCCGGATACCTCACCGAGAAGGCACTGTCGATCGACAACCTGTTCGTCTTCCTCATCGTGATGGCCGGATTCGCGGTACCGAAGAAGTACCAGCAGAAGGTGCTGATGATCGGGATCATCATCGCCCTCATCCTGCGCGGCGGGTTCATCGCCATCGGAGCGGCCCTGATCGAGAACTTCTCCTGGGTTTTTTACATCTTCGGCGCTCTGCTGCTCGTCCTGGCCTACCGGCAAGCGTTCAGCAATCACGAGTCCAATCCGGCTAACGGTAAGTTCATGACACTGATCCGCCGGGTCCTACCCGTCACTGATGAGTATCACCAGGACAAACTCACCGTGGTGCAAGGCGGGAAGCGTTTCGTCACGCCCATGATGTTGACCATCATTGCGATCGGCTTTGTGGACCTCATCTTCGCTGTCGATTCGATCCCCGCAATCTACGGACTGACCAACGAGGCCTACATCGTTTTCACCGCCAACGCGTTCGCGTTGATGGGTCTGCGTCAGCTGTTTTTCCTCATAGGAGGGCTGCTCGAACGCCTGGTCTACCTCGCCCAGGGTCTGGCCGTCATCCTGGGCTTCATCGGCGTGAAGCTCGTCTTCCACGCCCTGCACGTCAACGAGCTGCCCTTCATCAACGGTGGGGAACCGCTGCTCTGGGTACCCGAGATCCCCATCTGGTTCTCGCTGCTCTTCATCGCCGCCACTATCGTCGTAGCGACCGTCGCGAGTCTGCTCAAGACCCGCGGCGACGACGACAAAGACGACCACATACTGTCCTCGGCAAACAGATGATCACCGCCCACATTCGAGATTCATTGCTCAGTCGCTCACCCGTAGACTAGAGTGAGTAAGTACTCACTTACCTATTTTGTTCGCTTGGGCGTTTCTTAGGGACCCGCGGACAGAACGTGGTCCAGTGCAACGATGAGGAGATAGCAATGAGTAATCCTGTGGCGAATTCAGGCACGGTCCTTGTGACAGGTGCAACAGGTACGACGGGGAGTCGGGTGCTCAGGCTCCTTCTCGACGCCGGAGTAGCGGCTCGGGGCGCAACGCGGTCCCCTGGCAGCAACCCGGATCTCGTGAAGTTTGACTGGTCGGATCCGACGACGTACGCCGCTGCTAGCAAAGGGTGCAGTGCCCTCTATCTCGTTGCTCCTGTTGCCGAGCCTGCGGCGCTCGATTTGGTCAAAGCCTTCACTTCTGTCGCGAAGGCAAACGGCGTAAAGCGGGTCGTTGTCCTGAGTTCTTCCTCGCTTCCGACCGATGATGAGTCCATCCGGCATCCTCTGATCGAGATCGCGCGGTACGTCCGCTCCGAGTTCGAACAGGTCGCCATCCTGCGGCCCTCCTGGTTCATGTCCAACATGATCGGTTCCACACCGCTTGCACGCGCGATTCGTGACCGCGCCGTCGTTGTTTCCGCTACCGGCGAGGCGAAGGTGGCGTTCATCGATCCAAATGACATCGCTGAGGTCGCCGTGAAGATGCTGCAGGAGGACACGGAAGCGTTCCCCGCCGGTGATCATGTCCTGACAGGGCCCAGCACCCATAGCTTCCGTGAGATGGCCTCGCTCATCTCGCGCGAGGTAGGGCACCAGGTTTCTCATCTTGCCTTGGATATTGACGAGTTTGCATCGTTCCTGGTGGAAAGCGGTGTTCCTGCCATTCCTGCTCGTGAACTTGCCGCCTTGGACCGGGTTGTTGCCGCCGGCGCTGAGGATCGTGTCACAGGCACCGTCGAACGGATCCTCGGGCGCCCAGCTCATCGCCTCGAGCAGTACATCAGGTCACACACCGATGAATTGCAGGACCCAGGAGGGGCAGGTCCCGACCGGGAAGCGGCCCGCGATGCACTGTCAACGATGGCATGGTTCATTGACCGGGGGCAGTGGCAGGACCTCGAGGCTCTCTTCACACCAGAAGTCAGCCTCGATTACTCACGGGCCCGAGGCACGAGTTCGATTATCAGCCGAACCGAACTTGTACAGAACTGGCGGGAACGTCTCGACCCGTTGGAAGCGTCGCAGCATGTCCTCGGAGGCATTCGAGCCTCGGTGATTGGAGACGTTGCTCAGGTCTCGGCAAATGTACTGGCTTATCTCCTCGCCCGCCCGACCGAAGGGGGAACCGGCGAACTGACAAAAAACGGAGGTCAGTGGGAGGTCGAACTGGTGGTCCGGGAAGGCGGTTGGAAAATTCAAAGCATGACGGCATCTCTGAGCTGGGCCGAGGGACGACAGGATGTTCTCGAGGGATAACAGAGCCGCAGCTCACACGCCTGACCCTCGAAGACTGTCCGCCCAGGCACTCCCTTCTTCCGGGGTGGGATCCAACGCATTGACACTGTTGATGAGTTGACCGATCGCAAGATATTGCTGGATTTCTACGTCCGTCGCTCCAAGGCGCCGACGAAGAAAATCGACTTGGTCCGCATAGCATTCAGCCACGGCCTGACGAAGCGCCGGCACGGAAGATGCGGCGGTGGCATGAAGCAGGACCATCGCCGCATTTCGATCAATCCCCGTACGCACAGCCCGTTCTTGCAATACATCACCCGCCGAGAACGGGCGTCCGGACGCCTCGAAGCCTTCGAGGCTTTCCAGGATCGCTGCCCTTAGACGCAGCTTGACCTCCTCAAGGACGGCGACAAAAAGGGCCTCCTTGCCCGGCCAGATTTTATAGAGGTAACCCTCGGACAAACCAGCTGCTACAGCGATGGCGGCTGTCGTCGTGCCGTAATATCCACGAACACCGAATACCACAAGAGCTGCATCAATGATCTCGGCACGCCGTTCAGTGCTGGTGGACAATCGACGCGACTTGGCTTCCATTCTGGAAGGGTAGCAAGTGTGGGAGGCGCTCCTCCGAAATCATTCCTTCTACAGGAGCAGTTCGATACCGTGCGCCGTCGTTTGGGGGAACCCGAGGTTCGATCCTCCAAGGAAGGTGAGCGGCTGTGCGGTCACCGCCAGCCGGTTGCCGATCGTGGCCGTGGCCAGCAGCAGGGCCTGGACCGCATCGATGCCCAGTGCGTAGCCGTCGGATTCCTCCGCTCCCGGCCCCTCGATCCGGAAAGCGCAGTACCAGTCACCGGGGGCATCCGGCATCCGCTGGGGCGCACAGAGGCGCACGGTGACGCCGACGCCGTCGGCCGTCGTCAGGCACCGCGACGCGATGACGCGGATGGGGTCGAAGCCGTAAGGGGATCCCGTGTCAGTCATGACCCCAGTCCTATCAGGGTTCCGGCCGGAGGCCCCGCTTTGCCTCCGGCCGCTCCGAAAGATCAGCCGAAAGGGTGACGCCCCCGGGCCGGAATCTCCCTCCTACTGCTGACGCGCCGGCATGCCGTCCTCACCTACGCTTCAGGGGTCAATCGACCACCCCTCCCGCGCCGCAACCGGTGTCGGAGCAATCCTGAGGAAAGAAAGAACAATGGAAACGCTGCAACGTATCGAACGCTTCACCCTGGTGCAGAAGCTCACCGTGCTGGTGAACCGTTACGAAATCCGTGCCACGGACGACGCCGGCGCACCGGGCGCCCTGCTCGCCGTCGCCCAGCAGAAGCGGGCGGCCTTTCGGGAACAGGTGACCTTCTACGCGGACGAAGCGAGAACCACCGCTCTGTTCTCGTTTCGGGCACGGCAAAGCCTCGACGCCGGGGCCACCTACGACGTGCTCGACGTCGGCGGCAGGCCGATCGGCAGCTTCCGGAAAGACTTCGGCAAGTCCCTGCTGCGCTCCACCTGGCACCTCGACGCCGAAGGCGTGAAGGCCGTGGGCAGCGAACGCAGCGCCGGTGTGGCGGTGGCCAGACGGCTGTGGGACCTGACGCCGATTGCCGACTTCCTCCCGTCCCCGTTCCTGTTCCACTTCGACTTCCTCGACACGGCCGGGCAGCCCGTCCTGACCTCGGAACGCCGCCGGTCACTGGGCGACAGCTACCTGGTCACCGTGCCCGGAGGGCAGGTTGATGGACGGGTTGCCGCCGCCATGGCCGTCGCCCTCGACGCACTGCAGGCCCGGTAGGTCCCCGCCGCTGGGAACGCCCCTGCCGCGGCGCCAGCCGGGTAAGGGCGCGTTGCGGCCCGCGGGAATAATGTAGGTGGTCGGCAACTTAAAAAGGGGTAGAAGGATCTTGTCCTCGGATCACCCCAAGCAAGGAGCTCCACCCGGCCGTCAAGGGCACGGCATCCGGCGTCATTCGAAAGACGTACGACGGCGAGCCCAGGGGTCATCCCCGGGGCCGGTTACCGGCCACCGGCCCCGGCCTAGGTTGGAAGGAAGCCTGCAGAAGCAGGCTTCAAGAACGCATTTCACTATTCGAAGGACGCAGTCATGATCGAGGCACAGGCACTCTCAAAGCGGTACGGCACCAAGACCGCCGTCGACGCCGTGTCATTCACCGTGCAGCCCGGCAAGGTGACGGGATTCCTTGGCCCGAACGGTGCGGGCAAGTCCACCACCATGCGCATGATCGTGGGGCTCGACAACCCGAGCGGGGGCCGGGCCACCGTGAACGGGCTGCCCTACGCCAGGCACAAGGCGCCCCTGCGCGAGCTGGGAGCCCTGCTGGACGCCAAGGCGGTCCATCCCAAGCGCTCCGCCTACACCCACCTGCGCGCCCTGGCCGCGACCCACGCCATCCCGGACAGCCGGGTCAGGGAGGTCATCGAACTGGCAGGTCTCGGTCCCGTCGCCAAGAAGCGCGTGGGCGGATTCTCGCTCGGGATGGGTCAGCGCCTGGGGATCGCCTCTGCCCTCCTCGGCGATCCGCAGACCGTCATCCTCGACGAGCCGGTCAACGGGCTGGACCCCGAGGGCGTCCAGTGGGTGCGCCGCCTTGCCAAGTCCCTCGCCGCCGAGGGGCGCACCGTCTTCCTCTCCTCGCACCTCATGTCGGAGATGGCACTCACGGCCGATCACCTCATCGTGATCGGGCGCGGACGCATCATCGCCGACGCCCCGATCCAGTCGATCATCGACGGTCAGGGTGTGGCCCGGGTCCGGGTCCGCGCGGACCGGCCCCAGGACCTCCTCGGCAGCCTCGCCGCCGACGGCGTCTCCTCGCAGATCCTGGAGCCCGAGCTGCTCGAGATCACCGGTGTGGAACCCCGCCGTATCGCGGAAGTCGCAGTACGCAACGGCGTCCTTATCTACGAACTGACACCGATCCAGGTGTCCCTCGAGGACGCCTACATGCAGCTCACCTCTCAAGAAGTCGAATACCAGTCGCACAGCCTGCCCTCCAGCGGTCTCCTTGCGGCTTCAACCGAAGGACACCGAGCATGACCACGCCAGTCACCACCGCACCCACCCCCGCCCTGCCGGGTCCGCGCCCGCATCCGCGGCATGAATCAGCATCCGGCGTCTCCTTTGGCCGCGTCCTGAAGTCCGAGTGGATCAAGATCACCAGCGTGCCCTCGACGGTCATCCTGATCCTCATCACCACCGTCGTCATGATCGGCCTGGCCGCCCTGCTCGCCTGGCAGACCACCCTGTCGCTCAACGTCGAGGGCGATCCGGAGATGGCCGCGCAGATGCAGGGGCCGTCCGACGCCGCATCCGCCGCACTCGGCATCCCCGGGTCAGGCCTCGCCTTTGGGCAGCTTCTGATGGCCTCGCTCGCAGTGGTGCTAGTCGCATCCGAGTGGGGAACCGGAATGATCCGCTCGACGATGGTCGTGGTTCCCCGCCGCAGCCTCGCCCTGCTGGCGAAGCAGTCCGTCATGGCGGGCATTTCCTTCGTCGTGGGAGCGGGGTCGGCCCTTATCGGCTACTTCGTTGCGCAGCCCATCCTGAACAGCGCGGATCTGGGCTTCGCCCTCAGTGAGGACGGTGCGCTCCTGCACATCGTGAACACCGGGCTGGTGCTTGCCCTCGTCTCCATCTTCGCCATGTCCATCGGCACCCTGATCCGCAACACCGCCGGCGGGGTTGTCACCTCCATCGGCGTCCTGCTCGTCCTGCCGATCCTCTTCACCGTCTTCGGCATGGGAACTGAGTGGGTTGCCGACGCCGGACGGTTCCTGCCCAGCGCGGGCGGGGATCAGATGGTCGCGACCACCATCGCCGAGGGCGCGTTCACCCAGTGGCAGGGTGCGCTGATACTTGGCGGTTGGTCGCTCCTGCTCCTGGCCGCATCGCTGCTCGTCACCAAGAAGCGGGACGTCTGATCGCGCGCTTACACTCGCCCCATGGAACAAAACCATGAGTGACACACCCTCGGTGAGGGGGCCCGCGGAAGGAACGGACGCGGGCTCCCTCACCGAGCTCAATGCCCGCAGGCGCGGACCGCTCCGGCGGTTCTTCCGCCGGCACCCGCGCGCGATGGACGCCGTCGTCGTCCTGGCCTACCTGGTGATCGCCCTCCCCGACGCCATCGTCCTGGCGGCGTCGTCCGGTAACTGGCTGGGCCTGACGGGCGTCATCCTGGCCGCCGGGGCGCTCGCGGTCCGCCGGGACCGTCCGCTGACCGTCCTCACCGTGGTGGCGCTGCTCGATCCACCGGTGACCCTCCTCGCCGGGGGGGCCGTCAGCATCAGCGCCGCCGTCCTGGCCGCCCTGTACACGGTGGCCGCGGCCTATCCGTTGGGGAAAACCCTCGCCGCAGCGGCCAGTGCGACCATCCTGACGGTAGGAGCCATCTTCCTCGGGCCCAGCGAGAGGTTCGAGGAGGCGCCGGGCATCATCTTCCTGCTTATCGGGTTCCTCGTCATGTTGTCGGCCGTCGCGGTCGGGATCGGGGTCACCGTCCGGCGCGACCGCGAGCATGAGCAGGAGGTGCGCCGGTGGGCCGCCCGCAACGCGGAACTGGCCTCGGCGGAGGAGCGGAACCGCATCGCCCGGGAGATGCACGACGTGATCGCGCACTCCCTGACGGTCATGGTGGCGCTCGCCGACGGCGCCGCCGTCGTCATGAAGCGCGACCCCGACCGGGCGCTGGCCGTCCTCGGTGAGCTCTCCAGCACGGGCCGTGCCGCAACCGCCGACATGCGCCGGGTCCTGGGTGTCCTCCGCCTTGAGGCACAGGCCGGTTCCCTTGAGCCGCTCCCGGCGTCGGGCTCGCTGACGCAGCTGTTCGACGGCTTCCGTGCGGCGGGCCTGCCGCTGCGCGTGACGAGCAGTGGGCCGGGGCTGCCCGAGGATCCGGCGTTCCAGCTCACCGTGTACCGGATCATCCAGGAGTCACTGACAAATGTCCTGCGTTACGGCAAGAGCGTCACGGCTGTGGATGTCTCCATCGCGCGGGCCGGGGACCGGGTGGCCCTGCGGATCTCCGACGACGGGCGGGGCGCCATGGACCCCGCGGTGTCCCTCGGCTCCAGCCGGGGCGTCGCCGGCATGCGGGAGCGGGCCGCAATTTATTCGGGCACCGCCGAAAGCGGCGCGAGGCCCTCGGGCGGCTGGGTCGTTGAGGCACAGCTGATCGTTCCCGACACCGGCGACGGTGCGGGACACCAAGAGAGGAAAGGGAACAATGACGACGAACCCCACCACGCAGGGCGGACCCGTTCGGGTCCTGCTCGCCGATGACCAGCCGCTGCTGCGGATGGGTTTCCGGCTGATCCTCGAGGGCGAGCCGGATCTCGAGGTGGTGGGGGAGGCCGGCACGGGGGAGGAGGCGGTCCGCCTTGCGAGCAGGCTGGTTCCCGATGTCATCCTGATGGATGTGCGGATGCCGCTGGGGGATGGGATCGAGGCCACGCGGCGGATCACCGCCTCCGGGGTGGCATCGCGCATCATCATCCTGACCACCTTCGACCTCGATGAGTATGCGTTCGCCGGGCTGCAGGCCGGCGCGTCGGCCTTCCTGCTCAAGGATGTGGCGCCGTCGGACCTCGTCTCGGCGGTGCGCGTGGTGGCCAGCGGTGATGCGGTCGTCGCGCCGCGGGTCACCCAGCGGCTGCTGGAAACCTATGTGAGGTCACTGGCACCGGCGCAGGCGGCTCCAGCGGCGCCGGATAAGCGGCTGGCCGACCTGACCCCGCGGGAGCGCGAGGTCCTTGAGGCGGTGGCGGAGGGTTTGTCGAACGCGGAGCTGGCGAAACGGTTCTTCCTCTCGGAGGCGACGGTGAAGACCCACGTGCGGCGCATCCTGATGAAGCTGGGCCTGCGGGACCGGGTGCAGGCGGTGGTGTATGCGTACGAAAACGGCATCGTGGTGCCCGGGCCGGCCCACTGAACGGTTACCGCCCCTGAACTCCACCAGGCCGCGCCGGCGCGGCGGACGCTCAGTCCCCGGCGGGACGGGCCGCCAGCCCGGCGGCGTATCCGGCCGCATAGGCCTCCTCGGAGCCCTGCCTGAACATGTCCTCCGCCGCCGGCCGCACCAAACTCGCTGCGCCGGGGGTGGAGTTCAGGTCGGCGTCGTCGACGACGAAGCGCGAAAGTCCGCGGACGACGGCGACGGGGGCCCCTTCGGCCTTTCCCTTGACCAGGTCCGCGGCGGCGGCTATCTCATCGCCGACCGCCGGAACCGACACCTTGAGCAGGTGGCCTGCGCGGTCGCGGGTCCCCCGGAGGTCCTCGAGCACCTGCACCCCTGCCGCCCCGATGGCCGCATCCGTCTGGCCCTGCCGCCAGGGCCGGCCGAGCGTATCGGACATGATGATGCCGAGCCGCAGCCCGGTGGCCTTCCTGAGGCTGCGGCACAGCCGCCGGGCCGAGGCATCCGGGTCGAGGGGCAGCAGCAGGACGGTGCCAGCCGCCGTATTGCTCGTATCGACTCCCGCTGCCGCCGCGATGATCCCGTTGCGGTTTTCCACAATGCGCGTCACACCGCCGGGGTGGGTCCTGGTGGCAACGACCCTCACGGTTTCTTGGGTGATTGCCTCCTCCCGGTCCTCGGCCCGCACCAGGCGGCCCTCGGCTTTCGAGAAGATCTTCGACGACACCACGAGGATGTCGCCGTTCCGCAGCGTCCCGGCCGAGACCTCCCGGATTACTTCCCCCAGATCCGTACCCTCGGTGATCTCCCCGATTCCTTGGAGCGCGAAGGCCTGTAGCTGATCCATGCCTACCACCTCAGGGCCGGAAGGACGCTGCTGGAGAACTCGTCGATCCACTCCCGCTGGTTGCGGCCGACGTTGTGGAGATAAATGGTGTCGAAGCCGAGGTCAACGAACCGCTGAATCTGTGCACGGTGGACGTCGGGATCCGCCGAGATCACCATGCGCCCCTCAAAGTCTTCGGGCCGCACCAGTTTGGCCATCTGCTCAAGTTCGAAGGGCGAGCGGATGTCGCCCTTGGGGAACTTCATACCGCCGTTGGGCCACTCCGTCATCGCGTTGGCCAGGGCGGCCTCGTCGGTGTCGGCCCAACTGAGGTGGAGCTGGAGGACCTTTTTCAGTGTGGCCGGGTCCTTGCCCGCCTCGGCCGCCCCCGCATGGAACCGCTCGAACAGCGACTCGATTTTCCCAAGCGGCGCCCCGACGGTGATCAGCCCGTCAGCGTGTTTGCCTGCCCGCTTCGCGGTCACGGGGCCGGCCGTCGCGACGTGGATTTCCGGGGGAACCTCGGGCATGGTCCACAGCCGGGTCGATTCCATCTTGTAGTACTGGCCGTTATGGCGGACATCCCTGCCGGCCAGGGACGCGGTGAACAGTTTCGTGATGATGTCGATCGCCTCGAACATGCGGTTGATGCGCTCGGGGACCTCCGGCCAGTACCCGCCCACGATGTGCTCGTTGAGGGCCTCGCCCGAGCCCAGCCCGAGCCAGTGCCTGCCCGGATACATGGCGGCAAGGGTAGCCGACGCCTGCGCCACCATCGCCGGGTGCCATCGGAACGTGGGCGTGGTGACGCCCGGCCCGAAGCCGCCGCGGGTGCGTTCACCCACGGCGGCCAGGACGTTCCACACGAACGAGGACTGCCCCTGGGCCGGCACCCAGGGCTGGAAATGATCGGCCGCCATCACCCCGTTGAAGCCTCTTTCCTCGGCGTAGGCCGCCAGCGCGACCGCCTCGGTCGGGTGGAACTGTTCGAGCATGGCGGCGTACCCGATGTTCGACGAGGTGGTCATGGCAGTTTCTCTTTCACGGTAGGGGGGAGGGGTGCCGGGAGGGCGCGCCTGTACTAGCGGCGTGCCAGGGGGGCGAGTTCGCGCCACTCGGCGAGCGGGAGCCCCGGCTGCCCATTCATCACGTGCAGGGCCACATGGTCGGCACCTGCTGCGTGGTGTTCGGCGATGCGGTCCGCGATCCGGTCCACACTGCCCCAGGCGACGGTCGCATCGATCAGCCGGTCGCTTCCGCCCGGGATGAGATCGGCATCGGTGAAGCCGAGGCGGCGCAGGTTGGCCTGGTAGGCCGGGAACCCGATGAACATGCCCACACCGCGGCGGGCGATGGCGCGTGCGCGAGCGGGGTCTTCCTCGAGAACGACGCCGAGGTGCGGCGCGATCAACGAATCCCCGCCCAGGATGTCCCGGTAGCCCGCATTCGATTCGGCGGTGACCAGGAAGGGGTGGATACCTGCGGTGCGCCGGCCCGCGAGGTCGACCATGCGGGGGCCGAGGGCTCCGAGCAGGCGCTGGGAGCGCGGAAGGGCCGGCGCCGCGCCGTCGAGCATGTCGAGGTACTTGTTCATCTCATTGATCGGAGTGGTGAAGTCCTTGCCAACGGCGGCGGCCGAGTGGGGGTTGCTGACCCCGAATCCGCTCATCAGCCGGGGCCCGAACTTCCAGGTCAGGCGTTCGTGCTCGGCCGGGGCGGCGTCGGCGTCCGCCCCCCAGATGCTCATGACACCGAAGGCGACGGCCGCTTCGCTGCCGGCGTCGAGCATCCGCTCCGCTGCGTTCCACATTCCCGGGCCTCCCGCACCGACAAGCCAGATGGCACCCCAACCCTGGGAGTGGAGTTCGGCTGCCACCTCGGTTGCCACTGCTGGTTCGATGCCGCTGAGTTCAATGCTCCACATGCCAACCCGGCCGAGTGCTACGGGGGCGTTCTGATTATTCATGGGGTCTCCATCGTCCGGATCTGGGCTGGGCGCGCTGCCTGCCAGGTGTTTCGTTCGTCGGTGTAAGCGCGGAGGGGTGTCCTCCGTGGTGCCGCCGGCGCACCCCACGGCCGCGGTTTCCGGAACGCCGTGGGGTGTGCTGGTCGGCAGGGGTCAGGCGGTCCAGCCGCCGTCGTTGGAGATGGTGGCCCCAGTGAGGTAGTTGGCTGCGTCGCTGGCGATCCACGCGACGAGGGCCCCGACGTCGGCGGGGGTGCCGAAGCGCTTCAGGGCAGTCATGCCGGCCATGATGTGGGCGGACTCGCCGTCGGCGGGGTTGCCGTCGGTGTCGATAGGGCCGGGCTGCAGGAGGTTGGCGGTGATGCCGCGGGCCCCGAGGTCGCGGGCCAGGCCCTTGGTGAAGCCGACGAGGGCGGCCTTGCTCATGCCGTAGATCGCACCGCCGACGAAGGGGATGCTGATGGCGTTGATGCTGCCGATGGTGATGATCCGGCCGCCGTCGGGAAGGTGCTTGAGGGCCTCCTGGGTGGTGTAGACGGTGCCACGGATATTGAGGTCGATGGAGGCCTCGATGTGCTCGTCGGGGGTTTCGGTGAAGGGCTCGAACCAGCCGCCGCCGGCATTGTTGACGAGGATGTCCAGGGAGCCCAGGGCGTCCACGGCGTCCCGGACCCCCTGGCGGGCGGCGTCGGGGTCGGCGTTGTTGGCGCGCACTGCAACGGCCTTGCCGCCGACAGCCGCGATCTCGGCCACCAGGGCGTCGGCGGCGTCAGCGGAGGACCAGTAGGTCAGGGCGACGGTGGCGCCCTGGGCGGCCAGGGAGCGGGCGATGCCGGCTCCGATGCCGCGGGAGCCGCCGGTGACGAGGGCGGTCTTGCCGGAAAGGCTTGTGTTTTCAGACATTGGGTTCCTCAGGGGGAGTGGCCGGGGCCATGATTTTGTATCGTACGGTACGTATAACCAGCGGCGGATGAGGATATTCCCATTTTTGGACAGTTCGTTCTAAAAAACCAAAACCAGCGGTGGTGGACGCAATATGGCGCGCCCCGCCGGGCCGTGACCCTGGTCATATTATGTTCCATACGGTACGTATATCGAGCTCTCGGTGCTATTCTTGGAGCACCTCCATCGGCGCGTCTGCCGGTCGGGTGGCCTCGATCTGGGCCACGGGTGGGCCAACTCCAGCGCTTCAACCGAAGCGTTCCCTGCGCCCCCTGGACGGATAATGTTTTCCACCACCCGATACCTCGCGACTGCCGGTGCCCTGATCCTCCTTGCCGCCGGCTGCGCCGGCCCCTCCCAGACGTCGTCCCCGGTGGAACCCCCGGGCGGCACGGCCGCCGCAGGATATCCGGCGACCATCGACAACTGCGGCACCCAGGTCACCTTCGAGGCGGCGCCCGAGCGCGTCGTCACCATCAAGTCGACCGCCACCGAGATGCTGCTCAGCCTCGGCCTCGGAAGCACGATCGTCGGCAGCGCCTTCGCCGACGGGCCGCTGCCCGACGCGCATGCTGACGCCCGGATTCCCGTGCTCTCCGAGCAGCTTCCGGGGACCGAGGCCACGCTGGCCCTGGAACCGGACCTCGTCTACGGGGGGTGGGAGTCAAACTTCTCCGCCGAGGGAGCCGGGGACCGCGCGTCCCTTGAGGCACTCGGGGTTCGGACGTACGTCTCGCCGGCAGCGTGCAAGGCGGAGGGCTACAAGCCCGATCCACTGACCTTCGACTCCATCTTCGACGACATCACGGAGATGGGCCGTATCTTCGGCGTGGAGGCCCGGGCCGACCTGGTCGTCTCGCAGGAGGCGGACAAGCTGGCAGCAATCACTCCGGATGGGTCCGGCCTGTCCGCCCTGTGGTACAGCTCGGGGGAGAAGACGCCGTACGTGGGAGCAGGCACGGGCGCACCCCAGCTGCTGATGGAGACCGTGGGCCTGCGGAACGTCGCCGCGGACATCGACGACAGCTGGAGTGCCATGTCCTGGGAGGCCGTGGCCGCGGCCGATCCTGATGTGATCGTCCTCGTTGACGCGGCCTGGAACACCGCCCAGCAGAAGGTCGACCACCTCACCGCCAACCCGGCCACGGCTAAGCTCCGCGCCGTCCGGGAATCCCGCTACCTCACGGTTCCCTTCGCGGGCGGCGAAGCGGGCGTGCGAAGCGTGGACACGGCACGGTCCCTCGAGGATCAGCTGCGTCTGCTCGACCCGCTCGATCCGTGAGCCTGCAGCACCGCGCCCGCCCCGGCGACGGCGCCCCGCCCACCGGCTTCCCGTCGGCGGCAGTGCGCAGGGCGGGGGCACGCCCGGCCGCCCTGGTGCCGCTGGCACTCGGAGGTGTGCTCGCCGTCTCCGTGGTGCTTGCGCTGACCATCGGGCCGGCCGACATCTCACTCCTCCAGGTGGCACGCTCGGCCGCCGACCGTGTCGCCGGCACCTCTCCGGCAGGTGCTGACGCGGCGGCCCTGTCATCGGTGCAGCAGGCCATCCTCTGGGAGCTGAGGCTGCCGCGGCTGCTGACGGCCGCCTTCGTCGGGGCCGGGCTCGCCCTCAGCGGCGCCGTGATGCAGGCCCTCACACGGAACCCGCTTGCTGATCCCTACCTCCTGGGACTGAGTTCGGGGGCTTCCCTGGGTGCCGTTTCGGTCCTGCTGCTCGGTGCCGCCGTCGTGCTTCCCGTCGCGGCGTTCGCCGGGGCGATGGCCGCGCTGGTGCTCACCCTGTCCCTGGCCGCCGCGGCCGGGTCGATCAACCCCTCCCGCACCGTCCTCGCCGGCCTCGCCGTCTCCTCCGCCGCCTCGGCCCTGACATCCTTCATCATCTTCTTCTCCTCCAAGGGAGATTCCTACCGGGAGGTCCTGAACTGGCTCCTCGGCTCACTGGCAGGCAGCACCTGGACCTCCGTGACGATCAGCGCGGCCGCGTTCCTGCTCGCCGGGATCCCGATTCTGCTATCGGGAGGACTGCTCGATGGATTCTCCTTCGGGGACAACGCCGCAGGGGCCCTCGGGCTCAATGTCCCGGTGCTGCGCTGGGTGCTGCTCGCCGGAACGGCGGTGCTGACCGGGGCGATGGTCTCGGTCAGCGGCTCCATTGGCTTCGTGGGGCTGATTCTTCCCCATGCCGTCCGGCTGCTGACCGGTGCGCGGCACCGGGTCCTGCTGCCGGCCGTGGCGCTGGCCGGCGCGGTGTTCCTGGTCTGGGCCGACACCCTCGCCCGCACGGTATTCGAGCCGCGGGAGATCCCGGTGGGAATCGTTACCGCGCTGATCGGCGCACCGGTGTTCGCCGTGCTGCTATGGCGGCGGAAGGCACAGTCATGAGCGCGGCAGGGTCAATCGCCGCCGCCGGGGAACTGCGGGCGCACGGCCTCAGTTACAGCGCTGGCCAGCGCGTGATCCTCTCAGGGATCGAATGCGCCCTTCCTGGCTCCGCCGTCACGGGCCTCCTCGGGCCCAACGGGGCCGGCAAGTCTTCCCTCCTCCGCCTGATTGCGGCGGTCCTGAAACCGACGTCCGGGCAGGTCAGCCTCGCCGGGACGGACCTGCGGAGTATGAAGCGGAAGGTGCGGGCGCAGCACCTTGCCTTCGTCGACCAGCAGGTCGACGTCGACGTCCCCCTGAGCGTGGCCGACGCCGTCCTGCTCGGACGCCTGCCCTACCGCCCCGCGTACGCCCCGGAAACCACCCGGGACGAGCTCATTGTGCAGCGCAGCCTGGCCCAGGTGGGCCTTGAGGGATTTGGCGCACGGCGGCTCGACAGCCTCTCGGGCGGGGAGCGCCAGCGGGTGCACATCGCCCGTGCGCTGGCCCAGGAGACCGGGGTGCTGCTGCTGGACGAACCCACGAACCACCTCGACCTCAGCGCCCAGGCCGGGGTGCTCGACCTGCTCCGGGGGCTCGCGCTCGGCGGGTCCACCGTCGTTGCGGCGCTGCATGACATCAACCTCACCGCAGCCTACTGCGACCACGTCATTGTCCTGGCGGGAGGACGGGTGGTCGCCAGCGGGGAAACCGCCAGCACACTCACCCCCGGGCTGATCCGCTCCGTGTACGGAGTGCCCGCAGTGAGGCTCGACAACCCCCTGACGGGGCGTCCGGTGTTCGCCTTCGGCGGGAGGGATCAGCGGTGACCTGGAACCTGGTCATCCCGGTGAAAGGGCTCCATCTTGCCAAGTCGCGCCTGCGGCGGCAGCTCGACGGCGTCGAGGACCTCGCCCTGGCCTTCGCCCTCGACACCCTTGCGGCCGCCCAGGAGAGCCGCGCCGTCCGAAGGGTCATCCTGGTCAGCAACGACGCCCGGATGCGGGCCACCGCCCCGCACGGGGTGCTGATCGTCGATGACCCCGGCCGGGGCCTGAATCCCGCGGTTGCGGCGGGCCTCCGCCGGGCGGGGCCGGGTCCGGCGGCGGTGGCGACCGCGGACCTGCCCGGGGTTCGAGCCGCCGACCTCGACCGGGTCCTCGCCGCCGCCGGGCGGTCAGGGCGGGCGATGGTCACGGACCACTCCGGCAGGGGAACCACTCTGCTGGCCGGCCGGGCGCCGGATGTCGACCCGAAGTTCGGGCCGGGCTCCCGTCAACGGCACGAAGGGAGCGGCCACACGGTGCTTGACGTCCCCCCGTCCTCCCCGCTGCGCTGGGATGTCGACGAGCTCCCCGATCTCACCTTCCTGATGCGGCGCGGGGTCGGGGCCCACACGGCGCGGGCCGTCGCCGCCCGGGGACTGCCGGCCGCCTAGGCCGACCGCGTCCCGGCGGCGAGGTTCAGCGCCTCGGCCACGATGGCCGCCGATGACTCATCGGAGGTCATCCACAGCGGGACCGCCCGTCCCTCCATCCCGGCCGCGCGCAGCGGTCCCAGTGCCCCGGCGTCGGCGGAGTCGACGAGCCAGCCGTCGAGGAGCCCGCCGGCCGGGCGGGATCCATAGTGCAGGCCGACGGCGGCGGCAGACACCTCCACGCCAATGGTCCGCAGACACAGCTCGGCCATGCCCCGCACCGCGGCGCCGCCGATGATCGGCGACACCCCGACGACCGGGGCCGCGGTGTCACGCAGCGCCTGGCCCATGCCGGGCAGCGTGAGGATGGTCCCGATGGACACCACGGGATTCGACGGGGCGAACAGCACGACGTCGGCCGAGGCGACCGCCTCGAGGGCGGCCGGGGCGGCGGCCGCGGACTCGAGACCCTGTTGGACGAACCGGCGGGTCGGGATATTGCCCCGGTGGCGCACCCACCACTCCTCGAAGTGGATGAACCGGGTGCTCCCATCCTCGTTGGCCACCTCGACGTTCGTCTCCACCTCGTCATCGGTGGCCGGCAGCAGCCGCACTCCAAGGTTCCAGCGCGCCGCCAGGCGTTGAGTGGCTTCGGTGAGGGAAAGCCCTTCACGCAGCAGGGCGGTGCGGGCGATGTGGGTCCCCAGGTCGAGGTCCCCCAGGGTGAACCAGGGCCAGCCCACCCCGTACGCGGTCAATTCGGCGCTGACCCGTTCCGACTCGCCGGCCCGGCCCCAGCCGCGCTCGGTGTCGTTCGCTCCGCCGAGGGAATACATCAGGGAGTCGAGGTCGGGACAGACCCGCAGTCCCGTGAGCCAGAGGTCGTCCCCGGTGTTGGCGATGACAGTGATGTCCAGGTCCATCACCTCGGCAAGGGTCCGGGCCCCACGGACGAACCGCGCACCACCGACACCGCCCGCGAGGATCGTCAGTTTTGTCATTGCCTGCCCTTCGGTCGCCTCGGCGCTCGCCTCGATGGACTCAATGGTAGGGGAGGCCATGGCGCGGAACGTCCGCGCCGTCGGCACGATGCGGGCCACCCGGAGCGCCGATCGGGGCCGTTCAAACTATTTCTGTTCCCCGTGGAATAAAAATCGGACGGCCCTAGTTCTGATCCATGTAGTCAAAAACTTTAGGGCCTGGGCCCGGATCGGAATCAGACACATGTCACAGGAATTTGCAGGCAAAGTAGTACTCGTCACCGGCGGAAGCCGCGGCATCGGCGGGGCGACCGCGCGGGCCTTTGCGGCGGCCGGGGCGGACGTTGCCATTAGCTACGCCGGAAACACCGAATCAGCCGAGAAGACCGTCGCTGAGCTCCAGGCCCACGGTGTGCGCGCCGCGGCCTTCCAAGCCGACCAGGCCGACCAGGCCCAGGCTGTTGCGCTCATCGAGCGGGTTGTCGGGCACTTCGGCAAGCTGGACATCCTCGTCAACAACGCCGGCATCACCGTGTGGGCCCCGGTGGCCAGCGAGTTCGAGGACTTCGACGCCATTGAACGCCAGCACCGGATCAACTACACCAACATCGTCGCGGCCATCCGCGCCGCCATCCCGCACCTGCCCGAGGGCGGGCGCATCATCAGCATCGGCTCGGGCGTCGGCACGCGCGTCGGCTCGCCGGGACTGGCTGACTATGCCGGAGCCAAGTCCGCCCTGGCCGGCTTCAGCCGGGGTGCCTCCCGCGACCTCGCAGCCCGGGGGATCAACATCAACGTCCTGCAGGCCGGCTACACCGACACCGAAATGAACCCGGAAAGCGGCGACATGGCCGAGGTGTTCAACTCCTACACGGCGCTGGGCCGCTTCGCACGCCCCGAGGAGATCGCCGCGGGCGTGCTTTTCCTTGCCAGCCCGGGGGCGTCCTACGTCACCGGCACCGTCCTGAATATCGACGGTGGCTACGGAGCGTAGTTCCTACTGCGGAACGGGCCGTCACGCCACCGGCGTGGCGGCCCGTTTTGATTGGGCCGGAACTTCCTCACCGCGACGGGGTGCCTGCGGGACGTCTTCGGGACCGGCCGGCGCCGCAGAGGGAAATTTCCCGCGCTGCAGTTATGTTCCCCAGAGTATAGATGAGCTGCTCTGCGGAAGAGCATGGTGATGGGCGGCAGCGGAGGGGAGTGGGCGTCATGGCGGTTCGAGGCAGGCCCCGGGAGTTCGATGTAGACCGGGCATTGGAGCGCGCCGTCGACGTGTTCTGGCGCCAGGGGTACGAGGGGACCACCCTCGACGACCTCACGACGGCGATGAGCATCAGCAGGCCGAGCCTGTATGCCGCCTTTGGAAACAAGGAGCACACGTTCCGGCTGGCCGTCGGCCGGTACGCCCAGGTGGAGATGGCCTACGTTGACGAGGCTCTGGCGAAGCCGTCCGCCCGGGAGGTCGCGGCCCACTACCTGCGCAAGAACGTTGAAGCCATCACCCTGCCGGGGCGGCCGCCGGGGTGCCTTTCGATCCAGGGCGGACTCTCGGGCCATCCCCAGGACCAGCGGATCGTGGACTTCCTGGCCTCCAGCCGCAGAGCGGGGGAGCAACGCTTCGTCGAGCGCTTCCAGGAGGCCATCGACGCCGGTGACCTGTCCGCCGCCGAAGACCCGACCGAACTCGCGCGGTATCTGGCTTCCGTTACGGCGGGCCTCGCCGTTCAGGCCGCCGGCGGCGCAGGCCGCGCCGAACTCATGAAGGTCGCGGAGCGCGCCCTGTCCGCCTTCCCCGGCTAAGTGCCGGGGAAGATGGCCGACCTGTAGTGCGTGGCATTCCCAGCCGCCGCGCACGGGGCGCGGTCGGGCGGCAGGCCCACGCCGCCGGCGAGGGGATCAAGGATTAGGAGCCGGCCTGCTGCCGGGCGACATATTCACGGAAGCCCGCGACCTTGCCACCCCGGATGGTGAGGATGACGCAGTGGCGTGCGTGGTAGGGAGCGCCGCCGATCTCGCCGCGGCTGATGTCCTCAAAGAACACTGTGTCCCCTGCGACGGTGGTCGCGGTGCGGGTGATCTCGGTCAGGCGGTGCTCGCCGCCGAAAAAGCGCAGCTGCTGTTCGAGGAACTGCCGTCCTTCGACGCCGGCGTAGCTTCCCGCTCCGGGTTCGGTGGGCCAGGCGACGGGCAGTTCGTCCTCGACGTAGGCGAAGAAGGCGTCCCAGTCGCCGTTGGTGAATCCGGAGCAGAGCCGCTCGTAAATGGTCTCGGCGATGGCAGTGATGTCGTTGCTCATGGGAAATCCTTTTGGGGGGGAAGGGTGGGTGGCGGCCCCTGGGACCCGGATCCTGCGCCGTTCACCGGCTGTGGGGATCACTTCGACAGGGCCGGCCTGGAGGGTCTCGCCAGCTGCTGCTGGATGCAGACCGGAAAGAGTTCTTGTCTTAATTGTCCATTAATGGGGAGCGCAGGGGAAATCACCGGCGCCTGCAGTGATCAACTGCACTCCACCGGTGGGGGTCGACCAGGAGTCGAACCGCCGCAGAGCGGAGGAGGAACTCCCCGCCAGGGAGTTCCTCCTGCTGATCCTGACTTCTCTTTCCTGTCCTGCGGTTATGCGGTGCCCTCGCGGCGGGCCGCGATTATTTCGACGCCGAGGTCCCAAAGGCGTGCTGCGGCCTCGGGATCCAGCGCATGGGGGTGGACCCCGCTCTGCGAGCCGGGCTCGGTCGTCTGTTCTGCTTCGTTGTTGTCTTCGAAGTAGAGTCCGCCGATTCCCTCGAGCAGGGGCGAAGCCGCCAGCAGGACCGACGTCGATGATCCCTGCTCCAGGGTCTTCCAAGGGTAGGCGTCGAAGATGGCACGGGTTTCGGGGTTGTTCTCCTGGTGGCGCTGCAGGCCGGTGCGGATGCCGCCGGGCATCAGGGAGTTGGCGGTGATGCCGTCTTTCGCCCATCGCCGGGTGGCCTCCACAGCCAGGAGTACGTTGGCCGTCTTGGATTGTCCGTAGGCGAGCCATTCGTTGTACTCGCGGTTTTCGAAGTGGATGTCGTCGAAGACCACCGGGGATACCAGTTGGGCGCTTGAACTCACCGAGACAATCCGCGCGTTGCCTGCGGCGGCCAGGGCGCCGTGCAGACCCAGGGTCAACGCGAAGTGGCCCAGGTAGTTTGTGGCGAACTGCAGTTCCCAGCCCTCGGGGGTCAGGTGGCGCTGCGGGAGGGCCATGATCCCGGCATTGTTGACCAGAATGTGCAGGGGACCTTCCCATGCTGCGGTGAAGGCATCGATCGAGCCCTGATCGGTGAGCTCCAGTGAAGCGACGTGAACCGCCGTGTTGCCGGTTTGCGCGGTGATCTCGGCTGCGGTGCGCCTGCCCGCCTCCAGGTTCCGCACGGCCAGGGTGACCTCCGCTCCGGCGGCGGCCAGGGCGCGGGAGGTTCCACGCTGGAGGCAACCCTCGACGCGATCGCCCGGGAAGCAGGCGTCGGGATCGGCACCCTCTACCGGCACTTTCCGACCCGGGAATCCCTCATCGAAGCGGCCTACCGCAACGAACTGACAAGCGTCTGCAGCGCCGTGCCGGAGCTGCTTCAGCGGTTGGAGCCCCGGGCCGCCCTGCGCGCCTGGATGGACCTTTTCATGGATTACATGACAACGAAGATCGGCATGGCCGACGCCCTGCATGAGGTCATCGCCTCGGGCGGAACCCCTCATGCCGAGAGCCGGGACCTGCTGAATGCGGCAATTCAGGAGCTGCTCGATGCCGCGGTGGAACAGGAGGGTGCGCGCAGCGACGTCCCCGCCGATGCCATCCTGATCAGCCTGGCCGGCATTGCGCTGGCCGCCGGAGAGTCAGCGCAGCGGGCCCAGGCGGGCCGGCTGATGGACCTGCTGTGGACGCCCGCTACACCCGGGAAGGCTGACACCTGCCGATGCCGGCGAAAACGCGCGGGTGTCACAAAACTTCGGCGGGCGCCACATCGTTGACTGCCACCGGCGTTCCTGCCAGCGTTTGACTTCCACGTGGTCTCACGATGCCAAGGAAGGATCATTCGAGATGACTACTACGGAGGGCGCTGGCGCCTTCACAACCTCCGGCACCCTCACCCATACGCACACCACACAGGTCGACGGGCATACGGTGTTTTACCGGGAGGCCGGAGACCCTTCGAAACCCACCATCCTGCTGCTTCACGGCTTTCCCACCTCCTCGCACATGTTCCGTCGGCTCATGAGGGACCTGGCGGGGAACTTCCATCTGGTGGCCCCTGACATGATCGGGTTCGGTTTTTCCGATGCGCCGCAGGTCCAGGGCTTTGAGTACTCCTTCAAGCACCTGACCGAGATCACCGTGAAGTTCATCGACCAGTTGAAGCTCGATAAGTTCGCCGTGTACATCATGGATTACGGCGCCCCCATCGGGTTGAGCATCGCCAGCACGCAGCCGGAGCGGGTCAGCGCCCTGCTGGTGCAGTCGGGCAACGCCTATCTGGAGGGATTCACCCCGTTCTGGGACATCCTGTTCGCCCACGCCAAGGACCGGCCCGCCAACGAGGCCGGCGTGCGAAAGTACTTCCTGCCCGAGCGAACCAAGTGGCAGTACACCTTCGGGGTGCCGGAGGACCGGCTGAACCGGCTCTCGCCGGAGACCTGGACCCTGGATCAGACCCTGATGGAGCGCCCGGGCAACACCGAGATCCAGCTGCAGCTCTTCTGGGACTACCAGTTCAACCTCGATCTCTATCCGGGATTCCAGGAGTACTTCCGCACCCACCTCCCGCCCACGCTGATCACCTGGGGAAAGAATGACCCGATCTTCGGCGCCGAGGGGGCCAAGGCTTATCTGCGAGACCTGCCCGACGCGGAGCTACACCTGCTCGACGGAGGCCACTTCGCCCTGGAGACCCACGGCGACGAAATCGCCGACCTCATCCGCGACTTCCTCACCCGGAAAGTAAGGTAGGAAGCCCGGCCGGGCATGCGGCTGATGGGGTCAAGCTGACGGCTTCCCGGTTCCGCCGGGGCAGGCTTCTCCTGCCCCGGCCACGCCCCACTCCTCGTGAAGGACCGCAATGAGCAAACACTACGCAGACATCGCCTTCACCTCCTCGGTGCGGAAGGTGCAGGAACACCACGGAACCGCCGGCTACTTCCCGGCCCCGGACGCCGGCGCTCTCGCGGACTCCGCTGCCGACCCGCTGGGGCTGCGCGAGCAGACCTACCTCGAGGAGCGGGACGGGATGTACCTCGCCAGCATGGGGGAGACCGGGTGGCCCTACGTGCAGTTCCGCGGCGGCCCGCCGGGCTTCCTCAAGGTCCTGGACAAGCACACCATCGGCTGGGCGGATTTCGAGGGCAACCTGCAATACGTGAGCACAGGCAACATCAGCGCGATGGAGAGGGTTTCGATCATCGCCGTCGACTATGCGAGCCAAACCCGCCTCAAGCTCTTTGGCCGCGCGCGGATCGTCACTCCTGAAGACGGCCCGGACATCCTCAAGGCCCTGACAGTGGAGGGCTACCAGGGGGCCGTCGAGCGCGCCGTCATCGTTGAGGTCGAGGCCTATGACTGGAACTGCCCCCGGCACATCACCCCCCGGTATACGCTGGCCGAACTCGAGGAAATTATCGACCCGGTCCGCCAGCGCGTCGGCAGGCTCGAAGCCGAAAACGCAGCCCTGAGGGCGAGGCTCGCCAAGGTCTAGGATCCACCGGCCAGGGGCCCGGTACCGGGTCTACAGTCAAAAATCGCTCGTTCACCGCGGGCCGTCACATTCGGGCCATTTAACGCATACCGTTCGGCCGCTGGCGCGTCTGCGCGACTATTGCTCTACCGGGCGCCGGTACCTGATGCGGAGCCCGGATCCCCCACAGCAGAGTCGGAAGGCGTAGCGATGAGCTTTGTAACCACCAAAGACGGCACCGAAATCTTCTATAAGGACTGGGGGACCGGCCGGCCCGTAGTGATGGCCCACGGCTGGCCCCTGAACTCCGACAGCTGGGAATCCCAGCAGTTCTTCCTGGCCGGCAACGGTTACCGCGCCATCGCGCACGACCGGCGTGGGCATGGGAAGTCCACCCAGACGTGGGACGGCAATGAGATGGACACCTACGCCGACGACCTCGCCGCGCTCATGGATGCCCTCGACCTGACAAACGTTACTCTCATGGGTTTCTCCACCGGAGGCGGGGAGATTACCCGCTATATCGGCCGGCACGGCACCTCCCGGCTGGCCCAGGCGGTCCTGATTTCGGCCGTCCCGCCCCTCATGCTGAAGACCGACGACAATCCCGGCGGCGTGCCGATTGACGTCTTCGACGGCCTGCGGGAGAGTTCCCTGGCCGACCGGGCCCAGCTGTACCGGGACCTCGCTTCGGGGCCGTTCTTTGGCAACAACAAGAACCCCGGGGCGGCCAGTGAGGGGGTGCAGATGTCCTTCGTCACCCAGAGCCTCGCCTCGGGGCACCGCAACGCCTTTGAGAGCATCGCCGCGTTCTCCGCGACCGATTTCCGGGAGGACCTGAAGAAATTCGATGTGCCGACCCTGGTCATCCACGGCACGGAGGACCAGATTGTGCCCTTTGAGGTCGGAGGCAAGGCTTCATCGGCGCTGATTGATGGAGCCGAGTTCAAGGCATACGAGGGGGCACCGCACGGTCTGGCGGACACGCACAAGGAGCGCCTGAACAACGACCTGCTCGAATTCCTCAAAACGGTCAGCTAATGGGCGCAGCCGTCGCCGGGCATCCGGCTGCGGCTACGCCCACGGAGATCAGGGCGGGTACCACGGGGTGGCACCCGCCCTGGTCTCCGGCGCTGATTTCCGCTGGGTCAGGGGTGGAACCGGCAGTTCCCCCTCGCTCCGGAGCATACGGACGTAACGGCCCTCCTTCAGCGCAGTTGCCGCGGTGCGGTTACCAGCTTTGTGGGAGGGGGCGGCCTTCTTCGTAGCCGGCGGCGGATTGGATGCCGACCAGGGCGC